>NZ_VWXK01000100.1 GCF_011752565.1 Pantoea sp. Ap-967
ACCTGGCGGGCGTCAGCCTGCGCGACGCTGCCCATGCCACCCACCAGCGCCTGAGCGCGCTGCTGGCCCATGAGCACGCCTCGCTGGCCCTGGCCCAGCGCTGCAGCGGCGTGGCGGCGCCATTGCCACTGTTCAGTGCGATGCTCAACTACCGCCACAGCAGCCAGGCCACCGCCAGCCAGAAGCAGGCGACCGAGGGCATCTCCACCCTGGAAAGCCAGGAGCGCAGCAACTATCCGCTGGGGCTGAACGTGGATGATACCGGCGAAGGCTTCCGCCTGGTCGCCATGACCCCGGCCGAGGTCGGCGCGGCGCGTATCTGCGGGCAGATGAACCAGGTGCTGGAGGCCATGGTTGCGGCGTTGGAGCAGGAGCCGGAGCTGTTGCTGCAGCGCCTGCCGGTGTTGCAGGCCGAGGAGCGCCAGCGGGTACTGGTGGAATTCAACGACACGGCGGTCGCTTACGACCTTGAGCAGACCCTGCATGGGATGATCGAGGCGCAGGTGCTGCGTTCGCCC
>NZ_VWXK01000101.1 GCF_011752565.1 Pantoea sp. Ap-967
TTGCTCCCGGGAGGACCGCGCTGCAGGCCCCATCCTGGGGCCCAGCGCTTGACGGGCATCCATGCCCGTCACCTCCCTCCGCAAGACCTCCGTTCGGCCTCCTGAGGTCGCGATTGGTGTTGCCTGAGCTATTGCGCGTTTAGAAGCAAGAGCAAAAGCAAAAGCAAGGCAAGGAGCGGCTTTAGCTGCCAAGCAGGCGACGCGGTGGATGGCACCGGCTTTGCCGGTGTTCGCGAGCTGCGCTCCTACAGGATTGAATTTGCTTTTGCTTTTGCTTTTGCTTTTGCTTTTGCTTTTGCTTCTAAGCGCACGGTAGCTCAGCAAACGCAGATTGCGACCTTAGGAGGCCGAGCGTAGGCCTTGCGGAGGGAGGTGACGGGCATGGATGCCCGTCAAGCGCTGGGCCCCAGGATGGGGCCTGCAGCGCGGTCCTCCCGGGAGCAAGGCCGGAGCGAGGGAACCCCGAAGCG
>NZ_VWXK01000102.1 GCF_011752565.1 Pantoea sp. Ap-967
CCGAACTCAGTAGTGAAACGATGCATCGCCGATGGTAGTGTGGGGTTTCCCCATGTGAGAGTAGGTCATCGTCAAGATTCATTTCGCAAAACCCCTATCTGCGCGAGCAGGTAGGGGTTTTGTCTTTAAGTAGAAGCTATCGCTTCTCCTGGTAGGCTGAATGGCCGGCCGGTGGTGGTAAAAAGGTGGTTGACAGCGTTTTTGAATGCTGTATTATTCACCTCCCGCGACGAGAGATCGAAGCGAGTTAAGTGTCTGAAGTGAAACGAAATTTTCGAAAAACTTCAAAATAAACGCTTGACAGGCTCTGAGGAAAGCGTAGAATGCGCGCCTCGGTTGAGACGAAAAGCTCTTAACCAAACGCTCTTTAACAAATCGAATCAAGCAATTCGTGTGGGTGCTTGTGAGTACGGACTGATAGTCAAAAAGATTATC
>NZ_VWXK01000103.1 GCF_011752565.1 Pantoea sp. Ap-967
TTTCCTCCTATATTTCAATTTCTTGAAATTAAAGGTTGACGCCCCTCCGAATCCCCTTATAATGCGCCCCACTTCCAGCGACATCGGAACAACAAACTCCTTGAAATTCAACGAGTTAGCTTGTTAATAGATCACTGAAAGGGCTTCGATCGAAAGATCGCTAGCGGTTGAGATGAGTGTTGACAGCGTGTCAAAACGCTGTATGATTCGCCTCCCGCTACGAGAGATCGCAGCGAGTCAAGTGTTTGAAGCTAAACGAGTTTCTCGCAAAAAACTTCAAAATAAACGCTTGACAGAAAATGAGGAAAGCGTAGAATGCGCGCCTCGGTTGAGACGAAAAGCTCTTAACCAAACGCTCTTTAACAAATCGAATCAAGCAATTCGTGTGGGTGCTTGTGAGTACGGACTGATAGTCAAAAAGATT
>NZ_VWXK01000104.1 GCF_011752565.1 Pantoea sp. Ap-967
TGGGCTGCAAAGCAGCCCCGGCATCATGTGCCGCGAAGCTGAGGCCATGGGGCCGCTACGCGCCCCATCGCGAGCTACGCTCGCTCCTACCAGGTCAGCGCGCTCCCTTCAGGATGGCCGCATAGCCGTCCTTGTAGCTCGGATACACCGGCGCCCACCCCAACCCTTCCAGGCCATGAATACCGCCCAACGGACGAGATTCCGCGACTGGTTGCCGGTACTCAGCAATCCCCGTTTCATCCGTTGACGGTGGACCCCCGGTAGGAGCGAGCACAGCTCGCGATGGGCTGCCAAGCAGCCCCGGCATCATGTGCCGCGAAGCTGAGGCCATGGGGCCGCTACGCGCCCCATCGCGAGCTACGCTCGCTCCTACCAGGTCAGCGCGCTCCCTTCAGGATGGCCGCATAGCCTTCCTTATA
>NZ_VWXK01000105.1 GCF_011752565.1 Pantoea sp. Ap-967
CAGCCTCGGCCGACAGAGCCGCTATTACTGGGGACCGATGTACGAGGTGTATAAGTACATCGACCCGCTTGGTAACTGTTGGCAAGAGGAGATAGTCGCCGGACAACTACTAAAGAGTATCGACCCGAAAGGAGGCGAATGGCGCTACAGCTACGATGATATCGGCCGCCTGATCGAAACGCATGACCCTCTAGGACGCAGTGAGCAGATCAGCTACTTGCGCCACTGGGCGCTACCCGTCCAAATCACCGATGGCGCAAAGCGCACCCAGCGCTACGGCTATGACACTCACGGCAATTTGCTATGGGAGCAGGACTCACTGGGCCGCAGCACCCAATATCAATACAGCCCGGAAGGTCGCGTAATCCGCGT
>NZ_VWXK01000106.1 GCF_011752565.1 Pantoea sp. Ap-967
AAGAAAAGCCAAAAGAGCCTCGCAAAGTACTGCGAAGCCCCCATCGAAACACAGCTGATCAAGCAACCTTGCATCAGGCGCTGTGGCGGGTCCTGGGTGTGGATTTAACGGCCATACCCACGATTGGAGTGGATACCGCGTTGGTTCTGGCCGGTGAGATAGGTGCTGATCTTTCGCGATTTCCGTCCTCACAGCATTTTTGCTCCTGGCTGGGTCTAGCGCCCCCAACCCGAATTTCGGGGGGCCGCCAGCTATCAGGAGGTGGCCCCAAGATAATCAACAGAGCGGCTCAGGCGCTCAAGCAGGCAGCTTCGAATGC
>NZ_VWXK01000107.1 GCF_011752565.1 Pantoea sp. Ap-967
ACGGTGTGATTCATGACTGGGGTGAAGTCGTAACAAGGTAGCCGTAGGGGAACCTGCGGCTGGATCACCTCCTTAATCGACGACATCAGCCTGCTGATGAGCTCCCACACGAATTGCTTGATTCATTTGCTGATCAGAACTCAGAAATGAGCATTCCTTGTGAATGTTGATTTCTGGCTTTTGTCAGACCGTTCTTTAAAAATTCGGATATGTGATAGAAATAGACTGATGACCAGTTTCACTGCTGGAAATCAGGCTAAGGTAAAATTTGTGAGTTCTGCTCTTAATTGAGCGAAATGCGAATTTTCGGCGAATG
>NZ_VWXK01000108.1 GCF_011752565.1 Pantoea sp. Ap-967
GCAGATCGCATTTTCAAGCACGGACGATGAACCTGGTAGGAGCGAGCGCAGCTCGCGAAGGGCTGCAAAGCAGCCCCGGCATCATGTGCCGCGAAGCTGTAACCCTGGGGCCGCTGCGCGCCCCATCGCGAGCTGCGCTCGCTCCTACCGGGGCGGCGTCGGCCTGCAGATGGGTGTCTGAGCAGCAGACCAAGGCTGCGCCGGTGTTTGCAGATCGCATTTTCAAGCACGGACGATGAACCTGGTAGGAGCGAGCGCAGCTCGCGAAGGGCTGCAAAGCAGCCCCGGCATCATGTGCCGCGA
>NZ_VWXK01000109.1 GCF_011752565.1 Pantoea sp. Ap-967
CTGACCTTGTATGTAGAGAGGCCCCCCGCCTCATTGCCCACTGCGAAGAGTATCGAGAAGCCGACAAGTCGGACTTCGCATTACAAGGTTGCAGCCGCATGAAGTTCGAGGTCGGGGAACCGGAGGCCATTGTTACCTAACTCGCTTGGGAGAGGGAAGGATGAGTGTTTGGGTTGGCCTCGATATCGGCTCGCGTAATTCGATCGTCGGGGTGCGTAAAGGTGGGCGTCCTGCCGGTCAGTGGGATATCGCTCAAACCCCTGCAGGCCGCAAG
>NZ_VWXK01000010.1 GCF_011752565.1 Pantoea sp. Ap-967
GCTGGAGCGAGGCCGACAGCTAGCTGACCAGTTGTTCGGGTTAAAGACTCAAGCGGGGCAGGTGCCCGACTCGAATACATGATTTCCCCGTCCTTCATTTAACGGGTGGGGTTTATGGATCGCTTACATATAGCCAATTTGGCGATACCGTAGTGCTGTCTACGAATTCGCATGGGTCCAAGGTATTAAACGAATATCAACCCGTATCCCTCCCCGCTTGTCATCCCCACGCCCCTCCATATAGCATTGCGAAAAATTCTCATCCGCATCCAACCCCAAGGCCCGCCGTGTTCTCACCAACCGCCCCGCCTTCAGCCCCAGCCGACATCCAAGCCCTCTACACCGAGCACCACGCCTGGCTTGTCGACTGGCTACGCAAACGCCTGCGCCAAGGGGATAATGCCGCGGACCTCGCCCAGGACACCTTCGTCAAAGTCCTCGGCAAACCCGAGCGCCTGAAGGACGTCAACCAGCCTCGGGCCTGGCTGAGCACCATCGCCAAGGCATTGGTCATCGACCGCACGCGCCGTGACCGTGTGGAACGGGCTTACCTGGATGCCATCGCCCACCTGCCAGAGCCCCTGGTGCCCTCGCCCGAAGCGCAGATGATCCTGCTGGAAACCCTGGCCAAGGTAGACGCCTTGCTCGACGGCTTGCCGCCCAAGGTGCGCAAGGCCTTCCTGCTGTCGCGGCTGGATGGGCTGGGCTACAAGGACATTGCCGAGCGGTTGGGCGTCAGCCTGCGGTCGGTGGAAAGCTACATGGCAAAGGCGATACGCCATTGCTATCTCGCCACCCTATGAGCGGCGCTACCCGCCCCGAATTACCAGACGACGTGCTCGATCAGGCGATCATGTGGCTGGTTCGCCTGCAGTCGGGGTATGCCGACGAGCAGGTTGTCCAGGGCTGCCTGCAATGGCGCCAGCGTCATCCGCTGCACGAAGCGGCCTGGCAAGCATTGCAGGCCAATGAAGCGACGTTCAGCAGCCTGTCGGACATGCCCGGCGGGGTCGCCCACGCCACCCTGGAGCGCATGCAGCATCACCCGTTGGGCCGGCGGCGGCTGCTGCAGTTGCTGGGCACCGGTGTGCTCATTGGCGGTATGGGCTGGCAGAGCCAGGGGCTTGTTCGGCGCTGGGGGGCGGACTACAGCACCGCCGTGGGTGAGCGGCGGGCGGTGATGCTCGCTGACGGCTCCCGCCTGCACCTCAATACCGACAGCGCAGTGAACGTGGCCTTCACCCACAGCCAGCGCCTGGTCACGCTTGTGCAAGGCGAGATTTTCATCGAGACAGGGCCTGACAGCGGCTCGCCCACCGGGCGGCGCAGCTTCTGGGTGCACACGGCCCAGGCGCGCCTGGAGGCACTGGGCACTGCTTTCGCTGTTCGCCAGGGCGATAGCCACACCAGGCTTGCGGTCGAGCAAAGCCAGGTAGTCATTCACCAAGGTATACGCCAGCAGTTGGTGAATGCGGGTGAACAGTACGCGATCAGCCTCGACGGCTGCTCCAGGCTGCCCGTGGGCGAGATGGATGCCAGCGCCTGGACCCGGGGCCAATTGGTCGTTCGCAGCATGCCGATGCAGGCGCTGGTTGCCGAACTGGCCCGCTATCAGCGCGGCTGGATCCTGTGTGCACCCCAGGTGGCCGGGTTGAAGGTGTCCGGGGTCTTTCAGCTGGAGGACATCGACCATGCATTGGATGCACTGGCAGGCTCGATGCCAGTGAAGATCGAGCGGGCTACCCGGTTCTGGCGCCGGGTCGTTGCGGGTTGAGCAACCTTCGCAAGAAAAAATGAACATCAGGCTGCGGGTTTTTCCGAGCACTTCGGCAAACAGGGAAAAGACCCTGCCAAACGAATGGAGCTCGATTCACATGTCATCCGCGTTCTCACCCCGCCCCGTCCCCATCACCCGCCTGGCCCTGGCACTGCGTGGCGTGCTGCTAGCCAGCGCGGCGAGCGTGGCGCTGCCGGTTTGCACCGTGCAGGCACAGCAGGCGCAAGCACGCCACTACGACCTGCCCGCCGCCACCCTGGAGCAGTCGCTCAATGCCTTTGCCCAGGTTGCCGCCATCAACCTGTCGTTCGACCCGGCATTGGCCCAGGGCAAGCACGCGCTTGCCCTGAAAGGCGACTATACCGTCCAGCAGGGCCTGGGCGTGCTGCTTCAGGGCTCGGGGCTGGGTGCCAGCGAGGCGGCCCATGGCAACTGGGTGCTGGGCCCGGTTGCCACCCAGAGTGGCACGGCGCTGGAGTTGGGCAGCACCTTGGTCAGTGGCCAGGGCATGGGGGAGATGACCGAGAACAGTGGCTCCTACACCACAGGGGCGGTCAGCGTGGGCTCGAAAAGCCCCACCAGCCTGCGCAACACGCCGCAATCGGTATCGGTGTTGTCCAGCCAGCTGATCGAAGACCGCAGTGTCACCAGCCTGCAGGACGCACTGAAAATGGCCCCCGGGGTCACGGTGCAGAAAACCACCAGCGATACCTATGAGTTCTATTCCCGCGGCTTCAACATCGACAGCATCCAGATCGACGGGGCCGCGCCCATGGCGCTGTCATCGGTGGCCACCAGCTTCTACTCGCGCCGTTTGTACAACCTCGTCGAATTCGACCACGTGGAAGTGCTGCGCGGCTCGGGCGCACTGTTCGGCGGCGTGGGTGACCCCGGTGGCGTAATCAACCTGGTACGCAAACGCCCGCTGTCGGACTTCCAGTTGAAGTTCGAAGCCGCCGCCGGCTCCTGGGACAACTACCGCTCGCAAATCGACGTGACCGGCCCGCTGACCGAGAGCGGCAATGTGCGCGGCCGCCTGGTGACGGCCTATACCGACCGGCAATACTTCACCGATAAACTGGCCACGCAAAAGCCCACCATCTACGGCGTGTTCGAAGTAGACCTCGGCCCACAGACCATCCTCACCCTGGGCGGCATGTACGAAAGCACCCACTCCAATTCTGCACTGGGCCTGCCGCGCTACAGCAATGGCAAGGACATCGGCCTGGCGCGGCACACCAACCTGGGGCAGAACTGGTCGTACATGGACAACATCTCCCAGGAGATTTTCACCAAGCTCGACCACTACTTCGACAACGACTGGAAGCTGAACGTCTCGTACACCAACACCCGTGATGCCGGCAAGGCGCTGGCAGCGGTATCGGGCAATGCCGTCAACCCGTCGACCTTGGCAGGCCCTGTGTGGCGCGCCAGCTACAACGTCTACTCCACCAGCCAGGACCTGATCGACAGCAACCTGTCGGGCAGCTTCGATGCCTTCGGCCGCGAGCACCAGTTCGTGTTGGGTGCCGACTACCAGCGCGTCACCAGCCGCTGGCAGGGCGCAGGCGTGTTCACCGGCACCGGCGTGCCCATCGACGTCTTCGACCCTGGCTACTGGAAACCCACCACCATTTCGTTGGAAACCCCGCGTGACTACAGCCCCAACACCCAGGAGCAATATGGCCTGTACGGGCGCTTGACGCTGCAGGTCGCCGACCCGCTCAAGGTCATTCTGGGTGGCCGGGCAGCCCGCTACCACTTCCAGCAGGTGTATACCAACGCAGGCGTGGTGCAAAGCGACATCGACATGCGCGAACCCACGCGCTTCGTGCCTTACTTCGGCGCCATCTACGACCTCGATGAGCAGTGGTCGCTGTACGGCAGTTACTCGAAGATCTTCAAGCCCCAGCAAAGCTACATGCTCGGGCCGGTGGGCAGTAACGCCGTGCTGGAACCCTTGACGGGCAAAACCTCCGAAGTGGGTATCAAGGGTGAATTGTTCGATGGCCGCCTGAACACCAGCCTCGCGCTGTTCTACACCAAGCGCGAAGACGGCGCCGTGGAAGACACCAACTACCCGAGGACGTCGGTGCTGTATGGCGGCAGCTGCTGCTACCTGAACCAGGGCAAAGTCATCAGCAAGGGGATCGAGCTGGAAGCCTCGGGTGAAATCCGCAAGGACTGGAACCTGATGGCCAGCTATGTCTACAACTACAACAAGAACCAGACCGACAGCACGGCGCTGAGCACCATCACGCCCAAGCATCAGTTCAAGGTATGGACCACCTACCAACTGCCTGGGGAATTCTCAGACTGGACCGTGGGCGGCGGGGTCGACCTGCAAAGCGCGACGTATGTCAGCGGCACCACAGTGCGGGTGGATGGCAGTGGCAACATCCTCCAGAAGGATATCCCCTTCGACTACAAGCAAAGTGGCTACGCCGTGTGGAACGCGCTGTTGAAATACCGCGTGGATGATCACTGGAGCGTGTCGCTCAATGCCAACAACCTGTTCGACAAGTCCTATTACCAAACCGTCTCCAGTGCCGCGAATGGCAACTTCTACGGTGACCCGCGCAATTACATGCTGACCTTGAGAGGAACCTTCTGATTCAGGCTTGCGGTGGGTGGCTGGGCAAGCCCGCGCCTGCAACCTGTAGCCCGCCCACATCGCACAGCTCTTGCAGCACGCGCTCGCGGGCGGCTTCCATCACCTGTTGCGGGCTGACCCCGGCAATCTGCAGCAACGCCCGCAGGCAGGCGGCATAGCGGCTGTCGCGCTCTTCCAGGCGGGCCGCCAGCAGTGCCAGCAGGTGCGCTACATCGGCCAGGCATTCCTGGGCGGTGTGGCCATCGCAGGTGGACAGGTACTCCAGGTACAGCGGGATATAGTCGGGTTGCTCACCGACGGCGATTACCAGGCCGGCTTGCTGGTACCGCGCCTTCAGTTCAGCCATGGCATGCGCGCGGTCGCGTGAGCTGCCCGGCACCTGTTCGAACAACAGCAGCGACAAGCCGCTGCCATCCTTGAACAGGCGGTCATGACGCGCCTGCACGACAGCCGGACTGTCGTTGCCGGCCAGATCGTCCAGTAGGCCGCGCAGGGCGGCGCGCTGCGCCGGGTTGATCTCAACGGCGCTGTCGATCGCCGTCGAAAGCGCCTGGCAGCCCTCGACCAACGCCTTGTCGGGGTAGTCGAGCAGCAGGGCAATTACCTTGAGAATACGCATGTTCATTTTCCCCACGGTTGGGCGATGTTGGTCTAGGTCAATGGCAAGCCGGCGGGGTCGAGGCATCCGCAGAGCATGAGCAGGTTGCCCAGGCCGCAGCAGTTCATGGCCGCTGTATCAGCAAGGATCAGGCGGCGGCCATGTTCGACTCCTCTCAGCCTCACCGTGCCAGCAGCAGGCTAGGAGGCTGATGCGCGCGAACGATTGACCTGCATCAAGGTGTGCCACCCCTCGCCTGGCGCACCCAGCAGGCATCTACCCCCAAGGAGGTAGGTCAGGGAGAAACCGGTTTACCCAGGTAAACCAATGAGTTGCATGCGTATCCCATGATCCTTTGACGCTGCATTCGCGGCCGTCGACTTCTTTGTAGGTAGGCGCCCGTGAAACGGGCTGAAAACCATCTTCCCGCCCTGAAACGACAAATAAGTTGTCTGCAAAACCTGATGCAGAGCAGGGAAAATTCCCAACTCTCCAGCCGGCCAGCGACGCACTGCGTGCGCAGCTGAATAATGGCCGACGCCCGTGCGCGAGCAGCATCTCGCCCGGTTTTCTGCGCCACTCTCACGCCTAGGCCTCACCATGACCGCTGCTGCCCCTTACACCCTGTTGCTGGCCGACGACCACCCCATGATGCGCCGCGCCGTGCGTCAGCTGATTGAACTGGAGAGCGACCTGGTGGTGGTCGGCGAAGCCGGCAATGGCCTGGAGGCCTGCGCCATGGCCGAGCAACTGCTGCCGGACTTGTTGGTGCTCGACAACAACATGCCGCAACTCAATGGCGTGGCGGCGCTCAAGCGCCTGCGCGAAAACGGCTATGCCGGGCCTATCCTGCTGTTCACCATGTCCGATGCCCAGCAAGACGTGCGTGACGCCCTGCGCTACGGCGCCAATGGCTACCTGCTCAAGGACATGGAGCCAGCGCTGCTGATCGGGCAACTGCGTGAGGTACTGGCGGGAGGGCTGGTCGTCAGCCCGTCGCTTGCCAGCGTACTGGCCCAGGCCCTACGCCCGCCGAGCCCGGCCAGTTCACAGGAATTGACCGAGCGCGAGCGGCAGGTGCTGAAGATGATTGCCGCCGGCCTTAGCAACAAGATGATCGGCAACAAGCTGGGGATTACCGAAGGCACGGTGAAGGTGCATGTGAAGCACCTGCTGCACAAGCTGGGGCTGCGCTCACGGGTAGTCGCAGCCGTCTGGGCCTTGGAAAACCTGCGCTAACCCCAGCCTGCGCCCATCAGGTCAGAACGCCGTGCTGACCGTCAGCGACATGTTGCGTGGGTCCCCGTAGATCGCCCCGGCATAGAACCCGTACTGGGTGTAGTAATGCTTGTCGAACAGGTTATCCACATTGAGGCTCACCGCCGTGTCGTCGGTTACCTGGTACTTGGCCATGGCGTTCCAGATGGCATACCCCGACCAGTTCACGTCCGACGCGCCCGCACTCACACCGTTCACCGGCTGCCCCGCCGGGCTGGAAATTGCACGGATGTTGCTCTGGGCCTTGACCCCGGCGCCCAGGGTCAGGCGATCGAGCGGGCCCGACAGGCGATAGGTGGTCGAAGCCTTGAACAGGTGCGATGGGTCGCTGCGCCCATCGCTGTCGACACGGCGGAAGTGCAGGTAGGTGTAGCCGGCATATACGTTCCAGTTCGGCGTCAGGGCGCCGGCGATTTCCAGGTCGATACCGTCGGTTTCCTGGCCGGTGCCGGCCTTGTAGGCATCGCCGCCGGTTGGCGTGGTCAGGCCATCGTCGAGCACGGCCTTGTTTTCCTGCTTGGTGCGGAAATAAGCCGCCGAGGCGTTCAGGCGGCCGTCCAGCCAGGCGCCCTTGATGCCGGTTTCGTAGCTTTGCCCACGAATCGGCTCAACCTTGGTACCGCTTTCGGTTTCGGCGGTTTGCGGGTTGAAGATGTCGGTGTAGCTGGCGTACAGCGAATAGGTGTCGTTGAGGTCGTACACCGCGCCCAGGTAAGGCGTGACGATACCGTTGTTCTGCTGGTTGCTGCGCACGCCGGCCACGCTGCGGGTGGTTGCCGAGTAATCGGTGGTGCGCACGCCGACGATCACCGACAGCGGGTCGGTGATGCTCAGGCGGGTAGCGGCGTACATGCCTTGCAGGCGGGTGGTGGTCTTGCTGTGCAGGCCGGTGCGCGAGGCGATCATGTCGTAGTCGCTGTCCACGCCATTGCGCCAGTCGCTGATCGGCAAGCCGTTGTTGGCGCGGAACTGGCAGCCCAGCGACGGTGCGCTGGCCCGGCCATCGCCGACCATGGTGCAGGTGTACTGCGGCGACCAGGCCACGGTGCGGCTGTCGTTGTAACCCACCATGGCCTGGTGAGTACGGCCGAACAACTGGAACGGGCCAGACAGGTCGATCTGGGCCGATTGCTGGGTGGTGTCGCTGGAGCTGTGCAAGCCGTTGAGCACCGCGCCACCGCCATCCTGGTCCCAGTAGCCGCCATAGCTGCCACGGCCAGCCGAGTTGACCTTGGCCAGGCCCCGGTGGTTGAGCACATCCGACGTGCTCTGGGCCGCTTTCAGGTCCAGGCTCCAGTCATTGTCGAAGCGGTGCTGCAGCGAGCCAAACGCGGTGCGGGTGGTGTACTCGCCAAAGCTCCAGCTCGGCACCACGTTGGTGCTGCGCGGCAGGTCGGTCTTGCTGCCGTCGCGGTACCAGATGGGGATGTTGGCGCCCCAGCCACCGCCAACCACCTTGTTGTACTCGTACTGGTAACCCGCACCGAGGGTGGTGGCATCGTCGATGTCGAATTCGAAGTTGGCCAGGGCCGCGCGCGAGCGCTCGGACTGGTTGTCGCGGAACGAGTTGGCGTCGCCTTGGGTCATCACGAAGCGCGAGCGCAGGCGGCCATCTTCGGACAACGGCAGGTTCAGGTCGGCGCCCAGGCGGCGCTTGTCCCAGCTGCCGTAGGTGGCATAGGCGCTGCCGCCAAAGGTTTTAGTGGGTGCCTTGCGAATCAGGTTGACGGTGGCCGACGGGTCGCCGGTGCCGCCGAGCAGGCCGTTGGCGCCACGCACGATGTCGATGCGCTCGTACAGGTCCATGTTCAGGGCATTGCCGCCGCCATTGAAATCCGAGCCGCCCTGGAACTGCAGGCCATCGACCTTCCAGTTGCTGATCGAATAACCGCGGGCGCGGAAGTCGGTGCGCCCACCCACTTCGGACTTGCTGGAACTCACCCCTGGCGTGGTGTCCAGGGCCTGCTCGATGGAATGCACAGCGCGGTCGTCCATCTGCTGGCGGGTGATGGTAGTCACCGACTGCGGGGTTTGCCGCGGCGTAAGCTTGAGGCCTGTCGAGCTGCGGGTGCTTTCCACCGTATAGCCGAGCTGGCCGGTTTCATCTGCCGATACCAGCGCGCTGTCCTCGATCTGCGTGGCGTCCAGCTCCAGGGGCTTGCTGTCGGCGGCAACCGCCGCGCCACTGACGGCCACGGCAACGCAGAAGGCCAGGGGGTGCAGGCGGCTGCCGCCGCGAGTAGTACCAGAGACGTCGTTGATGATGCGTTTATGATTCATTTGGGAAGGCTTCGTATTCGCAGATGATTTTTTGTTAGGATTCTAGGCATCCGCCCACCAGGCTCCATGGCCGGCATGTACGGGCATGTAATAGAACGTAACCAGCGCCAGCCGCCCTCCCCTACAGGTGTATTCCCGATGAGCACGACCCTGCTTGTCGTCGATGATGACGACGAGATCCGCGAACTTCTCTGCGATTACCTGGCCGATGCGGGCTACACAGTGTTGGCGGCGGCCGATGGCGAGCAGATGCGCGAGCAATTGGCCAACGCCAAGGTCGAGCTGGTGGTGCTCGACCTCATGCTGCCTGGCGAGGATGGCCTGAGCCTGTGCCGGCAACTGCAGGCCACGCCGGGGCTCGCGGTAATCATGCTGTCGGCCAAGGGCAGCACCCTGGACCGCATCATCGGCCTGGAAGTGGGTGCCGACGACTACCTGGCCAAACCCTTCGAGCCGCGTGAACTGATCGCCCGCATCAAGGCCGTGCTGCGCCGCCCGCAGCGCCTGGATAAAGATGCCGAGCCTGCCGCCGAGGCACGGCACTTCAGCGGTTTCAGCCTGGATGCGGTCAAGCGCCTGCTGATCCGCCCTGACGGCGAAGCCCTTACCCTGCCCCGTTCCGACTACCGGGTTCTGCATGAACTGCTCGAAGCCAAGGGCCGTGTGGTGTCGCGCGACCAGCTCACGCGTAGCGCATTCGGCCGCGAGCACCACCCCGACGACCGTTCGGTGGACATGTGCATCAGCCGCCTGCGCCAGCAACTGCGCCACGCACCCAACGGTGCGGCGCAGATCCTCACCATCCGTAACGAAGGCTACCTGCTGAGCATCGCCCGCGCCGAGGCGCACGGCTGAAATGCGCTGGCTTCGCCGCCTGTGGCCGCGCACGTTGTTTGGCCAGTTGCTGCTGATCATGGTCAGCGGCACCTTGGTGATCCAGCTGATGTCCAGCAGCATCTGGTTCGACGTGCGCTTCGCCCAGGTGCTGGAGGCGCCCGTGCGGCTGATTGCAGCGCGCAGCGCGCCGCTGATTGCCCAGGCCAACTGCCACGCAGGCCGCGTGAAGGTGCCGGCCCATTACCACCTGCGCTGCGCCGAGCAACTGCCCGCCAGCGAAGACGACCAGCGCCGCGGGCGGCGCCGGGTCGAACTGCTGCTGCACCAGGCGCTGAAGTACGAACTGGGCCACGCCCAGGACGTTCGCCTGTTGAAGGTGCAACTGACCGACGAGTTGGGCCGGCCAATCGTCTGGCGCAGCCTGTTCGGCCTGCGCACCGCCCAGGCCCATATCGAATTCGCCGTGCCCCTGGCCGACGGCCACTGGCTGACCATCGACGGCCAGGAACTGCAAGGCTGGAGCGGTGAGTCGGCCTGGGTGTTGATCAGCGATTACCTGCTGCGGGTGTACGCCCTGCGTATTGTCGCCGTGCTGCTGGTCTGCCTGGTTGCCGTGCGCCTGTGCCTGCGCCCGTTGCGGCGCCTGGCCGATGCGGCGCGGGGCCTGGGCAGCAACCTGGAGCAGGCGCCACTGGCCCTCGACGGCCCCGAGGAAGTACGCCAGGCCGCGCAGGCGTTCAATGCCATGCAACAACGCCTGATCGCCATGCTCAACGACAAGGCCTACTTCCTCGCCGCCGTGTCCCACGACCTGCGTACACCGCTGACGCGCATGCGCCTGCGCCTGGAACGCCTGCCCGACGATGAGCAGCGCGAGCGCCTGCGCCAGAACATCACGCAGATGGACGGCATGATCGGCCAGGTGCTCGACTACCTGCGTGCCGGCGAGCAGCAGAACCTGCAGCAGGTTGACCTCGACCGCCTGGTGGCACGCCTGTGCGCCGACCTGGCCACCCCGGCCGAACCCTTGCCGGTACAGGGCAAGGGCGGCACCTTGTGGGTCGATGCCTTGCTGCTGCAGCGCTGCCTGCAAAACCTGCTGACCAATGCCCTGCGTTATGCCAGGCAGGTGTCGGTGACCCTGGAAACCGCGCTGACCGGCGTGTACATCCATATCGACGACCGCGGCCCGGGCATCGCCCCGGCCTTGCTGGCGACCATCACCGACCCGTTCGTGCGCGGCGAGGGCTCACGCAACCAGGCCTCGGGCGGCTATGGCCTGGGCTTGAGCATCGCCCAGCGCATCGCCAGCAGCCACGGCGGTGCCTTGCTGCTGCACAACCGCGAGGGCGGCGGCTTGCGGGTCAGCGTGTTGCTGCCACGCCATGGCGGCGCCTAGCCTTGCTGGCGCGCTTGGCGCAGTGCCACCAGGCGCTGGCGCATTTCCCGGTGCCGGGTGCTGTTGAACGTGAGCAAGGCCAGCAATGGCAACCCCAGGACAAAGCCCAGCACAAGCATGTTGCTGCCCGCACCAATCAGGCTCAAGCCCATCAGCAAGGCAACACCGGGCACCGGTAGCGTGGCCCACAGTGACCAGCTGACCCCTCGAACCATCAGGTAGTGGCCGAACGTCAGCAACAACGACAGCACTGCGGCGCAGGCCATCATGTAGAACGGGCTGTCCGGGTTACGCCGCCAAAAAGTGCTGACCCACAGTACGGTCGACACCGCGATGGCCAGCACGCAGAGAAAATACCCCAGCATGAAGATGGGGAAGTAACGCGCCATAAAGGCGCGAAAATCGCTGAACCCCAGCATCACTCCTGCTCCTCGAATAACCCGATGGCGATGCTTTGCTGCACCGTGCCACTGCCAGCCAAGCCGAGCACCGCGCCCACACTGTCGTGTACCAGGGTCTTGGTGGCATGGCTGATCTGGGTCGGCGTGTAGCGTTTGGGCAAGTTGCCCGCAGCTTGCTCCAACTTCAGCAGCTTGGGCTTGAGGGCTGGGTTCTGGATCGACAGCAATTCATCGGTGAGCGCCTTGCGCTGCTGGCGGCTGAGGCTTTTGGCCAGCTCATACCAACTGCGCCCGGTGGCAGCCTTGTGTACCTGAAGGTACTTGACGGTAGTCAGCCCGCTCACGCCCACCCCCATCAGCGCGATGTAGTCGAGGACAGTGCTGGTGGCGGTGTAGTACTCGTTGCCATCGAGCCGGTCGTTGAACTCCGGGGCCGCCACCTCGGCCACGGTGCGCACGGCGCCATTGACGCATTGCAAGCCGCTGGACACGGCGGCGCCAATGCTGATGTAGGTCAACACTGCACTGGTGCCGGCGGTGAACGGTACGGCGATGGTGCCACTGAACACCACCCACCAGGAAATGAACGCGCCGGCGCAGGCCAGGGCCGCATTGCCCGCCTCCTTGAGCACTTTCGATTCACGCGGGTTGTTCTGCAATTGCTCGGTGAACTGGGCAGGTGTTACGTAGCGGTTGATTTCGCGCAGGATCAGGCGCTTGGGCCGGATGCTGCAAATCGGTCGAAACTCACGCAGCACCACGACGTTGTACTTGGCATCGATGAACACCACACCGGCGCCCACAATGCCCGGGTCGGCGTCGATGGCGGCAAACAACTTCTGCTTGTCGAGCAGCCCCTCGATGCGCTGACGCGCCAGGAACTGCGAGGTACTGCCAAGCGGGTTGGCCAGGATATCGGTCATGAATCACTTTCCATGGGCAAAAGGCTGACGGCGAGCTGCGCTCGCTCCTGCACGGGGCGGCAGGAACGAGCAAAGCTTGCGATACGCCGCGCACGGCGCGAGGCGTGGTTCACTCAGACGTTCGGGCAAGGCACCGGAGCCCAGTCACCCATATCGGGGCTGCGGCACATCTTGTTCACCTGGTCGGCACCGGCATTGGCCACCTGCTGGGCCTGGGCCTTCTTGCTGGTAGCGTTCTGCAGGGTCTTCTCAGTGGCCACGGCCTCTTGCGGCACGGCCTTGTTCACCTTCTTGGCGGCGGCCTTCTTGCCAGTGCTTGCAGCAGGCGCGGCTACCGCAGCCACCTCGGTACGCTGCACGCCAACCTGTTTGAGGTCTTGCTCGTAGGCCTGGGTGTAGTTGTCGAGGTTTTCACCCAGGCGGCCGTTGACCGCGGTCAGCAGCTTGTTCGATTCCTGCAGGCCCGAAACGATCTCGGCCAGGCGCTTGCGCCCCTCGGTATCGTTGATGCGGTTGGCCTTGCGGCCCTCGATCAGGCTGGTGAACTCACGCTGGTAGCAGCTTTGCGAAGCCTTGGCATAGGCAGTGGTGCGGTCCAGGTCAGCCGCGCTCTTGTCGATGTCGCTGGCGTACGAAGCTATGCGCTGTTTGTCGTCGCTGATCTGCTTCTGGCGCTCGGTGTAGTAACCAGCGGCCCCACCCACCAAGGCGCCACCGGCAGCACCGATGGCGGCGTTGCGGCCACGGTTTTCCTTGTCGACCAAGGCACCGGTAAGGGCCCCGCCCAGTGCGCCGATCACCGCGCCGCTGGCCACCGAACGGGTCATGTCACCGTCGGTGGAACGCAGGTGGGAAACAGGCTCGTAGCAGCTTGGGTAGTACTCGACCTTGGTCGTGGCACCGACCTTGGCCACAGGCGAGCTGGCGCAGCCGCCGAGCAGCACGGTGCTGAAGCCTGCGGCCAGCAGCAGGGCGGTACGGGCCTGGGAAGCGTTGATCTTGGATTTTCGGCTGAACATGTTCAGGTTTCTCACTTGGGTGGGTCGGACCGGGGGCGTCATGCCTCCCGGGGTAGGTCATGGGAAGCTGCTGTCAGGGGGACCGAGGGGCCGCCGATGCCAGTAGCTCCTTGAGGATCGTCGCCGGATCGGCCCGCCGGTTCTGGCGGTACTCCCCGACGTGGCGGACGAACAGGGTGGCGCGGGCCATGAGGCTGTTGCCCAGCACCGGTTTGCGATTGAGTTCTTCCTTCACCTGCTGGAACTGCGCCTGTATCACCGCATCGGTGTAGCGCGCACCGCTGGCCAGGTTGTCGATGTAGATCGCCACCGCGCCATCGAGCGCGGCGCGGCCATTGGCGATGGCCGCGCCATACATGCGCGCGCTGGTCTGGTCGCCGGAGGCCTTGGCCTGGGCCTGGGTGTTGCTCAGGTTGGTCAGGCGGATGTTGTAGTTGTTGATGGTTTCAGCCACCAACGCGGCAGACTGGATCAGGTTGCCGGCGGCTTCCTCGCGCTGGCGGGCGATCAGCGAGACGCTGCGCTTGAGCTCTTCGTTGACCAGCCCCAATTCGGCCTGCTGGCGCGGGTCTGGGGTGGCGGCAATGATGCTGTCCAGGCGCTTGGTCGGGTCCTGGGCGGCGTCGATGTCGTCGGTCAGGCTGGCCAGGCGGCCTTCCTTCTGCCATTGATCGAACAGTTCCTGGTAGCGCGAACGCGGCGCCGACAAGGCACCGATCGCCACGCGAAAACCGGTGGTTTCGTTACGCTGCTCGGTGCCGTCGGCCGCGAACAGCGGGTACTCGCGGCGCATGCCGGTGAACAGCGTGCCCTCGCCTTCGAGGTAGTTGCCGCCCTTGACCACAAAGCCGCCGTAGGCGCCCTGACGGCGGCCGGCGTGCACCAACTGGAACGACTCCTGGACCATCTCGGCCGCGTTGCCGATCACATCGAACAGCCCCAACGGGTTGGGCAAGCGGGTACCGATGGGCATCAGCCGCGCGGCTTGGCCGGTGCCACCGGCAACCTGGTTGAACACCGCCCAGTCGGCCAGCGGGCCGTCACCCTCGGCGCCCTCTGCCTTGCGCGGGAACAGGCGCCCTTCCAGTTCCTGGCGGCTAACCGCCGAGCCGCCACGGGCAGCGAATTCCCATTCCACTTCGGTGGGCAGGCGTACGAAGCCGACGCCGCCATCCTCGGCGCTGCTGCCGCGGCCACTGACCGGCAGCAGGTCGCGGTGGTGCTTCATCAGCCAGGCGCTGTAGACCGCAGCGAAACGTTCGGCCTCAAAGCGCGACAGCTTGACCTTGGGCAAGCGCCCCGCCTGGCTGGTGTCTGCCTGGCAGGCGGGCTGCACGTCGCCATCGGCCAGCGCTTGCGCCTGGGCCATCACCTGGGCGTACTGGCGGGCCGTTACTTCGTACTTGCCGATGAAGTACATCATCGGCTTGAGCGGGCTGCCCGCCTCGACGTTGGGCAACAGCGGGGCCACGGCTTTGCGCCACTGCGGTGCAAGGTCCGCGAGGCTGAACTGGCCATTGATGAAATCACGCCGGTAGCCGGAAATGAACGACTGCTTGTAGCCCGCTTCGCCCTCGCTGAAGGGGTAGCCAAGGCTGATTTCTCGATCGTCCAGGCTGCCCTGGGCCAGCACGTACACGCTACGCAGCACCAGCTCACCACCACAGGGCAACGGCAGGCTGACATCACCTGGCAGCGGCTTGGGGTTGTCCAGCTTGCCAGTGTCCACTGGGCCAGCTGCCTGGGGCTGGGGATGAGCCTGGGGCTGAGCCGGCGCTTCGGCCCTGGCCTTGGGTTGGTCGTCGCCATCGGCCGGCGAGCAGCCGGCCAGGCCAAGAGCGGTCAATACCAGGGCGGCTGCCCCGATGCGAAGGTCAGACATCACGGATTCCTTGGCAGGCATCGATACGCACAACCCGCCAGCCACCCAGGGCGGCGGCGCCGGTGCTGGCCAGCAGCACGAGGGTCAGCGCATAGACGTAGTGCATGGGCAGCAGATGGCTGGCGAACTCGCCAGGCGTCTGCATGAACAGCCGGTTCAGGCCGTATTCGGCCAGCAAGTACAGCAAGGCGGCCAAGGCGGCGGCCAGCAGGCCGCTGAACAGTGCCTGCAGCATCACCAGCAACAACAACGCCGCCGTACCAAAACCCAACAGGCGCAGCACCGCCAGTTCGCGCTGCTTGCGCTCCACTGCAGCTACCGCACCGGCGGCAACCGCAGCCACGGCGCCGGCCACGGCCAGAGTGGCGATGATCCAGAACACCAGCCCCAGGTTGCGGCTCAGCGACTGCACTTGGGCGATCTGCGCCGCCTGGGTCGACACCAGCAAGCGGCGCTCGGCAAAGAACTGACGCAGCGTCTCGACATCATTCAGCTCACGGGCGTACAGCCGAAACGCCGGGTAAACCCGCTGCCCCTGGTCGGCTTCGGCCTCGCCAGGCCAGCCCAGGGCTGGCACGGCGCGGCCATCGCGGTAGTTCTCGACCGCTTCGAGCAATTCCAGTGGCGCAAACAGCCCATCACGCTCAAACGCTGACAAGGGCAGCACGGCCGACACCTGCAGCGGCGTCTGGCGCCACTGCACCTGGCCCGCCTGTTGGCGGCTGAAGCTGGCCTGCAGCGTATCGCCGGCCTTGGCTCCGAGTTTTTCCGCCGCGGTGTAGCTGAGCACCACTTGGCCTGCGCCAGCAGGCGGTTTCACGCCCTGAAGCAGCGGGTCACCCGCAGCGGTCGGCAGCATCTCCACGGTCACCCCACGGCCCTGGGCGGGCAGCAGCAATTCGGCGGTGGCAGCAATCTGGCGCGTACGCGGTATGGCAAAGGCCACTTCGGGGCGTTGCGCCAGCTCTTCGATAAAGCTTGCCTGGAAGCGCCCACCCCCCAGAGGAATGACCTCGCGCACACCCGGGTCACGCTGCAGGCGCTCGGTCAGGCTGCCGACCAGGCCGAACTTGAGGCCGAACAGCACCAGCAACGGCGCGATCACTGCCACCAACGCAAGCACACTGCACGCCGACAGGCGCGCATCGTTGCGATAGTCCTGCCAGGCCAGCCCGGCAATTAGCAGCGGGCGCATCAGGCGGCCTGCTCCAGGTTTGCGGTGACGCCGCCATCGCTGTCGCGCTGGCACGCCATGCGCAGTACGCGCAACCCGGCATCACGTGCCAGCGCTTCATCATGGGTGGCGATCACGCAGGTCACCCGCCGCGCCGCCGCTTCCCCCAGCAACAGCTGCATGACCCGCCCGGCATTGAGCGGGTCCAGCGCAGCGGTAGGCTCGTCAGCCAGCAGTAGCCCGGGGGCATGGGCCAGCGCCCGGGCGCAACTGACCCTCTGGCGCTGGCCGAGGGACAACGCCGCAGGCTTCTTGGCCAACTGGTCCTGTACATCCAACGCGCCGGCCAGCCGTTCGATGCTGCCGTCATCGGCCAGGCCCAGCAGCTGGCGGGGCAGGCTGATATTGCGGCGCACGTCCAGGAACCCCAGCAACCCGCCAGCCTGCAGCACATAGCCCAGGTGCCTGCTGCGCAGGGCCGCCAGGCGGTCGATCTGGCGCTGGCGCCAGAGGCCGGCGATATCTTCCCGGGCGCCAGCCACCTGCAACTCGAAGCGCTCGGCGCTATCGGGCGCCAGCACCAGGGCCAGCAGGTCGAGCAAGGTGCTCTTGCCGCAACCGCTGGGGCCAACCAGCGCCACACGCTCACCCGCAGCCAACTGCAGGCTGTCGATGTGCAGGCTGTAACGCTGTGCCCCCTGCCCGCGCGTCTTGCGCACCCCGTTCAGGCCAAGCATCACGGCAGCGTCGACAGCGGGACACGGTAAAGGGCGTCGCCCGGTTCGGCATTGCCGAAGCGCACCCAGTTGGCCATGTCGTTGTGGAAGGTTTCGTACAGGCGGATCTTCGAGTCCAGCTCATCGATGAAGTCCTCCTGCTCGGCCACCGACAGCGACAGCCAGAGGTCCTGGGTCATGCCCAGCGACTTGCTACGGTACGGCAGGCCATCGAGGTATTCGCCCAACACCCCGCCCTGGGCCAGGTTGGCACCTTTGCGCAGGGCGCCCGGGTCGCGGCTCATGTAGGCACTGGCACTGGCGATTTCGTTGAAGAAGTCGCCCGGCGAGCTGCGGGTCTTGCGCGCAGCATCGACGATGAGCTTCAGCGATTGCTGCAGGTCGTTGAGCTGCAGCTTGGTCAGCATCACGCACACCTGCAGGCTCGGCAGCGCCGGGTTGGTCAGGTCGCGGTCGGCGGTCCAGGCACTGACCAGCTGGGGCGCCTGGCTGGCACCATGGCGGCCGAGGAAGTCCATGTGCATGGCATAACCGATGGCCTGGGACTTGGCCGCCAGGCTCGCACCTGTGGTCAGCAGCGGCACCGGCTGAGGCTGACGGTTGCGCACCTGGTGCACCAGCTCGGCGAACGTCGAGCTAATTT
The DNA here is from genome assembly GCF_011752565.1 of Pantoea sp. Ap-967. Taxonomy (GTDB): domain Bacteria; phylum Pseudomonadota; class Gammaproteobacteria; order Pseudomonadales; family Pseudomonadaceae; genus Aquipseudomonas. Next base: position 17,563 of record NZ_VWXK01000010.1, read on the forward strand.
CCCGCACCCGCTCGCCGAATGCGCCCACCTCACCGCCCGGCACACCCACGTACAGGTCACCGATGCGTGGGTTGCTGTCGGCGGTGAGCACGCGGTACTGGGTTTCGGCCGAGGCATGGTTCCTCACCCCGGCCGGGGTGCGCAGGTGCAGTGCGTAGATCTTGATCTGCTTGCTCAACGCCGCCTCACGCACCTGCGCCTCGTTCATTTGCGTGCTGCTGAACGGGTCGTTCTTGCGCAGCGCGCCAGCATCGCTGACCAGCAGGATGATGCGCCCGCCGTAGCCGGACCAGTCCATGCCATCGACCGCTTGCATCACGCCGGCGAAGGCATCTTCGTTGAACGAGTGGCTGGAAACCTGGGTCGCCCTGACCTGCTCGGCCGCCTTGAGAAAGCGTGCCGGATCACGGCCTTCATCAAGGTTGACCAAGGTTTTGCTCAGGTACTCAAGGCCAGGCGTGCGCTTGACGCTGTTGCGAAAGCCCACCAGGCCGAAACTGACGCTGCCCAGCTCGCCACGGCTTGCCAGTTGCTGCTGCAGCTCACTCACCACCTGGCGTACCCGATCGATGTAAGGCTGCATCGACACCGAGGTATCCACCACCAGCACGATGCCGGTGCGAAACGCGTTGTCGCCAGCAGCCGCCACGCCCGCCGCTTGTGGCTGCGGGCTGCGCACGTCGCTACCGGGGTCGATCGAGGCGATGTTGAGCAACTGCACCGGCTGGCCGTCGGCATCGAAGCTTTCCCGGTAGTCAAAAATCGGCATCAGGTAGAACTGATTCTGCGGCACGGCGCTGGCCGCAGGCTCCAGGGCCATGACCTGGGGCACCTGGTCGGGGCTGCGCTGGGCCTGCTGCAGCACTTCGCGGGCCTTGCCGCTGTCGTCGAGCAGGCGCTGCACATCATCGGCCTGGCGCAGGAACATCATCGGCGCTCGCCCGGACCGTTCGGTGAACTTGAGCACCAGGCTCTGCTTCCAGTCGCTGGCCTGCGCGGCGGCCAGCCAGCCCTCGCGCTGGCCGTCGCTGGCGGCGCCCACTTCAAGCCAGTCCTGGCCATCGACCTGTTTGCGCTGGTAGACGTAGAGCACGGAGAACGCCGGCAAAGGCTTGCCTTCGGCCAAGCCAGGCTGCGCCAACAGCTGCGCGTCGGGCTTGGTCAGCACGCGCTGGAACAAGGTCTGCTTGCCGGGCATCAGCAATGGGCGGCCATCCTGCGAGGCGGCGACCGGGGGCGTCGATGCCCGTTCATGGGTAGCCGGGGCCTGTGCCACCGATGTGTCCGAGGCAGGCGGGCTGTCGCCCTTGGACAACCAGAAGAACGCCCCGCCCAAGCCCAGCGCCGCAGCGATAGCCAGCGCCAGCACGGCCTTGGCCGGTTTGCTGGAGGCCGGCGCTGCAGGCGCCTGGGGAGCAACCTGTGGCGTGACCGGCAGCGGGCGCACCAAGGTGTGCTCCGGCTCAACGGCAGGCGCGATGGCCGGGGCCTTGAGTTGGTCAAGCGCAGCGAGCACGGCATCGGCGTCGGTGAAACGCGCCTCGGGCTCCTTGGCCAGCAGCCCACGCAGAATGCCCTGGTACTGGCCATGCTCGATGGGCAGTTCCGGCAGCGGTTGGGTCAGGTGTGCCAGGGCCGTGGACAGCGCGTCGGTACCCCGGTACGGCAGCTCGCCAACCAGAATCTCGTAAAGCACCACGCCCAGCGCATACAGGTCGGCGCGGCCGTCGATGTCCATGCCGCGCGCCTGTTCCGGGCTCATGTAGCTTGGCGTACCCACGGCGAAACCGGCCTGGGTGAACTGGGTGCGGTCATCCAGTGACTTGGCGATGCCGAAGTCCGACAGCACTGCGGTGCCATCGGCACGGAACAGAATATTGGCCGGTTTCACGTCACGGTGCACCAGCCCTTGGGCGTGGGCATAGCCCAGCGCCTGGGCGATCTGGCGCACGTAGACCAGCCCCTGTCCAGGCGTGAGGCCTGCGGCGATACGCTCCTTGAGCGTTCCGCTGGGCAGGTACTCCATGGCCATGTAGTACAACTCACCGACATTGCCGATGTCGTGGATGGTGGCGATGTGCGGGTGCGACAGCCGCGCCAGGGTGCGTCCTTCGCGCAGGAAGCGTTCGCAGAACGTGGGGTCGGCAGCCAGGCTCGCCGCCATGATCTTCAGCGCCACCTTGCGCTGCAGCGAGCGCTGGGTGGCCAGGTAGACGCTGGCCATGGCGCCTTGGCCAATTTCGCTGTCGATGTCGAAGCCGGGTATCTGCATGCTCTGGGTGCTCATGGGTTCGCCTTGACCACCACTGCGGTGATGTTGTCGGGGGCGCCACGGGTCAGCCCCAGGTGTACCAAGCTGCGGACCACCTGATAGGGGTCGGCGTGGCCCAGCACATCGGCGATCTCGTGGTCTTCGGCGGTCTTGTTCAGGCCGTCGCTGCACAGCAGGTAGGTATCGCCCGGTGCCACTTGCAGGTCCACGGCCTGCAGCTCAAGGTGGTCCTCGACGCCAATGGCACGGGTGACAATGTTGCCGCGCGGGTGCACCCTGGCCTCGGCTTCACTGAGCAAACCGCTGTCCTGCAGCTCCTGGACATAACTGTGGTCATGGGAAAGGCGCTCGAGTTTTCCGTCGCGCAAGCGGTACAGGCGGCTATCGCCCGCCCACAGGCCGATCGCCTGCGCGCCACGGGCTGCCAGCACCACCACGGTGCTGCCCATCATCGCCACGCCGCGGCGGCTGGTTTCGGCCCGCACGCTGCCGTTGACCCGGGCCAGGGTGTCGCGCACCGCCTGGGCGACATCACCAAGGCCGTGGATGATCGGCAGCTGGCGCAGGCTGTCGACCGCCAGGCTGCTGACGTAGTCGCCTGCGGCATGGCCACCCATGCCATCGGCCACCGCCCACAGGCCATCCCAAGTCAACTCCAGGCAGGCGTCTTCGTTGATCTTGCGAACCATGCCGACATGGCTGTAGCTGGCTGCCTTGTAATGCATGTCAGTCATGCAAGCTGCCCCTCATTACCCAGCAGGAAATCGGCAAAATCTTCGCTGCGCGGCAAGCCGGCGCAGCGCATAAGCCCCGCTGGAATATGTTCGCAGCCCCGTCCCCACCACAGGCTCATGCCTGCGCAGGCACATTCGGCCAGGGCCATCGCCCGCCCCTGTGGCGTGGTTGCGTCCAGCCGCTGCAAACCACCCACGGTCACCCGCGGCTCGTCCTGCAGCGGGGGTATTGGATTACGCGAAGGTGCTGGCAGGGCCGCCTCGAAGCCCTCGAAGCTGGCAGCAGGTTCGAGTGTGCCCAGCAGGGCAGCTTCAGCGGATTCGAACCACTCCTCGGCCCCGGCCACCCGCGCTGCCAAGGGTTGCTGCGGGGCCAGCACCTGGGCCACGGTGAGCGGAAAATACCGGCCAACCTTGTCGATGCTCGGCATCAAGACGCCCACCACGGCATCCACGCCACACACCCCGGGCGCCAGCGCAAAGCGCCACAACGGGCTCACCAGATAGGCCTGCAGCCAGCGCTCGCCCAGTGCTTGCTGGCTGGCTTGCAGGCCTGCTGCCAGCCACTGGTCCCATGGCTTGATGAACCCTTGCGGCAGGCCGCGGCTGACGAAGTCGCCCCGGCAGGCCAGTTTTCCGTAGAAACCCACGTCGTTCACAGATGCTCCGGCAGGCTGAAACCGCTGACCACTCGGCTGCGGAACGGGTTGAACGCGCTGCTGGCACGCAGCTCGTAGGACACGCTGGCGCCATCCACGCGCAAACGCAGGTTGAAACGCTCCGGCGAACTGCCGGCCACCAGGTCGGACTGGTCGAGCAGGCGGAACCACGCCCATGGCCCTTCCAAGGTCACCCCTGAGCGGCCGCTGGCGGCCGGCGGCGAGATCGACAAGCGCACCACGCCGATGCTGTTGGGGTTGGGCCACTGCAGCGCCACCGGGCGGCTCGGGCCGTGGTCGTAGCTGACCTGCTGGCCATCGAGGTCAAGCAGGAACTGGGTGATGCTGGCATCCATCGCCACGGGCTTGAGCTCGAAGCGCACGCCTGGCTGCAGGCCACTGGTGTTGCGGAAGAAGGCGTCGCGGATGGTCGCCGCACGCTGGAAGGTATGCAGCACGCCGGCATTGATGCCCAGCTTCTGCGCCGCACCCGGCTGCCAGCTCCACGGTGTGCTGGCCGTGTTGACGTAGGGCTGCAGGTATTTGCGGAAGTAGTTGTCCATCACCCCGCCAACGCCGAAGAACTGGCCGAAATCCTCCAGCGTGGCGTCACGCGCGCTGCCAGCCACCAAGGGGTAGCGGCCACTGAGGGACTGGCGATAGACGTTGACCACCTCACTGGTCCAGGCCGCGTTGAGCTGGTTACGCACACCGCCCATCACCAAGCCATGGGTGGCGCCGAGCACCGAGCTGACCAGGTTCTGCACCACCGCCGGCTGGCGCGCAGCGCCCAGCGCCACGCGCTGCGCTGCAGCCTGGGCCTGGTTCTTGGCCTCGCCCAGCAGGGCATCACCACTGGCACCGACCATGGCGCTGACCTGCACATACAACGCATTCAGGTCGCCGAGCAGGCCATCGATGGCTGCGGGCTGGCCTTCGCCGCCATCGACCAACGCCGCCAGTTCGGCGAAGTGTGCGGTGACCGGGTCGACCTCGCGGGCAGCGGGGTTATCGCTGGCCAGCGGGGTGTCGCCGAGCAACCCACCCAGGCGCTGGCGCAACTGGTCGACACCAGCCTGCTCGGCCTTGGCCTTGGCTTGGTCGAGGGTGCCCGGCTGCTGCAGGTTGGTTTCCTTGGCCACGGCCTGCAACAGCTTCTTCAGCGGCGAGGTCGGGCCAGACAGCAGCCGCAGCACATCCGCCGCCTGGCCAACGCTGGTGATCGGTACGAAGTCGAGGTCCGCCAGCAGCGCATCCCACTGGCGAATGTAATCCTGGTAGTACAACTGCAGCACATCGTCTGCCAGGCGCTTGGCATCACCTGCCTCACCCGGCGCGCGGCCGAGCACCCAGCGTTCTTCGGCCAGGGTGGTGCTCTGCGCCAGGCTGGCGGCGAGAAATGCCTTGCGGTAACCCTCGACACTGAACAGCCCGGGCAAAGGCTCGCTCAATGGCTTGCCACTTTTGAAGCGAAACACCAAGGCGGCATCACGGCCAGCAGCATCGCTGACGTGGAAATCGCTGACGCCAGTGGGCAGTTTCTGGCGCTTGACCCGGTCGTACACCCGCTGGGCCACCGGCAGCTGTTGCAGCTGGCGGCGCGTGTCGTCGATCAGGCGTTGGTCCAGCCGGGCATTCGGCGGGCGCTTGTCGAACAGCGCCGCCAGGTGCTGCTCCAGTGCCTGACGCACGTCGGGCGCCAGGTCACGGGGCAGCTGGCGCTCCCAGTCGAGGGTGATCCAGGCCTTGATGAAGTCGGCATCGTAGTGCTCGCCATCAGCCAGCATCAGGTAGGCCTTGAGCCCTTCGTACAGGTAATCGGATGGGCCGCCGGCGTACAGTTGCTCCTCGATGCGAGTGACCAGGCGCGGGGCGAATACGGCAATCAGCAGCTTGCGGTAGACGCTGTCGGCCTCGCCTTCGAGCATGTCGCCCTGGAACAGGCCCAGGCCCTGGGCCCAGCCTGGTGGGTCGCCCGCCAGGTGACGCACGCTGTTGAGCAGGGGCAGCACGTCGATCACGCTGCGCTGCGCCGGGCTCAGCGACTGGACGCTCTGGCCCAGCGGCTTGAGACGGCTATCGACGTCGGCAATGTACTGCTGGTTGGCCCGGTAGCTCAGTGCCCACAGGGTGCCGACCACCAGTATCAACGCCACGCTCAGGGCCAGGGCGCCACGGGCGATCCACCTGCGCCGCTGCTCGACCTTCGGGTCGTTGCCGACCAGGCCGCGCTCGGCGAAGGCCACGGCACTGAACAACTGCTCGATGAAGTAGCTACGCCCGCTGCCGTTCTGCCGCGCCAGGTGCGCACGGTCAAGGCCCATACTCTGCGCCATGCTGCCAATCAGCCGGTCGATAGGGCTGCCTTCCTGGGTGCCACTGGTGAAGTACACCCCGCGCAGCAATGCCCTCGCCTCGAAGGCATTGGATTTGAATACGCCCTGGAGAAACGCCTGCAGGTTGCCGCGCAGTGCGGCGAACTGCTGCACGAACCCGTACACCAGGTCGCGGCGCGACGGGTCACGTTCCTGCTGCAGGCGCTCCACCAGGCGTTGGTTGAGGCGCTGTTCAAGCAGGGCGAACTCGCTGGCGAAACTGGCCAGCGGGCCATCCCCTTGCTGGCCCTCATCCAGGGCGAAGGTCATGCCCCAGACCTGGGCGCGCTCTTCCTTGCCCAGGTCGTCGAAAAACTCCATGAAACCCGGTACCAGGTCGAGCTTGGTCAGCATCAGGTAGATCGGGAAGCGCACCCCCAACTGGCTGTACAGTTCCTGGATACGCGTGCGAATCGCCGCCGCATGGGCCGCGCGCTCGGCATCGCTGCCCAGCAACAGGTCGGACAGGCTGATGGCGATGAACGCACCATCGATCGGCCGCCGCGCGCGCTGGGCCTTGAGCATGTCGAGAAAGCCCAGCCAGGCCGCCTTGTCGACTTGTGCATGGCTGTCCTGGGTGGTGTAGCGCCCGGCGGTGTCGAGCAGCACCGCTTGGTCGGTGAACCACCAGTCGCAGTTGCGCGTCCCCCCCACCCCGCGCACTGCGCCTTCGCCCAATTGCGCAGCCAGTGGGAAATGCAGGCCGGAATTGACCAGCGCGGTGGTCTTGCCCGAACCGGGTGGGCCGATGATCACGTACCACGGCAGTTCGTAGAGGTTGCGCCGCTGGTCGCCGCCCAGGCGCGCCTTCTTCAGCAGCGCCACGGCCTCGAGCATGCGCTGGCGCAAGGTTGCCAGCTCCTCGGCAGTGGCCACGCTGGCGGGGTCCGGCGGGGTTTCTGCCGCCAGGCTCTCCAGCACCTTCGCCGCCTGCCGGCGAGCCTGCAGGATGCGCCAGGCACGGTAGCCGAGCCACAGCGCGAACAGCAGGATGATAAGTGCCCAACGCGGGGCCGCAGGTGCCAGCGCGTCAAGCAGCGGGCCGACGTACCAGATGATCAGGCTCAGGGCGACAAGCCCCAGCAGCGGGATCAGCCAACGCACGACGATGTTCAAGAACGCCTTCACTCCACACCCTCCGCCAGCACGGTGATTTCAACCCGGCGATTCTTCGCCCGGCCTTGTGCGCTGTCGTTCGACGCCAGCGGCTCGGTGTCACTCAGCCCCTGCGCAGTGAAGCGCCCTGGCTGGCCGGTACGCGCAGCGAGCAGCTCCTTGACCTGTTCGGCGCGGGCCTGGGACAACGCCCAGTTGGACGGGAAGCGCAAGGTGGCGATGCGCTGGTTGTCGCTGTGGCCGGTCACCTTGACGTTGCCCTTGACCTTGGCCACGGCCTCGGCAATGCGCAGCATCAGCGGCTGGAAGTCATCCTTGATGCTGGCGCTGGCCGAGGCGAACAGCTCATCACCGCGAATGGTCACCACCGAGCGGTCCACCGCGTCCTGCACCGCAACCCGGCCGGCCTTGATGTCGTCGGCCAAAAAGCCCGCCAGGCGCGGGCGCTCCACAGGCTTGGGCTGAACCACCGGGCGGTCCATGGCCTGCACCGGGATCTCGCCCAGGGCGTGGATACCGCGAAACACCGGCTCGGCATCACTGGCCAGCTTCAGCCGCAGGCCCAGCAGCAACAGCAGCAGCAACGCCAGGGCCAGGGCCAGGCCAACCCAGGGCGGCAGGAACTGGGCCAGGCGGTCGCGGGTCACGGACACCCCACGCCAGTGCGGCGACAACTCGCGCTCGCGCTCGCCACGGGCGGCGCGGATGGCAGCCGCGGTACGCTCGCGCAAGGCATCGAGCTGGGCGCGTCCGCCGCTCATTACCCGGTAGCGTCCTTCGAAGCCGAGGCTGGTGCACAGGTACAGCAACTCCAGCAGGTGCAGGCGCTCGCGGGGGCTCTGGAGGCAGTGTTCGAGCAGCTGGAAGACCTTCTCGCCCCCCCAGGCTTCGTTGTGCACGGTGATCAACAGGCTCTGCTTGCCCCAGTCGCTGGCACTGCCCCAAGGCGTGCTCAGCACCGCTTCGTCAAGGGCGGTGCACAGGCTGTAACGCGCCAGCAGCACCTCGTTGCGGGCGACGCCTGCGGCTTCGGCACGCTCTTCGAACTGGCGCAGGTAGGCCAGCAGCTGTGCGCGCAGGCTGGCCGGCGCCGGGTGGGCGATGGTGTTGCGCAGGCGCGTCAGCAGCGCCAGCAAGGGGCCGGCCGCTTGCTCCAGCGGGTTGAGGCCCTGGGCTTGGCCGGCGGCCAGCGGTTCGGCGGGAACGTTCAAAGGCGCCGCAGCGCCCTGAGCTGGCGCGGCCTGCGCAGCGCGGCCACCGGGGCGCGGCATGAATTGGGTGCGGTCGAACGCCTGCGGATCATCCGATTGCATTGTGGCTTATCCTCGAATGGCCCAGAAGGCCAGGCTCAGGCCGGGGAACTCCCCCGCCACGTAGAAGGCGAAGCCACCGGAGTGCTGCAGCTGCTTCCAGTGCTCGCTGCCCCGGTCCAACTCGAAATAGGTGCTGCCGGCATGGAACGGGATCTGCCGCGGCGCCACCGGCAGTGGCAGCAGGCCGATACCTGGCAGTTGCAGGTTGACCAGGTCACGGATGTGTTCCACCGAACCGATCTTGCTCTGCTGGCCAAAGCGCCCGCGCAGCGTCTCGCCCGGCACGTCGGCGCGCACCACCAGCACGAAGCTGGCACTGTCGAGCAGGCTGCGGTCGGCAAGCATGGCGACGTGAATGCCATAGGCTTTCTCGACGATCGGGATGGCCACCGCCTTGCTGTCGATCAGCGTCGACAGTGCTTCGCGCAACGCGGCGATGACCGGGGCGAAGGACGCGGCCAGGTCGTCGTGCTGGTAGGCCGGGAAGCCCTGTGGCCGGCGCCCGTCGCGGGTGAAGGTGGCAAATTCGCCAGCCATCGCCACCAGCTCGCTGTACAGCCGCTCGGGGTGCAGCGGGCTCAACTGGTTGAGGTGCTCGACCAGCGGCTGGGCACGGTTGACCAGCTGCAGCAACATGAAATCGGCGATTTCCGAGGCACCGCCGTTGGCCGACGCCACCACCCGCCCCGCCAACGCCTCACCGCGCTGGTGCAGCAGGCCAAGCAGTTCGCCAAGCATGCTGGCCAAGCCGTTGTTGGCACTGATGTCCAGCAGCGGCGGGATGTAGCTCTCGTCCAGCACCAGCGCTCGGTCGGCACGTTTCTCGCGCACCCGTACCACGCCCAGGGCCGCATGGTCGCTCAGGCCGTCTTCGCTGCGCAGCAGGCGCAGCGCCCGGCTGCCCAAGGCCAGCGGCGCGCGATTTTCAAACGGGGCGTTGTCGTCACGCACGTCACTGATGCGGCTGACGTAGCGCGCCGCCGCCAGGGCTTCGCCCTCGTCGACCGTGTCGCGGGCTCCGGCACGCTTGAGCGGCAAGCCCAGGTACACCACGCAGTCACGCAGGTCGTCGGGGATCTCGAAGGGGGCCGGTGGCAGGTCGTCACGTGGGATGTCGAACGGCGTACCATCGGGTAGCAGGCCGCGCGCGCTGAGAATGGCCAGCTTGCCCTGGGCCAGCAGGCCCTGGTCGATCAGCAGTTCGGAAAAACCCCAGGCAGCCGCGCTCAGCGGCCGGCTGCGGGCATCCACGAGGTTTTCCAGGTAGCGGTCGTGCTGCTGGAAGTGCTGGGTCGTGATGAACATGCCTTCCGACCACACCACGCGATTGTTCCAGGACATGGAGACTCCGTATGCCTACCGGGCAGGCGCTGTTTGAGGGGCTGCCACGGCGCTGCGCACGGCACGCGCATCGAGGCTGATCTGATAGTCGCGAGGCGGCACCGGCAGCACGCTGCGCCACTGCGCCTGATCGATCTCGCGGTAGCCGACCACCAGGCCAACCTGGCGAGTAGCGGGGTCGAGCGGGCGCTCAAGGTGCAGCTGCGCGCCGGGCTGCAGCAACACTTCGTCCTGGTCGATCAAGTCGGCGCCGAGCGCAGCCTGGGCACGCTCGGTGAGGGTGAAGTAATCGGCACGCGTGAAGGCGGCGCTGTTCTTCAACTCGAAGATTCGCACCCGCACCGGTGCCGGCGTGCCGTTGGCACCCGGGTTCAAGCCTGCCCCGGTGCTGAAGTACAGGCTGATCCCGCCGGGTTGCGCTGTGCCCTGCGCAGTTGGCTGGGCGGCGTCCTTGCTGCAGGCACCCAGCAACACCAGGGCCAGGGCGCCGAGCAGTCGTAGTGCGTTCATTGTCGTCCTCATGACGTATCGGGGCTTCCTGTGTTCCTTCAGGAACGTTGCAAACGGCTGCTGTGGGCCTCGTAGGCGCGGCTGAATTCACGGCCGAACAAGTCCTGGAAGTCGTCTTCGGCTTCCTGGGCAATCTGCCGGTAGAGCGTGGTGAACTGCTGCCAGCAATGGGCCTGGCGCGAGCCACCGAACAATTTGCCTAGCCCCGAGGCCGGGGCTAGGCGCTGCTCCAGGCTGCCCGGCTCAAAGCGAGCCAGCAGGTGCTTGATCGCGGCCTCGACGCCGGCCATCACCGCCAACTGGTGGGCCCTGAGGTCGTCGAAACTGTCCTGCACGGCCTGGTCCGGGGCCATGAACGCTGGGCTGCGCTGGCGCAGCAGCAGCAACAACGCTTCATCGGCGTTGGGGGCAAATTTCAGCGGGTTGTTCTGCACCGGGGCGATGGTGGTCTGTTGCATGCGGAACTCGCCTTTGAGGCTGCTGCGCGCACGTAGCACATCGATCAGCCCTTCCACCATCAAGCGGTAGCTGCGGCCGATGGCCTCCATCTGCGCCTGGGCGTCGCTGGCCTCGATGCGCAGTTGCTCGATACCGGCACCGCGCAGAAATGCCTGTAGAAGGCCAGCCTCGCCCGTGGGCGCGACGCTGGCCGCCGGCACCGCAGCGGCCTCGACGGCAATGGGTTCGGCGACTACAGGCTGGGCGGCCGCGGGCTCGGAGACTGGTGGCATCGGCAGGGCCGGTATGGGTGTTGCCGCTGGCAGGGGCGCCGGGGTGTCAGCGAGCACGTCCCAGCCTTCTGGAATCAGCCCCGTGGGCGCCGCAGCCGGCAAATCGGCGGGTGCCAAGGGCGCCACGGGTGCGGGCGGGCGAAAGTCGTGTTGCTGAGCCGGCACATGGTCCGGCTGGCTGGCGGGCGGCACGCTGCCGGGGCCAAGGAAATCGAACAGATCCGGCAGGGTATCGTGGCTCGGCGCACCTTGCAGAAAGGCGGCTGGCGCCCCGCTGATCGGCGCACTTGCCGCCACCTGGTTGGCCATCAGTGCCTCGAAACTGTTCGCCTGCGCCTGCGCCGCCTGCGGCATGGCGAACGCGTGGTCCAGGCGCACCTGGATTTCGTACTCGCCAATGCGGATAACTTCGCCATCCATCAACGGCTCGCTGTTACCGCGGCGCATGCGGATGCCCGCGTGAACTAACTCGACGCCATTGGTGCTGTTGTCAGTGAGATAGGGCCGCCCATCTTTGAACTGGATCACACAATGGCGCGACGATACCAACCGCTCTGGATCGGGCAGTACCCAATCATTGTCGGTGGCTCGCCCGAGTGTGATGGCACCTGTCTCCAGCACCATTTCCGGGCGTTGCCCGGGCGTGATCTTGTGGTAACTGGTAATAGTCAGGCGAAGTGCCATCATGCCTCCTTGCATATATTTGAAACCAACTTCCATTCATTTGGGTGGCTGCAGGCCACTTCACCAAAACCTTGCTCAAACACCCGTGAATACTGGGCTTTAGCTACCACCAAGGTACTAACTGTGCGCTATTGAAACGCAAATTAAAGGCACTTTGATAGCACGCCGATGAATGGACATCATGCCTGCACAGTGGTTCACACCTGGCACTTGCGGCGCGTAGCTTACCTTGACATCATTTTGGAAATAAACCATAAATGCGCAACTTCAGAGTGCCAAAATGATATCACCGCGATATCAACTTCGCATTCTTTGACAAGTTTGTGCGGCCGTTCACAGAATCAATTAACGCCGCACCAAGCCCTCACCACGGGCTGATATGGAGATCGAATCCTGGTGAACTCGCCGCTGCTTCTCGCCGCTGTTTCCGCAGATTTCCCCTGCGGCGACGACCTGGAATACGACGCCGAATTCCTGCAACTAGAGCGTGATGCCCAGGGCCGCCCCGAGCGCGTCATGGGCGACGCCGTGCAACCGGCCGAGCCACCGCCGTGGCGCGATATCGAACGCGCAAGCACCGCGCTGCTGCAGCGCAGCAAAGACTTGCGCATCACCCATTTCTTGGTTCAGGCCAACCTTGCCCTGCAGGGCCTGCCAGGCCTGGCCGCCAGTCTCGAATTGATCCGCGACCTGCTGGGCGAATACTGGCTGCACCTGCATCCGCAACTGGACGCTGCAGACGACAACGACCCGACCGTGCGCATCAACGCCCTGGCCGGCCTCACCTGCGACGCCAACATCACCCTGCTGCGCGATGCCGTGCTGGTACGCTCGCGCGCCTTTGGCCCGGTCACGTTGCGGGCGGCTTTGCATGCCGCCGGCGTGCAGCACTTCGCCAGCGAGCAGATGAGCGCCGAGGAACTGGCGGCCGCCCTGCGTGATGCCGACCCCGAGCAGCTGCAGCAGTGCCGCCAGGCCCTGCAACTGGCTCGCGAGGCGCTGGACGCCATCGAGCAGCGGGTCAACGACCAGGTCGGTTCGGCCAGTGGTGTCGACCTTTCGCCGCTGCGCCAGCCGCTGCGCCAGGTGCAGCAGGTGCTGGCCGACTACAGCCCGGAAGGTGCCGCGCCACCCGCCAACGGCGATGAGCAGCCCCCGGCAGACCACCAGACCGACCTGCCAATGACACCGGCCAGTGCAGCACGCCCAGCCACCCGCCCCGGCGAGGTGAGCAGCCGCGAGGACGTGACCCAGAGCCTGGATCGGCTGCTGCAGTACTACGCCCGCCACGAGCCATCCAGCCCGCTGCCGGTGCTGCTGCGCCGCGCCAGGCAGCTGGTCAATGCCGATTTCGAAACCATCGTGCGCAACCTGATTCCCGACGGCTTTTCGCAATACGAAAACCTGCGCGGCCCTGAGAACGACTGACCTCAAGGCCCGTACAACACACCGACGCCCGCATGAACAGAGCCGCCGTACCCGGCGCCCAGGAGGAACAACGTGGCGAAAGACAGCTCCCAGAAATTCATTGCGCGCAACCGTGCGCCACGGGTGCAGATCGAGTACGACGTCGAACTGTACGGCGCCGAGAAGAAGGTGCAGTTGCCCTTCGTCATGGGCGTGATGGCCGACCTCGCCGGCAAGCCTGCCGCCCCCCTGCCAGCCGTGGCAGAGCGCAAATTCCTCGAGATCGACGTGGACAACTTCGACTCGCGCCTGAAGGCCATGCAACCACGCGTGGCGTTCAACGTGCCGAACGAGCTGACCGGCGAAGGCAACCTGAGCCTGGACATCACCTTCGAAAGCATGGACGACTTCAGCCCTGCCGCCGTGGCGCGCAAGGTCGATGCCCTGAACCAGTTGCTCGAAGCCCGCACCCAGCTGGCCAACCTGCTGACCTACATGGACGGCAAGACCGGCGCTGAGGACATCATCCTCAAGGCCATCAAGGACCCGGCCCTGCTGCAAGCCCTGGCCAGCGCGCCAAAACCTGCCGATACCGAGCCGAGCGCCTGAGGAGACAGCCCATGAACGACCCATTGCGCGACACCCAGGCCCAGGCACCGGCCACCCAGGACCCCAGCGAATTCGCCAACCTGCTGCTGCAGGAATTCAAGCCCAAGACCGAGCGTGCCAAGGAAGCCGTGGAGAGTGCCGTGCGCACGCTGGCCGAGCAGGCGCTGGCGCAGACCACCCTGGTGTCCAACGACGCCATCGGTTCGATCGAGCAGATCATTGCCGCGATCGACGCCAAGCTGACCGCGCAGGTCAACCAGATCATCCACCACAACGATTTCCAGCAGCTGGAAAGCGCCTGGCGGGGCCTGCACTACCTGGTCAACAACACCGAGAGCGACGAGCAGCTGAAAATCCGCGTGCTCAACGTTTCCAAGACCGACCTGCACAAGACCCTGAAGAAGTTCAAGGGCACCGCCTGGGACCAGAGCCCGGTGTTCAAGAAACTCTACGAAGAAGAATACGGCCAGTTCGGCGGCGAACCCTATGGCTGCCTGGTGGGCGACTACTACTTCGACCAGTCGCCACCGGATGTCGAACTGCTGGGCGAGCTGTCGAAAGTCTGCGCCTCGATGCACGCGCCGTTCATTGCCGCCGCTTCGCCGACGGTGATGGGCATGGGTTCTTGGCAGGAACTGAGCAACCCGCGCGACCTGAGCAAGATCTTCACCACCCCGGAATACGCCGGCTGGCGTTCGCTGCGTGAATCTGAAGATTCGCGCTACATCGGCCTGACCATGCCACGCTTCCTGGCGCGCCTGCCGTATGGCGCCAAGACCGACCCGGTGGAAGCATTCGCCTTCGAGGAAGACACCGACGGCGCCGACAGCAGCAAGTACACCTGGGCCAATGCCGCCTATGCCATGGCGGTGAACATCAACCGCTCGTTCAAGTACTACGGCTGGTGCTCGCGCATTCGTGGCGTGGAGTCGGGCGGCGAAGTGCAAGGCCTGCCGGCGCACACCTTCCCCACCGACGACGGTGGCGTGGACATGAAGTGCCCGACCGAAATCGCCATTTCCGATCGCCGCGAAGCAGAGCTGGCGAAGAATGGTTTCATGCCGCTGCTGCACAAGAAGAACACCGACTTCGCCGCCTTCATCGGCGCCCAGTCATTGCAGAAACCGGCCGAGTACGACGACCCGGACGCCAGCGCCAACGCCAACCTGGCCGCGCGCCTGCCGTACCTGTTTGCCACCTGCCGCTTTGCCCACTACCTCAAGTGCATCGTGCGCGACAAGATCGGCTCGTTCAAGGAAAAGGACGAGATGCAGCGCTGGTTGCAGGACTGGATCCTCAACTACGTCGACGGCGACCCGGCGCACTCCACCGAAACCACCAAGGCCCAGCACCCGCTGGCGGCCGCCGAAGTGGTGGTCGAAGACGTCGAAGGCAACCCGGGTTACTACAACTCACGCTTCTACCTGCGCCCGCACTATCAGCTCGAAGGGCTGACCGTGTCGCTGCGCCTGGTGTCGAAGCTGCCTTCGGCCAAAGGTGCCTGATTGACCCCCCGGGGCCGCCTGGCGGCCCCGCTGGCATTGCCAACCGACCTGAACCCCCGAGGACATCATGGCTGTAGATATTTTCATCAAGATCGGCGACATCAAGGGCGAGTCCAACGACAAGGCCCACAAAGACGAAATCGACGTGCTCAACTGGCACTGGGGCATGTCCCAGTCCGGCAACATGCACATGGGCAGCGGCGGCGGTGCCGGCAAGGTCAACATCCAGGACCTGTCGCTCACCAAGTACATCGACAAGTCCAGCCCCAACCTGATGGCGCACTGCTCCAGCGGCAAGCACATCGACAAGGTCAAGCTTACCGTGCGCAAGGCAGGCGGCGAGAGCCAGGTCGAGTACCTGATCATCAACCTCGAAGAAGTGCTCATCAGCTCGCTGAGTACCGGCGGCTCGGGCACCGATGACCGCCTGACCGAGAACGTGACCCTGAACTTCGCCAAGGTCACCGTCGACTACCAGCCGCAGAAGGCCGACGGCAGCAAGGAAGGCGGCCCGATCAAGTACGGCTGGAACATCCGCTCCAACGTCAAGATCTGACGCCGATGACAACGGTGGCCGGCCACCTGGCCACTGACTGGCCCTGTGGGAGCACGCCCGCTCCCACGGGTTCCACCACAGCCTATGGGAATTCCTGAAGTGGTAGCCGAGATCGCCACCCGCGACCGCCTGCAGCCCTCGCTGCTGGACCGCCTGACCGACGACGAGCCGGGCAACCGGCAGGAAGCCGCCGACAAGCGCGTGCTCAGCCTGCAACAGCTCAAGGCCTCGGTGCTGCGCGATCTGGCCTGGCTGCTCAACACCACTTCGCTACTCGACAGCGCCGCCACCCTGAATACCCTGGCTGGCGCGTCGGTGATCAACTACGGCCTGCCTGCGCTGGCGGGCAACAGCGCCTCGAACATCGACATCGGTGCCCTGGAGCGCATCATCCACCAGGCCATCGCCACCTACGAACCCCGCATTCTCGCCCACACCCTGAAAGTGCGCGCCCAGGCCGCGCCCGGGGAGATGAATGCCAATGCCCTGAGCTTCGAGATCGAAGGCGACCTGTGGGCACAGCCGGCGGCGCTGCCGCTGCTGCTGCAAACGGATGTCGACCTTGAGTCGGGCCATGTCCGGGTCGCCCCTGCCGATCGCCGGAGGCGGCCATGAACCCGCGCCTGCTGGAGCTGTACAACCAGGAACTGCAGCACATCCGCGAAGGTGCCGAGGAGTTCGCCCGGGAGTACCCGAAGATCGCCGGGCGCCTGACCTTGTCAGGGGTCGAGTGCGCCGACCCCTATGTGGAGCGCCTGCTCGAAGGCTTCGCCTACCTGACCGCGCGCGTGCAATTGAAGCTCGACGCCGAGTACCCGACGTTCACCCACAACCTGCTGGAAATCGCCTACCCGCATTACCTGGCACCCACGCCGTCGATGACCGTGGTACAACTGCAGGCCGACCCCGACGAGGGCTCCCTGGCGGCGGGCTTCCCATTGCCACGCGGCAGTGTGCTGCGCGCCAATCTGGGCCGCGACTCACAGACGCCCTGTGAGTTTCGCAGCACCCAGGAGGTTACCCTGTGGCCGCTGCAGGTGGCTGGTGCCGAGTACTTCGGCAACCCCGGCGCCGTGCTCGGGCGCCTTGCGGCCAGCGAGCCCCGGGCACGCGCCGGCCTGCGCCTGACACTGCGCAGCGGCGCCGAAATGCCCTTCAGCAGTTTGCCGCTGACGCGCCTGCCGCTGTACCTCAACGGCGCCGACGAAACCCCGTATCGGTTATACGAGCAGTTGCTGGGCAGCGCCTGCGCCGTGTTCGTGCGCCAGCCCGGGGCCGACTGGGCTGAACGCATCCCGGTGGAACAGGCCTTGCTGCCATGCGGTTTCGATGACCGAGAGGCGGCGCTGCCGGTAGTGCCCCAGGCATTTCAGGGCTACCGCCTGCTGCAGGAATACTTCGCCCTGCCGCAACGTTTTCTGTTCGTCGAATTCGCAGGCCTTGGCCCTGCGGTCAAGCGCTGCGATGGCCAGGAACTGGAAGTGCTGGTGTTGTTCGATCGCCATGACCCGGCGCTCGAAGGCGGCGTCGGCAACAGCCAACTGGTGCCGTTCTGCACCCCGGCGATCAACCTGTTCCCACGCCGGGTCGACCGCATCCACCTGAGCGATCGGGTCAACGAACACCACGTGATCGCCGACCGCACCCGGCCAACCGATTTCGAAATCCACTCGTTGCAGCAGGTCACTGGCCACGGCACCGGGCCGGACCAGGCGTTCCTGCCGTTCTATGCGGTACGCGACCCGTCGCGCTACGGCCGTGACCAAGCCTATTACATCGTGCGCCGCGAGCCACGGGTGCTGTCCAGCGAACAGCGGCGCAATGGCACACGCTCAAGCTACATGGGCAGCGAAACCTTCGTCAGCCTGGTCGACGGCCAGCAGGCGCCGTACCGCCACGACCTGCGCCAGCTGGGCATCAGCGCCCTGTGCAGCAACCGCGACCTGCCGCTGTTCATGAGCGTGGGTGACGGGCGCAGCGACTTCAGCCTTGCCGACAGTGCCCCGGTAGCCGCCGTGCGCTGCCTGGCCGGCCCAAGCCGGCCCAAGGCCAGCCATGCCCACGACAACCGCGCCTGGCGCCTGATCAGCCAGTTGTCGCTGAACTACCTGTCGCTGGCCGAACAGGGCCAGGGGGCTGCAGCCCTGCGCGAACTGCTGCGCCTGTATGGCGACCCGCAGGACAGCGCCTTGCAATTGCAGATCGACGGCCTGCGCGAGGTCAGCTGCCAGCCTTGCACCCGACGCCTGCCCATGCCGGGGCCGATCGTGTTTGGCCGGGGCCTGGAAATTACCCTGACGTTCGACGAAAACGCCTTCCGCGGCACCGGCGTGTTCCTGCTCGGTGCGGTCTTCGAGCGTTTCCTAACCCGCTACGTGTCGGTCAACAGCTTTACCGAAACCGTGCTGCGCACCAGCGAACGTGGCGAGATCATGCGCTGGCGAGCCAAGCCCGGGCGCAGGCCCGTGCTGTGAATACCTTGGCGAACATGCAGGCCGAGCCGTGGGAGTACGACTTCTTCCAGGCGTTGCGCCGGCTGCAAGCGGAAAACCCTGAACTGCCGCGTTTCGGCCATTCGTTGCGCCTGGCCGATGAGCCGGTGCGCCTGGGCCAGCGCCTGGACTGCGGCTTCGCGCCGTCCACCCTGGCCTCGGTCAGCACAAGCGAAGACAGGCCGGCGCGCCTTGAGCAGTTCTTCTTCGGCCTGGGAGGGCCCAACGGCCCGCTGCCGCTGCACCTTACCGAATACATACGCGAGCGCCAGCGCAACCATGCCGACCCGACCAGCAAGCGTTTCCTGGACATCTTCCACCACCGCCTGCTGAGCCTGTTCTACCGGGCCTGGGCCGAGGCCCGGCCAACCGTCAGCCACGACCGCCCCGGTGATGACTACTGGGCTGCGCGCCTGGCCGCACTGAGCGGCCGAGGGCAGGCCGAACTGCAGAACCAAGGGCCACTGGCCGACACCGCGAAGCTGCACTGGTCCGGCCACCTGGCAGCGCAGACCCGCTATCCCGACGGGCTGTGTAGCATCCTGGCCGACTATTTCGGCGTACCGGTCAGCCTGGAGGAATACGTCGGCCAGTGGCTGGAACTGCCCGAGCGCAGCCAGCTGAGTGTGCGCGCCAACCGCCTGGGCGTCGACTTGTGCCTGGGCAGCCACGTGTGGGACCGCCAGCACAAGTTCCGCCTGTGCGTTGGCCCGCTAACGCTCGACCAGTACCACGCCCTGCTGCCCGGCGGCCAAGCCTTCGTCGAGCTGGCGGCCTGGGTCGCCGAATACCTGGGCCAGGAGCTGGACTGGGACCTCAACCTTATCCTCGCGCAGGGCCAGGTGCCCGCGCTGCAACTCAACGCTGGCCAGCGCCTGGGCTTCGATACCTGGCTAGGCCGCCCTGAGCACGATGCTCGCGACCTCAAGCTGGCACGCCACTACGCCACCAAGCAGGCCACCAAGCAGGCCACACAGCCAGTCGTCGCCATACACACAAGGAGCCAGGACCATGGGTGAAATCAGCCGCGCCGCGCTGTTCGGCAAACTCAACAGCGTCGCCTACAAGGCCATCGAGGCCGCCACCGTATTCTGCAAGCTGCGGGGTAACCCCTACGTCGAGCTGGCCCACTGGCTGCACCAGTTGCTGCAGCTTCAGGACAGCGACCTGCACCGCATCGTTCGCCAATTCAATGTGGAACCGGCGCGCCTGGCGCGTGACTTGACTGACGCCCTGGACCGCCTGCCTCGGGGGTCGACCTCGATTACCGACCTGTCATCGCAGGTGGAGGAAGCGGTCGAACGCGGCTGGGTGTACGGCAGCCTGATGTTCGGTGAAAGCCAGGTACGCACCGGTTACCTGCTGGTCGGCATCCTCAAGACCCCAAGCCTGCGCAATGCCCTGCTGGGGCTGTCGGGCGAGTTCGCCAAGCTCAAGGCCGAAGCGCTGAGCGAGCGCTTCGACGAATACGTCGGCGACTCACCCGAGAATGGCCTTGCCGCCAGCGATGGTTTCAGCACTGGCGTGCCCGGTGAGGCCAGCGGCGCCGTGGCGCCGGCGACGATGGGCAAGCAGGAAGCGCTCAAGCGCTTCACGGTCGACCTCACCGAACAGGCACGCAGCGGCAAGCTCGACCCCATCGTCGGGCGCGACGAGGAAATCCGCCAGTTGGTGGATATCCTCATGCGCCGTCGGCAGAACAACCCGATCCTCACCGGCGAGGCTGGAGTCGGCAAGACGGCCGTGGTCGAAGGCTTCGCCCTGCGCATCGTCGCCGGCGACGTGCCACCGGCACTCAAGGACGTGGAACTGCGCAGCCTGGATGTCGGCCTGCTGCAGGCCGGCGCCAGCATGAAGGGCGAGTTCGAACAGCGCCTGCGCCAAGTGATCGAAGACGTGCACGCTTCGCCCAAGCCGATCATCCTGTTCATCGACGAAGCGCATACCCTGGTTGGCGCCGGCGGCGCTGCCGGCACCGGCGATGCCGCCAACCTGCTCAAGCCGGCCCTGGCCCGCGGTAGCTTGCGCACGGTGGCTGCCACCACCTGGGCCGAATACAAGAAGCACATCGAGAAAGACCCCGCCCTGACCCGCCGCTTCCAGGTGGTGCAGGTGGAAGAACCAAGCGAAGCCAAGGCCCTGCTGATGATGCGCGGCGTGGCTTCGACCATGGAAAAACACCATCAGGTGCAGGTGCTCGACGAAGCGCTTGAGGCGGCGGTGAAGCTGTCGCACCGCTATATCCCGGCGCGCCAGCTGCCAGACAAATCAGTGAGCCTGCTCGACACCGCTTGCGCCCGCGTCGCCATCAGCCTGCACGCAGTGCCGGCCGAGGTCGACGACAGCCGCCGGCGGATCGAGGCGCTGGACGTAGAGTTGCAGATCATCGCCCGCGAGGCGGCCATCGGCGTGGCCACCGGGCAGCGCCAGGGCCACGCCCAGGCCCTGCTGGCCGAGGAGCGCGAGCGCCTGGCTGGCCTGGAAAGCCGCTGGGCCGAAGAAAAGGCGCTGGTCGACGAGCTGCTGGCAACCCGCGCCGAGTTGCGTGAGCAGGCGGGCGCGGTCGACCAGGGCCACTCGGCACTGCGCGACAAACTGGTCGACCTGCAGCAGCGCCTGGGCGACCTGCAAGGGGAAAGCCCGCTGATCCTGCCGACCGTGGACTACCAGGCAGTGGCTTCGGTGGTCGCCGACTGGACCGGCATCCCGGTGGGGCGCATGGCACGCAATGAAATCGAAACCGTGCTCAACCTCGACAGCCACCTGGCCAAGCGCATCATCGGCCAGGACCACGCCCTGAAGATGATTGCCAAGCGCATCCAGACTTCCCGCGCGGGCCTGGACAACCCGAACAAGCCGATTGGTGTGTTCATGCTTGCCGGTACCTCCGGGGTGGGCAAGACCGAAACCGCCCTGGCTCTTGCCGAAGCGATGTACGGCGGCGAGCAGAACCTGATCACCATCAACATGAGCGAGTTCCAGGAAGCCCACACCGTTTCCACTCTCAAGGGCGCGCCACCTGGCTACGTGGGCTATGGCGAAGGCGGCGTGCTGACCGAGGCAGTGCGCCGGCGGCCCTACAGCGTGGTGCTGCTGGATGAGGTGGAAAAGGCCCACCCGGACGTGCACGAGATTTTCTTCCAGGTGTTCGACAAGGGTGTGATGGAGGATGGCGAGGGCCGCCAGATCGATTTTCGCAATACGCTGATCCTGCTTACCACCAACGCCGGTACCGAACTGATCGCCAACCTCTGCAGCAATTCGCAGGCGCTACCCGACCCGGAATCGGTGGCGACCCGCCTGCGCCAACCATTGCTGGAAATCTTCCCGCCGGCGCTGCTCGGCCGCCTGGTGACCATCCCTTACTACCCGCTTAGCGACGCCATGCTCAAGGCCATTACTCGCCTGCAGCTGGAGCGTATCCGCAAACGGGTCGAAGCCACCCACAAGGTTGGCTTCAGCTACGACGAGGGGGTGGTGGAGCTGGTCGTTTCGCGCTGCACCGAAACCGAAAGCGGTGGCCGCATGATCGACGCCATCCTCACCAACGGCCTGCTGCCAGACATGAGCCGCGAGTTCCTGACCCGCCTGCTCGAAGGCAAGCCGCTGGCCAGCGTTGCCATCAGCCGGCGCGACAACGACTTGCACTATGACTTCGGCGCCGCCGGCTGACGGCGGCAGATACGGGAGCAGCCATGCTGTTCAAGCAGTTCACGCGCCTGGCGCAGATCCACAGCCCGCTGGGGCCCGATGTACTGGTGCTCAGCGACATGAGCGGCAGCGAAGAGCTCGGCCGCCTGTTCGACTTCGAGCTGCAGCTGACCAGCGACGATGCGGCCATAGACCTCAACCAGCTGCTGGGCAAGCCGCTGTGCCTGAGCGTGCAGGTAAGCCTGAGCAATTCGCGCTACTACCATGGCATCGTCGCCCGCTGCAGCCAGTCGATCGACCAGGGCCAATTCGCCAGCTACCGGATCACCCTGCGGCCCTGGTTGTGGCTACTGACGCGCACCAGTGACTGCCGGATTTTCCAGCACCTGAGCGCGCCGCAGATCATCAAGCAGGTCTTTCGCGACCTGGGTTTCTCGGATTTCGAAGACACTCTGAGCCGCAGCTACCGGGAACGCGAGTACTGCGTGCAGTACCGGGAAAGCAGCTTCGACTTCGTCAGCCGCCTGATGGAAGAGGAAGGCATCTACTACTTCTTCCGCCACGAGCAGGAGCGCCACGTGCTGGTGCTCGCCGATGCCTATGGCGCGCACCAGAAGGTGGCCGGTTACGAAAACGTGCCCTACTACCCGCCCGACGGCCAACACCGCGAGCGCGACCATATCAACGACTGGCACCTGGCCCAGGAGGTGCAGCCAGGCTCGCTGGAGCTCAACGACTATGACTTCCAGCGCCCCAGCGCGCGCATCGATGTACGCTCGGCCATGCCCCGCCCGCACCAGGCCGGTGACTACCCGCTGTACGACTACCCGGGCGCCTACGAGCAGACCCAGGATGGCGAGCATTACGCCCGCACCCGCCTTGAGTCTTTGCAAAGCCAGCACGAGCGCGTCGAGCTGCGCGGCAACGCCCGGGGCCTTGGCAGCGGCCACCTGTTCAGCCTCACGGGCTTCAGCCGCCAGGATCAGAACCGCGAGTACCTGATCGTCGCTGCCCGCTACTACATACACCAGGAGCGTCTGGAAAGCGGCGCAGGGAGCAGCGGCACGGCGCAGTTCGAAAGCCACCTCAGCTGTATCGATGCGCAGCAGAGCTACCGCCCGCTGGGCAGCACCCTGCGACCAATTGTCAAAGGGCCGCAGACCGCCGTGGTGGTCGGCCCGGCCGGCGAGGAAATCTGGACCGACCAGTATGGCCGGGTGAAGGTGCACTTCCATTGGGACCGGCATGACCAGTCCAACGAGAACAGCTCGTGCTGGATCCGTGTGTCCCAAGCCTGGGCCGGCAAGAACTGGGGCTCGATGCAGATTCCGCGAATTGGCCAGGAAGTCATCGTCAGCTTTCTTGAAGGCGACCCGGACCGGCCGATCATCACCGGCCGGGTGTACAACGCCGAACAGGGCGTGCCTTACGATTTGCCCGGCAGCGCCACGCAAAGCGGCATGAAAAGCCGTTCGAGCAAGGGCGGCAGCCCGGCCAACTTCAACGAAATCCGCATGGAGGACAAGAAGGGCGCCGAGCAGCTTTACGTGCATGCCGAACGCAACATGGACACCGTGGTGGAACAGAACCAGACGCTGGCAGTCGGTGCCAGCCGCGTCCATAGCGTGGCCGCGATGGAGACGGTCACGGTCGGCATGGACCGCCTGCGCGCCGTGCGCAGGGACGACGCCGTGATGGTGGGGGCCAGCAAGCGCGACAGTGTGGGGGTGAGTTACTTGCTTGAGGTAGGTGACAACCTGCGCCTGGTCTGCGGCAAGAGTGTGATCGAGCTCAACGCCAGCGGCCAGATCAACATCAGCTGCGAGCAGTTCAGCTTTCATGCCAGCAAGGATGCCGAAATCAATACCGGTGGCACCCTTGACCTGAACGTCGGCAACGGCGCGCAAACCACGCCAGACGGCCAGGGTATCCAGAAAACCATCGAAACCGCAGTCAAGGCCATGTTCCCTGGCCCTGGCACGCAATGAGAGTCCCCATGAGCTATCGCCTCAACGAATTTCGCATCAGCCTGCCCGACGCGGCCGTGCACGATACCAGCATCAATATCCTGCGCTTCGAGGCGCTGGGTACCTCGTTGATCGTCAGCCGTAGCCTGCTCGCCGAGGGCGAAACCTTGCAGAGCAGCTTCGACAGCCAGCTGCAGCGCCTGCAGCAGCAGGTCAAAGACCTGCGCATGCAGCCGGCGCAACAGGTGCAGGTTGGCGCCCAGTCGATCGCGGCCATCGAATTGAGCAGCCAGTTCAGCAAAGGCACGGAGAAGGTCCACCAGTATCAGTTGGCACTGGTGCTGCCTGGCACGCGCAGGATGTTCGCCCTCAGCTACGTCAAGGCCCAACCGCTGGGGCAAGCTGAGGCGGCGCATTGGGCTGCGCTCAAGCAGTCCCTCGATTTCGACAATCTGGGCTGACACGCGATCATGTCCGATGCCTTGTGGGCCGCCCGTGAAGGCGATGCATTGCTGCACACCTCGATCATGGCTGACATTGTCGGGGGCGTGCTGGAGGTTGCCGCCAATGTGGCAATCGGCGCCCTGGCAACTGCGGCAGTCGCCGCTGCACTGGGTATCACGGTGGCGACCGGCGGCCTGGGCTGTTTCGTGCTGGGGGCCGTGGTGGGCCTGGTGGTCGGGGTGGCCATGGCCAAGACCGGTGCCGATACGGGGCTTAGCCGATTATGCGAGGGCATAGGCAATTTCCTCTTTCCGCCTTCGGTTCAAGCCACCATCGCTACCGGCTCCAGCGACACCCATA
Source organism: Pantoea sp. Ap-967 (assembly GCF_011752565.1). Taxonomy (GTDB): domain Bacteria; phylum Pseudomonadota; class Gammaproteobacteria; order Pseudomonadales; family Pseudomonadaceae; genus Aquipseudomonas. The sequence goes on from NZ_VWXK01000010.1 coordinate 42,289, forward strand.
TCAATGGCAAGCGCGCCGCACGGGCTGCAGGGATCGTGCTCGCGCCGATGGCTGCATTGCCAGGCGTTGCTGAACATGATCAGGGTGAGGCGCAGGAAGAAACATTTCTCGACATGGCCGGGAGCTTCTTCTCGCAAATGTGGCGGCCTACGGTGGCAAGCCCGGCACCCAACACCCAGGAAGCAGACGACGACAAGGTTCTCTGCACCAAGCACCCGGCTATGCCACCCCAATACCTGGCCGAGGGTTCGAGCAAGGTCCTGATCAACGGCCATCCGGCGGCTCGCAGCGGTGATCGCAGCACCTGCGAGGCCGTGATCGTCGATGGCGGATTGGTGTCGAGCAATGTGCGAATCGGTGGGCCGGCGACCGTGGTGCGTGAAATCCGCAGCGGCAAGACACCTGGCATCGGCCTGGCGATCACCGCGCTGATGCTGCTGCGTGGCCGCGGCGGAAAGTTCTACAGCAGGTTCGGCTGCATGTTGCTCGGTGGTGCCACGAGTTTCATCACCGGGCAAGTCACCCATGCCATCGTCCAGGCCACCTCGGCCTCGCCGAACCCCGTGCATGCGCCTACCGGCGCGAAAATTCTGTACGGGCCGGAAGAACTCGATTTCAGCCTGCAGGCCCTGCTGCCACTGGATTGGCAACGCTTCTACAACAGCCGCGATGAACGCCGCGATGGCCTGTTCGGGGCCGGCTGGAGCACCGAATACGAAGTGTTCGTTGAAATTCGCCTGGACGACGATGGCAACGAGCAACTGCTGTTCACCGATGAACAGGCCCGGGTCATCGACATGGGGCACATCGCCCGCGCAGACGCTGTCTTCAGTGTGGGCGAAGGGCTCAGCGTACGCCGCTCGCAACAGGGCGAAGTACTGATCGAGGATATCGACAAAGGGCTCTATCGGCTGTTCCAGCCTGAGCCCGGCAACCCGGCACACCTGCGCCTGAGCGCCCTGGGTGACCGCAACGACAATCGCATCTACCTGGACTACGACGACAGCGGTCGCCTGGCGAGGCTGCGCGACACCTTCGACCTGGTCCAGGTCGAGATCCATCGGGACGTGCGTTGGCCAACACGGGTGGCACGCATCGAACGCCGTCACCAGGACGGCGACCAGCAGCTGCTGGCCAGCTACCAATACGATGCCTGCGGCGACCTGGCTGCCGTGTTCGACGGGAAGGGCCAACTGCGTCGCCGCTTTGCCTACGACAGCCAACGCCACCTGATAGAACATGAAAACGCCGCAGGCCTGCGCTGCTTCTACGAGTGGGCAAGCACCGCTGACGCACGGCGCGTGGTGCGCTACTGGAGCAACGGCGGTGACGAATACCGCTTCGACTACGATATCGAGGCGGGCCTGACCCGTGTGACCGATGGTCTGCAACGGGTCAGCACGCGCCGTTGGAACACGCAGTACCAGGTTACCGAATACACCGACGCCGTGGGTGCAACTTGGCGGTTCGACTGGGACGACGAGCGCCAGCTGCTGGGTGCCGTCGACCCGCTGGGCGGGCGCTGGGCGTATTTCTATGACGCCTCGGGCAACCTGACCCAGGCCCTCGACCCGCTGGGGCGCAGCGAGTCGACCCAATGGCTTGAACACTGGGCGCTGCCCCGCTCCACCCTGGACCCGGCCGGCAACCGCTGGCGCTATCACTACGATCCCCGGGGCAACTGCATACACGAGAGCGATCCTCAGGGTAACGTCACCCGCTATCGCTATGACCCGCACGGCCAACCCGTTGAGATCATCGATCCAATGGGGCACTCACGGCTTTTGCGGTGGAACGACCTGGGCCTGCTGCTGCAGGAAACCGACTGTTCAGGCAACGTCACCCGCTACCGCTACGACCGCCATGGCTATCTCACCTCGGTGACCGACGCCATGGGTGAGTCGACCGGCTTCGAATACGACCATGACGGGCGCCTGCTTGCCGTGGTACAGCCCGACGGCACTCGCGAAGGCTACCGCTACGATGCGGCGGGCAGGCTCGTCCAGACAATCGACCCGGCGGGTGGCGTCAACCAATACTGCTTCGATGTCAGCGGCGCACTCACCCACGCCGTCGACCCGCTGGGGCGAACCCTGGGTTATCAGATCGACGCCTACGGGCGCTTGCTGTGCCTGACCAATGAGAACGGCGAACGCTTCCACTTCCAATGGGACGCCGCCGATCGCCTGGTGCGCGAGCAGTTTCTCGACGGCACCGGCAGGGAGTATCGCCACGACCTGCTGCATAACATCGTGCAAGTGGCCTACACCCCAGCCCCCAACACCGACGCCGTTGAACCGATCGTCCATCGGCTGGAACGCGATGCCGTGGGCCGTTTGCTCACCAAGCACACTTCGGACGGCATCACGACTTACACGCACGACGCCATCGACCAACTCACCGGCATTCATTTCCAAGACTCCGACGGCAACGGCGAATCGCTCGCCATGGCGTTCGATGAAATGGGGCAGTTGGTCGAAGAGCACAGCGCCGAGGGTGTACTGCGCCATCAGTACGATGAACTGGGGAACCTCACCCGCACACAATTGTTCGACGGGCGCTGGATCAACCGGCTGTACTACGGCAGCGGCCACCTGCATCAGATCAACCTGGACGGCCGTGTCATCAACGACTACGAACGCGATCGCCTGCATCGGGAGGTGGTGCGTACCCAGGGCGCCCTGCACACACGCAGCGAATATGACCGCAACGGGCGGTTGCGCAGCCGCAAATGTGGCCCGGCCAACCAACCCGCGCAGTTGCCGGCGCCTCACCAGCAACGCTTCGAGTACGACCCGCGGGATTACCTGAGCCGACGCTTTCGCCAGGTGTCCGGCCAGGCGCTGCTCGATCAGGTCGTTCAGCACGATGCCCGTGGGCGCCTGCTGGGAAGCCATGACCTGGTTCGCGGCGGCCATGAGACCTACCACTACGATGCTGTCGGTAACCTGTTGGCCAACGAAGCCCAGTCGCAGGTTCAGCATGATCGACTGCATACGTTCCAGGACAAGCACTACCGCTATGACGCCTTTGGCCGGCTGGCCGAGAAACGCAGCGGGCGGCGGGCAACGCAATTGTTCCGCTACGATGCCGAACATCGGTTGATAGAGGTCCGTAGCCAGCAGGCCGGCCGCGAGCGCCGGGTGCGCATGCGCTACGACCCACTCGGCAGGCGGGTGGAGAAAAGCGAGTACGACGCAAACGAGCAGCTGCTTGGGCAAACCCGCTTTGCCTGGGACGGCCTGCGGCTGCTTCAGGAACAGCGCCATGGCCATGTCAGCCTCTACCTTTACGAAGGCGAAGGCTATGAGCCGCTGGCGCGAATCGACGGAACCGGGCCAGGCCAACAGGTGCTGCACTTTCACAACGACGTGAGCGGCCTGCCGGAACGGCTGACCGACGAACAGGGCGATATGGCCTGGCAAGCCAGCTACCTGGGCTGGGGCCATACCCTGGATGAGTCTCGTGCTGCGAGCTGCCTGCAAGAGCAGAACTTGCGTTTTCAAGGACAATACCTGGACCGGGAAACCGGGCTGCACTACAACACGTTCAGGTTCTATGACCCGGACATAGGCCGGTTCACCCAGCCCGACCCGATAGGCCTGGCCGGCGGTCACCAACTCTACGGGTACGCGCCGAACCCGGTGAACTGGGTCGACCCCCTGGGTTGGTTGACCTTGACGGGCTATACCAAAAGCGGCACAAAACGGACGACGCCCGAATGGCGTAGACGCGATGGCCCGGCTGCCCTGCGAGATCACCACATGATTCCCCAGGAGATGTGGCGAGACCGGGATTTCCGTAACCAGATGAAAACGGCCGGGATCAAGAACCCCAAGCGCTATATCGACAAACAGATCTCACGCATACCGAACGCGTTCCATGCCGATCTCCATTCCAAGGGCTGGAACTCGGACTGGGAAGCCTGGCACCAGAACAACCGCAACTTCACGCAGAAAGACCTGCAGAAGCAGATAAAAGTCATGATGCGCAAATACAACGTGCCCAAGGCGACAAGAAACCACGTCCGTCGCTATGGCAAAAACGGCAAGGGCTGTGGAGGCTGACATGAACATCTACTATTTCACCAACGTGGCCAGGCCTTGGGGTGACTGGGGCACGGTACTGGCCTACGGCATGATCGGCTGGGACGAAGATACCGACATCGACAGCATCGAGCGCACCGGCCCCTATACGCCGTTGGCCTACATACGCTCTGGCGTGCTGGTGCTGACCCAGGCGATCAAGGATGCCCTGGAGCGCAGCGACCTGAAGGGCATCAACCGCTTCGAACACCTGGAGAAGACCCACATCGTCGAGCTTCAGTGGCAAGACTGGGACACCAACAAAGCCATTACCGAGCACCTGGACCTTGAGGGCGAACCTGAATCGATCATCGATAGCCGCCCCCATGACCCCGAGCTGGCAAAGCGCATGCCTGAGTACTGGCAGGCATTCGTGGTGGGCAAGCTCAGCCTGCGCAAAGACCCCAAGCAACCGGAAAATGACCTGGGCAAGTACCTTCAGGTGCTGAAGGCCGATGACAAAGCCGATTTTTTCAAAGCTGACGTCTACGGGGGTTATTTCCTCAACGAACGTGCCAAGCAGTGGCTGGAACAACACTGCCCTGGCTGCTTCGACTTCACCCTGATAGCGCCAGCCAGTTGAGCACGCCCTTGCTGCATTAGCGCAGTTGCAAGCGACGGCACAACCTGCTCACCGGGTAACAGTCTTTTACCAAAACCCCAGGTTTTCCCAACCTGGGGTTTGCCTATCCTAGGCCGGTCATCCTGCCTGCGATGGACCCATGAAACATTCCCTGCCCAGCCGTTATGCCTGCCTGGCCTTGTGCCTGCTGTTCACCCTCATCAGCCTGCCCCTGCTCACCCAGCACGGCTGGCTGTGGCCACTGACCCTGGTCTCCGCCCTGCTCAGCCTGGTTGGCCTCAACGACCTGCGCCAGAGCCACCATGCGGTGCGCCGTAACTACCCGATTCTGGGCAATATCCGTTACCTGATCGAAACCATCCGCCCGGAAATTCGCCAGTACCTGATCGAAGGCGACGACGACAAGCTGCCGTTTTCCCGCTCGCAGCGCTCGCTGGTGTATGCCCGGGCCAAGAACGAGAGCGCCGAAAAGGCCTTTGGCACGCTCAACGACGCCTACAAGCCGGGCTTCGAGTTCATCAGCCATTCGATGCTGCCGGTAGCCACCCCCGACCCGGCCTCGTTTCGCATCGCCATCGGCGGGCCGCAGTGCCGGCTACCCTACTCGGCCTCGATCTTCAACATATCGGCCATGAGCTTCGGCGCCCTCAGCGCCAATGCGATTGCCGCGCTCAACCAAGGCGCACGCCTGGGCCGCTTCGCCCACGACACCGGTGAAGGCAGCATCAGCCCCTACCACCGCGAGCATGGCGGCGACCTGATCTGGGAAATTGGCAGCGGCTACTTCGGTTGCCGCACCGAGGATGGCCGCTTCGACCCGCAGCGCTTTACCGAACAGGCGCGCAGCCCCCAGGTGAAGATGATCGAGCTCAAGCTCAGCCAAGGCGCCAAGCCGGGCCACGGTGGCATTCTGCCGGGGCACAAGGTCAGCGCGGAAATCGCCGCCACCCGTGGCGTCAAGCTGGGCGAGGACTGCATCTCGCCGGCAGCCCACAGTGCCTTTCGCACGCCCGTGGAGTTGCTGCACTTCATTGGCCACCTGCGCGAGCTGTCCGGCGGCAAGCCGGTGGGCTTCAAGTTCTGCCTGGGCCACCCGTGGGAGTTCATGGGCATTGCCAAGGCCATGCTGGTGACGGGCATTACCCCAGACTTCATCGTCGTCGATGGCAAGGAAGGCGGCACCGGTGCTGCGCCACGCGAATTCAGCGACAACATGGGCGTGCCCATGCGCGAAGGCTTGATGTTCGTGCACAACACCCTGGTGGGGCTGAACTTGCGTTCGAGCATCCGCCTTGGCGCAGCAGGCAAGATCGTCAGCGCCTTCGATATCGCCAGCGCCCTGGCCATCGGCGCCGATTGGGTGAACTCGGCACGCGGCTTCATGTTCGCCATTGGCTGCATCCAGTCGCAGAGCTGCCACACCAACAAGTGCCCGACCGGCGTGGCCACCCAAGACCCACTGCGCCAGCGTGCGCTGGTGGTGCCGGACAAGGCTGAGCGGGTGGCGAGCTTTCACCGCAACACCTTGCATGCCCTGGCCGAAATGCTTGCGGCCGCGGGCCTGGAGCACCCCTCGGAGCTCAAGCCCAAGCATTTGGCGCGGCGTATCAGCCCCAGCGAGATCGGCCTGTTTTCCGACCTGCACCCGTTCCTCAAGCCTGGCGAATTGCTCAGCGGCTCGATTGGCAGCGAATTCTATGCACGGATGTGGCGAATGGCGCGCAGTGACAGCTTTGCGCCAGAGACGGGGGATGGGCAGGTAGCGCCGGCGGCAGCTGGCGTACGCCGCAAAGAAACAGCCCCGGCATAGGCCAGGGCTGCTCGAATCACGCGGTCAGGATCAGAAGATGCTGATCGGGTACTCGACGAATACGCGGACTTCGTTGCCGTCGTCGTTGTAGCCATTTTGCTGAACGGCGTTGTTGGTACGCAGCCAGGAACCACGCAGCTTGACCGACAGGTCCTTGGCCGGGCCGTCCTGAACGACGTAGCGCAGCTGGTTGAAGATTTCGCGCTCTTTACCTTCGCCGAAGCCGTGGGTGTTGATGTTGTCACCCGCCACGTAGGCGATCTTGTAGGTCAGGCCCGGCACGCCGAAGGCGCCGAAGTCCAGGCCGTAGCCGATCTGCCAGGAGCGCTCGTCTTCGGCGTTGAAGTCGGACCAGTAGGAGTTGGCCAGGTAGATGGTCGAACCACCGTCGCCGATACCGCCGTTACGCTGGTAGCCACCGTAGTTGTAACCGGTGTCGCCGGTGCTGCGCTGGTGGGCGATGGTCACCGAGTGCGGGCCGAACGCATAGGTCGCAGCCAGGCTCCAGATGGTGTTGTCGCGGTCGCCTTCCGGCAGGTCCCAGGTACGGATGAACTTGTTGTCCAGCTTCGACTTGTAGCCGTTGAAGTCCAGGGTCAGGGACTGGTCGGCAGCGATCGGGTAGACGTAGTTCAGGCCCAGGTAGTGCTTCTTCATCACGTCTTCGTTGTCGGCGGTGTACAACGAAGCGGTGAAGTTGTCGGTGAACTTGTAGCTACCACCGATCACGTTGATCGCCTTGAGGCGGCCGCTATCGTGGCCCTCGGCGCTCTTTTGCACTTCACGGGTGAAGCGGCCGGCGTTCAGCTCCAGGCCCTGGATCTCCTTGGAGGTCAACAGGGTACCGGTGTAGCTCTCAGGCAGCAGGCGGGTGTCGTCGTACTGCAGCACTGGCAGGGCCGGCATCTGGTCACCGTACTTGAGCACGGTGTTGGAGATGCGGAACTTCACGGCTGCGCCGCCACGGGCCAGTTGGTCGGCAGCGTCGCTGCGGCCACGGGCGTCGGTGGTGTTCTCACGCTTGAAGAAATCGATACCGCCACCGCCGTTGCGGCCCTTGCCGCCATCCAGGCGAACGGCGTACAGGCCGAAGGCGTCCACGCCGACACCGACGGTGCCTTGGGTGAAGCCGGAGGAGAAGTTGGCGATGACGCCCTGGCCCCACTGGGACTGGTCGTTGACGCCGTGCTTCTTGTCACGGTTGATGAAAGCGTTGCGCAGCAGGACGTTGGCGTGGCTGTCCTCGATGAAGCCCTTGCTGTCGGCCTGATCGTTGGCCTGGGCCTGGGTCGCGGCGATCATCGCCAGGGCGACCAGGCTGATCCTGGTTTTCAACATGTTGTTTTCCTTATTTCTAAATCAAAAACGCTGTGCACGATTGCGCCAGGAACCAACGCCCCTTCGTAGGTTCGACGCTGTGCGGATCCAAACTGAAAAGCCCGCCGAGGGTGGAGTGACAGGCCTTTTCCGGCAGCATGGCCATGGGTGGCCAGCAAGCGTTGGCCGAATCCTAGCCGTGTGCGATTACAAATGTCAAAAACTCGTGAATTGCAGGTTGATATAACCAAAATCACTGGCAGGACTGGTGCATTTCCATGCCCCTTTGCCATCGCTGGAGGCAAATTCTCTTTTGTAGGAAACGTAGTCTTGACCAGTCAGGCAAATTCCCGACAAACGGAAGAAAAAGTCACTCGTTACATACGGACACAAATGTAAAGACAGGGCTTTACAAATACCCAAGCAACAGCAAATAACAAGCATTACCATTCGCGCCACCTTTTTCACCTGCCCTGGTTCGGATGCCTTCATGCCTGCCCCTTGCCGCCTTTCACCCCTGACACTCGGCCTGTCCCTGCTAATGGGCGCCAGCCTTGCCAGCGCCGCCACCACCACCCTGCCGGAGCTTTCGGTTACCGCTGAACGCGAGGACGACGACCCCCGCGCCAAGGAGGTCAGCACCGCCACGCGCACCGCTACCCCGGTGCGCTACGTACCCCAGGCCATCGACACCGTGAAGACGCGCAACGTGCTCGACTACGGCAACGATTCGCTGGGCAAGGCCCTGGAAGGCATCCCCAACGTCAGCAGCGGCGCCGACACCCGCTTCGACAGCGTGCGTATCCGTGGCTTCGAGGCCAGCAACGACTTCTACCTGGACGGCATTCGCGACGACAGCCAGTACATCCGCGACCTGCACAACATCGAGCGGGTCGAAGTGCTCAAGGGGCCGGCCGCCGTGCTGTACGGGCGCGGCAGCCAGGGCGGCATCATCAACCGGGTCAGCAAGGCGCCAGAGCATGGCCGCCGCTCGACCCTCGAAGCCCAGGGCGGCAGCCAGGACCTGCGCAGCCTGTATGCCGACCTCAGCGCCGACCCCAGCGACACCGTCAGCCTGCGCCTTAACCTGGGCAACCAGGACGCCAACAGTTTCCGCGACGGTGTCGATGGCAGCCGCCAACTGTTCGCGCCGTCGTTGAGCTGGCAGGTGACCCCCGACCTGAACTGGCTGGTGCAGTACGAATACAGCCGCTACAACCGCACGCCCGACCGTGGCATCCCGGGCGTCAACGGCCGGCCGGCGGACGTTGGCCGCAGCACCACCTATGGCGACACCCAGCGCGACTACATCGACGACCGCGCCCAGTCGCTGCGTTCGCGCCTGAACTACCAGGTCAACGACACCTGGCAGGTGCGCCATACCCTGGGCCTGTTCAAGCTCGACAGCGAGTTCGACAACACCTACCTCACCGGCTACAACGCCAGCAACCAGACCGTCACCCGCCAGCGCTGGCAGCAGGACCTGAACACCCGCAACCTGTTCAACACCCTCGAAGCCGAGGGCGATTTCCTCACCCTGGGGCTGGAACACAAGCTGTTGCTGGGCCTGGAGTTCGGCAACCAGCGCCGCGACCCGACGCTGTACACCGCCGCCGCGGTTTCGGCCGGTGGCCGGCCAGTGCCAAGCCTTGGCCTGTACGACCCCGACCGTAGCCAGCAGCACAATGGCCGCATGGTGGTGTCGAGCAACAACCACACCGTGGTCGACAGCCGTGGCCTGTACCTGCAGGACCAGATTCGCCTGAACGAGCAGTGGCAAATCCTGGCCGGGGTGCGCTTCGACCAGTTCGAGGTGGAAACCACCAACAAGGTGCGCAACCTGTCCGAGAAACAAGACAGCAACACCACCAGCCCGCGTCTGGGCGTGGTCTATACGCCGTGGCGCGACCATTCGTTCTACGCCTCATGGAGCAAGACCTTCGCCCCGGTTGGTGGCGGCCTGATCGGCATTACCCCCGGTGCGCCGGGCAACACCAACGAAACAGGCCCGGAGCTGACCCGGCAGAAGGAAGTCGGGGTGAAAAGCGACTGGTTCGACGAACGCCTGACCACCACCCTGGCGATCTACGAGCTGGAGCTGTACAACCGCCGCACCCGCGACGCGAACAACCCGGAAATTACCTTGCTCAGCGGCCTGCAGCGCTCGCGCGGCATCGAGCTGACCGCCACCGGCAACATCGTTGGCAACTGGTACGTACGCGGTGGCATCGGCTTGCAGGATGCCACGGTGGTCAAGGACAACAACGGCCTGGAAGGCAACCGTATCAACGACGTGGCCAAGCGCAATGGCAGCCTGTTCGTGACCTGGAAGCCGCAATTGGGCTGGTACGCCGAAACCGGTTTGACGCTGGTGGGCGAGCGTTACGCCGACAACCAGAACACCACGGTGCTGCCGGGCTATGGGCGTTGGGACGCGCTGGCGGGATTCCGCACCCGCGATTGGGATGTGCGGGCGGCGTTGAGCAACATTGCCGACAAGACCTACTACAGTTCCGCGACCAGTGCGGCGCAGATTCAGGTGGGCGATCCGCGTAGCCTGGTGGTTACCGGGACCTATAGTTTCTGATGGTGGGTGCCTTTGCGGGCCTCATCGCGAGCTGCGCTCGCTCCTACCAAGGGCAATAGCATCCCCTGTAGGAGCGAGCGCAGCTCGCGAAGGGCCAGCCAAAGTGCCGTATTTCAGTGCCACACACCCAGCAGTGCTTCCAGCTCCGCATCGCTGATCAGGCCGTGAGGATAACGGCCGTTCAGCAGACGTCGTGGGTCGGTCGTCCTGACCCGTTTGCCTCCATGGTGCTTCAACCATTGCGCTACAACCCTGAGCGAATGGTGATTCACTGCCGATGGGCGCAAAGCCGTCTCACTTGCTGCGTTCATGTCCACGTACTCCCTGGGCCCGTGAGCGGCTAATTTACGTCAAGATTGTTACAGAACGGAGAGCCCGGCCTGTCCGGGTAACCCCCTGAAAACAATACAAAACCTATGCCATTGTGCTCACTGCACGGTTTGGGGCCGCTCTGCGGCCCCAATTACGTAAGTGATCAGCGCTTGACGGGCGCCGGCTGTTGCTGGGTCAGGCAGTGGATGTTGCCCCCGCCAAGCAGCAGTTCACGGCCCGGAATCATCACCACTTCGTGGCCCGGGAACACCTTGGCCAGGATCGCCCTGGCCTGGGCATCTGCCGGGTCGTCGAAGCTCGGCGCGATGATCCCGCCGTTGACGATCAGGAAGTTCACGTAGGAGCCGGCCAGGCGAACCGACGGGTCGCGCTCCTGGCTGCCGACCACGTGGTCGACGCCATCGCATTCTTCCTGGGTGGCGAACAGCGGGCCTGGAATCGGCATCTTGTGCACCACGAACTCGCGGCCCTTGGCGTCGCGGGTGTTTTTCAGCACCTCATACGCGGCGTGGCAACGGGCGTAGTTGGGGTCGTTGGAATCATCGGTCCAGGCCAGTAACACTTCGCCTGGGCTTACGTAACAGCAGAAGTTATCCACATGGCCGTCGGTTTCGTCGTTGTACAGGCCATCGGGCAGCCAGACGATGGTTTCCACCGCCAGGTGCTCACGCAGGATTTCCTCGATCTGCTCGCGGTTCAGGTGCGGGTTGCGGTTGCGGTTGAGCAGGCACTCTTCGGTGGTGATCAGGGTGCCTTCGCCGTCCACGTGAATCGAGCCACCTTCGAGCACGAAGCCCTCGGTGTGGTAGCGCTGGCAGCGCTCCATCTCCAGCACCTTGGCGGCCAGTTCTTCATCGCGGTTCCACGGCGCGTACAGGCCACCGTCAAAGCCACCCCAGGCGTTGAAGCCCCAGTCCACACCGCGCACTTCCCCCTGGCCGTCGATCACGAAGGTTGGGCCGGTGTCGCGCACCCAGGCGTCGTCGTTGCTGATTTCCACCACGCGGATGTTCGGCAGGTCGAGTTGACGACGGGCGTTTTCGTACTGGCCAGCCGATACCGCCACGGTCACTGGCTCGAAGCGGGCGATGGCCTTGGCCAGGGTGACATGGGCCGCCTGCGCAGGCTTGCCACCCAGGCGCCAGTTGTCCGGGCGCTCCGGCCAGACCATCCAGACCTGGCTCTGCGGCGCCCATTCGGCGGGCATGTGGAAACCGTCGGCGCGGGGGGTGGAGTTGAGGGTTTTCATGGGTAACCTCTGCAAAGGCCCTAGGCCGATGGTCAAATGGGATAGCAAATGGAGGTGACAATTTCGCAGGGCGTTGATTAGCCCTGTTGGCTGGCCATTTTATAACCGATAGATATCGACTTTAGAAGCCTAAACGCTCTATAAAAAATCTATAAACGCATTTTTTACCGATAAAAAACGACAGAAGGCCCAAGCAGTCATACCTGATTACGCCCTTTGAGCTAGTCGCTAAGCGCAGGCTGCATCAGGCTGGCAAAACGTATCAAGATGAAAGCTGTTTCATTTTTCTGCCTGCATAGCCACGCTTAAGGCCTGGCACACGGGGCGAAGATGAAATCAGCGAGTGGGTAGGTAATGGCCTACAGCCAGCCGATCTAGGCTCTGCTTGCCAGGGCGGCGGATTAGCGTGGACCTCACAAGGTCGGACCCCAACCACACTGACCGAAGAAATCCCATGAACATCATAGCGACCGAAATTCCCGATGTAGTGATCATCGAACCGAAGGTCTTCGGCGACAGCCGCGGCTTTTTCTTCGAAAGCTTCAATGCCCGCGAATTCAAGAAACAGACCGGGTTCGACGGCCATTTCGTTCAGGACAACCACTCCCGCTCCCAACGCGGTGTGCTGCGTGGCCTGCATTACCAGATCGACAATCCCCAGGGGAAACTGGTGCGCGTGGTGCAAGGTGAAGTGCTCGACGTGGCGGTGGACATCCGCCGCAGCTCGCCCACCTTTGGCCGTTGGGTGGCCCGCCGCCTGTCTGCCACAGACCACCTGCAGTTCTGGATTCCACCCGGGTTCGCCCACGGGTTCCTGGTGCTGAGCGAGTCGGCCGACTTCCTCTACAAGACCACCGACTACTACAACCCCGCCGCCGAGCGCTCGATCCGCTGGGACGACCCGCAGCTTGCCATCGACTGGGGCCTGGAAGCACCGCCACAGCTGTCGGCCAAGGACCAGGCCGGGGCATGGCTGGCCGACGCGGACCTGTTCCCATGAGCATCCTCATCTGTGGCCACAATGGCCAGGTCGCCCAGGCGCTCCGGGCACAACTGGCAGGCCTGGGCGAGCTGCATGTCCTGGGCCGCGACCAACTCGACCTGGCGCGCCCCGAAGCGCTGCGCGAACCGCTGCGCCGCCTGGCCCCGCAACTGATCATCAACGCCGCCGCCCACACCGCGGTCGACCAGGCCGAAAGCGAACCCGACCTGGCCTACGCGATCAACGCCGACGCCCCCCGGGTGCTGGCCGAAGAAGCCGTGCGCCTGGGTGCGCCGCTGATTCACTATTCCACCGACTACGTGTTCGACGGTGAAAAGGCCCTGCCCTACACCGAAGCCGACCGGCCGAACCCGCTCGGCGTGTATGGCCGCAGCAAGCTGGCCGGCGAACAGGCCATCGCCGCCGTCGATGGCGAGTACTTGATCCTGCGCACCAGTTGGGTGTATTCGCGGCATGGGCGCAACTTCCTGCTGACCATGCAGCGCCTGTTGCAGGAAAAGCCACAGCTGCGCGTGGTTGACGACCAGGTTGGCGCCCCAACCTGGGCCGGCACCATTGCCGCCAGCACCCGTGCCCTGGTCGAGCGCTGGCAGGCTGGGCAACCCGGCGCCTGGGGCACCTACCACCTCACCGCCCAGGGCCAGACATCGTGGTTCGGCTTCGCCCAGGCCATCGGCGAACACCTCAAGGCCCAAGGCCTGCCCTGCGCAGAACTGCTGCCGATCCCCTCCAGCCAATACCCCACCCCGGCACGCAGGCCACTGAACTCTCGGCTGGACTGCAGCCGCCTGGCCCACGAATGGGATGTGCACCTGCCGCACTGGCAGCAGGCGCTGATCGACTGCCTCAAGTAGCGCATAATTGCGCCAGACCCTTCTGGCGCATGATGCGATGATTGCAAAACCGACCGCTCCACGGCGCCCACGCTGGCGCAGCCTGGCACTGCTGGCCTTGTGCCTGGCTCCGCTGCTGTGGCCGCTGCATCACCTGGCTGAACGTTACTACCAGGACGAGCTGGCCTCGCAAAACCGCCAGACCCTCGACCTCTACGTGGCCAACCTGCTCGGCACCCTGCACCGCTACGAAACCCTGCCGCAGATTCTCGGCGACCTGCCAGCCCTGCGCGGCGTGCTGGCCGACCCGTTCCGCCTGGAAGCGGTGACCAACGCCAACCGCCTGCTCAAGGACATCGTCCACCAGACCGGCGCCGAAGTGATGTACCTGATGGACGTCAGCGGCAACACCCTCGCCGCCTCCAACTGGGACAAGCAAGACAGCTTCGTTGGCCGCAACTTCTCGTTCCGCCCGTACTTCAATGAAGCCATGGCCGGCCGCCTGGGGCGTTTCTTCGGCCAGGGCACCACCTCGGCCAAGCGCGGCTACTTCTTCGCCGCCGCGGTGCGCGACCGTGAACGCATCGTCGGTGTGCTGGTGGTCAAGGTCGACCTCGACCACACCGAAACCCTCTGGGGCCGCACCCCCGAGCAGTTGCTGCTGACCGACCACAACGGCGTGGTGATCCTTACCTCGCGGCCCGACTGGCGCTTCCGTGCCACCCGCGCCCTGAGCGAAGCGGAACGCCAGGCGATCATCGCCATCCAGCCCTACCCAACCCAGGCGCCGCAACCGCTGGTGCTCAACCAGGACGCCTGGATCACCCAGACCCGCGACATCAAGGAAACCGGCTGGCAAGTCAGCATCCTGGCCCCGCGCATCCTGGTTGACCGCTCTGTGCAGACGGTAATGGCCATCGGCGGCGGCGCACTGCTGGTGACCATGCTGCTGGCAGGCCTGGTGATGCAGCGCCGTCGCCATTACATCGACCGCATCGACTTCGAGGCCCGTGGCCGCCAGCAACTGGAAAAGCGCGTGGTCGAGCGCACCGCGGACCTGGAAGGGCTCAACACGCGCCTGAAAAGCGCCGTGCTCGAACGCGAGAATGCCCAGCAGGAACTGGTTCGCGCCCAGGACGAACTGGTTCAGGCCGGCAAGCTGTCGGTGCTCGGCACCATGTCGGCAAGCATCAGCCATGAACTCAACCAGCCACTGGCGGCGATTCGCAGCTACGCGGAAAACGCCGAGATCCTGCTCGACCACCAGCGCACTGACGATGCCCGTGGCAACCTCAAGCTGATCGCTGAGCTGACCGGGCGCATGGCCTCGATCATCGCCCACTTGCGCGCCTTCGCCCGCCGCGACCGCCATGCCCCGGAAAGCGTGGCCCTGCAGCCGGCGCTGGATGATGCCCTGGCGCTGCTGGCCAAACGCCGCCGGGCCATGGCGGTGGAACTGATTCGCGACCTTCCAGACGCCACCTTGTGGGTGCAGGCCGGTGAAACCCGCCTGCGCCAGGTGCTTGGCAACCTGCTGGCCAATGCCCTCGATGCACTGACCGAGAAAGCCAACCCGCGCCGCCTGTGGCTCAGTGCCGAACGGCGTGATGAATGCGTCTACCTGTACATTCGCGACAACGGCCCAGGCTTCAGCCGCCAGGCCCTGGAGCACGCCAAGGAGCCATTCTTCACCACCAAGACCCGTACCCAAGGGCTGGGCCTGGGCCTGGCCATCTGCGAAAGCCTAATGCGCGCCCTGGGCGGTGAACTGCTGCTGGCCAACCACCCGGAAGGGGGCGCCCTGCTCACCCTGCAACTGCGCGTGGCCGCCCCCGGCGCGACCCTGCCCAATTCGGAGGACCTCTCGGCATGACGACCGAGCCTTACATCGACAGCCAGGCCCAGGTGATTCTGGTCGATGACGACCCGCACCTGCGCCAGGCCCTGAGCCAGACCCTGGACCTTGCCGGGCTCAAGGTCGTGGCCCTGGCCGAGGCCCAGGGCCTGGCCGAGCGCATCGAGCCCGACTGGCCGGGCGTGGTGGTCAGCGATATCCGCATGCCCGGCATCGACGGCCTGCAATTGCTGCAGCAACTGCATGCCCGCGACAACGAGCTGCCGGTGCTGCTGATCACCGGCCACGGCGACGTGCCACTGGCGGTGCAGGCCATGCGCGCCGGGGCCTATGATTTCCTGGAAAAGCCCTTCGCAACCGATGCCCTGCTCGACAGCGTGCGCCGCGCCCTGGCCCTGCGCCGCCTGGTGCTGGACAACCGCAGCCTGCGCCTGGCCCTGAGCGACCGCCAGCAGCTGGCCACCCGCCTGGTCGGCCAGTCATCGTCGATGCAGCGCCTGCGCGAGCAGATCGGCGCCCTGGCCGGCACCCGCGCCGACGTGCTGATTCTTGGCGAGACGGGTGCCGGCAAGGAAGTGGTGGCCCGCGCCCTGCACGACCTGTCGAGCCGACGCGACGGCCCGTTCGTGGCGATCAACGCCGGCGCCCTGGCCGAATCGGTGGTCGAGAGCGAGCTGTTCGGCCATGAGCCGGGGGCCTTCACCGGCGCGCAGAAGCGCCGCATCGGCAAGTTCGAATTCGCCAACGGTGGCACGCTGTTCCTTGATGAAATCGAGAGCATGAGCCTGGATGTGCAGGTGAAACTGCTGCGCCTGCTGCAGGAGCGGGTGGTCGAGCGCCTGGGCGGCAACCAGCTGATCCCGCTGGATATCCGCGTGATCGCCGCCACCAAGGAAGACCTGCGCACCTCCGCCGACCAGGGCCGCTTCCGCGCCGACCTTTACTACCGCCTGAACGTGGCGCCGCTGCGTATTCCGCCACTGCGCGAGCGGGGCGACGACATCCTGGTGCTGTTCCAGCATTTCGCCGATGCCGCCAGCCAGCGCCACGGCCTGTCGCCACACAGCCTGCAGCCTGCCCAGCGGGCGATGCTGCTGCGCCATGGCTGGCCAGGTAACGTGCGCGAACTGCAGAACGCTGCCGAACGCTTCGCCCTGGGCCTGGAGCTGGCCCTCGACGGCCAGGCGCCGGCCGCGCCACCGCCTGCGGCCCCCATTCTGCTGGGCAACCTCAGCGAACAAGTGGAGCTGTTCGAGCGCTCACTGATTGCCGCCGAGCTTGCCCAGCCCCACGGCTCCATGCGCAGCCTGGCCGAAGCCCTCGGCATTCCGCGCAAAACCCTGCACGACAAGCTGCGCAAGCACGGCCTGCATTTCGAGGGCGGCAGCAGCGGGCCTGATGACCACGAGGAAAACCGCCCATGAGTTCCGATAGCCAGTACCTGCAGGCCGTGTTGCACGGCGACATCCCGTTGACCCGGGAAATGGGCCTGGAAGTGCTCGACTGGCAGCAGCAGGCCTTGCGCCTGCAATTGCCGCTGGCGGCCAACGTCAACCACAAGAGCACCATGTTCGGCGGCAGCCTGTACTGCGCCGCGGTGCTGGTGGGCTGGGGCTGGTTGCACCTGCGCCTGCGCGAGCTGGGCATCGATGACGGGCATATCGTCATCCAGGAAGGCCAGATCAGTTACCCGTTGCCGGTGACCGGCGCCGCCGTGGCGCGCTGCGCGGCGCCGGATGCCAAGGCCTGGGAGCGGTTCCTGGCGATGTATCAGCGCCGCGGCCGGGCACGGCTGACGCTGGAAACCACGGTTTGCAATGCCGGCAGCGACGCCCCCGCCGTCACCTTCAGCGGGCAATACGTCCTGCACCGCTAGAGGGCCATGCGGGCTGCCGCAATTCCCTGTGGGAGCGGGCTTGTCGAGGCGTCGAACCGCCGCGAAGCAAGCGACGCGGTGGATGGCACCGGCTTCGCCGGTGTTCGCGGGCAAGCCCGCTCCCACAGGATTCTCGGTTAAATCAGATAGTTATGATTTGTTCCACAGGAGCGGGCTCGAAGGTTAGACCAGGCTCAGGAACGCCTGGCGCCAAACGGCCTTGACCGGCAGCGCGAGGAAGAACGGGTTGAGCAGCGACTCACGCGCCGGGTAGCGGAACGGCTGCCCATCCACGCCAATCACCTCCCCCCCAGCACCTTCCAGCACCCCCTGCGCCGCCGCCGTGTCCCACTGCGAGGTCGGCGCCAGGCGCGGGTAGCAATCGGCGCTGCCTTCGGCCAGCAGGCAGAACTTCAGCGAACTGCCGATATTGGCCAGCGCCAGCTCGCCCACCGCCGCGCCCAGCCCTGCCAGCAGCGCCTCCTGCTCGGGGCTGGAATGGCGGCGGCTGGCAACCACGGTGAAACGCCCATCGGCAGGCGGCGCAGTGCGCACCTGAACCGCCAAGGCCTCGCCATCAGCCTCGGCACGCCACGCCCCCAGGCTACGGCCACCGAAATAGGCGCGCCCGTTGGTAGGCATCGTCACCACGCCAAACACCACCTCACCGTGCTCGATGAGGGCAATGTTGACGGTGAACTCCTCGCTGCCAGCGATGAATTCCTTGGTGCCGTCCAGCGGGTCGACCAGCCACCAGCGGCTCCAGCCCTGGCGCTCGCTCAGGGGGATGTTGCAGTCCTCTTCGGACAGCACTGGAATCTGCGGCGCCAGGGCCAACAGGCCATCGGCGATCACCCGGTGCGCGGCCAGGTCGGCGGCGGTCACCGGTGAATCATCGGCCTTGTTGCTCACCGCCACATCGGCGCGCCAGAACGGCAGGATCGCCTCGCCCGCCAAGCGGGCGAGCTTGACCACTTCATGCATCAATTGCAGGTCGTTCATGCGTCTAGCAGCCCCCGCTGGATCAACAGGTCACGGGCCAGGTACAACGCCGCCAGCGCCCGCCCTTCGGTAAATTGCGGGTGCATGGCAAGGGCCGAGAGCTCGCGCAGGTTGACCTTGTCGACCCGCATCGGCTCCGGCTCGTCGCCCTCAAGGCGCTCCTCGTAGAGGTCGCTGGCCAGCACCACCTGGATTTTCTGGCTCATGTAGCCCGGCGACAGTGAAAGCTCGGTCAGGTGTTCCAACTGGCGAGCGCCGAAGCCGGCTTCTTCCTTGAGCTCGCGGTCCGCCGCCGCCAGCACGTCTTCGCCCGGCTCGATCAGGCCCTTGGGCAGCGACAGCTCGTACTCGTCGGTACCGCCGCAGTATTCCTCCACCAGTACCGCGTGCTCGGCATCGAGCATGGCCACGATCATCACCGCGCCATAGCCGTTGCCGCGCCCGACCAGGCGCTCGTAGGTACGCTCGGTGCCGTTGCTGAAGCGCAATTGCACGGCCTCGACGCGGAACAGGCGGCTGCTGGCGACGATTTCGCGGCTGAGGACGGTGGGTTTCTGGCGCATGGGGCGGCTCCTTGGCGTGAACGGGTTACTATACCGTGGCTTGCCGACTGAACGAGAGTTTCCCATGCCTGTTCTTCCCTGGTCCGCCATCGACACCGTCCTGCTGGACATGGACGGCACCTTGCTCGACCTGCACTACGACAACCGCTTCTGGCTCGACCACCTGCCCCAGCGCTATGCCGAGCTGCACGGGGTCAGCCGGGCCATGGCAGAGATGGAGCTGCAGCCGCTGTTCGAGCGCAACGCCGGCACGCTCAACTGGTACTGCCTGGACTTCTGGAGCCGCGAGCTGAAACTGCCCATCCGCGAGCTCAAACGCGAGATCGCCGACCTGATCGCCCTGCGGCCGGACGCCGACACCTTCCTCGCGGCCATCCGCAAGGCCGGCAAGCGGGTGGTGATGATCACCAACGCCCACCGCGATTCGTTGTCGCTGAAACTGGAGCGGGTGGAACTGGCGCCGTATTTCGAGCGTTTGATCAGCTCGCACGATTACGGCTACCCGAAGGAAAACCCGCAGTTCTGGGATGCCTTGCAGGCGGATATCGGCTTCGACCCGCAGCGCAGCCTGTTCATCGATGACACCTTGGCCATCCTGCGCAGTGCGCGGCGCTTTGGTGTGGGGCATCTGCTGGCGGTGCGCCAGCCCGATAGCCGGGCGCAGCCACGCGATACCGAGGAGTTCGCGGCGGTCGAGGATTACCGGGAATTATTGGTTGGCCTTTGACGGCCCTTTCGCGGGGCAAGCCCGCTCCTACACATCGCCTGTAGGAGCGGGCTTGCCCCGCGAAGAGGCCAAACCAGGCACTAAAGATCAATCAGGAATCCGCAACACCTGCCCCGGATAAATCTTGTCGGGGTGCTTGAGCATCGGCTTGTTGGCCTCGAAAATCTTGTTGTACTGCCCGGCATTGCCATACACGACTACAGCGATCGCCGACAACGTGTCGCCCTTTTTCACGGTGACGAACCTTGCCGCTGCCACTACCGGCCCGGTCACGGTGATCTGGTCCTCAACACTGGCCACCCCGGCAATATTGCCGGCGGCGAGGATGATTTTCTCTTTTTCCTCCTGGCTGGCCACCTCGCCCTTGAGAACGACCTTGTCACCCTCTACAGTGGCGCTGATGTTCGGGTTGCCCAGGCCGACACTCTCCACGTGCTGCTTGAGCTGTTCCTCGGCGTTGGCATTGCCGGGAGTCAGCAGGTCGACCAGCTTCTCGCCGGCCTCCTTCACGAAACTGAACAGGCTCATGACGTGCTCCTTGTTAAGGTAAACCTCGGAGCCAGCAGTCTAGGCCACGATCCCTCCCCGCGCCCCACTGCGACCAATCGACGCGGTCTATCAAGGCATAGAGCCTAGCGATTAGACGCGCGCGACCCGGCGGCCTAGGCTGGTGCTATCAAATAGCCGCCGGTGCTCAGCCCAGATGCAAAGCAAACCTCCGGTCTGCGCGGCCTCCACACCCTTGGCCCTGCCTGCCGCCAGCCATACCTACGACTACGCCCAGCTCAGCGACGGCGAACGCGCCTGCACGCCGCTGGCCGAAGAAGTGGCCCTGGCCATCGTCTACAACGGCCTGAACCAGGCCGTGATGCTGGTCAGCCCCACCGACCTTGAAGACTTCGCGGTCGGTTTCAGCGTGGGCAGCGGCATCGTCGAAGGCACCGCGGAAATCTATGACCTCAAGCTTTCCGGCAGTGGCTCGGCGCTGTACGCCGACCTGGAGATTTCCAGCCGCGCGTTCTGGAACCTGAAAAACCAGCGCCGCCAGCTGGCGGGCACCAGCGGCTGCGGCCTGTGCGGCGTCGAGGCCCTGGAACAGGCCCTGCCCGAACTCAACGTGCTGCCGGGCGCGCCGTTGCCCCCGGCCCAGTGGCTGGCCGGCCTGCGTGAGCGGATCGATGCCTTCACCCCGCTGGGCCAACACTGCGGCGCCGTGCATGCGGCACTGTTCATGAACGCCCACGGCGAGCTGCTGATGGGCCGTGAGGACATTGGCCGGCACAACGCCCTGGACAAGCTGATCGGCGCCCTGCTGCGCGAGGGCATCGCCACCGACGGCGGCCTGGCCATCGTCACCAGCCGCTGCAGCCTGGAACTGATCCAGAAGGTGCTGCGCGCCGGCATCCAGACCCTGGTCAGCCTGTCGGCGCCCACCGGCCTTGCCCTGCAGTGGGCGCGCAAGCACAACCTCAACCTCATTCACCTGCCCAAACACAGTGCACCGCGGGTCTACAGCCCTGCGGCGGAGTCGTAACAGCCGTGACCTCCTACCAGCAACTTCCAGACAACGCCCCCGCTTCCACCCCACGCTACCAGCCCTACCACGGCCCCGCCGGCGGCTGGGGTGCGCTGCGCAGCGTGGCCAAGGCCTGGGTTGGCAGCGACAACGCGCTGAAGAATATCCGCGCCCTGCTCAAGACTAACCAGAACGGCGGCTTCGACTGCCCCGGCTGCGCCTGGGGTGATTCGCCCGAAAGCGGCATGGTCAAGTTCTGCGAGAACGGCGCCAAGGCCGTCAACTGGGAAGCCACCAAGCGCCGCGTCGATGCGGCTTTCTTCGCCCGCTACAGCGTCACGGCGCTGCTGCAGCAAAGCGACTACTGGCTGGAGTACCAAGGCCGCCTCACCGAGCCGATGGTCTACGACCCGCAAACCGACCGCTACCAGCCAATTGCCTGGGACGCCGCCTACGCCCTGATCGCCCGCGAGCTGAACAAGCTGACCACGCCCGATCAGGCCGAGTTCTACACCTCGGGCCGGGCCAGCAACGAGGCGGCTTACCTCTACCAGCTGTTCGTGCGCGCCTACGGCACCAACAACTTCCCCGACTGCTCGAACATGTGCCACGAAGCCAGCGGCGTGGCCTTGGGCCAGAGCGTCGGGGTCGGCAAGGGCACCGTCACCTATGACGACTTCGAGCATGCCGATGCGATTTTCGTCTGGGGCCAGAACCCTGGCACCAACCACCCACGCATGCTCGACCCGCTGCGCGACGCGGTGAAACGCGGGGCCCAGGTGGTGTGCGTCAACCCACTCAAGGAACGTGGGCTGGAACGTTTCCAGCACCCGCAAAACCCGTTGGAGATGCTGACCAACAGCGACCGCCCGACCAATACCGCGTTCTTCCGCCCGGCCCTGGGCGGCGACATGGCGCTGTTGCGCGGCATGGCCAAGTTCGTGCTGCAGTGGGAACGCGAGGCCCAGGCCAAGGGCGAGCCAGCGGTATTCGACCATGTGTTCATCGCCGAGCACGGCCATGGCGTGGACGAATACCTGGCCGCCGTGGACGCCACCTCCTGGGCACACATCGAGGCGCAGTCGGGCCTTACCCTGGCCGATATCGAACTGGCCGCGCGCATGTACTGCCGTGGCAAGCGAGTCATCATGTGCTGGGCCATGGGCATCACCCAGCACCGCCATTCGGTGCCGACCATCCAGGAAATCGTCAACCTGCAGATGCTGCGCGGCAACATCGGCGTGCCCGGCGCCGGCCTGTGCCCGGTGCGCGGCCACAGCAACGTGCAGGGTGACCGCACCATGGGCATCAATGAGCGCCCACCCGTGGCCCTGCTCGATGCCATTGAAAAGCGTTTCAAATTCCCGGTGCCGCGGCACAACGGCCACAACACCGTCGAGGCGATCCACGCCATGCTCGATGGCCGTTCGAAAGTGTTCATCGGCCTGGGTGGCAACTTCGCCCAGGCGACTCCAGACACCGAGCGCACCGCCCAGGCCCTGCGCAACTGCGAGCTGACCGTGCACATCAGCACCAAGCTCAACCGCAGCCACCTGATACACGGCAAGCAGGCATTGATTTTGCCGTGCCTGGGCCGCACCGATATCGACCTGCAGGCCGACGGCCCCCAGGCGGTGACCGTGGAAGACTCGTTCAGCATGGTCCACGCCTCCAATGGCCAGCTCAAGCCACTGTCCAAGCAGATGCGCTCGGAACCGGCGGTGGTTGCCGGGATTGCCGCCGCCACCCTGGGCAAGCACCCGGTGGACTGGCACTGGCTGGTGGCCGACTATGCGCGCATCCGCGACCTGATTGGCGACACCATCGCGGGCTTTGCCGGCTTCAACCAGCGCCTGGAGCACCCGGGGGGCTTCTACCTGGGCAACAGTGCCGGCAGCCGCCAGTGGAAAACCGCCACCGGGCGTGCCAACTTCAAGGCCAACCTGCTGCCCGACACCCTGCTCGACGAGCGCGTGCGCGCCAGCGGCCAGTTGCCGGACCTGATCATGCAATCGATGCGTTCGCACGATCAGTACAACACCACCATTTACGGCCTGGACGACCGCTACCGCGGCGTGCGTGGCCAGCGCGAGGTGCTGTTCGCCAACGAAGCCGACATCATCCGCCTGGGCTTCCAGCCGGGGCAGAAGGTCGACATCGTCTCGTTGTGGGGGGATGCGCATGTGCGCCGTGTGCACGGCTTCACATTGCTGGCCTTCGATATCCCGGCGGGCCAGGCGGCGGCGTACTATCCGGAAGTGAACCCGTTGATCCCGCTGGAAAGCGTCGGTGACGGCAGCCATACACCGACGTCCAAGTTCGTCGCCATCAAGCTCGAACGCGCGCGGGACGATGGCAGGATTCTCTGACGGTTAACCGCATCGCGAGCTCTGCTCGCTCCTACCAGACCTACGTAGATTTCGTAGGAGCGAGCGCAGCTCGCGATAGGCGCAAAAACCAAAAAAGCCCTGAACCGCAAGGTCCAGGGCTTTTGCCATAAAGACCTCAGACCCACGAAAATCGATTAAGTTTCACTGCAAATACAGTAACTTATGGAATTGTGTACAACTCGTGTTACTCGTCGGATTTTCGTTGCCAGCCACCCGCCTTAGCCTCAAATTCGCCCTCGTCATCCCTATGAGGCTCTCTTGATGAAGAAGTACTCCTCGATTCTGTTGTTGTCTTTCAGCTTGCTCAGCGGCGTTGCCATGGCAGGCGGCACCACCGAGGCCGGCATTGGCGGCGCATTGGGTGGGGTACTGGGCTCGGTCGTCGGCCAGTCCATCGGCGGTAGCACCGGCAGCGCCATCGGCGCCGGCCTGGGCGGCGCCGCCGGCAGTGCGGTGGGGGCCAACAAGCACCAGCGCGGCGAAGCCGCCATCGGTGGCGCACTGGGCGCTGCAGGCGGCAACGTGGTTGGCCGCTCGATGGGCGGCACCACCGGCAGCCTGATTGGCGCAGCCGCAGGCGGCGGTGCTGGCGGTGCGTTGGGTAACTACATGGGCAACAAGGCCGACGAAGACGAACGCCATGACGATCGCCGCTACCGTCGCGGCTATGACGACCGTCGTCATTACGACCGTGGCCGCCACTACGGCCACCGTAATCACCGCCACTGGCGTGACTGATACCTGAGGCCTTGCCCGGGTAGTCCAGCCAGCAGAGAAGAGCCCCGCCCCCACCGGCGGGGCTTTTTCATGCCCGCGGTTCGAGCTGCAGGCCCGCCAGGATCACCTGCAGGGTTTCCGGCAAGGGCACCGGCCGCCCTTCTGCGCGCTCGATGAACACCTGCACCACCGTCCCCGCCGCACAGGCATCGGTTTCCCCCGGGCGGAACAGCGCCAGCCGGTACTCCACGGTACTGCCCGCCAGGCGCGTCACCCCCAGCCCCACCTCCAGCACGTCCGGAAAGCCCGGCAAGGCAAAGAAGTCTGCCGACGAACTCACCACGAACGCAGCCAACTGGCCATCACGCAGGTCGAGGTCAGCCTGCTCCACAAGAAACGCCTGGATCGCAGCCTCGAAAAAGCCGTGCACGGTGGCACCGGCAATGTGGCCGTTGACGTCGTTGTCCTGGGGGCGGGTGAGGATGGGGTGGAAGTGGGAGAAGGCCGTGCGGTTTGGGGATTCGGTCATGAGTTATCCACAGTTGGTTACATCAAAGAGAAGCTTCCCACAGCAAGTAAGTCTAGCAGCTGCCTATGAAAGCTGGCTTAACGAATGCGACCAACCCCTTATCCCTATCTATTTCGCCGTCAATTAAGATTAACCAGCGCGTTGTTTTCTCAATATCAGGGCCGCCACCGCACACCCCGTCAGCGCCAGACAAGAAACATAAAAAGCATCGCTGTAAGCCATCAAATAGGCTTCGCGACGGACCGTGTTCACCAGCCCTTCGAGTATTTGTTGCTGCGCCGGCAGCCACGTCTGCACGGTCTGTCCGAGCCGCTCCTGCAGCCCAGGTGAAAACACCGATACATGCTCATGTATGCGTTCGCTGTGAAAACGTTCACGCATGGCCACCACCTGCGTGAGCGCCGCAGTACCGATAGCGCCGCCCAGGTTGCGCAACATGGAGAAGACCGCAGAAGCCGAACCCGCCTCACGCTTGTCCAAACCGGCCACTGCCAGCACCGAAAGCGCCACCATGATGAAGGGCTGGCCAATACCACGCACCACCGTCGATGGAATAATGACGTTGTCCGCGCTGTCCGCGGTCAGGCCCGCGCCCAGCCAGCAGCCCAGTGCCATGATCAGAAAACCGCTGGCCACCATGAACTTGGCACTGGTCCAAGCCATCAGGCGTGGCATCAGCGGTGCCAATACCAGTTGCACCACACCGTAGGCAATCAGCGCCACACCGACATCGCTCGCGCTGAAACCCTGCAACTGGGACAAGTAGTTGGGAACCAGGAACACCAGGCCGAAGGTCGCTGCCCCGAAGATGAACATGGCAACGCTGGCAACGCCGAAATTGTAATGCCCGAGCAGCCGCAGGTTGATGAATGCGCGCTTGCCATAGAGCTGCGTGCCCACGAACACCACCAGGGCGATGGCCGCCACGATTGCCATCGCCAGAATGAAGCGCGAACCGAACCAGTCCAGACGCCCCCCCTCCTCCAAGACAATCTGCAGCCCTCCCAGCCCCACTACCATGGCCGCAATACCCACCCAGTCACCATGCCGCAAGAGTTCGAGCTTCATGGGCCTGGCTTCGATCGACCAGGCAATGGCGGCCAACAGGGCGATACCGGGTGCCAGTTGCAGGTAGAAGATCCAGCGCCAGGAATAGGCGTCCGTAAGCCAGCCACCGATCGATGGCCCTGCCGCCTGTGCCACACTGTTCGCCAGGCTGAACAGCGCCATCCCCATGGCCATCTTGCTGGCCGGTAATTCAGTGATGATCAACTGGAATGACAAGGGGATAAGTACGGCGCCAGCTGCCCCCTGGATGACTCGGATGATGATCATCGCCTCAAGGTTGGGCGCCCAGGAGCAAGCGATCGAGGCCAGCAGGAATATGAACGAGCCCGTCCACATGACCCGCCGCATGGAAAAGACTTCGACCAGCCAGGCCGTCAATGGAATCATGACGATCTCGGCGACCAGGTAAGCGGTGGATATCCAAGAGCCTTCCTCAAAGCTCGCACCGAGGGAGCCGCGGATTTCCGGGAGCGCCGCACTGGTCACGTGCACATTCATGCCGGCCATGAAGCAGCCGAACAATCCGCCCAGCACAGCTACCCAGGCACGCAGCGTGACAGGTTGCTCGCTATTCATCCGCTGACTCCGTCGGCCGCGTGTCAACAGTGGTTACCACCGACATGCCCGGTAGAATCGGCTGCCCGCTCATCGGCTGCTCCAGCAGGATCCGTACGGGAAAGCGTTGGACGATCTTGGTGAAGTTGCCGGTCGCATTGTCCGAAGGCAGCAGCGCGAATACATTGCCCGAAGCGGGTGAGACGCTGGCCACCCGCCCCAGCAACTGCCGGTCCGAATAACTGTCGACGTTGATCCGCACTGGCTGGCCGGGGTGCATGTGGGTCAACTGGGTTTCCTTGTAGTTGGCCACGATATAGGTCTGCTGCAACGGCACTACAGCCAGCAGTGGCTGCCCGGCCACCACATGCTGGCCAGCACGTACCCGACGCTGGCCGACGACGCCGTCGATCGGGGCTCGAATCAGTGTGTCCTGTACATCCTGTTCAGCCAGCACCAGCCGGGCCTGGGCACTGGCCTGGCCGGCCCGGCGCTGTTCGACTTGAGCATCGGCATAGGCTGCCTGGGCCTTGGCCATCGCCAACTGGGAACGGCGCTCGCGCAGTTGTGCCTGGGCGCCCTGCCAGGCTGCCCCAGCCTGCACCGCGCTGGCGTTGGCTTGCTCCAGGCGTTGCAGGGTGGCCGCACTGTCACGCACCAGGCCTTTGTAGCGTTTGACGTCCAGCGTGGTGCGGCGGCGTTCGGCATCGGTGCTTTGCAACACCGACTCTGCCTGCACGATCGCCTGTTGCTGTTGCGCGATACGCTCCCCTGCCACCTGGGCAAGTGCCTGGGCAGCGGTGAAGGCGGCATGAGCTTCAGCGACATCGGCCTTGGCCTGTTCGTACCGCGCGCGGTAGTCACGATCCTGCAGGCGCACCAGCACATCGCCTGCCTTGACGGGTTGATCATCATCCACCTCGACCTTGGCGACGAAACCTGCCACACGTGAACTCGAAGTCACCCAGTCAGCGCGCACATAGGCGTCATCGGTGCTTTGCAGATAGCGCCCGACGCTGTACCAGTAACCGCCAAATACCAGCACCCCGACCAGCACCACACCAGCCCCGCCGTACAACGCCAGCCTGCGCCTGGCCTGTTTGCGAGAAACAGCATCATCCTGGCGCCCGTCGTTGGCGAGAACCGGTTCATCAACGGCAACATTCATGGTTGTTTTCCAGTATCGGCAGCTAACCCTTGGGCCGTGGTGGGGGGGGCGGTCTGTTGCCAGCCTCCACCCAAGGCCCGGAACAAATCGATTTGTGCGCCAGCAAGCCCACCCAAAGCCTGAACATGGCGGTCGCGAACGCTGATCAGGTCGCGTTCTGCGTCGAGCAACTGCAAGGCATCGAGGGTACCGGCCCGGTAATTCACCGAAGCCAGGTCAAAGCCGCGCTGGCTGTGCGCCAGAGCCCCCTGCAGAGCAAGAAGCCGTTGACGTTCACCGTCGTAGCGGGCCAAGGCCTTGCGAACATCCTTCAGCGCCGCCAGCGCCATACCTCGGTAGCGGGCGACGGCACCCTCATGCAAGGCTTGCGCCTTGCTCACCCTCGCCTGGTTGGCCTTGAGGTTGGGAAACTCCCATTGGATCAGGGGCCCGATGGCGAACATCACCGCGCGGCTGTCACCCAGGTTCGACAGGTGATGGTCGGAGGACGTCAGCGAGGCACCGAAGCTCACCTTCGGATACAGATCGGCCTTCACGATGGCCACCTCCAGCGCCGCAGCCTGAAGCTCGCGCTCCGCTTTGCGCACGTCCGGGCGACGTTCGAGCAAGTGCCAGCCATCGCCGCCGGGCAGCGGCGCATCAAGCGAGGGGATTGTCCGGCAAGCGGCGGTATCAACAGCAACGCGTGCGGGGTTCTGGCCACTGAGCATGGCCAGTTCGTACAACGCCATGCGCCGGCGCGCTTCGAGCATCGGCAAACCGGCCTTGACCTGCTCGCGCAGGCTCAGCAGGCGCTCGCTATCGAGCTCAGTGGCAATACCGCCCTGGCGCTGCCTTTCGCTCAGCTGCAGGCTTCTGTCCAGCGTCAGCAAGGAGCGCTCGGCTTCCTGCAAACGGGCACCATAGACACACTGGTCGATATAGGCGCGGCTGGCCTGCGCCACAACCTCCAGGCGCACCTGCCCCAAGGCATCACGTGACGCGTCAGCCTGTGCCTTGGCGCGCTCGATCGTGTTGCGTACCTGCCCCCACACATCCACCTGGTAGGCCAGTTCAATGCCTGGATTGAATGTCCACTGGGACGGCGCATGGCTGTCGGTTGCTTGCGCCAACGTCTGGTCGTCGGCGCTCTTGCCGTAGGTCGCGGCGAAACGGGTGGAGGTGGAAGGCCAGCGCTGTGCATCGAACTCATCGATACCGGCCAACATTGCTCTTACGTTGGCTTGCGCTTGGGCCAGGTCCTGGTTGTGCGCCAGCGCCCGCTGCACCCACTCGTTGAGCTGGGGGTCGTGGTAAAGCATCCACCAGCCTTCAGGCAAGGCTTGCCTGCTCACCCCAGAGGAGCGGCCAGCCAGTGCATCGGCCTGCAACGACGCCTCGGCCGGGGTGCGCGAGTCATGCGCAGTACAGGCCGACAGGAGGGCAAACATGCACACGCAAAGGGGAAACGGGAATGAACGCGATACTGGCATCACATGGCGTCACAATTGGGAGAGTGTTGCCAGATTAGCGAGGGAGGGGGTGGCGCTTCTGCCGTGAGCAGGACAACCGTACGCGCAAACGAGACAATCTTGCCAGGCAGCGAACCGGACGTTGCATCCGGTTCGCCTGGCACCCGCCGTCAATGCGCACGTGGCGCGGCAGCCTCCTGGATACTGACCTGCCAGTCACTGGGCGTGTAGCCCAGGATGCGCTTGAACACGGCGGCAAACGCACTGGCACTCTGGTAGCCATGCTCCAGCGCGACGTTGATGATCGGCATGCCATCAGCCAGGCAACGCTGGCTAAGCATCATCCGCGTACGCGCACGCCACTCGCCATACGACATACCCACCTCTCGCTGAAACAGCCTGGCCACGCTACGGGAGCTCATGTTCAGTTGCTCGCCACACTGCTCCAGCGTCAAGTCCTGGGCGGGGTCGTCGAAGAAGCGTTCGCACCAGGCACGCAGCCTCGCATGCCGAGGTACCGGTACATAAGCATTGATCCGCTCTGCTGCTTCCAGTTCGCGCTGGATCAGCGCACGGACATGCTCACCCAGCAACTCATCGCGCTGCCCGAGCATGCACGAGGCTGCCAGAATCAGCTCGCGCAACAACCCGGAAACCACGATTACCTGGCAGTGATCCACCCGTGAGCTGAGCAGCAAGGTCCGCATGGATACATCACCTTCCATGCGAATCTCGTGGCTGACCCCTGCGGGCACCCATAGCGCGTGCCCGCTGGGAATCACCCAGCTACCATCATCGCTGCAAACACGCATCACCCCCCTGGAGGCGTAGATCAGTTGATCATCGCTGTGGCAGTGGCTGGCCACCACCTCACCGTGCCCGTAGTCCATTCCTAAGGCTTCCATGCTGATATCGCCTCAGGCCGTGACGACAGCATTGCCCAATGGCTTGAGCAGGCCCTGGCGAGTAGCCCTGCACACGGCGCTGACCAATGCCTGCAGCGAAGCCTGGAGAATGCTGCTGTCCCTGCCAACACCGAAAAGCAGCTGGCCGTTGACGCGGATTTCCACGTACGCAATCGCTTCTGCCTGGGCGCCATCGCGCACCGCATGCTCATGGTAGTCTGCGATGTCGAAATTCAGGCCAAGCGCGCAGAAGGCGTTGACCAATGCAGCCAGCGGCCCGTTACCTTCACCGCTCAAGGGCAGGCGGCCACCGTCGAAGACCAGCTGCGCATTCACGTAGGAGCTGGCGTCATCACTGGTGAGCATGGGCTGGGTCAATGTGTAGGGCCTGCCTTGCAACAGGTAGTTCTCGGTGAAACAGGACAGAATCATGTCGCTGGTCACTTCCTGGCCAGCAGTATCTGCTACACGCTGTACCAGGCCGCTGAACTCCATCTGCAGGCGACGCGGCAGCACGATGCCCTGCTGCTCCAGCAGATAGGCGACTCCGCCCTTGCCGGACTGGCTGTTGACCCGGATCACAGCCTCGTAACTGCGCCCCATATCGGCTGGGTCGATCGGCAGATAGGGGATTTCCCAGTATCCCTCAGGGTTGTCGCGGCGGCGCGCGAAGCCCTTCTTGATGGCGTCCTGATGGGAACCGGAAAAGGCGGTGAACACCAACTCACCGGCATACGGATGGCGGGGATGAGTGGGCAACTGGTTGCAATATTCAACCTCACGCTGAACGTGGATGATGTCAGAGAAGTCCAGTTCAGGGCTGATACCGCTGGTATACAGGTTCATCGCCAAGGTCAGGATGTCGACGTTGCCAGTACGCTCGCCATTGCCGAACAAGGTCCCTTCGACCCGTTCGGCACCTGCCAGGCAAGCCTGCTCCGCAGTGGATACGCCAGTGCCGCGGTCATTATGTGGGTGCACGCTGATGACCACGCTGTCGCGCTGGCTCACATGCCTGCAAAACCATTCGATCTGGTCGGCGAACACATTGGCGGTGGATACCTCCACGGTCGTGGGCAAGTTGAGGATCATCTTGTTGGACGGTGTTGGCTGAAACTCGGCGATGACCGCATCGCAGATTTCCAGGCCGAAATCCAGCTCGGTAAAACAGAACGTTTCCGGCGAATACTGGTAGGTCCACTGGGTTTGCGGGTTGGCCTGCATCAGCGCCTTGATCTCGCGGGTGGCCTGGGTGGCAATGTCGATACAGCCAGCGCGGTCGACACCGAATACGACCTCGCGGAAAACGGGCGCGGTGGCGTTGTAGACGTGCACGATCGCCCGCGGCGCGCCCTTGAGGGCTTCGAAGGTGCGCTCGATCAGGTGAGTACGCGCCTGGGTCATTACCTGAATGGTCACATCGTCGGGAATCGCACCGCTTTCAATCAACTCGCGCACGTAGTCGAAATCAGTCTGCGATGCTGCCGGGAAGCCTACCTCGATCTCCTTGAAGCCTACCTTGACCAAAAGGTCGAAGAAGCGACGCTTGCGCTCGGCGTTCATGGGTTCTATCAACGCCTGGTTACCGTCACGCATATCAACGCTGCACCAGGTCGGTGCTGCTTTTTGCACGTTGCCAGGCCAGGTGCGGTCCGGCAGATCCACCACATTGAAATGGCGATATTTGGTAGAGGGATCCTTCAGCATCATGGCGGCGTTCTCCTTTGCCTGTCACTGATCGTACTGGCCGCCCACCGAGACGACCTCTAAATCACGAATTGGATCCAATTTAAGTTGGAAGGGCTTGGGTTGTATTGCGTTTTTTCGCAACGACGGCGAACAGGTTTTTTAGAATTGCGCGTTTTTTTAATTTATTGGTTATTAATTGCTGAACAGCCGAAAAATATTCACGGGCTATCTGCATAGCAACGAAAGACGATGTTCATGAGGAGTTGATGGCAAATCACTGGATGGCCACCCGAGGCGCAAAAAAATACCCCTCGGAGAGGGGTATTTGGGCCAGTGCTGGCAGCGCTGCCTAGCGGTATGGCGAGGCAGCTTATGGTTGCGGCTGAGTCAGCTTACAGCTGCGGGCCGGCGGCCTTGATGGCGTCGGAAACTTCGAACTTCTTGAAGTTTTCGATGAACAGCTTGGCCAGGCCTTGGGCTGCAGCATCGTAGGCAGCTTTGTCAGCCCAGGTAGCGCGTGGGTTGAGCAGTTCGGTCTCAACGCCTGGAACGACCTTCGGCACGTCCAGGTTGATGATGTCCAGGTGCTCGGTTTCGGCGCCGACCAGAGCACCGCTCTGGATGGCGGCGATCACGCCACGGGTGGTTGGGATGCTGAAGCGCTTGCCAACGCCGTAGCCACCACCGGTCCAGCCGGTGTTGACCAGGTAGACTTTCGAGCCAAAGGCATTGATGCGCTTGATCAGCAGCTCGGCGTACTCGCCAGCTGGGCGCGGGAAGAACGGCGCGCCGAAGCAGGTGGAGAAGGTCGACTTGATGCCGCCGCCCGAACCCATTTCGGTGGAACCGACCAGCGCGGTGTAGCCGGACAGGAAGTGGTAGGCCGCCTGCTCGTTGTTCAGGATCGAAACCGGAGGCAGAACACCGGTCAGGTCGCAGGTCAGGAAGATGACTGCGTTCGGCTCACCACCCAGGTTGGCTTCGGCGCGCTTGGCAACGTGCTCCAGCGGGTAGGCGGCGCGGCTGTTCTGGGTCAGGCTGACATCGGCGTAGTCGGCGTGCTTGTTGGCGTCGAGCACGACGTTCTCCAGCACGGCGCCATGCTTGATGGCTTTCCAGATGACCGGCTCGTTCTTCTCGGACAGGTCGATGCACTTGGCGTAGCAGCCGCCTTCCATGTTGAAGACAACGCCTTCGCCCCAGCCGTGCTCGTCGTCACCGATCAGGTAACGGCTTTCGTCGGCCGACAGGGTGGTCTTGCCAGTGCCGGACAGGCCGAAGAACAGGGTCACATCGCCCTCTTCGCCGATGTTGGCAGCGCAGTGCATTGGCAGCACGTCGGCAGCCGGCAGCAGGAAGTTCTGCACCGAGAACATGGCTTTCTTCATTTCGCCGGCGTAGCGCATGCCAGCGATCAGCACTTTCTTCTGGGCGAAGTTGATGATCACGCAGCCATCGGAGTTGGTGCCGTCACGCTCAGGCTCGCAAACGAAGTTGGCGACGTTGAGGATCTGCCACTGGTCGCGACCGGCCGGGTTGAACTGGCCTTGCTCCGGGTTGATGAACAGGCAACGGCCGAACAGGTTCTGCCAGGCGGTCTGGGTGGTCATCTTCACCGGCAGGTAGTGCTCGGCTGCAGCCCCTACGTGAACGTAGGAAACGAAGTGATCCTGGGCGTTGTTGAACGCCTCGACGCGCGCCCACAGGGCATCGAACTTGTCAGCCGGGAACTTGCGGTTGATCGGGCCCCAGGCAATGGCAGCCTGGGTGGAAGGTTCTTCGACGATGAAACGGTCAGCCGGCGAGCGGCCAGTACGGTGGCCAGTTTCGACTACCAGTGCGCCAGTATCGGCCAGCACGCCTTCACCGCGTTGCAGCGCTTCTTCAACCAGCTTATCGACGCTCAGGTCGGTGTACACGGTGTTGTTGGCTTGCGTCATGAGATACCCCATCCGGCCCGAGGCCGAGTGCTCCAAACGTTTTGTAGTTGTCTCGAAAAAACTACTACAGCGAAAAAAGTGGCCGGATTATGCCAGAAACGCCCAAAAAAAGTAGGCCCCTCCTGTCAGAACTGCGCTTTTGCGCAATTCGACAGGAGATTCACCTGAACTTAAACGTTTCAGTGGCGAGTTTCTGACGCCGCTTCCGTGCCACCACCGGCAAACAGTTGCGCCACATCGCTGGCATCGAAGAAATAGCGCTCGTTGCAGAACTGGCAATCGATCTCCACCTTGCCACCGCATTCTTCCACCAGCGCCTTGGCGTCGTGCTCGCCCAGGCTGACCAGCGCATTGCCGGAACGCTCCCGCGAGCAGCTGCAGTTGAAGCGCAGCGGCTGGATGTCGAACAGGCGCACGGCATCCTCATGGTACAGGCGGTGCAGCAGGGTTTCGTTGCCTTCGGCCCACTCCTCGGGCTTGAGGGTCTTGGCCAGGGCGATCACGTGCTGCCAGCTGTCTTCGCGTTCTTCATCGTCAGGCTGGCGATCGCGTGGCAACTGCTGCAGCAGCAGGCCACGGGCCTTGCCCTCGGCGGCGTTGAGCCAGAAACGGGTGTTCAGCTGCTGCGACTGGACGAAGTAGTTGGTGAAGCATTCCGACAGGTTGGCACCATCCAGGTCGACGGTGCCCTGGTAGCGCTGGCCCTTGACCGGGTCGATGGTCAGGGTCAGGTGGCCGTCGGGCATCAGTTGCCCCAGGGTGGCATCGGCCTGGATCTGGTCGGCTTCGTAGCGGGCCATGCCGCGGATATCGCGCTCGCCCGAGCATTCGACCATCAGCAGTGGAATCGGCCCTGCCGAGCGCGCCTGCAGAATCAGCAGGCCGTCGAACTTCAGCGCGCCCACCAGCAAGGCCGTGGCGGCCATCAGCTCGCCGAGCAAGGTCTGCACCGGCTGCGGGTAAGGGTGACGCGCCAGTACCGCGGCGTAGCTGTCATCGAGCGACACCCACTCGCCGCGCACATCGCGCTCGTCGAAGATGAAACGTTGGGTGAAATCGGTATCAGGCAAATCGCTCATAGGTTTTGGCTATCTGAAAATGATGACAAAATGGTTACAAGGGATATCCAGAACGGCGAAATCCCCTGGTAGAGCACCCACAAGGTGCTCCGATATCTGTTTGCAATAGAGGTATTTTATGGACAATCGACCACTGTTCCAAGCAAGGTGGTCTTGGGGGCCACTGGCAGCCTGTACGCTGCTACCCATCGCTCTACTGTGTTTCTGGTTATGGCCTATTGGCCAGATCCTGTGCCTGACTTTCGACGAATGGCTGTTCCACAGCCTCAATGCGCCCCTGGCTGACAACACCGCCTGGCGCTACATCTGGACCGTTGGCAGCCTGCGCCCCTTCGATATCGTCGTCGGCCTGATCCTGCTGACCGTGCTGATCCGCGGCAACTGGGTGTTCAAGGCCAACCAGGTTCGCGAGGCCTTCTTCGGCTTTCTCGTCACGCTGATTCTATTAGTGGTGATTCGCGCACTGTTTTCCAAGTGGGTGGATGCAATGGGTTGGCAACATGACAGCCCATCGATGGTGTTCGACAACGTGGTGCACCTGAGCAGCTACTACCCGAACCTGGAAAAAGCCTGGGAACTCAAGGACCGCTCCAGCAACAGTTTCCCGGGCGACCACGCCTCGGTGCTGCTGATCTGGGCGCTGTTCATGAGCCTGTTCAGCCGCCGCCTGGTGCAGCACCTGGTGACCTGGGCACTGGCCTTCCTGTTCATGATGCCGCGGCTGGTGGCCGGTGCGCACTGGGGGCAGGATGACTATATCGGTGGCTTGCTGATGGCGGTGCTGGCATTGGGCTGGAGCTGCCATACGCCGCTTGCGGCCAAGGGCAGTGCCCTGCTGCTGCGCTGGACGGCGCCGTTGTTTGCGATTGCCCGCAAGGTGCCGGTGGTTCGGCGGTTGGCCGTCATTCGGTGAACTTGGGGCCGCAAGGCGGCCCTCATCACTCAAAACTCCCATGCAGCAGGTGAATCTGCCGCCGCTGCTTCTTGGTCGGCCGACCATCGGTCGTTACCCCCATCGCCCCCGCCTTGCGCAACTCGGCCGCCTGTTCGCGGCGGCGCACGCTGTCCTCGGTTTCCTCATACAACGTCTGCGCCTCTGGCGCCCCACGCCGCACCACCGATAATGCCCTGACCACCACGGTGCGCTCGTCGAACCCGGTGCGCAGCACGAATTCATCGCCCACCCGCGGCTCCTTGCCCGGCTTGCAGCGCTCGCCCCGGCAATGCACCTTGCCACTCTCGATGGCGGCCTTGGCCAAAGCGCGGGTCTTGTAGAAGCGCGCCGCCCACAGCCACTTGTCCAGGCGTACCTTGTCGTCGTCCTCGGCTTTTTGTGCCATGGCGTTTCCTCGAATTCTGTCTTTCATCGAACTGTACTACCTTCACTAACGGATGCAAAAAGTCCCCGTCGTGCTTACAGTTCACCACCTTATCCGCAGGGTGTGCTTCGTGAAGAAATTTGACCATCTGACAGTGATTGGCCTGCGTGAGTGGGTAGCCCTGCCCGACCTCGGCGTGGCGGGCCTGCGCGCCAAGATCGACACCGGCGCCAGCACCTCCAGCCTGCATGCCACCGAGGTGGAACCGTTCGAGCGCGACGGCCAGCCCTGGGTGCGGTTCACCGCGCACCTGGGGTCAGTGGTGCAGTTGCGCCACCGCCGCTGCGAAGCGCCGCTGGTCACCATGAAAACCATCAAAAGCTCCAATGGCCACGCGCAGACCCGCTACGTGATCCGCACGTCGCTGGCCCTGGGCGATGCCGTGTGGGAGGTCGAGTTCACCCTCGCCTGCCGCAAGAACATGCGCTACCGCCTGCTGCTGGGCTCCAAGGCGCTGATCCAGGGCCAGCTGGTGGTGAACCCTGGCGTGAAGTACGTACAAGACAAACCGGCCTATCCGGCCACCCTATCTCCTGTCACAGGTGCTGCATGAAGATCGCTGTGCTGTCGCGTAATCCGCGTCTGTATTCCACCCGCCGCCTGGTCGAAGCCGGCACCCAGCGGGGCCACGAAATGGTGGTGATCGACACCTTGCGTGCCTACATGAACATTGCCAGCCACAAGCCGCAGATCCACTACCGCGGCAAACCGCTGGAAGGCTTCGATGCGGTGATCCCGCGCATCGGCGCCTCGGTCACCTTCTATGGCTGCGCGGTGCTGCGCCAGTTCGAGATGATGGGCGTGTACCCGCTCAACGAGTCGGTGGCCATCGCCCGCTCGCGCGACAAGCTGCGCTCGCTGCAATTG
This sequence comes from Pantoea sp. Ap-967, assembly GCF_011752565.1. Taxonomy (GTDB): domain Bacteria; phylum Pseudomonadota; class Gammaproteobacteria; order Pseudomonadales; family Pseudomonadaceae; genus Aquipseudomonas. The sequence goes on from NZ_VWXK01000010.1 coordinate 79,365, forward strand.
CTGTCGCGGCGCGGCATCGGCCTGCCGATCACCGGCTTTGCCCACTCACCGGACGACATCCCCGACCTGATCCAGATGGTCAATGGCGCCCCACTGGTGATCAAGGTGCTCGAAGGCACCCAGGGCATCGGTGTGGTGCTGTGCGAAACCACCAAGGCCGCCGAGTCGGTGATCGAGGCGTTCATGGGGTTGAAGCAGAACATCATGGTGCAGGAGTACATCAAGGAAGCCGGCGGCGCGGACATTCGCTGCTTCGTCGTCGGCGACAAGGTGATTGCCTCGATGAAACGCCAGGCCAAGCCTGGGGAGTTTCGCTCCAACCTGCACCGAGGCGGCGTGGCCAGCCTGATCAAGATCACCCCCGAGGAGCGCATGACAGCCATTCGTGCGGCCAAGGTGATGGGCTTGAGCGTGGCGGGTGTGGATATCCTGCGCTCCAACCATGGGCCCTTGGTGATGGAGGTGAACTCCTCGCCTGGGCTGGAGGGCATCGAGGTGACCACCGGCAAGAACGTGGCCGGCATGATTATCGAGCACCTGGAGAAAAATGGCGGGCCGAATCAGACCCGGACCAAGGGCAAGGGCTGAAATGCATCGCGAGCTGCACTCGCTCCTACCAAGCCTTCACGGCCCTGTAGGAGCGAGCGCAGCTCGCGATAAGGCTCAAAACCTCACACCGCATTACGCGGCAGCAACAACCCCAACGGCAACTTGACCCGCGCCTCGATCCCGCCACCGGAACGGTTGCGCAATTCCACGATGCCGCCATGCTGCGCAGCAATGCGCTTGACGATCGCCAACCCAAGCCCAGTCCCCTTGCCACCCCGGGCACGGTCACCGCGGATGAACGGGTTGAAGATGGTTTCCAGCTCCGACTCGTCGATCCCAGCGCCGCGGTCGAGCACGCTGAGCACCACGTAGGGCGCGCTCTCGTCGCCAGACACATAGGCCGCAACCTCCACGCCTTTGCCCGCATGGTGCAGGGCATTGCCAATCAGGTTGCCCAGCATGCGCTTGAGCGACACCCGGCGCAGCGGGAACGGCGGAATCGGCTCCAGGCACAGGCGCACCCGTTCTTCCGGCTGGTTGTACGGCGCCACCACTTCGCGCACCAGCTCGGCGAAATCGATCTCCTCCACCGGCTCGTCCCGGCCATCGCGGATGAACGCCAGGAACTGGTCGAGAATCGCGTCCATGTCCTCGATGTCGCGCACCATGTCGTCGCTCAGCTCACTGTCGCTGTCGAGCAACGACAACGACAGCCGCAGCCGGGTGAGCGGCGTGCGCAGGTCATGGGAAACCCCCGCAAGCATCAGCTCGCGCTCGCGCCCAGCCTGCTCGACGTCCTCGGCCATCTGGTTGAACGAGCGGTACACCTCGGCCATCTCGCTGGGCGTATCGCTGATCGGCAGGCGCACGCTGCGCCCCTGGCCCACTTGCCGGGCGGCGAACACCAGGCGTTTGAGCGGTTGGTTCAGCTGGCGCACGAAAATCCACGCCGACGCCGTGGACAACAGGCCGATGGCCAGGAACCAGCCCAGCACGTTCCAGATTTTCTGCCCACGCAGCGGGTGCGGGTACAGCGGCACCTTCAACCAGCCAGGGCCAAGGCTCGGGGCATTGACCCACAGCGCCGGTGGCGCATGGATGCGCAGGCGCACCTCGGTGTTCTCACCCAGCTCGGCCTGCATCTGGCGCTGGTAGATCTCACTGTACGGCCAGTGCTGCTCCCCCTCCGGCACGCCGGAACCGGTGACGCGGATCAGCCCTGCCGCCTCGGCGATCTTGTCACGGTTTTCTTCATCCGCCGCCCAATAGGCACGCAGGGTCAGTGCCACGCCGTGGCTGTACTGCCGATCGACCAGCACGTCCTCGTTCATCAGCAGGTAGACCAGGGTCAGTGCCTTGGAGAACAGGACAACGATCAGCACCAGCCACAGGGTGCGGGCAAAGAAACTTTGCGGGAACCACAGCGGTGTTTTCATCGACGGCGAAGCATCATTTGCCGGCGTTTCCGTCTGGCACGAACACGTAGCCCACGCCCCATACCGTCTGAATGTAGCGCGGCTTGGACGGGTCCGGTTCGATCATGCGGCGCAGGCGCGACACCTGCACGTCGATGGAGCGCTCCAGTGCATCCCACTCGCGGCCACGGGCCAGGTTCATCAGCTTGTCGCGGGTCAGCGGCTCGCGGGCGTGCATCACCAGCGCCTTGAGCACGGCGAACTCGCCGGTGGTCAGCATGTGCACTTCATTGCCACGCTTGAGTTCGCGGGTGGCCAGCGACAGCTCGTAATCACCGAAGGTGACCGTTTCGTCTTCGCTGCCCGGCGCGCCCGGCACGCTCGGCGCCTGGCGGCGCAGCACGGCCTTGACCCGCGCCATCAGCTCGTCGGGGTTGAACGGCTTGCCCAGGTAATCGTCGGCGCCCAGCTCCAGGCCCTTGATGCGGCTCAGCTCGTCGCCCTTGGCGGTCAGCATGATGATCGGGATCTGGTTGTTCGACTGGCGCAGGCGGCGGCAGGCGGACAGGCCGTCTTCGCCGGGCAGCATCAGGTCGAGCACCACCAGGTTGAACACTTCGCGCTGCAGCAGGCGGTCCATCTGTTCGGTGTTGGGCACCGCGCGGGCGCGGTAGCCCTTGCTGGCGAAGAAACGCTCCAGCAGGCTGCTGAGCCCCGGATCGTCGTCGACGATGAGAATCTTGTCACCTTCTGCGGTGTTTGCGGTGCCGGTCATGAATAACTCCTCTGATATCGCCGCGCATTATGGCGTAGCCAATGCCGCGCGTGCCGTGAGCATTGTTAGCAGATTTTTCCCCGGGCGCCACTTCCGGCTGGCCGGGCGCCATCACCGCAAGCGGTTCACGATGGGTATAATGCGCCGCTTTCATCCAGCGCCAGCAGGCGAACGGCCGGCCGGCGACCCCCGTATTCAGACATGTCAGGTGGTACTCATGGACAGCATCAACAGCCGAATCGCCGAGGAACTGGGCGTACGCCCCCAGCAGGTCGAGGCGACCGTAGGCCTGTTGGACGAAGGCTCGACCGTGCCCTTCATCGCCCGTTACCGCAAGGAAGTCACCGGTAGCCTCGACGACACCCAGCTGCGCCACCTGGAAGAGCGCCTGCGTTACCTGCGCGAACTCGACGAACGCCGCGCCAGCATCCTTTCCAGTATCGAGGAACAGGGCAAGCTGACCCCGGAACTGGCCCGCGAGATCAAGCTGGCCGACACCAAGACCCGCCTCGAAGACCTTTACCTGCCGTACAAGCAAAAGCGCCGCACCAAGGGCCAGATCGCCCTGGAAGCCGGCCTTGGCGCACTGGCCGACGGCCTGTTCAACGACCCGAACCTGGCCCCGGAAAGCGAAGCGGCGCGCTTCGTCGACGCCGAAAAAGGCGTGGCCGACGTCAAGGCCGCCCTGGAAGGCGCCAAGTACATCCTCATGGAGCGCTTCGCCGAAGACGCCGCCCTGCTCGACAAGCTGCGCGGCTTCCTCAAGCAGGAAGCGGTGCTCAGCGCCCGCGTGGTGGCCGGCAAGGAAGAGGAAGGCGCTAAGTTCCGCGACTACTTCGCCCATGACGAACTGCTGCGCAGCGCCCCGTCGCACCGCGCCCTGGCCATTTTCCGCGGGCGCAACGAAGGCGTGCTGAGCGCATCGCTGAAGGTGGGTGAAGAACTGCCAGGCACCCTGCACCCCTGCGAGCTGATGATCGGCAACCATGTCGGCATCGAAAACCGCAGCCGCCCGGCCGACAAATGGCTGGGCGAGGTGGTGCGCTGGACCTGGAAGGTCAAGCTCTACACCCACCTGGAAACCGACCTGTTCGGCGAGCTGCGCGACAACGCCGAAGGCGAGGCGATCAACGTCTTCGCGCACAACCTGCACGACCTGCTGCTGGCCGCCCCGGCGGGCCCGCGCGCGACCCTGGGCTTCGACCCGGGCCTGCGCACCGGCTGCAAGATCGCCGTGGTCGATGCCACCGGCAAGCTGCTGGACTACACCACGGTCTACCCGCACGCGCCGAAAAACGACTGGGACCGCACGATTTCCATCATGGCCGCGCTGTGCGCCAAGCACTCGGTGGAGCTGATCGCCATCGGCAACGGCACCGCCAGCCGTGAAAGCGACAAGCTGGTGGCCGAGCTGGTGAAAAAGTACCCAGCCCTGAAAATCACCAAGATCATGGTGTCCGAGGCCGGCGCCTCGGTGTACTCCGCCTCCGAGCTGGCGGCCCGGGAATTCCCCGACCTCGACGTGTCGATCCGTGGCGCCGTGTCCATCGCCCGCCGCCTGCAGGACCCGCTGGCGGAACTGGTGAAGATCGACCCGAAATCCATCGGTGTCGGCCAGTACCAGCATGACGTGTCGCAGATCAAGCTGGCCCGTGGCCTGGATGCCGTGGTCGAGGACTGCGTGAACGCCGTGGGCGTCGACGTCAACACCGCGTCCGTGGCACTGCTGACGCGCATCTCCGGCCTCAACGCCACCCTGGCGCAGAACATCGTTGCCCACCGCGACGCCAATGGCCCGTTCGCCACCCGTGCGGCGCTGAAAAAGGTCAGCCGCCTGGGCGAGAAAACCTTCGAGCAGGCCGCCGGCTTCCTGCGCGTGATGAATGGCGACAACCCGCTCGATGCCTCCGCCGTGCACCCTGAGGCCTATCCGCTGGTGCAGCGCATTGCCGCTGGCACCGAGCGTGACATCCGCTCGCTGATCGGCGATAGCGGCTTCCTCAAGCGCCTGGACCCGAAGAAGTTCACCGACGAAACCTTCGGCCTGCCAACCGTCACCGACATTCTCCAGGAACTGGACAAGCCCGGCCGCGACCCGCGCCCGGAGTTCAAGACCGCCACCTTCCAGGAGGGCGTCGAAGACCTCAAGGACCTGGAGCCAGGCATGATTCTCGAAGGCGTGGTCACCAACGTGACCAACTTCGGCGCCTTCGTCGACATCGGCGTGCATCAGGACGGCCTGGTGCACATCTCGGCGCTGTCGGAGAAGTTCGTCAAGGACCCACGCGAAGCGGTGAAGGCCGGTGACGTGGTGAAGGTCAAGGTCATGGAAGTGGACATCCCGCGCAAGCGTGTCGGCCTGTCCATGCGCATGAGCGACACCCCGGGCGAGAAAGTCGAAGGCAACCGCGGCGGCAACCGTGGCAACGGCGGCAACCGCCAGCAGCAGGCGCCGCGCCCGCGTGAAACCGCCACCGCAGCCCCGGCCAACAACGCCATGGCCGCCCTGTTCGCCAACGCCAAGCAGCTGAAGAAGAAGTGATGGAAATTCCCAAGGACTTGGTCCAGAGCGCCTACAGCCAGCTGCTGGGCTGCCGCGTGCAACGCCTGGATACCGGCGTTGCCGAGGTGGCCCTGGCGCTTGAGCCGCAGCTGCGCAACCGTGGCCAGAAGCTGCACGGCGGGGCGATCTTCAGCCTGGTGGACATCGCCATGGGCCTGGCCTGCTCGGCCAGCCATGGCTTCGACCAGCAGAGCGTGACCATCGAATGCAAGATCAACTACCTGCGCGCCGTCAGTGACGGCGAGGTGCTGTGCACGGCGCGTGTGCTGCACGCCGGGCGCCGCACCCTGGTGGTCGACGCCGACGTAGTCCAAGGCGACAAACTGGTGGCCAAAGCGCAAGGAACCTTCGCGGTTCTCTAGCTCACCAAGGGGTATCTGCGGTATTTTTCGGCAGTGCGCTGGCACTGCCGGAACCGCGTAAACCAGGCGACAACGCCAGTTCCTTTCTTCCTACCCTTGTAGACCGTCATCTCTACCCCCATATTGGGGCGACTGACGCGTGAAGGAATACATCTTGAGCGACCTCCTCAACCGCCGCCTGAGCCTGCTCGGCGCCAATCTCCCCCTGCTCAAGCAGTGCCTGCACGGTATTGAGCGCGAATGCCTGCGCGTAACCGATGAAGGTCGCCTGGCGCAGACGCCACACCCCGAGGCCTTGGGGTCGGCGCTGACCAACGAGCAAATCACCACCGATTATTCCGAGTCGCTGCTGGAGTTCATCACCCCAGCCCTGGCAGACCCGGCCAAGGTGCTCGAAAGCCTCGAACAGACCCACCGCTTCGTCTACGGCAAGCTGGCTGGCGAATACCTGTGGAGCCCGTCGATGCCTTGTGCGCTGCCGGCCGAGGAAGACATCCCGATCGCCGAGTACGGCAGTTCGAACATCGGCAAGCTCAAGCATGTGTACCGCAAGGGCCTGGCCCTGCGTTACGGCCGCACCATGCAGTGCATTGCCGGCATCCATTACAACTTCTCGCTGCCCGAAGCGCTGTGGCCGCTGCTGCGCGAAGCCGAAGGCAGCCAGGAAAGCGACCGCGACTACCAGTCGTCGGCGTACATTGCGCTGATTCGCAACTTCCGCCGCTACAGCTGGCTGCTGATGTACCTGTTCGGTGCCTCGCCGGCCCTGGACAAAGGCTTTTTGCGTGGCCGCCCGCACCAGCTCGAAGAGCTCGACGGCGAAACCCTCTACCTGCCCTACGCCACCAGCCTGCGCATGAGCGACCTGGGCTACCAGAGCAATGCCCAGGCCGGCCTGACGCCGTGCTACAACAACCTCGCCAGCTACACCGACAGCCTGCGCAAGGCGGTGGGCACGCCCTACCCGCCCTATGTCGAGGTGGGTACGCACGTGGACGGCGAGTGGGTGCAGCTGAACACCAACATCCTGCAGATCGAGAACGAGTACTACTCGAACATCCGCCCCAAGCGCGTCACCTACACCGGCGAGCGGCCAATCCAGGCCCTGACGTCGCGCGGCGTGCAGTACGTGGAAGTGCGCTGCCTGGACATCAACCCGTTCCTGCCGGTGGGCATCGACCTGACCGAGGCGCGCTTCCTCGACGCCTTCCTGCTGTTCTGCGCCCTGGAAGACAGCCCGCAGCTGGACAACGGCGAATGCGGCCAGTGCACCAGCAACTTCCTCACCGTGGTCAAGGAAGGCCGCCGTCCGGGCCTGCAACTGCACCGCGACGGCCAGCCAGTGGGCCTGGGCGAATGGGCCAGCGAACTGATCGGCCGCATTGGCCAGTTGGCTGAACTGCTCGACCGCGCCCAGGGCGGCGAAGAGCATGCCAAGGCCCTGGCGACCCAGCAGGCCAAGGTCGATGACCCGTCGCTGACCCCGTCGGCCCAGGTACTGGCACGCATGACCGAGCACGACGAGAGCTTTATCCAGTTCTCCCTGCGCCAGAGCCGCCTGCACGCCGAGACGTTCCGCGAACAGCCGTTGTCCGCCGAGCAGCAACAGCATTTCGAAACCCTCGCCCGCGAGTCGCTGGCCAAGCAGTCGCAGCTTGAGCAGGAAGAAGTCGGCGACTTCGACCTGTTCGTCGGTGCCTACCAGGCCAGTATCCTGGCGATCAGCAACTGATGAACCGCACTGCCTCCCCGCGCCGGCCACGGGCCAGCAGCCAGGCCAGGATCGACGCGATCCTGGCCGCGGCCCGCGAGCTGTTGGCGGGCCAGGGGGTGGCGGCGCTGTCGATCTACAGCGTGGCCGAGCGGGCGCAGATTCCGCCATCGTCGGTGTATCACTTCTTCGCCAGCGTGCCGGCCTTGCTGGAGGCGTTGACCGCGGATGTGCACCGGGCGTTTCGCGAAGCTTTGGGCGCGCCGATCGACAGCAGTGGGTTTGCCAGCTGGCACGCGCTGTCGCGCGTGATCGAGCAACGCATGCTGGATATCTACAATGAAGACGCTGCCGCACGGCAGCTGATTCTGGCTCAGCACGGGCTGAGCGAAGTGGTGCAAGCCGACCGCCAGCACGACATGGAGCTGGGCGTGCTGATGCACAAGCTGTTCGACCAGCACTTCCACCTGCCGGTGATGCCGGCCGACGTGGACGTGTTCGCCCTGGCGATGGAATTGAGCGACCGGGTGTATGCGCGCTCGGTGCAGTTGCACGAGGCGATCACACCGCGCATGGCCGAGGAAGGCAAGCGGGTGTTCGAGGCGTACCTGGGGCTTTATTTGCCGCCGTTTCTGGCCAAGCGCTGAGCGGCCCTTCACTGTAGGAGCGAGCGCAGCTCGCGAATGGGCTGCAAAGCAGCCCCGGCGTGATCAGCCGCGAAGCTGAAACCCTGGGGCCGCTGCGCGCCCCATCGCGAGCTATGCTCGCTCCTACACCCGTAGGGCCGCGCAGCGGTGCCAATCACAGCTTGGCAATAGACACTTCAGTCGATTTCACAAAGGCAATCACCTCGCTGCCCACCTGCAGTTCCAGCTCGCGTACCGAGCGGGTGGTAATCACCGAGGTGACGATGCCGGAGGCCGTCTGCACGTCGATTTCCGACAGCACTGGCCCTTCGAGGATTTCCTTCACGGTGCCTTTGAACTGGTTGCGCACGTTGATCGCTTTGATGGTCATGGCTTGTTTCCTTTTCTATGGCTTCAGTCGGGTAAGTGAGTGATTCAGTGCGCCCAACGCAGCTGCGTGGGCAAAGGGGCTACAGGGTCCGGTTCGGGCGCGATGCCCGGTACCGACAGCACACGGTTGAGCACTTCGCTTTCCAGCGCGGCCAGGCGGTGCGAACCACGCGCCCTGGGCCGGGCCAGGTCGACGTTGAGGTCCAGGCCAACTTCGCCGTCCTCGATCAGGATCACCCGGTCAGCGACGGCTACCGCCTCGTTGACGTCGTGGGTCACCAGCAGCACGGTGAAGCCATGCTGACGCCACAGGCGTTCGATCAGTTGCTGCATCTCGATGCGGGTCAGCGCATCCAGCGCGCCCAGCGGTTCGTCCAGCAGCAACAAGCGCGGCTGGTGGATCAGTGCACGGGCCAGGGCCACACGCTGCTTCTGGCCACCGGACAACGCCGCCGGCCATTCGTTGGCGCGGTCGGCCAGGCCTACCGCCTCCAGGGCATCCAGCGCCCGTTGCTGCCAGTCACCACGCAGGCCCAGGCCAACGTTGTCGATGACCTTCTTCCAGGGCAGCAGGCGCGCGTCCTGGAACATCAACCGGGTTTCCTCGCGGGCATCGGCCAGCGGTGCGGCGCCGGCCAGCAATTCACCGGCGGTGGGCTGGTCGAGCCCGGCCAGCAGGCGCAGCAAGGTGCTCTTGCCACAGCCGCTGCGGCCAACGATGGCGACGAACTGACCAGCCGGAATGTGCAGGTCGATGCCCTTGAGCACTTCGCGCTGGCCAAAGGCCTTGCGCAGGCCGTTGCTGGCCAGTGGAATGCCACGCAACAGGCGCGGGGGTTGTTCCTTGAGCACGGTCATCATGCGCCCTCCTTCTTGGCAACCTGGTAAGCCGGGTGCCAGCGCAGCCACACCCGTTCCAGGCCGCGGGCTGCCAGGTCGGCAAGCTTGCCGAGCACGGCGTACAGGACGATGGCCAACACCACCACGTCGGTTTGCAGGAACTCACGGGCGTTCATTGCCAGGTAACCGATGCCGGCATTGGCCGAGATGGTTTCAGCGACGATCAGGGTCAGCCACATGAAGCCCAGGGCAAAGCGCACGCCCACCAGGATCGACGGCAGTGCCCCAGGCAGGATCACCTGGCGGAACAGGCCGAAGCCGGACAGGCCATAGCTGCGGGCCATTTCCACCAGCGCCGGGTCGACGTTACGGATGCCGTGGTAGGTGTTCAGGTAGATCGGGAACAGCGTGCCAAGGGCGACCAGGAAAATCTTCGCCGACTCGTCGATACCGAACCACAGGATCACCAGCGGAATCAGCGCCAGGTGCGGCACGTTGCGAATCATCTGCACCGAGCTGTCGAGCAGGCGTTCGCCCCAGTTCGACAGGCCGGTGATAAAGCCCAGTACCAGGCCGATGCTGCCGCCAATGACGAAGCCCAGCCCGGCGCGCCAGCCACTGATGGCCAGGTGGGTCCAGATCTCGCCGCTGCGCACCAGCTCGACACCGGCGCTGACCACCGCGCTGGGTGCCGGCAGGATGCGCGTCGACAGCCAGCCGGCGCTGACCGCCAGTTGCCAGGCGGCCAGCAGCAGGACCGGCAGCGCCCAGGGCGCCAGGCGCTGGCTCAGGGTTGTGGAAGTTGCACGACTCATGCTCCGGCCCTCAGCTCTGTGCGACGGACTTGGGCAGGATGTCGTTGGCGACCATTTCACCGAACGGGCTTACATAGCCCCCGGCCTTGGGCTGCTCCGGGCGTTGCACGTCCAGGTGCGGGAACAGCAGCTCGGCCACGCGGTACGACTCTTCCAGGTGCGGGTAGCCGGAGAAGATGAAGGTGTCGATGCCAAGCGCCGCGTATTCCTTGACCCGGGCCGCCACGGTGGGGCCGTCGCCAACCAGCGCGGTACCGGCGCCGCCACGTACCAGGCCAACCCCGGCCCACAGGTTGGGGCTGACTTCCAGCTTGTCGCGGTTACCGTTGTGCAGGGCCGCCATGCGCTGCTGGCCCACCGAGTCGAAACGCGCCAGCGAGGCCTGGGCACGGGCGATGGTGTCGTCGTCCAGGTGCGAGATCAGCTTGTCGGCAGCCGCCCAGGCTTCGTCGTTGGTTTCCCGCACGATCACGTGCAGGCGGATGCCAAAGCGCACTTCGCGGCCTTTGGCGACGGCTTTCTCGCGCACCTGGGCGATTTTCTCGGCAACCGCGCTTGGCGGCTCGCCCCAGGTCAGGTAAAGCTCCACCTGCTCGGCGGCCAGGTCCTGGGCGGCCTCGGACGAGCCACCGAAGTACAGCGGCGGGCGTGGCTGCTGGATCGGTGGGTAGAGCAGCTTGGCGCCTTTCACCTGAAGGTGCTTGCCGTCGTAGTCGACCGTTTCACCTTCGAGCACCTTGCGCCAGATGCGGGTGAACTCCACCGAGGCTTCGTAGCGCTCCTGGTGGTTCAGGTGCAGGCCATCACCGGCCAGTTCGTCCGGGTCGCCACCGGTCACCAGGTTGAACAGCGCACGGCCGTTGGACAGGCGGTCGAGGGTTGCGGCCTGGCGTGCGGCCACGGTTGGCGAAATGATGCCAGGGCGCAGGGCAACCAGGAATTTCAGGCGTTGGGTAACCGGAATCAGCGAGGCCGCCACCAGCCAGGAGTCCTCGCAGGAGCGCCCGGTGGGGATCAGCACGCCGCCAAAGCCAAGGCGGTCGGCGGCCTGGGCGATTTGCTGCAGGTAGCCGTGGTCGACTGCACGGGCGCCGTCGGAGGTGCCCAGGTACTTGCCGTCACCGTGGGTGGGGAGGAACCAGAAAATGTTAAGGCTCATTGGAGTTGTCTCCTCAAGGGTGGCTCAGCCGGGGCGGTGCCCCGGCGCAGGCGAATCAGTCAAGGCGCGCTGGCGACCTTGGCAGGGGGTGTCCAGATCACGTCCTTGATGCTCAGCGGCTTGGGAATCAGCTTGAGCGCCTGGAAGGTGTCGGCAATCTTCTGTTGCGCGGCGATCACCTGCGGGGTCAGCGGCGCAGCGCCGTAGCCCTGGCGTTTCACCGAGGTCAGGGTGATGTCGGCGGGCAGGCCGAGCAGCGGCGCCACCTGCTGGGTCACTTCCTGCGGGTTGGCCTGGGACCACTCGCCAACGGCGCGCACTTCGTCGATCAGGGTGCTGATCACCGCCGGGTGCTGGGTGGCGTAGTTGCGGGTGGCGAGGTAGAACTGGTGGTTGTCGACCAGGCCCTTGCCGTCACGCAGGGTGCGGACCTGCAGTTGCTGTTCGGCAGCCGCCTGGTACGGGTCCCAGATCACCCAGGCGTCGACGCTGCCACGCTCGAAGGCGGCGCGGGCATCGGCAGGTGGCAGGTACACAGGCTGAATGTCGCTGTACTTGAGGCCTGCGTCTTCCAGGGCGCGAACCAGCAGGTAATGGACGTTGGAGCCTTTGTTGAGGGCGACTTTCTTGCCTTTGAGTTCCTTCACCGACTGAATCGGCGAGCCCTTGGGCACGAGGATGGCTTCGCTGTGCGGGGCGGGCGGCTCGTAGGCCACGTAGAGCAGGTCGGCACCGGCTGCCTGGGCAAACACAGGCGGGGTTTCGCCGGTGACGCCAAAGTCGATGGAGCCAACGTTCAGGCCTTCGAGCAGTTGCGGGCCACCGGGGAACTCGGTCCACTGCACCTGCACGCCCTGCTCGGCCAGGCGCTTCTCCAGCGTGCCCTTGGCCTTGAGCAGCACCAGGGTGCCGTATTTCTGGTAACCGATGCGCAGGCTTTCTGCCTGGGCTTGGGTGATGGCGCCGAAGGAGACAGCCGCCGCAAACAGGGCGACCAGACCTCGACGCAAGAAGACTGTGCGCATGGCGCTCTCCTGATGCGATGGGGTTCGGGTTGCACCTGCTTGCCTCGTTGACGGGCGAGTAAGGTGGTGGAGCGAAGGCAGTGCCGGTTAGTGGTATCGGCGCTGCTGGGTGTTCGGTTGAAGAAACATTACCAGTCTGTTTATATATCTAGAAATCATATTTTTTCATTTGTTTATTCCATTAAAGCCTATTCAATTCGCCAGGTGCCGCGCGCGGCGCATCGCGAGCTGCGCTCGCTCCTACCAGGCATGACAAAACCCACAGGCACAAAAAAAGGCCGTCGAAACGGCCCGAATATCCCTGCTATGGCTAAGAGCAATGCAACGAGGAATTCATCAACGGTTAGGTTGCGGGGTCAGCCGCAGGTAAGGTTTCACCGCCCGGTAACCTTTCGGGAAGCGCTGCTTGATCTCCTCTTCGTCCTTCAGCGAAGGCACGATCACCACCTCGTCGCCGTCCTGCCAGTTACCTGGCGTGGCCACCTTGTGGTTGTCGGTGAGTTGCAGCGAGTCGATCACCCGCAGGATCTCGTTGAAGTTGCGCCCGGTACTGGCCGGATAGGTAATGGTCAGGCGCACCTTCTTGTTCGGGTCGATGACGAACAGCGAGCGCACCGTCAGGGTGTCGCTGGCGTTGGGGTGAATCAGGTCGTACAGGTCGGACACCTTGCGGTCGGCGTCGGCGATGATCGGGAAATTGACCACGGTGTTCTGGGTTTCGTTGATGTCCTCGATCCACTTGTGGTGCGAGTCGACCGGGTCAACTGACAGGGCGATGGCCTTGACCCCGCGCTTGGCGAAGTCGTCCTTGAGCTTGGCGGTCAGGCCCAGCTCGGTGGTGCACACCGGGGTAAAGTCGGCCGGGTGGGAGAACAGCACGCCCCAACTATTGCCCAGCCACTCGTGAAAGCGGATTTTGCCTTCGCTGGAATCCTGTTCGAAATCGGGGGCGATGTCGCCGAGTTTGAGGCTCATGGGTGCGGCTCCTGTGCAGTGTGCTGACCGTATGGGTTCAATGTGCCTGCATCCGATTAAAAACAAAAAGAATAAATAATGATTTATTTATAACCTTAATGCATACCAAATCGCAGGCACAAAAAAGCCTCGCACTAGGCGAGGCTTTCTGTGTGGCTACGGCTTACAGGAAGCTGTAAGTGTAGTTCACGATGAAGCGAGTCTGGTCCTGGTCGGCGCTAGCTTCGCCAGTACCACGGAACACGCCCTGGCGCAGGCTGAAGCCCAGGCCTTTGAGGGTGCCTTCCTGGATGGTGTAGTCGACGCGGGCGTCACGTTCCCACTCGTTGTAGGTGCCGTGGCCGCTCTTGTAACGAATGTCGTCACCGCGCAGGTAGGCAACCGAGGCCTTCAGGCCTGGAACACCCAGCGAGGCGAAGTCATACGAGTACTGGCCGAAGTTGGTGTTCTCGCCAGCACGGGCGAACTGGTTGATCATGCTGTCGGTGAACAGGTAGAAGCTGGAACCGCCAGCGCCTTCGTTGCGACCGTTGCCGTCAACCACGTTGCCTTGGTTCAGCCAGACGAAAGCACCGTCGTCGCTGACTTGCTGGCGACCCAGCATCAGCGCATGGCCACCCAGGGTGTAGGTGAACATGGCAGACCAGGTCTTGTTGTCGACCTTGCCGGTGTTCTTGGCGTAGCCACCGTTGTTGCTGAAGTTGAAGCCGCCGCCGTGGCCGTTGTTGCCATCGCTGCTGCTGTCGAAGTAGCGCAGGTCGGTCTTGAACGACTGGTTGTCAGCAATCTTGAAGACGTGGGTGGCGCCCAGGAAGTGCTGCTTGTAGAAGTCTTCCAGGTTCGAGTAGTAGTACTGCAGGGTCAGGTCTGGAGTGAGCTTGTAGTCCAGGCCGCCGTAGCGGAACTTGTTGCTGTCTGCAGTCGCGCCAGCGACCGACAGGCCAGTACGGTTGCTCGACGCACGGCCCATGGCGTGGGTCAGCTGACCGGCGTTGATGGTCAGGTTGTCGATTTCCTTCGACTGGATGGTGCCACCCTCGAAGGTTTGCGGCAGCAGACGACCGTCGTTGGAAACCAGGATCGGCAGGTTCGGCGCCAGAGCGCTACCGAAGTGAACTTCGGTCTTGGAGAAGCGAGCCTTGGCGTTGGCGCCTACGCGCGCCCACTGGCCGACAGCCGAGCCGTCGGAATCGCTTGGGAAGAAGCTGCTGTTGTCTGGGTGCTTGCCGCGGCCGCCATCCAGGTGAATACCCCACAGGGCCTGGGCGTCGACGCCGAAGCCTACGGTGCCTTCGGTGAAACCGGAGATGTAGTCGAGCTTGAAGCCCTGACCCGATTCACGGTTGTCGGCGCCGCCTTCACGGTTGTCGTTGTTGAAATACATGGTGCGCGAGCTGAGCGACAGTTTGCTGTCTTCAACGAAACCGGCAGCGCCTGCAGATTGGGCGATAACCCCCAGTGCCACGGCCAGAGCCAGGCTGGACTTGTACATGTTTTGCTCCTCTACGTTCTAATTCTTGTGTATCTCTGGCGGCGGGATCTTTTGCCCCGCTCACCGTGGATGGGCGATTTAGCCCAAAACCGTGACCGTTTAGTCAATCATTTCCAAACGTTTCTCGACTTTGGTCTAAGACACTCCTGCGCTACAGGATAATGACAATCCTATAAATCCAAAATGACCGTTTTGTGAAATCCTAAGATTTTTACGGAATATCATCTGAACCTTTACTGCAAAACGTTGTATCGGCAGCTCGCAATCATACCTTTAGGTTATTTGCAAACGTTTGCCGACCAACTACTCCATTGCGCCCCTTTGGGAGGGAAAAGAGACTAGCAGCCCTTCCAGCTTCCGCCATCGGGCATTCCCTGATCCTGACCTGCGCTAACAGCTTTGCATCCTAAGCTAATGCAAAAAAGTTATTTATTTTAGAATTCTTAGATCATTTAGTCTCTCTTCATCCAATCCCCACATTGCCTGACGAGAGGTTCAACCATGATCCCGCATGCTCCGCTGCGCCTGTTCGCCGCCCTGACCCTCGCCAGCACCAGCTGGCTGGCCCAGGCCGCCGACCTGACCGTGGCCTACCAGACCACCGTCGACCCGGCCAAGGTCGCCCAAGTGGATGGCGACTATGAAAAAGCCAGCAAGGCCAGCATCGACTGGCGCAAATTCGACAATGGCGCCGATGTGATCACCGCCGTGGCCAGTGGCGACGTGCAGATCGGCTACCTGGGCTCCAGCCCGCTGGCCGCCGCCGCTACCCGCAAGCTGCCGGTCGAAACCTTCCTGATCGCCACTCAGATCGGTGCCGGCGAAGCGCTGGTGGCCCGCGACAGCATCAAAACCCCACAGGACCTGGTCGGCAAGAAAGTCGCCGTGCCGTTCGTATCCACCGGCCACTACAGCCTGCTGGCCGCGCTGAAGCAGTGGAACATCGACCCGGCCAAGGTGCAGATCCTCAACCTCGCGCCACCGGCAATTATCGCCGCCTGGAAGCGCGGCGACATCGACGCCACCTATGTGTGGGACCCAGCCCTGGGCGTGGCCAAGGAAAACGGCAAGGTGCTGATTACCTCCGGCGACCTGGCCAAGCAAGGCGCGCCCACCTTCGACGCCTGGATCGTGCGCAAGGACTTCGCCAGCAAGCACCCCGAGGTGGTCAAGGCCTTCGCCAAAGTCACCCTCGACGCCTACGCCGACTACCGCAAAGACCCGCAAGCCTGGCTGGCCAACCCAGACAACGTGGCCAAGCTGGCCAAGCTTTCCGGGGCCAAGCCAACCGACATTCCGCTGCTGCTGCAGGGCAACGTCTACCCGCTGGCCGCCGACCAGGCCAAGGCACTGGGCGCGCCCACCACCCAGGCGCTGACCGACACGGCCACCTTCCTCAAGCAACAGGGCAAGGTCGACGCGGTGCTGCCGGACTACGCGCCCTACGTCAGCGCCCAGTACATCCCCAACTAACGCTTATCACCCAGGGAGCCTGTCATGGCCTTGCTTGAGCTGGAGCGCATCAGCGCACAGTACCCCGGCGCCGCCACCCCGGTGCTGGCCGACATCAACCTGAGCCTGGGCCCACGCCAGCTGTTGGTGGCCCTCGGGCCATCGGGCAGCGGCAAGACCTCGCTGCTCAACCTGATCGCCGGGTTCGTCGCCCCCAGCGCCGGGCGTATCAGCCTCGACGGCAACCCGGTGCAAGGCCCCGGCGCCGAGCGGGGCGTGGTGTTCCAGGACGATGCCCTGCTGCCCTGGCAGAACGTGCTGGGCAACGTCGCCTTCGGCCTGGAGCTGGCTGGCGTGCCACGCGCCCAACGTGAGGCCAAGGCCCGCGAGATGCTGGCCCTGGTAGACCTCGAAGGCTTTGCCGAGCGGCGTATCTGGCAACTCTCCGGCGGCCAGAAACAGCGAGTGGGCCTGGCCCGGGCGCTGGCGGCCGACCCACGGGTGCTGCTGATGGACGAACCCTTCGGCGCCCTGGATGCCTTCACCCGCGAACAGATGCAGGAGTTGCTGCTGCAGGTGTGGCAACGCACCGCCAAGCCAGTGTTCCTGATTACCCACGACATCGAGGAAGCGGTGTTCCTGGCCAGCGAGTTGGTGCTGCTGGCACCCAACCCCGGTCGCGTGGTCGAGCGCCTGCAACTGGACTTCGGCCAGCGCTATGCCGCCGGCGAACCCGCCCGGGCAATCAAGTCCGACCCTCGTTTCATCGAAGCCCGCGAGCACGTGTTGGCCCGCGTGTTCGCCCAACGCCAAAGCCTGCAGGAGCGCGCATGAACAGCCTGAACCTGCCGGTTGCCGGCAAGCACGCCACCCCCGACCGGCCCGCCGCCAAGGTGCGCCGCGCCCTGCCCACCCGCTGGATCAGCACCCTGACCCTGGCCAGCCTGCTGCTGGCCTGGTGGCTGGTGACGGCCGCCGGCTGGGTCGAACCGCTATTTCTGCCGTCACCCGGCGACATCCTGGCCAAAGGCTGGACCCTGCTCACCCAGGGCTACATGGACGCCAGCCTGTGGCAGCACCTGGGCGCCAGCCTTGGGCGTATCGGCCTGGCCCTGGCCGCCGCCACCCTGACCGCCATCCCGGTCGGCATCGCCATTGGCTACAACCGCGTGGCCCGCGGCATCCTCGACCCGCTGATCGAGTTCTACCGGCCAATTCCGCCGCTGGCCTACCTGCCGCTGATCGTCATCTGGTGCGGCATTGGCGAGCTGTCCAAGGTGCTGCTGATCTACCTGGCGATCTTCGCCCCCATCGCCATTGCCACCGCCACCGGCGTGCGCACCGTCGACCCGGCCAAGCTGCGCGCCGCGCAATCGCTGGGGGCGAGCAAGGCACAGCTGATTCGTCACGTGATCCTGCCCAGCGCCCTGCCCGACATCCTCACCGGCATCCGCATTGGCCTGGGCGTCGGCTGGTCGACCCTGGTTGCCGCCGAGCTGATCGCCGCCACCAGCGGCCTGGGCTTCATGGTGCAGTCGGCGGCGCAGTTCCTGGTTACCGATGTGGTGGTGCTGGGCATCCTGCTGATCGCCCTGATCGCCTTTGCCCTGGAGATGGGCCTGCGTGCCCTGCAACGCAAGCTGGTGCCCTGGCATGGCCAGAGCCACTGAACACGACTGACCACGCCAGCACACTGGCGCCTGATGAAGAGAACGACATGAGCCTGACCATCACCCCCCTCAGCCCGGCGCTCGGCGCGCAGATCAGTGGCGTGGACATCAGCCGCGAAATCACCACCGCCGAGCGTGACGCCATCGAGCAGGCGCTGTTGCAGCACCAGGTGCTGTTCTTCCGTGACCAGCCCATCGAGCCCGAGCAGCAGGCACGCTTTGCCGCGCGCTTTGGCGACCTGCACATCCACCCGATCTACCCCAACGTGCCAGAAACGCCCCAGGTGCTGATCCTCGACACGGCGGTGACCGACGTGCGCGACAATGCCGTCTGGCACACCGACGTGACCTTCCTGCCCACCCCCGCGCTAGGCGCGGTGCTCAGCGCCAAGCAACTGCCGGCCTTTGGTGGCGACACCCTGTGGGCCAGCGGCATCGCTGCCTTCGAGGCCTTGTCGGCGCCTTTGCGAGGGCTGCTCGACGGGCTCACCGCCACCCACGACTTCACCAAGTCGTTCCCGCTGGAGCGCTTCGGCACCACGCCTGAAGACCTGGCGCGCTGGGAAGCAACCCGGCGCAACAACCCGCCGCTGTCGCACCCGGTGGTACGCACGCACCCGGTGAGCGGGCGCAAGGCGTTGTTCGTCAATGAGGGGTTCACCACGCGCATCAATGAACTGAGCGAGCTGGAAAGCGAGGCGCTGCTCAAGTTGCTGTTCGCCCATGCGACGCGGCCGGAGTTCAGCATTCGCTGGCGTTGGCAGGAAAATGACGTGGCGTTCTGGGACAACCGCGTGACCCAGCATTTTGCGGTGGATGACTACCGGCCCAATCGGCGGGTCATGCACCGGGCGACCATCCTTGGGGATGCACCCTTTTGAAAGGCCCCTCTCGCGACCTACGGTCGCTCCTACACACCGGGTAGGAGCGACCGCAGGTCGCGAGAGGGGCCGCACAGGCAGCTACCTGACCAGATGCAAGAACTGCATGTGCCGCTCGTACTGGTCGAGGATGTCGTTGATGATCTGCTCCTTGCTGTAGCCCACCAGGTCATAGTTCTGGCTGCCTTCGCTCAAATGCACCTCCGCCCGGTAGTAGCGACGGTTCTTCAACTCCTGCGTACCCAACCCACCCAAGGCGAACGACGGGGTGAAATACCCACGCATCTGCACCTGGTAGATGAACGGCTGCTCCTCGCCATGGCCAACCTTGAGGCTGACGTTGTCATGGCTCGGGTCGTCCTGGGTCACCAGCACCAACCCCTTCTGCTCGAACACCTCGCGCACATCGGCAATCGCCGGGCGCACCACGTCGTCCATGAAGCGGTACACCTCATCACGTGACGGGAAGTGCACCGCCTGGCTCAGGCGCTGGCGCCAGCCGCCGCGGCCACGCCGGGTCTGGGCGAACGGTGCCAGCGAGTGCATCTGCGCGATCTGCCGCTGGCTCTCCAGGTAGAAGGCCTTGTGCAGCCCCCACATCATGCACAGCAAGATCAGCGAGAAAGGCAGCGAGGTGAGCACCACCGCCGACTTCAGCGAATCGATGCTGCCGGCGAACAGCAGGCCGCTGGTAATCAGCGCGGTCATCACGCCCCAGAAGATGCGCAGCCAGTTCGGCCCGTCCTCGTCGGCGCCGCCGCCCTTGGCCGACAGCGTCGACAGCACCACGGTGCCGGAGTCGGCCGAGGTGACGAAGAACACGAAGCTGATGAACACCGTCACGGCGATCACCGTCTTGCTCCACGGGTAGGTTTCCAGCAGCAGGTACAGGCTCATCGACGGGTTGTCCAACGCCGACTGGCCAAGCGCGGTCATGCCATGGTTGATCACCTGGTCCAGTGCGCTGTTGCCGAAAATCGACATCCACGCCAGGGTGAAGCCCAGCGGAATCAGCAGCACGCCGAACACGAACTCGCGGATGGTGCGCCCGCGGGAAATCCGCGCAATGAACAGCCCCACGAAGGGCGCCCAGGCAATCCACCAGGCCCAGTAGAACACCGTCCAGCCACCCAGCCAGTCGCGCTGCTCGCCGTAGGCGTACACGTCGAAGCTTTTGCGCGGCAGGGCGCCCAAATAGTCGCCAAGGTTCTGGATCAGGGTGTTGAACAGGTGCTGGGTGGGCCCGGCGAACAGCACGAACAACAGCAGCGCGCAGGCCAGGAACAGGTTGATGTCGCTCATCACCCGCACGCCCTTCTCCACCCCGGCGACCGCCACGGCCACGGCCGCGCCCATCATCAGGGCAATC
Source organism: Pantoea sp. Ap-967 (assembly GCF_011752565.1). GTDB lineage: Bacteria > Pseudomonadota > Gammaproteobacteria > Pseudomonadales > Pseudomonadaceae > Aquipseudomonas. The sequence continues at coordinate 99,434 of NZ_VWXK01000010.1, forward strand.
AGGATCACCTGCACCCACTGGCTGTGGCTGATACCGAACAGGTAGTCGAGGCCGGCGTTCAGGTGCAGCACGCCAAAGCCCATGTCGGCGCCCAGGCCGAACACCGTGGCAATGATGCCGAAGCCGTCCACCGCGTAGCCGATGGGCCCGTTGATGCGCTTGCCAATCAGCGGGTACAGCGCCGAGCGCAGGGCCAGCGGCAGGTTGTGGCGGTAGGCGAAGTAGGCCAGCGCCATGCCGACGAAGGCGAACACGCCCCAGCCGTGCAGGCCCCAGTGCAGGAACAGAATCTGCATCGCCTGGCGCCCGGCCTCGGCCGTGCCGCCCTCGCCCTGGGGCGGGGTGAGCATGTGGGTGAGCGGTTCGGACACGCAAAAGAAGAACAGCGTGATGCTGATGCCAGCAGCGAACAGCATGCCGGCCCATGACAGGTAGCTGAATTCGGGCTCGTCATGGTCGGCGCCCAGCTTGATCTTGCCGTAGCCGGACAACGCGGTAACCACCACGAACACCAGGTACAGGGTCATGGCCAGCATGTAGTACCAGCCGACCGTGTTGGCCGCCCAGTTCTGCGCTGCCAGCAGCCATTCACCGGCAGCTTGCGGGAAGGCGATCACCACCAGGCCGAACAGCAGGATGAAACTGGCGGCGAAGTAGAACACCGGGGGGTTCATGCGGATCTTGCCAGTGGCAAGGGTGGGGGACGATGCACTCATGAAACGGGCACCTCGCCAATCGAGGTGAGGCTCGGAATGAACGGGTTCAGCAAAGGAATCCTCCTGTTGAACACCGGCAGCGGACCAGCGTTTTTCATTGAACAAGCGTTCAAGTTAAACATGGATCGCATTTCAATGCGAACCGGGGCGCTGATCGGCGCCCCGCCCCTTTCGCGGGGCACCCTTGTAGGAGCGGGCTTGCCCCGCGAAAAGGCCGGCACACCCCATACAAATCCAGGCTCAGTTCTTGTCCTGACAATCCAACTGCAGATTCGCCTGGGTAATGTTGCTCGCTGCCGGCACGCTGCGCGTAAGCCACACATTGCCACCGATGGTCGAACCTTGTCCGATGGTAATCCTGCCCAGGATGGTCGCCCCGGCGTAGATCACCACGTCATCCTCGACGATGGGGTGGCGCGCCAGGCCTTTGTGCAGCGTGCCCGACTCATCGCTGGGGAAGCGCTTGGCGCCCAGCGTCACCGCCTGGTAGATCCGCACCCGCTCGCCGATGATCGCCGTTTCGCCAATCACCACGCCGGTGCCATGGTCGATGAAGAAGCTCTGGCCGATTTGCGCGCCGGGGTGGATGTCGATGCCGGTGGCCGAATGCGCAAGCTCCGAGCTGATCCGCGCCAGCAATGGCAACCCTGCCTGGTACAGGTGGTGGGCCAGGCGGTGGTGGATGATTGCCAGAATGCCCGGGTAGCACAGCAGCACCTCGTCGACGCTGCGCGCTGCCGGGTCGCCGTGGTAGGCGGCCAGCACGTCGGTGTCGAGCAGCACCCGCAATTGCGGCAAGGCCGCGGCAAAATCCTGGATCAGGCGCAGGGCCTGGCCATCGACCGCTGCCAGGTCGCCTTGGTTCTGCCGTGCGGCATAGCGCAGTTCCAGCCGCGCCTGCGCCAACAACGCGGTCAGCGCGGCGTCGAGGGTGTGGCCGACATAGAAGTCTTCGCTTTCTTCACGCAGGTCAACCGGCCCCAGGCGCATCGGGAACAGTGCGCCGCACAGCTGCTCGAGGATCTGCCGCATGGCCTCGCGCGACGGCAGTTCGCGCCCGCCCTGCTCGCCGATGCTGCGGCCATTGCGGCTGCGCCACTGCTCACGGGCGCCGCGCAGGCCGCTGACGATGGTGTGCAACTGCCAATGCCCGGATGAAGGTTGTTCGCTCACGGTGTTCTCCTGCCGAAGGGGACATAGTTGTATTGGCAGGTCCGGCCCTTTCGCGGGGCAAGCCCGCTCCTACAGGAGCGAAAGGGCCGGACCTGCCCTCTGCAATCCACTCTACGGCAAATCCGCCCCTTGGAAAAAACAACGCTTTATTCCACGCTGCACCAAGCCGGGCATAAGCCGCGATGACGCCGGAAGCATCCTGGCCTACCCTCAAAGCACCCATCGAATGACAAATGCATTAAAAAGCATAACAACATAAGTTTTTATTATTTCCTGGCCTATCAGCCGGATTCTATAGTCGCCACCCACTACTTCCACAACAAGCGCGGGGCCTGACATGTCGAAATTCGCCAAACCGCTACTCAACGCCAGCCTGGCCATCCTGCTGGGCGCCGGCCTGCTCGGCCAAGCCTTCGCCGGCGAGCAATTGAAGGCCATCCAGGAAAAAGGCGTGATCAACGTCGGCCTCGAAGGCACCTACCCGCCCTTCAGCTTCCAGGATGAGAACGGCAAGCTCACCGGCTTCGAAGTGGAGCTGTCCGAGCTGCTGGCCAAGGAGCTGGGGGTCAAGGCCAAGATTCAGCCCACCAAGTGGGACGGCATTCTTGCCGCCCTGGAGTCCAAGCGCCTCGACGTGGTGGTGAACCAGGTGACCATCTCCGATGAGCGCAAGAAGAAGTACGACTTCTCCGAGCCCTACACCATCTCCGGCATCCAGGCGCTGATCCTGAAGAAAAAGGCCGAGCAGCTGAACATCAAGACCGCCCAGGACCTGGCCGGCAAGAAAGTTGGCGTGGGCCTGGGCACCAACTACGAGCAATGGGTCAAGCAAGACGTGCCCAAAGCCGATGTGCGCACCTATGAAGACGACCCAAGCAAGTTCGCCGACCTTCGCAACGGCCGCATCGACGCCATTCTGATCGACCGCCTGGCGGCCCTGGAATACGCGCAAAAAGCCACGGACACCGAACTTGCCGGCGCCGCCTTCTCGCGCCTGGAAAGCGGCGTGGCCCTGCGCAAGGGTGAGCCTGAGTTGCTGGCCGCCATCAACAAGGCCATCGACAAGCTCAAGGCCGACGGCACGCTGGCCAAGCTGTCGCAGAAATACTTCGGTGCTGACGTCACCCAATGATCGCTGAAAGCCTGCAACTCGTTACCGACTCCGCGCCCTTTCTGTTGAAGGGCGCGGGCTACACGGTGCTGCTGAGTGTCGGCGGCATGTTCTTCGGCCTGGTGCTGGGCTTTGCCCTGGCGCTGATGCGGCTGTCGAAGATCCTGCCGCTGGACTGGCTGGCGCGCATCTACGTGTCGTTCTTTCGCGGCACGCCGCTGCTGGTGCAGCTGTTCGTGATCTACTTCGGCATGCCACAGATCGGCATAGAACTGGACCCGATTCCAGCCTCGCTGATCGGCTTGTCGCTGAACATGGCCGCGTACATCTGCGAAATCCTGCGCGCGGCCATTTCTTCCATCGACCGCGGCCAGTGGGAAGCCGCCGCCAGCATCGGCATGACCCGCACCCAGGCCATGCGCCGGGCGATCCTGCCGCAGGCGCTGCGCACTGCGCTGCCGCCGCTGGGCAACAGCTTCATCTCGCTGGTCAAGGACACCGCCCTGGCGGCGACCATCCAGGTGCCTGAACTGTTCCGCCAGGCGCAGCTGATTACCGCACGCACCTTCGAAGTGTTCACCATGTACCTGGCAGTGGCGGTGATCTACTGGGTGCTGTGCAGCATCCTCGCGCACTTCCAGAACCGCATGGAAGCGCGGGTCAACCAGCACGACCAGGAGCACTGACGATGATCGTAGTAGAAGGCCTGACCAAGCGGTTCAAGGGCCAGACCGTGCTCAACGGCATCGACCTGACCGTGCAGCCGGGCGAAGTGGTGGCGATCATCGGCCCCAGCGGCTCGGGCAAAACCACCTTCCTGCGCTGCCTCAACCTGCTGGAAACCCCGGATGCCGGGCGCATCCGCATCGGCAGCATCAGCATCGACGCCAACCGCCCGCTGGGTGGCCAGCAGGGCGCGATCCGCCGTTTGCGCCAGCAAGCCGGGTTCGTGTTCCAGAACTTCAACCTGTTCCCCCACCGCACCGCCCTGGACAACGTCATCGAAGGGCCGGTGATCGTCAAGAAAACCCCGCGCGAGCAGGCCATCGCGCTGGGCCGGCGCCTGTTGGCCAAGGTTGGCCTGGCGGGCAAGGAAGACGCCTACCCACGGCGCCTGTCCGGTGGCCAGCAGCAACGGGTGGCGATTGCCCGGGCCCTCGCCATGGAGCCTGAGGTGATCCTGTTCGACGAGCCCACCTCGGCGCTCGACCCGGAACTGGTGGGCGAAGTGCTGGAAACCATCCGCGGCCTGGCCGAGGAAAAGCGCACCATGATCATCGTCACCCACGAAATGAGCTTTGCCCGGGACGTGGCGAACCGGGTGATCTTCTTCGACAAAGGCGTGATCGTGGAACAGGGCGAGGCCAAGGCGCTGTTCGCCAACCCCCGTGAGGAACGTACCCGGCAGTTTTTGCGCAAGTTCCTCGGGACCGCGGCTTCCGAGTAAACCTTGCCGGCCTCTTCGCGGGGCAAGCCCGCGCCTACAAGGGCATCGCGCTCGCTTGTAGGAGCGGGCTCGCCCCGCGAAGAGGCCATCACGCCCTACACAACTCCCCTCTTCTATCTATATTCCAAAGAGTTAGCTCATAAACCTTTAATAAGCCATTAGGGTATATGGACCGGACCACCGGACCAGCACAAGCCTGTCGCCATCAGCTGAAGCGACGCATCCACTTTGTGAGGTTCGGTTCTGATGACCATCCAGCCAAATACCCCCTTCCACAGCGACCTCGACAGCTCGCCCCTGCTGCTGCCGGCCAAGGTGTTGCGCAACGACGCCGAAGCCCTGCAAGCCGCCCGCGAACTGGCCGATGCCGCCCGTGAGCAGGCCGCCCGCCGCGACCGCCAACGCAAGCTGCCTTGGGCCGAGATCGAACAGTTCACCCGCAGCGGCCTGGGCAGCATCAGCGTGCCCAAGGCCCACGGCGGCCCCGACGTATCCTTCGCCACCATCGCCGAAGTGTTTCGCATCATCAGCGCCGCCGACCCGGCCCTGGGGCAGATCCCGCAAAACCAGTTCGGCCTGCTGCAACTGCTGCGCCTGACCGCCACCGAGGCCCAGCAGGCGCTGATTTTTCGCAGCGTGCTGGACGGCTGGCGCATCGGCAACGCCGGCCCCGAGCGCGGCACCAAGGACACCCTGACACTCAAGGCCCGCATCACCCGCAGCGCCGATGGCTATCGCGTTAGCGGCGAGAAGTTCTACTCCACCGGCGCCCTGTTCGCCCACTGGGTAGCGGTCAAGGCCCTGGACGACGAAGGCCGCCAGCGCCTCGCCTTCATCCGCCGCGCAAGCCCTGGGCTGCGCATCGTCGATGACTGGTCTGGCTTCGGCCAGCGCACCACCGCCAGCGGCACCGTGCTACTCGACCAGGTGCCGGTGGACGCGGAGCTGGTGATCGACAACTGGCGCCAGCACGACCTGCCCAACATCCAGGGTGCGGTTTCGCAGTTGATCCAGGCTGCCATCGACGCCGGCATTGCCGAGGCCGCCATCGACGATGCCATCGCCTTCGTTCGCGAGAAGGCCCGGCCGTGGGTCGAGGCCAAGGTCGAGCGCGCCAGCGATGACCTGTACGTGATTGCCGATATCGGCCGCCTGAAGCTTGAACTGCATGCCGCCCAAGCGCTGCTGCGCAGAGCGGCGCGGGTACTCGACGAGGTCAATGCAGGGCCGGTCGATGCCGCTGCCGCGGCGCGGGCCTCGATCGCCGTGGCCGAGGCCAAGGTGCTCACCACCGAGATCGCCCTGCAGGCCAGCGAGAAGCTGTTCGAACTGGCTGGCAGCCGCGCGACCCTGGCCGAGTTCAACCTCGACCGGCACTGGCGCAATGCCCGCGTGCACACCCTGCACGACCCGGTGCGCTGGAAGTACCACGCGGTTGGGGCCTACCACCTGAATGGGACCTTGCCTGCGCGGCATTCCTGGATCTGATTTGAGGGCGTAGGGGGCTGCGTTGCAGCCCAATCGCGACCTACGGTCGCTCCTACCGTAGGAGCGACCAAAGGTCGCGAATGGGCCGCAAAACGACCCCATGGCCCCGGAGACCACCATGACAACATCGCTCATCACCACCGACACCCAGGCCCTCGAAGCCGCCGAGCACCTTGCCCAGCAGCTGCACCGCGACAGCGCCCTGCGCGACCGCGAACGCCGCCTGCCCCACCCTGAGCTGGAGTTGTTCACCCGCTCTGGCCTGTGGGCCATCAGCGTACCCAAGGCCTTTGGCGGCGCAGGTGTGTCCAACGTCACCCTGGCCAAGGTGATCGCCCGCATCGCCCAGGCCGACGCCTCCCTTGGGCAAATCCCGCAAAACCACTTCTACGCCCTTGAAGTGCTGCGCGTGAACGGCAGCCCCGAACAGCAACGCCGCCTCTACGCCGAAGTGCTGGCCGGCCGCCGCTTCGGCAATGCCCTGGCCGAACTGGGCACGAAAACCGCCAACGACCGCACCACCCGCCTGACCCGCGACGGCGCCGGCTACCGCATCAACGGCCGCAAGTTCTACGCCACCGGCGCCCTCTACGCCCAGCGTATCCCCACCTCGGTGATCGACGAGCAAGGCCGCCAGCAACTGGCCTTCGTGCCCGCCGCCAGCCAGGGCCTGCAGGTGATCGACGACTGGAGCGGCTTCGGCCAGCGCACCACCGGCAGCGGCTCGGTACAGTTCGACAACGTGTACGTCGACGAAGCCGACGTGGTGCCGTTCCAGAGCGCCTTCGAGCGCCCCACCCCGGTCGGCCCGCTGGCGCAGATCCTTCACGCCGCCATCGACACCGGCATCGCCCGCGCCGCCTTCGAAGACGCCCTGCACTTCGTGCGTACCCGCAGCCGGCCCTGGGTCGACTCGGGCTTGGACAAGGCCAGCGACGACCCACTGACCCTGAAAAGCTTCGGCCACCTGGCCATCCGCCTGCACGCCGCCGAAGCGCTGCTGGAACGGGCTGGCGAATACCTCGACCAGGCCCAGCTGGACAGCACCGCCGACAAGGTCGCCGCTGCGTCCATTGCCGTGGCCGAAGCCCGCGCCATCAGCACCGACATCTCGCTTGCCGCCGGCACCACGCTGTTCGAGCTGGCCGGCAGCCAGGCCACCCTGGCCGAGCACAACCTCGACCGCCACTGGCGCAACGCCCGCGTGCACACCCTGCACGACCCGGTGCGCTGGAAGTACCACGCCATCGGCAACTACTACCTCAACGACGAGCACCCACCACGCCGGGGGACCATCTGATGGCCAAGCAGATCCTGCTCAATGCCTTCAACATGAACTGCATCGGGCACATCAACCACGGCCTGTGGACCCACCCACGGGACACCTCCACCCAGTACAAGACCCTCGCCTACTGGACCGACCTGGCGCGCCTGCTCGAACGCGGCCTGTTCGACGGCCTGTTCATCGCCGACATCGTCGGCACCTACGACGTCTATGGCCAGTCGGTGGACGTCCCCCTCAAGGAGTCGATCCAGCTGCCGGTCAACGACCCGCTGCTGCTGGTGTCGGCCATGGCCGCGGTCACCCGCCACCTGGGCTTCGGCCTGACCGCCAACCTCACCTACGAGGCGCCGTACCTGTTCGCCCGGCGCCTGTCGACCCTGGACCACCTGAGCAACGGCCGGGTGGGCTGGAACATCGTCACCGGCTACCTCGACAGCGCCGCCCGGGCCATGGGCCTGGCCCACCAGCCCGAGCACGACCGCCGCTACGACCAGGCCGACGAGTACCTGCAAGTGCTGTACAAGCTGCTTGAAGGCAGCTGGGCCGACGACGCCGTGGTCAACGACCGCGCACGGCGGGTGTACGCAGAGCCGGCCAAGGTGCGCAAGGTGCGCCACCAGGGCGAGTTCTACCAGGTCGAGGGCTACCACCTGTGCGAACCCTCGCCGCAGCGCACCCCGGTGCTGTTCCAGGCCGGCAGCTCGCCACGTGGCCTGGCCTTTGCCGGCAACCATGCCGAATGCGTGTTCATCAGCGGCCAGGACAAGGCCGCCACCCGTGCCCAGGTCGACAAGGTGCGCGCCGCGGCCCAGGCCGCAGGCCGTGACCCGCAGGCGGTGAAGGTGTTCATGGGCATCACCGTGATCGTTGCGCCCACCGAGCAGCAGGCGCAGGCCAAGCATGCCGAATACCTGCAGCATGCCAGCGCAGAAGCCGGCGTGGCGCACTTCGCCGCCTCCACCGGTATCGACTTCGCCGCCTACGGCCTGGACGAGCCGATTGGTGCCAGCAAGGGCAACGCCATCCAGTCGGCGACCCGCCAGCTTCAGGACAACGCCTGGACCCGCCGCCGCCTGCTGCAGCAGCACGCCCTCGGCGGGCGCTACGTGACCCTGGTCGGCGCGCCCGAGCAGGTGGCCGAACAGCTGATCGCCTGGATCGACGACACCGGCCTGGACGGTTTCAACCTGACCCGCACCGTCACCCCGGAAAGCTACGAGGACTTCATCGACCTGGTGGTGCCGCAACTGCAACAGCGCGGCCGCTACAAAACCGCCTACGCCGACGGCACCCTGCGCGAAAAGCTGTTCCAGGGTGACCACCCGCACTTGCCCGCCGACCACCCAGGTTCGGCCTACCGCCACACCCCTGCCCCGACTGGAGCCCTGCACCATGCTTGAGAAACTGTTTCGGCCCGTCGCGGCCATCGCCCTGGGCCTGAGCCTGTCCGCCAGCGTGCTGGCCGCCGAGCCGTTGAAAATCGGCACCACCTCGGCCTTCGCCATCCCGCTGGAAGCGGCGGTGGAAGAAGCGCACAAGCAAGGCCTGGACGTGAAGCTGATCGAATTCAGCGACTGGATCGCCCCCAATGTCAGCCTCAACAGCGGCGACATCGACGTGAACTACTTCCAGCACATCCCGTTCCTGGAAAATGCCAAGGCCGCCGCTGGCTTCAACCTGGTGCCCTACGCCCCGGGCATCATCAACAACGTCGGCCTGTACTCGAAAAAGTACACATCCTTCGCCGAGTTGCCAGAAGGCGCCAGCGTGGCCATCGCCAACGACCCGATCAACAGTGGCCGGGGCCTGCAGCTGCTGGCCAAGGCTGGCCTGATTACCCTCAAGCCCGGGGTGGGCTACAAGGCCACCGAGGACGACATCACCGCCAACCCGAAAAAGCTGAAAATCCTTCAGGTCGAGGCCGTGCAGCTGGTGCGTGCCTATGACGATGCCGACCTGGTGCAGGGCTACCCGGCCTACATCCGCCTGGCCAACAGCTTCGATGCCACCTCGGCGCTGCTGTTCGACGGCCTGGAAAACAAGGAGTACGTGATCCAGTTCGTGATTCGCCCGCAAAGCAAGGACGACCCCCGCCTGGCCAAGTTCGTCGATATCTACCAGCACTCGCCGGCGGTGCGCGCCGCGCTGAACAAAGCCCACGGCAGCCTGTACCAGGCCGGTTGGGAAGGCTGACATGAGCCAGGCCAACGCGCTCCGGGCGCCCACCGCACAACCATCGCCGCCAACGGCCAGGGAGCAGGCCCTGCGCCCGGAGGTCAACCAGGCCCACATCCGCTTCATCGGCCTGGGCAAAACCTACCCAGGCCAAGCGCAACCTGCCCTGCAAGGCATCGACCTGAACATCCAGCGTGGCGAGATTTTCGGCATCATCGGCCGCAGCGGTGCCGGCAAGTCGTCGCTGCTGCGCACCATCAACCGCCTGGAGCAACCCAGCCAGGGCCGGGTGCTGATCGACCAGGTAGACATCGCGCCGTTCGACGAGGACCACCTGGTGGCGCTGCGCCGGCGCATCGGCATGATCTTCCAGCATTTCAACCTGATGTCGGCCAAAACCGTGTGGCAGAACGTGGAACTGCCGCTGAAGGTGGCCGGTGTGGCCAAGGCCGAGCGCCAGCGCAAGGTACGCGCGCTGCTGGAGCTGGTTGGCCTGCAGGAAAAACACCACGTCTACCCGGCGCAGCTGTCCGGCGGCCAGAAGCAGCGTGTAGGCATTGCCCGGGCACTGGTACACGACCCGGAGATTCTGCTGTGCGACGAGGCCACCTCGGCGCTGGACCCGGAAACCACCGCGTCGATCCTTGAACTGCTGCGCGACATCAACCAGCGCCTGGGCCTGACCGTGGTGCTGATTACCCATGAAATGGCAGTGATCCGCGACATCTGCCACCGCGTGGTGGTGCTGGAGCGCGGCGAAGTAGTGGAGCAGGGTGAGGTCTGGCGGGTGTTCGGCAGCCCGCGCCACGAGGTCACCCGTACCCTGCTGGCGCCCTTGCAGACCAAGCTGCCCGAAGCCCTGCAAGCCAGACTGCGCGCCAGCCCCGTTGGCCACGACAGTGCCGTGGTACTCAAGCTCAGCGTGCTCGGCGAGCCGGCGCTGTCCGACCTGTTCGCAGACCTTGGCGGGCATGTGCGCCTGCTCCAGGGCGGCGTGGAAACCGTGGGCGGGCATGCCCTGGGGCTGCTGATACTGGCGGTGCAAGGCGCACCGCACGACACCCATCAACTGCTGGAGCGTGCCCGCCGCTGGGCCGAGGACGTGGAGGTACTGGGCCATGTGGTTTGACCGCCTGCTTGAAGGCTTGCTCGACACCCTGCTGATGGTGGGCGTGTCGTCGTTGATCGCGCTGCTGGTTGGGGTGCCGATGGCGGTGCTGTTGGTCACCAGCGACAAGGGCGGGATTTTCCAGGCGCCGCTGCTGAACCGGGTGCTGGGCGCGTTCGTCAACCTGTTCCGCTCGGTGCCGTTCCTGATCCTGATGGTCGCGCTGATCCCCTTCACCCGCCTGCTGGTGGGCACCACCTATGGTGTGTGGGCCGCCGTGGTGCCGCTGACCATTGCTGCCACGCCGTTCTTTGCGCGCATTGCCGAGGTGAGCCTGCGCGAGGTCGACCATGGTTTGGTGGAGGCGGCCCAGGCCATGGGCTGCCGGCGCTGGCACATTGTTTGGCACGTGCTGCTGCCTGAGGCGCTACCGGGAATCGTCGGTGGCTTCACCATCACCCTGGTGACGCTGATCAATTCATCAGCCATGGCCGGGGCCATTGGCGCCGGGGGGCTTGGCGACATTGCCTACCGGTACGGCTACCAGCGCTTCGACAGCCAGATCATGTTGACCGTGATTGCCATGCTGGTGGCGTTGGTGGCGGTGATTCAGCTGGGTGGCGACCGGCTGGCGAAGGGCTTGAACAAGCGTTGAGGCGGATCGCGAGCTGCGCTCGCTCCTACGGGGGTGGTAGGAGCGAGCGCAGCTCGCGATGCGCCGCCACGGCGGCGCGCTTGCTCACCCCCAATTCAACGCCCCCGCTGGCACTGGCCGCCCGAACCAATACCCTTGCCCCAACTGGCACTGCTGCGCCAACAGAAATTGTGCCTGTTCAGCCTGCTCGATCCCTTCGGCATGCACCTGCATGCCCATGCTCCGCGCCAAGGCGATGATCACCCGCACAATCGCGATATCATCGTCATCCTGCGGCAAGCCAGCCACAAAGCCCTGATCGATCTTCAGCTTCTGCACCGGCATGCGCTTGAGCCGCAGCAACGACGAATACCCCGTGCCGAAATCATCGATGGCCAGGTTCAAGCCCAGCTCACGCAGGCGATGCAGCTGCTCCAGCGCCACCTCCGGGTCTTCCATCACCGCACTCTCGGTCACCTCCAGCTCCAGCAGCGCTGGGTCCAGGCCGGTTTCGTGCAGCACCTCGGCCACCTGCCGGTACAACTCGTGCTGGCCAAACAGGCGGCTGGAGATATTGACCGCCACGAACGCCAACCCGCGGCCTTCACCTTGCCAGTGCACCATCTGCCGGCATGCCTGGCGCAGCACCCAGGCATCGATCTCGGCAATCAACCCGGTGCGCTCGGCAATTGGAATGAACTCACCCGGCGGCACCAGCCCGCGCTGGGGGTGCTGCCAGCGCGCCAGCGCCTCGACGCCGACCATTTTCCCGGTGAACAGGTCGTGTACCGGCTGGTAGAACACCCGCAACTCGTCCTGGGCCAGCGCCTGGCGCAGCTCGCCGGCCGTTTCCACCCGGTGCTGGGCGTGGGCGGTCAGCTCCTCGGTGTACAGCGCGTAGCAGGCGCGGCCATTGCCCTTGGCCTTGAACAACGCCGAGTCGGCATTGCGCAGCAACTGCTCGGCGCTCAGGGCATCGCTGGGGAACAGGCTGATGCCCACGCTGGCGCTGATGAACAGCCGATGCCCGTCGAAGTCGAACGGCTCGCGCATGCGCTCGATAATCAGCTGCGCCAGCTTGCCGGCCTGGCCCACCTGCTGGCAGTTCTCCGCCAGCACGCCAAATTCGTCGCCGCCCAGGCGTGCCAGGGTCACGCCACTGCCCAGCACCTCACGCAGGCGTTCGCCCACCAGCTTGAGCAACTGGTCGCCAATGGTATGGCCCAGGCCATCGTTGATGCTCTGGAAATGGTCGAGGTCCAGCAGCAGCAAGGCGCAGCCGCGCTTGTTGGCCTGCGCCGCAGCCAGTGCCTGCTCGGCACGGTCGTTGAACAACAGGCGGTTGGGCAGCCCGGTGAGCGGGTCGTGGTGGGCCAGGTAGGCCAGTTCCTGCTCCGAATGCTTGATCGCACTGATGTCGCTGAACACTGCCACGTAGTGGCTCAATTCACCGTTATCGTCACTAATGGCACAGATCGTCTGCCATTGTGGGTAAATTTCACCGCTTTTGCGGCGGTTCCAGATTTCCCCGCTCCATTCACCCTTCTCGGCCAGGGTGGCGTAGATCTGCTGGTAGAACGGCACCCCGTGGCGGCCCGACTTGAACTTGCTCGGGCGCTGGCCCAGCACTTCTTCCTGTTGGTAACCGGTGATGCGCATGAACGCGCGGTTAACGTGCACGATCAGGCCGCGACGGTCGGTCACCAGCACCCCTTCCAAAGTGCTGTCGAACACCGCCGCGGCCATGCGCAGGCGCTCACGGTCGTCGCGGCGCAGCCGGGCGCCGATGCCGATGAAGTTGAGCAGCCGCGCCCGGGTCACGAAAATCAGCAAGGCGCTGACCAGTACCCAGATCACCACATTGATCTGCCGCCCCACGGTCAGTGCCAGCGGGTCGTCGGACATCGTGCGCAGCACCCCCTCCGACAGCACCAGCCAGAGGATCGAAAACACCACATAGAGCGCAGCCATGCGCAATGCGTCGCGGACGGAGACAGACATGTCGGAGCGAATAATCCATTGAAAAGGAAGGGCGATTATAAAGGCATGAAACATGCCGTGACTTCCTATCTGAAAGGGTGACTGGTTTTATTTCCCCACCAAGGGATAATCAGCCCCTCTTCCCTGCAATCCCGAGGGTTTTCCTGCCTATGTGGTACAACGGCCTGCTCGACTTGTCGGCCTGGCAACTGGTCGCCGTCACCCTGCTGATGACCCATGTGACCATCGTCAGCGTCACGGTGTACCTGCACCGCTACTCCGCCCACCGCGCCCTGGAGCTCAACGGCGCGCTCAAGCACTTCTTCCGCTTCTGGCTGTGGCTGACCACGGCGCAGAACACCCGCGAGTGGACCGCCGTCCACCGCAAGCACCACGCCAAGTGCGAAACCCCCGACGACCCGCACAGCCCGGTGTACAAAGGCCTGGGTACGGTGTTGCGCAAGGGTGCCGAGCTGTACCGGGAAGAAGCGCGCAACCCCGAAACCCTGCGTATCTACGGCAAGAACTGCCCCGATGACTGGGTCGAGCGCAACCTCTACTCGCGTTACAAGCTCGGCGGCATCGCCCTGATGGCGGTGCTCGACCTGCTGCTGTTCGGCACCATCGGCATCACCATCTGGGCGGTGCAGATGATGTGGATTCCGTTCTGGGCGGCCGGCGTGGTCAATGGCCTGGGCCATGCGGTGGGTTATCGCAACTTCGAATGCCGCGACGCGGCCACCAACCTGGTGCCGTGGGGTATCGTCATCGGCGGTGAAGAGTTGCACAACAACCACCACACCTACCCCAACTCGGCGAAGCTTTCGGTGAAACGCTGGGAGTTCGACATGGGCTGGGCGTGGATCCGCCTGTTCAGCCTGCTGCGCCTGGCCAAGGTGCAGCGCGTGGCGCCCATCGCCCACCGGGTGGAGGGCAAGGCCAGCCTGGACATGGACACCGCCATGGCCATCTTGAACAACCGGTTCCAGATCATGGCCCAGTACCGCAAGCTGGTGATCGGCCCGTTGGTCAAGCAGGAGCTGGCCAAGGTCGACGCCTCGGTGCGCCACCGCTTCCGCCGCGCCAAGCGCCTGCTGTCGCGGGAAACCAGCCTGCTCGAAGACCGCCACCATGTGCGCATCGAGTCGCTGCTCGCCCACAGCCAGGCGTTGAAAACCATCTACGAGAAGCGCCTGGCCCTGCAGCAGATCTGGGCCCGCACCAGCGCCAATGGCCACGACATGCTGGCGGCCATGAAGGATTGGGTGCACGAAGCCGAAGCCAGTGGCATTCACGCCCTGCACGAGTTCGCCGCGCAGCTTAAAACCTACTCCCTGCGCCCCACCGGGGCCTGACCGCCGTTGATCGGCATGCCCCGCAATGGGGCATGCCAGGCTGGAACTTAACCCCTGAAAATCCACTCAAAACCTGCACATCGCCCGCGGGCGGGCTGGTTGCTGGCCGCGCGCTTCCCTGTCGAGAAACCGCTCCGTGCCCATGGCCAAGACTATCGATTCCACCCTGCCCGGCAATGCCCCTCCCGCCGCCGCCCAAACCTTGCTGGCCCTGCTTCACGCACAGGGCGAGGTTGCCCGCCTGAGCGAGCGCGAGCAGCTTTACAGCTCGCTGCTCGACAGCGTCAATGCCGTGCTGTGGGCCTTTGACTGGGAAACCCGCCAGGTGCTGTATGTAAGCCCGGCCTACGAACGCATCTTCGGCCGCCCGGTCAGCCAGGTGCTGGCCGACTACAACGAATGGCGCGACAGTATCTACCCCGACGACCTGGAATACGCTGAACGCAGCCTGGCCCAGGTGCTGCTCAAGGGTGCAGTGGAAGACCGCGAGTACCGCATTCTCAATGCCAGCGGCGAGGTGCGCTGGCTGAGCGACAAGTGCTACATCAACCAGCAGCTTGAGGGCGACCGGGTAATCATCGTTGGCATTGCCGAGGACATCACCGAGAAGAAACAGCTCGAAGGCGAGCTGCACCGCCTGGCGACGACCGATGTGCTGACCCAGAGCAGCAACCGCCGGCATTTTTTCGACTGCGCCCAGCAGGCCTTCGACGACGCCCGCGAAGCGGGTACGCCGCTGGCGTTCCTGTTGCTGGATATCGATGATTTCAAGCGCATCAATGACAGTTACGGGCACCAGGAGGGCGACCAGGTGCTGCAGCGCATTGCCGACACGGGCAAGGCGGTATTGCGCCGGGGTGATTTGTTCGGGCGCATTGGCGGCGAGGAGTTCGCGGCGGTGTTTCCTGGTTGTACGGCACAGGTGGCCGAGCAGATTGCCGAGCGGTTGCAGCGGGAGATTCAGCGGTTGGGGTTCAGCCATGGGGATGAGGCGTACAACGTGACGGTGAGCCAGGGGCTGACCGGGTTGACGGATGAGGACGAGGTGCTGGATAGCTTGTTTGCGCGGGCGGATGCGGCGATGTATCAGGCCAAGCGGCAGGGGAAGAACCAGATTGTGCGGGGGTGAGGGACCGGTTTGAGGTTGCGCCTGTGAGATCGAGCGCCGCCAGCACGGCGCATCGCGAGCTGCGCTCGCTCCTACCAGGCCAAGCCTACGCAAATCCGGTAGGAGCGAGCAAAGCTCGCGATGGGCTGCGCAGCAGCCCCAGCTCAGAACAGGCGCAAAAGCCTCACAACATCCCCCGGCATTTCCTACAAAACCGCACTGGTACCAGCACCACCCGCAAAATATCCTACAAACCCTGTCGGCTCGCGTCTGATTGTTACTGGAAACCCGTCTCTCTAGGCTTTCCGGGTCGCTGAATGGTTCAGCGATCGGGTGTGGAAACCTGACAATCAATGAGAGTGCGGCTGCCGTCATGGCGGTTGTATACGGAAGGCCGCAAGGCCTGCCGGGGTTCTCATGCCTGGTTTTCCACTCCGTGTACAACCGCCACCCTTCGTGTGGAAACGATTGGGTGGGGTAATGACATGAGAAAGCGTCATGAAAAAATCGTCCCCAACCCACCCTCCCTCAGGCTGTGATGATCGCCCCATCCACCTCAACAACTCAGGGAGAGAACACATGACCGCAGACAACCGCACCACCCCCGGCAAAACCTGCTTCTACCAAGGCGAAACCTTCAAACAACCCTTGTTCCAGATCGCCCCCGGCATCCCCTGCCAGCACGCCCGCGACCAGGCCTCGGAATTGCTGGGCTGCGTGCGCGACCTAACGCTGACCGCCGTGATGGACAACGACCCGCAATTGATCTGGGCCGCGCATTACTTGAGCGCGCTGGCCAAGGCCTTGTTGGATGATGCGGAGCTTGGCATGGGCCGGTGAGATCGAGCGCCGCCCGCGCGGCGCATCGCGAGCTGCGCTCGCTCCTACCAGGGGTGCGATCTCCTGTAGGAGCGAGCAACGCTCGCGATGCGCTGTGCAAGCAGCGCCCAATCCCACAGGCCCTACCCCATCAACGCCGGAGCTGGTCCAGAATCATCAAGTGAACATCCATGTCGACCTTCACCAGATGCTCAAGATCAGCCCGCCCGCCAATACACAGCGCGGGCTCAAAAGCGTACATCTCATTGGCAGCAACTGGCCCGAGCTTGTTCAGCGCTCGCTGAAACAGGGGTTTACCCTGTTCGTCTTCGAAATCGAAGTTTTCCGGCTTCGACATACCCAAGAAAATGCCAACTGCCCGGTCCGGCTCAGGATTAACCTTCTGGAGCTGGTTTTTCAATGCAACGATGCGACCCGTAAGGCTGAGTAGCGTTATCTTGCGTTGATAGCGCTCGCCCCAGGCATACAGCGAACCGAACGCATCCCTGGCGATGACATGATAATTGTCAATCGCTGCCAGTTCGGTACCTTCAAGCCAGCTGTCGAGCGTGTCCTTGTACACGCTTGGATCAACGAGCCAGAACAGGCCGTCCGCATAAGAACACCAGCCTTCTTTCTGCCAGTATCCCAATAAAGCATCTGGTAGCGCGGTGCGATATTTGTCGATCGTCGAGGCCGGCACCACCTCACAGCGTCTTCCCTCCCCCATGTTGGCGATGAACGACTGGAAAAATTCGTCCCTCATTTCGATGCACCCCTCAATAATTCCAATCGAACACTCAGGCAAACGATCGCGCACACCGGTTTTTATCTACCCAACAATTTCTGCCAGAAGCTGCGCTTTTCGGGCTGCGCTACCGGTGGAGGGGGTAACGGCGACGCTTCATGCAAAAGTGCCTGGGGATAATGCTGATGGCCGAGGCAGAGCCGATCATCCAAGCCGAACGCCTTGACCACAGCTACCGCCTCGACACACCAGCGACCAAAGTAGGCGCCACCGGCAAAATTCTCATCGCCATAGCGATACCAGTAAGGGTGCTTGAATGCAGCTGCCTGGGGGTATTTGCCGGAGCGCGCGCCGCTACCCACCTCGGTGTACCAGTGGTCGACGAATTCCAGCAACAGGCCGGCTTGCTGGTCGGGTGGCGCATCAATGGCCGCTTGCAGTCGTTCGTAAGGCCTGGGGTACAGCAGTTCGTTGCCGATCCGTCTTTGCGGCGAGCGGATCGCCATGACACGGTCCAGCAGATTGTCCTCACCCTCGTTTCCCACCAACCTGACCAATCGCTGCCATTGATCGTCTGGTATTTCCAGCGCCAACGCCAGGCCCACGATCCAAAAGCAGACGATGTAGTGGTCATAGTTGACTCGCCAGGCATTGCGGGTATAGCGCTGCTGTTCATTCCATTGCTCACCACCCAGCGCTTGAGAGCGCTCCCAGGCTTCTAGCAAACCAGGAAAGTAATGCGCCAAGGATGAAACAGGCAGCCCGGCAGAGTAACGACGCAACATTTGATGCCAATGGTCCTGCGCCAGCTCGAACAGATACTGTGGCCCATACGATGGATCACCGAAAGGCTTACTGGCCGTTTGCCAGCCAAGATCGATCGACTCATCCCCAAAAGCAACCCACTCAGCCCAATAAGCGGGCTCTCCCAGAGGTGCGCGCAGCTTCATCACTTAATCCCCAGTAACTTGGAAGTGGCCGTAGGGTTGACCACGTATTTGCCAGCCTTATCCAGAACGCCAACGGTTACGTTGCCGAAAGGATCGGTGTGTACTAGCCACTTCTCGACACGTCCCGCAGCCATCGCTTGACGGATTCTCTGCGCTTCGCGCGCATCTCCGCTGACGGACTCGAGGACGCGATTGTAGTTAGTGTTCGCGCCTGTCAACCAGCTATCGCTCATCTGCATGCCATCCTTGGTCTGCTTGAGCGTCGAAGACCCGAACTTGTATTCGACAATCAGGAAGTCCACATCAGGCTTGCTGACCTTGTACAGATCATCAATACCCGTCTGCCCAATGTCAGGTGCTCGACCAATCTTCTGCGCACCCGGAACGATCTGCTGAATACGCTCGCCGCCCATCAGGTCACCAACGATGCTCTTCTGTGCGTTGCTCAAAGCCCGGAAGTCCATCACAGGCGTACCATTGGGATTGAATTGCCCGCCCTTGGCCAAGAGCTTTTCGAAACGCCCCATGCCCGCCATATTCTCCAGGCTGCGGGTCCCAAGCTTGATGCCGACACTTGCCAGCTTTACCCCCCCCTTGGCTACCCCACCGACTCCCGTGGCAATGCTCCCGACCTGCCAGACCAGTTCCCCAAGATCCTGGCCCAACTGATACGCTTTATCGTCGCCCCCCTGCTCAAGAGCAATAGTTACACGATCTATCTTCGCGTTAAGCTCGTTGACGATTTCATCACCGAACTGCTTCCTCACCTGCGGATCGCTCACCAGCTGCTTCATTCCGTTGAGCCCGTCGATCGGGTGCATGATGAAATCGGCTAAACCTTTGATGTCGTCGAACCCTGCCTGAAGCAATCCGGCACCCACGCCCGTCTGCGTCAACAAATCCTGCTTTCTGCTGATGAATGCCCATTTAGCGATAACCTTGAGTTCAGCTATCCGTCCTTGAGCCTCTTTCAACTCCTTCTTCGCCTGCACCAACTGCTGGGTCGCCAGCCAGTTGTTATCCACAGCCCCCGCAGCCGCCCCGGTCGCGGTCGCGGCATCCAGGCCAGTGGTCGCCGCAAGGCCGGTAACCAGGCTGACGATCAAGTTGCGCTTGGCCTCACGCTGGCTTTCGCTCTCGGTTGCGCTCGCCTCCGAGAACAGCCCGGTCAGCAAGCTCGACGCCGCCGCCCCGGCCGCACCGCTGCCACAGCTCTGGCTGCTGGCGGCAGCCCCGGCGCAGGCGACGATGCCGTGCAGTGCGGCGTGCAGTGGTGAGCCTTCATCCAGTGTGCCGTTGGCCACCAGGTCGCCGATGTAACTCGCGCCCTGCTGCTGCACGTAGTTGACCACCATGCCCTGCAGGAACGCGCCATTGCCCGCGCTGATATTGCCGCTGGCGGCGGCCACCAAGGCTGTGGTGATCTGCCGATAAGTGCCGCCAGAGCCCCAGTTACCGGCAATGCCGTCCGCCTCGCCACGCAACCTGCGCGCATCGTCGTACAAGGCCTGGGCGGCCTCGTAATCGGCGGTAGTCTTCGCTTTTGCGTCGGCTTCGTCGGCGGCCTTGCGCTTGGCATCGACTTCCTTGGCCTTGTTCGCCAGCAAGGTGCCGGCCTCGTTGGCAAAGGCGTTGACGATTTCGAAGCCTGCGCGAATCTGCTCTTCGTCGAAGATCGGCTTGAGCGCGTTGGTGCTGTCGCGGTCGCTGGAGACATCGCGGTTGAGCTCGGCGATGGTCTGCTCGGCGCCCTTGCCGGTGCGCTCGCGCTGGGCGGCTTCATCGGTGATCAGAATCGAGCCGCCGCTGATGCCGCTACGGGTCACGCTGCTGGCGCTGTCGCTGGCACTGATGGCAATCGGCAGGCTGGCGCCGAACTCATCGTCGTTGGTCGGCAGTTCGGTGCCCGGAGTGGCCTTGCCGCCGGTTTGCACCTTGCCTTCCTGGTCCTTGCCGGCCGCCTTCCAGCCACCGCCGATGCTGAAGGTGCTGGCGTCGTACTCGGCCTTGTTGCGGATGTCGCTGCTGGTCAGGCTGGCGGTGACCAAGCGATTCTTGCCGTCTTGCACAGCCTGGTCACTGCTGGCGATCACGGCGCCGACCAGGTCGGTATTGCCGCCTACCCGCACATCGAAGCCACCATCACCGGCCTTGATACCCGACTGCTCGGTGACGCTGGCGTAATCGGAGTCCATGTTGGTGCCGCCGAAGTTCGCGCTTGCACCGTCCACCGACACCGAGCTGACACCGGCACAGAACGGCGGAATGCACAGGCTGATGCCAAAGCCCATGCTCTTCTCGTCGACCTTGAAAGTGTCGGTGTCTTGCAGGCTCTCGATGTTCAGGTCACCACCCACGTCGGCGATCACTTGCTTGCCGCCGACCACCGCGCCACGCAGGTTGGTGTCGCCGCCGGAAATGAGCGTGGCGGTGTTGCCGGCCTGCACATGGCTGTTGGTGTGGGTCAGGGTGTCGCCGTCGGCTTCGCCACGGTTGCCGCTTACGCCCAGGTCCAGGGTGAAGCCGTTACGGCTGCCCCCCAGCGAGAAGCCGATGCCCACGCTGGCGCTGCTGCCCTTGCTGTCGCTGTCCTGCTGGCTGGTGTTGCGCGCGGCCAGCAGGTTGATGTCGCCATCGGCCACCAATGAGGCGTCATGGCCCGCGCGGATGTCACTGCCCTGCACGGTGATATCGCTGTCGCTGCCAGCACCGGTGGCACGCAGGCGCACATCATTGCCCGCAACGACCGTGGAGCCTTTGGCCGCATCGCTTTGCTGCACGGTGGTGCTCTGCTGCTGCTTGGTGCCCAGCGACAGGCTGATGTTGATGCCCCCGGCCATGCCCGGGTCCTGGGCCACGGCGGTGGCGGCATTGTTCACCGCCAGTGCCGTGGTGGCCGCCGCCAGCGCCTGCATGCGGCCGTCCTCGGTTTTTTTCGAGGCATCGTGCATTTGCTGGGTGGTCTGGATGGCACTGATCACCGGGTTGGTGATGGTCAGGGTGAAACCGGTCTGCTTGAAGCGGGTTTCGCGGGTGCGCTCGCTGGTTTCACGGGCCTCGGTAATGGCGATCTGCTGGGCCAGCACATCCACGTCGCCCTTCGGCGCCATCACGTCGCTACCCACCTGGCGGTACTGGCGCCCGGCCTCGATCAGAATGTCACCCTCAGTGCTGCCCACCGTGCTGGCTCGGGCGGTTTCGCGGGTGGTGAGGTCTTTGACGCTTTGCTCCTGAGTGCCGATGGTCACGGCGATGCCGCCACCGCTGAACAGGCCGCTCTTCTTGGTGGTTTTGTCGTGGCGCTCGCTGCTGCTTTCGCTGGCCGCCTCGATGTTGATGTCGCGATCGGCGGCCAACACGGTCTGGCTGGTGGACACCACATCGCTGCCGCGCACGTTGATGTCGCGGCCAGCCTGCAGGTATGCCTGCTCGGCACTCAGGGTGGTGCCGCTGGCCTGGGTTTGGCTGACCGTATCGCGCAGGGTGGTGGTTTTGCTGGAGAACAGCCCGTTGCTGCCCTTGAACTTGTGCGCTTCGTCGGCGAACTGGTACTGCTCGGAGGCCTGCAGGTTGAGGTCGCGCCCAGCCTCGGCCAGCACCATGCCTTGCTCGCTGCTCAGGGTGGCGCCACGGGCAGCAATATCCTGGCCGGCCTGCACGCGCAGGTCGCCCATGGTTTGCACGGTACTGCCCACCTCGCCGCGGCTGGCTTCGTTACGCCAGTTGCTGGAGTTCCACACCAGCGATTGCTGATGGCTTTCGCCCACGGTGGTCAGGTTTACATCGCGCCCGGCTTCAAGCTGGGTGATGCCACCAGCACCGGTGTTGACCACCTGCGCTGCGGCGAGGTTGAGGTCGTTGCCAGCAGACACGTTCATCGTGCCCTCGGCACCACTGACGAACAGCCCAGCCACTCGCGAAACATTGGTGCGGGTACCTTGCTCGCTGCTGCTGTCACGGGTTTGCGAAGTGAGGTTGATGTCTTTGCCGGCTTCGATGGCCAGGCTGTCGGTGGCGCCGATCAGGCCGCCAAGGTTGTTGAGGTTGTCGCGGGTCTGCAGCGACACATTGTTGGCCTGAATGCGCCCACCGAGGTTGTCGATGTTCTGCGCGGTCAGCGCCATCACGCTGCGCCCGCCAAGGCTGCCGCTGTTGAGCAAATCGCCACTGACGTCGAGCTTGAGCTGCTGGCCGGCAATCAGCGCGCCGTTGCCGGTCAGGTCGCCTTCGCGCACCCGCACATACACCTGGGGCACCAGCACCTGGCGGGTTTCACCACTGGCCAGGGTGACCTGGCGCTGCACCAGCCAGACGATATCGCTGGTGAGCTGGGCCATCTGCTCGGCGGTCAGGGCCACGCCCGGCACCAGGTTCCAGTCGTTGGCCAAGGTGACAGCGTTGTCGATCAACGCCCGGTATTGGGCCTCGTCGCTGGCGTAGCCGTCGAGGAAACGCCGCCCGGTAAGCTGGGCGATCTGCTCGCGAATCAGTTTCTGCTCGTAGAAGCCGTCACCCAGGCGCAGCTGGGTGGTGGCCGGGTCGACCTGCAGGCGGTCGAGCATGTAGTCCGACGACAGCCACTGGCGGTAGCTGGTGAAGCGTGGGTCGGACTCGATCAGGTAACCCTGGGTGGCCGTGGGGTTGGTCTGGAACAGGCTGTTGCTCGGCAGTGCCAGGCTCGGCGCACCGCTGCGCACCAGGTCGGCGACGCCTTGGCCATCGTTGAGCTTGACCTCCACCACCGCGCCCACGCGGTGCTGGTCGCTGACCTGGGCATCGACGGCGCCAACGGTCGCCACCTGCTGGCCCACCGCCTGCTGCTCGCGGCCACTGATCTGCGTGCCGCTGCCGTTGATGGTGGCGTGCTCGCCGTACTCGGTCGGCGTGAGGTCGATGTCCTGGATCAACGGCGCCGGGCGGTAGGCGGTGATATTGGTGCCTTGGCGGTCACGGCCCTTGCGCTGGATGCGGTAGAAATTGGTGGCGGTGCCGGCATCGGTAGTAACGCGCTGGCCATCCACCTCGGTGTTGGTCACCGTGGCAGCTCCCGCCTGCAGCAAGCCACCGGCGAGGATGCGGCTCTTGTCGTTGAACACCGTATCGCCGCTGAAGGTCAGGTCACCGCCCGCCAGGATCTGCCCCGGCGCCGAGGTGAGGATGCGGGTTTCGGTCACCGTGCGGGTGTAGTCGTAGCGGTTGAAATTGTCGCGGGTGCCGGTGGGGGTGCTCAGGTGGTCGACTTCGTCGTTGTAGACGGTGACCTCATCTGGCCGGTAACGGTTGGGCGAACCGCTGAGCTGGTACTCGCGCAGCTGTTCGCTGCTGACCTGCACCTGGGTAGTGCTGAAGTGTTCGTTGGTGTTGCGCAGCTCGGCCACGGCCAGGCGCACATCGCCCAGCGCTTCGACGGTGGCACTGGCGTTGGTCAGCAACACGGCGCGGCCGGTGGCCTGGTCGTTGGCATCGAGTGCGCCGCCGATGGCCAGGTTACCGGCACTGAAGATCAACGCGTCTTCGCGGTTGTCGATGCGCTGGGCACCGATGTCCAACTGGTCACGGGCGGCAATCACCGCAGCGCGGCCTTGTTCGTCACGGTTGTTCAGGGTTTGCGCGGCGATGGCCAGTTGGTCGCCGTAGATACGCCCAGTGCCCAGGTTGTCGAGGGTAGCGGCCTGCAGCCGCACCTTCTGGCCATCGAACAGGCCACGGTTGGTCAATTGGCCGGCCACCTGCACATTCACATCGGTGGCAGACACCTCGCCGCTGGCCTGGTTGTCCAGCGCCTGGCTGCTCACTTTGAGCGCCTTGCCAGCCAGCAGCTGGCCGTTGTTGCTCAACGTGCCGCCGATGGCGATATCCAGGGTGCCGTTGGCCTGCAGTTGCCCGGCCGTGGTCAGGTCGCCCTGCTGGCGCAGGATCAGGTCGCCCAGGCTCAAGGCGCGGCCACTGCCGCTGAAATAGGCGGCGTTCATCGACAGCAGGCTGCCGGCGATCAGGGTACCGCTGCCATTGTCGATGCGCAGGCGCCCGGCCCCGCTGTCACGCTCGGCCAGCAGCAGCTGGGTGCCTGCCGATACCAGGCCGGCATCGTTGTTCAGGCCGGTTGCCAGGCCCAGGTCGATGGCGTTGTCGGCGCGCAGTGCGCCGGTGCGGTTGTCCAGGGTGTCGGCCCGCACCAGCAGCGACTGGCCTTCGATGCCATGGTCCTGGCTGCCGGTGGCGCGGTTGTCGAGCTGCGCGGTGGTGACGCTCAGTTGCCCGGCGCTGCGCAGCAGGCCGTTGCGGTTGTCGACGGCGCTGGCTTGTTCGATGGCCAGCGCGCCGCGCGCCTGAACTTCACCCCCTTGGTTGTCGAGCTGCTGGCCGACCAGGCGCACCTGGCTTTCGCCAACGATTTGGCCGTGGTTTTCCAGGCTGTCGGCGGCCAGCAGCAGGTTGCCCTTGGCGGCGATGAAGCCGCCGTCGTTGACCAGCTGCGCACTGCGCAGCTCGACTTCGCCTTGGCCGACGATGCCTTTGGTGGCGCCCGAGTCGCTGTTGCGCAGAGCCTGGTCACCGGTATCGACCAGCAGGCGGCCGCCGGCCTGGATCAAGCCCGCGGCATTACGCAGCTCGCCACTGCGCAGGTCCAGGGTGGCAGCGGCATCGAGGGTGCCGCCGCTGTTGTCGAAGCGCTGGCCACGGCTGTCGAGCAGCAAGCCACGGCCACTGACCACGCCCTGGCGGTTATCCACACCCAGGGCGCTGACCTGGATATCCCCAGCGGCCTCCAGGCGCCCGCCCTGGTTGAGCAGCACCTTATCCAATGTGAGCTGCAGGCCGGCACTCACCGAACCCAGCACCCCGCCGGTGTTGTCCAGCTGGCCAGCGATCACTTGCATGGCCTGGGTGGCGGCCACGGTACCAGCCAGGTTGCTCAGGCGCTGGGCCTGCACGTTCAAGGTGCCACCGGCGCTGAGGGTGCCGTTGTCGTTGAGCAGTTCGCCCACGCCAAAGCTGGCCGCGCCACCGGCGGCGAGCGTGCCACCGCGGTTGTCCAGGCGCTGGGCATTGCGCACCTCCAGGTTACCGCCTGCGGTGGCGATAACGGTGCCGTCGCGGGTGTCGAGCGTCTGGGCATCGAGCACCAGGTTACGTGCCTGGGTTTGCCCGCCGGCAAGCACGGCGTTCTGGGCGGTCAGTTGCAGGTTGCCGTTACTGGCCAGGGTGCCGGCCTTGCCTTCCAACTGGTCGGCACGTACCGCCAACTGCCCGCTGCCGGCATGCTCGACCTTGCCCGCCTGGTTGTTCAATTGGCTGGCTTGCAGGTTGAGGTCCTGGGCATTGCTGGCGATGCGCCCACCGTGGTTGTCCAGCGTGCCGCTGGCCTTGATGCTGGAGGCGCCCTGGCCGGTTTGCACCAGTTCGCCCGCAACGTTGGCGATGTCCTTGGCCGAAAGCTGCAGGTTGCCAACGTTGACCTTGGCCTGGTCGCTGCGCAAGGTTGCGCTGGCATTGGCCACCAGTGAACCGGCGCTGTCGACCTGGCTGCCGGCCAGGTCCAGGTCGCCCTGAGTGGCATTGAGCTGCAGGTCACCGGCCTGGGTCTGGCTGTTGCGCAAGTCGATGCGCTCGCCTTGCAGGTCGAGCGTGCCGCTGGCGTGGTTCTGGCCGTTGGCGCTGATTTGCTTTGCCCTGGCCTGCAGGCGCGCATTGCCGCTGGACTTGCCATCGGCATCCACGCCTGCGGCCAGCAGCGACGCCTGGCCACTGCTGAGCTGGTTGGCCTGGATGTTCACGTCACCCTGGGCGGCGAGCACGCCGCTGTTGTTTACCGTGCCGGCGCTGGTGACGGCCAGGGAGCCCTTGGCGTAGGCGCTGCCGCTGTTGTCCACGCCCGTGGCCGCCACCTGCAGCGCGCCAGCACTGCTGATCGCGCCCTGGTTGCTCAATTTGCCATCGGCGCTGACCACCACTTCCCCGGCCATGGCGCCGATTTGCCCGGCGTTGCGCACGCCAACGCCGGCCTCGGTGCCCACCAGCTTGATCTTGCCGGCGTACATGCCGCCCAACGCTGCCACATCGATGGCCACTTCAGGCTTCTGGCTGCCGTCATCAGCCAGCGCCGTGGCCTGGGTGTTGTCGGCATTGACCTGGTTGCGCCCGGCGGTCACTTTGAGGTCACTGGCCCAAACCCCGGCATTGACCTCGACGGTGCGTGCGATCAGGTCGGTGTAGTCGCTGTCGCGGGCATCCAGGCCCTTGCCGGTGATGCTCAGGGTACCGCCCTCGACGCGGTAGCCGGTGATCTGGCCGTTCTCCAGCTGGGCACGTCCGGTGGTCAGGGTGGAGCGGTCGGCATTGATGAAACCGCAACCATCACAGGTGATGCCGGCGGGATTGGCGATCACCACTTCGGCGCGTTTGCCGGCCACTTCCACGTAGCCGCGCAGTTGGCTGGGGTTGCTGGCATTGACCTCGTTGAGAATCACCCGGGCGCTGCCGTTGCCCAGGTAGGGGTTGCCTTCCACCCAGCCGGCCAGCTGGGTCTGGCTGTTGTTGGCGCCATTGTTGAGGATGGCACCACGGCCATCGACATCGAACTGGTTGTAGGTGTTGTGCGATACCCCAGCACCACTTGGCGCGCGGATGTTCACCAGCGGCGTGCCATTGGCGCTTTCGATCACCATTGGCTGTTGGCCGCCCGGCGCCGAGGGGTCGGCCACGATGCCTGCGGCCCAGGCCGGCGCAACGCTCAGGCTGACCAACCCCAGCGCGCCCATCACCGCGAAGCGCAGCTGGCCCAAAGTGGCGATGCACGGCCCCGCACGGCGCCCCGGCGCCTGGGTGGTGCCTGGCGCCTTGCCTTGGGCACTGACGTTCTCGGCCACCACCATGAGCAGGCCGCGCGCCTTGTTGAAAACGATCCGGTAAAGGTGCTTGTTCATTGCAATTCCCTTTGCGTTGGCGGGTCAGGCAGAGGTGGCCAGTGGGTGGGCGGCAAACCAGGCACGGGCCTGTTCGGGGATCACACCGATGCCATGGAAGGTCTTGATCTTCAGGCCACGCTGTTCGCCCTTGTGGTAGAGCGCGCGGGCGCAACTGTTGGGGAACACGCGGCTGAGCAGCAGGCGGCTGAGCACTTCGGTGTGGCCGAACGGCGCGATCCAGTCGTTGACCCACAGGCGCTCACCACTGCACCAGTCGGCCTCCTCCATCTCGATGGGCGAGTGGGTCAGGTAGCGGCGCTCGGCGGCTTCGTCCAGGCTCAACCACGACAGGTAGAACACTGGCTGGCCGCCCTGGCTGCCAAGCACGAACTGGCGGTGCTTGAGGGCCGGCAGCAACAGGCTCGACAAGGTGTGAAGGGGCGCGTCGCGGTGCGCGGCAGAATGCATCCACAGCCAGGTGGCACTGCCCAGGGCAGTGGCTTCGTTCCACGGCTCGTCGAACACCCCGGGGGCTGTGATCTCAAACGTGTCGAAACGCATGGCAGTTCCTCAGAACGACAGCGCGACGGTGAAGGCGCTGGTGAAATTGGCGGTTTCGAAGCCGTCCGGCTTCTTCAGCGGTGTGCCCCACGACCAGTCGTAGGAGAGGTTGCGATAGGCTCCACGCACCCCCACCACGGCACCGGCCAGGCGCCGGCCTACCAGGTAATCGGCGGAATTGCCGCCGACCTCGCCGTAATCGACCCCGGCGTAAAGTTCCTGCCCGCTGTTACCCAGGGCCAGGCCCAGTTCGTTGCTCAGGGTCCAGCCACGGTCGGCAGACAAGATGTTTTCGCCATCGAACCCCCGCACGCTGTAGCGCCCGCCAATGCTGAAACGGTCCTGGGGTACCAGCTCGGTGCGGTTCCATTGCGCACGCCAGGCGCCCAGGTAACGCAGGCGCTGGCCATAGGCTGCGAACGGCACCTGCCACTGGGCGTCGGCGAGGATGATCTTGGAGCGGGCCGAGCCGTCGCCAAAGGCGTCTTCCGGCGCTTCCAGCGAGCCATGGGCCCCGGTGCCACGGCGGTAGCTGGCGCCCAGGTCGAGGGTGGCCGGGCCAATGAATTCGCGGTGGTTGACCCCAGCCTGCCAGCCGGCCATGCGCCGGTGCTGCTGCTGGATCTGGGTGTCGTCGATGAAATTGTCGGAGGCGCGCGTCCACAGGCTGCTCCACAGCGTGGTCTTGCGCACGGCATCGCGGTACACCAGGCGTGACAGGCGCAGCTCGTTGTTGCGGCTTTCGCCGCGGTACTGGAAGTTCTGGTTCGCCCCGGCCACGGTCTGGTGGTAGTCGTACTCGCTGCTGGTGACTGCCAGTTGCCAATAGCCGAACGGCACCGAGTAATGCAGGGTGTGGCCCTTGGAGCCTTTGTCGCCCGACTCACCGCCGCCCAGGTCGTGGTTGAAGCTGGCGTAGAACAGGTCGTTGAGGTTCAGCGGGTTGTCCAGCGACAGCGCCACGGCGCCCTGGTACTTGCCGGTGGTCTTGCTGCCGCCGTTGTCCAACTGCAGGCTCAGGCGGGCTGGGAAACGCTGGCGCCAGGCGATGATTACGTCGCTCTCGCCGGGCTTGGCCTGGCTGCCGCTGGCCGGGGCGATACGGATGTCGGCCTCGGCAGTGGGCACACGCTTGAAGTTTTCCAGGCCCTGCTCGATGTCGCGCAGGTTCAGCAGGTCGCCGGGTTTGGCGGGTACTGCGTTCCACAGGTTGGCGCGTTGGCTGGTGCCTTCGGCAAAGCGGATATCGCCAATGCGCCCTGGCAACAGGGTGAGTACCAGGATACCGCTGCTCAGGTCCTGGGCTTCGGCCAGTACCCGGGTGGTGACGTAGCCCTTCTCGATGATCGCATTCTGCATGCGCTTCATGGTCAGGTTGATACCGGCCGAGCCCAGGCAACGGCCTAGCGCTGGGTCTTCCTTGGGGTTGGCGGCCTTTACCGCCCACTGGAACTGCTCGGCGGCATCGCCAATCAGGCGGATGTCGTTGATCTTGAAGCAGGGTGTTTCCTGCTTGGGGAGCAGGCCTTGGCCGCCGGTGGGTGCTTCCAGGCGTACATCGGGCTGGGCTTCAAGCTGCTCGCGCAATGCCCGTTCGCGTTGTTGCTGGCGCAGCAGGGGGTCGTCCGGGGTAGCGGCAAGGCTGGCTTGCGCAGCGCTCAGGCAAGCGGCCAGCAGAAACAGGCGAATGGCGAGTGGTGGCATGTCACATCCTTGTGGACCGGTAAGTGCGAAGGCACTGATCGCGCGATGTGACGGGCAATAGCAGGAAAAGTTGCAGCGGTGGTGAGGAAATTTAGCGGAATATCGCTATTTGTGAGGGAAATCCCACAGTTAACGTCGTGTTTTGTCGTGCTTGACGCATCTTGACCGTTTGTCGGGTGGTGGCAAGATGGGCGCCGCTGCGCGGCGCATCGCGAGCTTTGCTCGCTCCTACCAGGCACGCGCCCCACCCGGTAGGAGCGAGCGCCAGCTCGCGATGGGCCAGCCGGGCGGCGCTCGATCTAGAAGGCGGGCTCAGGCAGTGGGTTCAGGCGGCTCGGCTTGCTCTGGTTGTTCGGGCAACACGTCGATCACCGGGGTTTCAGCCACAGGTTCGGCTTTGCCTTCGGTATTCTCCACCTTGCGCAACCGCCCCAACTCCGGCAACCCGACTTTCAGCAGCCGCGCGGTCTTGCCGTTGGCCAGCCGCTCCAACCCCTGGTCCGCCGGCAACCGCGCCAGCTGCCCGGCCAGGTTCATCGCCAGGATCTCCCGCGAATACACCCCGCCGCCCAGTTGGTAGATCGCCGCAATCAATTCCCGCAGGCCCAGCGGCAAGCGCCAGCGGGTGCGCAGGGCGGAACCGAAGGCTGCGCCGAATTCGTTCAGTGCCAGTTGCACCTTGTCTTCATCCAGCTCGCCACCGGCCAGGCGCCATTCCTGCAGGCAGCGCAGCACCGCCAGGTCGCCCAGCGAATGCAGCAGGCCAGCGCAATAGCAGCGCTCCTGGTCCAGGTCGAGCATGCGCGCCAGCGAGCGGGCGTATTCGGCGGTGTGCAGCGAGAGGTTCCAGTACCGGGTGGCATGCTGGGTCAACAGCGCGTCGCTGAGGTGGGCACTGCGCTTGAGGGTCATGCCCAGGATCAAGTTCATGCTCTGGGTGCTGCCCAACTTGTTCAGCGCCTGCAGCAAGGTTTGCGCCGGGGCATCGCGGTGCAGGGCAGCGCTGTTGGCGGCAGCGATCAGCACGGCGGTGATCTGCGGGTCGTCACGCACCTCTGACTCCAGCACCCTGAGGTTCAGCCCTTGGGGGTTCAGCGCACGCTTGATCGCCAACTGCACATCGGCAAACAGTGGCCCGCCATCAGCAGTTGCCCGACGCTGTTCCAGGTAGTCGCTGAGTTTCACCCCCGGCAGCAACGCCGGAATCGGGCACGACACCTCTTCGCCGGCATGCACCAACAACACTTCCAGGCGCTTGCGCAGCTTGTCGAAGTTCAGCGGCTTGCTCAGGTATTCAGTGGGATGAAAGCGCAGGGTTTCCTTCACGCTGGCGGGGTCGCTGCGCTCGCTCAGCAGGATGAACGGCAGGGCCGACTTCTCCGTTTGGCTACGGACCTTGCGCAGCAGATCCAGGCCGTCGCCAGCGGGCAGTTCACGGGCGGCAATGATCAGGTCGGGCTTGCTCGACAGCGCACTGATCGCCTGCGAGCCGTCGGCACACACCTGCAGGCGGGCGTCGCAACGCACGCTGAGCAGCATTTCCCGCAGCATGTCGCGTACCCAGGGGTCGCCCTCGACAATCAACACGCTAGGTGGGGTGGGGTCTGCAGCACTCATGGCCAACTCCTGAATATCCCTGACACACAGTCCTTCGCAGCTTCCAAGGCAAGTCCTTCCACAACCATAGCGCTCCTGAGCTTTCCTGGGCACAAAAAAAAACCCGCCGAGGCGGGTTTTTCATGAAACGTGTCACATCAGGCGAGTTCAGCGAAGCACTCTTCGATGATGGCCAGGCCTTTGTCCAGCAGTGCGTCTTCGGCGGTCAGCGGAACCAGAATCCGCAGAACGTTGCCGTAGGTGCCGCAGGACAGCAGGATCAGGCCCTTGTCACGTGCCTTGGCAACCACTTGGGCCACGGCAGCAGCGTTCGGGGTGTGGGTGCCTTTCTCGAAGACTTCCACAGCGATCATCGAACCCAGGCCACGGACATCACCGATGATCGAGTGTTTTTCCTGGATCTTGCGCAGGCCGGTGGTCAGGTGCTCACCCACGGCTTTGCTGCGATCCAGCAGTTTCTCTTCCTCGAACACCTGGATAACGGCCAGGGCCGCGGCGCAGGCGATTGGCGAGCCGGCGTAGGTGCCGCCCAGGCCACCTGGGGCGATGGCGTCCATGTACTCGGCCTTGCCGCAGACACCGGCCAGCGGGAAGCCGCCAGCGATGGACTTGGCGAAGGTGGTCAGGTCAGGCGCAACACCCATCTGCTCCATGGCGAAGAAGGTGCCGGTACGGCCAGCACCGGTTTGCACTTCGTCGGCAATCAGCAGGATGCCGTGCTTGTCGCACAGCTCGCGCAGGCGCTTCATCAGCTCTTTCGGCGCTGGCAGGAAGCCGCCTTCGCCTTGCACAGGCTCAAGGATGATCGCGGCGATGTCGCGTGGCTCGGCGTCGTTCTTGAAGATACGCTCAACCGAGGCGATGGCGTCGTCAACGCTCACACCGTGCAGCTCGCTCGGGAACAGGGCGCGGAACACGCCGCCTGGCATCAGGCCCATGCCAGCGGAGTACGGCACGACCTTGCCGGTCAGGCCCAGGGTCATCATGGTACGGCCGTGGTAGCCGCCGGTGAAGGCGATCACACCAGCGCGGCCAGTGGCGGCACGGGCGATCTTCACGGCGTTTTCAACGGCTTCGGAGCCGGAGGTTACCAGCAGGGTCTTCTTGTCGAAGTCGCCTGGCACCAGCTTGTTGATCTTCTCGCACAGCTCTACGTAGGGTTCGTAGGCCAGCACCTGGAAGCAGGTGTGGCTGACTTTGGTCAGCTGCTCTTGCACGGCTGCAACCACTTTCGGGTGCAGGTGGCCGGTGTTCAGTACTGCGATGCCGCCGGCGAAGTCGATCAGTTCGCGGCCTTCAACGTCGATCACGGTCGCGTTCTTCGCCGATTCGACGAAGATCGGGTGAATTTGGCCAACGCCACGTGGGACGGCGGCGACACGACGTTGCATCAAGGATTCGTTGGTCTTGCTCATAATGCCCTCATTGCGCCGAGTGGCGGCGCTTTTATTCGGGGGTGGCTGGCTGCGCCTTCGAACAGTATTCGTTGATCGACTGCCGAAAACGCCCTGGCCACCAGGTGCTGCATGTCAAAAAGGCCAGCGAGACGTCGCTCTCGCGCCCCGCTGGCAGAGGTAAAGCCTGTGAAACGGGTTACCGTGCGATCAAACGCTGATGCACAGGTATTTGATTTCGAGGTAGTCCTCGATACCGTATTTGGAACCTTCGCGGCCAAGGCCCGAGGCCTTGATGCCACCGAACGGCGCGACTTCGTTGGAGATCAGGCCGGTGTTGATACCCACCATGCCGTATTCCAGGGCCTCGGCAACACGGAACACACGGCTCATGTCGCGGGCGTAGAAGTACGAGGCCAGGCCGAATTCGGTGTCGTTGGACATGGCGATGACTTCGGCTTCGTCTTTGAAGCGGAACAGCGGCGCCAGTGGGCCGAAGGTTTCTTCCTTGGCAACGGCGGCGGTTTTCGGCACGTCGACCAGGATGGTCGGCTCGAAGAAGTTGCCTTCGATCAGCTTGCCACCGGACAGCACCTTGGCGCCTTTGCCCACGGCGTCTTCGATGTGTTCCTGAACCTTGGCAACGGCCTTGCCGTCGATCAGCGGGCCAGTGGTGGTGCCTTCTTCCAGGCCGTTACCGATCTTCAGCTTGGCAACAGCGGCGGCCAGCTTCTGGGCGAACGCGTCGTACACGCCGTCCTGCACGTAGATACGGTTGGCGCAGACGCAGGTCTGGCCGTTGTTGCGGTACTTGGAGATGATCGCGCCCTCGACGGCCTTGTCCAGGTCGGCGTCGTCGAACACGATGAACGGGGCGTTGCCACCCAGCTCCAGGGAAACTTTCTTGATGTCCTTGGCGCATTCTTCCATCAGCTGGCGACCGATTTCGGTCGAGCCGGTGAAGGACAGCTTGCGTACCAGGGAGTTGCCAGTCAGCTCGCCGCCAACTTCGCCAGCGCTGCCGGTAACCACGCTCAGCACGCCAGCCGGGATGCCGGCACGGGTGGCCAGCTCGACCAGGGCCAGGGCGGAGTACGGGGTTTGCGAGGCAGGCTTGAGCACCATGGTGCAGCCAGCGGCCAGGGCCGGGCCGGCTTTACGGGTGATCATGGCGGCCGGGAAGTTCCACGGGGTGATGGCCGCGGTAACGCCGATTGGCTGCTTGATGACGATCAGGCGCTTGTCTGGCTGGTGGCCCGGGATGGTGTCGCCGTAAACGCGCTTGGCTTCTTCGGCGAACCACTCGATGAACGAGGCGGCGTAGGCGATTTCGCCCTTGGCTTCGGCCAGTGGCTTGCCTTGTTCTGTGGTCATCAGGCGAGCCAGGTCGTCCTGGTTCTCGATCATCAGTTCGAACCAGCGACGCAGTTTGTTCGAGCGCTCTTTGGCGGTCAGTGCGCGCCAGGCCGGCAGGGCCTTGTCGGCAGCTTCGATGGCGCGGCGGGTTTCCGCGGTGCCCATCTTCGGCACGGTACCGATGACTTCACCCGTGGCCGGGTTGGTCACGTTGATGGTCTGACCGTTATCCGCATCCAGCCACTCACCATTGATGAAGGCTTGCTGGCGGAACAACTGAGCGTCTTTGAGCTGCATGTCGGCTTCCCGAAATTGTTGATTGTTTGAAAAGCGCCCAAGGCAGGGCATCGAGCGTTTGAAATCTCAAACGAATGCTAAGCGGCTGCTGGGGTGTTGGACAATAGGCTGTTCGAAAAAAAGAACGAATGGTTGAACACCCTGTCTGGAAATGCCGCTTTAGGGTAGACGATCAAGGGTAAGGAAATGTGAAGGACGAAGGGTCGCCGAGGCATCGTTGTTGCCTGGAAGATCGAGCGCCGCCCACGCGGCGCATCGCAGGCAAGCCTGCTCCTACAGGCGTGCGCCAAGGGGCCGCGCGCGCAGGTAACATGAACACTGGCCCGAAACAGATGTAGGAGCAGGCTTGCCTGCGATGCGCCGCGCGGGCGGCGCTCGATTGACGCGCAAACACAAAATTTATGTCAGGCGACCAAAATCAAAACGCCTTGGCCAGGTCGATTACCAGGGCCCTGTAGCCAACAGACCCCGGCTGCCGGCTATGCACCTTGAGCTCCACCAGCACCTCCTGGGTCCCCCGCCGCACCTCATTGAGCACGGTGGTAGTAAGCTTTTCCGGTGTGAGGAAATTCACCGAAGCGGAATAAATGAACTGGGTATCGGTTTCCGCCCGATAAGCCACCACCGAGGTCACCGGGCTGTACCACTCGTCGCCGCGCTCCTTGCCGTACGCCCACAACTGCTCGACGGTGCCCTTGGCCTCATCGACCTTGTACTCCACCGCCCGGCTGTAGTTGCCGCTGAGCTTGGTCGGGGCAAAGTCGCGCCCCCAGCCGTTATCGAACACGGTCAGCGTGCCTTTGCCGGTCAGCCAGGCGGTGTGCTGGGTCCATGACCAGTCGAAGCCTTCGCTGGCCACCGGCTTGAGCACTTTGTCCTGCAGGTGCTGCGGCCAGCCCTGGGGCGAGGCGAGAATCCATTTCACCTGTTTGTCACGGCCAATCTTCACCACGCCCTGATGGCGCGCTGAAACGATAATGCTGTCGTCATCGGCATCGTAGTCGATGGCGTTGACGTGGGCCCAGTTGCGCCCGGTGCCCACGCCCGGCGTGTCGCCGAACGGCAGGTCGCCCTCGGCCAGTTCGTTGGCCAGCCGGTCATCCTGCTTGGTCACGCCCTCGGGCAGCTGGATCGCCGCCTTGCCCAAGGTTTCCAGCAGGTCGCCACGGTAAGGGTCGAGGATCTGGTTCAGGTCCCAGAAGTCCAGCACGTCCCCAGCCTCGCTGACCTCGATGATGTGGTCGCGTATCGAGCGCACGCGCTTGCCGTCCGGGCGGCGGTAGTCGCTGGTGCCGACCCGCAGCAGGTAGGTGCCGTTGGCCGTTTCGCGGATTTCATGGGAGAAGTCGGCGAACTTGTCCGGCAGGCTGCGCTGCCAGATGCGCCGGCCCAGCAAGTCGTACTTGGAATAGGTCTGGCCCTGGCCCCAGATCAGCTTGCCGTCGCGGGTCTGCTGGAAGCCCATGGTGCCGCCCAGGCCGTCGCGGCGGTTGGAATCGTGGATCTGCTCGATGTCCAAGTACCAGCGCACGTCGCCGTTGCTGTCGGCAATCCAATTGGTGCCCACCTGGTCCCACTCGGCGGCGCCGCCCAGGGCATTCCACTTGAAGGCGCGGCCACCGGGAATGTCGCCTTGCAGGTGGTTGAACAGGTACAGGCGCTGCTCGAAGCCTGGCGCCACCTTGACCGGCTCCACCTGTGGCAGTGCAGCGGTTTGCCGGGCCACCACCGGCAGGCGCACGGCTGGCGCGTAGATCTGGTACTGCTCGCGCACCCGCTCGCCATCGAGCTTGTAGGTCACTTCCACCTGGTTGACGTGGTCCGGGTACAGGCCGAACACCGGGATGCCGCCGTAGGTCCACAGCGAGCGGTCGGACACTTCATAAACAATGTCTACCCCGCGCTCGCCCTTGCCGCGCACGCGCACATGGGCGGAGCTGAGGCTGCGCCCGCCGTCGCGGATGATCGCGGTCAGCGGCGCCAGGCGATACGGGTTGACCACCACGTCGCCGAGCAGCGCTTCATCGCGCGCTGGCACCTTGGCCGTCAGGCAGGCGCCTTCGGGCAGTGCGGGGGTTTCGGTCTTGGCATTCATGGCAAAGCTCCTTTTTACTCAGAAGTCGTAACGGGCGGTGGCGCCCACGGTGCGCGGGGTGCCGAGCACGCCGGCATAACCGCCGTTGGCGGAATTCCACAGGCTGGTGAAATAGGTTTTGTCGCCGGCGTTCTTCACCCACAGCGACAGGTCGACCACGCCGTCACCCTGGTCCAGGCGCACACCAGCAGAAAGGTTGATCAGCGCGTAGCTGGGAATTTGGCCGTAGTCGGAGTCGTCGATGGTGCCCACCGCCTTCGAGCGGAAGGCGTAGCTGGCGGTCACGTAGGGCTCGACGTGCTGGGTGGCCTGCCACTTGTATTCACCATTGAGGTTGGCGATGTACTTGGAGGCGCCGACCACCGAGTGCCCGGACAAGTCGCAGGTGGCGGCGGCGTTGGCCAGGCTGACTTCCGCCGGGCATGGCGCGTCGTCGTACTTGAGGTAGCGCACGTCATTCCACGAACCGTTGAAGTTCAGGGTCAGGCCACGAATCGGCAGCGCCGTGGCTTCGAACTCAAGGCCGCGCGAGCGCACGCTGCCGGCGTTGGCCAGGTACTGCACACGGTTGACCTGGTCGTAGACGTTGGCCTGGTAGCCATGCACTTCGGCCCAGAACAGGTTGGTGTTCAACTGCAGGCGGTTATCGAACAGCGTGCTCTTGAGGCCCACTTCAGCGTTGTTGACCCGCTCGGTGCCAACCAGCAGCGAGTCGGTGCCCAGCCGAGGCGCAGCACCCACGGTGAGGTTCACGCCGCCAGACTTCTCGCCGTGGGTGAGGGTTGCGTAGCCCAGCAACTGGTCGTTGAAGCGGTAGCTCACGCCCAACAGGCCAGAGGGGCTGAAGCTGTACTGGTTGAGGTCGCCCGAGTCGTAGGCCCCTACCCTGGCCTGGCGCGCCGTGGCGGCGGCACCGGTTACCGCTGCGCCACCTGTGGGTGCATCACGGGTGACCCAGGCGCTTTTCTCTTCATAGGTGCCACGAATGCCAGCGGTGAAGTCCAGGCGGTCGGTGGCGTGCCAGGTGCCCTGGGCGAACAGCGCGTAGCTGTTGGTATCGATATGGCCGTTGCCGAGGGTATCGACATTGGCCAGGGCGCCGGCCGGGGTGATGTTCCAGATGTCGGCCTGGGAGCCGTAATAGGTGAACGACTTGTTGTCCAGGTCCTGCTTGAAGTAGTACGCGCCCAGCACGTAGTCGAACGCACCGCCGGTGGGCGAGGCCAGGCGCAGTTCCTGGGAATACTGCTTGTCACGCACCGACACCCCGGCGCTGTAGAACACCGGCACGTTGAGGCCATCGTCGTTGCGCGGGGTGAAGTCCCACCAGCGGTAGGCGGTGATCGACGTCAGGGTGAAGTCGTTGGGCAGGGTCCAGTTGGCCTCCACCGAGGTGCCGCCCTGGAACACCGTCACCTGCTGGTCGGCGTCGAAGTTGACCTTGCGGTCCTTGCCCGACACCAGCGTGGCGCCGGCCTGGGCTGCCAGGCTTTCATAGCGGTTGACGCCATTGATGGTGGGCCCTGTGCTGTACAGGCTGAGGATGCCGTTGTTGGAGTCTTCCTCGTTGTATTCACCGATCCAGCGCAGGTTGAAGGTATCGCTCGGCTGGAACAGCAGCTGGGTGCGAAACCCCTGGCGCTTGCCGCCGTTGAGGTCGTCGCCGTTGTGGATGTTCTTCACATAGCCGTCGTCTTCGCTGCGGTAGGCACTGATGCGCCCGGCCAGGGTTTCGCTGATCGGCCCGGAGAAACTGCCCTGGGTCTGCAGGTAGCCATCTTCGCCAATCGACTGCTGGATGCTGCCTTCGCGCTGGAAGGTGGGTTTGCGTGTGGTGATGTTCAGCACGCCAGCGGTGGTGTTCTTGCCGAACAGCGTGCCCTGCGGGCCGCGCAGCACTTCCAGCTGCTCGACATCGAGCAGGTCGAACACCGCCATGCCGGGGCGGCCGAGGTAAACGTTGTCCAGGTAGATGCCAACGCTGCCTTCCAGGCCATCGCTGGCCGGGTTGTTGCCCAGGCCGCGAATCGAAATGCTCGACTGGCGCGCATGCACATAGGCCACGTTGGTGCTGGGCACCAGCTGTTGCAGGTCCTGCACACGGTAGATGCGTTGGGTTTCCAGGGCTTGGCTGCCAAGCACGCTGATGGGGGTGGGCACGCTCTGCGCGGTTTCTTCGCGGCGGCGGGCGTTGACCGTGACGGTGCCAAGCTTGGCTTCCTGCTCCACGGCCGGGCTGGCAGCGACGGGCTCTTCGGCAAAGCTGCTATTGGCGGCCGCCAGCAATACGCCAGCGGCCAGGGGTTGCAGGGGGAAACGCGACGCGCGCGCAGGCCAACGGGAAAGTCCGAACATGCAGATGCTCCTTGAGGCATGGGCCCTGGGCGAGCATTTCCGTTGGCGGAACCGAATCGCGGTCAGTTGGGCTTATATTCTTTTAAGAGATATAAATATTTGCATTTCATATTTTGTGGAATAAGTAACACCCTTTATAAGGGGGCTAACCCTGTTCATCAATTGCATTCCACCGAAAGTTTCCATGTAGAAAATGCATATCGATCTCCGCCAGCTCCGCCACTTCATCGCCCTTGTCGAGCACCGCAGTTTCGTCGCGGCGGCGGCCGCGGTGAACCTGTCGCAATCGGCCTTTAGCCGCAGCATCCAGACCCTGGAGCACAACGTCGGCTGCCGCCTGGTGGACCGCGCCAGCAAGGAGCTTTCGCCCACCCGCCAGGGCTTGCTGGTGCTGGAGCATTCGCGCCGGCTGGTGCATGGCGCGCATAACCTGGTGAACGAGATTCACCAGTTCAACGGCGCCACCACTGGCGTGGTGCGCTTCGGCTCCGGCCCGGCACCGGCTGGCGGCCTGGTGCCGCGGGCGGTGGCGCGCTTCGTGGCGGAATTTCCGGCGGCGCGCACCTGTTTCCAGGTGGATAACTGGCAGGCGCTGAACCGCAAGCTGATCGCCGAGGAAATCGAGTTCTTCGTCGCCGACACCCGCCAGTTCGAATCCGACCCGGACTACCGGGTGCACAAGCTGGCGCCGCAACGCTGGCATTTCTGCTGCCGCGCCGGGCACCCGTTGACCGAGCTGGCCGAGGTGCGCGCACGGGATGTGTTCGACTACCCACTGGCGACCACCATGCGCCCGCCGAACATCCGCAAGATTCTCAGCGACCTTAGCGGCCGGCAGGACTTTCTGCCGACGGTGGAGTGCGAGCATGGGTATGCGCTGCTGAACGTGGTGATGCATTCGGACACCATCGGCATTGCCTGCAATGCGAACTTGCGGCCTTACCAGATGGAGCGGGGGCTGGTGGCATTGAAGCTGGTGGACCTGCTGCCGGAACAGGAAGAAGCGTTCTATACCCGCTATGGGGTGGTGAGCCGGGTGGGGTATGGTTTGTCGCCGCTGGCGCAGGGGTTGGTCAGGCAGTTGATTGCCTGTGATACCGACGTTTGAGCGCCTTCGGCGCATCGCGAGCTGCGCTCGCTCCTACCAGTCCTGCGCAACCCGGTAGGAGCGAGCACAGCTCGCGATGCACCGAAGGTGCCCCCATATCACCCCTTGCGAGTGGTGCGGCTCAACTGCCCATCGACACCCACCGGGACTTCACCGGCCAAGGTCACGCGCCGCACGATCCGCGGCTGGGTGCCGTAGTCATCCACCGCGTAATGCTGGGTCGCCCGGTTATCCCAAATCGCCACGTCACCCGCCTGCCAGCGCCAGCGCACAGTGTTCTCCAGGCGTGTCACATGCCCTTGCAGCACCGCGAACAGGTGCTGCGAATCGGCCAGCGAATACCCCTTGATGCGCTTGACGAAATGCCCCAGTTGCAGCGCACGCTCACCACTGACCGGGTGCACCCGCACCACCGGGTGCTCGGTTTCGTACACGGTCGAGGTAAACACCTTGCGGTAACGCTCAAGCTTCGCCGGGTCCACGTCGGGCTTGAGGCTCGCGTAGTCGTACTCGTTGCTGTGCACCGCCCACAGCTTGTCGGCCAGCTCACGCAGCGGCTCGGGCAGCTCCTGGTAGGCCGCCGCCGTGTTGGCCCACACGGTATCGCCACCGGATGCCGGGGCCACCACGCTGCGCAGGATCGACGCCTTGGGGTAGGCATCGACGAAGGTCACGTCGGTGTGCCAGGAGTTGGCCCGCTGGCCTTCGGCGCCGTCCAGCTGCAACAGGTAACTGGTGCCGTCCACCACCGGCACGGTGGGGTGCGCGACCGGCTCGCCCAGCAGCTTGGCAAAGCCCTCCTGGCTCTGGTCGTCCAGGTGCACCTGGTTGCGGAAGAAAATCACCTTGTGCTGCACCAGGGCGGCCTGGATGGCCTCGACGGTGGCGGCATCAAGGTCGGCAGACAGCTTCACCCCACGGATTTCGGCGCCGATACGGCCGGCAACCGGGTGGATGTCGAGTTCGAGAGTACGTGGCGCGGTGGCCAGTGCGGCATTGCTCATGGTCGTGGTCCTTACGGTGAGGGTCGGGGGTTCAGCGGGCGGCCTGCACGGCCTGTTCCTGTTTCAGCGCGGCATCGAGAAAGCGCGGCTCGATCCAGTCGGCAACCTGGAAGCTGCGACGAATCAGGCGTTCGCGGGCGGCCAGGTCGACGCCTTGTTGCAACTGGGCGACGAAGTCGGCGTCCAGGCGCGGGTCGAAGTAGTGGGCCAGGTCTTCGTTGGCCAGGTCGTCACTGAGAATGCTGCGGGGCCAGCTGGCGTTGCTTGCCACCAGGTCCACGTAGGCATCGCGGTTGTGTTCGTCGCGCAGCCAGGCGGTGGCCTGCTCCTGGGCATTGACCAGGCGCTGCACCAGCTCGGGGTACTTGCGAATGAAGTCGCCGGTGCCCAGCAGTACCGCCTGGGTGCTGCCGGCGCCCTGCAAGTCGCGGGAATTCACTGGCAGCTCGACCAGCCCGCGCTCACGCAGCGACAGCAGGTTGGAAAGGCCCCAGGTGGCGTCGATCTGCTTGGCCGCCAAGGCCGCGTTGGCGGCGTTGAAGTCCAGGTTGATTACTTTCAGGTCGCGCTCGGACAGGCCCTGGCTGGCCAGGGCACTGGCGAACGACAGCTGGTTGGCGGTGCCGCGGAACACCGCCACGCGCTTGCCCTTGAGGTCGTGCAGGGTCTTGATGCCAGAGCCCGGCACCACGCCGAGGTAGCTTTTCACCCCACGCACGCCTGCTGACAGCACGCGGGTATCCAGGCCATTGGCCTTGCCGACGATGGCGGCCAGGTCACCCAGGTAGGCGAAGTCGGCCTGGCCGTTGGCCAGCGCTTCGTTGACCACCGGGCCTGCGCCCTTGAAGAAATGCCAGTCGATGCGGATGCCGTCCTTGGCAAATTCCTTCTCCAGCAACTGTTGGTCGCGCAGCACGTCGACCACGCCAGCGGCGCTGGGCTTGCTGCCGGCACTGAGGTCGGGCACGGCAATGCGAATGCTCTGCGGCTTGGCCGGCTCGGCGGCGTGGGCACCGAGGGTGAAGGCCAGCCCAAGGGCGGTGATCAGGTGGCGCAGCGGGGTTTTCATGGCAAGGCTCCTTGGCAGGCTGCCACCGGCGATGGCCGGCGCTTTGGCCAGAAGCTAGGCAGTAATGGTTAGAAGCTACAAAGATCAAAACCTCATTTTTTAGTAACTGGAAGGCATAAATCAGTCGGTATGCGGCTTGCCGGGGGGCTTGCGGGGAACGCATGGAAAATATGAGGAAAACGCAATGCGAAGGGGCTTCCGTATGCAGGGGCTGCATGCTCTTATCTCTTGAATGCCACTTGGTGGATTTTTTAATTCCATAAGTGAATAACATTGGAATGGTTTGAGGGGTGGCCGGTGAATGGAGTTCTGAGCAGCAATCGCGGGGGGCCGCTACGCGGCCCATTCGCGGCGCAAGGCCGCTCCTACAAAGGGGGCGTCGCATTGCTGGGGCGGGTATTGCCTTGGCTGGTACCGGTGGGGGTGGCGCTGCTGTGGGTTGTGGCGAGCCGGCTGCACTGGATGAGCGAGCAGATCCTGCCGGCGCCTTCGCTGGTGTGGCAAAGCGCACTGGAGTTTGGCTCTGGTGAGCTGTGGGGGCACCTGTGGATAAGCTTGCAGCGGCTGTTCTGGGGGCTGCTGGCAGGGGTGGCCAGCGGCTTGCTGCTGGGCACCTGGCTGGGCAGCTCGCGCAACGCGCAAACGCTGGTATTGCCCACCTTCGTGGCCCTGGCGCAGATCCCAACCCTGGCCTGGATTCCGCTGTTCATGCTGTTCTTCGGCATTGGTGAACTGCTCAAGCTGGTGGTGCTGGTGAAAGCGGTGGTCGTGCCGGTTACCCTGCATACCCTGGTGGGGGTGCGGGACGCCCAGCCGAAACTGCGCGAAGCCGCCGCCGCGCTGCGCCTGCCCCGCCACCTGCTGTTCCTGCGCCTGCTGCTGCCGGCCGCCCTGCCCGCTTTCCTCACCGGCGTGCGCCTGGCCCTGGCCACCGGCTGGACGTCACTGCTGGCCGTGGAACTGCTGGCTTCCAGCGAGGGCATCGGCTACCTGATGGTATGGGGCCGGCAACTGTTCATGCTCGACCTGGTGCTGCTGTGCATCCTGGTGATCGGCCTGGTGGGCGCGCTGCTCGAACGTGGTTTCTCAGCCGTGGAAAAACGCCTGCTGTACTGGCCGCAACCGGCCACCGGCGAACAGCAGCGCGGGCCCCTGCCACGCAGCTGGCAAAGCCTGTTGCTGCCAGCGACGCTGGTGGCGCTGTGGCAGGCGAGCAACAGCTTTGGCTGGGTCGACCCGAATATCCTCAGCTCGCCGCTGGACGTATTGCGCACCCTGTTCAGCGGCCTGGCTGATGG
The DNA here is from genome assembly GCF_011752565.1 of Pantoea sp. Ap-967. Classification (GTDB taxonomy): domain Bacteria; phylum Pseudomonadota; class Gammaproteobacteria; order Pseudomonadales; family Pseudomonadaceae; genus Aquipseudomonas. The sequence continues at coordinate 142,298 of NZ_VWXK01000010.1, forward strand.
CTCGCTGCCCCAAGCCATGCTGCTGAGCCTGCAACGCACCCTGGCCGGCCTGGCCCTGGGCGGCGGCGCCGGCTTGCTGGCCGGGCTGCTGCTGGGCCTTTCGCACAAGGCCGAGCGCCTGTTCGGGCCGAGCCTGTCGGCCCTGCGCCAGGTTGCCCTGTTCGCCTGGGTGCCGTTGCTTACCGCCTGGTTCGGCCTGGGCGAAGGCGCCAAGCACGTGTTCGTCGCTTTGGCGGCGTTCTTCCCGCTGCTGATCGCCACCCAGCGCGGCATTGCCGGCCTGTCGCCGCAACTGGCCGAAGCGGCCCGCACCCTGCGCCTGAACCTCTGGCAACGCCTGCGCCTGCTGGTGCTGCCGGGCGCAGCGCCAGCGATATTCGCCGGCCTGCGCCTGTCGCTGATCTATGCCTGGCTGGGCACCATCGGCGCCGAATACTTCATGCCCTCGGACGGCGGCATCGCCAGCCTGATGATCGGCGCCCAGCAGCTGTTTCGCATGGACCAGGTGATGGCCGCCATGCTCCTGATCGGCCTGGTCGGGGCCCTGCTCGGCACCGTGGGCCAACGCCTCGAATCGCGCGCCACGCGCTGGAGAACCGCATGAATGCCTTCAATACCTCGCACCTGCTCGCCGCCAACCAGGCCGACACCACCCCTGCGCTGGTGACCTTCGAAGGGGTCGGCAAGGTGTTTAGCGTCGATGGCCAGCCGCTGGAGGCCATCCGCAACTTCAACCTGTCGATCAACGAAGGCGAGTTCATCGCCATCGTCGGCGCCTCGGGGTGTGGCAAGTCCACCCTGCTGCGCCTGCTGGTGGGGCTGGACACCGACTACAGCGGCAGCATCCGTGTCGACGGCCAGGCGGTCAGTGGCATTGGCGGTGAACGCGGCATCGTGTTCCAGGAGCACCGGCTGTTTCCCTGGCTGACGGTGGAGCAGAACATTGCCCTGGGCCTGGTCAATGAACACCTGACCCAGGGCGAACGCGCCCGCCGCGTGCATGAGTTCGTGCAACTGGTGGGGCTGGTGGGGTTCGAGTCGGCCTACCCGCACCAACTGTCTGGCGGCATGGCCCAGCGTGTGGCGATTGCCCGTGGGCTGGTGGCCAGCCCCCGCATTCTGTTGCTCGACGAACCCTTCGGCGCGCTGGATGCGCTAACCCGCCAGCAACTGCAGGACGAGCTGCTGGCCATTCGCGAGCGGGCGGGCATTACCACGTTGCTGGTGACCCACGATGCCGAGGAGGCGACGTACCTGGCAGACCGGGTGGTGGTGCTGGAGCCGCGCCCCGGGCGGATCAAGTCGGTGGTGGAAATCGACCTGCCGCACCCGCGCCTGCGTACCGGGGTAGCCTTGCATGGGCTGCGCGAGAAGGTGCTGCATCAGATTACCGGCGATGGCGGTTACCTGCCGCCACCGGCACGGCGGGTCGAGGGCTTGAGGCCAGAGTTGATTGCCCTGTAGGAGCGGGCTTGCCCCGCGCAGGCGGCGGTATCGGCTGGCATGGAAAAACAGCCACATATCAAGGCGATGGACGCCACCAACTGAGATCGGTATGATGCCACCGCGTTGCACTCGTAGCTCAGCTGGATAGAGTACTGCCCTCCGAAGGCAGGGGTCGTGGGTTCGAATCCCGCCGAGTGCGCCATACCTCCAAAGCCCGCCTTGTGCGGGCTTTGTCGTTTTGGTCATTTGTGCGACATGTCGCGTTCGGCACCCTCCCGTGCCAGGGCCAATGGTGTTAGCGTGAACCCTTCATTTGCCTGCGAAGGAACGCGCCACGCCATGCCATTGCACAAACTCACCGCCGCCACGCTTCTGCTGGCCAGCATCGGCCTGTTCACCCAGCCCGCCCAGGCCAACCTCACGCAACAGCAGTCGGCGGCCATCGTCAAAGCGTTCGACGGCAGCGACCCGGCCGACTTCAAGCAGTTTCTCGGCAAGCTCAAAGCCAGCGAGCAAGCCAAGGCCGGCAACCTCGGCGCCACCCTGGACGCCTACCTCGCCGGCAAGGCGCTGAGCCCCGAGCAGCAGAACGAGGTCTACCGCCTGCTGGGCCTGTACACCCGCATCAAGTACGCCAAGGCCGCCACCGACAACCTGCGCGAGCTGGTAGCCATTCCGACCTTCGCCGTCGACGGCGTGCCGCAGCACGAAAACCCCGAATTCCTCAAGATCGCCGGCAAGATCAAGGCCCTGGCCGACAGCTTTGGCCTGGCATTTCGCAACATCGACAACCGCGTGTACGAGATCTCGCTCGGTGAAGGCAAGGAAGTGGTCGGCATCCATGCCCACGCCGACGTGGTGCCGGTGAACCCCGCCAACTGGAAACTGGCCGATGGCACCCAACTCGACCCGTTCAAGGTCACCCTGGTGGGCGACCGCATGTACGGCCGCGGAACCGAAGACGACAAGAACGGCATCATCGTGGCGCTGTATGCACTGAAAGTGGCCAAGGACGAAAACCTGCCGCTGGCCCGGCAGTTCAAGCTGCTGATCGACACCACCGAGGAAACCAGCGGCGACGCCATCCCGTATTACTTCGAACGCAACCCTACCCCCGACTACAACCTCGCCCTGGACGGCGGCTACCCGGTGGTGATCGCCGAAAAAGGCTACGGCACGGTGATGGCCAGCTTCAGCAAGCGCCCGGCCAGCGGCAAAGGCGCTGAAATCGTCAACCTCACGGGCGGGCTTGCCACCAACCAGATCCCCACCACCTCGGTGGCGACCTTGCTGGCCGACGACCCAGCGGCATTGGCCAAGCGCCTGGAAGCGGCCGGCGCCGACTACGTCAAGCGCAACGGCAACGACTTCCGCATCGACGCCAAGGTGCAGGGCAAGCAGGTACTGCTGACCGTAACCGGCATATCGGCCCACTCTTCCGAGCCGCAGTCGGGCGTCAACCCGGTGGCGCGCATGCTCGGTTTCCTCGACGGCCTGGGCCCGCAGGTGCCGCTCAAGCGCAACCAGTTCACCGATGCCGCCCGCTATGCCAGCGCAAACTGGGGGCTGGATTACTTGGGCAAGCAGCTGGGCATCGGTTTCCAAGACAGCTTCATGGGCCCGTTGACCACCTCGCTGACGTTCGTGGGCGTGGATGACAAAGGCCTGAAACTGGCGGTCAACCTGCGCATTCCCAAGGGCAAGCCGCTCGCCACGCTCAAGGACCAGCTGGCCGAAAAACTCGGCAACTGGGCCCGCCAGAGCCACACGTCGGTAGCGTTCGACTACAGCCTGGACGAACCGATGTACCGCAACCCCGAGGGCGAGTGGGTCAAGGCCCTGCTCGACGTGGCGAGCGAGAACCTGGGCATGAAGCACGAATTCGGCACATCGGCCGGCGCCACCTCGGTGCATGACCTGCCCAACGGCGTGCAGTTCGGCCTGGCCATGCCGGACGTGAAATACACCGGGCACAACGACAACGAGTTCAAGACCGTGGAGCAGTTCATGCTCGACTTGCAGGTGGTGAGCGAGATGGTGGCGCGGATTGGGCAGATGCCCAAGCTTTGATCGACACACGATCCTGTAGGAGCGGGCTTGCCCCGCGAAGCAAACGACGCGGGGCATGGCACCGGCTGCGCCGGTGTTCGCGGGACAAGCCCGCTCCTACAGAACGTCCATGACGTTTTTCAATCGACTCGATGCCGTTTCCTGCATTGCCGTGCAGGCCTGCGTGCCGGATGCTTTATTTACGTTAAGCGTTCGTCTTTTCCACCCGCAGAGGCTCGTATGAAGACCGTCGAACAAATCCTCAAGACCAAGTCCCAGCACCAGACCGTGTACACCATCGGCCCGGATGACTCGGTGCTCGACGCCCTGAAAGTGCTGGCGGAAAAAAACGTGGGTGCGTTGCCGGTGGTCCAGGGCAACCAGGTGGTGGGCATCGTCAGTGAGCGCGACTATGCGCGCAAGCTGGTACTCAAGGGCCGCTCTTCGGCGGCAACGCCGGTGCGCGAGATCATGAGCGCGCCGGTGGTGACGGTGGAGCCGAAGCAGAAGCTCGATTTCTGCATGAACCTGATGACCGACCGCCACCTGCGCCACCTGCCGGTGGTCGACAACGGCCAGCTGCTCGGCCTGCTGTCGATCGGCGACCTGGTCAAGGAAACCATCGCCGAACAGGCCAGCCTGATCCAGCAGATGGAGCAGTACATTCGCGGCGAATGACCGCGCCTCAGTGGTAGGCGCGCTCCAGCTCGTCCAGCTGATGGTCGAAGCTGCGCAGGCGCGCCGACCAGGTGTACACCAGCACTTCCAGGTCACGGTTGAGCACGGCGGTGTTGCCCTGGCCGCTGCTCGACGGCTCGCACAGGTCCAACTGATAACGCTCGCGGGCCATTGCCGTGGCCACGCTGGAGAGGTCGCGGGCGTTGGCCAGCCAGTGGTGATGGTGGTCGTGGATTTCCCGGTCCAGTGCCCGGCACTGGTGCTTGAGCGCATCCAGGCTTTGCTCCAGCGGGGTGCCCTTGAGTTCGCCCATCACTTCTTCGAAGGTACGCCCGGAGTGCCAGTAGCTGCCCCAGAAGTAGCGGTCGAACACCGTCTCGACGCGGCGCAGCGCAACCTTGGTGTTCCAGATGGTGAGCAACGTTCGCCCCTGGATCACCTCGCGCTTGTTCAGGTGCAACTGCTGCCAGGCGATCCAGGTCAGCCCCAGCAACGCGACCGCCGCGGTCACCGCGGCAGCGGCGTAGAGGAACTGCACCGCCTGGTTCATCTGCTGGGTGTGGCGGATGCCGTAGAAGTAACCGGCCGTCAGGGTGCCCAGGACTGTCACGGAGCACCAGAAACCTGGTGCGTAGGGATCTTTCATCACGCTATCCCCTTATTGTTTTCCTGAGCATAGCAACGGCCAATCACTCGTCAGGTGCCGCTGGGCACTTTATTTTCGGGGGCGGCGCAAGGCCTCGTTGAGTTGATCGAAAGGCACCGCCCAATCGGCATCTTCAATGATGCTGTCCTTGAGAAAGGCGCGCTGGGGCTCGCTCCAGAACGGCGCATCCACCAGCTTGATCTCATTCTTGAGCGGCGAGTGGCTGGCAATGAACTGGTCGATGCTCACGGCATCGTCGGGCAAGCCCAGTTGCTTGAACAGTTCGGCAAAGGGATGGATCGGCGCTTCCATGTTTCCTCCTGTGTGCCGGGCAGGCCATCGACGATGCCCGCCCGGCGTTGGTTGGAGCACATCAGCACAGCTCGCGCACTTCGGCGTGCGGCACCAGCTTGAGATATTGCTCCATGCTCATGTGAATCAGGTGATCGTGGTCACCTGCCTCCAGGTAGACATCGCCCTGGCGGGTAAGACTCGAATCGAGCAGCATCCTGATCTGGTAGGCATCACCCATTGCCGGAATGGCCCCACGCTCGCAATCGCCGAACAGCATCGGCAAGGCGCTTTCGCGGGTGAGCTGCCAGGCGCCGGACATGCGCACCTTGCTCATGTCCATGTGGCGGTTGGCCGGTAGCACGGCCATCAGGTAATTGCCGTGACGGTCGTCGAGCATGACCGACTTGGCAACCCGCTCGGCAGGTACACCGGCCGTGCGCGCCGACTCAAGGCTGGTGGCCGAGTGTGGATGGGGAATGATGTCGTAATCGCAGTTGGCCTGGTCCAGGCGCCGCTGCAGGGTTTTGGCCATACGCATGTTGCACCTCCGCTATTGCCCCCCAACACCCTATTTTAGGCCTTGGGCGGCTGGGCATGGCCAAACTTCGATGGCAGGGCCTCTTGAGGTGACGACAGGTGAACTGGGGGAACGGGGTTTGGGCCTTCGCCGGGCAAGTGTGCTTGCACCTGCCCAGCGAACGGCCTGGCGGCAGGCTGTCAGATCGGCGCCCGGCGCAGGGTGGCAAGGAAGGTGGCGGCGCCGATGAACAGCCCGGCGAATGTGCGGTTCAGGCGTTTCTGCTGCTTGGGCGTGCGCAGCAGGCGCAGCACCCGCGACGCAAGGCCGGTATAGCCCGCCATCACCACCATGTCGACGCTGATCATGGTCACGGTAATGGCAATGTACTGCGGCAGCAGGGGTGCGTGCGGGTTGAGGAACTGCGGCAGCACCGCGAGCATGAACACCAGCGCCTTAGGGTTGCTGACGTTGACCAGGAAGCCACGGAACACCAGGCTCAGCGGCTTGCCGATCGGGCGCACGCCAGACTCGTCGGCCATTTCCATCGGCAGCGCACGCCATTGCTTGTAGGCCAGGTAAACGAGATAAGCGACGCCAAACCACTTGATGACCTGGAAGGCGGTGGCGGACGCCGCCAGAATGGCGCCGACGCCGGCAGCAATAATGGCGATCTGCACGATCAGGCCTAGTTGCAGGCCCAGGGCATTCCAATAGCCACGCCAGAAACCGTACTGCAGCCCGCTGGACATCGAGGCAATCGCCCCGGCACCCGGCGACAGGCTGATTACCCAGCACGCGGCAAAGAAGCCCAACCACACTTCCATCGACATCACACACCTCGCTCAACAATTGTTGCAAAACGTTAAGCTAAAGGGTTGGCGAAAAAATAACCAGCGAATTTTTCCAGTACCGCCCTCTTCGCGGGGCAAGCCCGCTCCTACAGGGTTTGCGGCGCGGCTGCTGGCACTGTTCCCTGCGCGACAGCGCAGCCCGTGGGGGCTGGGTGATCTCCTACAGGGTTTGCGCCGGCCTGGTAGGAGCGAGCGCAGCTCGCGATGGGGCGCGCAGCGGCCCCGGGTTTTCAGCCTCGCGGCACATGATGCCGGGGCTGCTTTGCAGCCTATCGCGAGCTGCGCTCGCTCCTACCACGTTCAGCGTCGGCGGGTGTGAACCATCAAAGGCTCAGGACAACGCCTCAAGCTCAGCCTGCATGCTTTCCAGCGTTTCCAGGGCTTCCATCCAGCCCTCCTCCAGCTCCGCTTCGCGCTGCTTGAGCTTGGTCTGGCGCGCCAGCAGGTCACGCAACTCATCCTTGCGCGCCGCCTCGTAGACGCCACTGTCACCCAGCGCTGCCTCCACTTCGGCCAGTTGCGCATGCACCTGGTTGAGCTCGGCTTCGAGCTTATCCGCCGCCTTCTTGTGCGGCGCCAGTTGCTGGCGCAAGGCCGCGGCCGCCTGGCGCTGGGCCTTCTTGTCGGTCTTGTCCGGGTTGGCCGGGGCGCTGCTGGCAGGCGCGCTGCGCTGGCGGTACTCGACCAGCCAGCGGCTGTAGTCGTCGAGGTCGCCATCGAAGGTTTCGACCTTGCCGTCAGCCACCAGCAGGAAATCGTCAGTGGTGCTCTTGAGCAGGTGACGGTCGTGGGAAACCACCACCACAGCCCCGGCGAACTCCTGCAGGGCCATGGTCAGCGCCAGGCGCATTTCCAGGTCCAGGTGGTTGGTCGGTTCGTCGAGCAGCAGCAGGTTCGGCCGTTCCCAGGCAATCAAGGCCAGGGCCAGGCGAGCCTTTTCACCGCCGGAGAAATTCACCACCGGCTCGTCGACACGGTCGCCGTGGAAGTCGAAACCGCCAAGGAAATCGCGCAGGGTCTGCTCGCGCTCGGCCGGGGCAATGCGCTGCAGGTGCAGCAGCGGGCTGGCCTTGTCGTCCAGCGAATCGAGCTGGTGCTGGGCGAAGTAGCCCACGGCCAGGTTCTCGCCGCGTACCAGGCGGCCCGACAGCGGCTCCAGCTCACCGGCCAGGTTCTTGATCAGGGTCGACTTGCCGGCGCCGTTAGGGCCCAGCAGGCCAATGCGCGCACCGGGCACCAGCTGCAGCTTGACCTTGTCGAGGATGGCCTTGTCGCCATAGCCCAGGCGCCCTTCGGACAGGCTGAGCAACGGGCTGGAGATCTTCTGCGACTCGCGGAAGACGAAGTCGAACGGCGAATCCACGTGCGCCGCCGACAACTCTTCCATGCGTTCCAGGGCCTTGATCCGGCTCTGCGCCTGGCGGGCCTTGGTGGCCTGGGCCTTGAAGCGGGCGATGTACTTTTCCATGTGCGCGCGCTGCGCCTGCTGCTTCTCGTAGGCCTGCTGCTGCTGGGCCAGGCGTTCGGCACGGGTGCGCTCGAAGGCGGTGTAGCCGCCCTTGTACAGGTTGAGTTTGCGCTGCTCCACATGCAGCACGTGGTCGACCACGGCGTCGAGGAAGTCGCGGTCGTGGGAGATCAGCAACAGCGTGCCCGGGTAACCCTTGAGCCAGTCCTCCAGCCACAGGATCGCATCGAGGTCCAGGTGGTTGGTGGGTTCGTCGAGCAGCAGCAAATCAGACGGGCACATCAGCGCCTGGGCCAGGTTCAGGCGCATGCGCCAGCCGCCGGAGAAGTCGCCGACACGGCGGTCCATCTGCTCGTTGGTGAAGCCCAGGCCGGCCAGCAGCTTGCGCGCGCGGGCATCGGCGGTATAGCCGTCGGCGACTTCCAGCTCACTGTGCAGGCGGGCCAGGGCAGTGCCGTCGTGGGCCTGCTCGGCCACGGCGAGTTCGGCCTGGACCTTGCGCAGGCGGGCGTCGCCGTCGAGCACATAGTCCACTGCCAGGCGGTCGAGGGTGTCGACCTCCTGGCGCATGTGGGCGATGCGCCAGTCACCGGGCAGCTGGCAGTCGCCGGCATCGGGCGACAGCTCACCGCGCAGCAAGGCGAACAGGCTGGATTTTCCGGCGCCGTTGGCGCCGATCAGGCCGGCCTTGTGACCGGCGTGCAGGGTCATCTCGGCGCCTTCTAGCAAGCGCTGCGGACCACGCTGTAAAGTGAGGTTGGATAGTCTGATCATAGTGGTCGCGGAGTCTACCAGCTTCCTCGGCCCTCAGCGTGAGTGGAATCATGCACACCGACCTGTGGAATCACGCCCTGGCCTTGTATGCCCGCCCCGGCGTTGAAACGGCCTGCCTGCAGTTGCAAGCCCTGGGTGGCGATGTTTGCCTGCTGCTTTGCGCCACCTGGCTGCAGCGGCGTGCAGTCGCCTACAGCCGCGACCGCGCCCAGGCGCTGCAGGCACTGGCCGAAAGCTGGCAGAAGGAAGTGGTCATGCCGCTGCGTACGCTGCGCCAGCAATGGCGGGACGCCGCACAGCAGGATGCCCAGTTGGCCGTGCTACGCGAGCAATTGAAGGGCCTGGAATTGCAGGCGGAAAAAACCTTGCTGCAACGGCTGGAGGCCTGTGCACAGCCATGGCCCAGCGGGGCGCACGGGCTGGAGGAAGATTGGCTGACCCGGCTGGCGCCGGACCAGGCCCGTGGCCACGACGCGCTGGAGCAATTGCGCGTCGCGGCCGCAGCGCGTCAGGATGCCGAAGACGGCGCCTGAGCTGGGCTGCTGGCGGGTGCCGAGGCTGCCGCAGGGGTGCTGGCAGAGGTGGTTGCAGCTGGCGTGGCCGGCTTGGACTCGGCCGGTTTGGCTGCTGGTTTGGCTGCTGCTGGTTTGGCTGGCGCCTTGGCTGCAGGCTTGGCAGCCGCTGGCTTCGCAGGGGCCTTGGCGGCAGCAGGTTTAGCCGCTGGCTTGGCGGCAGCGGGCTTGGCAGCGCTGGCTTTGGCCGGAGCCTTGGCAGCGGCTGGTTTGGCAGCGGCGGCGGGCTTGGCTGCAGCCGGTTTGGCGGCGGCGGCGCGAGCCGGGGCCTTGGTAGCGGCTGGCTTGGCAGCAGCAGCGCGAGCCGGGGCCTTGGCGGCGGCTGGCTTGGCAGCAGCAGCGCGAGCCGGGGCTTTGGCGGCAGCTGGCTTGGCAGCAGCAGCGCGAGCCGGGGCCTTGGCGACAGCTGGCTTGGCAGCAGCGGCGCGAGCCGGGGCCTTGGCGGCAGCTGGCTTGGCAGCAGCGGCGCGAGCCGGGGCCTTGGCGGCAGTGCTGCGGGCAGACGCTTTGGCAGTTGCCGGTTTGGCAGCCTTGGCAGCGACTGCGCGCTGGTCCAACGCCTTGCCTGCAGCCTCGCGCACCTTGCCTACACCCTGGGCCAGTTTCAGGCTTTCCTGGGCATCACGCTTGAGTTGCTGGATATAGGTGCGGGTTTGCGTCTGGCGCTCTTTGAGCGAATCGAGCAAGCCCTCAAGTTCGCCAATGGCTTTTTGTGCCTTGCCTTGAGCCTTGGCTTTACCGGCCTTGGCCACGTCCTGCAACTTCAAACGACCGTTGTGCAGTTTTTCCTGGGCCTTGACCCGTTGCTTTTCCAACTTGGCCAGCAATTTTTCCGCATCAGCCAGCGCTTGCGAGCAGGCGTCTTCCAAGTGTTCGAGCAGGCTGCCCGAAAGTTGCTGGAGCAGGTGTAACGGCGTACTTACTGGCTTCTTTTTGGCCGACATGGTTTACCTCCTGGCTGACGAGATTGCGGCTAATACTATGCTTCTGCTGCTACCGCCGCTAGGGCATGTGACAGTTACGTTGGCGCCGCGTTGCATGCCTGGGCAAAGTTGTTATCTTGCAGCTGGGTGCAAGTGTAGTTGCTTAACAAATCGTTGCAGGTTTTTGACTGTGCTGCCTGGGTGGCACATCGCGAGCTACGCCCGCCTACATTATTTATTCGAGCGGTTGGTATTATCCTAGGCGCTCGCGATGCGCCGCATAAGCAGCGCCTGGTCCGACAGCCACCCATCACTCAAGACAAAGACCCGCCATGTCTCGCTATCTTGTGCTCAGCCTGTTCCTGATAACGCCCTTCGCCCTGGCCGCCACCGACACCGCCCCTGCCAGCGACCACGACCTGGCCTACAGCCTGGGTGCCAGCCTCGGTGAGCGGCTGCGCCAGGAAGTGCCCGGGCTGCAGCTCGATGCACTGGTCGAAGGCCTGCGCCAGGCTTACCAGGGCCAGCCGCCGCAGCTCGACAAGGCGCGCATGCAAGCCATCCTGCAACAGCACGACGAACAGGCAAACCATGCCGCCGAACAGGCCGAAGTGGCCAAGCTGCAAGCAGTGGAAACCCGCTTCATGGCCAACGAACGGGCACGTGCGGGGGTTCATGAACTGCCGGAAGGGGTGCTGTACAGCGAGCTGAAAAGTGGCGATGGCGCGCAACCCAAGCCCGGTGGCAGGGTTCAGGTGCGCTATACCGGCAAGCTGCCGGACGGGTCGGTGTTCGACCAGAACCAGCAGCCGCAGTGGTTCAGCCTGGATTCGGTGATCGAAGGTTGGCAGGTGGCCTTGCCGCACATGAAGGCCGGCGCAACCTGGCGCCTGGTGATTCCATCGGCGCAGGCCTATGGGGCCGAGGGCGCCGGTGACCTGATCGCGCCCTACACGCCCCTGGTGTTCGAAATCGAGCTGCTGGCGGTCGGCGACTGACGCCGGTCTTCACGCCTGCACCGCGCCCTCTTCCTTGTGCGCGTTGTGCAGCACCTCGATCAGGCAGTCTTCAAGCTCGAAGCGCTCATGCAGCAGGCTGCCAAGCTTGCCGAGTTTTTCGGCGAAACGCTCGGTGTCCTTGCATTCGCCCTTTTCGCAGTGGTCGTTGAACGCCAGCGCGATCTGGGTGATGTCGTTGATGCGCGGGTTGATTTCCTCGGCCAGCTTCAGCGCTTTCTCGTCGCCAAAGGCCTTGGCCTCGGTAACCAGTTGCTCACTGACCTCGAAATGCCAGGCGGACACATAGTCGACCAGCACGGCGCAGAAGTCGCGGCTCTGGTGCTTGTCGGCAAAGGCCGGCCTGGCGTCGCGCAAGGTACGGAAAGCCTGAACCAGCTCCTCGCGTTCCTCGAGCCAACGGTCGATCAGCTTGTGAACCCCACCCCAGCGTTCCTGGGCGTTCTGACAACTATCGAGCATGGCGATCTCTTCCCTTCTGGGTAGATGCCGCTGCACCTCGCACCACGACCGCGTAGCACAAAGGTGACATCAGCAGGACGGCATCGAGCAGTTGTGTTTTCGGTATGCGTGCTGGGAGATTATTCCCGCACGTGCTGCCCTTCAAGGTACGCAGGCGACAAAGTTCATACAAGTGTTTAATGCCTGGGTACGGCACCACTGGTCGAGCGATTGCCCCTGCCTTGCCTTGGGTCAACCCTGGGCCAGGCTGCGGAAACGATACGCCAGCAGAGCGCTCAGGGGCATCGCCGCCAGCAGCAGGAATGCCAGCAGGCTCCACTCAGGCAAGGTCAGGTCGAGAAAGCTCCAGGCCAGCGAGCTGCAGTCCGGGCCGCCGAACAACAGTTCGTGGACGGCCTTGCGCCAGGGTTGCTCGAACACATGGGAAAACGGCAGTGAACACACGTGGCCGCCGGCCACGCCCTGCAGCCACACATGCCGCCCCGCCAACAGCGCCCCCAACCCTGCGCAAGCCAATGCCGCCCGTGCGTAACGCAACAGGCCACGCAGGCCTGGGGCATGCAGCAGCGCCGCCAGGCAGACCACGGCATACACCGCCAGCAGCGCCCGTTGGCTGAAGCACAGCGGGCAAGGCACGAGGCCCACCAGGTGCTCCAGATGGAAGGATGCCCACAGCACGGCACAGGCGCCCAGGCAGGCAGGAACAAAAAATGTGCGCAGACGGGCCGGCAGCATGGGTGTTGGGGTCCGGTAATCGAAAGTGGCCTGAAACGGTAGAGGAAAGGCTGGCTTTGTTTCAAGGCACTACGGTGGCGACACGTCGCTTGAGGGGTACGGAAGTTTCTACGCGACTTGTAGGAAATTTCTTTGCAGGTCGACTGCAACCGTGGGCCCGCGGCTCAGCGCGGGCCCACGGCAGGGTCAGGCGCGTACGCCTTCGGGCAGTGGCAAGGCCAGCAAGCGTTCATCCAACAGGCCAAGGCCTTCCTGGAACAGCTGGTTACTGCGCTCGGTTTCGCCCAACCCGGCAAGCAGACGCGCCAGTTCGGCACAGGCTTCCGGGTTGCGCTCCATGCGCAGGCTGCTTTCCAGGTAATCACGCGCCTTGCCCCACAGGCGATTCTGCAGGCTCAGGCGCCCCAGGGTCAGCAGCAGGCTTGGGTCTTGCGGGTGGGCCTTGAGCCAGCCCTCGGCGGTTTGCAGCTGACGCGCCGGGTCATCGCCACGCACCAGGCCATACAGGCGTGCCAGGTGGCTCTCGTACTCGCGCTTGAGGGCGGTGCGCAGCACCTGTTCGGCTTCGCCCTGTGCGCCCACCTGGCGTAGCTGCTCGGCATAGGCCAACACCAGTTGCGGTTCCTGGCGCTGGGCGGCGGTCAACTGCTGCCAGGCACGCTCCAGGGCCTGGCGGGCGCTCTGGGCATCTTCGCCGCGGGTCGTCGCCAGGTTCAGGTTCTGGCCCCAGGCACGCTGTTCCAGCGCCGCAAGCTCGGTGGCCGGCAGCACCTTGTTCTTGCGCAGGTCCGGCAGCAGGCGGATCAACGCCGACCAGTCGCCCTGCTCCAGGTACAGGCGCTGGAGCAAGCGCAGCACCTGGTTGTTCTGCGGGTGACGCTCATGCATGACCAGCAGGGTTTCCAGGGCGCCCTCGGACTCGCCACGGTCCATCTGCAACTGCGCGTGGGTCAGGGCGATGGCAAGTTCAGCCTGGGGCTGGCGCTCCAGTGCACGCTCCAGCAGTTGGTCGCTGTCGTCCTTGCGGCCCTGCTCATTGGCTGCGCGGGCAGCACCGAGGTAATACAGCAGCGGCTGGCGTTCAGCCTCGGCGGCGCGATGCAGGTGACGCTGGGCGCTGGCCCAGCGGCCCTCGGCGAGGTCCAGCTGGCCCTGCTCGATGGCGATGCGTACGCGCCGGCTGCGGTTGCGCCGCGACCACGGGTTGACCACGCCAGAGGATGTGAGCACCAGGCCAACCCCATAGCGCAACAGCCACAGCACCACGACGATGCCCACCAACGCGGCCAGGGCGGCCCACAAGCCAGACTGGTAACGGAAGCCGCCGTAGGCGATCAGTACGTAGCCACTGTGCTTGGCCACCGCGATGCCCAATGCGGCGGCAATCACGATCGCCAGCACCGCCAGCAGGTAGACACGCTTCATGGCTTGCCCCCTTGTGCCTCGGCCGGCAGGTGGCGGCGCTGGATATAGGCCTGCACGGCCGCCAGGCTTTCACCCAGGTCCGGGGTGACCACCGACACAGGCTCTTCGGCCAAGGCATTGAGGCTGTCGAGCATGGCCTTGCTCTGTGGGTTGTCGGCATTGAAGTTGGCCAGCAGTACGCTGCGCGCATCATCCAAGGCTTTGCTGTAGACCTTGCTTTCGCCATTGAGCGCAGCCCACTGGGCCTGCTCAAGTGTCAGGCTCAGGGCCAGGCGCAGCTGGTTCAGCTGCTGGCCGGCCAGCAGCGGGCGCACGTTGTCATCGGCGTTGAAGTCGATCTGGAAATACTTGGAAATTTCCGCCCACCACTGCGACAGGCGACTGGCGCCGTCGCCGTCGGCGGTCAGGGCACCGAGGGCATCGGCGTTGCTGGCGAACTCCGGCGACTGGGCGCTGAGCTGCTGCACCTGCTCGCGCTGGGCAGCCAGCTTGAGGAACAGGCCGGTGCGATCTGGCTGTTGGGTGCTGCTTAGAGTCGCCAGGCTGCGTGCCAGTTGCTCCCGGGCGGCGAAGGCGCCCGGGTCGCTCTGCTCGCGAAGGATCTCGTCGGCGCCTTCGACCAGGGCCTTGGCGCTGGTGATGTCCTGCAACGCCGACAGGCGCAGGGTGGCCAGGCGCAGCAGGTGCTCGGCCTCGGCCAGGCGCCATTCCTTGCGGCTTTCGCCAAGCACGGTTTCCAGGCGCTGGCTGAGGCGTTGCTGGTCGCCTTGCAGTTGCGCCACCAAGCGGCGGCGGTCTTCCAGTTCACTGGCCGCCGGCAGGCTGGCCAGTTGCGCGCTGGTTTGCTGTTCACGCTGCTGCAAGGCGGCGGCGCGCTGGTTCAGCGCCTCCAGCTGCTGGCCCTGGCTCAGCTCGCTGCCTTGCAGGTGGCGTACCTGCCAGACACCCCAACCGCCAACCGCCACCCCGGCGGCGCCAACCAGCAGCGCCAGCAGGGCCAGGCCACTGCCAGCGCGCTTCGCGGGCTTTTCGGGGGCGGGTTCAACCGGCTGCTGCGCCGACGGCTGATCATTGTTGGACAAGACAGTTTCGCTCACGTATCCATCCTTTGCATGGGGGCGCCTCGCTCAGAGCTTAGCGCCTTAAGAGGCAGGTGCAGCGCTGCGCTGCACGGCTGCCAGCAAGGCCGTGGCACTGGCGCCACGGCAATCCACAACCTGTTGGGCCCCGGCGGCCCTGGCCAGTTCGGCAACCCGCGGGCTGGGCACGAACAAGGGCAGGCGCGCGACTTGCGGCCAATCGGCGGCGGCCATCAATTGCAGGTGTTCAAGACCCTGCCCACTGCTGACAACCAGCCCGTTGAGGCGTTCCGCTTCGATGCGGCGCACCAGGGTGCCCGCCGGGTATGCCGGCAGGCAGCGACGATACAGTTCCAGATATTCGACCCTAGCACCTTGCTCTGCAAGACGCTCTGCCAGCAGTTCGCGACCTCCCACGCCACGGGCAATCACCACATGGGCGGCGGGCGCGGCGATAGCCTCGCGCAGGCGCGGCAGCGCGAGCAACGCCTCGCTGTCGTCACCGCCCGTGGGAAAGCTCACTTGCAAGCCCGCGGCCTGCAGCACCGCCGCCGTCGCTTCACCCACGGTGAACCAGCCTGTGGCGGGCGCTTGCAGCCCTGCCGTGGCCAGGTTTTCAAGGAGCAAGCGGGCTGCTGGCTTGCTGACCACGATGATCGCCTGGCACTGCGCCAGGCCGGCCAGCTGCTGCCGGCCCTGCAGCGCCACCGGCTCGATGGCCAGCAGCGGCAGGCAACTGCTCGCCACACCGGCAGCGGCCAGGCTCTGCGCCAGTGCTGCGCAGTCCTCGACGGGCCGGGTCAGCAGCAGGCGCCAGGCGCTCACGGGTGCCCGGCCTCGCCGTACACTTCCTTGAGGATGGCTTCGGCGCCCTGGCCCAGCAGGGCTTCGGCCACTTGCTCGCCAAGGGCCTGCGCCGCTGCGCGCGGTGCGCGGGCATCGGCCACCAGCAAGGTGCCGCCGCTGGGCTGGCCAACCAGGCCGCGCAGCCACAGCTGCTCGCCTTCAAGCACGGCGTAGCAGGCAATCGGAACCTGGCAGCCGCCATTCAGGCGTTTGTTCAAGGCCCGCTCGGCCACCACCCGGTCGGCGGTATCGGCATGGTGCAGCGGAGCCAGCAAGGCGTGGATTTCGCTGTCAGCGCTGCGGCATTCGATGCCCACGGCGCCCTGGCCGCCCGCTGGCAGGCTGTCTTCGACGCTGATCGAGTCGGTGATGCGGTCTTCGAAGCCAAGGCGAATCAGGCCCGCTGCGGCAAGGATGATCGCGTCGTACTCGCCGGCATCGAGCTTGGCCAGGCGGGTGTTGACGTTACCCCGCAGGAACTGGATTTTCAGGTCGGGCCGGCGCGCCAGCAACTGGGCCTGGCGGCGCAGGCTGGACGTGCCGACCACGCTGCCGGCCGGCAGTGCGGCGAGGCTGGCGTAGGTGTTGGAGACAAAGGCATCACGCGGGTCTTCACGCTCGCAGATGCAGAACAGGCCCAGGCCCTCGGGGAAATCCATGGGCACATCTTTCATCGAATGCACGGCGATGTCGGCTTCGTTGTCCAGCAGCGCGGTTTCCAGTTCCTTGACGAACAGCCCCTTGCCGCCGATTTTCGCCAGCGGTGCATCAAGCAGCTTGTCGCCACGGCTGACCATGGGCACCAGGGTCACCAACAGCCCCGGATGCGCCTGTTCAAGGCGGGCTTTGACGTAGTCGGCCTGCCACAGGGCCAAGGCACTTTTACGGGTGGCAATGCGGATTTCGCGAGTGGACATGAAACGCCCCGATGCAGAGAAATGCCGCCGATGATAACAGCATCAACGGCATCGCTTGCAGATACGGATCAACAGACCCGGCGCGGCGCCTGCCAGGGCCGCGCAGGTTCACAGGCCGGCGAAACGGCGGTCAGAGGGTTTGCATCATCTTGCGCACACCCGCCACATGCCGGCGGCTGACGGTCAGGGCATCGCCGTCCAGGCCCTTGAGGAACAGCTGGAAATGCCCCAGCGGCGTGCGCTGCAGGCGCTCGATGCGTTCACGGGCCACCAGGGCATTACGGTGGATACGCACGAAGCGTTCGCCAAATTCATCTTCCAGGGCCTTGAGCGGTTCGTCGAGCAACACTTCCCCGGCTTCGTGGCGCAAGGTCACGTATTTATGGTCGGCAATGAAATAGATCACCTGGGGCAACGGGATCAATTCGATGCCCTTGCGCGTGCGCGCACTGATATGGCTGCGCGGGTTGCCGCCTTCGCTGCCCGGCCGGGTCAGCGCCGCCAGTTGCGCACGGTTGGGTTTTTCCGCCTTGCGCAGGGCGTCGCGCAGGGCCTGGGGTTGGATCGGCTTGGTCACATGGCTGAGCGTACTGTCCTTGAAGGCCTCGGCGCCGTATTCATCGTCGCCGGTGCAAAACACCACCGACGGCGGCGCCTCGCGCTCGCACAGGCGAGCGGCAACCTGCAGGCCATCCAGGCCCGGCATGCCGATGTCCAGCAGGACGACATCGGGCTTGAGGCTTTCGATCAGAGCCAGGGCCTCCTCGCCGTTGGTGGCGCTGGGCTCCAGCACGGTGTACCCCTCCAGTTCAGCGAATAGCCGCGTCAGGCGTTCACGGGCTTGGGGTTCATCATCAACGATCAGGACATTCATAATTGCTCTGGATTCCTGAGTGAGTCTCACGGGTATAGCGTAGACAAGAGCAGGTCGAGCGACACTGCGGTCACGCTCTAGACCGATACGAAGGCCAAAGATTCACTGAGCCGGCAGAATCGCTGCCAGTCCTCTGTCCAACTGTAGACGGTCCGTGGAACACTGCCGTTCAATCGTTGAATATCGTCATCGCCCGCCTGCATTGATGTTTTCCACCGGTTTCTGTCGACCGACGCCCTGCGGTAGCAGGCCCAACCCTGCTATTATCGGCGCCACTTTTTCGTTCACGCCTGCAATGAGTGAATCCATGAGCACCGACAAGACCAATCAGTCCTGGGGCGGCCGCTTCAGTGAGCCCGTCGACGCCTTCGTCGCCCGCTTCACCGCCTCGGTCGACTTCGACAAGCGCCTGTACCGCCACGACATCATGGGTTCGATCGCCCACGCCACCATGCTGGCGCAGGTCGGCGTGCTCAGCGACGCCGAGCGCGACACCATCATCGATGGCCTGAAAACCATCCAGGGCGAAATCGAGGCCGGCAGCTTCGACTGGCGCGTCGACCTCGAAGACGTGCACATGAACATCGAGGCCCGCCTCACCGACCGCATCGGCATCACCGGCAAGAAGCTGCACACCGGCCGTAGCCGCAACGACCAGGTGGCCACCGATATCCGCCTGTGGCTGCGCGACGAAATCGACCTGATCCTGGCCGAAATCACCCGCCTGCAGCAGGGCCTGCTGGAGCAGGCCGAGCGCGAAGCCGAAACCATCATGCCTGGCTTCACCCACCTGCAGACGGCCCAGCCGGTCACCTTCGGCCACCACCTGCTGGCCTGGTTCGAAATGCTCAGCCGCGACTACGAGCGCCTGGTCGACTGCCGCAAGCGCGCCAACCGCATGCCCCTGGGCAGCGCCGCGCTGGCCGGCACCACCTACCCGATCGACCGTGAACTGACCTGCAAGCTGCTGGGCTTCGAAGCCGTGGCCGGCAACTCGCTGGACGGCGTTTCGGACCGCGACTTCGCCATCGAATTCTGCGCTGCCGCCAGCGTGGCGATGATGCACCTGTCGCGCTTCTCCGAAGAGCTGGTGCTGTGGACCAGCGCCCAGTTCCAGTTCATCGACTTGCCCGACCGCTTCTGCACCGGCAGCTCGATCATGCCGCAAAAGAAGAACCCGGACGTGCCGGAACTGGTGCGTGGCAAGAGCGGCCGTGTGTTCGGCGCGCTGACCGGCCTGCTGACCCTGATGAAAGGCCAGCCGCTGGCCTACAACAAGGACAACCAGGAAGACAAGGAGCCGCTGTTCGACGCCGCCGATACCCTGCGCGACTCGCTGCGGGCCTTCGCCGACATGATTCCGGCCATCAAGCCCAAGCACGCGATCATGCGTGAAGCGGCCCTGCGCGGTTTCTCCACCGCCACCGACCTCGCCGACTACCTGGTACGCCGCGGCCTGCCGTTCCGTGATTGCCACGAGATCGTCGGCCATGCGGTGAAGTATGGCGTGGACACCGGCAAGGACCTGGCCGAGATGAGCCTGG
Source organism: Pantoea sp. Ap-967 (assembly GCF_011752565.1). Lineage (GTDB taxonomy): Bacteria > Pseudomonadota > Gammaproteobacteria > Pseudomonadales > Pseudomonadaceae > Aquipseudomonas. Next base: position 161,417 of record NZ_VWXK01000010.1, read on the forward strand.
ACGAACTGCGCCAGTTCAGCGACCAGATCGAGCAGGACGTGTTCGCCGTGCTGACCCTGGAAGGTTCGGTGAATGCCCGTAACCACATTGGCGGAACCGCACCGGCCCAGGTGCGCGCCGCCGTGGTTCGCGGCAAGGCCCTGCTGGCTTCGCGCTAAGGCCCATTGCGCAAGCCCGCCCCTACACCCTGTAGGAGCGGGCTTGCCCCGCGAAGGCCCCAACGCCGACTTCAGCGCTTGCCGCTGCGCACCATCTCCAGAAACGCCGGCATCGCCGCGTCCTTGTCTGCCACCACGCGCGCCATGTGCGGGTGCTCGCCCATCAGTTGCAACAATGCCTTGGCCTGGGGGAAGTCCGCCAGGAAGTCGATGCCCAGTACCTTCTTGCCCACCGCACAGGCCAGGTCGACCGAGAAGCAGAACATCAAGTCGGCCACAGTCAACTGCTCACCCGCCACATAGGGGGCAAACCGCCCATTGCGCTTGAGCGTGGCAAAGCCTGCCAACAGCTCGGCACGCGCACGCTCCTTGATCAACGGCTCGACCGCCGCACCAAAGAAGGCCTCTGCATAGCAGGTACGTGCTGGCAGCTCGATGTACAACTCGATCTCCTTGAGCAGTTCGCGCACCTTGGCCTGGGCAAATGGGTCGCTCGGCAGCAGCGCCTTGCCGCCCAGGGTTTCCAGGTAGTCGAGGATCACGCTGGTTTCGCTGAGGAAACCGTGCTCGGTTTGCAGCACCGGCACCTTGCCCCGCGGGCTGACCGCTAGCGCCTGGGGCGCCTGGCCGCCATAGAACGCGACCTCCTCGAAGGGCAGGCCCTTCTCCAGCAGGGCCAGCTTGACCATGTTGTAGTAGTTGCTGACCGAGAATCCGTGAAGCTTGAGCATGGGGTAACAGCCTCCAGGCCGTGTGGGGATGGCTGGGCTGTTATAGCCCCTGGGCGTTTTCCTGACCAGCGTCATGCACCCCGTCGATGGCCAGGCATTGCCGGCGCGGGCGTGGCACACTGTGCGTCCCACCACAGGAGCCGCGCCATGAGCGAGCACGACGACATCGAAAACGACGACGAAGCCTTCGCCGAGGCGACACTGACCGAAGCCATCGAAAACCAGATTGAAAGCGGCGAGCCGCCAGCGGCCAAGGCCACGTTCAACAAGCTGACCCTGGTCGGCTACGAGCGCGAAGACATCCTCAACCTGATGGCCCACGTGCTGGCCATCGAGATCGACAACATGCTCAAGGACGACCGCGCCTTCGACGGCCAGTGGTACGAAGCCGCCCTGCGCGCCCTGCCGGAGCTGCCGCCTGAGGCAGATCAAGGCGACGACGAATAAGCCGACTACACTCCAGGGTCAGGCACCGCTGGCGGTGCCGCCATCCTTGTCTGGAAGTCAGGAGTCGCCATGTCCTTCACCCCCGAACTGATCGCCGAACTGGAAGTGCTTGCCCTGTTCAACCTGGACAACCACCAGGAAGGCATCAAAGTTGGCAGCAATGCTTCGCCCGCCTTGATCGCCGCGGCCAAGCGCCTTCATGAAAAAGAGCTCACCGACCAGCCCGATGGTGGCTACCTCACCAGCCTCGGGAACGATGCGGCTGAAAGCGTTCAACTGTTGCTTAGCATTCTTAAAACGCCACAGCCTGCTTGATCCTGTGCTGGCCTCTTCGCGGGGCAAGCCCGCTCCTACAGGCGCCGTCCTTTGTGTAGGAGCGGGCTTGCCCCGCGAAGAGGCCTGACCACGCGTTAGAAAAATGACGTCAAAAACCCATTCAGCGCTTATCCCACTGCCCCACTCAGGCTAAACTCGCCACAGCTCCCCCGGCCCGCCCTGAGTGCCCCATGAACCACCCCCACGAAATCCGCCCCGACCTCGACCAAGGCATCGACCGCAAGGTGCTGGCGACGCTGCGTGCGCGTTTTCTGCATATCAACCAGGGCCGCCTGGAGCGGGCCATGGAAGGCCTGTCGACCCGCCAGCAACTGGTGCTGACCCTGTTGCCGCTGCTGTTCCACGTCAACCACCCGCTGCTGCCCGGCTACGTGTCCGGCGCCACCCCAGCTGGCGTGGCCGGCTTCGAGCCCGACGCCGAACGGGTTGCCGAGGCCCAGCGCCTGGCCCGCTCGTTCGCCTACAAGGCCCGCCACGGCAACCCGCCGCGGCCGATCCACGGCCTGTTTTTGATGGGCAGCCTGGGCTCGCTGGCCCAGGCCGAGCAAAGCGACATGGACCTGTGGGTATGCCACGCCCCAGGCCTGGACGACACCCAGCGCGACGAACTGCGGCGCAAGTGCCAGCTGCTCGAAGCCTGGGCCGCCAGCCAGGGCGCCGAGGCGCACTTCTTCCTGATCGACCCGCAGCATTTCGCCCAGGGCCTGCGCGACGGCCAGCTGAGCTCCGACGACTGTGGCACCACCCAGCACTACCTGCTGCTCGACGAGTTCTACCGCACCGCCATCTGGCTGGCCGGGCGCACACCGCTGTGGTGGCTGGTGCCGGCGTATGAAGAGCACAACTACCAGGGCTATGCCGAAACCCTGCTGTCCAAGCGCTTCATTCGCAACCAGGATGCCCTCGACCTTGGCCACCTGGCGCACATTCCGCCTGGCGAATACGTGGGGGCCGGCCTGTGGCAACTGTTCAAGGGCATCGACTCGCCCTACAAGTCGCTGCTCAAGCTGCTGCTGACCGAGGTCTATGCCAGCGAACACCCCAACGTGCGCTGCCTGAGCCTGGACTACAAGCAGGCGGTGTTCGCCAACCAGCTCGACCTCGACGAGCTCGACCCCTACGTGATGGTGTACCGGCGCATCGAGCGCTACCTGCAGGCCCGGGGCGAAACCGCGCGCCTGGAGCTGGTGCGGCGCAGCCTGTACCTGAAGGTGAACAAGAAGCTCAGCGGCCTGGAGCGCAACCGCAACCACGGCTGGCAACGCCAGCTGCTGCAGCGCCTGGCCGATGAGTGGGGCTGGGACGAGCGCCAACTGGCGCTGCTCGACAGCCGCAGCCAGTGGAAAGTGCGCCAGGTGGCCGTGGAGCGCCGGGAACTGGTGGCCGAGCTCAACCACAGCTACCGCTTTCTCAACCAGTTCGCGCAGCAGCAGAACGCCAGCACCCGCGCCGACCAGCGCGACCTCAACGTGCTGGGCCGGCGCCTGTACGCCGCCTTCGAGCGCCGCGCCGGCAAGATCGAAGCGATCAACCCAGGCATTGCCCCGGACATCGCCGAAGACACCGTCACCCTGGTGCACTCGCCCAACCGCAAGGAACCCGGCAGCCATCACTGGGGCTTGTACAACGGCAACCTGGGCACCCATGAGTGGGAGCACTTCAGCCCGATCAAGCGCTGCCGCGAGCTGCTGGAACTGCTGACCTGGGCCCACCGCAACGGCGTCATCGACAGCAGCACGCGCCTGGCACTGCACCCAGGCGACAGCGACCTGACCGAGTTCGAGCTGTTCAACCTGGTCGGCAGCTTGCAGCAGGGCATCCCGCTGCCCCTGGAGGGCGTTGGCGAAGTACGCCTGCTGCAACCGAGCGTGGCCGACGAAATCCTGCTGCTGGTCAACGTCGGCGTCGACCCACTGCGCCACCACCGTGACCTGAACATCATGATGACCACCGAGCGCACCGACTCGCTGAGCTATGCCGGGGTACGCGAGAACCTGGTGCTGACGCTCGATCAGGTCACCCTCAACAGCTGGAACGAAGTGCTGGTGCAGCGCTATGACGGCGAGCACGCGCTGCTGCGTTGCCTGCGCGATTTCCTCAACAGCCTGGGCCAGCGCAGCCACCGCCCGCGGGTGCGGGTGCGCTGCTTCTGCCACAACCGCGCCCAGGCCATCAGCCAGCGGGTGGAGGAGATTTTCGACACCGTGCAATTGCTGCTCGACCAGGGCCGCAACCACCGCTACGTGCTGCAGGTGGCCCAGTACACCCACGTGCTGGAGTTGCTGCCCGGCCAGGTCAGCCTGGCGACCCTGGCCGGGCATGAGGCCGTGCTGGGTTGCCTGGGCGAGGAGCGCAGCACCTACAGCCCGCTGTACCTCGACGCCAACGCCCTGCAGGACCACGACCTGCCGCTGGTGCTGGCACAGGAGCAGCCGGGTTGCATCCAGGTGTTCTACCGCCTGTTCGACGGCTGGGCCGACCTCTACGTGCTCGACGAGTACAACGCGCTGTGGCAGCAACGCCTGCCGCTGCACGATGAAAACCACCTGCTGCTGCCGCTGCAGCGTTTCCTGCGCTCGGTGCTGATGCGCCACGATGCACGCCTGCCGCTGGACTGCCTGCAACAGGCTTCACTGGATATCCACTACGGCCAATTGCTGCCAAGCGGGCCAGGCAAGGCGCGCAGCGTGGAGCCACGCCCGGCACCGAGCGATGCCAGTGACCAGCCGTACTACGAGGTTCAGGCCATCCTGCAGGCCGGTGCGGGGGATGAGGTGCATGTCACGCTGTATTGCGACCAGCTGGAGTTCTCCGAGCTGGACCATGGCGAGCAGCTGTATGAGGTGGTCGCCCGGCAGATCCTCGGCCAGCGCCGCAGCGCCGGGCACTACCGCTGTTACATCACGGACCTGGATTTGTCCGAGCTGCTTGAAGACGAGCAAGGCTCGACCAGCCTTTACCTGCGCTACAAGCGCGAGCTGGAGCAGGCGCTGAACGAGGGGTTGGCGAAATTGCACGCCACGTTGGAACCTTAGATAAAGCCGGGGCTGCTTTGCAGCCCATCGCAGGCAAGCCTGCTCCTACAAGGGTATGCGATCACCTGTGGGAGCGAGCAAAGCTCGCGATGGGGCGCAAAGCGCCCCCAAGATCTCAAAGGTCGAAATCCCCAGCAGCCTCTGGCTGATACTCCACATCCAGCAACTCAAGCTTCAGGGTCTTGCCCCCCGGCGCCGGCCAATCGATCTGCTCGCCCACCGACAACCCCAGCAGCGCACAGCCAATCGGCGCCAACACCGACACCTTGCCCTCGCCGCCAGCATCCTTGGGGTACACCAGGGTCAGGTGGTAATCCTTGCCACTGGCCAATTCACGGCAATGCACCCGCGAGTTCATGGTGACCACGCCCGCCGGCACTTCCTCATGCCCAACCACCTGCCCGGCACGGTCCAGCTCCTCCTGCAAGGCAAGCACGCCCGGGGCGCTGTCATCGAGGCTGTCGATCAGGCGCTCGAGACGCTGTACGTCCAGTCGGGTGAGGATAAGGGAAGGCTTGGTGCTCATGATCCAGTCAGACTCCTTTGAACAGGCGATTTTGCACAGGCAGATAAAGCAAAACCCCGCCCAAGGGCGGGGTTTGTCAATGCTTTCGCGTCGGTGACGCACAACCCGACACTACCACAGCCGGGCAAATACTCAAGCCCGCGCGCGCAGCGCCTGGGCCTCGCGGCAGATCTGCCGGCGCCGCTCGTCATCGGCCGAACGCCACTCGCGAATGTGCTCGACATGCCGGTGGCAACCGGTGCACACCCGCTGTTCGTCCAGCCGGCACACGCTGATGCAGGGCGACGGCACTGCGGGGCTGACATTGCTGTAGAGCGGCTTGGCTGGCCGCGCCGGAGTGCTCATGTCAGATCTCGTCGAAGTCCAGCTTCTCGCCGGCCCGCTCCCAGACGATACGCTCGAGCATTTCACCCAGCAGCTCTTCGCTTTTCTCGCACACCCACTTGCCGCTTTCTTCGTCGTAGTCGAAGTGGAAGCCGCCGGAGCGGTCGGCCAGCCACAGCTGGCGCAGCGGCTCCTGGCGGCTGAAGATCAGCTGGGCGCCGCCTTCGAACTTGATGGTGAGAACACCGCCGGAGTTCTCCATGTCCAGGTCCAGGCCGCTCTCGTCGAACAGGTCTTCCAGGGCCTGTTGGGTCGCGTCGACCAGATCATGGAAACGCGCTTCGCTCAAACTCATTGCAGGAACCTCGAAATTGACTGCTTCACGGGCAAGCCGGGCAAGATACGGGCGCCGAGCCCTGAATGCAAAGGCTAGCGACTGCCTGCAGCGGCCTCTTGGCGGGCAAACCCGCTGCCACAGGGGGGCCAGTGCCGGCACAGGCAACACCCAAGCATAGCCCGCCCGACGGACCGGCTCTTGCATAGGCAAGCCGCCGGTCGCTCGGTATACTCGGGCGCAATACTGCATATTTCAAAGGATTTCACCCATGAAGCGCCTGATTTCCTCGCTCGCGGCGCTGGTCGCGGTTGCCTGCCTCGTTTCGGCCTGCGGCCAGAAGGGCCCCCTGTACCTGCCTGAAGATGGCAAGGACGGCAAAGGCCCGAAAAAATCGCACCAGCACCAGCACGCCCCTGCGGTCCAGCCGCAAGATGAGCAGCCGATCCAGCCCGAGCAGTCGCCAGAGCAGTAAGGAAATCAGATGAACGCTTTCAACTACCGCGACGGTCAACTGTTCGCGGAAGGCGTGGCCCTCTCGGCCATCGCCGAACGTTTCGGCACCCCTACCTACGTGTACTCGCGCGCCCACATCGAGGCCCAGTACCGCAGCTACACCGATGCCCTGCAAGGCACCGAGCACCTGGTCTGCTTCGCCGTCAAGGCCAACTCCAACCTCGGCGTGCTGAACGTCCTGGCGCGCCTTGGCGCAGGCTTCGACATCGTCTCCGGCGGTGAGCTGGAGCGGGTGCTGGCCGCCGGCGGCCGTGCCGACCGCGTGGTGTTCTCCGGCGTGGGCAAAACCCGCGAAGACATGCGCCGCGCCCTGGAAGTCGGCGTGCACTGCTTCAACGTCGAATCCACCGACGAGCTTGAGCGCCTGCAAGTGGTGGCTGCCGAGATGGGCAAGGTCGCGCCGATCTCGCTGCGGGTGAACCCGGACGTCGATGCCGGCACCCACCCGTACATTTCCACCGGCCTCAAGGAAAACAAGTTCGGCATCGCCATTGCCGACGCCGAAGCCATCTACGTGCGCGCCGCGCAATTGCCGAACCTGGACGTGGTCGGTGTCGACTGCCACATCGGCTCGCAGCTGACCACCGTCGACCCGTTCCTCGATGCCCTCGACCGCCTGCTGGCCCTGGTCGACCGCCTGGCCGAGTGCGGCATCCACCTGCGCCACCTGGACCTGGGTGGCGGTGTGGGCGTGCGCTACCGTGACGAGGAGCCGCCACTGGTGGCCGACTACATCAAGGCCATCCGCGAGCGCGTCGGCACCCGTGACCTGGCCCTGGTGTTCGAACCAGGCCGCTACATCGTGGCCAACGCCGGCGCCCTGCTGACCCGCGTGGAATACCTCAAGCACACCGAACACAAGGACTTCGCCATCATCGATGCGGCGATGAACGACCTGATCCGCCCGGCCCTCTACCAGGCCTGGATGGGTGTCAGCGCGGTCACCCCACGTGAAGGTGAAGGCCGTGCCTACGACCTGGTCGGGCCGATCTGCGAAACCGGCGACTTCCTCGCCAAGGAGCGCGTGCTGAACCTGGCCGAAGGCGACCTGCTGGCCGTTCAGTCGGCGGGCGCCTATGGTTTCGTCATGAGCTCGAACTACAACACCCGTGGCCGTTGCGCCGAGATCCTGGTCGACGGTGACCAGGCCTTCGAAGTTCGCCGCCGCGAAACCATTGCCGAACTGTACGCTGGCGAAAGCCTGCTGCCGGAGTAAACCCATGCTGCTGCGCTTTACCAAGATGCATGGGCTGGGCAACGACTTCATGGTTCTCGACCTGGTCAGCCAGCACGCGCACATCCAGCCCAAGCATGCCAGGCAATGGGGTGACCGCCACACCGGTATCGGTTTCGACCAGCTGTTGATCGTCGAGGCGCCGAGCAACCCGGAAGTGGACTTCCGCTACCGGATCTTCAACGCCGATGGCTCCGAGGTCGAGCAGTGCGGCAACGGTGCGCGCTGCTTCGCCCGCTTCGTGCTGGACAAGCGCCTGACCGCGAAGAAGCGCATCCGCGTGGAAACCAAGGGCGGCGTCATCGAGCTGGACGTGCAGAACGACGGCCAGGTGTGTGTCGACATGGGCCCGCCGCGCTTGATCCCGGCTGACATCCCCTTCGTCGCCGACGCCCAGGCCCTGAACTACCCGCTGGAAGTCGACGGCCAGGTGCATTCGATTGCCGCCGTGTCCATGGGCAACCCGCACGCCGTGCTGCGCGTCGATAACGTGGACACCGCGCCTGTGCATGCGCTGGGCCCGAAAATCGAGCACCACCCGCGCTTCCCACAACGGGTGAACGTCGGCTTCCTCCAGGTCATCGACCGCCATCGCGCCAACCTGCGCGTGTGGGAGCGCGGTGCCGGTGAAACCCAGGCCTGCGGCACCGGCGCCTGCGCCGCGGCCGTGGCCGCGATCAGCCAGGGCTGGATGGACTCCCCAGTGGCCCTGGACCTGCCCGGTGGCCGCCTGAACATCGAGTGGGCCGGCCCCGGCAAGCCCGTGTTGATGACCGGCCCGGCCGTGCGCGTCTACGAAGGACAGGTTCGTCTCTAAGCGAGTAACCGCCATGACCGATCAGCCAGTACCCCAGCAGCCCGATGAGCTCGACGCCGACGCGGTGGTCGCCTACCTGCGCGCCCACCCCACGTTCTTCGCCGAGCACGACGAGCTGCTGGTCGAGCAACGCATTCCCCACCAGCGCGGCGACAGCGTGTCGTTGGTGGAGCGCCAGCTGAAGCTGCTGCGTGACCGTAACATCGAGATGCGCCACCGCCTGTCGCAACTGATGGACGTGGCCCGCGACAACGACCGGCTGTTCGACAAGACCCGCCGGCTGATCCTCGACCTGCTCGACGCTGGCAGCCTGGAAGAAGTGGTAATGGCCGTCGAAGACAGCCTGCGCCAGGAATTCCACGTGCCCTTCGTCAGCCTCATCCTGTTCGGCGACAACGCAGCACCCGTTGGCCGCTGGGTCAGCAGCGCCGAGGCGCAACAGGCCATCGGCGGCCTGCTTGGCGGCGGCAAGACCGTCAGCGGCAACCTGCGCGAGCACGAGCTGGCATTCCTGTTCGGCAAGGAGCAGCACCAGGAAGTGGGTTCCAGCGCCGTGGCCGCCCTGGAGTACCAAGGCCTGCACGGCGTACTGGCGATCGGCAGCCGCGACCCGCAGCACTACAAGAGCAGCGTCGGCACCCTGTTCCTCGGCTACATTGCCGAAGTGCTCGGCCGCGTGGTGCCGCGCGTCACCCAGACCCTGCGCCCGGTGCGCTGATGGAGCGCCTGCTGGAGGCTTATTGCGCACACCTGCGCAACGAGCGCCAGGTGTCCGAGCATACCCTGCTGGCCTACCGCCGCGACCTCGACAAGGTCATCGACTACTGCAACAGCCAGGGCATCGCCGGCTGGGGCGCGTTGCAGATCCAGCAACTGCGCCAGCTGATCGCCCGCCAGCACCACCAGGGCCAGTCCTCACGCAGCCTGGCACGGCTGTTGTCGGCCGTGCGCGGCCTGTACCGCTACCTCAACCGCGAAGGCCACTGCCAGCACGACCCGGCCAGCGGCCTGAGCGCCCCCAAGGGCGAGCGGCGCTTGCCCAAGGTGCTGGACACTGACCGCGCCCTGCAACTGCTCGATGGCGGCGTGGATGACGACTTCATCGCCCGCCGCGACCAGGCCATCCTGGAACTGTTCTATTCCTCCGGGCTGCGCCTGTCGGAGCTGAACAACCTCGACCTGGAACAGCTCGACCTTGCCGCCGGCCTGGTGCAGGTGCTCGGCAAGGGCAGCAAGAGCCGCGTGCTGCCCGTTGGGCGCAAGGCGCGCGAGGCCCTGCAGGCCTGGTTCAAGCTGCGCGGCATCGGCGGCCCACGCGACAGCGCGGTGTTCATCACCCGCCAGGGTAACCGCATGAGCCCCCGGGCCATTCAGCTGCGGGTCAAGGCCGCCGGCGAGCGCGAGCTGGGCCAGCACCTGCACCCGCACATGCTCCGCCATTCCTTCGCCAGCCACGTGCTGGAATCGTCCCAGGACCTGCGCGCGGTGCAGGAAATGCTCGGCCACGCCGACATCAGCACCACGCAGATCTACACCCACCTGGACTTCCAGCACCTGGCCGCGGTGTACGACAGCGCCCACCCCAGGGCCAAACGCAGCAAAGGCACAGACTCATGAGCATCCAGCTGATCACCTTCGACCTCGACGACACCCTGTGGGATACCGCACCCGTGATTGCCAGCGCGGAGGTGGTGCTGCGCGACTGGCTGCAGGCCAACGCTCCGGTGCTCGGTGGCGTGCCGGTGGAACACCTGTTCGCCATCCGCGAGCGCCTGGTTCAGGCCGAGCCGGGGCTCAAGCACCGCATCAGCGCCCTGCGCCGGCGCGTGCTGTTCCATGCCCTGGAAGCGGTCGGCTACAGCGATAAACAGGCCCAGGATCTGGCCAACGAAGGGTTCGAGGTGTTCCTGCACGCCCGCCACCAGGTGGAAGTATTCCCCGAGGTGGTGCCGGTACTGGAAATCCTGCGCCACCACTACACCCTGGGCGTAGTGACCAATGGCAATGCCGACGTACGCCGGCTGGGGCTTGCCGATTACTTCCGCTTCGCCTTGTGCGCCGAGGACCTGGGCATCGGCAAGCCGGACCCGGCGCCATTCCTCGAAGCGCTCAAGCGCGGCGAGGCGCAGGCCAGTGCGGCGGTGCACGTCGGCGATCACCCCGGCGATGACATCGCCGGAGCCCAGCGGGCCGGCTTGCGGGCCGTGTGGTTCAACCCACAGGGCAAGGCCTGGACGGGTGAGCAGGCGCCGGATGCCGAGATTCAGCGGTTGTCGCAATTGCCTGACGTGCTATCGCGCTGGCGCTGACAGATTGAGCGCCTGACGGCGCATCGCGAGCTGCGCTCGCTCCTACCAGCCCGCGCACCGACCCCGTAGGAGCGAGCAAAGCTCGCGAAGCGCCGATAGGCGCCCACAAAAAAGCCCGCAGCGACGGCGGGCTTTTCTGTACTCAGCCACTCAGATAGGGCGGCTGCCGTATTTGTTGTCCGGCTTCTTGGGCGGGTCGGCGACCACGTTGGCCTCGACTTCTTGCACCTTGCCACCGCGCGACAGGAATTCTTCCATCGCCTTGGCCAGGGCATCACGCTCCTTCTGCTTGGCTTCCATGCTCGGCATCTCGTCTACCGAGACGGCGGCCTTGGACTTGCCCTTGGCAGTGGGGGCCGGGCTGCTGTCGTCATCGCCAGCATCTTCGGCGCCGTCGTCAGCCGCCGCTTCGAGGCCTTCATCAGCCTCGTCTTCATCGCCTACTTCGAGGTCGTCGTTTTCCAGATCGTCGTCGCTCATGTTCTACCTCATGACTTGCGAAAAGCAGGTTAGTTATAGACCAGTGCAGCCGTAGACCGGCAGCCACCAGTGAAAATTCAACTGGCCGTGGGTTGGCCACTGCCCTTGGGCCGGCACTCCTCATGGGAGGCGGTACCCAGCAGGCCCTGCTCCTGGCAGGACCTGGAAAATCCTAGCCCCCTGCTGGCCACACGCTATTGGCAAGCCTAGCAAAGGCTGGCGAAGTGTGCGGCCTGCATGACCAACACCCTTCGGCGCGCATTCTAGCGCGCCCGCAGAAAAAACAAAGCTCCATAAACGCCTTACAAGTTGTAAGTTTTTGGCCTACGTCGCGAACTGGGGTGATAAACCGTTTGCCCTGCGGGAAATGGCAAAAAACAGGCAAAAAAATGCCCGGCGAACCGGGCAAGTTTTTCCAGCGTCGCAGTTACAGGTTGTAGCCGCGTTCGTTGTGTTGAGCCAGGTCGAGGCCGACCGACTCTTCTTCTTCGTTGACCCGCAGGCCCATCACCACATCCAGCACCTTGAGGATCACGTAGGTGACGATGGCGGTGTAGACCACGGTGAAGATCACGCCCTTGGCCTGGATCCAGACCTGGGCACCGATGTCGGTGACCGCGCCGAACCCGCCCAGGGCAGGGGCTGCGAACACACCGGTGAGGATGGCACCGATGATGCCGCCCACGCCGTGCACGCCAAAGGCGTCGAGCGAATCGTCATAGCCCAGCTTGCGCTTGAGGGTAGTGGCGCAGAAGTAGCAGACCACGCCCGACACCAGGCCAATCACCAGGGCGCCCATCGGGCCCACGGTGCCAGCGGCCGGGGTGATGGCCACCAGGCCTGCGACCACACCCGAGGCGATGCCCAGGGCGCTTGGCTTGCCGTGGAAGACCCACTCGGCAAACATCCAGCCCAGCGCGGCAGCGGCGGTGGCGATCTGGGTCACCAGCATGGCCATGCCAGCGGTGCCGTTGGCGGCGGCAGCGGAGCCTGCGTTGAAGCCGAACCAGCCGATCCACAGCATGGCCGCGCCCATCAGGGTGTAGCCCAGGTTGTGCGGGGCCATCGGCGTGGTCGGGTAGCCTTTGCGCTTGCCCATCACCAGGCAGCAGACCAGGCCGGCGATACCGGCGTTGATGTGCACCACGGTGCCGCCTGCAAAATCGAGTACGCCCCAGTCCCACAGCAGCGCGCCGTCACCGCTCCACACCATGTGCGCGATCGGTGCGTACACCAGGGTGAACCAGATACCCATGAACACCAGCATTGCGGAGAACTTCATGCGCTCGGCGAAGGCACCGACGATCAGCGCCGGGGTGATGATGGCGAAGGTCATCTGGAAGGTGACGAACACCGCCTCAGGGAACAGCGCCGTGGCCGAAGTCAGGTTGGCCGGGGTGACGCCGCTCAGGAACGCCTTGGAGAACCCGCCGACGAAGGAGCTGAAGTTGAGCACGCCCTTTTCCATACCGGTGGTATCGAAGGCCATGCTGTAGCCGTAGATCACCCAGAGAATGCTGATCAGGCCGGTGATGGCGAAGCACTGCATCATCACCGACAGCACGTTCTTGGAACGCACCATGCCGCCGTAGAACAGGGCCAGACCCGGAATGGTCATGAACAGCACCAGCGCTGTGGAAGTGAGCATCCAGGCGGTGTCGCCGGAGTTCAGCGCTGGGGCAGCTGTTTCCTCGGCCAGGGCTAGCCCAGGCATTACGAGGGACAATAGGGCTCCTAGCCCTGCGATCTTACGCAGAGTCATGTTGTTTTCTCCTGGGGCTTTGGGTTTGGTGAGGCGTGTTGGCGCTTAGATCGCGTCGGTATCGGTTTCGCCGGTACGGATGCGGATCGCCTGCTCCAGATTCACCACGAAGATCTTGCCGTCACCGATCTTGCCGGTGTTGGCTGCCTTGGTGATGGCTTCGATCACTCGATCAAGGTCCTTGTCGTCGATGGCGACGTCGATCTTCACCTTGGGCAGGAAGTCGACCACGTATTCCGCACCGCGATACAGCTCGGTGTGGCCCTTCTGCCGCCCGAAGCCTTTGACTTCGGTGACGGTGATGCCCTGCACGCCGATTTCCGACAGCGACTCGCGTACGTCGTCCAGCTTGAACGGCTTGATGATGGCTGTGACTAGCTTCATGAAACTCTCTCCCGATTTGGTGGACTTGCCCCAGGAAAACAAACCCGTCTCAAGTCTAAGCGCAGCGGTTGGCTTTGTAACGCACCGTCGGCATCGGCTGCGCGTGCGCGCTGCCTGGTCACAAAGGAACTGCATCAGTGCATGGCTCATACAGGTCATTGCAGAAAGCTTGCCAGTTCCGGCAAAGCGCCGAAAAACAGCGGGTTACGCAAAACGACCAGGGTTGGCCAGTCGCCAGCACGAAAAAGATGCACGGTTTCGGTGCGCAGGGCCGGCAAACGCTGCTCGAAAAACGTGCAGCCAGAAGGGCGTTTTGCCCCGTGCTACACTGCGGGCCATTTCTCAGTTTCAGTGGACAGCCGAACATGCTCGCGCCCAAAGCCCTCCTCGACGCCCTCAGCGACCAGGCCTCGCGCCTGTTCAGCGGCGACACCGCCCAGCCCCGTGCCGAGCTGGAAAGCCAGTTCAAGGTGCTGATGCAAGGCGCGTTCAGCAAGCTGGACCTGGTGAGCCGCGAAGAATTCGACAGCCAGATGGTGGTTCTGGCGCGCACTCGCGCGCGCCTGGAAGCCCTGGAGAAGCAAGTCGCCGAGCTGGAAGCACGCATGGCGCCAGCGGCACAGGAATAACAATCGATAAGGAGTGCCACACCATGAAAGTCAGTGCCCGTAACGTATTCGAAGGCAAGGTCAGCGCCGTGCAGCCTGGCGCCGTCAATGCCGAGGTCGAGCTGACCCTGGGCGGCGGCGAGAAGCTGGTGGCGGTGGTCACCATGGCCAGCCTGCACAGCCTGAACATCAATGTCGGCAAGGAGGCCGTGGCGCTGGTGAAAGCGCCGTGGGTGGTGCTGATGACCGATGCCGCCGGCTACAAACTGTCGGCGCGCAACGCCCTGGAAGGCGAAGTGGTGCGCGTGGGTGACGGTGCGGTGAATGCCGAAGTGGTGCTGAAACTGGCCGGGGGCACCGAGGTGTTCTCCATCGTCACCCGCGAGGCAGTGCAGGAGCTGGGCCTGGCGCCGGGCGTCAAGGCCACTGCCCTGATCAAGGCCTCGCACATCATCCTCGGCACCAAGCCATAAGCCCTCTGTAGGGGCGGGCTTGCCCCGCGAACACCGGCGCAGCCGGTGCCATGCACCGCGTCGCTTGCTTCGCGGGTCAAGCCCGCTCCTACAGCAATATCCGTTAAACCCGATATTTACGATTTGCGGGCGCCCCATCGCCCTCAAGCCGATGCCCGCTGCTGGTCCTGGCCCACGACCTTGGGCGGCAGTTCGCTGGCATGCAGGTCGCCCCGGAACAACGCCGCCCCACACAGGGTAAACAAGGTTTTCACCCGGCTGCCGGAATTACGCACTTGCCCCTGAATCCCTGCGATAAGCGAATCTTGCGGCTGTAGTTCAACGGCACGGTTGGCCCATTCGATCGCCGCATAGCGGCTCTGCCTGCGGGTGCCCTGCCCCTGCATCCAGGCCAGCCCCAGCTCGGCGCACGCACGCGCGGCAATGCTGTCATCGGCATGCTCCACCAGCCCCAGCAGGTAATCCACCGCCTCTACCTGCTCCGCCGGCTGGCCGTGTTGCCTTAACAGAATGCCCAACTGCAAACGCGCCCCGGCGTCGGTCTGCGCGTGCCCCAAGGCATCGCACAACAAACGCCGGACCATCTGCACGGCGCTGCGCTGGGTAAAGTCCTGCCCCTCACGCATGTGCTGGCAGGCCAGGGTGTACCTGGCCGTCGGCGTGCCCGCTTCAACCGCGCGCAGCAGCCAGTGCTGGGCAGCCTCCGGGTTCAGGTAGCGCTCCGGGGTGTTGGCCAGCGCCCCCCGGTGCAGTTCGTACAAGGTGATGGCGGCGTCTGCCAGTTTCAGCTCGGCACAGGCCTGGTACAGGTAGAGGGCGGCCTCATGCAGGCTGGCCGTCCACAACAGCCGCGCAACTTCCAGTACATCGAAGCCCTGCCCTTCACGCCCGTGCTGACGCTTCACCGCAACCTGCAGCCACCCATGGGCCGCCTCGGCGCAGGGCGCGAAGCCCCACAATCCAAACCGCTCGGCGACCCCGCGCAGGGCGCAGGCCGCCGCTTGCCAAGGCTGCTCGCACAAGCGTTCGATGGCCGTGCGCAATGCTTGGGTGGGGTCCGGCATGCCATGCAGCAGTACCAGGCAGACACCGCTGTAGAAAGGCTCGCCAATGGCCGGCACGAAGGCGTGGTCAGGATAAAGCTCCACCGCGGCAACGAAGTCGCCCATGGCGCCGCTGCAATCATGCAGCGAATGGCGGCGAAAGGCCGCCCGGCGGGCGAGCAAGGTGGCCCGCTCCCGGGGGCGCAGTTCGCGCTCGGCCCACTGTTCGAAGGTTCTCTTCCAGGCCGCGACCTGCTGCAACTGGTCGGCCTGGGGCAGCCAGAACTGCTCTTCCAGCGCCAGCCAGCGAACCGCGTTGCGTTGCCTGTCTGTCCAGCCTTGGCACAACGGGCCTGCGGCAAGGCGCTCGATGGCATCATGGCGCCCACCCCAGCGCGGCGTCTGGTAGGCGGCGTAGGTTTCGATCGCCTCGAAACACCCGGGAAACCACAGCAGTGCGTGGTGCAACCAATACGCCTGGGCGCTTTCACCTGCATCGCGGGCACACAGGCAGGGCGGCAATACCTGGGGCAATTCGACCAAGGGCGCCAAGCCATGCCTGACCAGCCAGGGCGCCGCGCCCTCCTGCACTTCCACATCGGCGTGGGCACTGGGCCTGAAGCGCGCCACATGGCCCTGGAACAGTTCCACCAGCCAGCCCGGCTCGCGAAAGTGCGCACTCAGGCGCAGCATGCCGATTACCGCTGCCACCGGCTGCGTGGAGCGCTCCATGGCCCGCAGAAAATGCGCCGTGGCCATCTCGCACGCCTGTTCGGCGGCCAGCCAGCGCTCTTCGGGGACATCATGGGCGGCGGCGTTGCCGCGGATCTGGCAGGCGCGGCCCAGGCAGTGAAAGCCCATCACCACTTGCGGGTGGTAGGCCTTGGGGCAGGCGTCGATCCAGGCCTTGATGAGCGGCGTGAGCGCCTTGCCATCCTGCTGGTCCCAGCCGAGTAGCCAATAGCCCTGCAGCGCCTGCAGATAGGCAGGGCATTCGCCGGGGGGTGCCTGCCGCCAGTGTGCCTGGAGGCTATCGAAAAAACGGTTCAGCTCAGCGAATTCACTGGCCTTCACCCGTTCGCGTATGTGCTGGCGGGCGCGAGTGAGCATTTGCACGGGCAGTACCTTAAGTCCATTTCAAAGGTCACGTTGCCATCCCATGGCAACGGCGGTCAGCGCTTGAACACTAAGCCATAGCCCACATTAGCGCAAAGACATTGGATCCACTATTTATCAGTTGGTATGAATACCCAGGGAAATCCCCTGGGCTGCGAACCGCTGACGACAGTGATGTGCGCGCTGGGTGTGAAAGGAGGGCTCAGCCCAGGCTTGGCAAAGGGCGACCGTTGGGCCCGTACAGGCGGTCGGCGGTGATGCGGTCGAGGAAATCGAGAATCTGCTGGTTGCCTTTGAGGCGCACACCCAGCGCCTCACCGTTCGCCCGGTTCAGGGCGCGGGCGCGCAGCGCCAGTTGCCGCAGGCGGCGCCAGGCGCCCAGGCAGTCGGCATCACGGGCCGCGCGCAGGGCACCCTCGCGCCCCGGCCCATAGCCAAGCTTGAGCTGCGCACCGGCGCGCACCGCCTCCAGTTGCTCCAGGCGCAGCAACGCCGCCTGCTTGCCGGCCACCAGTTCGCGCAAGCGCTCGGCATCCACCCGGCCCTGGGCCAGGGCCAGGCGCTCTTGTTCCAGCAGTTGCAGCAGCAGCTCGACAGCGCGCTGCTGCACATCCAGATGCCTTTCCAGGCTCATAGGCACCCCACGCTCAGGCTCGGTACGCGCAAGCGTTCATGTTGGCTCGCTGCCGGCCATTTCCCGGATATCGGCAACCAGGCTGGTGTAGATGGCCTGGGCGTCGGTCTGCAGGCTGCCATCGGCAATCGACTGGCGCAGGGCCGCCACCTTTTCCAGGTCGACGTCCGCGGTCGCGTCGCTGCCTTGCAGGTCGCCGATGCGCGAAATCTGCACGGTTTCTTCGGCCAGGGCGTCCAGGTCTTGTGCGCCGACCCGGCTCGGATTGGTGCCGGCCAGGCTGCTATCGGTCGGGGGCAGAAGGCTGCTTGGCGGGGAGCTTATGATTTTCACGATAGAGGCTTCGATGGCTGTGATTGCAACACTATCGGCATCCGTGGGGGGCCACTTTTGCCCGTCGATAGGCTTTTGATGAAAAAATTTCGCAGGGCACGTCAGTAGCGCAGCAGCAGTTCGTTGCTGCCTATGACCTGGGCGTTGTAGGTTTTGCCATCGCCCCCCTGAACCCGCACGGTGCTGCCCAGGCCGCCGTTGTCCAGCGCCTTGCCCTCGCGGCTCAGGCTGAACCCGGCGCCCTGTGCCCGCAGCACCACGGGCCGGTTGCGCTCCACCAGCCAGCGCTCGCGCACGGCCTTGAGGGCGATCACCGCGCCGGCCTGCACGCCCCGCGCCGCCTGGCGGCCCAGCAGTTGCTCGGCGCGCAGGGCGCTGCCCTTGGGCAGATCCTGCAGCGGCCCGCGGCGGCTGATCAGCATGTTCGCCTGGATCACCTCGCCCACATCGATACGCCGGGCGCTGACCACATAGCTGCCGGACGCACCCACCATGACCTGCAAATACCCCAGCAACGCTTCATCGCCCGCGCAGCGCACGCCAAACGCCACGCGCCCCACCGGCAAGCTGCGCGGGTGCACCAAATAGGGCAATGGCTGGCCGCAGCCAAGGATGCGCGCAGCCGGCTGGCCGAGTTCCAGCGCCGTCAGGCGGCTGCCCGCCGGCAGGCGCGGCTCCACCAGCTGGCGCACCCGTTGCTCCAGCAGGCCACCCTCGGCCCAGGCAAACCCGGCCTGCAGCAGGCACACCATCAGGGCCAGGGTTCGCGCATATCGGGCAGGTCCAGGCATCGCAAGCGCCTCTTGAAAAGGTTCAGGCGCAGCATTCTAGGCACCCCGGCCACAACGCAAAGCTCGAATTGCTCGCCAAATAGCGGTCTGTTCCAGCCTTTGCCCGGCGCCCCCGCCCACTACTCTGCAAGCCGTTCAACGAAAGGGCATGGGCCGCCAGGCATGATCGACAAACTCGACAACGAGCTGCGTTTCCAGCAGGACGCCATGAGCTTGCGCGCGGAGCGCCAGCAGGTATTGGCCACCAACATCGCCAACGCCGACACGCCCAACTACCGCGCCCGTGACTTCGACTTCGCCGCCGAACTGGCAAGTTCGCTGGGCGACGGCCGCCCGGCCAGCCGCGGCATGAGCCTTGCCACCACGTCCGACCGCCACCTGCAGGCCAGCAGCCACGCCAGCCGCGTCAGCGAGTTGCTGTACCGGGTGCCCGACCAGCCGAGCCTGGATGGCAACACCGTGGACATGGACCGCGAGCGCGCCCAGTTCGCCGACAACAGCGTGCGCTACCAGGCCAGCCTGACCTTCCTCAGCAACCGCCTGCAATCGCTCAAGACCGCGATGCAATCCGAATAATCCGGGGAACAGCCCATGCCGATGTTCAGCATTTTCGATATCGCAGGTTCCGCGCTCAGTGCCCAGTCCGAGCGCATGAACGTGACCGCCAGCAACCTGGCCAACGCCGACACCACCAGCGGCCCGGACAGCGAGGCCTACCGCGCGCGCCAGGTGGTGTTCGAAACCCAGTACCAGGACGGCAGCGACATCGGTGGCGTGCGCGTCAGCCAAGTGATCGAGGACGGCTCGCCGATGCGCCAGGAGTACCGCCCCGGCGACCCGCTGGCCGACGAGTCGGGCTACGTGACCATGCCCAACGTCGAGCCGGTGGGCGAGATGGTCAACATGATTTCCGCCTCGCGCTCCTACCAGGCCAGCGTCGAAGTCATGGCCACCAGCAAAGAATTGATGCTCAAGACCCTGACCCTCGGCGAAGCCTGACCATGACCAGCACCATTGCAAGTTCGGTCCTCTCGACCATGAACAGCTCCAGCAGCGACAACACCGCCTCCAGCGCCGAAGAGCTGCAGGACCAGTTCCTCACCCTGCTGACCACCCAGCTGCAGAACCAGGACCCAACCGACCCGCTGGACAACAGCGAGATGGTTACCCAGCTGGCGCAAATCAGCACCATCAGCAGCATCGAGGAAGTCACCAGCACCCTGGAAGGCATTTCCAGCCAGATCAGCGCCTCGGAAACCCTGCAGGCCTCGGCGCTGGTGGGCAACGGCGTGCTGATCGAGGGCAACACCATCCAGGTTGCCAGCGGCGTGGCCACCACCTTCGGCGTGACCCTGGGCAGCGATGCCGACGACGTCACCGTCAGCATCAAGGACAGCAGCGGCAATGTCGTTGCCACCCTGGATGTGGGCGACATGAGCGCCGGCACCCAGACCCTGACCTGGGACGGCACCCAGGACGATGGCAGCACCGCCGCCGACGGCAGCTACACCTTCAGCGTCAGCGCCACCAGCGGCGACGACAGCGTCACCGCCACGGCCCTGAAGTACGCACTGGTCACCGGTGTGACCACCGACAGCAACGACGAAGTGGCCCTGGACCTGGGCGGGGTCAACGACAACGTCGGCCTGGGCGACATCAAGCTGGTCCTCTGAACCCTGATCACGGAGAACAACCATGGGCTTTTCCCAAGCGCTGAGCGGCCTGAGCGCCGCATCCACTGACCTGGAAGTGGTCAGCAACAACATCTCCAACTCGCAGACCGTGGGGTTCAAGAGCTCGACGGTGCAGTTCGCCGACGTCTACTCCGGGGCCGATGTGGGCCTGGGTACCACGGTGTCCGGGGTGGTGCAGAACTTCGAGTCCGGCAGCCTGACCACCACCGACAACAGCCTGGACCTGGCCATCAACGGCGAAGGCTTCTTCACCTTCACCGATGGCACCCAGACCGTCTACTCGCGCAACGGCCAGCTGACCCTGACCTCCGACGGCTACCTGACCAACGCGGCCGGCGACAAGCTGCTGGGCGTCAACGGCGTGATCCAGATTCCCACCAGCGGCATGCAGGCCAGCGCCAGCAGCGAACTGGACGCGGAGCTGAACCTGGACGCCAGCGAAGACGTCATCACCGACACCTTCGACGCCACCGATTCGTCCACCTACTCCTATTCCACCACCGCCACGGTGTACGACTCGCTCGGCATCAGCCACACCTCGACGCTGTACTTCAGCAAGACCGACGAGAATACCTGGGAAGTGCACACCGCCATTGATGGCAATGTGCTCAGCGAAAGCCAGACCGTCACCTTCAGCTCCAGCGGCCTGATCACCAGCGGCGAAACCGGCACCTACACCTACGACCCGGCCAACGGCGCCGCCGCAATGTCCATCGAGCTGGACCTGACCGGCACCACCCAGTTCGGCAACGACTCGGAAGTGTCGAGCATCGACCAGAACGGCTACACCTCCGGCAGCCTGGTCAGCTTCACCATCGACGACACCGGCACGGTGATCGCCACCTACTCCAACGACCAGACCCAGGAAATCGACCAGATCCAGCTGGCCACCTTCTCCAACGAAAACGGCCTGAAGTCCAACGGCGACAACACCTGGCTGGCCACCACCGCCTCGGGCCAGGCCCTGCTGGGGGTGGCTGGCAGCGGCTCGCTGGGCTCGATCCTCAGCGGCACCACCGAGGACTCCAACGTCGACCTGACCGCCGAGCTGGTCAACCTGATCATCGCCCAGCGCACCTTCCAGGCCAACGCCAAGTCGGTGACCGCCCAGAGCGAAGTGCTGCAGCAAGCCGTGAACATCGGTTCCTGATGCCATGGACCGGATGCTCTTCACCGCCATGAGCGGCGCCAACCAGGCCCTTGAGCAGCAGGCGGTGGTGGCCAACAACCTGGCCAACATCGTCACCCCAGGCTTTCGCGCGCAACTGGTGCAGATGGAGTCTTCGCCGGTGGCCGGCGAAGGCCTGCCGACCCGGGTTTCGGTGAGCGCCACCGGGGTTGGCGTGGACTGGAGCGAAGGCCCCATCACCCACACCGACCGCAACCTCGATGTGGCCCTGGGCCAGGACACCCTGCTGGCCGTGCAGGCCGACGACGGCAGCGAGGCCTACACCCGCCGGGGCGACCTGCAGGTAGACGGCAACGGCGCCATGACCGTCGCCGGCCGGCCGGTGATCGGAGACGGCGGCCCGATCAGCGTGCCGCTGGGCAGCGAAGTGACCCTGGGCAGCGACGGCACCATCAGCGTGCGCGAGCAGGGCATGGAGCCGCGCGGGCTCAGCCCGGTGGGCAAGCTCAAGCTGGTTTCGGCGCCGCCGGGCAGCCTGCAGGTAGGCACCGACGGCCTGTTCCGCACGCCTGCCGACGCCAATGGCGTCAGCCAGCCGCTGGCGGCCGACGACAGCCTGCGGGTCGCCCCCGGGGCGCTGGAGGGCAGCAACGTCAGCCCCACCGGCGCCATGGTGGCGATGATCGACAACGCCCGCCGCTACGAAATGCAGATGAAGGCCATCAGCGCCGCCGACGAAAACGCCAAGGCCGCCAACGAACTGCTCGCCCTGCAGGGCTGAGCCGGCACCGAATGAATAGGTAACCGATCGATGATCAGATCACTGTGGACGGCCAAGACCGGCCTTGAAGCCCAGCAAGGGCAGCTCGACGTCATCGCCAACAACCTGGCCAACGTCAGCACCAACGGCTTCAAGCGCTCGCGGGCGGTGTTCGAAGATCTCGTCTACCAGAACGTGCGCCAGCCAGGCGCCCAAAGCAGCACCGACACCCGCCTGCCGTCGGGCCTGCAGGTGGGCACCGGGGTGCGCCAGGTGGCCACCGAGCGCCTGCACACCCAGGGCAACCTGGAACAGACCAGCAGCTCCAAGGACCTGGCCATCAACGGCCTGGGCTTCTTCGAGGTGGACATGCCCGACGGCACCACCGCCTACACCCGCGACGGCAGCTTCCAGCTCGACGCCAACGGCGAGATGGTCAACTCCAACGGCTACAAGCTCACCGCCGGCATCACCATTCCGGCCAACGCCACCTCGATCAGCATCAGCACCGACGGCATCGTGTCGGTGACCCAGCCCAGCAGCAGCGCCTCGACCCAGGTCGGCCAGCTGAACCTGGCGCTGTTCGTCAACAACGCAGGCCTGCAGAGCATCGGCCAGAACCTGTACCAGGAAACCGATGCATCCGGCTCGCCCACCGAAACCACGCCCGGCCTGAACGGCGGCGGCACGGTGAGCCAAGGCTACGTGGAAACGTCCAACGTCAACGTGGTGGAGGAAATGGTCGGCATGATCCAGACCCAGCGCGCCTACGAAATCAACAGCAAGGCCGTCGAAACCTCCGACGAAATGCTCCAGCGCCTGGCCCAGCTCTGATGCCCGGCCCCATGACATGGCGTGCGCCGTTGCAGGTTGCCGTGCTCGCCGCCGCCCTGGCGGCGTCCGGCTGCGCGGACCTGGTGCGCAAGCCAGTGGTGCCCGACGAGGCCATGGACCTGCCCACCCTGCCCTCGCGCCTGGCCAACGGCTCGATCTACCAGGGCCGGCACGTCTCCCAGCCATTGTTCGAGGACCGCCGCCCACGCATGGTTGGCGACACCCTGACCGTGGAGCTCAACGAGCAGGTCAGCGCCAGCAAGACCTCCTCGTCCAGTGCCGACCGCAGCGGCAGCCTGGGCCTGTCGTTCGCCACCACCTCCGCGCGCGACTCCCAGGTTGGCAGTTACGGCCTGTCGGCCTCCACCGACCACGCGTTCGCCGGCAGCGGCGGCTCGCGGGCGAACAACTCGTTCACCGGCACCATTTCGGTCACGGTGATGGAAGTGCTGGCCAACGGCAACCTGCGGGTGCGCGGCGACAAGCAGATCGCCATCAACCAGGGCACCGAATTCATCCGCTTCTCCGGCGTGGTCAACCCGCGCTCGATCACCGGCGACAACACCGTGTCGTCGAGCCAGGTGTCACTGGCGCGCATCGAGTACGTCGGCGAAGGCTACATCAACGAAGCGCAACGCATGGGCTGGGCGCAACGCATCCTGCTCAACCTGTCACCTTTCTAGCGAGTGAACCATGGCTGAGTCCATCCCGGGGCGCGTGCTGCGCCTGCTGCTCGCAGGCTTGGCCCTGCTGCTGGCCGGCACTGCCCAGGCCGAGCAGATCCGCGACATTGCCGACTTCGCCGGCATCCGCACCAACAACCTGGTCGGCTACGGCCTGGTGGTGGGCCTGGACGGCACCGGCGACCAGACCACCCAAAGCCCGTTCACCGAGCAGGGCCTGACCAACATGCTGTCGCAGCTGGGCCTGACCCTGCCGGCCAACGCCAACATGCAGATGCGCAACATCGCCGCGGTCATCGTCACCGCCGACCTGCCGCCGCTGACCCGCCCCGGCCAGCAGATCGACGTGGTCGTCTCCTCCATCGGCAACGCCCGCAGCCTGCGCGGCGGCACCTTGCTGATGACGCCGCTCAAGGGCGCCGATGGCGATGTCTATGCCGTGGCCCAGGGCAACCTGCTGGTGGGTGGCGCCGGCGCCTCGGCCAACGGCAGCAGCGTGCAGATCAACCAGCTCGCCGGTGGCCGCATCAGCCGTGGCGCGGTAGTGGAACAAACGGTGCCGCTGAACCTGGGCAGCCAGCACGGCCTG
Organism: Pantoea sp. Ap-967; assembly: GCF_011752565.1. Lineage (GTDB taxonomy): Bacteria > Pseudomonadota > Gammaproteobacteria > Pseudomonadales > Pseudomonadaceae > Aquipseudomonas. Next base: position 185,497 of record NZ_VWXK01000010.1, read on the forward strand.
CTCGAACTGCAGCTGCGCGAGCCGGACCCGGCCACCGCCCAGCGCGTGGTGTTCGCCATCAACAGCGAAATGCGCAGCACCGTGGCCTCGGCAGTGGACGGCGGGCTGGTGCAGGTGCAGGGGCCGTTGTCGGCCAACGAGCGGGTCAACTTCATGGCCCGCATCGACAGCCTCGACGTGCTGCCGATGCAGGCGCGGCCCAAGGTCATTCTCGACTCCCGTACCGGCTCGGTGGTGCTCAACGGCTCGGTGAAGCTGCTGCGCGCCGCCGTGGCCCACGGGGACCTGTCGGTGACCATCGACACCACCAACAGTGTCAGCCAGCCGGGCGCCCTGAGCGGCGGGCAAACCGCCGCCACCGCCAACAGCAACATCTCCATCGAAACCCAGGCCCGCGCCCTGCGCGTGCTGGAAGGCAGCGCCGACTTGATGGACGTGGTCAAGGGCTTGAACGCCCTGGGCGCCACCCCGCAGGACCTGATGGTGATTCTGCAGGCGCTCAAGGCCGCAGGCTCCCTGCGCGCCGAACTGGAGATCATCTGATGAGCCTGGGCAATGGCAGTGCAGCTGGCTTTGCCATGGACGTGCAGGGCCTGCAGCGCCTGCGCAGCGAGGCCGGGCGCGATGGCGAAGCGGGCTTGAAGGAGGCCGCGCGGCAATTCGAGGCACTGTTCCTGCAGACCATGCTCAAGAGCATGCGCGAGGCGATTCCCAAATCGCAGCTGTCCAGCGACTCGCAAACCGAGCTGTACACCGAAATGCTCGACCAGCAATGGGCGCAAACCCTGGCCGGGCGTGGCATGGGCCTGGCCGACCAGCTGACCCGCAGCCTGACCGGCCACGTGCCCGGCAGCGGCAACGGCAACCTGCTCGACCAGGCGGTGGCCAGCAGCGACTCGCCGTTTGCTGGCCTCACCCGCCAGGCCCCGGCATTCGAGGCCTGGAAGCGCTATGAAGTGCGCCCCGGCAACCGCGAAAACGCCGACCACGTCGACGCCTTCGTCGCCCGCCTGGCCGACCCCGCGCAGCTCGCCGAGCGCCGCAGCGGCGTGCCTGCCGAGCTGATATTGGCCCAGGCGGCGCTGGAAACCGACTGGGGCCGGCGGCGCATCACCACGGCCAGCGGCGCCGACAGCCACAACCTGTTCGGCATCAAGGCCGGTGCTGGCTGGCAGGGTGAAACAGCCCAGGTGCAGACCACCGAGTACGTCGACGGCCAGGCGCAGAAACAAGTGGAGAGCTTCCGCGTGTACCCCAGTGCCCAGGCGGCGTTCGACGACTATGCACGGTTGATCCGCTCGCGGCCCGGCTACGCCGCGGCGCGCAATGCTGCCGACAGCACCCAGGCTGCCATTGCATTGCAGCAAGGCGGCTACGCCACCGACCCGCATTACGCCGACAAGTTGATTGGCGTGATGGCCACCATCGCCCGAGCGCCTAGCAGCCCCACGCAAGCCCCGTAGGCGCGCGCAAAGCCGGCGATGCGGCGCTCGCCCTCACCGGCCAGGAAAATTCTGCCTCGCCTGGGGTCAAGATCCCCTCCCCCCAGGCCGATCTTGCGCAACATGTAGCCCAGGAGCTTTTCAATGAGCCTCATCTCCATTGGCGTCAGCGGCCTCACGGCGGCGCAGATCGCCCTGACCACCAGCAGCAACAACACCACCAACGCCTACACCGACGGCTATACCCGCCAGGTCGCCAACTTCAGCGAAGCCACCTCGGGCAATGGCGTGCAGGTGTCCAGCGTCAGCCGCCAATACAACCAGTTCGTCACCACCCAGCTCAACGGCTCGATCAGCGCCGAAAGCGCGCTGTCCACCTACCAGACCGAGGTCGACCAGATCGACAGCCTGCTGGCCGACAGCGACGCCAGCCTCGATGCGCTGCTGCAGAACTTCTTCTCGGCCATCCAGACCCTCACCTCCGATGCCAGCGATACCGCAGCCCGGGAAGAAGTGGTGGGCGCTGCCGAAACCCTGGCCAGCCAGTTCAACCAGCTGGGCAGCTACCTGTCGGCCATGGCCGACGACGTGGACAACCAGATCGACGACCAGGTCAGCCAGGTCAACGACCTGAGCGACCAGATCGCCACGCTCAACAGCCAGATCAGCCTGTCCAACACCCTGGGCAGCAGCGCCAACGACCTGCTCGACCAGCGCGACCTGCTGGTCAGCCAGCTCAGCGAACTGGTGGCGGTGGACGTCACCGTGCAGGACAACGGCAGCTACACCGTGTCGCTGAGCAACGGCATGGCCTTGGTGTCCGGCAGCGACAGCTTTTCCCTGAGCACCGAGCCCTCGGCCAGCGACGCCAGCCAATCGTCGATCAGCTACATCGATGCCGCCGGCAACAGCGTCACCCTGGACAACAGCGTGCTCGACAGCGGCTCGCTCGGCGGCCTGATCGAATTTCGCGACACCACCCTGGCCGAAACCCAGAACCAGCTGGGCCTGATGGCCGTGTCGCTGACCCAGGCCTTCAATACCCTGCAGGCCCAGGGCATCGACCTCAACGGCGACACCGGCACGGCGATGTTCTCGGTGGCCGACCCGCTGGTGACCGGCAACACCGGCAACACGGGCGATGCCACCCTCAGCGCGACCTTCAGCGATGATGTCAGCGCCCTGACCAGCAGTGACTACACCGTGACCTGGTCCGACAGCCAAGGCTTCACGGTCACCCGCAACGACACCGGCGCCAGCGTCGATGCCAGCTACGACAGCGACAGCGCCACCCTCAGCTTCGCCGGCATGCAACTTAGCGTCAGCGGCACCGCCGCGGATGGCGACAGCTTCCTGGTGCAACCTACCCGCAACGCCGCCAGCAGCTTCAGCGCACTGCTCACCGACGGCGAGCAGATCGCCGCCGGCACCTCCAGCGGCAGCAGCGACAACACCAATGCCCTGGCCATGCTCGGCCTGCAAACCAGCGATATCGTTGGCGGCAGCGCCACCCTCAGCGAAACCTACGCCTCGCTGGTGAGCAACGTCGGCAGCACCGCCACCCGCGTGGCCGCGCAGCTGGAAACCCAGTCGGCGCTGACCGAGCAGCTGACCACCCTGCAGCAGTCGGAATCGGGGGTGAACCTCGACGAGGAGGCGGCCAACCTGATCGTCTACCAGCAGTACTACCAGGCCTGCGCGAAGATCGTCGAAGTGGGCACCACGGTGCTCGACACCATCCTCAACATCGACTGATTGCAGCCCCGGGAGAACTCGCCATGCGCCTGAGCAGTGCAACCATCTACAACCAGAACCTCAATTCGATGCTGTCCCAGCAGGCCGCCTACCAGGAGGCGGCGCTGGAAGTGTCCAGCGGCACCCGCGTGGTCAACCCCTCGGACGACTCCTTGGCCGCCGCCCAGGCCGTGACCGTGCGCCAGTCGATTGCCGCGAACGAGCAGTACGCCGATTCACGCGCCGCCATCACTACCTCGCTGTCCCAGGAGGAAAGCACCCTGGACAGCATCAACGACGCCATCACCAGTGCCATGAGCCTGGTGGTGCAAGCGGGCAACGGCACCTTGAGCGACGCCGACCGCGAGTCCCTGGCCACCTCGCTGCAGGGCATCTACGACACCTTGGTGACCTTGGCCAACAGCACCGACAGCAACGGCAACTACCTGTTCTCCGGCTACCAGAGCCAGAGCCCGGCGTTTGCCGAGGATGCCAGCGGCACCCTGGTTTACCAGGGCGATGACAACGTGGTCAGCCAGCAGGTCAGTGCCACCCAGAGCATGGCCAGCGGCGACAATGGCGCCACGGTGTTCCTCTCGGTCAGCAGCAGCGCAGGCTTCCTTGCCCAGGCCGGCGCCAACAGCGGCACGCTGACCTTCACCGGCCCCGACGTGGCCGACACCAGCGCCGCCAACTATGGCGAGGCCTTTACCCTGACCTTCGCGGTGGATGCCGACGGCACCACCACCTACAGCGTCGACGGCCAGGACCCGGTGGCCTACAGCGCCGGTGAAACCCTGGAAATCAACGGCCTGAACCTGACCCTGAGCGGCGCGCCCGCCGATGGCGACAGCCTGACTGTCAGCGCTGCCGCCGATGCCGACCCGGACGTGTTCGCCACCTTGCAGAATGTAATCACGGCGTTGCAGACGCCGGTGGAAGATGACGCCGACCAGGCAGCGCTGAGCAACACCCTGTCCACGTCCAGCCGCGAGCTGAGCAATGCCCAGGACAACGTGCTGACCGTACTCACTTCGGTGGGCACGCGGTTGAGCCAGGTGGATGTGCTGGACACCATTGGCGACGACCTGGCGCTGAGCTACACCGAGCGCCTTTCGGGGTTGGTGGATGCCGACTACACCGAGTCGATTTCGCGCTACGTGACCCTGCAGGTATCGATGCAGGCCGCCCAGCAGACCTTTGCCAGCGTGCAGCAGTTGTCGTTGTTCGAGTACATCTGAGGGAGGGGCTGCCTTGCAACCCATCGCGAGCTGCGCTCGCTCCTACCGGATTTGCGCAGGCCCGCTGGATACGCGGGCCCTGTAGGAGCGAGCGCAGCTCGCGATGGGCCCTAAAGGCACTCCCACATCAACCAGGCAACCCCTCGATCAGCGCCTGCATGAAATGCAGCGCCTGGTACAACAACCCCGCCAGAAACTGCCCCAAATCCCCCACCAGCACCGTCAACAGCAACATCCCCACGAACAACGTCGCCGGAAAGCCCACCGAAAACACCGTCAGCTGCGGCGCCACGCGGTTGAGGATGCCCATGGCCAGGTTGATGATCAGCAACGCCCCCACCATCGGCAGCGCCAGCAACAGCCCGGAGAGAAAGATACTGCCGCCATGGCGCGCCAGCTGGTTCCAGGCCTCGGGGTTGAAGCCGAACTGGCCGACCGGCAAGCGGGAAAACGTCGAGGCCAATAGCTCCAGCACCATCAGGTGCCCACCCAGGGCCAGGAACATCAGGATCGTCACCAGGCTCAGGAAGCGCGACAGCACCTGGCTGTTGGTGCCGGTGTCGGCGGAAAAGAACGAGGCGAATGCCAGGCCCATCTGCATGCCACAGATTTCCCCGGCCATTTCCACCACCGCCAGGGTAATGCGCATGACCATGCCCAGCGACATGCCGATCAACAACTGCTCCACCACCACCCCAAGCCCCGCCCAGGAAATCAGCGGGATGTCCGGCATCGGCGGCAGGTTTGGCGCCAGCAGGAACGCCAGCAACAGCGAAAGCCCCACCTTCACCTGGCTGGAAACGTTCTTGTGGCCCAGTATCGGGTCGCTCATGAAGAACGCCAGCAACCGGCAAAATGGCCAGAACAAAGCACTGACCCAGAGCTGCAACTGGTCCCAGCCGAACGCGATCAATGCCGCTCAACCCACCAGTTGCGGCAGGCTGGTGAACAGCGCCCGCGTGTAGTCCACCAGCATCTCCATCAGCATGGGCCCGGCCAGAATCAGCACCAGGCACACCCCGGCGATCTTGGGGATGAACGACAAGGTCGATTCGTTGATCTGCGTGGCCGCCTGGAACAGGCTCACCAACAGGCCGATGCACAGGGTCACCAGCAGAATCGGCGCGGCCACGGTCATGCTCATGCGCATGCCCTTGTAGGCCAGGTCCATCACCATTTCCGGGGTCATCGCAGCAGTCCTCGCGGGGTCATACCGGGTAGAAGCTCTGGGCCAGCGAGCCCAGCAGCAGTTGCCAGCCGTCCACCAGCACGAACAGCATCAGCTTGAACGGCAGCGAGATGGTCGAGGGCGGCACCATCATCATGCCCAGCGCCATCAGCACACTGGCCACCAGCAGGTCGATGATCAGGAACGGGATGAAGATGGTGAACCCGGCCTGGAAAGCGGTTTTCAGCTCGCTGGTGACGAACGCCGGCAGCAGCACGCGCATGGGCACGTCCTCGGGGCCCTGGAGCTTGTCCAGGCGCGCCAGGCGGGCGTACAGGGCCAGGTCGCTCTGGCGGGTCTGCGCCAGCATGAAGGTGCGAAACGGCTGGCTGCCCTGGTCGAGAAACTGCTCGACCCCGATCTGGTCTTCGGAAAACGGCACCCAGGCCTGCTTGTAGGCCTGCTCCAGGGTCGGCGACATGACGAAGAACGTGAGAAACAGCGCCAGCCCCAGCAACACCTGGTTGGGCGGCGCGCTGGTGGTGCCGATGGCGGTGCGCAGCAGGCCGAGCACGATGATGATGCGGGTGAAGCCGGTCATCATCAGCAGCACCGCCGGCAGGAAGGCCATGGCACTGAGCAGCAGCAGGGTTTGCAGACTCAGCGACCACTGTTCGCCACCGGCCTGGCCGGTGAACCCGGCCAGCCCCTGCAGCGCCGGCGCCGCCTGCGCGGATGGCAGCATTGCGAGCACCAGCAACGGCACCCAGGCCAGGCGCTTGGCACTCATGGGCGCGGCTCCGGGTCACGCTGGCCACCCTGCTTGAGCGCTTCCACCAGGCGCTGGGCAAAGCCGCGCCCAGCCGGTTCAGCTTCGGTTTCGCTAGCGGCTGCCGGTGCTGGCAGGTCGCACAGGCAGCTCACCTGCTGGGCCGTGACGCCCAGCACCAGGCGGCGCCCCTCGACGTCCACCACCACCACTTTCTCGCGCTGCCCCAGCCGCGTGCTGGCCACCACCTGCACCCGCTTGGCCGTGGACGATGGCCGCGCCCCCAGGCGCGAGGCCAGCCAGCCGCACAGCAGCACACAGGCCATCACCACGCCCAGGGCCAGGGCGGTTTTGCCCAGCAGGCCCAGGCCTACCAGGTCGCCGGCCGGCGCGCCGAGGCTGGCAGGCACGGCCAGCGGGTTGCCAGTGGTCATCGGTTGAGCTTCTGCACACGCTCGGAAGGCGTGATGATTTCGGTGATGCGAATGCCGTAGCGGTCATCCACCACCACCACTTCGCCCTGGGCCACCAGGTAGCTGTTGATCAGGATATCCATTGGCTCGCCGGCCAGGCCGTCGAGGGCCAGCACCGAGCCTTGGGCCAGCTCCAGCAACTGCTTGATGGTGATGCGTGTACGCCCCAGTTCCACGCTCAGCTTCACTGGGATGTCCATGATCATTTCAAGCTCGCGCGGCGAGGCCTGCGCCTGGGCCGCGCCCAGCGGCTTGAACACCGCGCCTGGCGCGGGGCTTGCGGCAACTGCCGGCTCGGTTTCCTGCTGCTCGGCCAAGGCGGCGGCCCAAGGGTCGTCCGCGTTGTCGCTGGCACCCTGCTCGGCCAGGGCGCTGGCCCATTCGTCGTCTTCGCGCGGTTCGGGGGTGTTCGGGTCACTCATGATCGGATTCCTTGGCTTTGGGCAGGTGGCCCTTGACGAATCGGCTGGAAGAAGAAGGCTTGCCGATGGAGTGATCGATCAACTCCTTCACCAGCAAGGCGCGGGCGCCGTTGTAGCTGCCGTACTCGCAGGTCATCACCGGCACCCCGTCGACGCGCACCTTGACGCTGTCGGGCAGCTCGATGGGCAGCACGTCGCCGACCTTCAGCGCCATGACCTGGCCCAGGCGCGAATCGACCTCGACGAAATCGGCGATCAGGTCGACCTGGGACTGGGTGATCTCATCGGCCATGCGCCGGTTCCACTGGCGCTCCTCCTCGGGGTTGGCGTCGGTCAGCGGGCCGCTGAGCAGCTGGCGCATCGGCTCGATCATCAGGTAGGGAATGACGATGTTGAAGTCGCTGGAGAGGTTGCCGACTTCCAGGTGGAAGGTGGCGTTGACCACGATTTCGTTGGGCGAACCGGTGATGTTGGCGAACTTGGCCTGCATCTCCGAGCGCAGGTATTCGATTTCCAGCGGGTACACCGACTTCCAGGCATCGCTGTAGGCGTCCACCGCCAGGCCCATCAGGCGGCGGATGATGCGCTGCTCGGTACTGGTGAACTCGCGCCCTTCGGACTTGGTAACGAAACGCCCGTCACCCCCGAACAGGTTATCCACCACCATGAACACCACGCTGGGCGGGAACACCACCAGGGCGGTGCCACGCAGCGGTTTCATGGCCATCAGGTTGATGTTCGACGGCATCGGCAGGTGCAGCGAGAACTCGCTGAAGCTCTGGTAGCCGATGCTCTTGAAGGTGATGTCCACGTTGCGCCGGATCAGGTTGAACAGGCTCATGCGCAGGTAGCGGGCGAAGCGGCCGTTGATGATGTCGAGGGTATGCAGCCGTTCCTGGATCACCCGGTGCTGGGTGGCCGGGTCGTAGGGGCGCACCCGTTCCGGGTTGCTGGCGCTGTCTTCGGCAAAGTCGAAGGTGCTTTCGTCGCCCAGGTGGCTGGTGTCCAGGTCGTCACCGCCGCGCAGCAGCATGTCGATCTCCTCTTGGGAGAGCATGTCGTTGGTGGGCATGGGCTTACTGCACGATGAAGTCGGTGTAGAGCACACCGAGCAGGGCCAGGTCCGGCTGCTCGGCGCCCAGGGTGTTGCGCAGCAGGGCGAGGATGCTCGCCGCCAGCGCATCCTTGCCTGCCGGGGTGGCCAGGTCGGCGCTGTCCTGGCCGCTGAGGGCGGTCAGCAGCTGGCTGCGAATCTTCGGCATGTACAGTTCGAGCAGCTTGCGCGTGGCCTCATCGCCAACTTCGAGGTTGAAGCCGACATAGAGCATGTTCACTTCGTCGCGGGCGCTGCGCAGGTTCACGGTCATCGGCGCGACGCTCACCAGCAGCGGCGCCTGCGGCACCTTGCGGGCCAGGCTGATGTCCTTGGCGTGGGCCCGCTCGCGCATCACGTAGGCGTACACACCAGCGGAACTGGCCGCAGCGGCGACCAGGGCAATTGGAATGAACCAGAGCCAGACTTTCTTGGTGGTGGGCATGGACAGCAGCCTTGGGGAAGCGAGTCGAAAGGGCGCAAGTATGAACAGCGAGGGGAAGGGGTTAAGGCGCGATTAGCGGGGGTTATGCGCCTCAACTTGGGGTTTTGCCGATTACCCTTGTGGCTTTGCCGATAAACCTTGTAGGAGCGGGGGTTAGAGGTACAGGTCGACCCCGCTGCTGGGGTTGGCGGTCGGCAGTGCCGGGGCCGGTTTTTCCGCCTGCACCACCCGCGGCTCCCGCGCCTCGCGACGTGGCGCCTGCTCGCCCATGGCCTGGCGCGAGGCGCCGTCGTTGACCGAGGCTTCGCCCAGGGCCAGGCCCTGGCTGGCCAGCGCGCTCTGCAGCTGTGGCAAGGCCTGCTCCACCGCTGCCCGCACCGACGCATGGGCCGACTGGAATTGCGCCTGCACCCCGCTGTCACTGACGTTCAGGCTGATCGACAACGGCCCCAGGTCAGCCGGGTGCAGTTGCACATCCACCTGGCGCTCGCCACGCCGCACCATGGCCACCACCTGCTGGCCCAGGTCGGCCTGCCATTCATCGCTGCCCACGCTCGCGCCGATCAGCACCGGCGCGGCTTCGCTACCGGCATCGGGCAAGGCCAATGCCGGGGCACCTGGCAAGGCGCCCAGGTCCCAGTCCGCGCCCAGGGTAAACGCCCCGTCGGCCTTCTGGCTGTCGCTGCCTTCAACCGCCAGCTCAGCGACCGCTGCCGTTTCAGCCTGGTTATCCACAACCAGGCCCAGGTCCACGGCAGGCTCCAGCGCATCCCCTGTACCGCGCTCTGTCTCCGGCTCCGCGGCCGCCACGGTTGGCTGTGCCCAGGTTACCGGCGGTGCCACCGCCAATGCGCCCGAGGCCATCAGGCCAGCGCTGTCGATCAGCTCCAGGCGCTGGCGGATGGCCTCCAGCGAATCGCTGGCGGGCTCGGAGTCGTCGTCCATCGCCAGTGCATCACCCTCGCCTTCGGCAGCTTGCTGCACCACGGCGACCACAGGCGGTGGCTCGTCGGCTTCGGCAGGTGCCACTTCGGCTGCCTCCGTCGGTATCGGCAGGGCAGGCAATGGTTGAGGTTCCGGCTCAGGTTGCACGGGGTCGCTGGCGACCTGCAAGCCCGCCTCGGGCAGCTCCGGCGCCTGTGGCGGCAAGGCCGGTGCCGGTGTAGCCAAAGGCGGTTCGCTCGGCATCGGCGCAGGCACGGCCGCAACGGCCGGCTCGCTGGCGGCAACCGGTGCGGCGCCTTGTGCCTGTTGCAGCAGGGCGTCGAAAGGCGTCGCCGGGCCCGTCGCGACCCTGTCGTCGGCCGCAACCTGCGGCGTTGCCGGTGCGGCAGGTGCCAGGGCGGTGATGATGTCCACGTTAAACCTCAGAATCCGATATCGATGGTGGAACGGGCACGGCCGGCCAGTTCGTCGGTGCGCCGCTGCTCGGCACGCCCGGCCTGCAAGCGTGCCTGTTCGCGGCGCCGGGCCAGCAGGGTTTCCAGGGCATTGGCCTTGCGCCACTGCTGGCGCCAGTGTTCCTGGTGCTGGGCCAACTGCGCCCGGTGGCGCGCCAGGCTTGCCTCGGCGCGTTCGATGGCACCTTCCAGCGACTTCAGGAAACCACGGTAATTGGCCAAGGTGGACGGGCTCATGCCGGCCCCCACCAGCTCCCCTTGCAGGTTTTGCCGGTACTCGCGCTGGTACTGGTCGAGCAGGCGCAATTGCCCGGTCATCTGCTGCTCGGTGCGCCGGCTCTGGGCCAGCGCAGTGGCGGCGGCCTCGCGGGCGCGGTCGGTGAGTTCGATCAGCATGTGCAGCGGTTCATGGGCCATGGCGGGTCACCTTCACTTGCCGGGGAACAGCAGGTTGAGCCCGGCGAGGGTGTCTTGCAGCCCACTGCGCTCATGGGTCTGCTGCTGCAGGAAACGCTCGATGTGCGGGTACAGGGTCACCGCCCGGTCGAGCTGGGCATCGTGCCCCGGAGCATAGGCACCGACGCTGATCAGGTCGCGGTTGCGCTGGTAGCGCGACAGCGCCTGCTTGAGCTTCTGCGCCTTGCGCTGCTGGGCGTCGCTGACGATTGCGCTCATCGCCCGGCTGATCGAGGCCTCGATGTCGATCGCCGGGTAGTGGCCGCTTTCGGCCAACTGCCGCGACAGCACGAAGTGGCCATCGAGGATCGCCCGCGCCGAGTCGGCAATCGGGTCCTGCTGGTCGTCGCCCTCGCTGAGCACGGTATAGAACGCCGTGATCGAGCCGCCGCCACGCGGGCCGTTGCCGGCGCGCTCGACCAGCTTGGGCAGCTTGGCGAACACCGACGGCGGGTAACCCTTGGTTGCCGGTGGCTCGCCCAGCGCCAGGGCGATTTCGCGCTGGGCCATGGCGTAGCGGGTCAGCGAGTCCATGATCAGCAGCACGTCCTTGCCCTGGTCGCGAAAGTCCTCGGCCAGGCGCGTGGCGTACAACGCGCCCTGCAGGCGCTGCAGCGGCGAGGCATCGGCCGGGGCTGCCACCACCACCGAGCGGCGCAGGCCCTCCTCGCCCAGGATATTGTCGATGAAGTCCTGAACCTCGCGCCCACGCTCGCCAATCAGCCCGACCACCACCACATCGGCCTGGGTGTAGCGGGCCATCATGCCCAGCAACACCGACTTGCCGACCCCGGAGCCGGCGAACAGGCCCAGGCGCTGGCCCTTGCCGACGCTGAGCAGGGCGTTGATGGCGCGGATGCCGACATCGATCTGCTGGCTGATCGGCGCCCGCTGCAAGGGGTTGATCGGCTGGCCGTGCAAGCTCGAACAGCGGTCGGCCAGCACCGGCCCCTTGCCGTCGAACGGGTTGCCGCCGCTGTCCAGCACCCGGCCAAGCAGGCCCATGCCCAGCGGCACCGGGCGCACGCCGTCGCTGGCACCGGGCTCGTCGGCCAGAGCGAAGTAGCGCGCCCCGGCCTGCAAGCCATGGATTTCCTCCAGCGGCATCAGGTACAGCAGCTCGCCCGCGAAACCGATCACCTCGGCTTCGGCGTAGATCGCAGGCGTTGCAGGGGCCGATGGCACCAGCTCGATGCGGCAGCCTGCGCCCAGCGGCAAGCGCAGCCCCACGGCTTCCAGCACGATGCCGGTGGCGCGGGTGATGCGCCCGCTGCGGCGGTAGCCAGGAACGCTCAATGCGCTGTTGGCCAGGGCTTCAAGGCCCTGGCCCCAGCGCCGTACATGCGGGTTGCCGGCCACCATCAGGCGCTGCCCGGCTCGGCGGCGGCCCTTTCGAGCAACCACTGGGCATTGCGCTCGAACAGGTCCTGGCGGGCCTGGCGCGTGGCGTCCAACTCGCCTGCCGTGCTCAGCAGGCGGCAGCCGCCCGGCAGAATCGAGGGGTCAGCCTGCAGGTGCCAGCCCGCTGCCGCCAGCTCGTCGCCCAGGCAACCCTGCACCCAGGGCAAGTCGTTGGGGTTGAGGCCAAGCCCGGGCTTGCCGGCCAGTGCCGGCTCGCAGGCCAGCATCTGCCGCACCAGCACCTCGACCTGCGCCGGCTGCACCGCCAGCGCCTGGCCGGCCAGGCGCCCGGCCAGGTCGATGGCTACCCGGCCCAGCTGGCTGGCCACTTGGCCGTCGACCGCTTGCAGGGCCTGATCGAAGCTCTGACACAGCGCACGCAGCGGAGCCAGGGTCTGCTCCAACTGCTGGCGCAGTTCTTCGGCAGCGGCCTTGCGCCCTTCTTCCAGGCCCTGGGCATACCCCTGCTCGCGGCCTTCAGCGTGGCCCACTTCTCGCGCCTGGGCCTCGGTCTGCTCACGCAATTGCTGCAACGCCAGGCGCTGCTCGAACGCCCGCTTGCGCGCCAGCTCGCGGCGGGCCGCACCGGCATCGGCCACGGGCGGCTGGTCGGCGCCCAGCGGCTCCATGTGCCACGGGCGCCAGTGGGCGTGGGCAAAGGGGTCAGACATAGGCATCGTCGCCCCGCGCGGTCACCATGTCGCCGCTCTCCGACAGCCGCCGCACCACCTGCAGGATCGACTTCTGCTCGCTCTCGATCTGCGACATGCGAATTGGCCCACGGGCTTCCATGTCTTCGCGGAACAAGGTGGCGGCCCGTTGCGACATGTTGCGCATGAAGCGGTCGAGCAGCGGGGCCGAAGCCCCTTTGAGGGCGATGGACAAGGAGTTGCTGTCGATGTTCTGCAGCAGTGTCTGGATGCTGCGGTCGTCGACTTCGGCCAGGTTCTCGAACAGGAACATTTCGTCCAGGGTTTTCTGCGCAAGGTCGGCGTTGTAGTTGCGCAGGTTTTCGATGGCCGAGGCCTCGTGGCTGGAGGCCATGAGGTTGAGGATTTCCGCCGCGGCCTTGACCCCGCCCATCTTGCTGCGCTTGAGGCTCTGGCCGTCGAGCATGCCGCCGAGCACTTCGGTGAGCTCGTGCAACGCCACCGGCTGCACGCCGCTGAAGGTGGCGATGCGCAGGATGATGTCGTTGCGCAGGCGCTCGGGCAGCAGTTGCAGAATTGCCGAGGCCTGGTTGCGCTCCAGGTGCACAAGGATGGTGGCGACGATCTGCGGGTGCTCGTCGCGGATCATCTCGGCGACCATCTGCGCTTCCATCAGGTTGAGCTTGTCGATGCCGGAAACGGTGTTGCTGGTTTCCAGGATGTCATCGATCAGGCTGGCCGCCCGCTCGGTGCCCAGGGCCTTGGTCAGCACGGCGCGGATATGGTCGCTGCTCTGGATATTGATGGCCGCGTATTGCTCGGTTTCGTCCATGAACTCGGCCAGCACCTGGCGCATTTCGTCATGGGACACCTGGCTCAGGCCGGCCATTTCGCGGCTGATGTCTTCCACTTCCTGCCCGGGCAGGAACTTGAACACTTCCGCGGCGCTGTCGGCATCCAGCGACAGCAGGAGGATGGCACTGCGGCGGGCGCCGCTGAGCTTGCTAGTCATGTTTTTTCATCCAGCCACGCACGATCATGGCAACCAGGCGCGGGTCATCGGTGGCCAGCCGCTTGAGGCTTTCCATGTTCTGTTCGTAGAGCGCCGACTTGCGTGGCAGCGCTGGCCGCGCCGGGCCGTCGATCAGCGTATCGCTGGCAGCGCCGGTGCTGGTCAATTCCGCATCATGCTCGTCCAGTGCCATCAGGCCGCGCTGGCCCGACTCGCTGGCGCGGCGCTGCATCGGCTTGATCACACGCTGCCAGAGCACGAAGGCGACCACCGCCACCAGCAGGTAGCGCAGCAGGCCCATGCCCAGGTTGTAAGCCTCGGGGGTGCGCCACCAGGGCGTTTCACCGAGCTCGGTGTCTTCGTCGACGAAGGGGCTGTTGAGCACCTGCAGGGTGTCGCCACGGCTTTCGGTGTAGCCCATGGCCTGGCGTACCAGGTCGTTGATACCGGCCAGTTCCTCTTTGCTCAGGGCCTCGGTGACGGGCTTGCCGTCCTTCATCACGGTGCGGTAGTTGACCACCACCGCCACCGCCAGGCGCTGGATATCGCCCAGGCTCGACTTGACGTGCTCGACATCGCGGTCGACTTCGTAGTTGACCATGCGCTCGGTCTGCAGCGGCTTGTCGGACGCTGCCGCGCCACTGGCCGGCGTGGCACTGGCGGTGTTGGCGTTGGCCGAATTGGCGTTGGCGCTGCCGGGAGCCGGCGTTGGCGCCGTGGCGCGGGTAGGCGGCGGAGTGTTGGGGGGCGAGTTGGTCAGCGCGCCCGGCACACCGCGCCCGCTGTCACTGCCCTGGAGCATGCGCTCGGAGGTTTGCTGGCTGCGCACCGCGGCGCGTTTCTCTTCCTGGTTGGGCGCGTAACGCTCGGCGGTGCTTTCGCGGGTGGAAAAGTCCATCTGCGCCACGACCCGGGCGTGCACGTTGCGGCTGCCCAGCAGCGGCGCGAGGATTTCCTCGATGCGCCGCTGGTAGGTGCCTTCCACCTCGCTGACGTATTCCAGCTTGGTGTCGTCCAGGCCATCGGCGGCGTGGCTGCGCGACAGCAGGCGGCCGTTCTGGTCGACCACGGTCACCGCGTCCACCGCCAGCTCCGGCACGCTGGAGGTTACCAGGTGAATGATCGCGCTGACCTGGCCCTGGCCCAGTTCGCGACCCGGTTGCAATTGCAGGGTCACCGATGCACGGGCCGCTTCGTGGTCGCGGGCGAACACCGAGTCCTTGGCCATCACCAGGTGTACCCGGGCATGGGCCACCGGCCCGAGGGATTCGATGGTGCGTGCCAGCTCGCCTTCCAGGCCGCGTTGGTAATTGAGGTGTTCGGCGAACTGGCTGATGCCAAAGGCCTGCTTGTCGAGCAGTTCGAAGCCGATGCTGCCGCCTTTTGGCAGGCCCTGCTCGGCCAGTTGCAGGCGCAGGGCGTTCATCCGTTCGGCTGGCACCAGAATGGTATGGCCACCCTCACCCAGGCGGTAAGGCACGTTGCGCTTGTCCAGCTCACCAATCACCTGGCCACCGTCGGCCTCGCTCAGGTTGGAGAACAGCACCCGGTAGTCCGGTTCGCGCGCCCACAGCAGCAACGCGACCAACACGGCCACCGCAGCGGCCCCGGCCAGCAGCAGCGGCAGCATCGGCCGCCCGCGCATCAGCGCGGCCAGGGCCTCCAGCGGGCGCGTGGGCGCGGTGGCGATCGGCAGGTTCTTTTTCGCGCCCTTGGCCTGGGCAGCAGTAGTCACGAACACCTCGAAGCTGGGGTTCTGGCCGGAAGAAGGGGCATTACAGAGTCCGCTGGCAATGGTAATCGGCCCGCAGCCCGCCGGCCGGAAGGCGCGCAGGCCCTGACGGGATTGGCTCAGCGTCATTGTGGCGAAGCAACCCTTGGGCAAAGGGCGGAAAAGCCCGCTGTTTTGCGGCCAATTGGGCGAATCCGCAGCGCCGGGGGCTTGTTAAGCTGCGCGCATTCACCAGCCACGAGCCCCGCGCCATGACCACCCAAGCCCTTGCGCAAGCCCTGCAACAATTGAGCAGCCTCGCCGAGCAGGCCGAGGGCGTGGCGGCCAGCCGTCCGGGCCAGGCGGTGGGCAGCTTCGCCGGTGAGCTGGAAGCGTCGCTGCAGCGCATCAACCGCCTGCAACAAACCGCCAGCCACCAGGCCAACGCCTTCCAGGCGGGCAGCAGCGAGGTGTCGCTGAGCGATGTGATGGCCGATTCGCAAAAGGCCAGTGTTGCCTTCCAGATGGGCGTGCAGGTGCGCAACCGCCTGCTCACCGCCTACAAGGACGTGATGGCCATGCAGGTTTGAGTGACCCGTCACAGAATTTTCGGGCCATCCCCTAAAGACGCCGTGAGCCCATGCCGATGTTGCGCCACAACGCACTCACCCGGCCGCACATGCTGCGCACATCAGGACGGACACCCTCATGACGACCACCACCAGTTCCACCGCCACCATCACCAGCCTGGGCGTCGGTTCGGGGCTCGACCTGGAAAGCATCCTGGAAAGCCTGGAAGAGTCCAAGACTGCCAGCCTGCTCGACCCGATCACCACCCAGGAAGAGTCGGTGGAAGCCGAAATCTCGGCCTACGGCACCCTCACCAGCGCCCTCGACGCTTTGCAGACTGCTGCCGAGGCCCTGGCAGATTCGAGCCTGTACGATTCGCTGAGCACCAGCATTTCCGGTAGCGGCGTGTCGGTGAGCACCAGCAGCGCGGCCGTGGCCGGCACCTACAAGATCGAAGTGACCCAGCTGGCCCAGGCCCAGAGCCTGGCCACCGATGGTGTGAGCGACACCAGCACCACCCTGGGCACCGGCACCCTGACCTTGCAGGCCGGTGACAGCGACGCGGTGTCGATCACCCTCGACAGCAGCAACAACACCCTCGAAGGCCTGCGCGACGCCATCAACGCCGCCGATGCCGGCATCACCGCCACCATCGTCAACGACGGCAGCGACAGCCCCTACCGCCTGGTACTGACCTCCAACAGCACCGGCACCGACGCGGCGATGACCGTCAGCTACAGCAGCGACGACAGCAGCGACCTGGCCTCCTCGCTGTTCGGCTACGCCGATGGCGAGGGCAACATGACCGAAACGGTTGCCGCCCAGGATGCCGAGCTGACCATCAACGGGATTGCCGTCACCAGCCAGAGCAACACCGTGGAAGGCGCGCTGCAGGGCGTGACCCTGACCTTGAGCGACACCGGTAGCTCACAGACGCTGACCATCAAGCGCGACACCGACAAGATCGAGAAAGCCATCACCGCCTTCGTCGATGCCTACAACGACTTCGTCGGCACCGTCGACGACCTCACCGCCTACGATGCCGACGCCGGCACCAGCGGCGAGCTGCTGGGCGACTCCACCACCCGGCGCATCAGCACCAAGCTGGCCAGCGACATCTACTCGCAGATCGGCAGCGGCACCTTCAGCTACCTGTCGCAACTGGGCATTGGCCTGGAGTCGGACGGCACCCTGTCGATCGACGAAGACACCCTGGAAAGCGCCCTGACCGACAACATCGACGCGGTGTCGGAGTTCTTCATCGGCAGCGATGGCAGCTCGGGGTTCATTTCGCGCATGACCACCGACCTTGACAGCTACCTGGATGAAGACAACGGGCTGATCGTGGCCAAGACCGACAGCCTGGAAAACAAGCTCGACCAGCTTGAAGAACGCTACGAAGAAAAGCAGGCCCTGATCGATTCCGAAATGGATCGCTGGCGTGAACAGTTCACCCAACTCGACACACTGATCTCCACGCTGAACTCGACGGCCGATTACCTCACTGAACAATTCGAGGCCCTCAACAGTGATTAAAGCCCCCGCGACGGAGCACGCCGGATGACCTCACCCTTCGATGCCAGCGCTTATGCCAGGGTTGGCCTGGAAAGCGCCATCCTGGCCGCTTCGCCCCACCAGCGGATCACCCTGCTGTTCGACCAGTACCAGGCGTCGCTGCGCCTGGCCAAGCTGCACCTGCAGGCAGGCAACATCCCGGAAAAGGGCAAGGCGATTACCCGCGCGATCAAGATCGTCAGCCAGGGGCTGCGCGCCTCGCTGGACGTGCAACAGGGCGGCGAGATTGGCCGCCAACTGGACGAACTGTACGACTTCGTGGTGCGCCTGCTATTGCGCGCCAACCTGGAAAACAATGAAGAACTGCTGAATGACGCGGCACAACTCCTGGGCACTATCGCCTCGGCCTGGACCGCGATCGGCCCACAAACCGAGGATCAACGTTAGTTATGCTGCAAGCACAAGTGATCGCTGCCTATGAAGGGCTGCTTGAGCAATCGCGACGCATGCTGACGTGCGCGGAAAATGCCGACTGGGATGGTATTTTCGCACTCAAGTCGCAGGGCCTGATCGATGCCGCCAGCCTGCGCCGCGCCGAGAGCCAGGCCGAGCTCGATGAAGCCGGGCAACTGCGCAAACTGGAACTCATCACTGAAATAATCGCACTGGATAATCAAGTGAGCCACTGTTTGCAGGCGCGCCAGCACCATCTCGGCGAACTTTTGCAAGTAGGCCGGCAAAAAAATGATCTCGATAATGCGTACCGCGTCACAGGGGCGCAGGTAATATCATTGAGTCATCGCTTGTACCAGTAGGTCCATTGGGCGATCATCAGCACGCCAACTATTACACCATTTGAGTGTAAAGATCCATGTAAAGATTTAGTGCTTGGACAACACACCAGAAGAAGTACGAGAAAGGTCCACCCTTATCTGTTATCGGTCGAGCACCCTGATAGTTTAGGAAAAAAAATTCTCGACGCTCCCTACCGGAGCACGCCACACCCAACACATTGATAGGCCGCAAAAAAGGAGGGGAGTACGTTGCCGCACACCAACAGCTACCTTGCAGACATTCAGGAACTCAACCTGTCCTATCTGCTGCTGGCGCAGAGCATGTTGCGCAAAGACCGCGACGTCGCGATCTTTCGCCTGAAACTCAGCGAGAACATGGCCGACCTGCTGACCGGTCTGAGCAGTAAGCAGATGACCCAGCTGTCACGGGTCAACCAATTGATCTGCAGGCCGATCTTCGAAGAAGCCGACCGCATTTCCAAAGCCCTGGACAATTCCCGTGAGCTGGGCATGGTCGAGATCCACACCTCCCTGCTGATGGCAGCCGCCGACCGTTCGGACGGCATGCTCAACAGCGGCGCCTGAGCCATGTCGGATAAAAGCCTGGTCACCGAAATGCAGCAGGTGCAGCTGGCCATCGAGCTGATCCAGCTCGGGGCCCGCCTGCAGGTGGTGGAAACGGAAACCTCCCTCACCCGGGGCCGGCTCATCCGCCTGTACAAGGAAGTACGCGGCGCGCCGCCACCCAAGGGCATGCTGCCGTTTTCCACAGACTGGTTCGTGACCTGGCTGCCGAACATCCACGCCTCGCTGTTCTACAACATCTACCGCAGCATGCTGGAGATCGGCGGCCACCGCATCGATGCCTTCATCAAGGCCTACCGGCTGTACATGGAGCACGCCAGCGATACCGATGGCGAGCGGGTGCTGGGGCTGACCCGGGCCTGGACCCTGGTGCGCTTCGTCGAGAACGGCATGCTGGAGCAGATCCGTTGCTCGTGCTGCTCGGGCGAGTTCATTACCCATTCGTACTCGCCCACGCAGAACTACGTGTGCGGCATCTGCCAGCCGCCGTCCCGGGCCGGTAAAACCCTCAAGCGCCGCGAGGTCGACGCCGACGCCCTGGACACCCTGCGCCCCGCCAGCCAGGGCTGAGCCGCGCGCACGGCAAGTTCTTTCAAGTCGCCCCCTGCCGTTGCCGATCTTCAGCGAACTTTCATCAAGAACCTGAGGAGCGGCGACGTGCTCATTGTAATTGGACTGTTCGTGGCAATGGCCTCGGCGCTGGGCGGCTTCGTGCTGTCTGGCGGCAGCCTGGGGCCGCTGTACCAACCTACCGAGCTGCTGATGATCCTGGGCGCCGCACTCGGCGCCTTCATCGCGGCCAACAATGGCAAGGCAATCCGCGCCACGCTCGGCGCCATCGCCACCTTCAAGCGCAGCACCGGCTACGACAAGGCGTTCTACCTGGAGCTGCTCGGCATGCTCTACAACCTGCTGAACAAGGCCCGCCGGGAAAGCCTGCTGGCCGTGGAGCGCGATGTCGACGACCCGCTGCAGAGCCCGCTGTTCGCCCAGTACCCCCAGTTGCTGAACGACCCGCTGCTGATGAACTTCCTGGTCGACTACCTGCGCCTGCTGATCAGCCTGTCGCTGCAGGCCCATGAGCTCGACGAGCTGATGCAGCACGAGATCGAGGAATTCGAGAACGAGGCGCACCTGCCCGCCGACGCCCTGCACAAGGTCAGCGATGGCTTGCCGGCCTTCGGCATCGTCGCGGCGGTGCTGGGCGTGGTGAAGGCGCTGAGCGCGGTGAATGTCGGCCCGGACCTGATGGGGCAGATGATCGCCCATGCCCTGGTCGGCACCTTCCTGGGCATCTACCTGGCCTATGGCGTGGTCGCGCCGCTGGCCAGCCGTATCGAGCGGCAGTCTGGCGAGTGCGTGAAGATGTTGCATTGCCTGCGTGTAACGCTGCTGGCCCACGTCAAGGGCATTCCCCCGCAACTGGCCGTGGAGTTCGGTCGCAAGGCGCTGCACAGCGCCGAGCGGCCATCTGCCGAAGAGCTGGAGAACCATGTTCGCGGGGGCAACGTGCAGCCAGGCTTGGCCTCGGCATGAGCGAGCAGCCGATCATCATCAAGCGGCGCAAGAAAGCCGGCCGCGGCCACCATGGTGGCGCCTGGAAAATTGCCTTTGCCGACTTCATGACCGCGCTGATGGCACTGTTCCTGGTGCTGTGGGTGCTGTCCAACGCCGGCAAGGGCGACAAGGAAGCCATCGCCCAGTATTTCAGCACGCCCCTGCTGGTTGCCCTGAGCCACGGCGACCGCAACTCCGCCAGCACCAGTGCGATCCCTGGCGGCGGCACCGAGGCGCGCCAGCCCGATGCCGAGGCGCCGCGCAAGCCGCGCCGCCAGAGCCGCCTGTCGAACGAGGAACGGCGCCACCTGCAGGCCCTCAAGCAGCGCCTGGAAGATGCCGTGGAACGCGACCCGAAGTTGCGCGAGCTGAAGCAGCAGATCGCCATCGAACTCAGCCCGGAGGGCTTGCGTGTGCAGTTGCTCGACACCGACAAGCGGCCGATGTTCGAGCTGGGCAGTGCGCGGGTGGCGCCGTACATGAGCCAGCTGCTGCGCACTTTCGCCCCGGTGCTCAACGAGCTGCGCAACCAGATCCAGATCAGCGGCCACACCGACAGCCACCCTTACCCGGGCGGCGAGGCCACCTACAGCAACTGGGATTTGTCGGCCGACCGGGCCAAGGCCTCGCGCCAGGAGCTGGTGGCCGGCGGGCTCGACCCGGGCAAGCTGTTGCGGGTGTCGGGGATGTCCGACCGCATCAGGTTCCCTGGTGCCGGGCCGTATGACGCGGTCAACCGGCGCATCGAGATCATCGTGCTCGACAGCCAGGTGGCGGCGCGGATTCTTTCCCAGGAGGAGTTTGGTACCCAGGGCGATTAGTACGCCGTGGGATTTGTAGCGCCTGCAAGATCGAGCGCCGCCCGCGCGGCGCATCGCAGGCAAGCCTGCTCCTTGTATGTTGTGTCTGGCCTGGCGAGAGAGGTTATGCTCGTCTGGCTGAAGAAGCACTTCCGGGGAGGCCGATCGCTCCTGAAGGCAGGGATTGCCCCTGACCTTGTATGTAGAGAGGCCCCCCGCCTCATTGCCCACTGCGAAGAGTATCGAGAAGCCGACAAGTCGGACTTCGCATTACAAGGTTGCAGCGGCATGAAGTTCGAGGTCGGGGAACCGGAGGCCATTGTTACCTGATTCGCTGGGGAGAGGGAAGGATGAGTGTTTGGGTTGGCCTCGATATCGGCTCGCGTAATTCGATCGTCGGGGTGCGTAAAGGTGGGCGTCCTGCCGGTCAGTGGGATATCGCTCAAACCCCTGCAGGCCGCAAG
>NZ_VWXK01000110.1 GCF_011752565.1 Pantoea sp. Ap-967
TGGGTGTGTAAGCGCTGTGAGGCGTTGAGCTAACCAATACTAATTGCCCGTGAGGCTTGACCATATAACACCCAAGCAATTTGCGCATGAAAGCCAAATTGTGGTGGTGAAGACGAAAGAACCGAAAGTTCGTAGCTCTTGAGTGAGCATCACAAATTCACATATCCGAATTCGCTAAGCGTGTCCAACAGGACATTCTGGCAACAGAATTTCTTGACGACCATAGAGCATTGGAACCACCTGATCCCATCCCGAACTCAGTAGTGAAACGATG
>NZ_VWXK01000111.1 GCF_011752565.1 Pantoea sp. Ap-967
GCCGCGAAGCTGTAACCCTGGGGCCGCTGCGCGCCCCATCACGAGCTGCGCTCGCTCCTACCGGGGCGGCGTCGGCCTGCAGATGGGTGTCTGAGCAGCAGGCCAAGGTTGCGCCGGTGTTTGCAGAACGCATTTTCAAGCATGGACGATGAACCTGGTAGGAGCGAGCGCAGCTCGCGAAGGGCTGCAAAGCAGCCCCGGCATCATGTGCCGCGAAGCTGTAACCCTGGGGCCGCTGCGCGCCCCATCACGAGCTGCGCTCGCTCCTAC
>NZ_VWXK01000112.1 GCF_011752565.1 Pantoea sp. Ap-967
CATCGTTTCACTACTGAGTTCGGGATGGGATCAGGTGGTTCCAATGCTCTATGGTCGTCAAGAAATTCTGTTGCCAGAATGTCCTGTTGGACACGCTTAGCGAATTCGGATATGTGAATTTGTGATGTTGCGAATTTCCGGTTCTTTCGTCTTCACCACCACAATTTGGCTTTCATGCGCAAATTGCTTGGGTGTTATATGGTCAAGCCTCACGGGCAATTAGTATTGGTTAGCTCAACGCCTCACAGCGCTTACACACCCAACC
>NZ_VWXK01000113.1 GCF_011752565.1 Pantoea sp. Ap-967
GTTTGTTGCTCAGCTGGAAGTTGAAGGTGACGTTCTCGTCGCCCTCTTTCGCTGGCAGCGAGCTTACGGCCACGGTGGTGTTGTCGATGGTGTCTTCGACAGTCGCGGTGTTGGTCGCGCCAGTCAGGTCCACGCCTTCGTAGTTGCCACCATTAACGGCAGTCACAGTGGCGGTAACGGTAGAAGCATCTTTGTAGACGTCTTCGACGTTGGTGTTCGGAACCTGCAGGGTGCCCTTACCGTCCGCATCCACTGTAACGG
>NZ_VWXK01000114.1 GCF_011752565.1 Pantoea sp. Ap-967
CCACGTCTTTCATCGCCTCTGACTGCCAAGGCATCCACCGTATGCGCTTCTTCACTTGACCATATAACCCCAAGCAATCTGGTTATACTGTGAAGACGACATTCGCCGAAAATTCGCATGTTGCGCTTTCGCGCAGAACTCACAAATTTTACCTTAGCCTGATTTCCAGCAGTGAAACTGGTCATCAGTCTATTTCTATCACATATCCGAATTTTTAAAGAACGATCTGACAAAAGCCAGAAATCAACATTCGAGGCGA
>NZ_VWXK01000115.1 GCF_011752565.1 Pantoea sp. Ap-967
TGAGGTGAGTGTTGACAGCGTGTCAAAACGCTGTATGATTCGCCTCCCGCTACGAGAGATCGCAGCGAGTCAAGTGTTTGAAGCTAAACGAGTTTCTCGCAAAAAACTTCAAAATAAACGCTTGACACGAAATGAGGAAAGCGTAGAATGCGCGCCTCGGTTGAGACGAAAAGCTCTTAACCAAACGCTCTTTAACAAATCGAATCAAGCAATTCGTGTGGGTGCTTGTGAGTACGGACTGATAGTCAAAAAGATT
>NZ_VWXK01000116.1 GCF_011752565.1 Pantoea sp. Ap-967
ACATGGCGGAAGCCATAGCCTCGATCGAGGAAGGCTTGGATGGCTGACCGCTTGAAAGGTGTTGGATACTTGCTCATGAAAAACCCCAGGTGATGGACGGGTGTCCAACATCTGGGGCGCAGTTCATCGGGGCAAGGATTTACGCTGGCCTGGTAGGAGCGAGCAGAGCTCGCGATGGGCTGCATCGCAGCCCTGCGGGGGTTTGGCACCGGCCTTGCCGGTGTTCGCGAGCTGCGCTCGCTCCTACCGGATCG
>NZ_VWXK01000117.1 GCF_011752565.1 Pantoea sp. Ap-967
CGAGTACATCCATTACTACAACCACGAACGAATCAAAATGAAGCTCAATGGCCTGAGTCCTGTGGCTTACAGGACTCAGGCTGAGGTAGCCTAGCTTCGACCGTCTAACATTTGGGGCGCAGTTCACGATCCGGTAGGAGCGAGCGCAGCTCGCGAACACCGGCAAGGCCGGTGCCAAACCCCCGCAGGGCTGCGATGCAGCCCATCGCGAGCTCTGCTCGCTCCTACCAGGCCAGCGTAAATCCTTGCCCCG
>NZ_VWXK01000118.1 GCF_011752565.1 Pantoea sp. Ap-967
ATGCAGACGGTAAAGGCACCCTCCAGGTTCCGAACACCAACGTTGAAGACGTCTACAAAGATGCTTCGACCGTGACTGCTACCGTCACCGCTGTTAACGGCGGCAACTACGAAGGTGTCGACCTGACTGGCGCGACCAATACCGCGACTGTCGAAGACACTATCGACAACACCACTGTGGCCGTCAGCTCGCTGCCGGCAAAAGAAGGCGACGAGAACGTCACCTTCAACTTCCAGCTGAGCAACAAGCCGC
>NZ_VWXK01000119.1 GCF_011752565.1 Pantoea sp. Ap-967
GCCGCGAAGCTGTAACCCTGGGGCCGCTGCGCGCCCCATCACGAGCTGCGCTCGCTCCTACCGGGGCGGCGTCGGCCTGCAGATGGGTGTCTGAGCAGCAGGCCAAGGTTGCGCCGGTGTTTGCAGATCGCATTTTCAAGCACGGACGATGAACCTGGTAGGAGCGAGCGCAGCTCGCGAAGGGCTGCAAAGCAGCCCCAACATCATGTGCCGCGAAGCTGTAACCCTGGGGCCGC
>NZ_VWXK01000011.1 GCF_011752565.1 Pantoea sp. Ap-967
TGAAACGATGCATCGCCGATGGTAGTGTGGGGTTTCCCCATGTGAGAGTAGGTCATCGTCAAGATTCATTTCGCAAAACCCCTATCTGCGCGAGCAGGTAGGGGTTTTGTCTTTTCTGGCGTTTAATTTCTTGAGATACGCGGCGCCTGGCCGATCGCCTCGCGAGCTTTGCTCGCTCCTACCAGGTTGGGCACCCATCCCGCAGGGGATCGCGAGGCGCTGGCAGCCCTTTTCCTATGCAAGCCAACGACCCCTAGCTATCATGCCAGCCTTATTCCAAGTCGAGACTGGCATGCTGAAGTTGTTGAATCTCCTCAAGGATGGCCGGTTCCATTCCGGAGAAGCCTTGGGGGCAGCCCTCGGGGTAAGTCGCAGCGCCGTTTGGAAGCAGCTGCAGCACCTGGAAAGTGAGTTGAACCTCTCCATTCATAAAGTGCGTGGTCGAGGCTATCAATTGGCCGCACCATTGGCCTTGCTCGATGCCCAGGCGATTGCTGCGGCGGCTGAGGGCGAGCAGTGGCCCGTATTCATCCATGACACCATCGATTCGACCAATGCCGAGGGCCTGCGCCTTGCCGGCGAAGGCCAGGTTGCGCCGTTCCTGGTCTTGGCAGAGCGCCAGAGTGCCGGCCGCGGTCGTCGCGGCCGCATGTGGGTAAGCCCTTTCGCTGAAAACCTTTACTACAGCCTGGTGCTGCGGGTTGAAGGTGGCATGCGCCAGCTCGAAGGCTTGAGCCTGGTGGTGGGTTTGGCGGTCATGCGCACCCTGCAGGCTTTCGGTGTAAAAGATGTCGGCCTCAAATGGCCCAACGATGTGCTCGTGGGCGGCCAGAAAATTACCGGGATACTCCTGGAGCTGGTCGGCGACCCGGCGGATGTGTGCCATGTGGTGCTGGGTATCGGCATCAATGTGAACATGCAGGCCAATGAGCAGGTCGATCAGCAGTGGACCTCCATGCGCCGTGAAGTGGGTGCGACAATTGATCGCAATCGCCTCGTGGCCATGCTCAGCCAGCAGCTGCAGCATGAGTTGGCGCGCCATCGCCGCTACGGTTTCGCGGCCTTCCAGGAAGAATGGGAGCAGGCGCATCTGTGGCAGGGCTGCAAGGTGTCGCTGATTGCCGGAACCACCCGAATCGATGGTGTGGTGCTGGGTGTGGACGGGCAGGGCGGTTTGCGCCTTGAGGTCGATGGCGTGGAGAAGAGCTTCAGTGGTGGTGAGCTCAGTTTGAGGTTGCGTGATGATTCTTGAGCTCGATTGCGGGAACAGCTTTATCAAGTGGCGTGTCATCCACGCGGCTGACGCCACGATCGTCGGCGGTGGCATTGTCGATGCCGACCAAGCGCTGGTCGATCAAGTCAGTGCGCTGGCAGTGCTGCGCCTCACCGGTTGCCGAATTGTCAGTGTGCGCAGCGAGGAAGAAACCGCTGCCCTCTGTGCCCTGATTGCCAAGGCATTCTCGGTCACGGCGCGGGTAGCCGAGCCTGCCCAGCAGATGGCCGGGGTGCGCAATGGCTATGAAGACTACCAGCGCCTGGGCATGGATCGTTGGCTGGCTGCGCTTGGGGCGTTCCACCTGGCCAAGGGGGCCTGCCTGGTGATCGACCTGGGCACTGCGGCGAAAGCTGATTTCGTCGCCGCGGACGGCGAGCACCTGGGGGGCTACATCTGCCCGGGCATGCCTTTGATGCGCAGCCAGCTGCGTACCCACACCCGGCGGATTCGCTACGACGATGCCTCGGCCGAACGCGCCCTGAGCAGCCTGGCACCTGGGCGTTCGACGGTCGAAGCCGTCGAGCGTGGTTGCGTGTTGATGTTGCAGGGTTTTGCCCGTACCCAGCTGGAGCAGGCAAAGGCGCTGTGGGGGGATGATTTCACCGTGTTCCTTACCGGCGGTGATGCGCCGCTGGTCCGCGAGGCTGCGCCGCAGGCGCGTATCGTTCCCGACTTGGTATTCGTTGGCCTGGCAATGGCCTGCCCATTGAGCTGAGGTGCTTATGCGTTGGTTGTTTCTGCTGTTGCTGGTGCTCAACGTCTTCTATTACGTCTGGCACCAACAGGAAGCCCCGCTCAAGGCCAAGGATGTAGCGCCGCTGTCGCTCTATAAAGGAAGCCAGCAGGAAATCCGCCTGTTACGCGAAACGGGCTCCGCTACGCCCCGGCGCCGGGATGAATGCCTGGTAGTCGGTGGCCTGGCGCGGCGCGAACA
The DNA here is from genome assembly GCF_011752565.1 of Pantoea sp. Ap-967. Classification (GTDB taxonomy): domain Bacteria; phylum Pseudomonadota; class Gammaproteobacteria; order Pseudomonadales; family Pseudomonadaceae; genus Aquipseudomonas. Next base: position 2,211 of record NZ_VWXK01000011.1, read on the forward strand.
GCTCGATGAGCTGCGCCAACGCCTGCTGAGCCTGGATATTTCGGCTTTGCCAGTGTCTGGGCAGCTGCCAGGAGCAGATGGCTTGTGGCTCAAGATTGCCCCTGAAAGCGAGCGTTTGCTGGACCAAACCGTCCTCGCCACTCTTTCCAACGATTTCAAAGACTTAAAACATAAAATTATTTTCTGCCAGGGTATTGCAACTGGCGAATAGCTTGATAGAATGGCGCCCGCTTCACAGGGAACACCACTTAGGTGGCAGAACTGGAAGCGAGTGTCAAAGCAGCTAAGTTTCAGATTTGATTGAAAAAATTTGAAAAAAAGCTTGACACTAGGACGGCAGCAACATAGAATGCCGGCCACATCTGGAGGGATTCCCGAGCGGTCAAAGGGGACGGACTGTAAATCCGTTGCGAGAGCTTCGAAGGTTCGAATCCTTCTCCCTCCACCAGTTTTAGCGAGAGCCGCAAGCTCCGCGGGTATAGTTTAGTGGTAGAACCTCAGCCTTCCAAGCTGATGATGCGGGTTCGATTCCCGCTACCCGCTCCAAGTTTGCTGGATTTTGCACAAAGTGTTTCGCTCTTGTAGCTCAGTTGGTAGAGCACACCCTTGGTAAGGGTGAGGTCAGCGGTTCAAGTCCGCTCAAGAGCTCCATATAAACAAGGCAGATATGAAAATATCTGCCTTTGTTTTATCAGCGTAAGACTATTTCTTCTGCGGAGGATTGTATCGATGGCTAAGGAAAAGTTTGATCGTTCTCTTCCCCACGTCAACGTCGGCACTATCGGCCACGTCGACCACGGTAAGACCACTCTGACCGCAGCTCTGACTCGCGTCTGCTCCGAAGTTTTCGGTTCGGCAGTCGTTGAGTTCGACAAGATCGACTCGGCTCCGGAAGAAAAAGCGCGCGGTATCACCATCAACACCGCTCACGTCGAGTACAACTCGAACATTCGTCACTACGCTCACGTTGACTGCCCAGGTCACGCTGACTACGTGAAGAACATGATCACCGGTGCTGCCCAGATGGACGGCGCGATCCTGGTTTGCTCGGCCGCCGATGGTCCGATGCCACAAACCCGTGAGCACATCCTGCTGTCCCGTCAGGTTGGCGTTCCGTACATCGTGGTCTTCCTGAACAAGGCTGACCTGGTAGACGACGCTGAGCTGCTGGAACTGGTCGAGATGGAAGTTCGCGACCTGCTGTCCACCTACGACTTCCCAGGCGACGACACCCCGATCATCATCGGTTCGGCTCGTATGGCGCTGGAAGGCAAAGACGACAACGAAATGGGCACTACCGCTGTTAAGAAGCTGGTAGAAACTCTGGATGCCTACATCCCTGAGCCAGTTCGTGCCATCGACCAGCCATTCCTGATGCCGATCGAAGACGTATTCTCGATCTCGGGTCGTGGTACCGTTGTTACCGGCCGTATCGAGCGTGGTATCGTCAAGGTTCAAGACCCACTGGAAATCGTTGGTCTGCGTGACACCACCACCACCACCTGCACCGGCGTTGAGATGTTCCGCAAGCTGCTGGACGAAGGTCGTGCTGGCGAGAACTGCGGCGTTCTGCTGCGTGGTACCAAGCGTGACGACGTTGAGCGTGGCCAGGTTCTGGTCAAGCCAGGTTCGGTCAAGCCGCACACCAAGTTCACCGCAGAAGTCTACGTTCTGTCGAAGGAAGAAGGCGGTCGTCACACTCCGTTCTTCAAAGGCTACCGTCCTCAGTTCTACTTCCGTACCACTGACGTGACCGGTAACTGCGAACTGCCGGAAGGCGTTGAAATGGTAATGCCAGGCGACAACATCCAAATGGTTGTCACCCTGATCAAGACCATCGCAATGGAAGACGGTCTGCGCTTCGCCATCCGTGAAGGCGGTCGTACCGTCGGCGCCGGCGTCGTAGCAAAGATTATTGAATAAGTAGTTGATTTCTTTGATCGGGCCGGTATAATAGCCGGCCTGATACAGCGTTACAGGTCAGTAGCTCAATTGGCAGAGCGACGGTCTCCAAAACCGTAGGTTGGGGGTTCGATTCCCTCCTGACCTGCCATTTCACCTCGGTGTGATGGCTTTCTTCTTACAGGATCCTCCTCGATGACTCCCAAAACTGAAGCCCAAGATTCGCGTTTCGATCTGTTCAAGTGGCTGGCTGTAGTGGCTTTGGTGGTTGTCGGTGTCGTGGGTAATCAGTATTACTCCGCATCCCCGATCCTGTACCGCGTCCTTGCACTTCTCGCCCTGGCTGCTGTCGCTGGCTTCGTAGCCCTGCAGACCGCGAAGGGTAAGTCGTTCTTTACGCTGGCGAAGGAAGCGCGTGCCGAGATTCGTAAAGTCGTGTGGCCGACCCGCCAGGAAACCACCCAGACCACGCTGATTGTCGTGGCTGTCGTGCTGGTTATGGCACTGCTGCTGTGGGGTCTTGATTCCCTGCTCGGCTGGGCGGTCTCCCTGATCGTTGGCTAAAGGTGTCCCGTGGCTAAGCGTTGGTATGTTGTGCATGCTTACTCGGGTTACGAGAAGCATGTAATGCGCTCCCTGATCGAGCGCGTCAAGCTGGCTGGCATGGAAGACGGTTTCGGCGAGATCTTGGTTCCGACCGAAGAAGTCGTTGAGATGCGCAATGGCCAGAAGCGCAAGAGTGAGCGTAAATTCTTCCCTGGCTATGTACTGGTCCAGATGGAGATGAACGAAGGGACTTGGCACTTGGTCAAGGACACCCCTCGTGTGATGGGCTTTATCGGCGGCACGGCAGACAAGCCTGCGCCAATCACCGATAAAGAAGCCGAGGCTATCCTGCGTCGCGTTGCCGACGGCAGCGACAAGCCGAAGCCGAAGACGCTGTTCGAGCCAGGTGAAGTGGTTCGAGTCATTGACGGTCCGTTCGCTGACTTCAATGGTAGTGTCGAAGAGGTTAACTACGAAAAGAGCCGCCTGCAGGTTGCAGTGCTCATTTTCGGTCGCTCTACTCCGGTGGAGCTCGAGTTCAGCCAGGTCGAAAAGGTCTAGGCGGACACAGCATCCCATACCCCGCAGCCCTGTGTGCTGCGGGGTTTTGTCGTCACTGGGATAAAACGCAAGTCATCCGGGGAGCCATCTGGCGTTCGTACCCGATTTTGGAGTAGCTCATGGCTAAGAAGATTCAGGCTTACATCAAGCTGCAAGTTAAGGCCGGCCAGGCCAACCCAAGCCCACCCGTTGGTCCAGCTCTGGGCCAACACGGTGTGAACATCATGGAATTCTGCAAGGCCTTCAACGCCCGTACCCAGGGTCAAGAAGCCGGCCTGCCGACTCCAGTAATCATCACTGTTTACAGCGACCGTAGCTTCACCTTCGAGACCAAGAGCACCCCTGCCTCGGTTCTGCTGAAGAAAGCTGCTGGCCTGACCAGTGGTTCGGCTCGCCCGAACACCGTTAAAGTCGGTACCGTTACCCGTGCTCAGCTGGAAGATATCGCCAAGGCTAAACAGGCTGATCTGACCGCCGCTGACCTGGACGCAGCTGTACGCACCATCGCTGGCTCTGCCCGCAGCATGGGCCTGAACGTGGAGGGTGTGTAATGGCTAAGCTGACCAAGCGCCAAAAGGCAATCGCCGAGAAAATCGAAGCAGGCAAGGCCTACAACTTCGAAGAAGCCGCAACCCTGCTCGCTTCGCTGCCGGCTGCCAAATTCGTAGAGTCCTACGACATCGCCGTTAACCTCGGTGTTGACCCACGTAAATCCGACCAGGTCGTTCGTAGCGCTACCGTGCTGCCACACGGCACTGGCAAGACCGTACGTGTTGCTGTCTTCACCCAGGGTCCAGCTGCTGAAGCCGCTCTGGCTGCCGGCGCTGACCGCGTAGGTATGGACGATCTGGCTGCCGAAATGAAAGGCGGCGACCTGAACTATGACGTCGTCATCGCATCGCCTGATGCCATGCGCGTTGTAGGTCAGCTGGGTCAGGTTCTGGGTCCTCGCGGCCTGATGCCTAACCCGAAAGTAGGTACCGTGACTCCAGACGTAGCCGGCGCTGTCAAAAACGCCAAGGCTGGTCAGGTTCGCTACCGTACCGACAAGAACGGTATCATCCACACCTCCGTTGGCAAAATCGGCTTCGAAGCTGACAAGCTGAAGGAAAACGTTGAAGCCCTGATCGCTGACCTGAAGCGTATCAAGCCAGCTTCCTCGAAAGGTATCTACGTTAAGCGTGTTACCCTGAGCACCACCATGGGCCCAGGTCTGGTCATCGATCAGAGCTCGCTGAACGTGTAAGAACTTGGTGGCGCGACCTGTCGCGCCACCCGCAAAAATTGGGGTCCCTGCCTGGCGGGGGCTATCCAAGACCGTAGGCGGCGCAAGCCTTAAAACCCCAGCCCACGCAGATGGTGCTCCCGATTCGTTACCGAATCAGACACCAAAACGACATCCGGCTTCGGCCAGATGAAACGGTAAAAACCAGGAGTAAACCCGTGGCAATTAAACTCGAAGACAAGAAGGCCATCGTCGCTGAAGTCAACGAGGCTGCCAAAGTCGCTCTGTCCGCTGTCGTGGCCGATGCCCGTGGTGTGACTGTAGGCGCAATGACCGGACTCCGTAAAGAGGCCCGCGAAGCTGGCGTATACGTGCGTGTCGTACGTAACACCCTGCTCAAGCGCGCTGTTGAAGGCACCGAATTTTCGATCCTCAACGACGCGTTCAAAGGCCCGACCCTGATTGCTTTCTCCAACGAACACCCGGGCGCTGCTGCTCGTCTGTTCAAAGAGTTCGCCAAGGGTCAGGACAAGTTCGAGATCAAGGCAGCTGCGTTTGACGGCAATTTCATTGCAGCGAACCAGATCGACGTGTTGGCTACCCTGCCGACCCGCGACGAAGCTATTGCGAAACTGATGAGCGTGATCCAAGGCGCTACCAGCAAGCTGGCTCGTACTCTGGCAGCCATTCGCGACCAGAAAGAAGCTACCGCTGCCTAAGGCACGCGAAACTCTTTCAAAATCATACGTTTAATTTGATGGCTGCGTAGGCTGTCACCCCAATACAGGATTTAAGTCATGTCTCTGACTAACGAACAAATCATCGAAGCAATCGGCCAGAAAACCGTTCTGGAAGTTGTTGAGCTGATCAAAGCAATGGAAGAAACCTTCGGCGTTACCGCTGCTGTTGCCGCTGCTGGCCCAGCTGCTGCTGCTGCCGTTGTTGAAGAGCAGACCGAGTTCAACGTTGTTCTGGTTGAAGCCGGCGACAAGAAAGTGAACGTGATCAAAGCCGTTCGCGAACTGACCGGTCTGGGCCTGAAAGAAGCCAAAGAGAAAGTCGACGGCGCTCCTCAGGTTGTAGCTGAAGGCGTTTCGAAAGAAGCCGCTGAAGACGCTAAGAAGAAGCTGGAAGAAGCAGGCGCTAAAGTCGAGCTGAAGTAATCTCGACTTTGCGATGCCAGCCTGAGCGTTGAGCGAAAGGCTGATGGCTGGTGGCTTATGCCACCGGCCTTTTTCCGTTATTGGTGGCTGGTCAATCCGGCCCCGATAACACGCTGCAAGACACCCATGTGGGTGCGCAAACCAAGGGGTTTGCACGATTTTCTGGCTGCTCCCGCCGGGAGAAGCCAAACAAGCAGGTGACCAAGCTGGGGAACGCTGATGGCTTACTCATACACTGAGAAAAAACGTATCCGCAAGGACTTTAGCAAGTTGCCGGACGTCATGGATGTGCCATACCTTCTGGCCATCCAGCTGGATTCGTATCGCGAATTCCTGCAAGCGGGAGCATCCAAGGATCAGTTCCGTGACGTCGGCCTGCACGCGGCCTTCAAGTCGGTATTCCCGATCATCAGCTACTCCGGCAATGCTGCCCTGGAGTACGTAGGCTACCGCCTGGGCGATCCCGCCTTCGATGTGAAGGAATGTGTCCTGCGTGGCGTGACCTTCGCGGTCCCACTGCGGGTCAAGGTGCGCCTGATCATCTTCGACAAGGAATCGTCGAACAAAGCGATCAAGGACATCAAAGAGCAAGAAGTCTACATGGGTGAAATCCCCCTGATGACTGAGAACGGTACCTTCGTAATCAACGGTACCGAACGAGTAATCGTTTCCCAGCTGCACCGTTCGCCTGGTGTGTTCTTCGACCACGACCGTGGCAAGACGCACAGCTCCGGCAAGCTGCTGTACTCCGCTCGCATCATCCCTTACCGCGGTTCCTGGTTGGACTTCGAGTTCGACCCGAAAGACTGCGTGTTCGTGCGTATCGACCGTCGCCGCAAACTGCCGGCCTCGGTACTGCTGCGCGCGCTGGGCTATAGCACTGAAGAAGTGCTCAACACCTTCTACACCACCAACGTGTTCCACATTTCCGGCGAGAAACTCAGCCTGGAACTGGTGCCTCAGCGTCTGCGTGGTGAAGTTGCGGTCATGGACATCCTTGACGGCAGCGGCAAGGTCATCGTCGAGCAGGGCCGCCGTATTACCGCGCGCCACGTCAATCAGCTCGAGAAGGCCGGTGTCAGCCAGCTGGACGTGCCGATGGAGTACGTGCTCGGCCGCACCACCGCCAAGGCCATCGTTCACCCGGCCACCGGCGAGATCCTGGCCGAGTGCAACACCGAGCTGACCACCGAGCTGCTGATCAAGATCGCCAAGGCTCAGGTCGTTCGCATCGAGACCCTGTACACCAACGACATCGACTGCGGTCCGTTCATCTCGGATACCCTGAAGATCGACACCACCAGCAACCAGCTGGAAGCGTTGGTCGAGATCTACCGCATGATGCGTCCAGGCGAGCCGCCGACCAAGGATGCTGCCGAAACCCTGTTCAACAACCTGTTCTTCAGCGCCGAGCGTTACGACCTGTCCGCCGTTGGCCGCATGAAGTTCAACCGTCGTATCGGTCGTACCGAGATCGAAGGTTCGGGCGTGCTGAGCAAGGAAGACATCGTCGAGGTTCTCAAGACCCTGGTCGATATCCGTAACGGCAAAGGCATCGTCGACGACATCGACCACCTGGGTAACCGTCGCGTTCGTTGCGTTGGCGAGATGGCCGAGAACCAGTTCCGCGTTGGCCTGGTACGTGTAGAGCGTGCGGTCAAGGAACGTCTGTCGATGGCCGAAAGCGAAGGCCTGATGCCGCAAGACCTGATCAACGCCAAGCCGGTAGCGGCGGCGGTGAAAGAGTTCTTCGGTTCCAGCCAGCTCTCGCAGTTCATGGACCAGAACAACCCGCTCTCCGAGATCACCCACAAGCGCCGCGTCTCCGCACTCGGCCCAGGTGGTCTGACCCGTGAGCGCGCCGGCTTCGAAGTCCGTGACGTACACCCGACCCACTACGGCCGCGTGTGCCCGATCGAGACTCCTGAAGGTCCGAACATCGGTCTGATCAACTCCCTGGCAGCCTATGCCCGCACCAACCAGTACGGCTTCCTGGAAAGCCCGTACCGCGTGGTGAAGGAAGGCGTTGTCAGCGACGACATCGTGTTCCTGTCGGCTATCGAAGAAGCCGATCACGTCATCGCCCAGGCTTCGGCCGCGATGAACGAGAAGAAGCAGCTGATCGATGAGCTGGTAGCCGTTCGTCACCTGAACGAATTCACCGTCAAGGCGCCGGAAGACGTCACCCTGATGGACGTTTCGCCGAAGCAGGTTGTTTCCGTTGCTGCCTCGCTGATTCCGTTCCTCGAGCACGACGACGCCAACCGTGCATTGATGGGTTCGAACATGCAGCGTCAGGCTGTACCAACCCTGCGTGCCGACAAGCCGCTGGTAGGTACCGGCATGGAGCGCAACGTTGCCCGTGACTCCGGTGTCTGCGTGGTTGCTCGCCGCGGTGGTGTGATCGACTCGGTCGACGCCAGCCGTATCGTTGTGCGCGTCAATGACGACGAAGTCGAGACCGGTGAAGCCGGTGTAGACATCTACAACCTGACCAAGTACACCCGTTCGAACCAGAACACCTGCATCAACCAGCGTCCGCTGGTCAGCAAGGGTGACAAGGTCCAGCGCAGCGACATCATGGCCGACGGCCCGTCCACCGACATGGGTGAACTGGCTCTGGGTCAGAACATGCGCATCGCGTTCATGGCGTGGAACGGCTTCAACTTCGAAGACTCCATCTGCCTGTCCGAGCGTGTGGTTCAGGAAGACCGCTTCACCACGATCCACATCCAGGAACTGACCTGTGTGGCCCGTGACACCAAGCTTGGCCCAGAGGAAATCACTGCGGACATCCCGAACGTGGGTGAAGCTGCGCTGAACAAGCTGGACGAAGCCGGTATCGTCTACGTGGGTGCCGAAGTCGGCGCTGGCGACATCCTGGTCGGCAAGGTCACGCCAAAAGGCGAAACCCAGCTGACGCCGGAAGAAAAACTGCTGCGCGCAATCTTCGGTGAGAAGGCCAGCGACGTTAAGGACACCTCCCTGCGCGTGCCTACCGGCACCAAGGGTACCGTCATCGACGTACAGGTCTTCACCCGTGATGGCGTCGAGCGCGACAGCCGCGCCCTGGCCATCGAGAAGATGCAGCTGGACGAGATCCGCAAGGACCTCAACGAAGAGTTCCGCATCGTCGAAGGTGCAACCTTCGAACGTCTGCGTGCAGCCCTGAACGGCCAGGTGGTCGACGGTGGCGCGGGCCTGAAGAAAGGCACCGTGGTCAGCGACGAAGTCCTGGACGGCCTGGAGCACGGCCAGTGGTTCAAACTGCGCATGGCTGAAGATGCACTGAACGAGCAGCTGGAAAAGGCTCAGCAGTACATCGTCGACCGTCGCCGTCTGCTGGACGACAAGTTCGAAGACAAGAAGCGCAAGCTGCAGCAGGGCGATGACCTGGCACCGGGCGTACTGAAGATCGTCAAGGTTTACCTGGCAATCCGCCGTCGCATCCAGCCGGGTGACAAGATGGCCGGTCGTCACGGTAACAAGGGTGTCGTCTCGGTCATCATGCCGGTCGAAGACATGCCGCACGACGCCAACGGTACTCCGGTCGACGTCGTACTGAACCCGCTGGGCGTACCTTCGCGTATGAACGTCGGTCAGATCCTTGAAACCCACCTGGGCCTCGCGGCCAAAGGCCTGGGCGAGAAGATCGACCGCATGATCGAAGAGCAGCGTAAAGCCGCTGAACTGCGTACCTTCCTCACCGAGATCTACAACGAGATCGGTGGTCGTCAGGAGAACCTGGAAGAGTTCACCGACGAAGAGATCATCGCCCTGGCGAACAACCTGAAGAAAGGCGTGCCAATGGCCACCCCAGTCTTCGACGGTGCCAAGGAGCGTGAGATCAAGGCCATGCTGAAACTGGCAGACCTGCCAGAAAGCGGCCAGATGGTGCTGTTCGATGGCCGTACCGGCAACAAGTTCGAGCGTCCTGTGACCGTTGGTTACATGTACATGCTCAAGCTGAACCACTTGGTGGACGACAAGATGCACGCGCGTTCCACTGGTTCCTACAGCCTGGTTACCCAGCAGCCGCTGGGTGGTAAGGCGCAGTTCGGTGGTCAGCGTTTCGGGGAGATGGAAGTGTGGGCGCTGGAAGCATACGGCGCGGCATACACCCTGCAAGAAATGCTCACAGTGAAGTCGGACGACGTGAACGGCCGTACCAAGATGTACAAGAACATCGTGGATGGCGATCACCGTATGGAGCCGGGCATGCCCGAGTCCTTCAACGTGTTGATCAAAGAGATCCGTTCGCTCGGTATCGATATCGATCTGGAAACCGAATAACACGTGACGCGAAGGGGAGTGGGGCAGGTAATGCCCGCTCCCTGCTCCGCCAGGAGGAAAGGCCTTGAAAGACCTACTGAATTTGCTGAAAAACCAGGGTCAAGTCGAAGAGTTCGACGCCATCCGCATCGGTCTGGCGTCGCCTGAAATGATCCGTTCGTGGTCGTTCGGTGAAGTTAAGAAGCCGGAAACCATCAACTACCGTACGTTCAAGCCTGAGCGTGACGGCCTGTTCTGCGCCAAGATCTTTGGCCCAGTCAAGGACTACGAGTGCCTGTGCGGCAAGTACAAGCGCCTCAAGCACCGCGGCGTGATCTGCGAGAAGTGCGGCGTTGAAGTTGCCCTGGCCAAGGTTCGTCGTGAGCGCATGGCGCACATCGAACTGGCCTCGCCGGTTGCCCACATCTGGTTCCTGAAGTCGCTGCCGTCCCGTATCGGCCTGCTGATGGACATGACCCTGCGTGATATCGAGCGCGTGCTCTACTTCGAGAGCTACGTCGTGATCGACCCGGGCATGACCACCCTTGAAAAGGGCCAGCTGCTGAACGACGAGCAGTATTTCGAAGCGCTGGAAGAGTTCGGTGACGACTTCGACGCCCGCATGGGTGCCGAGGCTGTCCGCGAACTGCTGCACGCTATCGACCTGGAGCACGAGATCGGCCGCCTGCGCGAAGAGATTCCGCAGACCAACTCGGAAACCAAGATCAAGAAGCTGTCCAAGCGCCTGAAGCTGATGGAAGCTTTCCAGGGCTCGGGCAACCTGCCTGAGTGGATGGTCCTGACCGTCCTGCCAGTGCTGCCGCCGGACCTGCGTCCGCTGGTGCCGCTGGATGGTGGCCGCTTCGCGACCTCCGACCTGAACGACCTGTATCGTCGGGTGATCAACCGTAACAACCGTCTGAAGCGCCTGCTCGACCTGTCGGCGCCGGACATCATCGTGCGCAACGAAAAGCGCATGCTGCAGGAAGCGGTCGACGCCCTGCTGGACAACGGCCGTCGCGGTCGCGCCATCACTGGCTCGAACAAGCGTCCGCTGAAGTCCTTGGCCGACATGATTAAAGGTAAGCAAGGTCGCTTCCGTCAGAACTTGCTCGGTAAGCGTGTGGACTACTCCGGCCGTTCGGTAATTACCGTAGGCCCGACCCTGCGTCTGCACCAGTGCGGTCTGCCGAAGAAGATGGCCCTGGAGCTGTTCAAGCCGTTCATTTTCGGCAAGCTGGAAATGCGTGGTCTGGCGACCACCATCAAGGCTGCCAAGAAGATGGTCGAGCGCGAGCTGCCAGAGGTGTGGGACGTACTCGCCGAGGTGATCCGCGAACACCCCGTCCTGCTCAACCGTGCACCGACCCTGCACCGTCTGGGTATCCAGGCCTTTGAACCGGTACTGATCGAAGGTAAGGCTATCCAGCTGCACCCGCTGGTCTGCGCCGCGTACAACGCCGACTTCGACGGTGACCAGATGGCCGTTCACGTGCCGCTGACGCTGGAAGCCCAGCTCGAAGCGCGCGCGCTGATGATGTCGACCAACAACATCCTGTCGCCAGCCAACGGTGAGCCAATCATCGTTCCGTCGCAGGACGTGGTACTGGGTCTGTACTACATGACCCGTGAAGCCATCAACGCCAAGGGCGAAGGTCGCGTGTTCGCCGACCTGCAGGAAGTCGACCGCGTATTCCGCGCCGGCGAAGCTGCCCTGCACGCGAAAATCAAGGTTCGTATCAACGAAACCGTGAAAGAGCGTGATGGTTCGGTGGTCAAGAACACCCGCATCGTCGACACCACCGTCGGCCGTGCGCTGCTGTTCCAGGTTGTACCGGCAGGCCTGCCGTACGACGTGGTCAACCAGCCGATGAAAAAGAAAGCGATCTCCAAGCTGATCAACCAGTGCTACCGCGTGGTGGGTCTGAAAGAGACCGTGATCTTCGCTGACCAGCTGATGTACACCGGTTTCGCTTACTCGACCATTTCCGGCGTTTCCATCGGTGTTAACGACTTCGTTATCCCGGACGAGAAAGCCCGCATCATCGGTAACGCTACCGACGAAGTGAAGGAAATCGAGAGCCAGTACGCCTCCGGCCTGGTAACCCAGGGCGAGAAGTACAACAAGGTCATCGACTTGTGGTCCAAGGCGAACGACGAAGTGTCCAAGGCGATGATGGCCAACCTCTCGAAAGAGAAGGTCATCGACCGCGAAGGCAACGAAGTCGACCAAGAGTCCTTCAACTCGATGTACATGATGGCTGACTCCGGTGCGCGTGGTTCCGCGGCCCAGATCCGTCAGCTGGCCGGTATGCGTGGCCTGATGGCCAAGCCGGACGGTTCCATCATCGAGACGCCGATCACGGCGAACTTCCGTGAAGGTCTGAGCGTACTCCAGTACTTCATCTCGACCCACGGTGCTCGTAAAGGTCTGGCGGATACCGCACTGAAGACTGCGAACTCCGGTTACCTGACTCGCCGTCTGGTAGACGTTGCACAAGACTTGGTCGTGACCGAGATCGACTGCGGCACCGACCAGGGCCTGCTGATGACCCCGCACATCGAAGGCGGCGACGTTGTAGAGCCGCTGGGTGAGCGTGTACTGGGCCGTGTCATTGCCCGCGACGTGTTCAAGCCAGGCACCGAGGACGTCATCGTTCCGGCCGGTACCCTGGTCGACGAGCAGTGGGTCGAGTTCATCGAGCTGAACAGCATCGACGAAGTGATCGTGCGTTCGCCGATCAACTGCGAAACCCGCTTCGGTATCTGCGCCAAGTGCTACGGTCGTGACCTGGCTCGCGGTCACCAGGTGAACATCGGTGAAGCTGTCGGCGTTATCGCTGCGCAGTCGATCGGTGAGCCGGGTACCCAGCTGACCATGCGTACGTTCCACATCGGTGGTGCTGCAAGCCGTACTTCGGCTGCCGACAGCGTCCAGGTGAAGAACGGCGGTATGGTGCGCCTGCACAACCTGAAACAGGTTGAGCGTGCCGACGGTAACCTGGTTGCCGTATCGCGTTCCGGCGAACTGGCCATTGCCGACGAGTTCGGCCGTGAGCGTGAGCGCTACAAGCTGCCTTACGGTGCGGTAATTTCCGTGAAGGAAGGTGACAAGGTCGAAGCTGGCGCCATCGTCGCCAAGTGGGACCCGCACACCCACCCGATCGTGACCGAGCTGAAAGGTACCGTGACCTTCGTGGGCATGGAAGAAAACATCACCATCAAGCGTCAGACCGACGAGCTGACCGGCTTGACCAACATTGAAGTCCTGGACGTCAAGGATCGCCCTGCCGCTGGCAAGGAAATCCGTCCGGCAATCAAGATGGTCGACGCCGCTGGCAAGGACCTGTACCTGCCAGGTACCGACGTACCTGCCCAGTACTTCCTGCCGGCTAACGCCTTGGTAGGTGTGGCTGACGGTGCTCAGATCGGCGTTGGTGACGTTATCGCGCGTATCCCGCAAGAAACGTCGAAGACCCGTGACATCACCGGTGGTCTGCCGCGCGTTGCCGACCTGTTCGAAGCGCGTCGTCCGAAAGAAGCCTCGATTCTGGCTGAAGTCAGCGGCACCATCGCGTTCGGTAAGGAAACCAAGGGCAAGCGTCGCCTGGTCATTACCCCGACCGACGGCAGCGATCCGTACGAAGAGCTGATTCCGAAGTGGCGCCACCTGAACGTCTTCGAAGGCGAACAGGTAAACCGCGGCGAAGTTATCTCCGACGGCCCGAGCGATCCGCACGACATCCTGCGTCTGCTGGGTGTGAGCGCGCTGGCGAAGTACATCGTCAACGAGATCCAGGACGTTTACCGTCTGCAAGGCGTTAAGATCAACGACAAGCACATCGAGACCATCCTGCGTCAGATGCTGCGCAAGGTCGAGATCGCCGAGTCGGGTGACTCCAGCTTCATCAAGGGCGACCAGATGGAACTGACCCAGGTGCTGATGGAAAACGAGCGCCTGGCAGGGGAAGACAAGTTCATCTCCAAGTTCACCCGCGTGCTGCTGGGTATCACCAAGGCGTCGCTGTCGACCGAATCGTTCATCTCGGCGGCTTCCTTCCAGGAAACCACCCGCGTACTGACCGAAGCAGCGGTAACCGGCAAGCGCGACTACCTGCGCGGCCTGAAAGAGAACGTGGTCGTGGGTCGTCTGATCCCGGCCGGTACTGGTCTGGCCTACCACAGCGAGCGCAAGCGTCGCCGTGATGCCGACAAACCGCTGCGTGTAAGCGCCAGTGAGGTGGAAGCCGCACTGACCGAAGCGCTGAACTCCAGCGGCAACTAAGTACAGGGCAGGGCCCCGGCAAGCCTCGAACGACCCTCGGCGACATGAAATGTTGCCGATGATCGGGCGAGGAGGGCCGGGGCCTCGTCTTGACTGGGTGCAAGATCCTCCGTAGACTTTTGTACCCTTAAATTTGGTGAGGCTCCGTCTCGCCAATTTTTGGCTTTCTTGCAAGACAATAGAGTCGCAAGACAATCAGTGGAGCTAGTAGATGGCAACTATCAACCAGCTGGTACGTCAGCCGCGTAAGCGTTCGGTCGAAAAGTCCGACGTTCCTGCGCTGCAGAACTGCCCGCAGCGTCGTGGCGTGTGCACCCGTGTGTACACCACCACGCCGAAAAAACCTAACTCGGCACTGCGTAAAGTATGCCGTGTGCGTCTGACCAACGGTTTCGAGGTTTCCTCGTACATCGGTGGTGAAGGCCACAACCTGCAAGAGCACAGCGTCGTCCTGATCCGTGGCGGCCGTGTAAAAGACTTGCCAGGTGTTCGTTACCACACCGTTCGCGGCTCTCTGGATACTTCGGGCGTTAAAGGCCGTAACCAGGGTCGTTCGAAATACGGTACCAAGCGTCCGAAGTAATCGGCCGTTTGCAGACTTCCATTTTTTTGAGTCGATAAGAGTAAGGTCGGGCAGGGGTCGAAGACCCGCGTCCCGGGCTAACCTGAAGACCGTTTGAGGGCTTATCATGCCAAGACGTCGTGTAGCAGCAAAACGTGAGATTCTGGACGATCCTAAATACGGATCCCAAATCCTCGCCAAGTTCATGAACCACGTGATGGAAAGCGGCAAGAAGGCCGTGGCCGAGCGCATCGTTTACGGTGCCCTGGACAAGGTCAAAGAGCGCAAGAACAGCGACCCCCTGGAAATCTTCGAGAAAGCTCTCGACGCCATCGCTCCGCTGGTCGAAGTAAAGTCCCGTCGTGTCGGCGGTGCCACTTACCAGGTTCCGGTTGAAGTTCGTCCATCCCGTCGTAATGCTCTGGCAATGCGCTGGCTCGTAGACTACGCCCGCAAGCGCGGCGAGAAGTCGATGGCTCTGCGCCTGGCCGGCGAACTGCTGGATGCTGCCGAAGGCAAAGGTGCTGCAGTCAAGAAGCGTGAAGACGTGCACCGTATGGCTGAAGCCAACAAAGCGTTCTCGCACTACCGCTTCTAATTCAAGCATCAATCATTTTGCGAGGGCTTTATGGCTCGTACTACAGCAATTAACCGCTACCGTAACATTGGTATCTGTGCCCACGTTGACGCGGGCAAGACCACCACTACCGAGCGGATCCTGTTCTACACAGGTCTGAGCCACAAGATGGGCGAGGTGCACGACGGCGCCGCGACCACCGACTGGATGGTGCAGGAGCAGGAGCGCGGTATCACCATTACCTCCGCTGCCGTTACCACCTTCTGGAAAGGTTCGGTTGGTCAGTACGACAACTACCGTGTAAACGTCATCGACACCCCCGGCCACGTTGACTTCACCATTGAAGTAGAGCGTTCGCTGCGTGTACTCGACGGCGCGGTCGTTGTGTTCTGCGGTACCTCTGGCGTTGAGCCTCAGTCCGAAACCGTATGGCGCCAAGCCAACAAGTACGGCGTTCCACGTGTTGTCTACGTGAACAAGATGGACCGTGCCGGTGCAAACTTCCTGCGCGTCGTAGGTCAGATCAAGAACCGTCTGGGTCACACCCCGGTCCCGGTTCAGCTGGCCATCGGTTCGGAAGATAACTTCCAGGGTCAGGTCGACCTGATCAAGATGAAGGCTATCTACTGGAACGACGACGACAAAGGCACCACCTACCGCGAGGAAGAAATTCCTGCGGACATGCTCGAGCTGGCCGAAGAATGGCGCGCGAACATGGTGGAAGCTGCTGCCGAAGCCAACGAAGAGCTGATGAACAAGTACCTTGAAGAAGGTGCGCTGACCGTCGAAGAGATCAAGGCAGGCCTGCGCGCGCGCACCCTGGCCAGCGAGATCGTTCCGGCTGTCTGCGGTTCGTCGTTCAAGAACAAGGGCGTTCCCCTGGTTCTCGATGCCGTCATCGACTACCTGCCTGCTCCGACCGAGATCCCTGCAATTCAGGGTATCAACCCGGACGACAAAGAGCTGGACAAAGAAGACCCGGCTGTTCGTAAAGACGAGCGTCACGCCGACGACGACGAGCCGTTCTCGGCTCTGGCGTTCAAGATCGCGACCGACCCGTTCGTGGGTACTCTGACCTTCGTTCGCGTCTACTCGGGTGTTCTGGCCTCTGGTGACTCGGTCATCAACTCGGTCAAGGGCAAGAAAGAGCGCGTTGGTCGTATGGTGCAGATGCACGCCAACCAGCGTGAAGAGATCAAGGAAGTGCGCGCTGGCGACATCGCTGCACTGATCGGCATGAAAGATGTGACCACCGGCGAAACCCTGTGCAACATCGAGAAGCCAATCATTCTTGAGCGTATGGACTTCCCTGAGCCGGTTATTTCGCTCTCCGTTGAGCCGAAAACCAAGGCTGACCAGGAGAAGATGGGTATTGCACTGGGCAAGCTGGCCCAGGAAGACCCGTCGTTCCGCGTCAAGACCGACGAAGAGACTGGCCAGACCATCATCTCGGGTATGGGCGAGCTGCACCTGGACATCCTCGTTGACCGCATGAAGCGCGAGTTCAACGTCGAGGCCAACATCGGCAAGCCGCAGGTTTCGTACCGCGAGAAGATCACCAAGTCCGGCGTTGAGATCGAAGGCAAATTCGTTCGTCAGTCGGGTGGTCGTGGTCAGTTCGGTCACTGCTGGATCCGTTTCTCGGAGCCAGAAGTCGACGAGAAGGGCAACATCACCGAAGGTCTGGTGTTCACCAACGAAGTCGTTGGTGGTGTGATTCCTAAGGAATTCATCGCCCCGATCCAGAAGGGTATCGAAGAGCAGATGAAAAACGGCGTTGTTGCCGGTTATCCTCTGATCGGCCTGAAGGCCACGGTATTCGACGGTTCGTACCACGACGTCGACTCCAACGAAATGGCGTTCAAAATCGCTGCTTCGATGGCAACCAAGCAACTGGCCCAGAAGGGCGGTGGCGTGGTTCTCGAGCCGATCATGAAGGTCGAAGTTGTAACCCCGGAAGACTACCTGGGTGACGTGATGGGTGACCTGAACCGTCGTCGTGGTCTGGTCCAAGGTATGGATGAGTCGGTCTCTGGCCGCGTCGTCCGCGCCGAAGTACCGCTCGGAGAGATGTTCGGTTACGCAACCGACGTTCGTTCCATGTCCCAGGGTCGCGCAAGCTACTCCATGGAATTCTCCAAATACGCCGAGGCTCCGTCGAACATCGTCGAAGCGCTCATTAAAAAACAAGGCTAATCCCCTTTAGGCAAGAGGTTCACTGTCGTGGCTAAAGAAAAATTTGATCGTTCCCTTCCCCACGTTAACGTCGGCACCATCGGCCACGTTGACCACGGTAAGACCACTCTGACCGCAGCTCTGACTCGCGTCTGCTCCGAAGTTTTCGGTTCGGCAGTCGTTGAGTTCGACAAGATCGACTCGGCTCCGGAAGAAAAAGCGCGCGGTATCACCATCAACACCGCTCACGTCGAGTACAACTCGAACATTCGTCACTACGCTCACGTTGACTGCCCAGGTCACGCTGACTACGTGAAGAACATGATCACCGGTGCTGCCCAGATGGACGGCGCGATCCTGGTTTGCTCGGCCGCCGATGGTCCGATGCCACAAACCCGTGAGCACATCCTGCTGTCCCGTCAGGTTGGCGTTCCGTACATCGTGGTCTTCCTGAACAAGGCTGACCTGGTAGACGACGCTGAGCTGCTGGAACTGGTCGAGATGGAAGTTCGCGACCTGCTGTCCACCTACGACTTCCCAGGCGACGACACCCCGATCATCATCGGTTCGGCTCGTATGGCGCTGGAAGGCAAAGACGACAACGAAATGGGCACTACCGCTGTTAAGAAGCTGGTAGAAACTCTGGATGCCTACATCCCTGAGCCAGTTCGTGCCATCGACCAGCCATTCCTGATGCCGATCGAAGACGTATTCTCGATCTCGGGTCGTGGTACCGTTGTTACCGGCCGTATCGAGCGTGGTATCGTCAAGGTTCAAGACCCACTGGAAATCGTTGGTCTGCGTGACACCACCACCACCACCTGCACCGGCGTTGAGATGTTCCGCAAGCTGCTGGACGAAGGTCGTGCTGGCGAGAACTGCGGCGTTCTGCTGCGTGGTACCAAGCGTGACGACGTTGAGCGTGGCCAGGTTCTGGTCAAGCCAGGTTCGGTCAAGCCGCACACCAAGTTCACCGCAGAAGTCTACGTTCTGTCGAAGGAAGAAGGCGGTCGTCACACTCCGTTCTTCAAAGGCTACCGTCCTCAGTTCTACTTCCGTACCACTGACGTGACCGGTAACTGCGAACTGCCGGAAGGCGTTGAAATGGTAATGCCAGGCGACAACATCCAAATGGTTGTCACCCTGATCAAGACCATCGCAATGGAAGACGGTCTGCGCTTCGCCATCCGTGAAGGCGGTCGTACCGTCGGCGCCGGCGTCGTAGCCAAAATCATCGAGTAATCACTCGACCGATTGAAAAAGGCCCCCGCTCAGCGGGGGCTTTTTTTATTGGGTTGACACTAAATTGGGGCGTCTATAGAATCACGCCTCCTTTTAGCGGGCGTAGTGCGTCCGTTGGGAACAGCCTGGAGTCTGAAATCCAATGCAAAATCAGCAAATCCGTATCAGGTTGAAGGCTTTCGACCATCGCCTGATCGACCAATCCACCCAGGAAATCGTGGAAACCGCGAAACGTACTGGTGCACAAGTGCGTGGTCCAATTCCACTGCCTACCCGCAAAGAGCGTTTCACCGTTCTGGTTTCCCCGCACGTCAACAAAGACGCGCGTGACCAGTACGAGATTCGCACTCATAAGCGTGTTCTGGACATCGTCCAGCCAACGGATAAAACCGTTGACGCGCTGATGAAGCTTGATCTGGCGGCAGGTGTGGAAGTACAGATCAGCCTCGGCTAAGACTTCGGTCTGGTCGTGTAACGCTCTGAAATGGGCGGCCATAGCGGGTGAAAGCCCCGTACACTCATGAGGTTTACAACATGACTATTGGTGTAATCGGTCGCAAGTGCGGTATGACCCGCATTTTCACCGAAGAAGGTGTCTCCATTCCGGTCACGGTCATCGAGATCGAGCCGAATCGCGTCACCCAGTTCAAAACTGAAGAAACCGATGGCTACCGTGCAGTGCAAGTCACTGTCGGCGAGCGTCGTGCTTCGCGTGTGACTGCCGCTCAGGCAGGCCACTTCGCCAAGGCTAACGTTGCCGCTGGTCGCGGTGTTTGGGAGTTCCGTCTTGAAGAAGGCGATTTCCAGGCTGGCGATCTGATCAAAGCTGAACTCTTCACTGCAGGCCAGCTGGTAGACGTTACTGGTCAGTCCAAAGGTAAAGGCTTCGCCGGTACCATCAAGCGCTGGAACTTCCGTGGCCAGGACAACACCCACGGTAACTCCGTGTCGCACCGTGTCCCAGGTTCCATCGGCCAGTGCCAGACTCCTGGTCGTGTGTTCAAGGGCAAGAAAATGTCCGGTCACATGGGCGCCGAGCGCGTGACTGTTCAGTCCCTGGAAGTTGTTCGCGTAGACGCTGAGCGCAACCTGCTGCTGGTCAAGGGTGCCGTTCCTGGCGCTACTGGCGGCGACGTGGTTGTACGTCCAGCTGTCAAGGCTCGCGGTTAAGGGGAAACTGACATGCAACTCAATGTAAATGACGCTCAGGCGATCGAAGTTTCCGAACTGACTTTCGGTGGCGAATTCAACGAGACGCTGGTACACCAAGCAGTCGTGGCCTACATGGCCGGCGGCCGTCAGGGCACCAAGCAGCAAAAGACCCGTTCCGACGTGGCTGGTGGCGGTAAGCGCCCATGGCGTCAGAAGGGTACTGGCCGTGCTCGTGCTGGTACCACTCGTGGTCCGATCTGGCGTGGCGGTGGTGTAACCTTCGCAGCTCGTCCTCAAGATCACTCGCAGAAGCTCAACAAGAAGATGTACCGCGCAGCCCTGCGCTCCATCCTCGCTGAGCTGGTGCGTAGCGACCGTCTGGTCGTGGTTCAGGACTTCGCTGTTGAAGCACCGAAAACCAAAGATCTGCTGAACAAGCTGAACGGCATGGGTCTGAACGACGTACTGATCGTTTCGGACGCTGTTGATCAGAACCTGTACCTGGCTGCTCGCAACCTGCCGCACGTCGACGTACGTGACGTTCAAGGTTCCGACCCGGTCAGTCTGATCGCATACGAAAAGGTGTTGATCACCGTTTCGGCCGTGAAGAAATTCGAGGAGCTGCTGGGATGAACCAGGAACGCGTATTCAAAGTCCTCCTTGGCCCGCACGTTTCCGAGAAGGCTACCGTTCTGGCTGAGAAAAAAGGCCAGTTCGTATTCAAGGTTGCTACCGATGCAACCAAGCTGGAAATCAAGAAAGCTGTCGAAGGCCTGTTCAACGTAAAAGTTGAAAACGTGTCGACTGTTAACGTTCTGGGTAAAACCAAGCGTACCGCACGTGGTCTGGGCAAGCGTAATGACTGGAAGAAGGCGATCGTCTCCCTTCAGCCAGGCCAAGATCTCGATTTCAGCAGCAGTGCTGAGTAAGGAAGGGGTGCATCATGGCAATCGTTAAATGCAAACCGACTTCCCCTGGCCGCCGTTTCGTGGTCAAGGTGGTCAACAAGGAGCTGCACAAAGGCGCTCCTCACGCACCGCTGATCGAGAAAAAATCGAAGTCTGGTGGTCGTAACAACAATGGCCGCATTACCACTCGTCACGTTGGTGGTGGTCACAAGCAGCATTACCGTCTGGTCGACTTCCGTCGCAACGACAAAGATGGCATTCCAGCCACTGTCGAGCGTATCGAATACGATCCAAACCGTACTGCTCACATCGCCCTGCTGTGCTACGCAGACGGTGAGCGTCGCTACATCATCGCCCCTAAAGGCGTGAGCGCTGGCGACCAGCTGATCGCAGGTGCCCTGGCCCCAATCAAGGCCGGTAACTCCCTGCAACTGCGCAACATTCCAGTAGGTAGCACCATTCACGGCATCGAACTGAAGCCGGGTAAAGGTGCTCAGATCGCACGTTCCGCTGGTGCTTCGGCTCAGCTGATCGCTCGCGAAGGTGTCTACGTGACCCTGCGTCTGCGCTCTGGTGAAATGCGTAAAGTCCTGGCTGAGTGCCGTGCGACCCTGGGCGAAGTCTCGAACTCCGAGCACAGCCTGCGTTCGCTGGGTAAAGCTGGTGCCAAACGCTGGCGCGGCGTTCGCCCAACCGTTCGTGGCGTTGCCATGAACCCGGTTGACCACCCACATGGTGGTGGTGAAGGTCGTACCTCCGGTGGTCGTCATCCGGTATCGCCATGGGGCTTCCCAACCAAGGGTGCGAAGACCCGCGGTAATAAGCGTACCGACAACATGATCGTCCGTCGTCGCAAGTAACTAGAGGGATACGACAGTGCCACGTTCTCTGAAAAAAGGTCCTTTTATCGATCTTCACCTGCTGAAGAAGGTCGAAGTGGCGGTGGAGAAGAACGATCGCAAGCCAGTTAAAACCTGGTCGCGCCGTTCGATGATCCTGCCACAAATGGTCGGTCTGACCATCGCGGTACACAACGGTCGCCAACACGTCCCAGTTCTCGTGAACGAAGACATGGTCGGCCACAAACTGGGCGAGTTCGCCGGTACCCGCACCTACCGCGGGCACGTGGCTGACAAGAAAGCCAAGCGTTAAGGGGTAAGGAAATGGAAGTAGCCGCTAAGTTGTCGGGCGCTCGCATCTCCGCCCAGAAAGCCCGCTTGGTCGCCGACCAGATCCGCGGGAAGAAGGTGGGCGAAGCGCTCAACCTGTTGGCCTTCAGCAGCAAAAAAGCCGCTGAAATCATGAAGAAAGTCCTCGAGTCGGCCGTAGCCAACGCCGAACACAACGAAGGCGCAGACGTTGATGACCTGAAGGTCTCCACCGTCTTCGTCAACGAAGGGCGTTCGCTGAAGCGCATCATGCCACGTGCCAAAGGCCGTGCTGATCGCATCGTCAAGCGGTCTTGCCATATCACTGTCAAGGTTGCGGACAAGTAACGGAGTCGATCAGATGGGTCAGAAAGTACATCCCACTGGCATTCGCCTGGGAATCGTCAAGGAGCACACCTCCGTCTGGTACGCAGACGGTGCTACTTACGCAGATTACCTGTTGAAGGATCTGAAAACGCGTGAGTACCTCCAAGACAAACTAAAAAGCGCGTCCGTAAGCCGTATCGATATTCATCGTCCGGCTCAAACTGCACGCATCACCATCCACACCGCTCGTCCCGGTATCGTTATCGGTAAGAAAGGTGAAGATGTCGAGAAGCTGCGTCAGGACCTGACCAAGCAGATGGGTGTGCCTGTGCACATCAACATCGAAGAGATCCGCAAGCCGGAACTCGACGCTATGCTGGTTGCGCAGAGCGTAGCTCAGCAGCTGGAACGCCGCGTAATGTTCCGTCGCGCCATGAAGCGCGCCGTACAGAACGCCATGCGTATTGGTGCCAAGGGCATCAAGATCCAGGTGAGCGGTCGTCTCGGCGGTGCTGAGATTGCTCGTACCGAGTGGTATCGCGAAGGTCGTGTGCCTCTGCACACCCTGCGTGCCGATATCGACTACAACACCTACGAAGCTCACACCACTTACGGTGTGATCGGTGTGAAGGTTTGGATCTTCAAAGGCGAAGTTATTGGTGGTCGCCAAGAAGAACTGAAACCACAAGCACCAGCGCCTCGTAAAAAAGCTGCTAAGTAAGGGGTACGCCAAATGTTGCAACCAAAGCGTACAAAATTCCGCAAGCAGATGACTGGCCACAACCGTGGTCTGGCACTGCGCGGTAGCAAAGTCAGCTTCGGCGAATTCGCCCTGAAAGCTGTTGCTCGCGGTCGCCTCACCGCCCGCCAGATCGAGTCCGCACGTCGTGCGCTGACCCGTCACGTTAAGCGTGGCGGTAAGATCTGGATCCGTGTGTTCCCGGACAAGCCGATCTCCAAGAAGCCTCTCGAGGTTCGTATGGGTAAAGGTAAGGGCTCCGTGGAATACTGGGTTGCCCAGATCCAGCCAGGTAAAGTCCTGTACGAGATCGAGGGTGTTTCTGAAGAGCTGGCGCGCGAAGCTTTCGCCCTGGCTGCTGCAAAGCTGCCTCTCGCCACCTCCTTTGTTAAGCGGACGGTGATGTGATGAAAGCGAATGAACTTCGTGAAAAATCTGCACAGCAACTGAATGAGCAACTGCTCGGCTTGCTGCGCGACCAGTTCAATCTGCGTATGCAGAAAGCAACTGGCCAGTTGGGGCAGTCGCACCTGCTCTCGCAAGTTAAGCGTGACATCGCTCGCGTGAAAACTGTGCTTAACCAGCAGGCAGGTAAGTGATCATGGCTGAAGCTGAAAAAACCGTCCGTACGCTGACTGGCCGTGTCGTCAGCGACAAAATGGACAAGACCATCACCGTTCTGATCGAGCGTCGCGTAAAGCACCCGATCTACGGTAAATACGTTAAGCGTTCGACTAAGCTGCACGCGCACGACGAATCCAACCAGTGCAAAATCGGCGACAAGGTTTCCATCCGTGAAACCCGTCCGCTGGCCAAGACCAAGTCCTGGGCACTGGTTGAAGTCCTCGAACGCGCTGTTGAAGTCTAAGGGCTAGGGGTCGGAGAAATTTTATGATTCAGACTCAATCCATGCTCGATGTGGCCGATAACAGCGGCGCTCGTCGCGTCATGTGCATCAAGGTGCTCGGCGGTTCGCACCGCCGTTACGCCGGCATCGGTGACATCATCAAAGTAACCGTCAAGGAAGCAATTCCGCGCGGTAAGGTCAAAAAAGGCCAGGTGATGACTGCTGTTGTCGTCCGTACCCGTCACGGTGTACGTCGCGCTGACGGTTCCATCATTCGTTTCGACGGCAACGCTGCTGTTCTGCTGAACACCAAGCAAGAGCCGATCGGCACTCGCATCTTCGGGCCAGTGACCCGTGAACTTCGTACTGAGAAGTTCATGAAGATCGTCTCGCTCGCCCCTGAAGTGCTGTAAGGAGATCCGACATGCAAAAGATTCGTCGTGACGACGAGATCATCGTGATCGCCGGCAAAGACAAAGGTAAGCGCGGTAAGGTGCTGAAGGTTCTGGCTGACGACCGTCTGGTCATCGGTGGCGTGAACCTGGTCAAGCGTCATACCAAGCCTAACCCGATGGCGGGCGTACAGGGCGGTATCGTCGAAAAAGAAGCGCCACTGCACGCTTCCAACGTTGCCATCTTCAACGGCGAAACCAACAAGGCTGACCGCGTTGGTTTCAAAGTAGAAGACGGTAAGAAAATTCGTGTCTTCAAGTCGACCCAAAAAGCGGTTGATGCTTGAACACTGCTAGGTAGAAGACCATGGCACGACTGAAAGAGATTTACCGGAACGAAATCGCTCCTAAGCTTAAGGATGAACTTAAGCTGTCGAACGTGATGGAAGTTCCGCGCGTTACCAAGATCACCCTGAACATGGGTCTGGGCGAAGCGATCGGCGACAAGAAAGTCATCGAGCACGCTGTTGCCGACCTGGAAAAGATCACCGGTCAAAAGCCGGTCGTGACTTTCGCTCGTAAATCCATCGCGGGCTTCAAAGTCCGTGAGGGATGGCCGATCGGCGTCAAGGTGACCCTGCGTAGCGACAAGATGTACGAATTCCTGGACCGCCTGCTGGCGATCTCCCTGCCTCGGGTCCGCGACTTCCGCGGCCTGAATGCCAAGTCCTTCGATGGCCGTGGCAACTACAGCATGGGCGTGAAAGAGCAGATCATCTTCCCGGAAATCGATTACGACAAGATCGATGCTCTGCGCGGTTTGGACATCACCCTGACCACCACTGCTCGTTCGGATGACGAAGGCCGCGCTCTGCTGCGTGCATTCAAATTCCCGTTCCGCAACTGATTGGAGTAGGAAAATGGCCAAGAAGAGCATGAAAAACCGCGAGCTGAAGCGTCAGCTCACGGTAGCCAAGTTCGCCAAAAAGCGTGCTGAGCTGAAAGCGACCATCGTCAACCTGAACGCCTCTCCAGAAGAGCGTTTCGCTGCCGTTGTCGCTCTGCAGAAGCAGCCACGTGATGCCAGCGCTGCGCGTCTGCGCAACCGTTGCCGCCTGACCGGTCGTCCTCACGGTGTATACCGTAAGTTCGGCCTGGGCCGTAACATGCTGCGTCAAGCTGCAATGCGCGGCGACGTACCAGGCCTGGTCAAAGCCTCCTGGTAATCGCTGCAGGTGTGATCCCGGCGCAAGGGGAGCAATCTTCCGACCGCCGGTGACCTCGCCCATAAACAAGCCCCCTCGTGGGGCTTGTTTCGTTTCTGCCTTGTGTCTAGAATGACCGGCTCACCCGAGCCTGGGTTTTTTACCCTGCCCGTTCGAGTGGTTGTGATAGCCGCAAGGCTAATATTTCTTGTATCAGGAGCATCTAGCCCATGAGTATGCAGGACCCGTTAGCGGACATGCTAACTCGCATCCGTAATGCCCAGATGGCTGAAAAGTCCGTCGTAAGCATGCCTTCCTCCACCCTGAAGGTCGCGGTTGCCAAAGTTCTGAAAGACGAAGGTTACATCGCTGGCTACCAGGTAACTGGTGAGGCCAAGCCTTCCCTGTCGATCGAACTGAAGTACTTCGAAGGCCGTCCGGTCATCGAGGAACTGAAGCGTTCCAGCCGTCCTGGCCTGCGCCAGTACAAGGCCGTCACCGACCTGCCGAAAGTACGTGGCGGTCTGGGCGTGTCTATTGTCTCCACCAACAAAGGTGTGATGACTGACCGCGCTGCGCGCGCTGCCGGTGTCGGCGGCGAAGTTCTGTGCACAGTGTTCTAAGGGGAGATAGGCATGTCTCGCGTCGCTAAGAACCCCGTTAAGCTGCCATCCGGTGTCGAAGTCAAATTCGCCGGCCAGCAGCTTTCGGTGAAGGGTGCCAAAGGCACTCTCGAACTGAACGTTCACTCGTCTGTTGAAGTTACCGAAGAGTCTGGCGAGCTGCGTTTCGTCGCTCGCAACGGTGATCAGCAAGCTCGCGCCATGGCCGGTACCACCCGCGCCCTGGTGAACAACATGGTCCAGGGCGTAAGCCAAGGCTTCGAGCGCAAGCTCCAGCTGGTCGGTGTTGGTTACAAGGCACAGGCCAAAGGCGAAATCCTGAACCTGGCCCTGGGCTTCTCGCACCCAGTGGACTACGAACTGCCAGCCGGTATCACCGCTGAAACCCCTAGCCAGACCGACATCCTGATCAAGGGTATCGACAAGCAGCTGGTAGGTCAGGTGGCCGCTGAAATCCGCGGGTTCCGTCCGCCAGAGCCTTACAAAGGCAAGGGTGTGCGTTACGCGGACGAAGTAGTCCGTCGTAAAGAAGCCAAGAAGAAGTAGGGCCTAGCAAATGACCGACAAAAAAGTTATTCGACTGCGTCGCGCTCGCAAAGCACGTCTCAAGATGCACGAACTCGAAGTCGTGCGCCTGTGCGTGTTCCGCTCCTCGCAGCACATCTACGCCCAGGTCATTTCGGCCGACGGCAGCAAGGTTCTGGCAAGCGCCTCGACCTTGGACAAAGACCTGCGTGATGGCGCCACTGGCAACATCGACGCGGCCACTAAGGTTGGCAAGCTGGTAGCTGAGCGTGCGAAAGCCGCCGGTGTATCTCAAGTTGCCTTTGACCGTTCCGGCTTCAAGTACCATGGCCGCGTCAAAGCGCTGGCTGATGCTGCTCGTGAAGGCGGGCTGGAGTTCTAAGTTATGGCAAATAACGATCAAAAGCGCGACGAAGGCTACATCGAGAAGCTGGTTCAAGTTAACCGCGTTGCCAAAACCGTAAAAGGCGGCCGTATCTTCACCTTCACCGCGCTGACCGTGGTAGGTGATGGTAAAGGTCGTGTCGGCTTCGGCCGTGGCAAATCGCGCGAAGTTCCTGCCGCGATCCAGAAAGCCATGGAAGCTGCTCGTCGCAACATGATCCAGGTTGACCTGAAGGGCACCACCCTGCAGTACGCCACCAAGGCTGCCCACGGCGCCTCGAAGGTTTACATGCAGCCTGCCTCGGAAGGTACCGGTATCATCGCCGGCGGCGCCATGCGTGCTGTCCTGGAAGTTGCTGGTGTTCAGAACGTCCTGGCCAAGTGCTACGGTTCGACCAACCCAGTGAACGTGGTTTACGCCACCTTCAAGGGTCTGAAAGCCATGCAATCTCCTGAGTCCATTGCTGCCAAGCGCGGCAAGAGCGTTGAGGAGATCTTCTGATCATGGCAACCGTAAAAGTAACGCTGATCAAGAGCGTCTCGGGCCGCCTGCCTAACCACAAACTGTGCGTTAAAGGCCTGGGTCTGCGTCGCATCGGTCACACTGTAGAAGTCCAGGATACTCCCGAAAACCGCGGGATGATCAACAAGGCTTACTACATGCTGAAGGTCGAGGGTTAATCGATGAAACTCAATGATCTGAGTCCAGCGCCGGGTTCCCGTCGCGAGAAGCATCGTCCAGGTCGTGGTATCGGTAGCGGTCTGGGTAAGACTGGCGGCCGTGGCCACAAAGGTCAAACCTCCCGTTCCGGTGGTTCGATCGCTCCTGGCTTCGAAGGCGGTCAACAGCCGCTGCACCGTCGTCTGCCGAAGTTCGGCTTCGTTTCCCTGAAAGCCATGGACCGCGCTGAAGTGCGTCTGTCCGAGCTGGCCAAAGTGGAAGGCGACGTGGTTACCGTGCAATCCCTGAAGGATGCCAACGTGATCGGCCAGAACGTACAGCGTGTGAAAATCATGCTGTCTGGCGAAGTCACTCGCGCAGTCACCATCAAGGGTATCGCAGCCACCAAGGGTGCGCGTGCGGCTATCGAAGCAGCTGGCGGCAAATTCGAGGAATAAATGGCTAAGCAAGGTGCTCTCTCTTCGCTCGGTAAGGGCGGGATGTCGGAACTCTGGGCTCGTCTGCGCTTTCTGTTCATGGCGATCATCGTCTATCGGATAGGTGCGCATATCCCGGTTCCTGGCATCAATCCAGACCGTCTGGCGGATCTGTTTCGGCAGAATGAGGGGACCATTCTTAGCTTGTTCAACATGTTTTCCGGTGGCGCGCT
This sequence comes from Pantoea sp. Ap-967, assembly GCF_011752565.1. Taxonomy (GTDB): domain Bacteria; phylum Pseudomonadota; class Gammaproteobacteria; order Pseudomonadales; family Pseudomonadaceae; genus Aquipseudomonas. The sequence goes on from NZ_VWXK01000011.1 coordinate 30,302, forward strand.
TGAGCGCATGAGCATCTTTGCACTGGGGATCATGCCGTACATCTCGGCATCGATCATCATGCAGCTGATGACGGCGGTCAGCCCGCAACTGGAGCAGTTGAAGAAGGAAGGTGAAGCTGGCCGTCGCAAGATCAGCCAGTACACCCGCTACGGCACCGTTATCCTGGCACTGGTTCAAGCCATTGGCATGTCCATTGGCCTGGCCAACCAGGGCGTGGCGTTTTCTGTAGGCCTGGGCTTCCATGTCGTCGCCGTCTCCACCTTCGTGGCGGGCGCGATGTTCATGATGTGGCTGGGCGAGCAGATCACCGAGCGCGGTGTGGGCAACGGTATCTCGATGTTGATCTTCGCAGGTATCGTTGCCGGTCTTCCGAGAGCAATCGGGCAGTCTTTCGAGTCTGCACGCACAGGCGATATCAACATTTTCGCCCTGGTCGCTATCGGTTTGCTGGCAGTAGCGATTATCGGTTTTGTGGTGTTCATTGAGCGTGGTCAGCGTCGTATCGCCGTTCACTACGCCAAGCGTCAGCAGGGCCGCAAGGTCTTCGCTGCGCAGACCAGCCACTTGCCGCTGAAAGTGAACATGGCGGGGGTTATCCCGGCCATCTTCGCGAGCAGCATTTTGCTGTTCCCGGCTTCGCTGGGTGCCTGGTTCGGTCAGTCCGAAGGTATGGGCTGGCTGCAGGACATCTCGCAGTCGATCGCTCCTGGTCAGCCGTTGAACATTCTGCTGTTTAGTGCAGGGATCATTTTCTTCTGCTTCTTCTACACAGCTCTGATGTTCAACCCGAAAGACGTAGCGGAAAACCTGAAGAAGTCCGGTGCCTTTATTCCGGGTATCCGTCCTGGTGAGCAGTCGGCGCGCTACATTGATGGCGTTCTGACTCGTCTGACCATGTTCGGTGCTCTTTACATGATGGCCGTCTGCCTTCTGCCCCAGTTCCTGGTGGTGGCAGCAAATGTGCCGTTCTACCTTGGCGGGACCTCGTTGCTGATTGTGGTAGTGGTTGTGATGGACTTCATGTCCCAAGTACAATCGCACCTCGTTTCGCACCAGTACGAATCCCTGATGAAGAAAGCCAACCTGAAAGGCTACGGTGGCAGCGGTCTGCTGCGCTGATACGCCCCTAAGGTTCGAGGAGTCGGTAATGAAAGTTCGTGCATCGGTGAAAAAGCTGTGCCGTAACTGCAAGATCATCCGTCGCGAAGGCGTCGTACGAGTGATCTGCAGCGCGGAACCGCGTCACAAACAGCGCCAAGGCTGAGTGTGATCTGCGCTTCAAACCCAGCAGCTAGTGTGCTGCTGGGTTGATTATTCGTTTCTACAGCGATATTATCTCGCGCCCTATTTCTTGGCTTCCGGGGCGTAGGTAGCTGTCAATTGGAGTCCCACTGAATGGCCCGTATTGCAGGCGTCAACATTCCAGATAACAAGCATACTGTTATCTCGCTGACCTACATCTATGGTGTCGGTCGCACAACTGCACAGAAGATCTGTGCAGACGCTGGTGTCAACCCAGCCGCTAAGATCAAGGATCTGAGCGACGAGCAAATCGAAACCCTGCGTGGCGAAGTCGCGAAGTTCACCACCGAAGGTGACCTGCGTCGTGACATCAACATGAAGATCAAACGCTTGATGGACCTGGGTTGCTACCGCGGCCTGCGTCATCGTAAAGGTCTGCCGGTTCGCGGTCAGCGCACCAAGACCAACGCACGCACCCGTAAGGGCCCGCGTAAGCCGATCCGCAAGTAATCGCCCAGGAATATAGACATGGCAAAACCTGCTGCTCGTCCTCGTAAGAAAGTCAAAAAGACAGTGGTTGATGGCATCGCCCACATCCATGCCTCTTTCAACAACACCATCGTGACCATCACCGACCGTCAGGGCAACGCATTGTCCTGGGCTACTTCCGGTGGTTCGGGTTTCCGTGGTTCGCGCAAATCCACCCCGTTCGCAGCTCAGATCGCTGCTGAGCGTGCTGGTCAAGCTGCGCTGGAATATGGTCTGAAGAACCTCGACGTCAACGTCAAGGGTCCAGGTCCAGGTCGTGAATCCGCCGTTCGTGCATTGAACAGCTGCGGCTACAAGATCGCCAGCATCACCGACGTGACGCCTATCCCGCACAACGGGTGCCGTCCGCCGAAGAAGCGTCGCGTGTAATCAGGAGACAGAAGAATGGCACGTTACATTGGTCCAAAATGCAAACTGTCTCGTCGTGAAGGCACCGACCTGTTCCTGAAGAGCGGCGTTCGCGCTCTGGAATCGAAGTGCAACATCGAAGCAGCCCCAGGTATCCACGGCCAGCGCCGTGGCCGTCAGTCCGACTACGGTACCCAGCTGCGCGAGAAACAAAAAGTCCGTCGTATCTACGGTGTTCTGGAGCGTCAGTTCCGCGGTTACTACCAAGCTGCTGCCTCGAAAAAAGGCGCAACCGGTGAGAACCTGCTGCAACTGCTCGAGTGCCGTCTGGATAACGTCGTTTACCGTATGGGCTTCGGCTCGACTCGTTCCGAGTCCCGTCAGCTGGTTTCGCACAAAGCGATCAGCGTCAACGGTAAGACTGTAAACATTCCATCCTACCAAGTTCGTCCGGGTGACGTGGTCGCAGTTCGCGAGAAATCGTCGAACCAGCTGCGCATTGTTCAAGCCCTTGAACTGTGCGCCCAGCGTGGCCGCGTTGAGTGGGTAGACGTAGATTCCGCTAAGAAGTCGGGCGTTTTCAAGAACGTTCCTGCTCGCGGCGACCTGTCTGCCGACATCAACGAAAACCTGATTGTCGAGCTCTACTCCAAGTAAGGGCTAGAAAATAGGTGCATCCATGCAGATTTCGGTAAATGAGTTCCTGACTCCCCGCCATATTGATGTGCAGGTAGTCAGTCCGACCCGCGCTAAAATCACGCTCGAGCCTCTCGAGCGTGGTTTCGGCCATACCCTGGGCAACGCGCTGCGCCGCATCCTGTTGTCCTCCATGCCTGGCTGTGCAGTAGTCGAGGCCGAGATCGATGGCGTACTCCATGAGTACTCCGCGATCGAAGGTGTTCAGGAAGACGTCATTGAAATCCTGTTGAACCTGAAAGGCCTGGCTATCAAACTGCACGGTCGTGACGAAGTTACGCTGACCTTGTCGAAAAAGGGTTCGGGGGTGGTTACCGCTGCCGATATTCAGCTGGATCACGATGTCGAGATCGTCAACCCCGATCACGTAATCGCGAACCTGGCGTCCAATGGCGCCCTGAACATGAAGCTCACTGTAGCTCGTGGTCGCGGTTACGAGCCGGCTGACTCCCGTCAAACCGACGAAGACGAAAGCCGTAGCATTGGCCGTCTGCAGCTGGACGCCTCATTCAGCCCGGTGCGTCGTATCGCCTATGTGGTCGAAAACGCCCGTGTTGAACAGCGTACCAACCTGGACAAGCTGGTCATTGATCTGGAAACCAACGGCACCCTGGATCCTGAAGAGGCTATCCGCCGCGCTGCGACCATCCTGCAACAGCAGCTGGCCGCGTTCGTCGACCTCAAAGGTGACAGTGAGCCTGTCGTAGTCGAGCAGGAAGACGAGATCGATCCGATCCTGCTGCGTCCGGTTGACGACCTGGAACTGACTGTACGTTCGGCCAACTGCCTCAAGGCGGAGAACATCTACTACATCGGCGACCTGATTCAGCGTACCGAAGTAGAGCTGTTGAAGACTCCTAACCTTGGCAAGAAGTCCCTGACTGAAATCAAGGACGTTCTGGCCTCTCGTGGTCTGTCTCTCGGCATGCGCCTCGACAACTGGCCGCCTGCAAGTCTTAAGAAGGACGACAAGGCGACCGCCTGATCGTCGTAATCACCGAACGTAGTGTTTGGTAAGGAATGAATCATGCGTCATCGTAAAAGTGGACGTCACCTGAGCCGTACCAGCTCTCACCGCAAGGCTATGTTCCAGAACATGGCAGTGTCGCTGATCGAGCACGAGCTGATCAAAACCACCCTGCCGAAAGCCAAGGAACTGCGCCGCGTTGCCGAGCCGCTGATCACCCTGGCCAAGGAAGACAGCGTTGCTAACCGCCGTCTGGCCTTCGACCGTACCCGTTCGAAGTCCGCTGTTGGCAAACTGTTCAACGACCTGGGCAAGCGTTACGCCACCCGTCAGGGCGGCTACCTGCGCATCCTGAAGTGCGGTTTCCGCGCTGGCGACAACGCGCCTATGGCGTACGTCGAGCTGGTTGATCGTCCGGTCGGCGGTGCTGTAGAAGCTGCTGAGTAAGACGTTCTGTCTGCTACAAAGAACCGGGCCTAGTGCCCGGTTTTTTGTGTCTGCAGGTATTGTTTATTTCTATTGATACAAGTCATGTAATGAATTTGTTCTGAAACGACCGCTCGTCGATACTCCTTATCAAGCCGATTAGCCGGCACTCGAAGACCGATAAGGAGAGCCCATGAGCAAGATCCTGACCACCGCCAGCGGTGCACCTGTAGCCGACAACCAGAATTCCCGTTCCGCAGGCCCACGCGGCCCGCTGCTGCTCGACGACTTCCACCTGATCGAGAAGCTTGCCCACTTCAACCGTGAGAACATCCCTGAGCGCCGTGTTCATGCAAAAGGCTCGGGCGCCTACGGCACCTTCACGGTGACCCGCGACATTACCCAGTACACCAGCGCCCGCCTGTTCGAGCAGGTCGGCAAGCAGACCGAAACCTTCCTGCGCTTCTCCACCGTTGGTGGCGAGCGTGGCTCGGCCGATACCGAGCGTGACCCCCGTGGCTTTGCGCTGAAGTTCTACACCGAAGAAGGCAACTGGGACATCGTTGGCAACAACACCCCGGTGTTCTTCATCCGCGACCCGCTCAAGTTCCCGGACTTTATCCACACCCAGAAACGCCACCCGCAAAGCAACCTGAAAAACGCCCAGATGATGTGGGACTTCTGGTCGCACTCGCCCGAGGCGCTGCACCAGGTCACCATCCTGTTCTCCGACCGAGGCATCCCGGACGGCTATCGCCACATGCACGGTTTCGGCAGCCACACCTACAGCTTGATCAGCGCCCAGGGTGAGCGCACCTGGGTCAAATGGCACTTCAAGACCCAGCAAGGCATCAAGAACCTGGCTCCGGCCGATGCCGCACGCCTGGCGGGCACTGACCCGGATTACGCCCAGCGTGACCTGTTCCAAGCTATTGAGCGTGGTGACTTCCCACGTTGGACCGTGTGCATTCAGGTGATGAGCGAAGCAGAGGCTGCCGGCCGTGCCGAGAACCCGTTCGACGTGACCAAGACCTGGTCGCAGAAAGACCATCCGCTGATCGAAGTGGGCGTGCTGGAGCTGAACCGCAACCCGCTCAACTACTTTGCCGAAGTCGAGCAGGCGGCGTTCGGGCCGAGCAACATGGTCCCCGGTGTTGGCCTGTCCCCAGACCGCATGCTGCAGGGCCGCGTGTTCGCCTACGCCGATGCGCACCGCTACCGTGTGGGCACCAACCACCAGCAGTTGCCGGTCAATGCGCCGCGCAGTGTGGTGAACAGCTACCAGCGTGATGGCGCCATGGCCACGGGCAGCTACGGCAGTGCGCCGAACTACGAGCCCAACAGCTACAGCGATGCGCCGAAGCAGTCGCCGCGCCACGCCGAGCCAGCCCTGGCCCTTGGCGGCGCTGCCGACCGCCACGATCACCGTGAGGACAACGACTACTACAGCCACGCCGGCGCGCTGTTCCGGCTGATGAATGCCGAGCAGCAGGCGCTGCTGATCAACAACATCGCCGGCGCCATGGCGGGAGTGAGCGAAGACGTTATCCAGCGCCAGTTGCAGTACTTCTTCAAGGCTGACCCTGCCTACGGCGAGGGCATCGCCAAGGCCCTGGGGCTGAATCTCGCCTGAGTCGAAATGAGAAGTAGAACCGCCCTCATTTGGGCGGTTTTTCAATGAATATCACTACTGTTTAACCGATTTTTTGCTTCTGATTGCGCGTTTTTCAGTGACCGCGAGCAAAAGCTGGTTCACACTATGTGCATCTAGCGTATTCACAGGGAGAAGCAGGGCGATGCAAGGTCACCCGGACGTAATCAACTACCTCGTCACGTTGCTGAAGGGCGAACTGGCCGCACGCGACCAGTACTTCATCCACTCGCGCATGTACGAAGACTGGGGCCTGTCCAAGCTCTACGAGCGTATCAACCACGAGATGGAAGAAGAGACGCAGCACGCCGATGCCCTGATGCGCCGCATCCTGATGCTCGAAGGTACCCCGGACATGCGCGCCGACGACCTGGAAGTGGGCAGCACCGTGCCGGAAATGATCGAGGCCGACCTCAAGCTTGAGTACAAGGTGCGTGGCGCACTGTGCAAGGGCATCGAGCTGTGCGAGCTGCACAAGGACTACATCAGCCGCGACATCCTGCGCGCGCAGCTGGCCGACACTGAAGAAGACCACACCTATTGGCTTGAGAAGCAGCAGGGCTTGATCAAGGCCATTGGCCTGGAGAACTACCTGCAGTCGCAGATGTAAGCGCGGGGCTGCGTTGCAGCCCATTCGCGGCACAAGGCCGCTCCTACAGGCAATCGCACGGCCCCGGCTTGATGCGTTCCCCTGTAGGAGCGGCCTTTTTTGTTGTGAATGGGGCGCAACGCGCCCCCAGGCAATCGCATAGCTCCAGGGTGATGCATCCCCCTGTAGGAGCGGCCTTGTGCCGCGAATGGGGCGCAAAGCGCCCCCACGGCCGTCAAGCCCGATCCCGCTCCAGCAGCGGCTTCAGGTAATGCCCGGTATAGGACTGCTTCATCTTGCTCAGTTCCTCCGGCGTACCGCAGGCAATGATCTGCCCACCCTTGGAACCACCCTCCGGCCCCAGGTCCACCAGCCAGTCGGCGGTCTTGATCACATCCAGGTTATGCTCGATCACCACCACGGTGTTGCCGTGGTCGCGCAGGCGATGCAGCACGTCCAGCAACTGCTGGATGTCGGCGAAATGCAAGCCGGTGGTGGGTTCGTCGAGGATGTACAGGGTCTTGCCGGTATCGCGCTTGGACAACTCGCGCGACAGCTTCACCCGCTGCGCCTCACCGCCAGACAGGGTCGTCGCCGACTGCCCCAGCTTGATGTACGAAAGGCCCACGTCCATCAGCGTTTGCAGCTTGCGCGCCAGCGCCGGCACCGCATCGAAGAACTCACGGGCATCCTCGATGGTCATTTCCAGCACCTCGTGGATGTTCTTGCCCTTGTACTTGATCTCCAGGGTTTCGCGGTTGTAGCGCTTGCTCTTGCACACGTCGCACGGCACGTAGATGTCCGGCAGGAAGTGCATCTCCACCTTGATCAGGCCATCGCCCTGGCAGGCTTCGCAGCGCCCGCCCTTGACGTTGAACGAGAAACGCCCCGGGCCGTAGCCACGCGAGCGCGATTCCGGCACGCCGGAAAACAGCTCGCGGATCGGCGTGAAGATGCCGGTGTAGGTTGCCGGGTTCGAGCGCGGCGTGCGACCAATCGGGCTCTGGTCAATGTCGACCACCTTGTCCAGGTGCTGCAGGCCATCCATGCTGCTGTGCGCCGCGGCTTCCAGGGTGCTTGCGCCGTTCAGGGCGGTGGCGGCCAGCGGGAACAAGGTGTTGTTGATCAGCGTCGACTTGCCAGAGCCGGATACGCCGGTCACGCAGGTCAGCAGGCCGATTGGAACTTCCAGGTCGACGTTCTGCAGGTTGTTGCCACGCGCGCCCTTGAGCTTGAGTTGCAGCTTCTTGTTGCGCGGGGTGCGCTTGGCCGGTACGACAATCTTCTTGCGCCCCGAGAGGTATTTGCCGGTCAGCGAGTCAGGGTGGTCCATGACCTCCTGAGGCGTGCCCTCGGCGACGATCTGCCCACCGTGCACACCGGCACCCGGGCCGATGTCGACCACGTAGTCGGCCAGGCGAATGGCGTCCTCGTCGTGCTCCACCACGATCACCGTATTGCCCAGGTCGCGCAGGTGGTTGAGGGTGGCCAGCAGGCGGTCGTTGTCCCGTTGATGAAGGCCGATGGACGGTTCATCGAGGATGTACATCACCCCGACCAAACCCGCACCGATCTGGCTCGCCAGGCGGATACGCTGGGCCTCGCCGCCGGACAGCGTATCGGCGCTGCGGTCCAGGGTCAGGTAGTCGAGGCCGACGTTCACCAGGAACTGCAGGCGCTCGCAAATTTCCTTGAGGATCTTCGCGGCGATCTCGCCACGGCGGCCGGTGAGGGTCAGCTCGCCGAAGTACTGGCTGGCTTCGCCAATCGGCAGGTTGGTCACCGCCGGCAGGGTTTTCTCGCCCACCCACACATGGCGGGCTTCACGGCGCAAGCGGGTGCCGCGGCAGTCCGGGCAGGGCTGGGTGCCGAGGAACTTGGCCAGTTCCTCGCGCACGGTGGCCGACTCGGTTTCCCGGTAGCGCCGCTCCAGGTTCGGCACGATGCCTTCGAACGGGTGCGAGCGCTTGACGATATCGCCACGGTCGTTGAGGTACTTGAAGTCAACGCTCTGCTTGCCGCTGCCGCCCAGGATCACCTTCTGGTGCTCGGCCGACAGCTCGCCGAACGGCTCCTCAAGGCTGAAACCGTAATGCGCCGCCAGCGAGCCGAGCATCTGGAAGTAGTAGACGTTACGCCGGTCCCAACCGCGAATCGCGCCTTCGGCCAAGGTCAGCTCGCTGTTGACCAGGCGCTTGGTGTCGAAGAACTGCTTCACCCCCAGGCCGTCACAGGTCGGGCAGGCACCGGCCGGGTTGTTGAACGAAAACAGCTTGGGTTCCAGCTCGCTGATCGCGTGGCCGCACACCGGGCAGGCAAAGCGCGCGGAGAAGATCATTTCATCGCCTGGCTCGTCGTCCATCGGTGCTACCAGGGCGATGCCGTCGGCCAGCTTCAGTGCCGTCTCGAACGATTCGGCCAGGCGCTGCTGCAGGTCGGCGCGAACCTTGAAACGGTCCACCACCACATCGATGCTGTGCTTTTTCTGCTTGTCCAGCTTGGGCAGTTCGTCCAGCTCGTAGAGCTTGCCGTTGACCCGTGCGCGCACGAAGCCCTGGGCGCGCAGCTCGTCGAACACCGCCAGGTGCTCGCCCTTGCGCTCACGCACCACTGGCGCCAGCAGCATCAGCTTGCTGCCTTCGGGGCGCTCCAGCACCAGGTCGACCATCTGGCTGATGGTTTGCGCTTCCAGCGGGATATCGTGGTCCGGGCAGCGTGGCGTACCGACGCGGGCATACAGCAGGCGCAGGTAGTCGTAGATTTCGGTGATGGTGCCGACCGTCGAGCGCGGGTTGTGCGAAGTCGACTTCTGCTCGATGGAAATGGCCGGCGACAGGCCTTCGATGGTGTCGACGTCGGGCTTTTCCATCATCGACAGGAACTGCCGGGCATAGGCCGACAACGACTCGACGTAGCGGCGCTGGCCTTCGGCGTAGAGGGTGTCGAACGCCAGGGACGACTTGCCGGATCCGGACAGGCCGGTGATCACGATCAGTTTGTCCCGCGGCAGGGTCAGGTCGATGTTCTTCAGGTTGTGGGTACGTGCCCCACGAATCAGGATCTTGTCCACTGCGGCCTCGCTCGGCGGGCATAAACAAGGAAGTATACGGCGCCCTGCCAGTACGCGGCAAAGCGTCGCGTAGATGCCGTCAAGCTGTCGGACTGATAGAATCGCCGCCGGTTCACACGAGGTTAATCCATGCACGACACCCACAACGAGCGCATGAGCAGCGGCGAAACCCGCGCTGCTGGCGGCCTGGCCCTGGTCTTTGCCTTTCGTATGCTGGGCATGTTCATGGTCTTGCCGGTGCTGGCCACCTACGGCATGGACCTGGCCGGGGCCAGCCCTGCATTGATCGGCCTGGCGATTGGCGCCTATGGCCTGACCCAGGCAGTATTGCAGATTCCATTCGGGATGATTTCCGACCGCATCGGTCGCCGCCCGGTGATTTACCTGGGGCTGGTGATCTTTGCCCTGGGCAGCGTCCTGGCCGCCCAGGCCGACTCCATCTGGGGCGTGATTGCCGGGCGCATCCTGCAAGGTGCCGGGGCGATTTCCGCCGCGGTCATGGCCTTGCTCTCGGACCTGACCCGCGAACAGCATCGCACCAAGGCCATGGCCATGATCGGCATGAGCATTGGCCTGTCGTTCGCCGTGGCCATGGTGATCGGGCCAGTGCTCACAAGCCACTTCGGCTTGTCGGGATTGTTCCTGGCCACTGCAGGACTTGCCCTCGTCGGTATCCTGCTGATCGCCTTCGTGGTGCCCAACACCCACAGCACGCTGCAGCACCGCGAGTCGGGCGTGGCGCGCCAGGCACTCGGCCCGACCCTGCGCCATCCGGACCTTCTGCGCCTGGACGCAAGCATCTTCATCCTTCACGCCATCCTCATGGCGAGCTTCGTCGCACTGCCCCTGGCGTTCGTCGAGCGCGGCGGCCTGCCCAAGGAGCAGCACTGGTGGGTATACCTGACCGCGCTGTTCATCTCATTTTTTGCAATGGTCCCGTTCATCATCTACGGCGAAAAAAAGCGCAAGATGAAACGTGTGTTGGCCGGCGCGGTCGGTGTCTTGCTGCTGACGGAGATATACTTCTGGGAGTGGGCTGACGGTTTGCGCGGACTGGTGATTGGCACCGTGGTATTCTTTACCGCATTCAACCTGCTGGAGGCGTCGTTGCCTTCACTGGTGAGCAAAGTGTCGCCTGCCGGTGGCAAGGGGACGGCGATGGGGGTTTACTCCACCAGCCAGTTCCTCGGTGCGGCGCTGGGCGGCATCCTCGGTGGCTGGTTGTTCCAGCACGGTGGGCTGAACACGGTGTTCCTCGGTTGCGCGGTGCTGTGTGCCATCTGGCTGGTCGTCGCCTTGAGCATGAACGAGCCGCCCTATGTGACCAGCCTGCGCATGCCGCTGACGCCGGAAGCAGTCCGCGAAGCCGGCCTGACCGAGCGCCTGATGGCCGTGCCGGGTGTGACCGACGCTGTGGTGGTGGCAGAAGAGGCCGCCATCTATATCAAACTGGATACGAAAATTTTGGACCGTGCGACCCTCGAGCGACTGGTGAACCCAGCCTCTTCGGCGTGCGAAGCCTAGGAGAACGTTATGGCCCGTGGGGTTAACAAAGTCATTCTGGTCGGCACCTGTGGCCAGGATCCCGAAGTCCGCTACCTGCCCAACGGTAACGCCGTGACCAACCTGAGCCTGGCCACCAGCGAGCAGTGGACCGACAAGCAGTCGGGCCAGAAGGTCGAGCGTACCGAGTGGCACCGTGTGTCGCTGTTCGGCAAGGTTGCCGAAATTGCCGGCGAATACCTGCGCAAAGGTTCGCAGTGCTACATCGAAGGCAAGCTGCAGACCCGCGAGTGGGAAAAAGACGGCATCAAGCGCTATACCACTGAGATCATCGTCGACATCAACGGCACCATGCAGCTGCTCGGCGGTCGTCCGCAGAACCAGCAGCAGGGCGGCGACCCTTACAACCAGGGTGGCGGCAACTACGGTGGCGGCCAACAGCAACAGTACAACCAGGCCCCGCGCCAGCAAGCGCCACGCCCGCAGCAACAACAGCGCCCAGCGCCACAGCAGCCAGCACCACAGCCGGCGGCTGACTTTGACAGCTTTGATGACGATATTCCGTTCTAGGATATAGCTGAGACCTATTTGTAAAGTTTTTTCTCCAAAAGCCCCAGGTGCTAGGCCCCTGGGGCTTTTTCTATGCCCAAAAATAAGTAAAAATTAGACGGTCATATGTGGCCGGGAGGATAGTTAGTCATGGTTGTAAAGAATTTAACAGTCACACCGGCCAGGGTGGCTAAAATCAAAAACTTCAGCTTCAAGGAGGGGGAGAGATCTTGCGTGGTGGTAGGTGCTGGGGGGATGCCTCTCTACTATCCCAATCTGTATCTCACGACCCAGGTGAGGAACAGCAGCCGCTCTTCCTCAACGCTTACAAACTCCGCAGGGCACCTGTGCGCATTCCTCCAAGCCATGGACGAAGCAGGTGTGGACCTGGTGTCTCGCATGTCGGCAGGGTACGTCCTGGAACCATTCGAGGTAGAAGCCCTCAGAGGGGCATTCCAGCGCCGCTTGCTTGATCAGCCTGAAAAGAAGCATGGGATCTCTTTCTTCTCCCTTCGAGCAACGGTGTCGAAGGAGGTCATGCACGCCAGGGTTGGCGTGGCTACCAAATACATTGACTGGCTCGCGAAACAATACCTACGGGCACCGCGCGATCCAGACGAGCTAGCCCGGATCACCCAGGCCTTGAAAGAACTTCGGCCCATCAATAAAAAAAGAAACACCATAAAAAGAAAAAGAGGTCTTAGTGAAGTGGCAGTGGCAGCAGTAATCGAACTGCTTCGCCCTGGCTCCAATCTCAATATCTGGGACGATCCTGCAACGCAGATCCGAAACCGCTTACTATTCACTGTGATGTATGAGCTAGGAATACGGCGCGGCGAACTGCTGAATCTGAAAATTGAAGATCTGGACTTCGGTGCGAACCAAATCTCTGTGATGCGCCGTGCGGACGAAAAAGACGATCCTAGGCCCGATCAGCCACTGGTTAAAACCAATGATCGATTACTGCCTGTAAAGGCCGTGCTCATGAACGAATTGCGTCGCTACATTACTGATCATCGACGCCATGTCCCAGGTGCCAAAAGACATGGTTTCGTTTTTGTGACGCATAAATCGGGGCCTACCCAAGGGCATCCTCTTTCAATCGTCAATTATAAAAACATCGTCAATAGCTTGCGCGATGCCGTCCCCCCGCTTGCCGAGTTCTCAGGTCATGATTTGAGGCATTACTGGAATGAGCGATTCTCTAGGCTTATGGAAACAGCCGAAGTCAGTGGACCAGAAGAAGAGCTAATGCGTTCGCAGCTCATGGGCTGGAAATTTGGCAGTGGTACTGCGAAACACTATGTTCAAAGGTACGTTGAGAAAAAAGCTAGGGAGCATAGCTTGAAGATGCAGGAAGAAAATATCAAGATTCCGGAGTTCAAATCATGACGCCAATGATCGCTACGTCTGGCGCCAGATCGCCTCAAACGGAACAGGAGACTTTTCGTGAGCTGATTGCCACCGATGCCTCTACCCTCATATCGGTCATGGGCTGGGAGTTCTCGCCGGGTGATTCCACTTGGAAGCTGAGTAAAGACCATACGCTAAATTTGGACTTGGTCATGAGCAGGACGCCCCTAGAATACAGGGCAGCTGTCCGTAAAATGCTGGCTCACTATTGCACAACTTTCTCCGCTGCATCGGTTTTCACAGTTGCGAACGCTTTATGGAAATACTTTGAAGCTACAAATGGGAAAATTGATACCGTTCAGCTTATAAATTTCAAGTCAGCAATTGGCGATAATCAAGAGTACTTACAGATTCTCCGGCCCTTCTTCAGGCGATGGCTTGTTTTTGGCTTCCCAGGGGTAGCGAAAGATGTTGTAAGCATGTTGGATAGCTGGAGGTTGCGCGGGCGCGAGAAGGGCTTGGCGATCAAGTCCATGGACCCTGAGAAGGGCGCGTTGTCGGATTTCGAGTTCGCAGAATTCAATGATCGCCTAGTTTTCGGGTATGAATCAGGCGCAATTGACCTCTATGATCTCTGTGTTTGCCTGATCCTCGCTACCACAGGTCGACGCCCCACACAGCTTACCCATTTGAAATGCGGTGACCTCATTTCCGTTCCTCTCGGAGATGGAGGGGAAGACTACTTCCTTCATATTCCTAGGGCGAAGCAGGAAGGCGGGTCGTTCCGTGATGAATTTAAAACATACCAGCTGACAAAGAGCATGTGGGAGCTTCTGGAAAGCCACAAGCAAAAAGTCTGGAAAAGATTTGAAGATGCTGGGTTCATGCTGAGCTTTGATCAGCAGAAAATGCTTCCTCTCTTTCCGAGTAAACGCAAGCTGCCGGTTGCCACTACTGCCGAGCTGATCGCGGCCCTTCCTACAGATATCTTGCATGTCCGAACTAAGGTTTTTACCGACACGCTGACTACGACCGTAGAGAATCTCGGGGTTATTTCGGAGAGAACAAATGATGCGCTGCATGTTTTCGCGAAGCGATTCAGGTACACGCTCGGTACACGAGCAGCTCGCGAGGGTGTGAGTAAATATGTCATTGCTGAGCTTCTTGATCATTCAGATACCCAGCATGTGGACGTGTATACTGAGAATGCACCTGAGCATCTAAAAAAGATTGATGAGGCTTTGGGATTTCAGCTGGCGGTATATGCTCAGGCGTTCGCTGGAAATCTAGTAGATTCTGAGCTGGATGCGTTACGCGGGTCAGATCCTTCGAGCCGAGTCAAACACAAAAAATGTGGTGTGGGTACCTGCGGTAATTTTTCGTATTGCGGCATGAATGCACCGCGCCCATGCTACACCTGCGTTAATTTCCAACCGTGGGCAGATGGCCCGCACGAAGAACTTTATATCGAGCTGATAGAAGAGCGTGAGCAAATCCTTGCTGATACAGGTGACTTAGCTGTTGCTGCCGTACTGGATCGCACCATTGTCGCAGTTGCAGAAGTAATTCGTAAATGTGATGAGCGTAAAAGGTCCAAGGCAAATGAGTAATCTATTTCATTTCACAAGCAGGGCGGAGCTGAGCGCCCAAGAAAACTTAAAAGAATTCATTGATAGGTGTCGGAACGAATTAACTGTCTTTGGCAAAGAGTTGGATTTTGATGCTTGGCTATGGCCGAAGGCTGCTAATTTCACTAAGCTTGGTTCCGGTTCTCGGTCTACAAGCATTGATGATAAGATGGCAGAGCCATTCATTTCATTTGCGAAAGCCTATTTCAGATATCAGCAGGGCCATAATCCAACTGGTACTAAAAATGAAACTAAGGCACTTAAAGTGTTAGAGAAGGTACTGACCGAATTGCACGGTCAACCCGATATCCTAAAGTTAAATAGCTCTGTGCTTGATCAAGCTGCTCTCGTAGCGCGAGAATATTACACCGCTGTTGCATACCAATGCGGCCGTGAGCTTCAGCGGTTGGCCAAGTTTGTCAGTGAGAACGGCTTGATCCCGGTGTCGTGCGCAACGTGGGTGAATCCAATCGCTCGACCTGACAGCGCAGCACGGACCGGAAAGAAGGCTAGTGAAGCAAGGGAGAAAAAGCTCCCTCATCCCGATGCGGTGCTGGCCCTCGCGGACATCTTTGCCAATGTAACTGACGATCCGAGGGATATATTCACCACCTCCGTTTTTGCATTGCTGATGAGCGGAAGCGTTCGCATTTCAGAAGTCTTGAGCCTGCCGAATAATTGCGAGGTTCACGATGTTGATAAGTATGGTGATCCGGTTTATCGAATAGGCTATTTTTCCGGTAAGGGATTCGGTGCCAATCTGAAGCCTGTGCCCACGGTCATGGTGCCGATTGTCCAAGAAGCGCTGAAACGCATCAGAACAATTACCGAAGAAGGCAGGGCGTTAGGTAAATGGCTAGAGGCTAATCCTGACCAAATGTTTATTCATCCTGATTCCAGACATAAAGATCGAACCAAGATTCTGACTGAAGTGGAAGCATGCGAAGCTCTGGGCTTCGGATTGCCAGCACATGAAGCTAAGCAGCGTATGTATCATCTCTATGGTTTTAAGAAAGGTGATGTTATTACGCTGGACGCGCTGTGGGATAAGCTTAAGGATCGAGTTGATAAAAAATTCCCGGTCGTCAGTGAAAAGGCAGGCGTTAATTACGGTGATGCTCTTTTTGCCATGCAGCAGAACCGGCTCCATGCACAGCGCGGAACCTTGCGGGTGCTCCCTTGGTTGCCAAGCGTGAACATCGTCAATAATGATCTTTCTCCGCGTGAAAGCTTAGAGGAAGGGGCGCATACAAGTATCTTCGCTCGGTATGGCTTCCGCCATTCGGATGGTTCGGAGATGAAGATCACTACTCATCAAATGCGTCATATGATCGACACGATGGGGCATCGTGGTGGTCTTTCGGAAGACGATATTGCGCGATTCGCAGGGCGCGCTGATCCTAAGCAAAACCGCGTCTACAATCACCTCACGCCGAAAGAGTTGGCTGCGAAATACGAGGCGGTACAGCTTGCCGCTGGTTATGATCAGTCGGTCCTAATCCATTGTGAACCCGTAAGCCGAGAAGCTTACGAACTAGCTCCGAAAGGGCCTGTGCATAGGTCGCGCTATGGATTCTGCCTCCACGACTTTGCCGCTGCTCCTTGCGGTCAGTTCCGAGAATGCTTGAACTGCAATGAGCACCTTTGCGAAAAACGGCCAGATACGAAAGAAGAGATCGAGTCGCAATTGGCTGACATTGAGGAGCAGTTGGCTGCGTCCGAGGCCGCGATGAATGAGGGGCATTACGGGGCTGATCGATGGTACGAGCACCATAGTTTATCTGCTGCGAGGATGCGCGAGCTGGTTGGGATTTTGAAGGATGATAGTGTGCCAGAAGGGTCTTTCATCAGGCTGCGTCGAGAGAATCAGCCAAGCCATTCTGCACGTGCGCTTCGTGCGCGAGGTGAGATGCTTACCAAGGCTATTTCTGAAGAGCTGAGTAACCGCTTGGCCAATTTGATGGAGATGATGTAGATGGCCAAGCACCTGACCAAGGATGATATCCGCGCAATCGCTGACCAGTTGTTAAGCTGGGAAGGTGCTTTAAGTTGGGAGTTGCTCTGCGACAAAGTGGCTGGCCTCGTTGGGAAGCGTCCAACACGCCAGTCGCTATACACGCATTTAGAGATCAAACGCGCTTTTACTCAAGCTAAGAAGAAGGCCAGTGAAGAAGTGGTTCGGATTCCTGCGCCTTCCAGCTTGAAGATCGCGGGAGATCGAATTGCGCGTCTAGAGTCGGAGATCCAGGCATTGAAGACTGAGAATTCTCAGTTGCTAGAGAAATTTCTGACTTGGCAATATAACGCTTCGATTGCTGGCTTGCACGAGTCGCAGTTGAACCGTCCGTTGCCGGTCATAGACCGTGAGCGCTCTGATGCCCCGGTACGCACTAGGCTGAAGGGAGTGAAGCCGAAGGCGGTTAAGCCTCAGAAATCATGACCGTCACCCAAGGGTGGCTTCCTGTAGTTTCTCCCTTGATAGACCTGCTCCTAGAGCAGGAGGTATCCAGGGGCGGGCAGGTGCATCCTGCTTTGATAACTGCCTCTGGGATGCCTGGAGGGAGGCTCCTAGCTACACTCTCATTGTCTCGACCTAGAGGGTCTGTATGTGAAGTATGAGCCTACCCAGCCTGGCAACCCCCATCAATTTACGATCAATCAGCATGTCTTCCCGAAGGCCAGTATCCAGCGATTTGCAGGCTTGGATGGCTTTGTGGAGGTTTTCTCAATCCCGCACCAGAAAGTCATGCGACTCAAACCCAACAATCCGATTTTCTGTGCCCAGCGCGTGTGGGATCAGCGGACTGAGGTTGGGATAGGAAAGCAAATTGAAGACAGGTTCCAAGCCCTGGCTGATGCCATTGAGCGTGGCAGGGTGAATACAATCGGGATCTGGGAAAAACGAGTCGTTGAGGAATTTTTCTCCCTCTGGCGGACGCGTCAACGATTCCGGAATGAAGGTCTTGGGGATGTGACGATCAACGGAGTAGCCAGTGAGACGCTGACCAAAGCTCAGCAAGAGGTGCTGGAGAGTAAGCACATGCTGTACGCATCTGATGGCGTGATGAAGGGGAGGTTGCTGGCCAGCGTCCAAGTCATCGGCTATCAAGACTGCTTCATACACGCGAACCAAGCGATGCAGTGGGGAATCGTGCGCTCACCGATCCACGATTTCTTAGTGCCGGACTGCTTCGAGGACATGATGATCGTCCCTGTGTCCCCTCGGGTGGCCATCGTCGCCGATATGCCCGACTGCTTCCTAACGGATGACCAGGTAGCGGTGATCAATCAAACCGCGATTGCCCGCTCTACCAATTTCTACTTTGCTCGACATCTCGCAACTGCCCCCATCATTACCGGCCTACAGCGTCTGCCCTTCGGTAACCTAATGCGCAGGCCATGAAGCTGGGGAATGGCGGCGTGGCGATACCCGCTCCTGGAGCGGGATTATCCAGGGGTAGGGATTTGGACACCGAGTTCACCACCCATTTGCATCCGACTGGACCAGTTGTTTGCACCGGATACGACCAGCGCACTGTGAACCGGCAGATACCCAAAGCAAACGTTGGTGGAGGGCAGCTTTCGGCCCATACCTGCCCTCCACGAAGGGCAGGAATCGGCCAAAACGGATAATCACAGACGAGTGCTTCCGACCCGTTACAGCCTTTGGTGTAGCTTTTTTTGTGAAGGACACCAACTTACTCCAATGCGAACACACGCTGCGCCCTCGGCTATCACATTCCCGCTCCTACCGGATCACCCCAGCCTTCAAGGCCTGTCGAATGCCTAGGTGAGCGCGAAAGATCAGTAGCTGAGCGGGCGTAGACCTGGTGCAGTGCTCGCTCTTTGCTACCGCATCAGTAGCTGAAATCGTCGGAAGGGCCTGCGTCCAGATCATTCTGGGCGGCGGCCCTTGCTGGCGTAGTCTCTGCCGCTTACGCTGGAGCCAACTGACCGATCATCCAGCATAGAGCTGCGAAGGTATGGACAGGATCGCCTACAGGAGTCTCCATGGAACACTTCGTACCATTCGTGATTGAAACCTGTGAGATGGAGGGTTCGTCGAACAACAAGGGCTATCCTCTGATCCCGGATTTAGAACGACCTTTTCACCCTTTCAGAATCCAGGACCCATTCGGGCTGAGAAATGCCGTCGTACCCGTGTTTCGGCAAGACGTTACGGGAGCCATCTATGGGCTGGGCACCGCGTTCAACATCAATGAATTTGGCACCTTCCTCACCGCCCATCATGTCATCGACTTTATCGAATACGACAAAAACAGCCGCCCCATCCTTTTCCTAGGCATGCACGCTTTGGTGTATGGCAAGGCCATCATTCCTCCCGCCTGCTTTGTGCCTATCACAGGCGCTCATTTTCCCACGATGGACTCCGAAAACCCCCTCGGTTTTTTGTTAGGGAAGCCGGAGCGCAAAGTCGCCATGGACCTCGCGGTAATGCAGGCTTCCCCACTTGACCCGGGCGTTCGCACACCCCAAACGTTGAAGGTGCGCGTTAACAACTGGAAGCCCAAGGTAGGTGATTTGGTTCTCGCTATTGGGTACCCCGA
This sequence comes from Pantoea sp. Ap-967, assembly GCF_011752565.1. Classification (GTDB taxonomy): domain Bacteria; phylum Pseudomonadota; class Gammaproteobacteria; order Pseudomonadales; family Pseudomonadaceae; genus Aquipseudomonas. Next base: position 49,442 of record NZ_VWXK01000011.1, read on the forward strand.
GCTGAACCTTTCCGAGTTGAACGAGGACTCACAGCGGATGCTCCTTTCAGAAGGGATGTACGGGGCGTATGGCAAAATTCTTGAGGTGTATCCTGATGGCGTAGGCACCTCCAACCCTAGCCCTGTTTTTATTGTTGACTCCGATTGGCCCCCAGGCATGAGCGGAGGTCCCGTTTTCAACCAGGCGGGAGAAGTCGTTGGTATCGTCAGCCGCTCGGTCCGAGCCGAGGAAGACCTCCCAGGCCGTGGGTTCGCGGTAGATCTGGGTAGAAGCCACGAAATTCAGGTGTTTGCACCTAGCCTTGATGAGCCTGGCTGGCAGGTGTGTTGGGGCGTGTTTCTGGAAATTGGGAGCGATCCGGTTAGCGTACACGCCAACGAACAGGACGCGGCCTTGGCGGGTGATACTCTGGGCCAACCCTTCAGCATCATAAAAATTGCCAACAAAATCGGCTCTAAAAATTATATCGGCGTATAAGCAGCAGCTGTTATTCGGGGGTTAAGCAAAGGGCCTCAGTGTAGGTCCTTTGGCCCTTTAGAGCGCCTCTCATGCGCAGCAAAGCTAGCAGGTATGCGAAAACTTAAGACTCCGAGAGCTTATTGTCAATCCTGATTTGTTTAATGAAATTTTCCTCCTGTTGCGGGCTATTTATTTTCAATGTCGATAGCAAGGAAGGTGATATCTTTGACTTGTAATTATGATAAATGACATTGCTATCAGAGCTATTTGGTTGTATTTTCTTGGAAATGCCGGTGAGATTATTTTCATTACAACTGAGTAGCCACACGCCATCTACGTGTTCAAATTCTGAGTTGTCGAAATAGCTAGTCTTAAATATCGTATTATTTTTCTTAGATACATGAAAGTCTTGATCGATTATCTGGGCGGTAACCGCATTCTCATCGCTAATCTCCAAGTGTATTATCGCTTGCTTTTTGAAAAGGTTTTTTAGATAGGAGTAGTCGATGTACTCGCTACCCTCAATGAAACCCACGTTTATGCAAACGATATTTGTATCCCCCTTATTTACCGTTCCATTTTCAAGGTAGGTTTGATACTTCTCTGCCTTTGCTTTCAGTGCCCCAGTTATCCTCTCATGCAGGCTGCTCATTTCAGGGATTTTCACCTCAATGCTCCCTCGATTGGCGCTATGCCCCTTAGGTGGTGGATAAATATACTGTTGAATATTTGACTTCCTTAGAACAACCTGAACAGGTGTTATTATTTCGATGTTTACTTTTTTTGATTCAAAATTAAAAGTTAAGTCCGGCCCTTTGTTTTTGCTTTCGATGTCACTAATGCAGTGCGTGCAGTGTTCCAAAACAACAAGCTCCGACAGCCTGTGCATCGTCTTCTCTGGATCACTCATCTGCGACACAAAGTTAGAGTCCAGCAATCTTTTTTTATGCATCTTCGAATATAGGCTCTCATAAAAGCTTATTGTGCCTTCGGTAGAGGTGTAGTGCTTTATTACAGCGCGAGCAAATTCGGTTACGTTAGTCATGGTGTCGCCTTAGGTTTAAAGTCGAGCGCATTGTAATTAGGTATTAATAATTTCAGCTTATAGCCCTGAGCGGCACACGCAAAGCCAAACCTCACATTGGCTGCTTTAAACAGTCGAAACGATATGCTATGGGTGAAAATTTCTGACGGCTGCGTACTTCTGTTTTCGACCCAAAGCTGCCCTTCGTGGAGGGCAGCAATCGGCCATTTTCTGCTGGCCATCACCGAACGCTTAGGGTCGATAGCGGTCATTCGCGATCGGCTACTTTCGACCCATGCTGCCCTTCATGGGGGGGCAGCTTGCGGTCAGAAGCAGACACTCAATACATCTACAAAATTGGCGTCGATTCGTAACCGTCCGGCGAAGTCAGCTACCTTCCCCGCACCGCGCGTTCTCCACGGTAAGCTATGAGGAGTGCTATGAAGGTGAGCCTCCTAGGCCTAACGAGTTAGTTTTTCGGCCCGTACCCACCGGGTTTAGTATCGGAGGAAGGCTCAGATGGCGGATCAGATGCCGCTGAAGGATTGACCGCTGCCATGTATTTCGCAATGAATGGTTCAGCCCACGCGTCTAGCTGTTGAAAATTCGCAAACTCACGACTTTTTATCCCACCAGCGAACGACGTGCCGAATAGCGTGATGGGCATTGCTCTGGTTTTCTCGTAGCTGCCGGTCTCTTCTCTCGCCCACAACAGCCAGTTCAGATACCTGAGAAAATCGTGACGCTCTAGCCCTGACTGTCCAGTCGCTACGGCAATTGCGAGTTGCTCACCGCTAACCTCTGCCGGGCCATCATACTCAAGGTGCCTGTGCGGTGGGTTCTGGCGTACTGCACCGCATGATGGGAGAGTTTCCGGGCGGCACACCAAATCCTCATAAACGCCGAAAAAGGTGTCCAAGCCTCCGTTGTATCTCTTCTTTCCCCATGCTGCGAAGTGACACTGTTGATGAAGATCAAGGGCTTCCCAATATGTGAATAGCCCCTCGCACAGAACACAGGCAGATTTCTTATGATCTTCACTGCGGAGATCCCCCCTACTCGATTTGAACTCAACTAGGAAAAACCGACCGTCGCTTGAGAACATATTGTCAGCGTTGAATACCCGGTCTGCTCCACTCAGTGGGATATTCAAATCTATAGCGCCATGAGACACACACGCCTGCCATAACTCAAAATGGAAGGTAAGACTTACGCTTGGCTCTCTTCCCGACACTGATACATCTCCGCAGACCAACCTAACGTAAAGGAAAGCCTGAGACCTCCTCCGCTGTGAAGCTCGAATGCTATCACCGTGCCAGCTCAAGAATAAAGCCAGCGTCCGATGAGGGCCCGAGCCTACCTGGGGAGACAAGGACACCGCCGCTCATTACGGCAGTGATGCAAAGGAAATGGCCATTGCCAGCTTGATCGGCCAGCCAGTTCACCTGCTGAGCCCCTTGGTCGCTTCAACGGTTCTGCTCTGCGGCTTACTCAACGTGGACTACGGAGAAAATCAGAAGGCATCCATTGGCTGGAGTGTCGGGACCTGCTCGGTCATGTTCGTTGCTGCCGCTGGGTTCATTCGGCCGGAGGCCGGTGGGCAGTTACAGGGCGTGTGGGTCCGCCCCGATGGCGGATACAGGATAGCAAGGAGCAGAGTTTGCACATTGCTGATGTGGAACCCGGTGAACCCATCTGGCGTGGCGCATCATGCTCAGGGCTTCGTGCTCAGTATGGGAAGGATGCCGACACACACGCTCTGACCCGCAGGTACAGGGGCTGGATAAGGAGTATTCAGGTCTAGTCTAGGGCAATCAGCGGAGAGGTTGAGGGTCGGCTGAGACCCGTATTTCATGCGGCTTATAAAGCTTTATAGACGACTATAGATCGATTATAGAACCGCTCTGCACGGCCATTGTGCAGCCACATCGGGAAGGGATAGACGACCTAGTCGTCCAGCTCCGACAGCTCCTTCGCTGCTTCATTGAGCAGGAGCCTGGCTTTTCCATTGATGAATTCGGCTTCGACCAAGCAGGCCAGCGTCACCGGAGAGACCTCCAAAACATCGCATAGCGCACGAAAGGTGCTGAGAGACGGCGAGTATTCGCCCTTTTCGAGGTTCCTGACATAGCGTGCAGTCGCCGCAGGTTCGAATTGCTCTTGGGTCAGCCCCCTCTCAAGGCGAAGTCGCCGGAAGACAGCCCCAAATGCCAATTTATAGTTCATAGCGCTTGGATGGCTAAAAGGAAGCATTGAACCTATTGCGTGCGCGTAGGAACAGGCAGTATCCTGCCGGTTGCTGACTTTTCGGCTTTTTCGACTTTTTTCCGAATCTTGGGAGTGCTCAATTTACTGAGCTACCGGGACGGCAACCTGCATCCAAATTTTAGTAACTGGAGAGTGTAAATATGATAAACGCCAGTGAGGAATTTATTAAAAATTATCCCCTGCTTTTTGCGCAGTCCCGAGAAAATCCACTGGGGGTACATTATTGGGGGTTGGAGTGCGGGAGCGGATGGTTTGGGCTCTTGGAAGTGCTTTGTCAGCGGGCGCAGGCCCATATTGATCATAAGAAAATCGAACAAGTTGTATTTCGACAGATTAAAGAAAAGTTCGGTGAGCTTCGTGTCTCTTATTCAGGGGGTGATGAATATATCGATGCGCTGATTGATATGACGGAGGCCTTCTCTGCAATTGTATGTGAGAGTTGCGGTGCGCCTGGAGTGAAGCAACACTTGAAGGGCGGGTGGATTAAAACTGTCTGTCGGGCATGCAGCAGCGAGTTTGAGTCGCGAGTTTGATTATGGAGGCAATATGTTTCATACGATGATGGGTGCTCGCGTTATGACCTTATTCGAGGAGCATGAAGCGCCTGAGTGGAGGTTTGTATTTCACTCGCTTAATGTCGAGTGGTTCTATATTACGAAAATTGAATGGCAAGATGGTGAGCCAGTTGGCGAGTATATGATGATGATCGGCGATGTCGCCGAGCTTCAACTATTGCTTTCCGCAAATCTTCAGTCCACCTCGATCTCAAGCATCTATCTGAATACGCCAGGGCATATGAATCTGAGCGAGCGTCGTGAGCAGCATTTGCTGCTAAAGATAGAGGAGGTAGGCGATGTTTACCCTGGCTGTGCAAATATCAATCACATCTATACGATCTGGAAAAATGGGCCTGTAGAAGTTTACTCCGATGAACCTGGAGATTGGATCAACAATGAAAGGGTTGTCCTTTATGACGTAGGGGGGGATTACCTTAAGTCTGTCGAAATTGAACAGCTGGAGTCCGCAAAGCGTCAAGCGTCTATCATGCACGTCGCAGCTCGCATCCATAGGAATGATGCAAGTGCATCGAATTTGTGGCTGCTCACTAGCGTCGCGGAATTGGGTGCGCGGCGGCCAATCGATATGACAACGCCGATGGAATATGACTGGCTTCGCAGCTATATCAATCAAAAATATGCTCTGTCAGTATAGGGGAGGCTGAATGATGTGTCGTGTCATGACTGTTACTGATGAGCATTTGCTTGAAAAGGTGAAGGTGTTTCTGGCGGAAAGGTCCAGGATTAAGTTTGGATACCCAATCTTTCTGCTCCGCTCTTTGGTGTCCTCTCCACGACTCAAAGATGTGTATGTGAGGGACTTCTCGGCTGATGGGTTGATCGAAGTCGGGGACAGCTATCTTGATAAGTGCACAATGCTTTCTGATCAGCCTCAGAAAACCTATGGGATTAGCATCGATCAATGGGAGGCTGTAGAAAGCAGGGCAACATTCGTTGATGAGTTTCACTTTCGTGATACGTCAGTGATTAAGCTTCAAGTCTGGCCGTTTGATCCAAGCAGTTTGACTGCGGAGCAGTTGCGAGTTGCGGTTGCGGTGAGCTTTACCGAACTTGAGATTTTTGATGAGCCGCGCCTCGCATTGGCTTTGGATGAGCTTCTTGAGGATATATCAGTTACGACTGGTTATGAGTACAGGTTCGAACGATAGGTGGTTTTTTCATATCCTCTTATTTTGCTCGTCTTCAGGTTTTCAAAAAGTGTCGCATAAGTCTTAAGTTGTGCGACATCCGTGCCGAGGCCGAAATCTCTAGGTTTCTAGTGTCGCGTAAGTTAGTCGCAAGTTGTGCTATTCTGAAATTGATAATTGCGACATGTGAGGAGTGACAAATTGAATATTGGCTACGCGAGGGTGTCGACAACAGGCCAGGAACTTGATATTCAAAGGGAGATGCTGATTTCGGTCGGTTGCTCCCGAATTTTCGAGGAGAAGATAAGTGGAGCTAAGATTGAAAGGCCGCAGCTAGTCAGGCTGCTCGATCATCTCCGGGAGGGAGATGTACTCGTGATCACCCGGCTAGATCGCCTTGCGAGATCGACGCTTGATCTTCTTTCAATAGCAGAGCGTTTAAATGCGGTTGGCGCAGGGCTGCGATCACTTGCTGAGCCCTGGCTAGATACCACGACCTCGGCGGGTCAGATGATACTGACGATCTTCGCCGGGATCGCTTCATTTGAGCGTTCCCTCATTATTGATCGCACCCGCACGGGCCGAGAGGCAGCGATGCGCAGAGGTGTGAAATTCGGACCCAAGCCCTCCCTCAATGCACAACAGATCGAGCATGCGATGCAACTGGTGGCGGGGGGGAGGCCGGTATCGCAGATTGCATCCCTACTTGGTGTGCACCGTGCGACTCTGTACAGAGCCCTCAATCGCTCAATGCCTGAGGTGCCCAGTCGGGTTGACTGCCTAGGGGAGGTTGACGATTAGCCGTTCCGGCTAGATCTACCCAGGGACACTGGAACCGACCTGAGCTGCTCTTGCCTCTTCGCTCATTCGGAGCGCACGCCATTTCTCAATGCCAAAATGCTAGTATCACGACCTAATAAGGTTGCTACTGGTTAGGTACGGAAAGGAGAAAGGCATGTCATGGAAAATTAAGCTTGAGGACGCTCCCGAAGGCTTTGGTGAGTGGCTCCACATAAGCAGTTCGAAGCCAAATTGGAATGACTTCGGGTACAATTACCATGCTGCAATGTACTTTTCCTTTAAGGGTGCCTTTGTTTACATCAGTGCATTTATATTGCCTCAGAACTTAAAGGAAGAGAAACCCTACGGTTATCTCGCGTATGCTCCAGCAGGGGAGTTGACAGAGTTTTTCACTATTTTATCAAACCCTGATCAATACAAGGACTTAGCAAAAAAGCTTCCCGTGGATGGGTATATTTATTTGCTGAAGAAATTACATGATGTTTCCTATGATCGTTTTATGGGTGTGGGAGTCTACGAGCATGTAATTCAAACTGAGCCGTTCAGGCTCGGTGTGCTTCGTTATAACAAAGCCTACTTATCGTTGGTGAATGGATTTGCCGGATCTTATGTCCGGGCACCTATGGACGACGCCAAAACTCCTTTCAAATTTTCCACTTTGCTTCCAGGGGTGGTGAATTTAGTGGAGCTTGATATAAGTTTTCGTCATCATCAGCATTTTGATGATAGAGTACATTGCCTGATTGGGGTTAACGGCACAGGTAAGACGAATCTACTGGCTCGTCTTGCAGTTGCAGCAGCTTCTAAGGCTAATGAAAATCAAGATGTGCCACCGACAATATTGTTTTCTGATAATAGAACGAAAATTGAGCATGAAAATTCGAGATTAGACTTTTCAGATGCTTTTAGATTCAACCGCGTCGTATCGTACTTTTCCGACCCGGCATCCGCTCTTCCTCGTTTCAGTAGTGTAGGGCCTTTTGAATATCATGCATTTAACACTACTGCCAAAAAAGAAAGCAAAGAGTTTCATCAGAATCTCTCCTATCTTCTCGTCACCTTACTCAGGGCCAGTGATGATCGATTCGATAAAGCGATAAAGGACATTTTTGTCGAGGCCTTATCTGGTATTATGCCAATGGACCTTTTGGCAATCCCTGTCACTACTGATTGCCCCGAATACTGTCGCGTACAAGATTCAATTGGAAGGAATTGGAGTTTTATCAATCAAATGCATGGTGAGCAACGCTCGCTAGACATTTTGGGTACTATTGATACAACTAGAGAGCCAAGCTTGCTTGCTGCTGGTACAAGGCATGTCATAGATTTGAGTAGTGGTCAGCGAAGTATGTTTCATTTTGCTTTGCATTTCTTGACAATGGCGGGTTTTGGGACGCTGCTAATAATCGATGAGCCGGAGACGTACCTTCATCCAAACCTTGTAAGTGATTACATGATGTTCCTCTATAAGATATTGGAACTCACGGCATCGATGGCGATTATTGCCACTCATTCGGCCTATGTCGTACGCGAAGTACCTACTCATTGTGTGCATATACTTGAGCGTAAGGGTCTGAATGCTTCTATCAGCAGGCCGTATCTTCAAACTTTAGGAGCGAATGTGGCTGAGATTTCATTGGCCGTATTTGGAGATAGCACCGTTGAAGCCTATCATCGAAAAGTGACTGAGATAATTTCCAAGACTAATATGACGTTTGATGAGGTTGTGAGGGCATACCAAGATATCTTTAATATTGATATGCTCATGGAGATTAAAGATCGCATGGTCAATCCAGGGGAGTATGATTGATTATGCGGTCGTTCAGTCACTCCGGCGCTATTGACGATTTAAGCACCCTCGATGCATTGACAACCAATATTCCGTTCTTGCACGGTTGCTATCAAGTTATTGAGAAAGCCTATCAAGCTTACATTAATAATTGCGGGTCGCCGCAGTTGAAGGCAATTGGATTATCTCCAGGGCAGACTGTTTGCTTGCATAAGGCTTATGAAGGCGGGGCTCAGAAATATGGGCTTGATTGGATTCCTCAATTAAGAGACGTATTGGTGGGGTCTTGTCCCATGTGTGGAAGTTTGACGCTCGGCACAGTTGAACACTATTTGCCTAAAACGCCATTTCCAGAGTTCTCAGTCTTAAGCTGGAACCTCATTCCTTCTTGCAACTCGTGTAACCAAAAGCGAGGCAGTAAGCATGTGAATGGTATCGGCTACCAGCTACTGCACCCTATATTTGATAAGGTGTTATTGGGGAAATTGGAGCTAGTAACCAAATTCGATACTACGGGGCTGGTGACACAATTAGCGCTCGGGTTTAATGAGCAGTTGTTCAGCGCTCATGAACAGAAAAGGATCGCAGCGCATATAAATATGTGCGTTGATCTACGCGCGTTTAAACTTGCTACTCAGGTTCAAATAAGCATGGTGGCCGCACGCGTTGCAGGCAAAGCTCTGACGAAATGGAAGTCGGTCATCAAAAGCGAGCTAACCATAATGGAGTCGGCTAATGTGGGGTACGGTTGGGGAGCGTCATGCCTGAGGGGGTTGCTCGGAGTTAGCGAGATCCAGTTGAGCAGCATTCTCACGCCGAAGATCTTGAAGTGATCGCTAGCGGCACCTGAGGAGGTAGCGGACGCAGGGTTAGGGAGTGTGCAATCTGTAAGCACCGTGTCGTACGTGCTAAAGAGCAGCAGCAGAAGCTGCTGGATTTGCCCAGCGGGTGCCGGGTTCTTGGCCGCTCTATCATGCTTGTCTCGGCAAGGTGAGAATAGAGTGAGCGTGTCCCATGAGGGTTGTGTATTTTGTACAGCCCTGCAATTCCCACTCGTTGAGCAAATAATGACCTGCTTCTCTTTTCGCGCGGATGCGATCCAAGACGTCTTTGAACTCGTGCTGGCTCCAGGTATGCGGCCTCTCCAACGGCTGACCATTCTGCCAGACCAGCACTTCCCAGACGTCGAAGTGGAAATCGAGACGGATATGCCGGAGGGAGAATTGAGGCGCATCATCGCCGGTCTAGAGGATTGCCACGTCATCGCAGATACTTTCCTGGCATGTGATCTGAAATCGAACGCACTCCAGAGGGGTGAAGATTCAGATCCGCTCCCTGTCCAGCCAGAGTTTTAAGCGAATGGTGAAGAGCTACGTTCTGGAAGCTGCGCGATTCCTCGATTATTACTTGGACGACGCGGTCGAGGCTGAATATGCCGTAATGCTGAGCGCCCCGTGGGGGGCAGGAAAGACCCACTTCGTTAAGAAGTATCTTGAGGAGCGTTCCCGGAGGACATCCAGCGACGGAGGTGTGTGTTACTTGTACGCAAGCCTGTACGGCATCACCTCCACTTCCGCGATCAATGATCAGTTCTTTGCGCAGCTCCACCCCCACCTGACCTCAAAGGCCTCGCGGCTCATAGGCACCATCGCAGGCAGCCTGGCGGAGAAATTCGCCGGGGCCAAGAATAGTGGCCAGATTTTTCAGGATCTGGTTTTGAAGCTGGAAGGCAAGGTTCTGGTCATAGATGATCTGGAGCGGTGCTCCATGAAGATTCCCGATGTGATGGGATTCATCAACACACTTGTCGAGCACGAGCGCCTCAAAGTCATCATTTTGGTCAACGAGGAAGAAATACCCGATGGCCAGCGTGACGAGTACGCGAGACAGAAAGAAAAGCTGATTGGCAAGACGATCACGGTCAAGGCTGATCCGGGGGAGGTTCTGGAAAAACTCCGCTCAGGTCTGAATTCGAGCACTGCTCGGGAGGTTGTTGAGCGTGAGCAGTCAGCGCTGCTGAGCACATTCACTGCTTCGGGTAAGCCGAATTTCCGAAATCTGCGTGCCGTACTTGGTGACTATGAGCGCCTGATCGAGGCCGTTGACCCGCGCTTAAAGGAGAAGCCTGAGGCTCTGAAGCAGCTTTTGCTATACATGATCGCCACGGGTAGTGAATCGCGAACCGGCACATTAACCAAGGAAACCCTCCAAGGTCTTCCGACTACCCGATTTGCCGTTGCACGCATTGGCGCTCAAGGTGCAAAAGGGGCGGGGGAGCAGCCGTTTGAGCTGCTGGCGAGCCGATATCCTGATGTGCAATGGACGGACCCTATCGTCGGTCCGAAGCACCTTAGCGAACTGTTCTTCACTGGCAATATAGAGGTGTCGGAGATAAATGACATACTTGCCCGCCATCCGGATGTAGTTGGTCATGCTGAGGTTCCTGTGTGGAGGCTGCTATGGAATTGGACTCAGCTGTCAAAAACGGAGTACGACATTGCCGCTCCTGAGCTGGTAAGAGCGTTGGCCGAGGGAAGGTATACCCATCCTGGTGAGATCCTGCACAGCGCGGGCATTATTCTGACGCTGCGAGAATATGGTGATCCGCTGCTTGGCCAGGGAGTAGAGGTTGTGGCCTATTTCGCTGGCTACGTGTCTGAGCAGCTTGAGCAAAATACCCTGGAGCCCAACAAAGGCGCATTTGGGTTTGATGGCACGGGCGCAGCTGGGCTGGGCTATTCATCGTTCAGCAGCCCAGAGTTCCAAGCGATTTACTCGGTGGTCAAGCTTGCTTGCGAGGAAATGGGGCGTAGGCGCATGGCACAGGTTGCAGGTTGTTATGTGGCTCGCCTGAGAGATGATCCCAGTAGCTACCCCTCGCTGTACGAATACGGCTTGGAGGATGGTAATTACGGCGGTATCGCCTTCCTTCACCACATTGAAGCCGCCGACTTCGCTAACCTGCTCATCATAGATTCATGTTCGAACGACCATCTGTTTGCGAGTCTGATTAAACGTTTCGAGCACGACCACCCTGCTCGAAACGCGCTTTTGGACGAATATGGCTGGACTGACGAATTAAGAAAGCAGCTTCTATTGATAGTTGATGCAGAGGTCGCACCCTTTGAGGGGATGTTGCGTCAGCGGGTCAATTATTACTTCGGGAAAATAGCTGAGGGGATTGGTCGGTCCTTGCCAAGCGATTGAGTCCCGCTGGGCAATTCAGGCGAGCTTGAAGTTCGCCTCTCGCGCAAGCGGCTGCGCGTCATGAGGGCGACTAAGTTGGAGTAAGAATACGCCGTTTTCATGTTCGAATCTGTGCCTATTCTATAAGTCGAACGTCTCGCCTTTAGTGGTGAGGACACCATGGCGCTGAGGCGCGACAGTTTTACTAAAAGTTATCCTGATCCCGCAGCTCGTTTTATCACCTTCCAGATATTATGATAGTGCGTTTGTAAGTGGTTACGCTTTCTATTTATTGGTTCCTATTGCTGCTTGAGAGTGTGGAATTTAACAGTTGACTATGGTATGATATAGCTATACATGAGAGGTTTTATATGAGCCCAGAACTTGATAGTATTCAGCGCTTTCTAATAGTCCAGCATCGCGAGCTTTTTGAGGAGAGTCCGTCTCCTATGAAGCTCCAAAAGCTTTGCTACTACGCGCAAGGGTATTTGCTTGCGCAGGGGCATGAGCTTTTTTCTGAAGACTTCCAAGCTTGGCAGCATGGGCCCGTTATTCCTGCGCTGTATGCAGAATACAAAGAGTATGGGTGGAGAAGCATTTCGCGCGAAATCGCTGAGGCTAGCGGCTCGATCTCCGACAGTATTGCTAACGAGTTGAAAGATATTGTATCTGCCTATGGTCGCTACGATGGAGCTGCATTGAGCACCATGACTCATCGGGAGAGTCCATGGATTGATGCACGTGGCGGAATCCCTGAGGATGAGGGAAGCCGAGAGGTAATTTCTAAAAAATCCTTGAGGGCATACTTCACAAAAGTTCTCAGCGCCGATGATGTCGAATAAATATGCTGGGCATGCTGCCGCAGCACATGCCAGTGCCTCCGCAGAAAAATTATCGATCTCATTTGAGTATTTAGATCTCACGATGCCTGAATATTTTGTGCATGGCCTAGAGGCTGCGCACTATCAGAAGCTTTTTGAGTGTCTCCACACTATTAGCTCTGCGACCGAGGATCAAATTACTCAACAGACTCATCCCTCGCTAACTCCGAAATCTATTTTCAATCAGACTGGCACTCATGAGCGTTTTCCCGAAGAGGTAGAGCGACGGATTGCTACGAAAATTAAGGGTGAAAAGCGTGCGGGTGTTGGTCAAGAGCAGGGCAATGGAGCGAAGTCACTAACTGATGAGGAGCTGACAGCTGTATCGGCCGCTGAAGCTAAGCGGGTGGTGTCCAAGGCTTTTGAGGTCCGGATCTCAAAGGCTTATGGTAGATTGCATGGAATTGTTTGGAATAAAGCCTTTCATGTGATTTGGATTGATCCGGCTCACAATCTATACCCGCTTTCTACCTACGGAGTGCGATTACATCATCGATATGCGACTGTTCAGGGATATGGTCCTGACAATGTTGCAGCGTTACAGGCGGAAAATCGGTCACTTACCGACCGCTTAAACAAACTTCAGGTCGAACATGATGAACTTTTTGACGCGTACGCAGAAGGACGTGCGGTGACTGATGGGGCTAACTAGCGCTGTGTCAGCCACAACGCCAGTGCTCCGGGTGGGCGTCATTTCATAGGGTACTAATTACCATTAATATCCAGCTCCTTCCTTGATTCTTCGAGGGGGGTTGATAGTTCCACACCATATGGCATGTCGATATCGAAGCTCACTGTGTCAAGTAATTTGTCTTGGTAGAAAATCATCGCTTCTATAGGGATGATTTTTTCGAAAGTTCGTTCAACTAAGGTTTCTAGAACGAAGGGGTAGCTATCATCTTCGTGATCGAATGGGCTGCGATCATAGTCTTTTATGGTTTCGACTGTATCAATTACTACGTTGTACTCGATTTCATATAAGCATTGATCGTTCTCGACATATACAAGATTAGCTCTTACAAAATTGATGCTTCTGATGGTGGTTTCTTCTAGCTCGGCATTCCAATCGCTCGACATGATTTCGTAGTCGACCTCTGGCAGGCGACTCTCTACCACGCTCATGACGTCATCTTTGATTTTGGCGAGGGCTTCTGCTGCGAAGGCTGAAGGTTCGATTGAGACACTTACGTTTACCGCATCTATGAATGTGTCCACGGACTCGCTCAAGATCAGTCCGTTGTCTTCGGCACAGAATTTTTGTAGGTCTTTGTCAGTACTAATAACATGGATCGGAAGGTGCCGTTCCGTGGCGAAGTCTGCTAGCCGCTCCAGTACAAATGCGTCAGCGAACTCTTTCTCTTTCCCGCCTGCGGCAAAAGGGGAAACAACAGAGAAGTATCTTGTAAAAACTCGGCTTGCAGCGACTGTATCTACGCTTATTCGCTCGATTCCAGGGCCGTCCAAAAAATGTGCCCAATTGTCGATCAGGTGCTGCTCAATCTCTTCCGCTGTGATATTCGTGAATATTCCATGGGCAGGCGCGCCCGGTAAGTTTCGGATTACCATCGCCTCTTTCTTAACATGTTTTAAAGCCAAAGCTGCTTTGGCTGACTCCGCACGAATGTGAGATCTGACCTCTGAATCTGTGACATCAGGGACGATCAACAGGATTTCTTCTGCTTCCCTTAGCTTCTTGATGGAGCCTAAGCTATGTGTGAGAAATTGATAGTTCTTGGAGATATAAACATTTGTATCAAGAAAGACTATTCGAGACTCAAGCTTCACTGCCGTCGCTCCCAAGCATAGACGCGTAAAGCAGACTATAACTAGTGGATGGCCATTGGCCAATATGGCTTTTCTTGCCCGTCTCCCAAGCTCGCCTGACACAATCTCCGAAGGGCACCCTCGCCAACTAAAGATCGGGAGTGACTACGGCGGCGGCCTACGACCTACGGCTTCTTCACGGAATGCGGTTCCTAGCAGTCAATGGATGAAGTGCCTTCCGGATAGGCCGCTTTCAGAGCTTGCGAGCACTCTGTCGAGCTATCTGGATCGCGGAATCTCTTGCTGCGAGCTGAATTTGAGGGATTGGTCAGTGGCTTTAGCCGCATGTGTCGTAACCGTAACCCTTCCAGCTTCAGAAACCTGGGCTACGGGCTTCAGCAGCTCAGTCGTTAAACACGCTCTCCGTGCTGGTAGCAGATGCTTCGTCGAAAGGCAGAGCCCCTCCAAGCGAGAGTCTCGCGAATGAGGCGGACGTCAGGCTCTGTTTCAACGCTTTTAGGTATGGCCCTGTGGGGTGGGGGTGCCTTGGTGGCATTACGCTAGCTGAGGGCTCTTCTTGAGCCTTCAAGGGCCATGACTCTGCCGCATCTCATCTTCCCATCCTCGGAGATGGAGGCAAGAACAGGATAGTGAAAAAATCCTTATTTTTCATTGATTTAACTTGACAGGATCTTTATACTGCATTTGATCTTAAGTGCGCTGAGGCGGCGAGTCGAACACCTCCACATGGTTTCCTTCCCAGCGTTAGCTGGGGTATAGCTTTTTTTGATTTCAAATAAAGCATACGCGCGAAAAAATTTTGGTTTCGTCGTGGTGGGATTGCCCCGCCAAGATGTCAGCGCTCACAATCTGGAAGGAACGCAGCTCCAGGCCCAACCCCCACCCCGCTGGGCTCATACGCGAGCCACCGCGAGCGATCTTTCTCGCCCAACCACTCTATGACAGCCACGCCGCCATCCCCAGGCGCTAAAATGACCAAATGTCATACGGAAGAGGTCTCAATGACCACTGATTCTCTTGAAGATGAGATGCGTCGTGCGCTCTTCGGCGGCGCCAGTGAGAAAGTCGAATCACCTACATCGACTACCCAAGCACTTCGGCAGAAGCGGCCTGCGGGGCATTCCTCTAAGATCCGAGTAGAGCTACATGTCACCAATGTTTTTGAGGGCGATTATGAAGTGGTGCACTACGAGTCGCCGGTTCTGAGCGCTCTGGTGGCCGAGATGGAAGCGCGGAAGAAATACGCAAAGAAATACCGTTACGTGGAAGTGGTCTCCACGACTCGGACGTAGTTGGAGGAAGCATTTCTCCTCTTTTGGTTTCCTAGCTATTCCTGCGCCCCAACCTTAGGGAGCCGCGCTTGCCGGCGATGGGCCGCAAGCTGTCCCGGCTATAGATGCCCGTAATGGGTTGATTGCTGTCAGTAGGGGCATGTGGGGCGTAGGATGGAGGTTCTCCCACCACCCCGAGAATAGCTGCCGCTTATGAATGAATCCGTGCGGACAACCGTGAAATGCCAAGACCCAAAGGATGATTCAGGCGATGTCATCATTGATCTCCCTGACAATATCCTCCACGGCATGGGTCTCAAAATTGGTGATTCCCTGACCATGGAATTGTTAGATGGGAGCATAGTGCTAAAGTCCATTCGTGATGAAGACGCCCAGCCCTAAGGCACCTATCGACCCGAAGCGGTCGTTTGCCGAGGTCGGCTTACGACCAATGGCTGCCCTTGGCGGAAACAGCTGACGATCAGAAGCAGCCGCTCAGAAGGGACCGTTTTTCTTCTGCCTGAGATGTCTTACGAAAAAAAGTCAATTTTCCGCTTGCTCTGGGTCAACTGCGGCCATCATTACGTGCCTAGGGCCATCCAACATTATCGCCAAAATTCTCTGCACAGTTTGTCACCTAACGGCAGAAGATTCTTATGAGCGCCCAGACCAGCACAAGGCATCATCTATTAAACGGCACAGCAGCCCTCTCATTGCGATTTTTCACAGCTAAGCGCACCATTGCCTTGTAGTAACGGCCATACTCAGCGAACCCGCCTAATCAGCCGACTGTCAATGGGCTTGAGATGCTCAAGGCATCAGGGATTGCAGTCGGCATGCTCTGCCTAAAGGGGAATCATGTCGGAAGCATCGAGGGCTGTAGAGCATTTCTATGCAATCTAATTGGAGGGGTAAAGTGGAGCCGAGAAACCTAAAAACCTGCTACATTTCTGCGCCAGCAGACATAAATCTTTCACCGCTGCGGGACACTCTCCACCAACGGGATATCTCTGTCTTCAATCCTGATAGCTTTTCTGTAGGCGATTCGCTGAGCCACCTGGCAGGCTCTCATCTCCAGAATGTCGATTTGGTGATTGGGATTTTGTCAAAAGAGCGTCGCTCTGATTGGACACTGTTCGAATTGGGAATCGCGTGGGCCAATAACCGGCAGATTCTTCTCGTTGTTCCACCAGACGCCAATCTTCAGCCCCCTTGGAACATGCCAGGGGTACTAGTGGTTCGTGCGAGTCCGAACGGTGTCGAAGCAATCGGATTCGCGTTGGATCAGTTGATGTCGGCTCCACCAAGACAGTCATTGTCCCTGCCACCGTTGAAATCAGTCTCACTCGGAACATCGGCAAATGCATTGATACAAGCCGCCGGCTTAGCGATTTCAAATAGTGATGGAAAAGGTTTGGAAGATGTTATAGGAAAAGCGCTTGAAGATTCGCATTTGGATGGAATCGTTAGGGAAGCCTTCAACAAAAGCGCCCGCGCCGACTTTGCAGTGTGGGTAGATGCCTTAGCCAGCACTGTGGGAAATCCACTTCTGATAGAGGTTAAGCTTCGCCTTACTGATCGATCATCATTGAGAAAAGCAGCCATGAAGCTTTCAGAGGCTGTTCTGGCCTCAGGGACTCGATTTGGTCTCCTTCTGTATGGGGATGGACCGGGCACTGATGAAACTAGTCATGCTCTACCATTCAACGTACTGGTGCTATCCGCTACAGAATTACTTGAAGATATGCGAACGCGTTCCTTCGCGACAGTTGTCAGCCAATTGCGGAATCGCAGAGTCCACGGGGTAGGTCAGTAATGGCGGCAATTGACAAGTTAATTGTTCAAGCTTTTATTGATGCAGGTAACGCTGCTACAACCACCACCGCTAAAGGAAAGGCGTTGGAGGACCTAATTTGCTACGTATTTGAGTTGGTCCCAGGCATCCATGCCACTTTACGTAATCAAATGAATGTTTTCCTAACGGAAGAGATCGATGTAGCATTTTATAATAATGCTGTGCCCGAAGGGTTCTCTGCCTTGCCAGACGTTATACTTGTCGAGTGCAAGAACTGGTCGGCGAAGTTGGCGAGCGATGATGTTGTATGGTTTGACTACAAGGTACAAAGCCGAGGAATGCCGCTTGGGATTTTCATAACCACTCTTGGCATAACTGGCAATCAAGCAGAGCTGACCCGCGCACATAAGATTATTTCAGATGCCTTGCAAAAAGGACGCCGACTGATAGTGATTACGGTCGCCGAGTTGCAAGCTCTTAACGACACGGACGAGCTAGTCAAACTGGTCAAACAAAAAATTCTTGAGGTTGTAGTAAAGGGAGGGCTCATGTAGGGAGTCAGCCTCATTTACGCGATTGACCACTTAGGGGCGACATTGCCCAATCGCGGACGGCTGATCTCGACCCAAAGCAGTCATTCACGGACCGCTTCCGGCTAGGTCCGGTCATTTTGTCAATATTTCAGGGGCTTCACGATTGAGCGCGCCAAGCAGTAGGGCGTTGAGATGTTTCGCATCGAGTCCAGCATTTGGGGTCGATTCCCGGCGAGGCGCTGGCTGATGAAAAACATCGAAAAGCAGTAAATCTTTACCCTTGCTCTGTCGAATAGTGGTTGAGGCAGATGAAAATCGGCCGTCCTTTTATAGAACGTCTGCCGGGCCTGCGAGATGGATAGATGCCTCGCAGGTCTAATTCGCCGGCTGAATTTAGAGCGCTTGCGAAGCCGATTATACCTGTGCGTATTTAATCGGTTTTCGCAGTAGCGCAATCTTTTTCGCTTGAATTGACCAGTGTTGGCTCTTGATTGTGAAGTTTTCGAGGTCTGCAATGTTCTTGAGATAGTCTCGCCCAAATCCGTTATTTGGTGATTGGGTCAGATCTCTAATTAGCTTCCCTAGAAATTGGTGCATATCTAGTTGTCGCCGAATTTGAACTGAGTCAAGTTGGTCAAGTTTATTTGTTAGGTCGCTGTTGACTCCGGTAGACGAGCTATTTAATGCTTTAACCCATTGGCCGTGCGCAATTTTATTTCTAAGTTTGCTTGGGCCGTCAATGTGTGTTTTAACCAGTAGTAATAATTTATCTAGACGGGTCTTAATGTTTGGGTCTGTGTTCGGGTCGCCAATTTTTTGAAATGCCAGGTTTATCATCTTTTTCCAAGCTTGTGTAATTCCGTTGTTCTTGGCTTGGATAATGGATTGGATTTCAGTACTGGAAAAGCCGTTGGGGGTGTAAGCGATTTGGAGGAGTTGGGCTTCAGACCAAGCAGAATAGAGTAGTGCCATAATTTTAGTTTTGGCATTGATCTGGAAGTCATTACTTTTGCGCAAATCTAGATTGATATCTCTGCGATAAGAATCTATCACCTTTTTTAGGTGTCTGACATTTTCGCTCTGAGCCATGTAGATGGCTAGAATTTCAGAATCATTCATTGAGTGGCTCGGGTGGGGGAGGAGGGAATCGAACCCCCATCTTTCCACAAGTTAATGTGGAACGCATTAGCCATATTATGCTACCCCCATTGAGCCTTTCCGCGATGCCGATGGAGCCTAGCGTGCTGGAGCGTAAAGGCGGGATGGATCTTATCAGACGTCGGTGCCTGCCTCTACGGGCACCAATACTTAATCTGAGCAAAAATCCGAAATTTTTTCGCTTGCGCCATGGGGCAGTTCCGGCCGTGCGCTGTTGGATTGTGCGGTCACGCGTTTGCTGGGTGGATTGCACATCTCCTGGTCCGCGGATGTGGTGCTTTTTAGCAAGCCGAATGGCTCTATGTACGCAGGAGCACATTTGTACTCCTATATTCGCTTGCTTGGATGTCGAGCTATATTCATGGGTGATCCAGCTTTTGAGCGTACCGACGCTCATGCGTAGTCGGCTGAGGATCGCGGTGCCGCTGGGATGGCAGCTCACCAGGCGCCGGCGACGGACGCCTCTTTAAGCTTCACCTTGGCAGTTTTTCCTTACATATCCCCATCATGATCCATGCTGAGACTGGCTTCGGTGGCGTACATACCATGCCACGCAGAGGCTGATCACGTCCTTGTGTAAGAGACTCTGCGTGACCCTCTGCTCCAGGTAGTTCGTCAGCTCTAAGTTTGGGTCGAAGAAGAAATCCCAGTTTTTGCTTAGCCCCGCAGGGCTCGAACTCATAGAGTCAATGCGGCGTTAAAAGGATCTCGGAGGGGTGATGAAGTCGTGCTTGGAGGATTCTGAGATCTCGTGCAGATCGGGCTCATGAAATCCAGGGCCCAGTTCGTCATTCATCCGAAACCATTTGCTTTTCAGAAGTCCCTCGGATCGAAAGGCCAAATCGGGAATCAAAGTAGATCGGAATGATGAGAAATACGTGCCGATTCGCTGATGGCTACGGCTGAGGCTGGGCTGCCATATCGATGGTGAAGCGTTCGGAGCACCTCGGGAAGGTGTCAGAGCGGTCGAACGCGAGGGAGCCGTGGAAGCCCCTGGCAGCGTTCCGCGTAGCGGGTTGGAACAGGGCCTTATTTGGGGTCGATAAAACGCTCGAATGTATTGGGAGGCTGGCCTTTGGAGGACAACACCCACACTCAGATAACCCTGTTGGAGTTTGAGGGGCAGGGTCGCCTAAGCGTCATTCGCCTTACGATCCTGTTCAACAGCTTTCATGAACCAAGACGGGGGCTCGATCTCTTCTTGGCTATAAATATTTTCAGGAACGCTTGCCCAAAACTCAATAATGGCCTGTGAAAACTCTTCGACCTGGGCTTCTGTGACCTGGAGATGGCTATGGTTCAGCCATTCAATCTCTGTAGCAGGTAGGCCGAGTTTCGAATTAATGGGGTCGATCAGATATTTTGGAAAATTCTGCTTAAGAGCTTCAAGTGATCTCCCATCCCCGTGTTTGAAAACGTTCACGACGCAGCGACATTGATTTAGAAGACTTAGATTTTTAGGTAGGTGTGTCGACCAGCCCAAGCTCGCAAGCAGCGCCATAATTTTTGGAAAGTCTGCTCCCCATATAGCTGCTATCGTCCGAGGACCGATTTGCCAGCGACGTATTTCGTCCGTCATCCATTTTTTTAGGTTTTTCTCCCAAGCTTGGTACATTCCTGCTACTACGCTAAGTCTTGTTTGTTTCTGCATTTCATCCAGTTGCCGGTAAAACTCGATAACAACGTCTTGTGCGTCTTCGTAGATGGAGCCCTCATCGTCTCGGTCTGGATCAAAAAACTCACTCCGACGGTCGAGCCATGCCTCCGCTGCCTTATCGGCGTCAGCATCGATATTGTTGAACTGGCTCATCAGGCGAATACGGGCTTGATTTATGTAGAAACAATGTTGTTGTATCAGAAATTCTCGGTATGGATTCCACATTTGCATCAGCACCTCTGGTTTCGGCATTTTTTCACCTCGTGTATGCGTCTGATGGTGTATTTAACTTTGGGTGGCTAGCGATGCATGAACCCAGTATGGGGCTCAATTGGCGGAAAGGTTTGAGGCGGAAGGGGTGGTGCCTCTACAGCGGGAGCTTTCGACCTGTTCTTCGCTTTCTGGGCTTTGCGCTTCTGGCGATCTTGAGCTTCCTCAAACTCCTGCATTGGGTGCGTCACAAAATGCTGGCGGTAGGTCTTCAGAAGGCCAGCTTCATTGCTGGATACCGCTTGAGCCAGGACATAGTCAGCATCTCGCAGCTGGATTTCGATTCTTGGGTTCTTCTTTTGTGCATCCTTGACCATCGCAATTGCGTTTTCGGACAGCTTGCCACTCGTCCATAGCTCGTATCTTTGGGAGATGTTCGTCCACTCCGAATGCGCCTTCACAAAGCCCCTGATGACAGGTACGCGTTTGTTGATCCACTTCTCCACCTCATCGTCACTAAGGGTACTGATCGGATGTATCCCTTTGCATTCGATGAAGATGACCTCATGGTTCGATCGGTGAGCTAGAACGTCGATTTCTGCCTCAGCACCGATAGAATCTCGGACGATCCTGTTCATCTCCTGGGGATATCCCAAGAACGTAGACCGCGCAATTTGGGCAACCGCAAACTCGAACAGGCTTCCGCGTAGTGTTGATGCGGCGCCCTCAATTCGGGAAAGGTCGTTGAAGATCTTGTCCAGAGCTTCAGGGTTCTGGGTGAGCTTCGCTGTGTCGCTCAGTACCGTGCAGAGATTTTTCAGCGCCAATGCCACATCACGGCCAAAAAGGCTTTCAGTTGTCGCTGGAATAATTCCCTTTTCTTTGAGAAGAGCGAATGCCTCGCTTTCATAGCTTTCGGCGACAAACACCTGTAGGCATTTATTTACTTTTTTGAGATTTCGCAGCGTGACGCATTTGTTGACGAAACCGGCCAGTTGATCCGCTGTCACCCTGCCGTTCAAGGCGAGGTCGCATACAAAGAAGCCAGGCTTGATGGTGGTGCTGGTGTATTCTCGCATCGGAAATAGATATGAGGGGCCCGCTAAGTCCCAATTAAAGGTCCCAACCTTGGGCAGCCCTTTCGAGCCATCGTCTTCACGGGTTTCCACCGAGTCGTAGCTGACCATTCCTAAATTGCGCGACCAATCCTTCACCGCTAGAAGCGTAACCTTCTCGGCGATCAGTCTGCCTTTCATCTTTGCCCATAAGGACGTCACTTCGAGCATTTGGTGGTGATCGCATCGGACCACGCAACATTCCCCACCAGGAAGGTTTACCTCCTTAACGAGGGTCGCCTTAACCAATCGCTCCAGCAGGCTTTCGGCTGCGATGTGCTTTTTCTGGGCGACAGGGGCACCACAGGCGATTAGAAAATGCGTTCGGGGCATCACGTTTCCTCGAAGCGCGAGAGCCTGTAATGCGGAGAAGTAGGTGCTCCGCGTTTTCTTCATAGCCCCCATCAAACTGTCGAAGAAAAATGGAGAACCGTAGTCCTCGCACAGATAGCTGAAGCGTGCTCGATGAGGGAAGACAATGTGGTTGAGTCGTGTCATGCCAACACAGCCGCGTTCGACTCGTTTCCTGGCCGCTTCAGGGGTGAGCCCACAGCTGGTTTCAAGCAGCTTGGATAGATCGCTGCTTAGCATGGGACCATTTTTCTTCAAAAGGTCGATGAGCGCATTGTCAGCCATGATCGTTCTCGGTGAATGTCACACAGCGCTATTTATACTCCTTGTAAACAAGGTGCGGTACGTTCTTCGAGCGCGTACGCCTCAGGCTAGGAAATTCGGGGGTTTCAGAGGCG
The DNA here is from genome assembly GCF_011752565.1 of Pantoea sp. Ap-967. Lineage (GTDB taxonomy): Bacteria > Pseudomonadota > Gammaproteobacteria > Pseudomonadales > Pseudomonadaceae > Aquipseudomonas. The sequence continues at coordinate 71,829 of NZ_VWXK01000011.1, forward strand.
CAGGGGCCACTTTTTTGTTGAAAATGTCACAATAGCCGCTCAACACTCATCGTAGATCAGAGAAGCGAAGGTGGTTGTTTACGCGCTCTGTGCCGCTCAGGGGACTTTTCCGTATCGAGCCTGTGCCAGGCATCCGCTGGGCTCATCCCGGCACAGCCGGGTAAGCGATAGCTAGATCGTAGGTCTCCAGCACTCAAGTCCTCTTTGCGTCATTACCGGCTGTCTCAAACATTTCGGTCTCGTCCTGTGGCTCATGACAGCTAGCTAAACTTAAGCAGGCTAAATTTGGAGATACCGGCCATGGACACGGATCATTCGGGGCTAAAGGCGTTACGGCGTATCATCCTTGCGGCAAATCCTGTTCTTGCGGACCACATAGATACCGTAAGCAACGCTGAACTTATTGTCCTAGTGAAGCTAGCAATCGACTTGAGCATTGAGATTGATGCAGAGTCCTTTGAGGTAGAAGCAATGCGAGGAATGCTGAGAGAGCTTATCGCTGATGAGACGATCAAAGATTAATCATAGGTACTCTGTTGGACTACGTGGGCGTTAGTTGGTCGCGTGCTATCGGGCTATGAAATCGTATTCGACTCGTCTTCCCCATCAGATGCTCGAACTACTCGCCATCCCTTTCGACGCTCCAGGTGCTCGCCAAGCTTTTAGGAATTCGTGCCATTTCGATGGTGGCCCCGGTTGAGCCTACTGACCGTTTACAGACGTTGTAGGAGGTCAATTTGAAAGCTCCTCAGGTTGTAAAATTTTCCGATGGATGGAGTGATTTTCTTTACATTTTAGACTGTCATGTTACAATGATCTCACAGCCAGCCCCTGTGGGATAAGGCGAAAAAATTTACAGAGCTTCTCTCAGGAATCCTTTCCCATTCTGAGTTGAACGGTTAGGCATCGCGCCACATACACAACCCGGGGCAATTGCTCCGGGTTTTTTTATGCCTGGCGTACAAGCACTGACCTACTGGCGGATGCGCGCAAATTTCACAGAAATCATTGGCCTGAAACAAATGTAGGCGATCACCTAGTCCAGTGGGCTGCTCTGTCGCGCAGGGAACATCTCCAGTAGGGGCACCGCCATTCCTCTGTAGGAGCGGGCTTGCCCCGCGAACACCGGCAAAGCCGGTGCCATACGCCGCGCCGCCTGCTTCGCGGGGCAAGCCCGCTCCTACAGAAATACCCTTTAAATCAGATAGATACGATTTTTCCACACGAGATAACCCAGCCCTGCGGGCTGCGCTGTCGCGCAGGGAACAGTGCAGTTGTGGGAGCGGCCTTGTGTCGCGAAAGGGCCGCAACGCGGCCCCAGGATCCTGAGTTTGTCTCGCAATTGCCGGGGCTGCTGCGCAGCCCTTTCGCGACACAAGGCCGCTCCCACAATATCCGCATTATCAAGGTGATAGGGTTTGTTCCATGAGGAGCGGTGCGGCGATCTGACTTGCTTGCGATGTACCGCGCGGACACCGCCCGGTTGAAGCTCCGGCCCACCGGTATAGGGGTTAAGACAAATTGTTTCCTTTGAGCTCCCGTTCGGATGAATACGATGGGGCTTGTGGAAACAAGGAGGCCAAGCGTAGGGCTACATCCCTGACGACGTAGGAAACTTCCTGGAATTTCTCTGCATAAGCTTGCAGCTTTCAGCTGCATGAATATAGCCGCTAGAAAGGTATTGGCTCGGTGCTCGTACGCGAGTAATTCGGGCCATACAGTGCCCGGCCAGTCAAGCGGTTGCCTTTTTCAGGGAGCAATTGCTGCTCGGTGCAGTGCAGGGGTAAATCATAATAAGGAACATGACTGTGGACGTAATAATGGGGTTGTTGGCAGCGGTATTTTGGGGGGTGACAGACTTTTTGGTTGGTGTGAACGCCCGAACAGTTGGTGTCAAACGGGCGGTATTTTTCGGGCAAGTGTTAGGCTTTCTGCTAATGATCATGATTGCAGTCACCTCCGCCAGTCATTGGGACAAATTCGCGTCTGCGCCTTGGCGCGCGATCGGGATGGGAATAGTTGCTTCCCTGTGTACCGTGGTTGGGGCGCTGGCGCTTTCGAAAGCATTTGCTGTCGGTAAAACTGCAGTGGTGGCGCCCTTGGTCACCTCGTATGGCGTATTCACCACGGTGTTGGCATGGCTGGGCGGTGATGTCCTGTCAGGCTGGCAGGTGGGTGGCATTCTCGTTTGTTTCTTCGGAGTCGTATTGGCCAGTCGTAGTGATGATGGAGATGAGCTCCAGCGCAAGAGTACCAATGGAGTTTCTTTAGGGTTTGCCTTACTCGCGGCCTTGCTTTACGGCATTAGCTTCTGGATTCAAGGCAAGTTTACCTTGCCGGCGCTCGGGCCGGTAAACATGTTGGCATTGGGTTACGCAGTGGGGGTTATAGTCCTCATTCCCGAAACGCTCAGCTTACAGCGGGACTGGGCGACGATCAGGTTGAAAAGTTTCGGCACACTGTGTGGTGCCAGCCTTTTCAACTTGGGCGGATTCTCTGCGTTTTCATGGGGTGCGCTCAATGGCTCGGTTTCAGTCGTTACAGTGATCAGCACCTTATCGGGAGGTATCGCTGCGATTTTGGGTTATATTTTTTTCGCGAACGGCTGACAATGATGCAGAGGGTTGGGGTCTGTCTCGTGTTGTTCGGCGCTGTGCTTTTGCATCTATATGGGTGATGTTTTTACGGCTATAGCAATCACATATGTTGCTCAGTTGGTTTATGTGGTACGCCCTATGCGCCCTTTAGAGTGATGAGAGCCGCCCTGATTCCCCACTTTTCAAAGCAAAGCCAAAAAAGCGAAGCCATCGATTTGGCTTCGCTTTTTTTTTGCCCAATCAGGCCGGATGAATCATCACGTTAATACGACGACGCTCAATAACACTCTGGGCGCCGGGGGCGCCGGTGAGCTTGTCGAAAGTGACGGTGGTATCGGCATTGACCGCCGGGTTAGGCACCACCCGTATCACTTGATAGTCCTGGCCTGCTGGCGCTTGCGGCTGGAGTTCGACGGTAGCGGCGTCTGGGGTGCTGGCGACCCAGGTTTCCCCAGGGGCCACTGCCAGCCTCGCTGAGTAGGTATCCCCGGCCACGCTATGGAAGGTGCAACCATCGACTACCTGCGCTTGCGCGGGGCAGTGGGCGGCCTTGGCACCGGGGCGCAGCGGGTTTTCGATGGCGTAGGTGATGCCTTGCGTATCGGCGAACGCCAGCGATCCAAAGGTGCTGGCCAGGAGGGCGATGGAGAGTATTCCACGCATTGCAGTGCTTCCTTGTGTGCAAAATCAATATGTATACAAACTGTATAATCTGCCGAAGTCCGACGTCAATGTATGCTTTCGGCTCCGGTGGCGGCCATGCTGCCGATTCGGCCGATGGACACGTGAGGCCGCTCGGTGCAACGCTGTGGTCAGCTCGGGCGCCGGGGGGAAGCCCACGCTTCCAAGCTGCAATCGAAAAATTTTCAATAGATGCTTGACCAGGGAGAACGACCGTTCTACTCTGGCTACATGGATAAGCCAATGACCGATACACGCGAAAAAATCCTGGCGACGGCCGAGCAGCTCATTTACGAAAACGGGATTCATGCCACGGGCATGGACCTGCTGGTAAAGACCTCGGGCGTAGCACGTAAAAGTATTTACCGTTATTTCGCCAACAAGGACGATGTCGCGGCGGCGGCACTCAACGCCCGCGATGTACGCTGGATGCAGTGGTTCAGAAGCGAATGTGACAAAGCGGAATCTGCGCCAGCACGCATCATCGGTATGTTTGACGTGCTCAATAGTTGGTTCGTATCGGATGGTTTTCGCGGATGTGCCTTTATCAATACCGCTGGAGAAGTTGGCGATGCAGAAGACCCTATTCGCCAGATCGCCAAGCTGCATAAGCAAAAGCTGCTGGACTACACATTTGAGCTGACCAGCCAATTGGCTGTCGACGACCCGATGGGCTTGGCGAGGCAACTCTTTGTACTGATAGAAGGCACGATTACCGTGGCCCGTGTCATGGGGGACCCTTCCTCTCTTGAGAGTGCAAAAGAAGTAGCGAAGTTATTACTCAAGGAAGCAAAGCGCACAAGCGTTTGATAAGTCGGTTACACACACTCAGTTGAAACATCCAAAAGATTGGAGGCACTACCATGTCCAATGAACACGTTCGGTCGCCATCTTTTGATTGTGAGTTGTTGATGGGGAAGGTCAAGCTTGCCATATGAATATGAATGGTTTGCCGCCCGGATAAAGACCCACGTTTAAACGTTATCCTTGTTTTGGTTTTTGATGACCCATCAGTATCAGCGGTTTGCTGCTGCTACTGATGGTGGCTATCGGCTGCACGCTTTCAGTCAACGCTACACGCTCTTCAATGTTGCTCCCAAGGCCAAGCCGCATTGGCCTTATTTAATGAATGCTAACGTCTTTAATGTATCCACTGCCCTGGAGGCACTCCCATGTCCAATGAACAAGCTCGTCCGCCACTTCCTCCTTTCACTCGTGAATCAGCGATTGAGAAGGTCCGCCTTGCCGAAGATGGCTGGAATACCCGCGAGCCCGCAAAAATTGCGCTGGCCTATACGCTGAACACCCAGTGGCGTAACCGCGCCGAGTTTGCAAGCAATCGCGAAGAAGCCCAGGCCTTCCTCACTCGCAAGTGGAAGAAAGAGCTGGACTACCGCCTGATCAAGGAACTCTGGGCCTTCACCGACAACCGCATTGCCGTGCGTTACGCCTACGAGTGGCACGACGACTCGGGCAACTGGTTCCGCTCCTACGGTAATGAAAACTGGGAGTTTGAGGCCGATGGTTTGATGCACCGCCGCTTCGCCTGCATCAACGACATGCCTATCAAGGAAAGCGAGCGCAAGTTCCACTGGCCACTGGGGCGCCGCCCGGATGACCACCCAGGGCTGACTGAACTGGGCCTGTAAGCCTTGGCAAACCTGATCCTTCTCAGCTGAAGGATCAGGTTTTTTGCTTTTCCCACGGTGTCGGCATGGCAATCACGCCGACATCAACTGCAAGTGCCGTCTCCCTTCCCCCGGGCGCCAAGCCGCGCCATCAGCCCTTGTGGCCACCTCACCCATCAAGGCCGCTGGACACCTCTTTAGCCAGCTCGATGAAAACCCCCACCGCCGCACTCAGATAAGCTTCTTTTCGCCGTAAAAGAACGGCCGTTCGCTGCAAGCGTTCTGGCTCCAGGGTGATGGCCACCAGGTCTTCATGGGCCAACGCAATTCTGGCAGGCAACAACGTCGAAAGATTCGTCCGCCGAACAATTTCAATCACGGCCCCAAGGGCATTGGCCTCCATCTGCACACGGGGGCGAATTTCGTGTTTGCGGCAGTAACGGTCGATTTGCTCGCGCGTTGCAAACTCTGTACTGAGTAATACCAACGACTCTGCACTCAGGCCTTGCGACGTGATGGCCCGTTCCTCGGCCAAGGGGTGCTTGCGGTTTACCACCAGCGCGAGGGTTTCGTTCAGCAAGGGGACGGCCTCGATGTCCGCTGTGTGTATTTCATCGAACGCGATCCCCAAGTCCAGCTCGCCTGCCAGCAGCAGCTCCTCGATGCGCTCTTGGGAAATCTCTTTGAGGTTGAGGGTGATTTTAGGGTAGCGGGAGTGAAAGGCCTCGATCAGCGGCCCCACCAGATAAGTCGTGAATGTTGGCGTTACCGCCACCCGCAATGAACCGCGGCTGAGGTCGCTCACGTCATGAATGGCGTTTTTGGCTTCGCGCAGTTCCTGGTAAGCACGGCGTGCATAAAGCAAATAAACATCGCCTGCGTCCGTCAATCGCGTTGTGCGCCCTGAGCGGTCGAACAACTGGGCTCCAAGACTTTCTTCCAGCTGCCTCACCTGCTGCGACAAGGCCGGTTGAGAGACATGCAGCGCCGCTGCAGCCTTCGTGAAACTGAGATGTTCTGCAACCGCAAGGAAATACTGGATGTGCCGAGCGAGCATGCCTTAACCCATAAGATTATCTGATCCACTGCATAATAAATGAGACTTTTACCTTATGCCATGCGTTGCTTAATCTCTGTTTCACACCCAGCGACATTGAGACAGCAACCATGAAAGCGATCATCGACGGTTTTCTGAAGTTCCAGCAAAACGCCTTTCCAGAGCGGGTCAAACTGTTCAAGGACCTGGCTAACCAGCAAAGTCCAAAGGCGCTGTTCATCTCGTGTTCCGACAGCCGGCTGGTGCCTGAACTGGTTACCCAGCGCGAGCCAGGCGACCTGTTCGTCATCCGCAACGCCGGCAACATCGTCCCTTCGTACGGCCCGGAGCCCGGCGGCGTTTCGGCCTCGGTCGAGTATGCAGTGGCCGGGCTCAACGTCGCAGACATCGTGATCTGCGGCCACTCCGACTGCGGCGCGATGACCGCCATTGCAACCTGCAAGTGCCTGGACCACATGCCTGCCGTGGCCGGCTGGCTGCGCTACGCCGACTCGGCCAAGGTGGTTAACGAGGCCCGTCAGCACCCAGACAAACCGAGCAAAGTCGCTTCCATGGTGCGCGAGAACGTCATCGCGCAGTTGGCCAACATCCAGACCCACCCATCCGTTCGCCTGGCGCTCGAAGAGGGCCGCGTCACCCTGCATGGCTGGATCTACGACATCGAAACCGGGCGTATCGATGCCTTCGATGGCAGCACCGGGGCGTTCGTGTCGCTCGCAGAAAACCCAGAAGTCCACGCCGTTTCCCAACAAGCCAGGCACGTTGCCTGAAACCTGTCCCTACGCCTTTACCTACCCAGGAGATTCACCATGATCCAGACTCAAGCAACCCGCACCGCTCGCCAGGAACTGACCGAAATCATCATTCTGGCCAAGGCCCGCAAGGACCTTTCCTTCGCCGAGATCGTCGATGGCACCGGCCTGTCCGAAGCCTTCGTCACGGCAGCCCTGCTTGGCCAACATCCGCTGCCTGAAAGCGCCGCCAAGGTTGTAGGCGAAAAACTCGACCTCGATGCTGATCAAGTTGCGCTGCTGCAATCGATGCCCATTCGCGGCAGCTTTTTCGAAGGCATCCCAAGCGACCCGACCATCTACCGGTTCTACGAAATGATGTCGGTCTACGGCACCACCCTCAAGGCCCTGGTTCACGAGAAGTTCGGCGACGGCATCATCAGCGCCATCAACTTCAAGTTGGACATCAAGAAAGTCGAAGATCCCGACGGTGGCCACCGCGCAGTAATCACCCTGGACGGCAAGTACCTGCCGACCAAACCTTTCTGATGTAACCCCGCCCGGCGTCAGACGGCGCCGGGCTACTCCCCAAGCCTTTATTTCGAATGAGCGCCATTTACGTGCGCTGGCCTTCTCACGCCTTCAATACAGGTGATTGCGATGAAGCTGTTACTCGTTTTGTTCCTCGGCTGCCTGGGTTCTGTCGCCATGGCCGATGACCAGGTTACCCAAACTGCACAGGTTTCCGTGGAGCCCTATCGCTACGCTCAGCGCCTCGATATCGCCCATGTTGTGGCGGTAACTCCGGTACCAAATGTTTGCGATGTGGTGCCAATGCAACTGACCTACGACGATTCCAAAGGCGACCGCCACATCATGGAATACCGCGTCATAGGCAACGGCTGTTCCAACAACTAACTGCGCACCCATTGATTACCGGCCTATCGCCAAGGAACTTGAATCATGAAATTGTCACGCACACTCACCGCCGGCCTTCTGGCCATTGCCGTCAACAGTGCATTCGCAGCGGGTGGCCCTGGTGTCGAAACCACCACACAAGCGTTCCTTCAAGCCCTGGAGGCAGGCGGCGGCAAGCCGCTGGAAACCCTCTCGCCGAAAGATGCCCGCGCCGTGCTGAGCGGTGCCCAGGCCGGTGTGAAGGTAGATGTCGCGGGTATTGAGGTACAACGCCGCAGCATCGAGGTAGAGGGCAAGCCCCTGGATATTCGGGTGATCCGCCCAGAGGGCGCCAAAGGCGACTTGCCTGTGTTCATGTTCTTCCATGGCGGTGGTTGGGTGCTGGGTGACTACCCCACCCATGAACGCCTGATCCACGACTTGGTAGTAGGCTCCGGCGCCGCAGCGGTGTACGTCGACTACACGCCGTCGCCGGAAGCGAAGTTCCCCACGGCGATCAATCAGGCGTATGGCGCCACTCGTTGGGTTGCCGAACACGGGAAGCAGATTGGTGTTGATGGCAGCCGCCTTGCGGTAGTGGGCAACAGTGTGGGTGGGAACATGGCCGCCGTGGTTGCGATCAAGGCCAAAGAGGCCGGCACCCCTAAGCTGCGCTTCCAGGCACTGTTGTGGCCGGTGACCGATGCCGACTTCAGCAACGGCTCCTACAACCGCTTCGCCGATGGCCACTTCCTGACCCGCAACATGATGAAATGGTTCTGGGACAACTACACCACCGACCCGAAGCTGCGCAGCGACATCCACGCCTCACCACTGCGCGCCAGCCTGGAGCAGTTGAAAGGCCTGCCGCCAGCCTTGGTGCAAACCGCCGAAATGGACGTACTGCGCGATGAGGGGGAAGCCTACGCCCGCAAGCTCAATGCGGCAGGCGTGCCGGTTACGGCCGTGCGCTACAACGGCATGATCCACGACTACGGGCTGCTCAATGTGCTCGCCCAGGTGCCGAGCGTGCGCGACGCCATGGACCAGGCTGCCCAGGCGATCAAGCAGCACCTGAAGTAACAACCTACCTCGCGTAAAGGTGATTGGGGCCGCATTGCGGCCCTTCACGGGCCAGCCCGTTCTCAGGCATCACTGTCCAGCGCCGCCTGGGCAAACTGCGCATCCAGCTCCGGCGTCGCACCACTGATACCGATACCGCCGATATGCACGCCGTTCTTGTCCTTTATCGGCAACCCTCCCTCCAGCAAGGTGAACCCTGGCAACGACCCATACGGATTGGCCGGGTGCGCCGCACTGCGCTCGCCAAGTGCGCGTGACGACAATGGGAAGCGGGCCGAGGTTTCGGCCTTGAGCTGCGCCACCTGAATGCTGCCGCTGCTGGTGCCGTCCATGCGGTGGAAATGTTTCAGGTTGCCGTGGTTGTCCATGATGCTGATGACGATCGCATAACCTTGGGCGATGGCGGCCCGTTCGGCGGCGGCGGTCATTTTTTGCGCTTGCTCGGACGTGAGGGCGGTGGGTTCGGCCTGGGCACCCGTAGCCGTTGCGGCGCCGGGTAGCAGTGCACCAGGGCCTGCGATCAGAAGGCCAAGGAGGAGGGCGTTGATCTTCATTGTGACTGATCCCTGTGTCAGAAAACGCAGCAGGCTAACTGGCTTTTGCCGGTATTTATGTAGTCCTTTTCCGAAAATGATGAAGGGGAGGGTGGATAGCGTTAGCCCCAATCCCGCCCCCCATGACCCACGTCATCGCACCTCTGCGATTCTTGGCTAGTCTTATTGATTGGCAGCCCCGAAAAGCCGCCACCGTGATGACCAAGAGGCGCCGGCCATGATCCGTGCGCCCGAACCTGATCAGGAGTGCACGATGGACCTCAACCGTCGGCAGTTCTTCAAGGTCGCTGCTATCGGCCTTGGAGGCTCGAGCCTGGCGGCGTTGGGCATGGCCCCGACACCTGCCTTCGCCGAGCAGGTGCGCCACTTCAAGCTGGCGCACACCAAAGAGACGCGCAACACCTGCCCCTACTGCTCGGTCGGCTGCGGCCTGATCTTGTACAGCCAGGGTGACGCGGGCAAGAACGTCAAACAGAACATCATCCACATCGAAGGCGACGCCGATCACCCGGTCAACCGTGGCACCCTGTGCCCCAAAGGCGCCGGCCTGCTCGACTTTATCCACAGCCCCAGCCGCCTCAAGTACCCCCAGCTGCGCAAGCCGGGCAGCAACGAGTGGGTGCAGGTCAGCTGGGACCAGGCCCTCGACCGCGTCGCCGACCTGATGAAGAAGGACCGCGATGCCAACTTCATCGAGAAGAACGCCCAGGGGCAAACCGTCAACCGCTGGCTCACCACCGGTTTTCTCGCAGCTTCCGCCGCCTCCAGCGAGGCCGGCTACCTGACCCACAAGGTCGTTCGCGCAACGGGCATGCTGGGGTTCGATAACCAGGCACGTGTCTGACATGGCCCGACGGTGGCAAGTCTTGCCCCGACGTACGGCCGTGGCGCCATGACCAACCACTGGTCCGATATCGCCAACGCGAATCTGGTCCTGGTGATGGGCGGCAACGCAGCAGAAGCACACCCGTGCGGCTTCAAGTGGGTGACCGAGGCCAAAGCGCACAACAAGGCGCGGCTGATCGTGGTTGACCCGCGGTTTACCCGTACCGCGTCGGTGGCCGACTACTACGCACCGATCCGTACCGGCACCGACATCGCCTTCATGGGCGGGCTCATCAACTACCTGCTGAGCAACGACAAGATCCAGCACGAATACGTGCGCAACTACACCGACGTGTCGTTCATCGTCAAAGAAAGCTATGGCTTCGAGGACGGGCTGTTCAGCGGCTACGACGAGGCCAAGCGGGTGTATGCGGACAAATCAGGCTGGGGCTACGAGCTGGGCGAAGACGGCTTTGCCAAGGTCGACCCGACCCTGCAGCACCCGCGCTGCGTGTACCAGCTGATGAAGCAGCACTACAGCCGCTACACCCCCGAGCTGGCCAGCATGACCTGCGGCATGCCCCAGGACGCCATGATGAAAGTCTGGGAAGAGATCGCCACCTGCTCGGTCCCGGGCAAGACCATGACGATTCTCTACGCCCTCGGCTGGACCCAGCATTCCATTGGCGCGCAGATCATCCGCAGCGCGGCCATGGTCCAGTTGCTGCTGGGCAACGTTGGCATGCCCGGTGGCGGGGTCAACGCCCTGCGCGGGCACTCCAACATCCAGGGCCTGACCGACCTCGGCTTGCTGTCCAACTCCCTGCCGGGCTACCTGACCCTGGCCGGCGACGCCGAGCAGGACTACGCCACCTACATCGACAAGCGTGCCTCCAAGCCCTTGCGCCCGGGGCAGCTGTCGTATTGGCAGAACTACGGCAAGTTCCACGTCAGCCTGATGAAAGCCTGGTACGGCGCCAATGCCACTGCCGAGAACAACTGGGGCTACGACTGGCTGCCCAAGCTCGACGTGCCGGCCTACGACGTGCTGCGCATGTTCGAGATGATGGGCCAGGGTAAGGTCAATGGTTACATGTGCCAAGGCTTCAACCCAATCGCCGCGCTGCCGGACAAGAACCGCGTCACCGCCGCCCTGGGCAAGCTCAAGTGGCTGGTGATCATGGACCCGCTGGCCACTGAAACCTCGGAATTCTGGCGCAACGCCGGGCCGTTCAATGATGTCGACACGGCCAATATCCAGACCGAGGTGATCCGCCTGCCCACCACCTGCTTTGCCGAGGAAGACGGCTCGCTGGTCAACAGCAGCCGCTGGCTGCAGTGGCACTGGAAGGGCGCCGACGGCCCGGGTGAAACCCGCACCGACGTGCAGATCATGAGCGAGCTGTTCATCCGCCTGCGCGAGCGCTACAGCAAGGAGGGCGGCGCCTACCCCGACGCGATGATGAACATCAGCTGGCCCTACAAGATCCCCGAAGAGCCATCCCCCGAGGAGTTGGCCAAGGAAATGAACGGCTGGGCAGTCACCGACCTTACCGACGCCAGCGGCACCACGCTCAAGGCCGGCCAGCAGTTGGCAGGCTTTGCCCAGATGAAGGACGACGGCAGCACCGCGTCGGGTTGCTGGATTTTTGCCGGCTGCTGGACCGAGCAGGGCAACCAGATGGCCCGCCGCGACAACAGCGACCCGTATGGCATGCACCAGGTGCAGAACTGGGCCTGGGCCTGGCCGGCCAACCGCCGCATCCTCTACAACCGCGCCTCCAGCGACCCGCAAGGCAAGCCGTGGGACCCGGAGAAAAAACGCCTGGTATGGTGGAACGGCAAGGCCTGGACCGGCACCGACGTGCCCGACTTCAAGGTCGACTCGCCACCGGAAGCGGGGATGAACCCGTTCATCATGAACCCCGAGGGCGTGGCGCGTTTCTTCGCCATCGACAAGATGGCCGAAGGCCCGTTCCCCGAGCACTACGAGCCGTTTGAAACGCCCATCGGCATCAACCCGCTGCACCCGCAGAACAAGAAGGTGGTGAGCAACCCGGCGGGGCGGATCTTCGACTCGGTGTGGAACACCCTTGGCACCCACGACGAGTTCCCCTACGCCGCGACCACCTACCGGCTGACCGAGCACTTCCACTTCTGGAGCAAGCACTGCCGCCTCAACGCCATCGCCCAACCCGAGCAGTTCGTTGAAATCGGTGAGGTGCTGGCCAATGAGAAAGGCATCAAGGCGGGCGACCGGGTGCGGGTGTCGAGCAAGCGGGGGCACATCGATGCGGTGGCGGTGGTGACCAAGCGCATCCGCCCGCTGCAGGTCAACAACCAGACCGTGCACCAGATCGGCATTCCGCTGCACTGGGGCTTCACCGGCGCCACACGCCATGGCTACCTGACCAACACCCTGGTGCCGTTCCTCGGTGACGGCAATACCCAGACGCCAGAGTCCAAGTCGTTCCTCGTCAATGTGGAGAAACTCTGATGGCCAGCCAAGACATCATCGCCCGCTCGGCCACCACCACCGTGCCGCCCTCGGTACGCCAGCTGGAAGAGGTGGCCAAGCTGATCGACACCACCAAGTGCATCGGCTGCAAGGCCTGCCAGGTGGCGTGCTCGGAGTGGAACGAACTGCGTGACGAGGTGGGCCACAACCACGGCACCTACGACAACCCCCACGACCTCAGCGCCGAAACCTGGACCCTGATGCGCTTCACCGAGCACGAGCGTGACGACGGCAACCTGGAGTGGCTGATCCGCAAGGACGGCTGCATGCACTGCGCCGACCCGGGCTGCCTGAAGGCCTGCCCGAGCCCGGGGGCAATCATCAAGCACGCCAACGGTATCGTCGACTTCAACCAGGACCACTGCATCGGCTGTGGCTACTGCATCACCGGTTGCCCGTTCAACATCCCGCGCATTTCGCAGAAGGACCACAAGGCCTACAAGTGCACCCTGTGTTCCGACCGCGTGACCGTGGGCCTGGAGCCGGCCTGTGTGAAAACCTGCCCGACCGGGGCGATCGTCTTCGGCAGCAAGGAGGAAATGAAGGTGCATGCCGCCGAGCGCATCGTCGACCTCAAGTCGCGCGGTTTCGACAACGCCGGGCTGTACGACCCGGACGGCGTCGGCGGCACCCACGTGATGTATGTGCTGCACCACGCCGACACGCCGAGGCTGTACGCCGGCTTGCCGGACGCCCCCGTGATCAGCCCCTTGGTGGGCCTGTGGAAGGGCTTCACGAAGCCGCTGGCGCTGCTGGCCATGGGCGCGGCGGTGCTGGCCGGGTTCTTCCATTACGTGCGGGTAGGGCCACAGCGGGTGGAGGAGGACGAGCACCCCGCGCCGCCGGACCACAGCGTGCAGCCGGTCGACCCTTCGGTGCATGTCTATGACCCGACCAAACCCGGTGGGCAAGGGGAGCAGCGGCCATGAACGACAACAAACCCATCCTGCGCTATAACGCCAACGAGCGGACCAACCACTGGATCGTCGCGATCCTGTTCATGACGGCGGGCCTGTCTGGGCTGGCGCTGTTCCACCCGGCGCTGTTCTGGCTCAGTAACCTGTTTGGCGGCGGCCCCTGGACGCGCATCCTGCACCCGTTCCTGGGCGTGGCGATGTTCGTGTTCTTCCTCGGCCTGGTGGTGCGCTTCTGGCGCGCCAACTTCATCACCGCCAACGACCGCCTGTGGTTGCGCCGGGTCGACCGGGTGATGCTGAACAAGGAAGACGGCGTGCCGCCCATCGGCAAGTACAACGCCGGGCAGAAGTTGCTGTTCTGGACCCTGCTGGCCTGTATGCTGGTGCTGCTGCTCAGCGGCGTGGTGATCTGGCGCGCGTACTTCAGCCACCTGTTCGGCATCGAGGCCATACGCCTGTCGGCCCTGGCCCATGCCCTGGCGGCGTTCGTGCTGATCCTCAGCATCATCGTGCACATCTACGCCGGTATCTGGATCAAGGGTTCGATCGGCGCGATGCTGCATGGCTGGGTCAGCCGCGCCTGGGCGCGCAAGCACCATGAACTGTGGTACCGCGAAGTGACCGGCGACAAAGCCCCGGTCAATCACGGCAAAAAAGAAGGATGAACGCTTGAGCACGATACTCGAACCCGGGCAGATCGAAGCCTCGGCGGTGATGCCGCCGTTTCTTCATCTGCCGCCCGCCAACCTGTTCACCGTGCGCGCCGCGCGCCTGGAGCAATTGGCCGAAGGGCATCCCTTTGGCGATTACCTGCGGTTGATCGCCCGGCTGTGCCGTGTGCAGCAGCAGCTTGTGGATAACCCACCCGCTGGCTTGCCGGTGGCAGAGCAGCGCCAGCGCCTGTGCATAAGTCACGGCTTGCCACCGCTGGCAGCCGACAGCCTGGTGCGGGAAGGGCCGTGGCTGGTGTGGTTGCAGGCCCTGCTCGGGCACTTCGCTGACGAACCCGACGGGCCGCTGAGGGAGACCGTGAAGCTGCTGTGTGACAGTGACGACAGCCAGCGCAAGGGCTGGGCCATCGCCTTGCTTGGCGGCCAGTACGATGCAGTGCCAGCGGCATTGGTGCCGTTGCTGGGCGCAGCGTTGCAGGCGGCCTGGGCAAGCTGGCTGCTGGCGCTGCCGGCGCCGGAGCTCAAGCCCGCCAGCAGCCTGGCCCAGTGCCCGGCCTGCGGTTCACCGGCCATGGCCGGGGTGGTGCGCAACCGGGGCAAGCACAATGGCCTGCGCTACCTGGCCTGTTCGTTGTGTGCCTGCGAGTGGCATGTGGTACGGGTCAAGTGCGTGTATTGCGAGTCGAGCAAGGATTTGCGCTACAGCAGCCTGGAGGATGACCGCCATGGGCCGGGCAAGGCGCCGCTGCGCGCCGAGTGCTGCCCAGGGTGCCAGAGCTACCTGAAGCAGCACTACCTGGAAAACGATGCGGCGGCAGAGCCGTTGGCCGATGACCTGGCCAGCCTGGCGTTGGACATTCGCTTGGACGAGGAGGGGTTTCACCGCCTGGCCCCGAACCTGATGGTCGCGCCGGGGGCGTGAGGGTGTGTCTACACTGTAGTACCGAGTCGCCTGCTTCGCGGGGCAAGCCCGCTCCTACAGAGGCGGCGTTGCCTTCAAGGCTGACACTGCACCTGTAGGAGCGGGCTTGCCCCGCGAAGAGGCCAGTACAGACAACGGACCCGTCCAAGGTAGCACCGCATGCCCACCAGCCTCACCCACCACACCCCGCGCCTGCCTTCTATCGACACCCTCTTGCGCCACCCAGCCTGCCAGCCGCTGATCGACCGCCACGGCCGCGATGCCGTTCTAGCCAGCCTCAGGCAACTGCTCGACGACCTGCGCACCCCGGCCCGCGACGGCGACCTCAGCGCCAGCGAACTGTCGGCGCAAATCCTGC
This sequence comes from Pantoea sp. Ap-967, assembly GCF_011752565.1. Classification (GTDB taxonomy): domain Bacteria; phylum Pseudomonadota; class Gammaproteobacteria; order Pseudomonadales; family Pseudomonadaceae; genus Aquipseudomonas. The sequence goes on from NZ_VWXK01000011.1 coordinate 87,268, forward strand.
TGGGTCGCGCTGGCGAACGCCTTTCCATCCAGCAACGCAGCCAGGTCCGGCGCGTGTTCAACCTCACCGGCACTGTGCTGCACACCAACCTTGGCCGCGCGCTGTTGCCCGAGGAAGCCGTCGGGGCCATGCAGAGCGCCGCGCGCTACCCGCTGAACCTGGAGTTCGACCTGGCCACCGGCAAGCGCGGCGACCGCGATGACCTGGTCGAAGGCCTGGTCCGCGAACTGACCGGCGCCGAAGCCGTCACCGTGGTGAACAACAATGCCGCCGCCGTGTTGCTGGCGCTCAACAGCCTGGGCGCGCGCAAGGAAGGCATCATCAGCCGTGGCGAGCTGATCGAGATCGGCGGTGCCTTCCGCATCCCCGACATCATGGCCAGAGCCGGCGTGAAGCTGCGCGAGGTCGGTACCACCAACCGCACCCACGCCCACGACTACGAAGCCGCCATCAGCCCGCGCACCGGCCTGCTGATGCGCGTGCACTGCAGTAACTACAGCATCCAGGGCTTCACCCACCAGGTGCCCACCGCAGAACTTGCGCGCATCGCCCGCCAGCATGAACTGCCGCTGCTCGAAGACCTCGGCAGCGGCAGCCTGCTGGACCTCACCCGCTGGGGCCTGCCCGCCGAGCCTACGGTGCGCCAGGCACTGACCGAGGGCGCCGATATCGTCACCTTCAGCGGCGACAAGCTGCTGGGTGGGCCGCAGGCCGGGATCATCGTTGGGCGCAAGGCGCTGATCGGCAGAATCAAGAAGAACCCGCTCAAGCGCGCCCTGCGTGTCGACAAGCTCACCCTCGCCGCGCTCGAAGCGGTGCTGGCGCTGTACCGCAACCCCGACCGCCTGGCCGAACGCCTGCCCAGCCTGCGCCTGCTCACCCGCAGCCAGGCCGATATCCAGGCCCAGGCCGAGCGCCTGGCCCCGCAGCTCCAGGCCCGCCTTGGTGAACAATGGCGGGTCAGCGTCGAGCCTGCGCTGGGCATGATCGGCAGCGGCAGCCAGCCGGTGGCGCGCCTGCCAAGTGCAGCCCTGTGCCTGCGCCCGCAGGTGTCGAAGAAGCTGCGTGGGCGCGGCCTGCATGTACTGGAGCGCGCCCTGCGCACTTTGCCGGTGCCTGTGCTTGGCCGTATCGACGACGATGCCCTGTGGCTCGACCTGCGCCAGCTCGACGATGAGGCGCAATGGCTCGCGCAACTGCCGGCCCTGCAACTGGGGCCGGTGCAATGATCGTCGGCACCGCTGGCCACATCGACCACGGCAAGACCGCGCTGCTGCAGGCCCTCACCGGACAGGCCGGCGACCAGCGCCAGGAGGAACGCGCCCGCGGCATGACCATCGACCTTGGCTACCGCTACGCAGCCCTTGCCGAAGGCGCCGCGCTGACTGGTTTCATCGATGTGCCTGGCCACGAGCGGTTTATCCACAACATGCTGGCTGGCGCCCACGGTATCGACCTGGTGTTGCTGGTGGTTGCCGCCGATGACGGGGTGATGCCGCAAACCCGCGAGCACCTGGCGATCATCGAACTGCTGGGCATTCCCCACGCGCTGGTGGCCATCAGCAAATGCGACCGCGTGGAGCCGGCGCGCCTGGCCCAGGTGCAGGCGCAGGTTGGCGAGTTGCTGGCGCCTGGGCCCTTCGCGGGGGCGCGGCAGTTCCCCTTGTCGAGCATCACCGGGCAGGGCGTGGAGGCACTGCGCCGGGCTTTGCTCGAAGCCGAGGTGCGCGTGCGCCAGCGCAGCGTGCGGAGTGGTTTTCGCCTGGCGGTGGACCGCGCCTTCGCCGTGACCGGTGCCGGGGTAGTGGTGACCGGCACGGCGTTGGCCGGGCAGGTCAGCGCCGGCGACACGCTGCTGCTGGGAAAAACCGGCAAGCCGGTGCGGGTGCGCGGCCTGCATGCGCAGAACCAGGCCGCGCTGGTGGCCGAGGCGGGCCAACGGGTGGCGCTGAATATCGCCGCCGAGCGCCTGGCGCTGGAGCAGGTGCACCGGGGCGACTGGCTGGTGCCCGAATGGCTGTACGCCCCCAGTGTGCGGGTGGATATCGACCTCCGCCTGCTGGCCGGTGAGGCCCGTGCGTTCGAACACTTCAGCGCCGTGCACGTGCACCTTGGCACCCAGGATGTGACTGCCCGGGTGGCCTTGCTCGAAGGCGAAACCTTGGCCGCTGGCCAACGCATGTTCGCCCAACTGCTGCTCAATGCACCCCTGCAGGCCGTGCACGGTGACCGGCTGGTGCTGCGCGACCAGCGGGCCCAGCACACCCTGGGCGGTGGCCGGGTGCTCGACCCCTTCGCGCCGAGCCGGCAACGCCGCAGCGCAGAACGCCTGCGCCAGCTGCAGGTGCTGCGCGACGCCGATGGCCTGGAGCAGGCCCTGCCGGGCCTGCTCGCCAGTGCGCCCGGTGGCCTCGACCCACAGCGCCTTGAGCGCCAGTTCAACCACCTGCGCGAAACCTGGAAGCTGCCGCGGGATGTGCAGGTGGTGGCCACGCGCCAGGGGCCGTTGCTGTTTGCCTCCAGCCAATGGCAGGCGCTGAGGCAGCGGGTGTTGGCGCAGCTCGCACGCTTGCATGAACAAGAGCCCGATCAGCTCGGCCCGGACCGTGACCGCCTGCGCCGCTTCGCCGCCTTGCCGCTGGAGCGCCCGGCCTTTGTCAGCCTGCTCGATGAGCTGCTTGAAGGCGGCCTGATCGCCAGCAGCGGGCCCTGGCTGCATTTGCCGGATCACAAGGTGCAATTGAGCCCCGCCGACAGCGTGCTGTGGGAACGCCTGCAGCCAAAAATGCTGGAAGGGCAATACGACCCGCCCTGGGTGAGGACGCTAGCCGCCGATGAACAGTGCGCAGAGGCCGAGGTACGCTTGCTGCTGCGCAAGCTGGCCCGCTTGGGCCTGGTGCACCAGGTGGTGCGCGACCTGTTCTACCCCGAGGCGACATTGCGGCGCATGGCCGCGTTGTTGCTGGGGCAGGGTGGGGAGGGGGGGATAGTGCAGGTTGCTGCGTTTCGCGATATGTTGGGTATCGGTCGCAAGCGCAGCGTGCAGATTCTTGAGTACTTCGACCGCATCGGCCTGACCCGCAGGGTGGCCGACCAGCGCTACATCCGCGCCGACAGCGCCCTGGCCCAGCCACAGGCCGGGCACTGAGTTCAAGGAAGGCAATCGCGCCCGGTGGCGCGGCCGGGCTTCAAACCCGGTTGGGGACGGCAGCCGTTCCCGGGCAGGTTCGACTCCCGCTGCCTTCCGCCATTTTCAACAGTCCCATCCGCAGTCAAGCTGCAACCCTGTAGGAGCGGGCTCGCCCCGCGAAGAGGCCCGAAAGCCGAACCCCTATACCCGCTCCCCACACAGATCCAGCGCAAACCACTGCTCTGCCGCCTCTACATCCAACCCCGCCCCGAGCAGCGCAAACATCTTGCCCAACGCCGCCTCACGGGTCATGCCACCGCCACTCACCAGCCCGGCCCCACGCAGGCGATTACCCGCCGCATAGGTATCGAACACCACCGACCCTTCCGGGCACTGGCTGATGGCAACCAACAGCACGCCGCGCTGGCGCGCCGCACGCAGCACTTCCAGCAAGGCCAGGTCATCCGAAGGCCCGGTCCCGCTGCCATAGCACTCCAGCAGCAGCCCTTGCACGCCGCTGTCCAGCAGCCCCGCCAGGTGCGCGGCCTGCAGGCCTGGGTAAACCGGCATCAGCGCCAGGTTCACCGGCTGGCGGGGTTGGCGATAACTCAGCGCGGCAGGCACCTCGCCGGCACGCTCACCGTCCCGGTGGCGCGGCAGCGCGGCAAAGGCGTCGAACGCCTCGCTGCGCAGCTTCGAGGCGCGGCAGCCATGCAGCAGTTGGCCGTGGAAGTACAGCTGCACGCCATCTTCCAGGCCTTGCTCCACCTGGCGCAGGGCACCACACAGGTTGTCCCAGGCATCGCTGCCTGGCGCGCCGGCCGGCAGCATCGAGCCGGTCAGCAGCACGGGCACCGGCAGGCCCAGCAGCAGGAACGACAGCGCCGCGGCGCTGTAGGCCAGGCTGTCGGTGCCATGCAGCACCAGCACGCCGTCATGGCCAGCGTCCACGGCGGCAACGATGGCATCGCGCATCGCCAGCCAGTTGTGCTGCTGCATGTTGGCGCTGTCGAGCAGCGGGTTCATTTCCTGCAGCGTCCATTGCACCTGGGGCGCATCGGTCAGCTGGGCGAGGTGTTCGCGCATCCGCGCATCGAAACCACCGGCAGGGGCAAGGCCTTCGGCGGTTTCAAGCATGCCGATGGTGCCACCGGTATAGAGGACGAGAAGATTCTTGACTGCACGCATGGAAAGCATCCGAAGCGGTGAGCGGAGATAAGTCAGCCGCCCACGAACGGGGCGGCTGGGCAGGGGAGGATATCAGCGCTGCGGCTGAGCTTGGCCCGCAGTTTTGTCAGTGGCTGTTTCCACCTGTGGATTGACCGGCCAGGCGTTGCGGTCCAGGTCCAGGTCGGCGAATTTCGACGAATCGAACACGGGTTGCTTGACGCCTGCCTTGCGCTGCTCGTCGTAGTCGCGCATCACGCGCAGGCCGACTTTGAACAGCAGGGCCAGGGCCACCAGGTTGACGAAGGCCAGGCACGTCATGGTGATGTCGGCGAAGGCGAACACGGTCGACAGGTCTTGCATCGAGCCCCACACCACCAGTGCCAGTACCAGGCCACGGAAGGCCAGCAGCACACCGCGGTTGCGGCTCAGGAACTGCAGGCTGTTCTCGCCCAGGTAGTAGTTGTAGAGGATGCAGGTGAACACGAACAGCGACAGTGCCACGCTGACGAACAGGCGGCCCCAGTCACCCACCACGGCGGCCAGCGAGTTCTGGGTCAGGACGATGCCGTCACCTTCGAAGCCTGGGGTGTAGAAGCCCGACAGCAGAATCAGCAGCGCGGTGCAGGTGCAGATCACGAAGGTGTCGAGGAACACGCTGAACGCCTGGACCACGCCTTGCGCGCCCGGGTGTTTCACGGCGGCCACGGCAGCCACGTTGGGCGCACTGCCCAGGCCCGCTTCGTTGGCGAACACGCCACGCTTCACGCCCATGACGATGGCGCTGCCGAGCAGGCCGCCGAAGGCTGGGTCGAGGCCGAAGGCGCTCTTGAAGATGGTTTCCAGCATGGCCGGTACGTGGTCGATCTGGGTGCCGATCACGTAGAGGGTAACGCCGATGTAGGCCAGGGTCTTGACCGGTACCAGCAGGTCCGACACCGCGGCGATGCGCTTGATGCCGCCGATGAAGGTGATTGCCAGCAGCACGGCCAGAACGATACCGGTGTGGCGCGGGTCGAAGTCGAAGGCGTTCTGCAGCGAATGGGTCACGGTGTACGACTGCAGGCCGATGAAGGCGAAGCCGTAGGTGACCAGCAGCAGGATCGAGAACACGATGGCCATGCTTTTCAGCTTCAGGCCGTGCAGGATGTAGTACGCCGGGCCGCCACGGTACAAACCGTCGCCATCGGCGCGCTTGTACACCTGGGCCAGGGTACATTCGAAGAAGCTGCTGGCCATGCCGACCAGGGCGGTCACCCACATCCAGAACACAGCGCCCGGGCCACCCAGGGTCACGGCGATGCCGACACCGGCGATGTTACCGGCGCCAACGCGGCCGGCGAGGCTCAGCATCAGGGCCTGGAAGGAGCTCAACTGGCCTGCCTGGCCACGCAGCGATTCCTTGAATACGGCGAACATGTGGCCGAAGTGGCGGAACTGAACGAACCGCGAGCGGATGGTGAAGTAACCGCCGAGACCGACGATCAGCACGATGAGAAGTTTCCCGGACAGGAAATCGTTGAGTGCTTCGAGCATTGGAAAATGACCTCGATTCTTATTCTTCGCATGGAAAGATCAGCGGACGGCAGGCGCACCGCTATTCGTTGGGGCGCATGGTTGGCCATGACAAGGGTGGTTACAATTTCGCGGGTTGCTCTGACTTGATGCGACTTGATGCTATAATTGCGTCATTCGCGTCACCTGAGCCCCTGCCATGAGCGATCATTTCGCTACCAACCTGAAACTGGCCTGCAGCCATTACCGCTCTATCTCGGAAGTTTGCCGCCAGTTGTCCATCAACCGCGCGCAATTCAACAAGTACCTGAGCGGCCAGAGCCGTCCGACGGCTTTCAACCTCAAGCGCATCGGCGATTTCTTCGGCGTTGAGGATTACGAGCTGAACCTGCCCGCGGAACAGTTCGCCCGGCTGATCGGCGCGCGGGTGTCGGCGCTGGCCGATCAGCCCAGCGATCCGATCAGTGAACTGTTCCGGCCGTTGCACGAGCATGCCGGCAATCTTTCGCGTTATTGCGGCTATTACTTCGAATATTCCAACTGCATGTCGGTGCCTGGCACCATCCTGGTGTCGCTGGTGCATTTGTGGGAGGAGCGTGGGCGCTTCTTGTTCGAACGCCAGGAACGGCAGGAGCGCTCCAGCGCCACCGACCAGCATGCCGAGGTGCGCTGCCGCTACCTGGGTGCGGCGTTTCAGTTGCAGGACCGGGTGTTTCTCATCGACTACGAGTCATTGACCTTCAACGAGATGAGCCAGACCATCCTCATTCCCAGCTTCAAAAGCCGCATCACCCGCCTGAACGGCCTCAAGGCTGGCGTCTCCAGCGGCGACCGGCGCAACCCGGCGTGTACCCGGGTGGTGTGGGAGTACCTGGGCGAGGAGATCAACCGCATCAATGCCTACCGCCAGGTAAAGCTGTACCGCCCGGACGACCCCCGCATCGACGACGACGTGCGCGAGCGCCTGAGCGTAGGCCCCTTGCGCAACAGCCTGTTCGAAATCGAATGACCAACACGTCCCAAGGCCCGCACATGTTCTGGCACACCCTCCGGTAGGAGCGACCAGAGGTCGCGAATGGGCTGCGCAGCAGCCCCGGCGATTCCTGCCAGTGCCCATCGCGACCTGCGGTCGCTCCTACCGGGGCCGCGTGTGCAGCCTATTGCCAAAGCTGGCTCAGCCACACCCCTATCGGATGCCCATCGCTGAGCAGCAGCTTCAGCGCCATCAGGCTGCACACCGTGATCAACAGCGGCTTGATCAGCCGCGGCCCAAATAAGAGCGCGCAGCGCGCACCCAACTGAGCCCCAACGATGGCGCAAACCGCCATGGCCAGCGCCAGCGGCCAAATGATGGCGCCGGCGAAGACGAAAACCGTCAACGCCCCAAGGTTGCAGGCCGCATTGAGCAATTTGCTGCTACAGATGGCCTGCATCAACTGCCGCCCCAGTAGCAGGGTAAAAGCCACCATGAAAAACGAGCCAGTACCGGGGCCGAACAGGCCGTCGTAGAAGCCAATGAGTGGCGCCACCATCAGGGTGAAACACAAGGTGGAGACTCGCTGCCGGCGCTCGGCTTCACCCAGTTTGGGGCTCAAGGCGAAATACGCTGCAACAGCAATCAGCAGAACAGGTGCCGCAACCTCCAGGATGGCGCGGTCGAGCAGGCTGATCGACAAGGCCCCGGCGACGCCGCCAGCATATGACAATGTCGCCATCGGCCAATCCGTGCGCCATCGGATCATTCCCTTGCGAGCGAAGGCCCACACCGCGGAAACAGTGGCGGACGATGCCTGAAGCTTGTTGGTGGCCATGCTCGCCAAAGGGTCGATTCCGGCAACCAGCAATGCAGGAAGTGTCAGCAGGCCTCCGCCACCAGCTATTGCATCGAAGAATCCGGCCAGCAAGGCGATTGTGGCAAGGATGAGAAGGGTTGATAGCTCGATTTCCATTATTGGCAACCTTTCCTTTATCCGCGAACGACAAGAGGGTCTGAGTGCAATACAAGCGGTTCAGTTTGAGGCGAATAGGCAAAGAGCCGAATCAGAAGTCTTCGGTTATCTTGGATGATGTCGCGCCCGTGAAGTGCCTGGCTGTTATTGATGAGAAGTGCTGAGCTAGAATCCAGTGTGTACGTGCAGGCTTCAACTTGGGTGATTAACCGCCGCAGAGTATGAAGTGCTTTTTTTGCATGAGGTACCGCATGGTTATCCAGAGAATAGCGATAAGTGCTGTAGCGCAAGGTGTATCCGAAATGCCCATCGAACTGCAGGATAGAGCTCGCTGCGGGAGGCGGGCTATCATCCTTGATGAAGCACTCACTCCGACTGAAACGGTAAGAGCGTGATGAAAGCGCCAGTGCTTCTAGGCCATTGAGCTTTGCAATGACAGGTCGCATGGGTGTCAATCGAGTTGGTTCTCCTTGTGGATTCCACCGTGCCGTCAGAATCAGTGCGCTTGGAGCAGGCGAATGGCCTCCCTCGGCCACTACCGAGCAGTTATAAGGTGGCTCCGTATGAGGCCCGAGGCAAACGCCGGCATGGGAACTCAATTCGGCGGGTTGATGCGGGGCCTCATGAACCAGTGGGCGCTCACCGCCACCCTTGAAGTTAGCGACAAGCCGCAACTGTTTGGCATCGTTGTCGATATCGAAGGCGAAAGAACGGTATCCCACAAGACCAAGTAGAACCTGATGTCTCGATGCCAAATAGATTGTTTCTGGGGCATGAGCCAGCTCATCTATCGGTGGAAGAGAGTCTGGGACCGGGTCGGTGCGAAGCGGCAGCATGGAGCTAAAATCGATGGCGCAAACCTTACCGTCAATGAATGCTGATAATTGTGATAGCTGAGCAGTAGTCAGATAATTTTTCAAATCGAAGGCATAGTGAATGGACAAATCTGCAGAGCCTGGGGCGTCAGGTCCGCCGAGGCGTGAGAGATGTCTAGATGCTTTATCGAGTTTATAAGCTTGTACTGTACTGAAGCGAAAGTGAACGACATCTTGTAATGCGGTGCAGTAACTCCCTGTCATCGTATTATCCTTTATGTAGGGATGTGGCGAGATTTGGTTTGGACGAAGGCGCTATTGACGCAGCTTTTTCTCGCGCTGAATGCAGGACCTGGTAGCTCTGACCTGTAGGGAATTTCCCGCGAAATGGAGGCCATTTCAGGGCTCACTGTCCCCCAACCCCCCAGGGTTGGACTTCCCCGCCCGGAAACAGCAGAATGACTCCTTTACTCCAATCAACCTGTTCGGATCTGCTGACTCTATGCGTATGCGCCTGATGCTGTTGGGTGGTGGCAATGCCCTCGGGCAAGCGCTGATTCGTCTCGGGGCCGAGGAGGACATCGCATTCCTGGCACCGCGCCCGCCCGAAGATGGCTGGGCACCGGCCAGCCTCACTCAGCTGCTCGACGATCACCGCCCCGATGCCCTGGTCAACCTGGCTTACTACTTCGACTGGTTCCAGGCAGAGTCGGTCAGCGAACCGCGCCTGGCCCAGCAGGAGCGGGCGGTCGAGCGCCTGGCGGAGTTGTGCCAGCACCATCAGATCACCCTGGTTCAGCCTTCCAGCTACCGGGTATTCGACGGGTCACGGGCCACGGCCTACAGCGAAAAGGACGAGCCCGTACCGTTGGGCCTGCGTGGCCAGGCGCTCTGGCGCATCGAGCAAAGCGTGCGCGCGGCCTGCCCGCAGCACGTGCTGCTGCGCTTCGGCTGGCTGCTGGACGAGAGTATCGACGGTGCCCTGGGCCGTTTCCTCACCCGCGCCGAACAGCCCCAGGAGCTGCTGCTGGCCGATGACCGGCGTGGCAACCCGACGCCGGTCGACGACGCTGCGCGGGTGATTCTGTCGGTGCTCAAGCAGCTCGATTGCAGCGCGCCACTGTGGGGCACCTACCACTACGCCGGCAACGAGGCCACCACGCCGCTGGCGCTGGGCCAGGCGATCCTCACCGAGGCTGGCCAGTATCGCCAGCTGGCGGTGCAGGCGCCCACCGCGCAGGCCCATGCCGCGCGCCCGGATGCCAGCGAAGAGCCACAGCACGCTGTGCTGGCCTGCAAGAAAATCCTTCACACCTTCGGCATCAAGCCGCGTGCCTGGCGCGCCGGCTTGCCGCCCCTACTGGACCGATTCTACCGCCATGGCTGACGCCCCCATTCTCATCACCGGCGGCGCCGGCTTCATTGGCTCCCACCTGTGTGATGCTTTGCTGGCCAAAGGTTATGCGGTGCGCGTGCTGGACGACCTGTCCATGGGCAAGCGCAGCAACCTGCAACTGGATCACCCGCACCTGGAGCTGATCGAAGGTGACGTGGCCGATGCGGGCCTGGTATTGCGTGCCATGCAGGGCTGCGGCGGGGTGGTCCACCTGGCGGCCGTGGCCTCGGTGCAGGCATCGGTGGATGACCCGGTGAAAACCCACCAGAGCAACTTCATCGGCACCCTCAACGTCTGCGAAGCCATGAGCGTGCACGGCGTGCGCCGGGTCTTGTTCGCTTCCAGCGCGGCGGTCTATGGCAACAATGGCGAAGGCCAGGCAATCAGCGAAGACACCGCCAAGGCCCCGCTGACCCCCTATGCGGTGGACAAGCTCGCCAGCGAGCAGTACCTGGACTTCTACCGCCGCCAGCATGGCCTGGAGCCTGTGGTGTTCCGCTTCTTCAACATCTTCGGGCCGCGCCAGGACCCATCCTCGCCGTACTCGGGGGTGATCAGCATCTTCTGCGAGCGCGCCACCCAAGGCTTGCCGATCACGGTGTTTGGTGACGGCGAGCAGACCCGCGACTTCCTCTACGTGGGGGACCTGGTGCAGGTATTGATGCAGGCGCTGGAGCAGCCACAGGTGGAAGAGGGCGCAGTCAATGTCGGGCTGAACCGGGCCACCTCGCTGAACCAGATGCTCAAGGCGTTGGAGCAGGTGCTGGGCAGCTTGCCTGCGGTCAGCTACGGTGAGGCGCGGTCGGGTGACATTCGCCATTCGCGGGCGGACAACCAGCGGTTGTTGGCGCGCTTTGAGCTGGCGCAGCCGACTTCGATTGTCCAAGGTCTGGCTCGGTTGCTGGGCAAGGTTTGAGATAGCCGGGGCTGCGTTGCAGCCCATTCGCGGCGCAAGGCCGCTCCTACAGGGATAGTGTGGGGCCGGATTACGCGGCCCCAGCTCACGTATGCCGTACCAGGGTACGCTGGCAATCCTCGGCCCTCAGCACCCGACCATCGTCGGCCCGCACTTCCAACATCTGCACAGCCTGCCCGCTGGCCCTGTCCACCAGCGCCGAGCGCGCTTCCCCCGCCTCGAACAGAAACCGCTCCCCCCACTGACGCAAGCCGACCACGATCGGAAACACCGAACGCCCTTTCTCGGTCAGCACATATTCCTTGTAGGCACTGCCATCCGACGCCGGCTGCATCGCCAGCAAGCCGCATTCCACCAGCAGCTTGAGCCGCGAGGCGAGGATGTTCTTCGCCAACCCCAGGTTCTTCTGGAACTCGCTGAACCGGCGCAGGCCATCAAAGGCATCGCGCAGGATCATCAGCGCCCAACGCTCACCCAGCACCTCAAGCGCCCGTGCCACGGGGCATTGGCTGTTCACTTCATCGAGCATCGGTAAATCCTCGCCTGATCATCTGGTTGCAGATTAAAACCAGGTTTGCTAAATATCCAGCATGTAGTTTCAATTTGAAACCAGAAATCAAAGGAGTGAAAGCCATGAGGCGCTGGATAACGCTGCTACTTGCCACCACCTGCGCGCTGGCCGTCGCGACGGTGTACATCGCTCAGCCGCTGCTCGAGTCCATGGCCCGTGACCTGGGCGTGGCGCAGGGCAAGGTTGGCTGGGTAGTCGGTGTCACACAGGCGGGTTACGCCCTGGGGCTTGTCCTGATCGTTCCCCTGGGCGACTTGGTCGAGCGCAAGCGATTGTTGCTGGGCCAGTTGCTGCTCTCGGCGCTGGCGCTGGTCGGGGTCGGCATGGCGCAGCAGTGGGCGCTGTTGTTGGTCGCCCTGACCCTGACCGGGCTGATGGCGGTGATGGTGCAGGTGATGGTGGCCTACGCCGCGACCCTGGCCGCGCCAGCACAACAAGGGCAGGCCGTGGGCACAGTGACCGGTGGTGTGGTACTGGGCATTCTGCTGGCGCGCCTGGCCTCGGGAGTGCTGGCCGACCTGGCCGGTTGGCGCAGCGTCTATTTTGCCGCCGCCGGGGCACTGCTGCTGATGGCCGCCTTGCTCCTGCGCTACTTGCCAGGCACCCAGCCTGCGGCTCATCGCCCAGGCTACCTGCGGCTGATCGGTTCGTTGTTCAGCCTGTACCGCCACGACCGGCTGCTGCGCCAGCGCGGCTTGTTCGGCCTGCTGATCTTCGCGGCGTTCAGTGTGCTGTGGAGCAGCATGGTGTTGCCCTTGAGCACCGCTCCCCTGGCCCTCAGCCATACGCAGATCGGCCTGTTCGGCCTGGCCGGTGTCGCTGGCGCGCTGGCCGCTTCCCGTGCCGGGCGCCTGGCCGACCGCGGCCTGGGGGAGCGCACTACCGGGCTGGCGCTGGCGTTGCTGACCCTGTCATGGCTACCCACGGCCTTCGTTGGGCAATCGCTACTGGCCTTCGCGCTGGGCGTCGTGCTGCTGGATTTCGCCGTGCAGGCGGTGCATGTCACCAACCAGAGCCTGCTGCTGGCAGGGCGCGCAGCGCTGGCCAGCCGACTGATCGGTGCCTACATGTGCTGTTATTCGCTGGGCAGTGGCGTGGGGGCGGTGTTGGCGAGCGGCGTGTATGGCCGCTGGGGATGGCCGGCGGTGTGCCTGTTGGGCGCGGCGTTCAGCGCGGCGGCCCTGGGGTGCTGGCTATGGCAGGGCAGGACGCGGGCGGCCGCAGCCGCCCTGCGTTGTTCAGGTCAGAACTTGTAGCCCAGGCCGACCATGTACACCCATGGGTCAACATCCACGTCGACCTTGGTCTTGCTGTAGCCCAAGGCGCTTGGGCCATTGACGCTGGCCTTGGTGTCGATGTCGACGTACCAGACCGAGGCGTTGACCAGCAGGTTGTCGGTGATCATGTAGTCCATGCCCAGTTGGCCGGCGATACCGACCGAATCCTGCAACTTGAGGTTGCTGAAGCCCTGTTGTTTACGGTTGCTGCTGAGGTCTTCATCGAAGAACAGGGTGTAGTTGATGCCCACGCCGGCATACGGCTGGAACTTGGAGTTCGGCTCCATCGGGTAGTACTGCACGGACAGGGTCGGTGGCAGTTGCTTGATGTCGGCCAGCTTGCCGTCCAGGCCGCCGCCCAGGCCCTTGACGCCCACGGTGTGCTTGAACGGGGTCGCTGCCAGCAGCTCAAGGCCCACATGGTCGGTGAGCATGTAGGCGAAGGTCAGGCCCAGCTGGGTGTCGCTGTCCAGGGTCGCCTTGGTGCCCGACACCTTGTTGCCATCGAATTTCAGGTCGCCGCTGTTCTCGTTCGGCGCGGTGGTGATGGCACCGGCCCGCAGAATCATGTCACCGGCCTGGTAGGCGTGGGCAACAGGGGTGATGAGCGCCAGGGCCACGAGTGAGGCGCCGAGCAAAGACTTGTTCATGGAAGCTCCCAAAGGACGTTATTAATCGAGTAGTCCAATGGTAAGGAGCAGCCCGGGCCAGTTACTTGACCCAGCTCAAAGAAGTGTCGTCACGAATTCGAAACAGTTCTCACTTCAGCTCATAAACGAATATTTTCTCGGCTTCCATCTGGTAACCGGCGTCGGCCAATTCGCTGCTGGAGGCTCTAACCTGCATCTTTCCTTCGATCCAGTAGGGCTGGTAGAGGTCTTCCACGCGCACCCCCATTTCGGTAATCACGTGCACGATCTGGTTCGAGGGTGGCGGAGGCACATGAATGCAGGCGCCGTAGTAAGGCACCAGCAGGAAGTCGGTGGTGCGGCCTTCCTCGTTCACTTCCAGCGGCACGATGTAACCGGGGATCTTTACCTGTTGGCCGTCCAGGCTTTTCACCACAGGTGCATCGGGTGCCTGCTGGCGGGCGGGTGGGGCAGATTCGGCAGAAAGCGCGTTGCCCAGCTGCGACATGTCGTGCAACGGCGTGAGCTGCGGCGGGATGACCGGCGCACCCTCGGGGATGAGGGCAGGCCAGTCCAGCTCGCGGGCCTCGTCTGCCCAGCTGGGCAGAGCGATGCACAGCAGTGCTGCCAACAGCAGGTGGGCTGCTTGTGCTGGCCGCTTCGCCAGGCGATGCGGTGCCTGGCACCGGCTTTGCCGGTGTTCGCGGGGCAAGCCCGCTCCTACAGGGTTCCTCAGCCCCTTCAAGCCTGTGGGGGCGGGTTTACCCGCGAAGAAGGCGGTGAGGTTCCAGGTCATTGCACACACTCTCAAAGGTGAATCGACAGGCCATCGGCCAGCGACTGCCGGTAGGCGCGCCAGGCCGGTACGCTGCCCATCAGCAGGGCCGCGCCGAGGATGATAGCCAGCAATGTCCATTCATGGGCACTGGGCCAGGCCAATGGCAGGTACAAACCATAGTTGGCCTGCACGTACCCCTGGGCCACCGCGATTCCCGCATACAACAGGCCAAGCCCCGCAGCGATCCCGGCCACTGCCAGTGCCAGCGCTTCGAGCACCAGCAACCCGGCGATGTGCCAGGGCCGCGCGCCCACCGAGCGCAGAATCGCCATCTCCCGGCGGCGCTCGTTGAGGCTGGTGAGAATCGCAGTGAGCATGCCGATCAACCCGGTCAGCACCACGAACAGCGACACCACGAACAGCGCCTGCTCGGCCGTGCCCATCAGGCTCCACAGCTCCTGCAGGGCCACCCCCGGCAGAATCGCCAGCAATGGCTCGCTGAGGTATTCGTTGATCTCACGCTGCAGGCTGAAGGTGGCGATCTTGCTGTTCAGGCCGAGCATGAAGGCGGTGATGGCCGTGGGTTGCAGGTCCATGGTGCGCGCCTGGTCGGCGCTGATGCGCCCGGCGCCACGGGCTGGCACGCCGTTGTGCCAGTCGATGTGGATGGCCTCCATGCCGCCCAGGCTGATGTGCAGTGTGCGGTCCACCGGGGTGCCGGTGCGCTTGAGCACGCCGACCACGGTGAACGGCTTGTCGTCATGCTTGACCAGGCTGATGGCGGCCACGCCATGGGCCAGTACCAGTTTGTCGCCGAGCTTGTAGTGCAGGGTGTCGGCCACTTCTGCCCCCAGCACCACCTCGAACGGGTCGCTGGCGAACGCACGGCCCTGGCTCAGTTCCAGGTGCTGCTTGCGGCCGTACTGGTAATGGTCGAAATAGTCGGTGGTGGTGCCCATCACCCGGTAGCCGCGGTGCGAGTCGCCCAGCGAGATCGGGATCGCCCATTTCACCCGTGGGTCCTGGGCGTAGTGCTGGAAGCTGTCCCAGCGGATGTTGTTGGTGGCGTTGCCGATGCGAAACACCGAATACAGCAACAGGTTCACCGACCCCGAGCGGGCGCCAACGATCAGGTCGGTGCCGCTGATGGTGCTGGCGAAGCTGGCGCGCGCTTCGGTGCGCACGCGCTCGACGGCCAGCAGCAGGCACACCGACAAGGCAATCGCAAAGGCAGTGAGAAATGCCGTGAAACGGCGGTTGGCCAGGCTGGCCAAGGCAAGGCGGAGCAGGTACATCAGGCCTCCCGGGGCTTGGCGGCGCGGTTGAGTTCGGCCAGGGACAGGTGACGGTCGAACAGCGGTGCCAGGCTCTGGTCATGGCTGACGAACAGCAGGCTGGAGCCGGCCGCCCGGCATTCGTCGAACAGCAGGCCGATGAACGCTTCGCGGGTGTCGGCATCCAGTGCCGAGGTTGGCTCGTCGGCGATCACCAGTTCGGGCTGGCCGATCAGGGCGCGGGCTGCAGCAACGCGCTGCTGCTGGCCGATCGACAAGCTGTCGGCGCGCCGCGCGAGCAGTGCCGGGTCACCCAGGCCCAGGTGCGCCAGCAGTTCGCTGGCGGCCTGGTCTACGCTGCCATGGCGTTGCTGCGCACGGCTTGCGCGGCTGCGCGAGAAGCGGCACGGCAGCTCGACGTTCTCGCGCACCGACAGGAACGGCAGCAGGTTGAACTGCTGGAAGATGTAGCCGGTGTGGTCGACCCGAAAGCGGTCACGGGCACCCTGGCCCAATGCGGCGAGGTCCTGGCCAAGCAGCTGGATACGCCCCTGGCCAGGCCGGTTCACACCGCCCAACAGGCCCAGCAGCGTGGTCTTGCCACTGCCGCTGGGGCCCTTGAGGAACAAGGCTTCGCCGGCTTCCAGGCGAAATGCCGGAATATCCAGCAACGGCGCCTGGCCAGGCCAGGCGAACACCAGGTCCTGCAGTTCAATCAACGCCTGGTTCATCTCAGAATGCGACCACGGCCTTGGCAGGCGAGGTTTCCACGCCTTTCTGGCCGTTCGGGCCAATCAGCTGAACGTTGATCTTCTGGGTGGCCGGGAACGCCTTGTACAGCGGGGCGAGGTCGAGCTGGGCGAGTTTTTCCGGGGTGGCGCAGGTCAGCTGGTAATGGGCGTTGATGTCGCTGTGCACGTGGCCTTTTTCGTGTTCATCGCCGTCGTCGTCAGCCTTGGCCGCGTCGCCGAACAGCGGGCTTTCCAATTCCTGCTGGTCTTCCTTGCAGCCTGCTGCAGCGGCCAGGCCGAACAGCTTCAGCGGTTGTTCCAGCTGCTGGCGCACAGCGGCGACCTTGGCCTTGTCGGCATCGCTGCTGGCCAGGTGTTCGAAGCCGACCAGGTTCATGGCCGGGCTGTCCAGTTCCAGCTCCAGGGTGTTGCCGTCGAGCACCACATTGAGCTTGGCCACGCCGTGCTCATGGGCACCGAGGGTGCCGTGGGCATGGTCGTGGTCATGTTCGTCGTGGGCATGGGCCACGGCCAGGGGCAGCAGGGCGAAGGGCAGGGCAAGCAGCAGACGGCGCATGAACGACTCCAGGAATGGGCTGGGGGAAATATTCAGTTATGTTATAACAACTTTTCTCATGGCCGCCAGCCCGGGTGGCGCAGGTTTCATGTTGCGGTAGCATGGCTGACATTGACCTGCTTGCAAGGAAATCATCGTGAGAATTCGTGGACAGATTGGTGACTGGCCGGTGGACCTGACGGTCGAGCTGGAACCGCACGAGTGGGCGCAACTGGGGCGCCAGGTGGATGTGCCGGCCGTGGTGCCGGCGGCCGTTGGCGCTGTAGCGGCGGCGCCGCGCCAGGATGACGGGCAGTGGACGGCGGCGCGCGATGTGCTGCGCCAGGCGGGGCAGATGAGCGGGCCAGAGCTGCTCGATCGGTTGGAGGGGCTGGCCGGGAGTACGGCGGCGGGCAAGCGGTTGCTGGTGCGGTTGCGCCACTGCAGTGAGGTGAAGGTGGAAAGTGGCGCGGATGCGCCGGTGTATCACTGGGTGGGGTGAGGTTGCCTGGGCGGGCAACGTGCATGGTAGGAGCGAGCACAGCTCGCGATGGGGCGCGCAGCGGCCCCAGGCTCTCAGCTTTGCCGCCAATATTGCCGGGGCTGCCTTGCAGCCCATCGCGAGCTGCGCTAGCTCCTACCGGGACTGCGCAAACCCGAAGGCGGCGCAGCCCCTGTCGCAACGGCCTTCAGCTCAGAACATGGCCGAAGACAACCGGCGGCGATAAACGCCCACCAGCGGGTGATCACTGCCCAGCAGTTCGAAAACCTGCAGCATCGCCTTCTGCGGCAAGCCGTTCTCATACCCACGGTTACGCTGGAACAGCTTCAGCAACCCTTCCAGCGCCGCCTCGTACTGCTGGCGCGCCAGTTGCTGGATGCTCAGCTGGTAAGCCGCCTCGTCATCCTGTGGGTTCTGCGCCAGGCGGCTTTTCAGGTCGGCGACTTCCGGCAGGCTGGCAGCCTGGCGCAGGAAGGTCAGCTGGGCCTTGGCGCCGGCCAGGGCGGCCTTGTGCTCGTCGGTCTTGACCGCATCCAGCACCACTTGGGCTTCACCCAACTCGCCCCGCTCGGCCAGGCAACGGGCATACAGGATCAGCGCCTCGGCATTGCTGTTGTCTTCGCCCAGCAGCGCCTGCAGCAGCGCCTCGGCCTCGGCGAAACGGCTTTCGGCGAACAGCGCCTTGGCCTGCTCCAGCGGCGATGCAGCGGGTGCGGCAGGCATCTGCACGTGCGGCTCAAGCATGGCGCGGATGGCCGACTCCGGCTGTGCGCCGGCAAAGCCGTCAACCGGTTGGCCGTCCTTGAACAGCACCACGGTCGGCAGGCTGCGAATGCCGAACTGCGCCACCACTTGTTGCTCGACATCGCAGTTGATCTTGGCCAGCAGCAACTCGCCTTGGTAGCCCTCGGTGATCTTCGCCAGCAGCGGCATCAGGGCCTTGCATGGCGCGCACCACTCGGCCCAGAAATCCACCAGCACCGGCTTGTGGAAGGAGTTCTCGATCACCAGTTGCTGGAAGTTGGCATCGGTGGCGTCGAAAATGTACGGCAGGTCTTGGCTCATCGCGACTCTCGCAAATCCGTGAATGGCACCACTATAAAGGCTCGCGACTGGCGTGGTACAGGCTGACCCGGCGGAATTCGTGCGGCTCGGCCAGGTCTGGCAGGGTCAGCGCTTCCAGCACGCCCAGTTGGCGATACAGCGGGTGGCTGAATTCACGCACCCGCGAGTCGGCTACCAGCGCCTGGCGGCCGCGGCTGAGGAAGGCGTCGAGCAGCGGCAGGTTGGCCCGGTCGTACAGCACGTCGGCCACCAGGATCAGATCGAAGCGGTCGGCTTCGGCGAAGAAATCGTCGCTATAGCCCAGTTCCACGCCATTGAGTGCGGCGTTGGCACGGCACGCCTGCAGGGCCAGCGGGTCGAGGTCGCAGGCCACCACTTCCAGCGCCCCGGCGTGGGCTGCAGCAATGCCGGCAATGCCGGAACCGGCGCCGAAATCCAGCACGCGCTTGCCCGCCACCCAGTGCGGGTTGGCCGCGAGGTAGCGGGCCATGGCCAGGCCGCTGGCCCAGCAGAAGCTCCAGTACGGCGGCTCTTCGAGGATGCGCCGGGTTTCCTCGCTGCTGAACGCGCGGTCCATGTTCTGGTCATCGATCAGCCACAGTTTCAGCGCACATTCCGGCAGTTCGCTGGCCACCAGGCGCGCCTCGCCGATCAGGCTGCTGAGCGCCTGTTGCAGGGCAAGCGGCGCCACTTCAGGGCACCGCTTCGAAACGCAGCGGGCCGGTGGCCTGGGTTTGTGGCTGGGCAATGCGCACGGGCGGCAGGTGCATGATCAGCTCGCCGGAGCGGCTGACGCGGCCACGCAGCTCCACCCGCGCACCGGCCGGGAAGGCTTCGGGGTTGAAACGCAGCTGGTAGGGCAGGGCTTGGCCGGTGCCGGAGAGGGTGCTGCTGGCCAGCAGTTGCTGCGGGCGGTTGCGCTCATCGATCACCAGCAGCGCCAGTTCCACGTCGGTGCCGGGCGGGATGTCCAGCAGCGTGCCGCTCAGTTCGCGCTGGTAGGCCGGCAGCGGGCCCAGTGGCTCGGCTTTGCGGGCGGTGGTGGCCGGGGCGGGCGCAGGGGCGGCTTCGGTCTTGGGCCGATCGCTGCCGCAGGCGGCGAGCAGGGCGGCGCAGCACAGCACGAGGAGCGCACGAAGATGCATGGGTGGGTCCTTCACGGGCAGAATTCTATGGATGTTAACCCCTTTGGCTTGTCTTGCCAGTGCAATGCGCTACCATGGCCCTCCCTTTTTTTGTTGCCTGCCACCATGCACTGTCCGTTTTGCGGTGCCAACGACACCAAGGTCATCGACTCGCGTCTGGTCGCCGAGGGCGAACAGGTGCGCCGCCGCCGTGAATGCGTCGCCTGTGGCGAGCGTTTCACCACCTTCGAAACCGCCGAGCTGGTGTTGCCGCGGCTGATCAAGCAGGACGGCACCCGCCAGCCCTTCGACGAAGAGAAGCTGCGTGCCGGCATGCAGCGTGCGCTGGAAAAGCGCCCGGTCAGCATCGAGCGCCTGGAAGCGGCGCTGGCGCACATCAAGAGCCGCCTGCGCGCCACTGGCGAGCGCGAAGTGAAGTCGCTGGTGGTGGGTGAAATGGTCATGGCCGAGCTGCGCAAGCTCGATGAAGTCGCCTACATCCGCTTCGCCTCGGTGTACCGGCGCTTCCAGGACCTCGACGAATTCCGCGAAGAAATCGACCGCCTGGCCCGCGAGCCGGCTAAAGAGTGAGCATGCCCAGCCAGACCGCGATCCTCGACGCCCACTACATGGCCCGCGCGCTGGAGCTGGCGCGCAAGGGTGTGTACACCACCCATCCCAACCCGCGCGTGGGCTGCGTGATCGTTCGCGATGGCGAGGTAGTGGGCGAGGGCTGGCACGTGCGCGCCGGCGAGCCGCATGCCGAGGTACATGCTCTGCGCCAGGCCGGCGAGCGGGCCCGCGGGGCTTGTGCCTACGTGACACTGGAGCCGTGCAGCCACCATGGCCGCACCCCGCCGTGCGCCGAGGCATTGGTCAAGGCAGGGGTGGCCCGCGTGGTCGCCGCCATGCAGGACCCCAACCCGCAAGTGGCAGGCCAAGGCCTGCAACGCCTGGCCGAGGCCGGCATCCGTGTTGCCAGCGGCGTGCTCGAAGCCGAAGCCCGCGCCCTCAACCCCGGCTTTCTCAAGCGCATGGAGCACGGCCTGCCGTTCGTGCGCGCCAAGCTGGCGATGAGCCTGGACGGGCGCACGGCCATGGCCAGCGGCGAAAGCCAGTGGATCACCGGCCCCGCTGCCCGTTCGGCGGTGCAGCGCCTGCGCGCCCGCTCCAGCGTGGTGCTGACCAGCGCCGCCAGCGTGCTGGCCGACAATGCGCGGATGACCGTGCGCGGCGCCGAGCTGGGCCTGGATGCCGAAACCACTGCCCTGGCCCTGAGCCGCACCCCGCTGCGCGTGCTTGTCGACGGCCGCCTGCGCCTGCCCCTGGACGCACCGTTCTTCCAGGCCGGCCCGGCGCTGGTGGTGACGGCCCAGGGCGATGACCCACGCTATGCCGCCGCCGGCCATGAGCTGCTGAGCCTGCCCGGCAGCGATGGCCGGGTCGACTTGCCCGCCTTGCTGCAGGCCCTGGCCGCCCGTGGCAGCAACGAAATCCTGCTCGAAGCCGGTGCTGGCCTGGTCGGCGCCTTTGCCCGGTTGGGCCTGGTCGACGAGTACCAGCTGTTCGTTGCCGGCACCTTCCTCGGTTCCCAGGCCCGTCCATTGCTGGACTGGCCGCTGGAGCAGATGAGCCAGGCGCCGCGGCTGAAAATCACCGAAATGCGCGCAGTGGGCGATGACTGGCGGGTCACGGCCATCCCTCTGCCGGCGCCCGGCGTATAATGCCCGGCTTGCCCCGCGCAACCCGTTTCTGAGGAAGTCCCCATGTTCACCGGCATCATCGAATCCATCGGCACCATCCGCAGCCTCACCCCCAAGGGCGGTGATGTGCGCGTCTACGTCGAAACCGGCAAGCTCGACCTGGGTGACGTCAAGCTCGGCGACAGCATCGCCGTCAACGGCGTGTGCCTGACCGCCGTCGAACTGCCGGGCAACGGGTTCTGGGCCGACGTCAGCGTCGAAACACTCAAGCGCACCGCCTTCATCGACCTCAAGAGCGGCAGCAAGGTCAACCTGGAAAAGGCCCTGACCCCCACCACCCGCCTGGGCGGCCACCTGGTCAGCGGCCATGTCGACGGCGTGGGTGAAATCATCTCGCGCAGCGATAACGCCCGCGCCATCCAGTTCCGCGTGCGTGCGCCCAAGGAGCTGGCCAAGTACATCGCCCACAAGGGCTCGATCACCGTCGACGGCACCAGCCTGACGGTCAATGAGGTCAATGGCGCCGAGTTCGAGCTGACCATTGTCCCGCACACCCTGTCCGAAACCATCATGGCCGACTACCGCGCAGGGCGTCGGGTGAACCTTGAGGTCGACCTGCTGGCCCGTTACCTGGAGCGTTTGCTGCTGGGCGACAAGGCGGCCGAGCCGAGCAAGGGCAGTGGCATCACCGAAAGCTTCCTGGCCGCCAACGGCTTCTTGAAATCCTGATTGAGAAGGGGGTGCCGAGTGGCGCTCAACAGCATCGAAGAACTGGTTGAAGACATCCGCCAGGGCAAAATGGTCATCCTCATGGATGACGAAGACCGCGAGAACGAAGGCGACATCATCATGGCGGCCGAGTGCTGCCTGCCTGAGCACATCAACTTCATGGCCAAGCACGCCCGTGGCCTGATCTGCATGCCGATGACCCGCGAGCGCTGCGAAACCCTGAAGCTGCCGCTGATGGCGCCGCGCAATGGCTCGGGCTTCGGCACCAAGTTCACCGTGTCGATCGAAGCTGCCGAAGGCGTCACCACCGGCATTTCCGCTGCCGACCGCGCCCGCACCGTGCAGGCTGCAGCGGCCAAGGACGCCAAGGCCGACGACATCGTCAGCCCCGGCCACATCTTCCCGCTGATGGCCCAGCCCGGCGGCACCCTGGCCCGCGCCGGCCACACCGAAGCGGCCTGCGACCTGGCGCGCATGGCCGGGTTCGAGCCCAGCGGCGTGATCTGCGAGGTGATGAACGACGACGGCACCATGTCGCGCCGCGCCGAGCTGGAAGTGTTCGCGGCCGAGCACGGCCTGAAGATCGGCACCATCGCCGACCTGATCCACTACCGCATGATCCACGAGCGCACCGTGCAGCGCGTTTCCGAGCAGCCAATCGAGAGCGAGCTGGGTGAATTCAACCTGGTCACCTACCGTGACGCGGTGGAAGGCGACGTGCACATGGCCCTGACCCTGGGCAACATCTGCGCCGAAGAGCCCACCCTGGTGCGTGTGCACAACATGGACCCCCTGCGCGACCTGCTGCTGGTCAAGCAGCCGGGCCGCTGGAGCCTGCGTGCGGCCATGGCCGCCGTGGCCGAGGCCGGCAGCGGCGTGGTGCTGCTGCTGGGCCACCCGCTGGACGGCGACGTGCTGCTGGCGCACATCCGCGAAAGCGCAGGCGATGCGCCAACCAAGGCGCCGACCACCTACAGCACCGTCGGTGCCGGTTCGCAGATCCTGCGTGACCTCGGCGTGCGCAAGATGCGCCTGATGAGTTCGCCGATGAAGTTCAATGCGATATCCGGATTCGATCTGGAAGTTGTAGAATACGTGCCCTCCGAGTGACGTGAGGTGGCATTGACGCCCCTCTACTCGAGTCCAGACCCCTGTCGAGGCCGCTTGCATGCGGCCTCGCTCTTGAAGATGAGAATATCGGAATGACCCTGAAGACCATCGAAGGTACCTTCATCGCCCCCAAAGGTCGCTATGCTTTGGTGGTTGGCCGCTTCAACAGCTTCGTCGTCGAAAGCCTGGTAAGCGGTGCCGTTGATACCCTGGTACGCCACGGTGTCAGCGAAAGCGACATCACCATCATCCGTGCCCCGGGCGCGTTCGAAATCCCGCTGGTGGCACAGAAAGTCGCCCAACAAGGCGAATATGACGCGATCATCGCCCTGGGCGCCGTGATCCGTGGCGGCACCCCGCACTTCGAATACGTGGCGGGCGAATGCACCAAGGGCCTGGCCCAGGTGTCCATGGAGTTCGGCGTACCGGTGGCCTTCGGCGTTCTGACCGTCGACTCCATCGAACAAGCCATCGAGCGCTCCGGCACCAAGGCTGGCAACAAAGGCGGTGAAGCTGCCCTGTCCGCTCTGGAAATGGTCAGCCTGCTGGCGCAGTTGGAGGCCAAGTGATTAGCGACGAAAGCGATCGTTTCAACCCGCGCGATCCAAAACCTGCGGATGCCGGCAAGCCATCGAAGAGCGCCAAGCGCCGCGAAGCCCGCAAGCTCGCGACCCAGGCCCTCTACCAATGGCACATGGCCCAGCATTCGCTGAACGAGATCGAAGCGCAGTTCCGGGTCGATAACGATTTCACCGATGTCGACGGTGCCTATTTCCGCGAGATCCTGCACGGGGTTCCGGCAATCAAGGCGGAGATCGACAAGGCGCTGGTGCCTTGCATGACCATCGCCCTGGAAGAGCTCGACCCGGTCGAGCTGGCCGTGCTGCGCCTGTCCACCTGGGAGCTGATCAAGCGCGTCGACGTACCGTACCGCGTGGTGATCAACGAAGGCGTGGAACTGGCCAAGGTCTTCGGTGCCACCGACGGCCACAAGTTCGTCAACGGTGTGCTGGACAAGCTCGCCCCGGCCCTGCGTGAAGCAGAAGTCAAGGCGAACAAGCGCTGATCCTGGCGCTGCCTGCCCATGGGTGAGTTCGAGCTGATCAACCATTACTTCGCCGCCGCGCCCTGTGCGCAAGGCGGTGAGGGCGTGGCCCTGGGCATTGGCGACGACTGCGCCCTGCTGGACCTTCCACCCGGTGAACAACTGGCGGTGTCGACCGACACCCTGGTCGCCGGCGTGCATTTCCCCTCCGTGTGCGACCCGCTCCTGCTGGGCCAGCGCTCGTTGGCCGTGGCGGCCAGCGACCTGGCGGCCATGGGCGCGACCGCCATCGGCTTCACCCTCGCCCTGACCCTGCCCGACGTCGGCCCTGACTGGCTGGCAGCCTATGCCGACGGCCTCAGCCGCATGGCCCACCGTTGCCGCATGAGCCTGATCGGCGGCGACACCACCCGTGGCCCGTTGAGCATCACCGTGACCGTGTTCGGCCGGGTGCCGGTTGGCCAGGCGCTGCGCCGCAGCGGTGCGCGCCCCGGTGACCTGCTGTGCGTTGGTGGCTCGCTGGGCAGGGCGGCGGGGGCCTTGCCGCTGGTGCTGGGCGAGCGTGAAGCACCGGCCGAGCAGGCCGAAGCGTTGCTGAACCAGTATTGGTCGCCGATGCCCCAGCTCACCCTCGGCCAACTGCTGCGTGGCAAGGCCACGGCGGCGCTGGACATCTCCGATGGCCTGCTCGCCGACTGCGGGCATATCGCCAAGGCATCGGCGGTAGCGCTGGAGGTGAACCTGGTGCAGGTGCCAGTGTCTCCTGCTCTGGAGGCATTCCTCGGGCTGCACGCGGCCCGCCAGGCAGCGCTCACCGGCGGTGACGACTACGTGCTGGCCTTCACCCTGCCGCCTGCGGCGCTAGCCTCGCTGACGGGCCTAGGCGTGGTCGAGGTGCACGTCATCGGCCGTGTGCTCGAAGGCCAGGGCGTGACCCTGCGCGATGCCCAGGGCCAGGACATCACCCCCGCCCAGCGGGGTTATCAACATTTTAGGGAGACACCGTGACCGACCACCCGAACCAGGTGCCTGCGGAGTTCGTTCCGCCATCGGTCTGGCGCAACCCGTGGCACTTCATCGCCTTTGGCTTCGGCTCCGGCACCCTGCCCAAGGCCCCCGGCACCTGGGGCTCGATGGTGGCGATTCCGTTCATCCCGCTGTGGCAGATGCTGCCAGACTGGGGCTACTGGTTGCTGCTGGGCGTCATGATGCTGTTCGGCTTCTGGCTGTGCGGCAAGGTCGCCAACGACTTGCGCGTGCACGATCATGAAGGCATTGTCTGGGATGAGATGGTGGGCATGTGGATCACCCTTTGGCTGGTGCCGGAAGGGTGGCAGTGGATCCTTGCCGGGTTCCTGATGTTCCGTTTCTTCGACATCCTCAAGCCATGGCCGATTCGCTGGATCGACCGGCATGTGCATGGCGGTGTCGGGATCATGCTCGACGATATCCTGGCCGGTGTGTTCGCCTGGCTGGGCATGCAGCTGCTGGTGTGGGCGGTGGGCTGAAACAAGGAGTGCTTCGATGGCCATAAGGACTGTGCTGCTGGCAATGATGCTGGGCCTTGCCCCCTGGGCAGGGGCGGCCGACGCTGTTCCGAAGCAGGTCCACCTGGTCAGCGAAGAGTGGATCGACTACACCAACGCCGACGGCACCGGGGTGGCCTGGGACGTGCTGCGCAAGGTATTCGAGCCGGCCGGGGTCAAGGTGATGACCCAGAGCGCGCCGTACAGCCGCGCGGTCGGGCTGGTCAAGCGCGGCGAGGCCGATGCCTGGGTGGGCTCGTACAAGGACGAGAACGACGACAACCTGTACCCGCGCTGGCACTTCGACATGGACCACATCTACGCCCTGGGGCTTGCCAGCAAGCCGGTGCCGACCCTGGACACCGTGGGCCAGTTCCGCCTGGCCTGGGTGCGTGGCTACGACTACGCCAGCTACCTGCCCAACGCGCACAACTTCCGCGAAATCCAGCGCCGTGAAGGTATCCTGCCAATGCTTGAGCATGAGCGGGTGGACTTCTACATCGACGCCCAGACCGAGGTCGACTACGTGCTCGGCCAAGCACCCCAGCCACAGCGTTTTCGCCGTACCCACGTGGCCGAGTTGCCGCTGTACCTGGCGTTTTCCCGCAACGACCAGGGCAAAGCCCTGCGCGACCTGTTCGACAAGCGCATGGCCGAGCTGGTGCACAGCGGCGAATTGAAGCCGATTTTCGAGCACTGGAAGCAGCCGTATCCGTTCACTGCCGACAGCAAGCCGCAATAACACCAAGGGTTTATGGCCTGGAGCGGCCTTTGTGGGAGCGGGCTTGCCCGCGAAGAAAGCGACGCGGTGCCTGGCACGGGCTTCGCCCGTGTTCGCGGGCAAGCCCGCTCCCACAGGGATCGCGCCTATTTCAAACGCTGTGCAAGTAAAGATAAGCATCGAACTTTTCGATCTTACCCCTCGGTATTCAGCCTGCGCACAGTCGCCAACCTGCTGATACAATCGGCTCACGAGAATTTTCCTACTTGCACCAGGAGCACAACGTGCCCGTCGTCTTTGTCGCCGCCTCAAAACTCCCGACTCCCTTTGCGATCTTCACCATGCATGGCTTCCTCGATGAAGCCACCGGCCGCGAGCACGTGGTGCTCAGCCTGGGTGATATTGCCGACGGCGAGCCGGTGCTGGGGCGCCTGCACTCCGAGTGCCTGACCGGCGATGCCTTGTTCAGCCAGCGTTGCGACTGCGGTTCGCAACTTGAAGCCGCCCTGCAGGCCATCGCCCGCGAAGGCCGTGGCGTGCTGCTGTACCTGCGCCAGGAAGGCCGTGGCATTGGCCTGTTGAACAAAATCCGCGCCTACGAACTGCAGGATGGTGGTGCCGACACCGTCGAGGCCAACGAGCGCCTGGGCTTTGCCGCCGACCAGCGCGACTACGCCATGTGCCTGCCGATGCTGGAGCACCTGGACGTGAAATCGCTGCGCCTGATGACCAACAACCCGCGCAAGGTCAAGGCCCTGACCGACATGAACATTAAGGTTGCCGAGCGCGTGCCGCTGCACACCGGCCACAACCCGCACAACCGTTATTACCTGGCGACCAAGGCCGGCAAGCTTGGCCACATGCTGGGTAACGAACACCAGGGCGAGGTGCCCCAGGCGTGACACGCGCCGAGGTGAAGCGGCGCCTGGCGCTGGCCTGGTGGCAATACCTGGCGGTTGGCCTGGTGCCGCTGCCGGTGATGGCCTGGGCCTTCGGTGGGGGTGATGCACTGATCCCGGTGCTGGCCATGCCGCTGTTCATCGCCGGTGCTGCCACCATGTTCCTCAGCCTGCCGCGCTTCGGTGCCTACAAACGTGCCCTGATCGCCACCTCGAACGTGCTGGGTACGGCTGAAGAGCCGGCCGCCTGGCTCACCCTGGCGCGGGTGCGGCGCATGGCCATGCTGTATGCCTGCTTCCCCGCCTGGGTGGCAGCGTTGTCGGTGCTGGTGGGCCTGGAGGCGGTTGCGCAGATCCTTCTGGCGCTGTCCACTGCCGTGCTGCTCTACCTCTACCGCATTCCCCGCCAGCTCAGCTGATGCGCTGGCTGCTTGGCCTGCTGGCGCTGCTGGCGCTGCTGGCCTGCACCGCGCAGGCTGGTGAACCGTTGCGGGTGGTCAGCCTGGCGCCGTCCATGAGCGAAATCATGCTGGAGCTGCAGGCCGATGACCTGTTGGTAGGCATACTCGACGGCGGCGAACGCCCAGCAGCCCTGCGCGGCCTGCCGTCGGTCGGGCGCCAGGGGCAGCTCGACATGGAACGCCTGCTCAGCCTGCGGCCTGACCTGCTGCTGTTGTGGCCCGGCAGTGTCGCCCCGGCCCAGCGCGACCAGCTCAAGCGCCTGGGTATCGCCACCTACAGCGCCGAACCCCACGACCTGAACCAGTTGCTCGAACAGATCGAAGCGCTTGCCGTGCAGGTTGGCCGTGGCGAGCGGGGCCGCGAGTATGTGCAGGGGCTGCGCGAGCGCCTGCAGCAGCTGCGCCAGCTGTACCGCCGTGACAAGCCGCTGCGGGTGTTCTACCAGGTGTGGGACCGGCCCTTGTATACCCTGGGTGGGCAGCAGGTGGTCAGCGATGCGCTGACGGTGTGCGGGGCGCAGAATATCTTCGCCGACCAGCGCCTGCCGGCGCCGCAAGTGAGCGTGGAGTCGGTGCTGCTGCGCGACCCCCAGGTGATTCTGGCTGGGGACCCGGCGCAGCTTGCCAGTTGGCAGGCCTGGCCGCGGCTCACGGCCGTGGCCCGCAATGGCCTGCTGGTGGTGCCAGACAAAGGCCTGGAGCGGCCCAGCGGGCAGATGATCGAAGCCACCGCGCGCCTGTGCGCGCTGCTGGCGGCTAAAGTGCCGGCGTCCAGGTGACGCTGAACAAGGCCGTGCGGCCTTCTTCGCGGTAGCCGTAGCCGCTCCCCTCATAACTGTACAGCGCCCGGCTGTAAGCCTTGTCCAGCAGGTTGTCCAGTTTCACTTCCAGCTTCACTTCGTCGGTTGCCATCCACCCGGCACGCAGGCCGAGCAAGCCGTAGCCGCCCAGGCGGTTGCGGTTGGCTTCATCGTCGTAGCTGGCGCTGACGGCCTGCCAGCTGGCGCCCAGGTTGAAGCGCGCGAGCTGGCGGTCCACATCCAGGCTCAGGGTGCGCCGGGCACGGCGGGCGAGGGTATGGCCGCTGTCGCGGTCGCGCGGGTCGGTCAGTGCCAGGCCCAGCTGGCTGTGCCACTCGCCCCAGCGCTGATCCAGCGCCAGCTCTAGGCCATTGATGCGGGCGGCGGCGACGTTTCGCGGGATCGAGCCCTCGCCGAAGATGATCGCGTCACGCAGGTCGGTACGGTACAGCGAGGCTTCCAGGCGGCTGTCACGGGTCAGCTGGCTGCGCCACTGCAGCTCGTAGCTTTTCGAGCGTTCGGGCTTGAGGCCCGGGTTGCTGAAATCCGGGTAGTACAAGTCATTGAAGGTCGGCGCACGGAACCCTTCGCTGTAGGACAGCAGCACGTCGTTGTGCGGGTTCAGCGGCACGCTCAGGCTGCCGCTCCAGGTGGTCTGGCCACCGAACTGCTGGTTCTGGTCACGGCGTACGCCCAACTCGGTGGAGAATGCCTCGCCGCTGTAGCGGTGCTGGATGAACGCGGCGCGGTTCCAGCGGCTGTCCTGGCTGAAGTCGGTGCTGCCGTGCACGCGGTCCTGGTACCAGTCGCCGCCGACCAACAGGTTGTGCCGCTCGCCCAGGGCCAGGTCGTTCTGCCAGGTGAGCTGGTCACGGTAGGTGTTGAACACGAAGCGCTCGTCGCTGAGCGTGTCGCGCTTGTCGTCGCGGTTTTCGCTGTGGCCCAGTTCCAGGCGCGAGTGCCACTGGTCGGTGAGCTGGGCGTCCAGGTAGCTGCCCAGGCTGCTGACGTTGAAATCGGTGTAGGGCTTCTGCCCGACGCTTTCGAAGCTCACCGGGTCGAAGCGGCCGAACGGGTTGTCGTATTCGCTGCGGCCCTGGCTGTCGAGCAGGTTCAGGCCGGCCTCGAAGCGTTCGCTGAAGGTATGGCTCAGGCTCAGGTTGAACGAGCGGTTGCGGTAGGCGTCATGGTCGCCATCGCTGGCGAACGACGGGCCGGTCGAGTCGATGCCGGCGGTTTCGTCCAGGCTGGCGCCAAGGTTGAAGCGGGTGGCGGCATCGCCGCCAGACAGCCCCAGGCTGCGCTGGAACGTCTGGTTGCTGCCGGCGGCCAGGCGCAGGCGCGGTTGCAGCCCGGGGCCGCTGCTGCGGCGGGTGAAGATCTGGATCACCCCGCCGATGGCATCGCTGCCGTACACCGCCGAGCGCGAGCCGCGCAGCACTTCGACGCGCTCGATCTGGTCGATGTCGAGAAACTGCAGGCCGCTGTCGCCGGAGGTGGCATTGGCGATGCGCACGCCGTCGACCAGCACCAGGCTCTGGGCGGCCTTGGTGCCGCGGATGAAGATGCCCGGCAGGCTGCCGCGCCCGCCCGTTGGCGCCACTTGCACGCCCGGCACGCGGGTGAGCAGGTCGGTGACACTGCTCGGTTGCAGGCGGTCGATGTCGGCGCGGGTGAAAACGGTGTTGGCGGCACTGGTGGCGGTGCGCGATTCGACCTGGCGGTTGGCGCTGATCAGGGTGTCGGGGAGCTTGAGGGCGTCGTCGCGTTCAGCGGCCAGCAAGGGCAGGGGGAGGCACAGCAGCGGGGCAAAGGTCAGAATTTTCATGGGCAGTACACTAGCATTCGCGGGGCAAGCCCGCTCCTACAGATGTGTCATCGACCATTTGTGTGTAGGAGCGGGCTTGCCCCGCGAAAGGGCCCTAGAGCCCAAGCTTGGCCATGCGAGCTTTAACAGCCGCTTCGATGCCAGCCGCATCCAGCCCACATTCGGCCAGCATCTGCGCAGGCTTGGCATGCTCGACATAGATATCCGGCAACCCCAGGTGCAGCAGCGGCTTGACCACGGCCTCGTTGGCCAGGAACTCGCCGACGGCAGCGCCAGCGCCGCCCATGATGGCGTTTTCCTCGATGGTCACCAGCAGTTCATGCTTGGCGGCCAGCTCCAGCACCAGGGCCTCGTCCAGCGGCTTGACGAAGCGCATGTCGACCACTGTGGCGTTGATCTGCTCGGCCACCTGCAGGGCTTCGGCCAGCTGCACGCCAAACACCAGCAGGGCAACCTTTTCGCCCTGGCGGCGAACCACGCCCTTGCCGATTTCCAGCGGTTCGAGGTCGCTGCTGATCGGTGCGTTCGGGCCGGTGCCACGCGGGTAGCGCACGGCGGCCGGGCCGTTGTAGAGGTGGCCGGTGCTGAGCATCTTGCGCAGCTCGTTTTCGTCGCTTGGGGTCATCACCAGCATGCCGGGGATGCAACGCAGGTACGACAGGTCGTAGCTGCCCGCGTGGGTCGGGCCGTCTTCGCCCACCAGGCCTGCGCGGTCGATGGCGAACAGCACATCGAGGTTCTGCACGGCCACGTCGTGAATCAGCTGGTCGTAGGCGCGCTGCAGGAAGGTGGAGTAGATCGCCACCACCGGCTTGCTGCCTTCGCAGGCCATGCCGGCGGCCAGGGTAACCGCGTGCTGCTCGGCAATCGCCACGTCGAAGTAGCGCTGCGGGTAGCGTTCGCTGAAGGCCACCAGGTCGGAGCCTTCCTTCATGGCCGGGGTAATGCCCACCAGGCGCTTGTCGGCGGCGGCCATGTCGCACAGCCACTGGCCGAACACCGCGGAATACTTGGGCCCGCTGGCCTTCTTCGGCGCCGCCGGCTTGTCGGCCGGTTCAAGCTTGGTGATGGCGTGGTAGCCGATGGGGTCGACCTCGGCCGGGGCGAAGCCCTTGCCCTTCTTGGTCACCACATGCAGGAACTGCGGGCCCTTGAGGTCGCGCATGTTGCGCAGGGTGGCGATCATGGTCGGCAGGTCGTGGCCGTCGATAGGGCCGATGTAGTTCCAGCCCAGCTCTTCGAACAAGGTGCCGGGCACCAGCATGCCCTTGGCGTATTCCTCGGTGCGGCGGGCAATTTCCCAGGCCCCGGGCAGGCGCGACAGCACTTTCTTGCTGCCTTCGCGCATGCTGGCGTAGGTGCGGCTGGAGAGGATCTTGGCCAGGTAGTTGGACAGGCCACCGACATTGCGCGAAATCGACATGTCGTTGTCGTTGAGGATCACCAGCATGTCGGCGTTGACTTCCTGGGCGTGGTTCAACGCCTCGAAGGCCATGCCGGCGGTGAGCGCACCGTCACCGATCACCGCGATCGACTTGCGCGCGCTGTTTTGCAGGCGGGCGGCGATGGCCATGCCCAGGGCGGCGCTGATCGAGGTGCTGGAGTGGCCGACGCCAAAGGTGTCGTACTCGCTTTCGCTGCGCCGCGGGAAGGCGGCGATGCCGTCCTTCTGGCGCAGGCTGAGCATGCGGTTGCGCCGGCCGGTGAGGATCTTGTGCGGGTAGGCCTGGTGGCCGACGTCCCACACCAACCGGTCGTCCGGGGTGTCGAAGACGTAGTGCAGGGCGATCGTCAGCTCGATGACACCCAGGCCGGCACCGAAATGCCCACCGGTCTGGCCAACGGTGTAGAGCAATTCCTGGCGCAACTCGTCGGCCAGGGTCTCCAGGTCGGCTTCGGCCAGCCGGCGCAGGCCGGCAGGCGTGTCAGCGCGGTCGAGCAACGGCGTGACCGGGCGTTCGCGGGGGATCTCTTGAAACGTCGTGGGCATCAGGCGAGTCGTTATAGGTGTGTGAAGACGCGGCAGTTTACCCCATTGTGGGAAATACTGCCCATTCATGCGGGTGCTACTGGGGCTGCTGTGCAGCCCTCCGCGGGCAAGCCCGCTCCCATAGGAGATCACCTATCCCTGCAGGAGCGGGCTTGCCCGCGAAGGGCCGCAAAGCGGCCCCGATCAATCAATGGCGGCGTTCGACGATGTAACGCGCCAGCGCCCGCAGCGGCTCGGCCTTTTCACCGAACCCTTCCAGTGCGACCAGCGCCTGGTCGCGCAGTTCGGTTGCATAGGCCTTGGCGGCGTCCAGCCCCAGCAACGCCGGGTAGGTCGGTTTGTCACGGGCGATGTCCGCGCCCTGGCGCTTGCCCAGGGTGGCGGTATCGCTTTCCACGTCAAGAATGTCGTCCTGCACCTGGAACGCCAGGCCGATGGCCTGTGCATACACCTGCAGGGCATCCAGCTGCGCCGGCTCGGCGCGGCCGCTGGCCAGGGCGCCGAGGCGCACGCTGGCTTCGATCAGGGCGCCGGTCTTGTGCCGGTGCATGTATTCCAGGGCCTGTTGGTCGAGCTTCATGCCTACCGAGCCGAGGTCGATGGCCTGGCCGCCGACCATGCCCGCCGGGCCTGCAGCCTTGGCCAGGGCCTGGACCATGGCCAGGCGGATGCTGTCGGGCTGCGTGCTCAGGCGCGGGTCGAGCAGGGCGCTGAAGGCCAGGCTCTGCAGGCCGTCACCGGCCAGGATCGCGCAGGCTTCGTCAAACGCCTTGTGGGTGGTTGGCTGGCCGCGGCGCAGGTCGTCGTCGTCCATCGCCGGCAGGTCGTCGTGCACCAGCGAGTAGGCGTGGATCAGCTCCACCGCGCAAGCGGCGCCGTTGGCCTGTTCGGCCGGCGCACCCAGGGCTTCGCAGGCGGCGTAGGCGAGCAGCGGGCGCACCCGCTTGCCGCCGTTCATCACGCTGTAGCGCATGGCCGCGTAGAGCCGTTCCAGCTCTTTGGACGGGGCGACGAACAGCGGGTCGAGGGCTGCGTCGACGCGCGCCTGGCAGCTGGCCTGGTACTCGCCGATCATGCTTCGGGCTCCGCGTCGAACGGCTGGGCAGCCAGCTCGCCGTCACGCTCCAGCAGGATTTGCACTTTCTGCTCGGCCTGGGCCAGGGCGCCCTGGCAATCGCGGGTCAAGGCGATGCCTTGCTCGAAGGCGGCCAGCGAGTCTTCCAGCGACAGTTCGCCGTTCTCCAGGCGTTCGACCAGGGCTTGCAGGTCGGCGAGGGATTGTTCGAAATCGAGGGAGGCTTTTTTGCGGGCCATGGCGACAGTCTCGGTGGCGGGTCGGAACGGCGCGACGTTAGCAGAGCGGGGCTAGGGGAGCAAACTTCCGCTGGATTTGCCGGCCCATTCGCGGGCTGCCTGACGTGCGCGCGCCCCGGTAGGAGCGAGCGCAGCTCGCGATTGGGCCGCAAAGCGGCCCCATACGCTCAATCAGGCCGGCTCGGCCTCCAACGCCACCATGGCCTCACGGCACCGCGCCAACTCTTCGATGGTCAGCACCGGCAGGTTGTACTGCCGTGCATACACCGCCACCTGCTCACCACGGGCCATGCTGCCATCGGGGTTCATCAGCTCGCACAGCACCGCCGCCGGGCGCAACCCGGCCAGCCGCGCCAGGTCCACCGAGCCTTCGGTGTGCCCACGGCGGGCCAGCACACCACCGTCGCGCGCACGCAGCGGGAACACATGGCCTGGGCTGACGATATGGCGTTGCTCGGCGGTGGAACGCAGCGCCGCCTCGATGGTGGTGATGCGGTCCTGGGCCGAAACCCCGGTGCTCACGCCTTCGGCCGCTTCGATGGTGACGGTGAAGCCGGTGCCATGGCGGGCCTGATTGTTCTGCACCATTGGCGCCAGTTGCAGGGCGTCGACGGTGGCCTCGTCCAGGCACAGGCAGACGATGCCGCTGCAGTCGCGGATCATCATGGCCATGGTGTCCAGCGACAGGTTCTGGGCGGCGGCCACGATGTCGGCTTCGTCCTCGCGGTCGTCATCGTCGAGCAGCAGCACGGGGCGGCCGGCCTGGAAGGCGGCAATGGCGGCGGATACGTTGGGGAATTGTTTGTGCAGCAAAGGGGACATGAAACGCTCCTCGTGAATGATCGATGAACGTCTCGGGGCGAACAAAATGCGCGCGCAGGGGCGCCCGGATGGCCCCTGCTTTACGCCTTCTTTCATCCGGACTATGACCGTCGGCTCTGGAGTTGCACCAGATCTGCTGACCTCCGGCATGGCCGGAGCGCTCGCGGGCTCATCTTTCGATTTACCGCCGGTGGGGACTTTCACCCCGCCCTGAAGACCGGGGCAGCATACAACATCTGTGCGCCCCCCGGTAGGCGCGAGCGCAGCTCGCGATCAGGGCCGATGCTGGCTTACCGAGCCATCTCGTCAATCACCCTGCCCAGCGAAGCCGGCAACATCGCCCCATGCCCCAGCCCCTCGAACCGCTCATAGCGCACCTGCACCCCAGGCACCTTGGCCAGATCATCCGCCAGCGCCACCGCTGGCCGCTCCGCCCCCGGCTGCAAAGGCCCACGTGGGTTCGCTGGTTCCTCGCTCCCACGCATCAGCAACACGCGTGGCCGGCTATTCCCCAGGCGCTGCGGCAACCCCTGCGCCTCGCGCACGATCGCCCCGTCATGCCACCACAGCGAAGGGCTGGCTGCGGCATAGTCGCTAAACGCCTCGGGCCGGGTGAACAGCGCATGCAGCACCGCCAACCCGCCATAGGAATGCCCCCACAACGTTTGCCGCGCCAGGTCAATCGGCGCCACACCTGCCACCCTCGGGCGCATCTTGCTCACCAGCAGGTCGAGAAACGCATCCACGCCACCGCTGGGCTCACCGGTCAGCGGGTCGCGCTGCTCGGCATTGCCTGGCAGCCTGGGGGTGTAATCGAAGGTACGCCCGGTACGCTCGATGCGCTGTTCGGTCTGGTACCCCACCGCCACCAGCAATGGCGCCTGGCCAGCCGCCAGGCGGTCAAGCTGCTGGCGGCCAAGTGCCCCTAGCGCGGCATTGCCGTCGAGCATCCACAGCACCGGATAACCTGCGGCCGGTGCCGGGCGATTCGGCTTGCCAATCCACAACCGGTAGTGCCGCTGGCCGTCGGCCGAATCCAGGTCGAGCTGGCTGAAGCGGTAGGCCAGGTCCTGGCGCTGCAGCAGTGACGTGTCCATCTTCTGCTCGTGCTCCGGCTGGGCCAGGGCGACGGGGGCCACCAGGGCCAGCGTCAAGGCCAGGGACAGGGTCATCTTGCTCATCGGGAGTCTCATCGGCGCCGTGCGGGAAGGGCCCGATGATAATCAGTACCGATTGAGCGTAAAGCGCCTTAACTTTCTAAACACTCCTCGCTCGCGGGCAGCAGTACATGCAGGCACAGCCCGGGGTGCGCGTTGCTGGCCCAGAGCTTGCCGCCCTGCAGTTCGATGGCGCGGCGGGCGATGGCCAGCCCCAGGCCAAAGCCTGCACCACTGTTTTCAAGGCGCTGGTAGGGCTTGAAGATGCGCTCAAGGTCCGCGTGCGGTACGCCGGGCCCCTGATCGCTGACGCGCAGGTGCCAGTAGCCTGCTTCACGCCAGCCATCGAGGCTGACCCGCCCGCCTGCGGGTGAGTGGCGGATGGCATTGCGCATCAGGTTTTCCAGCGCCTGGGCCAGGCTGTCGAGGTGCACTTGCACCCGGCAGTCGGTGCCCAGCGAGCAGGGCAGGCGGGCAGGGGCCCAGCCGCTTTCGAAGCAGATGTCCTGGCACAGGGCCTCCCACACCGACACCATCAGCACCGGCTCGGTGGCCAGCTGCGGTTGCTCGGTGTCCATCCAGGCCAGGTCCAGGGTGTCTTCGAGCAGCTTCTGCATGTCATTCACCTCACGTTCCAGGCGCTCGCGCAGTTGCGCTGGCGGCAGGTCGCTGTCATGGGCGATGCGCAGCCGCGCCAGGGGCGTGCGCAACTCGTGGGACAAGGTGCGCAGCAGCAGGCGCTGCTGCTCCAGGCTCTGGCGCAGGCGCCCGGCCATGTGTTCGAAGGCCTGGGCCAGCTCACCCAATTCGTCGCGGCGCTCTTGCAGGGGCAGGCCCGGGCTTTCCAGGTCGTCGGCGCGCAGGGCGTCGGCGCGGTCGCGCAGGCGGTTCAGCGGCACCACCAGGTGACGGTACAAGGCCAGGCCCAGCAGCAGCGCCAGCAGCGTGGGGGCCACACCGTGGGTGATGACGTGGGTCCAGGGCGTAAGGCCGGTGGGCAGCAGGCGCTCGGGCAATTGCAGCACCAGGCGGCCGGCCTCGGGGTGCTGCGGGAACTCGATGCTGACGTAGGGCAGCTCGTCCTGCAGGCGCCGGCTCATCGGCCAGTCGAGCTTGCGCATGAAGGTCAGGTGGCTGGCCTCCTCGGCGTCCAGCGGCGTGGTGCCGAGGCTTTGCAGGTGCGGGCCGAGCAACACCACCCAGGTGTCCTCGGCCTTTTCCAGCTGCCGGCGAAAGGCCTCGGCGCCGTTGGCGCCGCCCGCTTGCCAGGCGTCTTCGGCCTGCTGGGCGTAGCGCGCCAGGTAGTCCTGGTCGGCCTGGGACAGGAAGTAGGTGCTGCGTTCCACCGACAGGCCCCAGGTCCAGATCAGCCAGGTCAGCAGCAGGCAGAAGCTGACTTGCAGGGCGGCGAGTTTCCACAGCAGGGGGTGGCGACGCATCAGGCTTGTTCCGTGTTGACCAGCAGGTAGCCCTGGCCACGCACGGCCTGGATCTGCACATGCTGGGCGGCGATGTCGACCAGCTTGCGGCGCAGGTTGCACACGTGCACGTCAAGGCCGCGGTCCAGGCGGGTGTAGGCCCGGTGCAGCACGGTCTGGTAGAGGAACGGCTTGCTCAGGGCTTCACCGGGGTGGGCGCTCAAGGTGGCCAGCAAGCGAAATTCCGAGGCCGTAAGGCCTGCGGCCTTGCCCTGGTGCAGCACGTCCTGCAGGTCCTGGTCGAACACCAGCTGGCCGGTTTCGGCCTGCGCAGGGGTGTTGCGCCCGAAGGCCACGCGGCGCAGCAGGGCGTCCACCCGGGCATCCAGCTCGGCCAGGCTGAAGGGCTTGGGCAGGTAGTCGTCGGCGCCACGGGTAAAGCCGCTGATGCGGTCCTGCTCGGCGCCCAGCGCCGACATCAGCATCACCGGCACGGCCTGCTGGCGGCGCAGCTCGTCGAGCAGGCTGAGGCCGTCGATGCCCGGCAGCATGATGTCCAGCAGCACCAGGTCGAAGTGGCTCTGGCGCACCGCGCTCAGGGCCTGGGTGCCGGTGGCGCAGTCATGCACCTGGAAACCGCGGTTCAGAAAGTGGCGCTGCAGGTCTTGGCGCAGGCGGGGGTCATCTTCGACGAGCAGGAGAGAGGTGGGCATCGGGCGTCTTGAATGAGAATTCATATCAGTTGGCGATCATCCCATTGTGGGCAGGCGAGGGCAATCGTCCCGTGCCCACGGCATGTGTTAAGAAGGTTAATCCTGCTGCACCCCTGGTTTTGCTCCGGTATCGTTCGCAAAAAGCAACGTGTTTCGTTTGCGATTCAATATCATTTGGGCTAGGGGCGTGTCATGAGTGGTTGCAAAGGTATGGGGAACCCGGGGCGGGTTCGTGGATGGCTGGTGCTGGGCTTGCTGGCGCCGTTTTCAGTGTCGGCACTGGCTGAAACGGTCGCGAACCAGGCTGCGGCCGACGGCTCGCTGGACCTGCCGGCACTGACCATCGAGGGCAACCGCCTGTACGACATGCTGCCCTCCGAAGCCACCGGCGGCTACAGCGTCGACGCTGCCACCGTGGGCACCAAGACGCCGGCTGCGCTCAAGGACATCCCCCAGTCGATCACCGTCTACACCCAGGACTACGTCAAGGACCGCCAGTTCGTGCACCTGGACGACCTGGCCAAGTACACCGCCGGCCTGCGTACCCTGACCAACGACAGTGGCCGTTCGTCGATCTACGCCCGTGGCTACGAGTACAGCGAGTTCAACATCGACGGCCTGCCGGCACCGATGGCCAGCATCTTCGGCACCGTGCCGTCATTGGCAGCCTTCGACCGGGTCGAGATCATGCGCGGCCCGGCGGGGCTGTTCAGCAGCACCAGCGAGCTGGGTGGCGTGGT
Organism: Pantoea sp. Ap-967; assembly: GCF_011752565.1. GTDB lineage: Bacteria > Pseudomonadota > Gammaproteobacteria > Pseudomonadales > Pseudomonadaceae > Aquipseudomonas. The sequence continues at coordinate 125,639 of NZ_VWXK01000011.1, forward strand.
CAACATGGTGCGCAAGCGCCCCACCGCCGAATTCCAGGGCCACATCGAGGGCAGCTATGGCACCTGGGACACCAACCACGAGGAAATCGACCTGAGCGGGCCGCTGGATGAGGCCGGCCGCGTGCGTGGGCGCTTCATTGCCTCGCGTGACGACACCAATGGCGAGGTCGACTACAACGCCAACACCAGCAATAGCTACTATGGCGCGCTGGACATCGACCTGGACGCAGACACCACCCTGTCGTTCGGCCTGATCCACGAGGTGAAGAACATCACCCCGCACAACGGCTACCCGGCCACGTTGTCCGGCGAGGTGCCCGACTTCAGCCACTCGCGCTTCCTCGGTGCCGACTGGAACTACTTCGATGGCAAGACCACCGACCTGGTCGCTGAGCTGACCCATCGCTTCGACAACGGCGGCTACGGCCGGGTCGCTGCCCGTGGTTCGCACCGCGACACCAACTACCTGTATGCCTTCACCGCGACCAACGCCACCACCGGGGCCAACTCCGAGCGTGCCAGCGCCCGTGACTTCACCCAGGACACCTACTCGCTCGACGCCAGCTACAGCCAGCCGTTCGAAACCTTCGGCCAGGTCAGCGAATTCGTGGTGGGTACCGACTACAAGAACTACGACACCGAATACCTGAACGGCACCACCAACCTGGGTAGCATCAACGTCAACACCTACTCGCCGACGCGCTTCAACAAGCCATCGCCGAACTACAGCACCGAAACCGGCATGCAAGAGCAAGAGTACGGCCTGTACTCCAAGGTCACCTTCCGCCCGGTCGAGCGCCTGGCGCTGATCGCCGGTGGCCGTTTCAGCTGGTACAGCGGCGATTTCTACACCACGACGCTGAGCAGCGGCTCGACGGTCGACGACAGCAAGCGAGTGAGCGGCCGCTTCACCCCCTATGGCGGTGTGGTGTACGACCTGACCGACAACCATGCGCTGTACGCCAGCTACTCGCAGGTGTTCAAGCCGCAGTCGGACACCGACGGCAATGGCCGGGTGCTCAAGCCGCGCCAGGGCGAGCAATATGAGTTCGGCCTCAAGAGCAGCTACTTCGGTGGCGACCTGAACACGCGCTTCTCGGTGTTCCGCCTGACCGACAAGAACCGCGCCAGCACCGAATACGATGCTGACGGTGTCGATACCGGTTTCTCGGTGGCCTCCGGCAAGACCCGGGTCAAAGGCGCCGAAGTGGAAGTGAGCGGCAAGTTGACGCCGAACTGGGAGCTGCTGGCCGGTTACACCTGGATGGAAACCGAGACGGTCAAGGGCGATGCGGAGACGACGTTCTTCATCATGCCGCGCAACCAGGCATCGCTGTGGAGCAAGTACACCATCAGCCAGGGGCCGCTGACCGGTTTGGCCATTGGCGGTGGGGTGTCGGCGATGAGCAACTTCTACGCTGAGAACGGTGGGGTGCGCATCGATGCGCCGGGGTATGCGACCGTGGATGCGATGTTGTCGTACCCGGTGACCTCGAAGCTGACCGCGACCTTCAACGTCAACAACCTGTTCGACCGGGATTACCTGTCGCGGGTGGGGTCGACCTCCACGTTCAACTTCTATGGGCCGTCGCGCAGCATGATGGTCGGGGCGCGGTATGACTTCTAAGTTCAGGTGTTCGTCGGCAGATGTGCAGCGCCTATGACATCGAGCGCCGCCCGCGCGGCGCATCGCGAGCTGCGCTCGCTCCTACGGTTTCTGCACAAATCCGGTAGGAGCGAGCAAAGCTCGCGATGCGCCGCGCAAGCGGGGCTCTATCTGACGGGCATTAAAAAGCCGGCTTGTGGCCGGCTTCTCGGGGACGGTTCCGACTAATTTATGGTAAGCCGCAACCGCCTTAACTGTGTGGCCATCAAGGGCCTGAAAGAGATGGCTGACGGTCGTGTGGAACGTCGCCGAGCCCTCTGGAACGCGGTTTGCACCGGCCGGGGCTGAATGTGCCGCGTAGCATACAAGGGCTGGGCCAAGATGCCCAGCAAAAATTGGCACACGTTGTGTCACCCCGGGCGGCGCTGGCGGAAATGCGACCAGTGGAATACCCAACCCAGCACTTCCAGGCCCTGCACCAGGCATTGCGTGGGGGTGTAGCGCTCCACCATGTAGTTGCCCTGGTTGTGGCTGTGCAGGCACAGCAGGCGGTTATGCCCGATGCTCAAGCTGTGTACCCGCAGCTTGCCATTGTGGCGCAGGGCGTAGGTTTCGCCGTCGACCACCTCGGTCTGGCTCAGGTCCACTGCCAGGATCGCATCGCGAGGAATCCACGGGGCCATGTTGGCTGCCGGCATGGCCACGCAGATGGCGCTGTCTTCCGGCACGCCCAATACCTGCAGCGCTTCGGCCGGTAGCACCATGTGATAGCCGTCGACCCCCACCAACTCGCCTTCGTGCACCACATGGTAGGGCACCTGCAACAACGGCGCCCCAGGGCTGGTCAGGGTGGTTGGCGCCACCTCCCGGGCCGGGCGCGACGGGCTCATGCGCAGCAGCGGGTTGGGGTGCTTGGGGCCTTCGCCGGTGCGCAGCCAGCGCCGGTGCACACTGAACAGGTCGGCCAGCTCATCGATGCGGGCCAGGGGAATGCCGCGCTTGAACCAGTTGTTCACGTGCTGCGACGTGACGCGGCGCTGGGCGGCGAAATCGGAAGGGGACAGGCCACATTCTTGGAGCAGGGCCTTGAGGCGATCACCGGATGTGTTCATGGCGGCGAGTGTAGCGGCGCGGTGCCAGCAGGGGTATCAACCCAATGTTGACGCAGGCTGTAGGAAAACGCCCAAGATGTAGGAGGCTGGTGTAGGACGCCGTAGGAATTTTTACCTTTTACCTGCAAAACGCCCATAAAAAACCCCGCCGTAGCGGGGTTTTCCTGCAAAACGGTATCAGCCTTTGTAGGCAGCAACCGATTTGGTGATCGCAGCGCGGGCGGCGTCAGCGCCTTCCCAGCCTTCGATCTTGACCCACTTGCCCTTCTCCAGATCCTTGTAGTTGGCGAAGAAGTGCTCGATCTGCTGGATCAGCAGGGCTGGCAGGTCGGTGTATTCCTTCACGTCGACATACAGCTGGCTCAGCTTGTCGTGAGGAACGGCGATGACCTTGGCGTCGCCGCCGCCGTCGTCGGTCATGTTCAGCACGCCAACTGGGCGCGCGCGGATCACCGAGCCAGGGGCAACCGGGTACGGGGTGACGACCAGCACGTCGAGCGGATCACCGTCGTCGGCCAGGGTGTTCGGGATGAAGCCGTAGTTGGCCGGGTAGAACATCGGGGTGGCCATGAAGCGGTCGACGAACAGGGTGTCGCTGTCTTTGTCGATTTCGTATTTGATCGGCGCGTGGTTGGCCGGGATCTCGATGGCGACGTAGATGTCGTTCGGCAGGTCTTTGCCCGCCGGAATCTTGCTGTAGCTCATTGGGCAGTGCCCCCGTGTTTGATCAAAAAAGTGGCGGCGATTATAGGCACATTCCGCCAGGCCATGCCACGCCTGGCCTGATCTGCGGCGTGAGTGGCGGGCGCATCAGGCGTGGCTTTCACGGTACTCCGGGTGCTCGGCCTGCAACTGCTCAAGGCGCGCCAGCGGGTCTTGCCGGTAGAACAGCGACAGCTGCTGGTACACCTGTGGATACGCCTGGTGCAGCAGGTCGGGGGCGCTGAAAAAGTACTCGCTGGTGACGGCGAAGAACTCCGCCGGGTTTTCCGCGGCGTACGGGTCGATGGCGGTTTGCGCGTCGGGGTCGGCGTCGAGCTGGCGGTTGAGGTCATCGAAGGCCTGTTGCATGGCCGCCGCCCAGTCTTCCACACGCATGCCTGGGTGCAACGGCGGCAGGCCGTTGGCGTCGCCGTTGAGCATGTCCAGCTTGTGCGCCAGTTCGTGAATCACCAGGTTGTAGGCTTCCCACCCGCCGCTGGCCAGTACCCCGGCCCAGGCCAGGATCACCGGGCCTTGTTGCCAGGCCTCGCCACTGTGCTCGGCGTCCCACACATGCTCCACGCCGCTGGCGTCGCGGTGGCGCTGCGGGCTCTTGAAGTCGTCGGGGTAGAGGATGATCTCGTGGAAACCCTGGTACCAGTTCAGCTCGCCCAGGTGCAGCAGCGGCAGCTGGGCCTGGGCGGCGAGGAACAGCCGCTGCTGGTCGTCCAGTTCCACCCCGGGCAGGGTGGTCAGGTGCTTGTCGAGCAGGAACAGGATGCAGGCCTCACGCAGCCACTGGTCTTCGGCGGCGCTGATGCCATCGAGCATGGGCAGGCGCTCGCGGATGGCCTGCCATTGCTGCGGCGCCACCGGGTAGCGCGCCAGGGTACGCTTGCGCCGCCAGGCGCTGAACGACCACATGCCCGGTCAGTGGGCCGCCGTGCGGCTGAAACGCCCGCGCAGCAGGCCGAGGATCATCGGTACCAGCGACAGCACGATGATGCCCACCACCATCAGCGACAGGTGCTGCTTGATGAACGGCACGTTGCCGAAGAAGTAGCCCAGGGTCACCAGGCCGCCGACCCACAGCAGGGAACCTGCCACGCTGAAGGTCAGGAAACGTGGGTAATGCATGTGGGCGATGCCGGCGACGAACGGTGCGAAGGTACGCAGGATCGGCAGGAAGCGCGCCATGGTCACGGTCTTGCCGCCATGGCGGTCATAGAACTCGTGGGTGCGCTGCAGGTAATCGCGGCGGAAGATCTTCGAATTGGGGTTGCTGAACAGTTTTTCCCCCGTGGTGCGGCCAATGATGTAGTTGGTGCTGTCGCCCAGGATGGCCGCTGCCATCAGCAGGCCCGCCAGCAGGACAGGGTCCATGCCGCCACCGGCGGCCACGGCGCCGGCAATGAACAGCAGCGAGTCGCCCGGCAGGAACGGCATCACCACCAGGCCGGTTTCGCAGAAGATCACGGCGAAGAGGATGGCGTAGATCCAGGGGCCGTAGTTGGTGACCAGCAGATCGAGGTAGGTATCGAGATGCAGGATTAAGTCCAGCGGGTTGAATTCCATGTACAGCACCTGTGTTCTGACCCGCCGATACGGGCACGCAATGACGGGCTATGCCCTGGGTGTTGGCATCATTTCCTGGCGTGGGGGTAAAAATTCACACGCGACAGAGGGGCATTATACGGCGAAGTGGAAAACCTGCCCGGTGAGTTTGTAGCGGGGGGTTACCGCATGAGCCTGCACCAGCCTCTTCGCGGGCTTGCCCGCGAAGAGGCCGGTGCAGGTCACTCGTGGCTGATCGGCAATACGTAGTTTTCGAACTCGGTGTCCTTGCGGAAGCCGATCGACTCGTAGGTCTTGCGCGCCACCTCGTTGTTGGCGGTGGTCGATACCCGCATGCGCACGGCCTGGGTTTCCCGGGCCATCTTCTTGGCTTCACGCATCAAGTGGTCGGCCACCAGCATGCGCCGCGAGTCCTCGGCGACGAAGATGTCGTTGAGAATCCAGACCCGTTTGAGCGAAAGCGAGGAAAAACTCGGGTACAGCTGGCAAAAGCCAAGCAACTTGCGCTCATCGTCCAGGGCTATGGCCAGGTAGATCACCGATTCGCCACGCTTGAGGCGCTTTTCCAGGAAGGCGCGTGAGCTGTCTGGGTAGGGAAGCTCACCATAGAACTCGCGATAGCGGACGAACAGCGGGGTGAGCAGGTCGAGGTGTTCCAGGGTTGCCTTGATAATGCGCATGTGCGGCCCTCAGAGTCCATTTGGGGAAACAGCGGATTGCCAGCGGTTCTACAGGGGGGAATCCTGCCCCAATGCTGGCCTTCTGCGCAATCCGCCTTCCGTGACAGCTTGTTTACCCTTCACCAAGCAGGAAATTGCCGCGGGCACCTGCCGGTTGCTCGCTGGCGATACTGTGGACTTCGGCTTCATCCTTCAGGTTCACGCCCGACAGCTGCCGGCGGCAGGCTTCGCGCATCAGGTATAGCAGGCGGTGGGCGGCCATGCCGTAACTCAGGCCCTCCAGACGAATATTGGAAATGCAGTTGCGGTAGGCGTCGGTCAGGCCAACTTTCGGCGCATAGGTGAAGTAAAGGCCCAGGCTGTCGGGTGAACTGAGGCCTGGGCGCTCACCGATCAGTATCACGGTCATGCGTGCCCCCAGCAGTTCACCCACTTCATCGGCCACCGCCACCCGGCCTTGCTCCACCAGCACCACCGGCGCGCTGCGCCAGCCATCGGCGCTGGCCTGCTCCTCGAAGCGCGCCAGGAACGGCAGGGTATGACGGTGCACGGCCAGGGCCGAAAGGCCGTCGGCGACCACGATGGCCAGGTCGACGCCCCCGGGGTTGGCCTGGGCATGCTGGCGCAGCGTGGCGGCGGAGTCGTCGCTCAGGCGCCGGCCCAGGTCTGGGCGCTGCAGGTATTGGTGGCGATCGCTGGCGGCGCTGTGCAGTACCAGGCTGTCACGGCCGCGTGCCGTGAGCTGTTCGCACAGCGCCGCGTGGTCGAAGGCCAGGTGTACGGCATCGCGGGCCTGGGCATGGGCGAACTGGAAATCCAGTTGTGCGGCGGTGGGCAGGCTGGTGCCGCAGCGGCCCAGGGCGATACGCGCCGGGGTCAGGTCGCGCAGGGCCAGCCAGGGGCTTTGCGGGTGCGAGGTGGGCGTACGGTGTGCCATGGTCAGCTCCTATGCCAACTGCGCCAGGGCCTGGCGGAACGCCGGCGGCAGGTTGTCGCCAAAGCGCACGCGGCCATCGGCCTGGGTGAAGATGCCGGTGCGCTGCAGCCAGGCCTCGAATTCCGGCCCGGGCTTGAGGCCCAGGGTCTGGCGCGCATACAGCGCGTCGTGGAACGAGGTGGTCTGGTAGTTGAGCATGATGTCGTCCGAGCCCGGAATGCCCATGATGAAGTTGATCCCGGCCACGCCCAGCAGGGTCAGCAGGGTGTCCATGTCGTCCTGGTCGGCTTCGGCGTGGTTGGTGTAGCAGATGTCGCAGCCCATCGGCACACCGAGCAGCTTGCCGCAGAAATGGTCCTCCAGGCCTGCGCGGATGATCTGCTTGCCGTTGTACAGGTATTCCGGGCCAATGAAACCGACCACGGTGTTGACCAGGAACGGCTTGAAGTGGCGGGCCACGGCGTAGGCGCGGGTTTCGCAGGTTTGCTGGTCGACACCGTGGTGGGCATTGGCCGACAGGGCGCTGCCCTGGCCGGTTTCGAAATACATCAGGTTCTGCCCCAGGGTGCCGCGCTTGAGCGACAGGCCGGCTTCGTAGCCTTCCTGCAATACATTGAGGTTGATGCCGAACCCGGCGTTGGCTGCCTCGGTACCGGCAATCGACTGGAACACCAGGTCCAGCGGCACGCCGCGGTTGATGGCCTCGATCGAGGTGGTGACGTGGGTCAGCACACAGGCCTGGGTGGGGATGTCGTAGCGCTGGATGATGGCGTCGAGCATTTCCAGCAGGGCACAGATCGAGGCGATGCTGTCGGTGGCCGGGTTGATGCCGATCATGGCATCGCCGTTGCCGTACAGCAGGCCGTCGAGGATGCTGGCGGCGATACCGGCCGGCTCGTCGGTGGGGTGGTTGGGCTGCAGCCGGGTCGACAGCCGCCCGCGCAGGCCCATGGTGCCGCGAAAGCGTGTGACCACGCGGATCTTCTGCGCCACCAGCACCAGGTCTTGCACGCGCATGATCTTCGATACCGCGGCGGCCATTTCCGGGGTCAGGCCGGGGGCCAGGGCGCGCAGGCTGTCCTCATTGGCCTCATCGCCCAGCAGCCAGTCACGCAGGCCGCCAACGGTCAGGTGGCTGACCGGGGCGAAGGCCTGGGCATCGTGGGTGTCGACGATCAGCCGGGTGATCTCGTCCTGTTCGTAGGGGATAAGCGCTTCATTGAGAAAGTGCTTCAGGGGGATGTCGGCCAGCGCCATCTGCGCGGCCACCCGCTCGCCGTCGTTGGCCGCGGCGACCCCGGCCAGGAAGTCGCCGGAACGGGCCGGGCTGGCCTTGGCCATCACGTCCTTGAGGCTGTCGAAGCGGTAGACCAGCTGGCCTACCGTGTGTACGAAAGCTGTCATACAGAATCTCCAGGGCCGCGGGCTGGCCCGCGGCAGGTGGCGGCAATCAGTGCAAGGCTTGTTCGGCCTTCTGGATCGCGGCGAATTCCTCTTCCGGTGTGCCCGCCACCAGGTGGTGGCGGCTGTAGAACGCAAAGTAGGCGATCAGCACGGCGTAGATCACCGCTGCGCCAATCACCACCCGTGGGTCGACCAAGAAACCCGCGACCACGGCAATGCAGGCCAGCACCAGGGCCAGGCCCGAGGTGAAAATGCCGCCCGGGGTGCGGTAGGGGCGTTCCATCTTCGGCCGGCGAATGCGCAGGGTGATGTGCGCGGCCATCATCAGCACATAGGACAGTGTGGCACCGAATACCGCCACCAGGATCAGCAGGTCGCCCTGGCCGGTCAGCGACAGGGCAAAGCCGATGATCCCGGGAATCACCAAGGCCATGACCGGCGCCTTGCTCTTGTTGGTTTCCGAGAGTTTGCGCGGCAGGTAGCCGGCGCGCGACAGGGCGAAGATTTGCCGCGAATAGGCGTAGATGATCGAGAAGAAGCTGGCGATCAGGCCCGCCAGGCCAACCAGGTTGACGAAGCCGCCCATCCAGGTGGAACCGCCGTAGGCCTTGGCCAGTGCCTCGACCAGTGGGTTGCCCGAGGCTTTGAGCGCTTCGGAACCGGCGCCGCCGGGGCCGACAACGAGAATCAGCAGGGCAAAGGCCAGCAGCACCAGCATCGCGCCGATCAGCCCGCGTGGCAGGTCGCGCTTGGGGTTCTTGGTTTCCTCGGCCGCCAGTGGCACGCCTTCGACCGCCAGGAAGAACCAGATCGCGTAGGGAATCGCCGCCCACACCCCGACATAGCCGAACGGCAGGAAGCTGCTGGCACCCGCGGCGTTCGTCTGGGCGATGTCGAACAGGTTGGCTGCATCAAAATGGGGCACCATCGCCACCAGGAACACGGCCAGGGCGATGGCGGCGATGGCGGTAATGATGAACATCAGCTTCAGCGCCTCGCCGACGCCGAAAATGTGGATGCCGATGAACACCACGTAGAAGGCCAGGTAGATCATCCAGCCACCGATGCCGAACAGCGACTGGCAGTAGGCGCCGATGAACGTGGCGATGGCGGCGGGGGCGATGGCGTATTCGATGAGGATCGCCGTGCCGGTGAGGAAACCGCCCCAGGGCCCGAAGGCGCTACGGGCAAAGCCGTAGCCACCGCCGGCGGTGGGGATCATCGACGACAATTCAGCCAGCGAGAAGCACATGCACAGGTACATGGTGGCCATCAGCAAGGTGGCGAGGAACATGCCGCCCCAGCCGCCCTGGGCCAGGCCGAAGTTCCAACCGGCGTAGTCGCCGGAAATCACGTAGGCCACGCCCAGGCCCACCAGCAGCACCCAGCCGGCGGCGCCTTTTTTCAGTTCACGTTGCTGGAAATAGTCGGAACCGACCTTTTCGAAGTCGACGGAAGACCCTGCCGGCGCGCCGGCGGAATGATCGCTTGGCATAGTTTCACCTGTTCTTTTTCTTGGTGGCCGGAGGGGTTCCGGGCCGATGGTGATGGGTAGTGCAGGAAGCGGGCCAGGGCTGTAGGGGCTCTGGGTTGTGGTTTTGCAGGCCAGGCCTCATCGCGGGCAAGCCCGCTCCTACAGGGGTTACGCAATCCCCTTGTAGGAGCTGGCTTGCCTGCGATGGGCTGCAAGGCAGCCCCCGAGGCCCTGCCAGGATTTAGAAGAAGCCCAGCGGGTTGATGTCGTAGCTCACCAGCAGGTTCTTGGTCTGTTGGTAATGGTCGAGCATCATCTTGTGGGTTTCACGGCCAACCCCGGACTTCTTGTACCCGCCGAACGCGGCATGCGCCGGGTACAGGTGGTAGCAGTTGGTCCACACCCGGCCGGCCTTGATGCCACGGCCCATGCGGTAGGCGCGGTTGATGTCGCGGGTCCACACCCCGGCGCCCAGGCCGAACTCGGTGTCGTTGGCAATGGCCAGGGCTTCGGCTTCGTCCTTGAAGGTGGTGACGCTGACCACCGGGCCGAAGATTTCTTCCTGGAACACGCGCATGCGGTTGTTGCCCTTGAGCAGGGTGGGCTGGATGTAGTAACCGGTGGCCAGCGCCCCTTCGAGTTTTTCCACCTTGCCGCCGGTCAGCAGCTCGGCGCCTTCCTTCTGGGCGATGTCGAGGTAGGAGAGGATTTTCTCGAACTGCTGCTGCGAGGCCTGGGCGCCGACCATGGTGTCGGTGTCCAGCGGGTCGCCACGCTTGATCTGCAGCACCTTCTTCATCACCACTTCCATGAACTGCGAGTAGATCGACTCCTGCACCAGGGCGCGCGACGGGCAGGTGCACACCTCGCCCTGGTTGAAGAACGCCAGCACCATGCCTTCGGCGGCCTTGTCGATGAAGCTCGGCTCGGCCTGCATGATGTCTTCGAAGTACACGTTGGGCGACTTGCCGCCCAACTCGACGGTGGACGGAATGATGTTCTCGGCGGCGCACTTCATGATGTGCGAGCCCACCGGGGTGGAGCCGGTGAAGGCGATCTTGGCGATGCGCTTGCTGGTGGCCAGCGCTTCACCGGCCTCGCGGCCATAGCCCTGCACCACGTTCAGTACGCCTTTGGGCAGCAGGTCGCCAATCAGCTCGACCAGCACGCTGATGCCCAGCGGGGTTTGCTCGGCGGGCTTGAGCACCACGCAGTTGCCGGCGGCCAGGGCCGGGGCGAGCTTCCACGCGGCCATCAGGATCGGGAAGTTCCACGGAATGATCTGCCCAACCACACCCAGCGGTTCGTGGATGTGGTAGGCCACGGTGGTTTCGTTGATTTCGGCCGCGCCGCCTTCCTGGGCGCGGATGCAGCCGGCGAAGTAGCGGAAGTGGTCGACGGCCAGTGGAATGTCGGCGTTCAGGGTTTCGCGGATCGGCTTGCCGTTGTCCCAGGTTTCGGTGATGGCCAGCACTTCGAGGTTCTGCTCGATGCGGTCGGCGATGCGCAGCAGGACATTGGAGCGGTCCTGGACCGAGGTGCGGCCCCAGGCGTCGGCTGCGGCGTGGGCGGCATCCAGGGCCTTGTCGATGTCTTCGGCAGTGGAACGGGGGAATTCGGCAATCGGCTGGCCGTTCACCGGGGACGTATTGGTGAAGTATTCACCCTTTACCGGAGGAACGAACTCACCACCGATGTAGTTGCCGTAGCGGCTCTTGAAGGAAACCTTCGCGCCTTCGGTACCGGGATGTGCGTAACGCATGGTGTGTCTCCTGGCTGTTATGTTTGTTGAGGAGTTGAAAAGCGTAGAGCAAAGGTTGGGCCAGCGTGGTGCACGCCTGTGGAATCAATGGCTTAGGCCTCGTTGCGGGGCGCGCTGAAGGGCCTGTGTGCCAGCCCTGGCACGCCCTGGGTGACACTTTGTGCCGTTTGCGACACGTTGCAGGTGGCTGCATTGCAAAGGCTGCGCGGGTGGAGGATGCTGGGGGAAGTCTCTATCTGCGGAGAACAACAACACCATGCAGAGCAACCCCTTCAGCCGCCATGCCCAGCAGGTGCACACCGTGGCGCGTGGCCAGGCCGACAGTGACCCCTCGATTGCCCGCTCGTGGCTGCGTTGCCTGGACGACTATCACCTCGACCCTTCGGTCAGCGAGGCGCCGGTGGTGCTGGAGCATGGCCGCTTGCTGGAAAGCCGCGAGCGCCTGCGCCAGGTGCTGAAAATTGCCGACCACGAGATGAACAGCCTGCACCAGCAATTATCCGGTGCTGGCCACGCGGTGTTGCTGACCGACGCCCGTGGGGTGATTCTCAACTGTGTCACCGCCCCCAATGAACGGCGCAACTTCGAGCACGCCGGGCTATGGCTGGGTGCAGACTGGAGCGAGGCGCGCGAGGGCACCAATGGCATTGGCACCTGCCTGGTCGAGCGCCAGGCCCTGACCATTCACCAGAACGAGCACTTTCGTGGCCGCCACACCGGGCTGACGTGCTCGGCCAGCCCGGTGTTCGACCCCCACGGTGAGCTGCTGGCCGTGCTCGACGTGTCCTCGGCGCGGCCGGATGTGTCGCGCCAGAGCCAATTCCACACCATGGCGCTGGTCAACCTTTCGGCGAAAATGATCGAAAGCTGTTACTTCCTGCGCCATTTCGAGCAGCACTGGTTGTTGCGTTTTCACTTGCAGGCCGAATCGGTGGGCCTGTTCAGCGAAGGCTTGCTGGCGTTCGATGGCGATGGCCGGATCTGCGCCGCCAACCAAAGCGCGCTGAACCTGCTGGGCACCGTTCGTGGCGGTGTGCTGGGCAAACCGTTGGACAGGTTCTTTGCCTGCAGCCATGACGAACTGTTCAGCCGCGCCACCCCTGGCGGCAGCACTGCCTGGCCGCTGCGCACCCGTGATGGCCGCCAGGTGTTCGCCAGCCTGCGCGGGCAGGCCAGGGTGCCGGTGTGGTCAGTGCCGGGCAGCCTTGCCGAGGCCCGGGCACCGGCGCAGCCGGGCATTTGCCTGTTGGACCCGGCGCTGCAACAGGACTTTCACCGTGCGGTGAAGGTGTTCGAGCGTGACGTTCCGTTGCTGCTGCGCGGTGAAACCGGCTGCGGCAAGGAAGCATTCGCCCAAGCCGTGCACCGGGCCAGCCAGCGTAGCGCCAAGCCGTTCGTGGCGGTGAACTGCGCGTCGATACCCGAAAGCCTGATCGAGAGCGAGTTGTTCGGCTACCGCGGCGGCAGCTTCACTGGTGCGCGCAAGGAGGGCATGCGCGGCAAGTTGCTGCAGGCCGATGGTGGCACCTTGTTGCTCGACGAGATCGGCGACATGCCCCTGGCCCTGCAGACCCGCCTGTTGCGGGTGCTCGAAGAGCGCCAGGTGGTGCCCATCGGCGGCGAGGCCCAGGCGGTGGATGTGCGTATCGTCAGTGCCACCCACCGGGATTTGCTGGAGCGGGTGGAGCAGGGCAGTTTCCGTGAAGACCTGTACTACCGGCTCAATGGGCTGGAGGTGGCGCTGCCGGCGGTGCGTGAACGCACTGACAAGGAGGCGTTGCTGGATTTCCTGCTGCACCAGGAGGCGCACGGGCAGGGGGTTCGCCTGGCGCCCGAGGCACGGCAGGCACTGCTGGCGTTTGCCTGGCCGGGGAACGTGCGGCAGATGCGCAATGTGTTGCGTACCCTGGTGGCCCTGTGCGAAGACAACCTGATCCGCCTCCCTGACCTCCCCGCCATTGTAGGAGCGGGCTTGCCCCGCGAATGCGTCCAACCAGGTAATGAAGCTGTCGAGTCAGCCCCTTTCGCGGGGCAAGCCCGCTCCTACAAGGCAGGTGGTGAACTGCTGCAGGACGCCGAGCGCCAGGCGTTGATGGAAATACTGGAGGCAAAACACTGGCACCTGACCCGGGTCGCCGAGCACTTGGGCATCAGCCGCAATACCTTGTATCGAAAACTGCGCAAACACGGCATCGCCAGGGGCGCCTGAGCAAAACACCGGGTGCGAATTCCTGCGCCCTGGGCTACCCTGCCTCGAAGTTTTGCGAGGTCGACCATGCACATTCATATTCTCGGTATTTGCGGCACTTTCATGGGTTCGCTGGCGGTGCTGGCCAAGGAACTTGGCCACCGTGTCACCGGCTCCGACGCCAACGTCTACCCGCCCATGAGCACTCAGCTCCAGGCCCAGGGCATCGAGCTGACCCAGGGCTACGACCCGGCCCAGCTGGACCCGGCACCGGACCTGGTGGTGATCGGCAACGCCATGTCGCGGGGCAACCCAGCGGTGGAATATGTGCTGAACAAGGGCCTGCCCTATGTTTCCGGCCCGCAGTGGCTGGCCGACCATGTGCTGCAGGGCCGTTGGGTATTGGCCGTGGCCGGCACCCATGGCAAGACCACCACCAGCAGCATGCTCGCCTGGGTGCTGGAGCACGCTGGCATGAGCCCGGGCTTTTTGATTGGCGGTGTGCCACAGAACTTCTCGGTGTCGGCGCGCCTGGGCGGCACGCCGTTCTTCGTGGTCGAGGCCGATGAATATGACAGCGCCTTCTTCGACAAGCGTTCGAAGTTCGTGCACTACCACCCGCGCACGGCGATCCTCAACAACCTCGAATTCGATCACGCAGACATCTTCCCAGACCTGGCATCGATCGAGCGGCAATTCCACCACCTGGTGCGCACCATTCCAAGCGAAGGCCTGGTCATTCACCCCACCACCGAGCACGCCCTGGAGCGGGTTATCGGCATGGGTTGCTGGACCCCGGTACAGACCACTGGCGCCGGTGGCCAGTGGCAGGCGCGCCTGCTCAGTGACGACGGCTCGCGCTTCGAAGTGCTGTTCGAAGGTGAAGCCCAGGGCGTGGTGGACTGGGGCCTGACCGGCCAGCACAACGTCGCCAACGCCCTGGCCACCTTGGCCGCTGCCCGCCACGTGGGCGTGGTGCCAGCCATGGGCATCGAAGGCCTGAGCGCGTTCAAGAGCGTCAAGCGGCGCATGGAAAAGGTTGCCGAAGTGCAGGGCGTAACCATCTATGACGACTTCGCTCACCACCCGACCGCCATCGCCACCACCCTCGACGGCCTGCGCAAGCGCGTCGGCGAGGCGCCGGTCATCGCCATCATCGAGCCACGCTCCAACTCCATGAAGCTGGGTGCCCACCGTGATGGCTTGCCGGAAAGCGTCAACGATGCCGACCAGGTCATCTGGTATGCCCCGGCCAACCTCGGTTGGGACCTGGCCGCCACCGCGGCCCTGTGCAAGGTGCCAAGCGTGGTGGCCGACAGCCTCGAAGGCATCATCGAGCGGGTGAAAGGCCAGGCGCGCCCAGGCACCCATGTGGTGATCATGAGCAACGGCGGCTTCGGCGGCCTGCACGGCAAGCTGGCCGAGGCCCTGAAGTGAGCGGGCCAGAGCGCATCACCCTGGCCATGACGGGCGCCTCTGGCGCACAGTATGGCCTGCGCCTGCTCGACTGCCTGGTGCGCGAGGACCGTGAGGTGCACTTTCTGATCTCCAAGGCCGCGCAGTTGGTGATGTCCACCGAAACCGACGTGGTGCTGCCGGCCAAGCCCCAGGCGATGCAGGCATTTCTCACCGAATACACCGGTGCTGCCGATGGGCAGATCCGTGTGTACGGCAAGGAAGACTGGATGTCGCCGGTGGCTTCGGGTTCGGGTGCGCCAGCGGCAATGGTGGTGGTGCCGTGTTCCACGGGAACGCTGTCGGCCATCGCCACCGGCGCCTGCAACAACCTGATCGAGCGCGCCGCCGACGTTACCCTGAAGGAGCGTCGCCAGCTGATCCTGGTGCCGCGCGAGGCTCCGTTCTCGACCATTCACCTGGAGAACATGCTCAAGCTGTCGCAGATGGGGGCGGTGATACTGCCGGCGGCGCCGGGCTTCTACCACCAGCCGCAAACCATCGATGACCTGGTCGACTTCGTGGTGGCGCGGGTACTCAACCTGCTGAACATACCGCAGGACATGTTGCCGCGCTGGGGCGAGCATCATTACGGGGCGGATGATTGAAGCAGTTGCTGGCCGGGGCGCTGGCCATGCTGGTGCTTGGCGGGTGTGCCACGGTGCGCACCCTGGATGCCGGCAAGCCAGGGGCGCCACTGGTATATGCCGGAACGCGGCTGGACCTGTACGCGATCAATGGCGGGTGTTGCCCGAAGGATCACTTCGGGGCTGAGGCGCCAGCGTATCCGCGGCTGGATCTGCCTGGGAGCATGCTGCTCGATACCTTGCTGCTGCCGTTGTCCTTGCTGACGGCGGCCGGCGTTGGGTTCAACGCGCGGGGTGGTCTGTGAAGGCCCTATCGCAGGCAAGCCTGCTCCTACAGGGTGTAGGAGCAGGCTTGCCTGCGAAGAGGCCCTCACAAGCCGCCATCAATGCTTGCCCAGCTTGCGCAACTCATCCGACTCAACCACCCGCACCCCATCCTCTTCCTCCAGCGCCAAGCGCCACAGCGCCCGTGCCAGTGTGCAAGCCTCGATCCCCCGGTACCTACCCGGAATCAGCCTGGAAAACGGCGATGCCAACCGCTCGCCCAGCCGTGGCTCGGCCCGCTCACCCAGCAGCAGCGAAGGCCGGACGATGGTCAGCTGTGGCCAGTCCTGGGCCTTGAGCGCTTCTTCCATCTCGCCCTTGACCCGATTGTAGAAAATCGACGACTTGGGGTCGGCCCCAATCGCACTCACCACCAGCAGATGCCGCGCACCCATTTCCCGGGCACGCTTGCTGAACGCCACCACCATGTCCAGGTCGACCGCGCGGAAGGCCTGCTCCGATCCTGCCTGCTTGATCGTGGTGCCCAGGCAGCAATAGGCGATATCCACTCGCCCGGCCAGCTGAGGGAGGAACACCGCCGGGTCACCCACCGGGTTTTCCAGGTGCGGGTGCTCGGCCAGGGGCCGCCTGGTCGGCGCCAGCACGCGGCTGATGGTCGGCTCGTTGAGCAGGCGGTCGAGCAGGTGCTCGCCGGTCAGGCCGGTAGCGCCGGCAAGCAGGACATGCTGAGGCGTCAAATACATGATGTCTCTCCCTTGTTACACACAAGCTTAGTGGCTGGCAGGGCTTTTTGCCTGTTCCTGCGCTTGCGCCTGCGCCGCATTGCGCAAGGCTTCCTCTGCCTGTTGCCGGCGCAAGCGCTGCCAATGTGCCAGTACTGCGGGCGGTGCCCAGAACTGGGGCTCGGAAGCCTCGAAACCTTCCCTGCGTTCTCGTTCGGCAACACTGCTGCGCGCCAGTTCAAACGCCTGTTTCAGGTCGTCTGTCTGGTTCAGCGCTTCGGCGAACAGGGCGTCGCCGAAGTAGGTGAAGTCGGCCTCTTCCGAACAGCCGAACGACACCCGGTCAGCGCGTGCGGCGGTCATGATCAGCGTGCGGTCGTCCTTGAGTGCCGGGATATAGCCCCCTGAATAACAGGCGGAGATGACAATGATCTTGTCGCGGTCCTTGAGGGGGGCGAGGGCGCTGGCCAGTTCGTCGGCGGACAGGTCGGCCAGCTGCAGGCGCGGCTGGTCGAGCACCAGTTGGTGGTCTTCGCTGCCGTGGCTGGTCAGGTAGATGAACACCAGGTCTTCCGGGCCGCTGCGTTCGGCCAAGGTGCGGGCGGCGCGGGTCAGGTTTTCGCGGGTGGCCATGGGCCGGGTCGCCATCTGGTCGCGGTGGTTCACCAAGGTGACCTGGCCGCGGGCGCCGAAACGCACCTTGAGCATGTTGCTCACGTAGTCGGCTTCGCGCAGGAACACGCTCTGCTGGCCGTCACCGGCCAATACCAGGCTGTACAGCTGGATCGGCGCGGCCGAGCGCGGCACCTTGGCCAGCGCTTCGTCGAGCAGGCGGCCCTGGTTGAGCAGGGCCAGGTCCAGCGGGTCGGGCAGCAACTTGCCGTGCTGGTCGCGCACGCGCACGCCGTTGACCCAGTAGCCGCTTTCGACCAGGCCGTTGGCCAGGGTCAACTTGCCCTGGCCTTGGTAGGCGTCGTTGTCGAAACCGCCGACATACTTGCTGCCATCGGGCAGCTGCAGGCTACCCTGGCCAGACAGGTGCCAGTCGGCAAAGCCACCTTTGTAATGGCTGCCGTCGCTGCCCAGCAGTTCGCCTTCACCGAGCAGCGAGCCGTCCTTGAATTCGCCGATCCACACATCGCCATCGGCATTCTCATAGCGGCCGCGGCCTTCCAGGCGGTTATCCTTGAACTCACCGATGTACTGCTCGCCATCGACGCTGTCGTAGGTGCCGCTGCCTTGCAGCTGGCCATCGACGAAGCGGCCGCTGAACTGGTTGCCGCTGGCGTCACTGCGTACGCCGGCCCCATTGGGCTTGCCTTTGGCGAACAAGCCTTGGTAGCGGCTGCCGTCGGCCATTTCGAGCTCGCCGGCACCGTCGTACTGGTCGTCCTTGAACTGGCCACGGTAGCTCTGGTCGGCCTGCTTGAGGGTGCCTTCGCCGTCGCGCCGGCCATGGCTGAAGGTGCCGGCGTAGTGGCTGCCCGGCGTGGTCAGGTCGCCCAGGCCATGGAACAGGCCCTTGTCGAACTGGCCGCGGTAGATCTCGCCATTGCTGCCGCGCCATTCGCCCTGGCCGTGCCACTGGCCGTCCTTGAAGCTGCCGGCGTACCAACTGCCGTTGGGGTAGTCGATCCGCCCCTCGCCCTGCAACAGGCCGTCGACCACCTGGCCCCGGTAGCGGCCGCCATCGGGCAGGCGGGCGTCGGGCGGGGCCAGCGACTCGCCATCGCCACAGGCAGCGAGCATCAGGGACAGCGCGAGGGGGAGCAGTGGACGCATGGCGGAATCCGGGCACAAAGGTTTGCCGAGTATGCCGCAGAATACGGGGCGCAGGTATCTGTGACCCGACGGAAACAGCAGCTGCAACTCTGGTAGGAGAGAGCGCAGCTCGCGATGAGGCCGTCACAGGCAACCGAAATGGTCAGCGCCAGAGAAAGCATCGCGAGCTTTGCTCGCGCCTACGGGGAAGTGGGCAGCCTTTGGGGTCAGACGAAGCAGAGCGATAGCGGTTCGGCGATATAGGCCGGTTTCTCTTCGCCCTCGATCTCCAAGGTAACGGTGGCCTTGAGCAACCACTGCCCCGGTTTCTTCTCGGTCACTTCACCCAGGTCCACCTTCAACCGTACCTTGCTGTCCACTTTCACCGGCTGGATGAAGCGCACGCTGTCGAGGCCGTAGTTGACCACCATCTTCAGCCCCTCGGGCAGCACCAGGATGTCTTCCATCAGCTTGGGGATCAGCGACAAGGTCAGGAAGCCATGGGCGATGGTGGTGCCGAACGGCGTTTTGGCAGCCTTCGCCGGGTCCACATGAATGAACTGGAAGTCGCCCGTGGCTTCGGCGAACAGGTTGATGCGCTGCTGGTCGATCTTCAGCCAGTCGGAACGTCCCAGTTCCTTTCCAACGTACTGCGCAAGCTCGGTAACGGGTACATAGGGCATGGCGACTCTCCGGGTTGTCATTTGGTACGAGTGTGCAAGATCAGCACGCCGAACCGATTCAGTCAAGTTGACCACATTTCGGCGAATATCGGCTTACAGCCAGCCCGTGCTTATAATGGCCGGCATGGCCGAAGGAGATGCTTATGCTGTTGCGTGGTTTGACCTGGCTGGTGCTGTTTCAACTGCTGGGAACGGCGATCAACCACTTGTGCGTGCCGATCATCCCGGGGCCGATCATCGGCCTGCTGTTGCTGCTGTGTTTCCTCATGGCCCGGGGCGAGGTCGGCAAACCGTTGAACGAAGCCGCCAGCAGCCTGCTGCGTTACCTGCCGCTGTTGCTGGTGCCGCCAGCAGTGGGGGTGATGGTGTATGCCAAGGACATTGCCGCAGACTTCTGGGCCATCGCCGGCGCCTTGCTGATCTCCTGCCTGCTCACCCTGATATTCGTCGGCGTGCTGATGCAGAAGCTCATGCACCGCCAGGGCAAACACGAGGAGCAGCCATGACCCTTGACTGGCAAGGCGCCCTGGAGGCGGTGATCCACCACCCGCTGTTCGGCATCGGCATCACCCTGGGGGCGTACCAGATCGTCCTGGCGGCCTACGAGAAAACCCGTTGGATCTTCCTCCAGCCCGTGCTGGTGTCGATGCTGCTGGTGATCGGCGTGCTGCTCGCCTGCGGCATTGGCTATGGCGAATACCGCAAGAGCACCGAGATCATGAACATTCTGCTCGGCCCGGCCACCGTGGCCCTGGCCGTGCCGCTCTACCTCAACCTGCGGCGTATCCGCCAACTGTTCTGGCCGACTTTTACTACGCTGGTAATCGGAGGCCTGTTCGCCACGGTCTGCTGCCTGCTGCTGGGCTGGTGGTTTGGGGCCGAGCACATGATCCTGATGACCATGGCGCCGAAGTCGGTGACTTCGCCAATCGCCATGCTGGTGGCCGAGCAGATTGGCGGGGTGGCGGCCCTGGCGGCGGTGTTCGTGTTGATTACCGGGGTGATCGGGGCGATCTTCGGCCCGGCGCTGCTCAGCCGCCTGGGGGTGCGCAGCCCTGAGGCGCGCGGCATGGCGCTGGGTGTGACGGCGCATGCCGTGGGCACCTCGGTGGCTTTGCAGGAAAGTGACGAGTGCGGCGCCTTCGCCGCGTTGGCGATGAGCCTGATGGGGGTGGCCACGGCGGTGTTCCTGCCGTTGGCGGTCAGCCTGGTGGCTTGAGGAGTTGTGATGACGCTACCGCTGTTTCCTCTCAATACCGTGTTGTTTCCAGGGTGCCTGCTGGACTTGCAGATCTTCGAGGCGCGCTACCTGGACATGATCAGCCGCTGCATGAAGCAGGGCAGCGGCTTTGGCGTGGTGTGCATCGTCGAAGGCGAACAGGTGGGCAAGGCGCCGCCGGTGGTGGCGTCGATCGGTTGCGAGGCGCTGATTCGCGATTTCGTCCAACAGGACAACGGCCTGTTGGGCATCCGTGTGGAAGGCGTGCGGCGTTTCGAGCTGAGCCAAACCGAGGTGCAGAAGGACCAGTTGCTGCTGGGCGAGGTGCACTGGCTGGCGGAGCAGGCCGACAGCCCGCTGACCGAGCACGACGACGACCTGCTGGCGCTGCTGGTGGCACTGGGCGAGCACCCGATGGTCGAGGCGCTGGACATGCCCCGCGAGGTGGACGGGCGCCAGGCCCTGGCCAACCAGTTGGCCTACCTGCTGCCGTTCATGGAAGAGGACAAGCTTGATCTGCTGGCCATCGACTCACCGGGTGAGCGGCTTGAGGAAATCCAGAAGTTGCTGGAGCGGATCCAGGGTGAGTTGTTTGCCTGATCCGGCCCCGCGAAAGGGCCCGCCCAGGCAACCTCAATACTGATAACGAAGCAGCGCATGCGGCAACGCATGCAGGGCAAAGAACGCCAGCAACGCCACGCACGCCGGCAATATCAGCCACCACACCCGCTGCGGCATTGCCGTCAGCGGCTGGCGGTACTGCACCAGGGTCAGGCTAAGCGCACACACGCAGCAGGCCAGCAACGCGCCAGCCATGATGTCGGTCGGCCAATGCGCCCCCAGGTACACCCGCGACAAGGCAATCGCCAGTGCCGGAATGCAGCCCAGCAGCACCCAGGTCAGGCGCATGCGCGGGGGCATGCCGCGCCCGGCCAGCACCGCCAGGGTCAGAAAGAACGCAAACGACGCCGAACTGTGCCCACTGGGCATGCTGTAGCTGGTCAATGGGTCGCTCAGTACCTCCGGCCGGGCGCGGGCGAACAGCCATTTCAGCGAGCCATTGGCCAGTGCAGTGCCTATCAGCGTGCCGCCGGCGAACAGGGCATGGCGCCACTGCCGGGTGAGCAGCAGCAAGCCCGTCAGCACGCCACCCAGGTAGAACTGGGTCTTGAAGTCGCCTAGCCGCGTTACCAGCACCACGGCGCCGTCGATCATCTGGCTGCGGTGTTCCTGCACCAGTGTCATCACCCCCTGGTCGAAAGCCTGCAGGTACGGCCAGCCGAGGAACACTGCCGTCAAGGCAATGAAGCTCAGCCCGGCGATCAACCGGGTCCCGTGGCGCTGGTCACGCACGCTGCTGTTGAGGCTCAGCCCGATCAGCACCGCCAGGGTGCCGGCAATGATGCCTGCATCCAGCCAGAACCCGTCCGGCAGCGGCAGGCGCATCGCAGCGCCCGTGGCCCAGCCGGGCAACAGGTACGCCACCGACCAGCCGGCGGCGGCCAACAGGCTCACCGCGATGAAGCGCGGCAGCGGCATGTCGAACATGCCGGCCACCATCGGCAACATCGGCCGCAACGGGCCGATGAAACGGCCTACCAATAGGCTGGCAACGCCATAGCGCTGGAAGTAGGTTTCGGCGCTGCCTATCCATTCCGGGTGATGGCGCAGCAGGGGCAGGCGGCGGATGTTCTGGTGGAAATATTTGCCGATGGTGTACGACAGCGCATCGCCCAGCAAACCACCGAGAAAGCCCAGCAGCAAGGTTTCGCCAAGGCTGAACGCGCCGCTGCCGGCCAGTACCGCAACGGCGAACAGCAGCACCGTGCCGGGCACGATGATGCCGGCGATGGCTAGGCATTCCACGCAGGCAACCAGGAAAATCGCCAGGCCAAGCCACTGGGGGTTGGCGCTGAGCCAGCCGGTCAGGCTGTCGAGCCATTGGCCCATGGTTCAGGTTCCTTGTTCGAGGATAAAAAAGTCCCGCCCTTCGACTTGCCCACGGCGCAGCGGGTTCCGGGTACAGAAGCGGGCGTATTCGGCGTCAACGAAACGGTAGGGCAGGTGTTCGTCGCGGCCATGGGGAATGCCCAGGCGTGCAGCCTGGATGATCCGTGGCACGGCAATGGCGCAATCTTCGACGTACAGGCGCTCGGGGTCGAAGCGTTGCGCATCCCACTGTGGCACCTTCAGGCCCATGGCCTTGCACAGCAGGGTTTGCCCGGCGCACAGGCGTTCGGCCGGGCGCAGGTTGCCGCTGGCATCGGGGTTGTTCAGTTGCATCTGCGCCAGGCTGTTGGCATCGGATAGCCCATCGAGCCATGGGTAGGCGGACTTGATCAACACCGCATTCCCCGGGCCTTGGGCACTGAAATTGAGTGAATCGCCACCGCGTGCGTAGTACATGTAGATGTGCCCGCCGTCGAGGAACAGCGCCTTGCGTTTCTCGGTATAGCCGAGGGAGGCGTGACTACCCTTGTCGATGAGGTAGTAAGCCTCGGTTTCGATGATGCGCGCGGCCAGCCACAGGCCGCCGTGGCGGTGGCGGATCACCTTGCCCAGCAATGCCTTGGCCAGGGTTTGGGCGTCGCGGTCGAAGAAGCTGTCGGGCAGGGCACAGGCTGGCATGCTGGCGATTCATGAGGAAGAAGGCCGGGATGATAGCAATGAATGGCTTAACCCTGGCTGAAGCGGCTGAGCCATTCATTGGTGTCTGGACGTTTCTAGGGGAAACAGTGCTCGGTAGCAGCGGGCGCAGCTCGCGATCCGCCCGGCAAGTGGCGCCCGGCCACCGATTTTCTACCATCCGCCACCCGCCGCTGGGCGTACACCTGCGCGACAGTTATAATCAGCCGATTTCCCCTTCGCCAAGACACCGAACCCATGACTGAGTCCGTTCTTGACTACATGGCCCGCCTGGGTCACGCCGCTCGCCAGGCTTCGCGGGTGATTGCCCGTGCCAGCACCGCGCAGAAGAACCGCGCCCTGCAGGCCGCCGCCGACGCGCTGGACGCCGCCCGTGCCGAGCTTACCGCCGCCAACGAACTGGACTTGGCCGCTGGCCGCGCCAACGGCCTGGAACCGGCGCTGCTCGACCGCCTGGCGCTGACCCCGGCGCGTATCGACGGCATGATCACCGGCCTGCGCCAGGTGGCCAGCCTGCCGGACCCGGTGGGTGCCATTCGCGACATGAGCTACCGCCCGTCGGGCATCCAGGTGGGCAAGATGCGTGTGCCGCTGGGGGTGATCGGGATCATCTACGAGTCGCGCCCGAACGTGACCATCGATGCAGCCAGCTTGTGCCTGAAGTCGGGCAACGCCACCATCCTGCGCGGTGGCTCCGAGGCCATCCACTCCAACCGCGCCATCGCCACCTGCATCCAGCGTGGCCTGGCCACGGCTGGCCTGCCGGCTGCCGTGGTGCAGGTGGTCGAAACCACCGACCGTGAAGCCGTCGGCGCGCTGATCAGCATGCCCGAGTTCGTCGATGTCATCGTGCCGCGCGGCGGCCGTGGCCTGATCGAGCGCATCAGCCGTGATGCCCGCGTACCGGTGATCAAGCACCTGGACGGTATCTGCCACGTCTACGTGGCCGAGCATGCCGACCTGGAAAAAGCCTGGCGCGTGGCGTTCAACGCCAAGACCTACCGCTATGGCATCTGCGGCGCCATGGAAACCCTGCTGGTCGACCAGCGCGTAGCCGAAGGCTTCCTGCCGGAAATGGCCCGCCGCTTCATCGAGAAGGGCGTCGAGCTGCGCGGCTGTGAACGCACCCGCGCACTGATCGACGCCAAGCCGGCCACGGAAGACGACTGGCACACCGAGTACCTCGACGCGATCCTGTCGATTCGTGTGGTCGACGGCCTGGACCAGGCCATCGAGCACATCAACCACTATGGCTCGCACCACACCGATTCGATCCTCACCGAACACCAGGGCCAGGCCCGCCAGTTCATGGCCGAAGTCGACTCGGCGTCGGTGATGCTCAACACCCCAACCTGCTTCGCCGACGGCTTCGAATATGGCCTGGGCGCGGAAATCGGCATTTCCACCGACAAGCTGCATGCCCGCGGCCCGGTCGGCCTGGAAGGCCTGACCTGCGAGAAGTACGTGGTGGTCGGTGACGGCCAGCTGCGCGGCCAGGAGTCCTGCTGAGTTGAGCAAGGCCCAGGCAGCCCGGCGCATCGGCATTCTTGGCGGTACGTTCGACCCCGTGCACATCGGCCACCTGCGCAGCGCGCTGGAAGTGGCCGAGTTCATGGCGCTCGATGAGTTGCGCCTGCTGCCCAACGCCCGCCCGCCGCACCGCGACACCCCGCAGGTGGCAGCGCAGGATCGCCTGGCCATGGTGCGTGAAGCGGTACAGGGCGTTGCCTGCCTGAGCGTCGATGCCCGCGAGCTTGCACGTGACAAGCCGTCGTACACCATCGACACGCTGGAGTCGGTTCGCGCGGAGCTGGGCGCCGACGACCAGCTGTTCCTGGTGCTGGGCTGGGACGCCTTTTGCGGCCTGCCGGGTTGGCACCGCTGGGAAGAATTGCTGCAACACTGTCACATCCTGGTATTGCAACGCCCGGATGCCGACGTTGAACCACCCGACGAGCTGCGCAACCTGCTGGCTGCGCGCTCGCAGAGCGATCCCACCGCCATGTCCGGCCCGGCGGGGAATATTTCGTTCGTCTGGCAGACACCGCTTGCGGTGTCGGCTACACAGATCCGACAGCTGCTGGCCAGCGGCAAATCGGTGAGGTTCCTGGTGCCGGACGCCGTACTGGCCTACATCGAGGCGCATGAACTGTATCGTGCGCCCAACTGACGGTGCCCCAGGGCGCCTCATCCAAACGAGTTGAAGAGTTTTATATGAGCAAGCAGAAAATCAATGGCGAAGCACTGGTCAAACTGACCATCAGCGCTCTGGAAGACGTCAAGGCCCAGGACATCCAGGTCATCGACGTGCGTGAAAAGCACAGCCTGACCGACTACATGATCATCGCCACCGGTACCTCCAACCGCCAGATCAACGCGATGCTGGAAAAGGTCCGTGAAGCGGTCAAGAAAGAGGGCGCGCAGCCACTGGGCGAAGAAGGCAAGGGCGACAGCGACTGGGTACTGCTGGACCTGAACGACGTCATCGTCCACATGATGACCGCCGCTGCCCGCCAGTTCTACGACCTGGAGCGCCTGTGGGCCGGTGCCGAGCAAAGCCGTGCCGCCGATGCCAAGCACCACAGCCCGGAAAACGCCAGCGACTACTTCACCGACAAGCTCAAAGACCGGGAATAAGGAAGCGTCGTGCGTCTGCGCCTGATCGCGGTCGGCTCGCGCATGCCCAAGTGGGTCGAGGAAGGCTGGCATGAATATGCCAAGCGCCTGCCCCAGGAGCTGTCGCTTGAGCTGGTGGAAATCCCGCTGAACACCCGTGGCAAGAATGCCGACGTCGCCCGCCTGATTCGTCAGGAGGGCGAGGCCATGCTGAGCAAGGTGCAGCCAGGGGAACGCATCGTCACCCTGGAGGTCCATGGCAAGCCCTGGAGTACCGAGCAGCTGGCCACCGAGCTGGACCGCTGGCGGCTGGACTCGCGCACGGTGAACTTGATGGTGGGCGGCCCGGAAGGGCTGGCGCCGGAGGTCTGCGCGCGCGCCGAGCAACGTTGGTCGCTGTCGCCGCTGACCCTGCCGCACCCGTTGGTAAGGATACTCATCGGCGAGCAGATCTACCGCGCCTGGACCGTGTTGTCCGGGCATCCGTACCACAAATGAGCCTGTAAGCCGCCCGATGTCGCAGCCGATCCGTCTGAAGGACCACGAGAAAGACGCCCGCCTGGTGCGTAACCGCGTCGTTGTCGGCGCCGTGGCGGTGATGCTGCTCATCTGCGTGTTGGTCGCGCGGCTGTATTACCTGCAGATCATCCAGTACGACTATCACTCCACGCTTTCGGAAAACAACCGGGTGCATGTGCAGCCGATTCCGCCAACCCGTGGCCTGATCTTCGACCGCAACGGGGTGATCGTCGCCGACAACCGGCCAAGCTTCAGCCTGTCGATGACCCGCGAACGTGCGGGTAACTGGCAGGAAGTGCTGGATACCATCGTCGAAGTGCTGGAGTTGACCGCCGACGACCGCGCCCTGTTCGAAAAACGCATGAAGCAGGGCCGCCGGCCGTTCGAGCCGGTGCCGATCCTGTTCGAGCTGAACGAAGAGCAGATCGCCCGGGTAGCCGTGAACCAGTTCCGCCTGCCGGGGGTGGAGGTGGTCGCCCAGCTGGTGCGCCACTACCCACAGGGCGCGCATTTTGCCCATTCGGTCGGTTATGTCGGGCGCATCAACGAAAAAGAGCTCAAGACCCTCGACCCGGTCAACTACAGCGGCACCCACCATATCGGCAAAACCGGCATCGAGCGTTTCTACGAGCCCGAGCTGCATGGCCAGGTGGGGTACGAGGAAGTAGAAACCAACGCCCGTGGCCGCGTGCTGCGGGTGCTCAAGCGCACCGACCCGAAGCCGGGCAAGGACATCATCCTGAGCCTGGACATCAAGCTGCAGGAGGCCGCCGAGGCCGCCCTGGGCGGGCGCCGTGGCGCGGTGGTGGCGCTCGACCCGCGCACCGGCGAAGTGCTGGCGATGGTCAGCCAGCCAAGCTTCGACCCCAACCTGTTCGTGACCGGCATCAGCTTCAAGGCCTATGCCGAGCTGCGCGACTCGATCGACCGGCCACTGTTCAACCGCGTCCTGCGCGGCCTGTACCCGCCGGGCTCGACCATCAAGCCAGCAGTGGCCATCGCCGGCCTGGACAGCGGCGTGGTCAACGCCAGCAGCCGGGTGTTCGACCCGGGCTATTACCAGTTGCCCAATTACGACCACAAGTACCGTAACTGGAACCGTACCGGTGACGGGTGGGTCGACCTGGACACCGCGATCATGCGTTCCAACGACACCTACTTCTACGACCTGGCCCACAAGATGGGCATCGACCGGCTGTCCAGCTACATGAACCGGTTCGGCATCGGCCAGAAGGTGGCCCTGGACATGTTCGAGGAATCGCCCGGGCTGATGCCGTCGCGCGAATGGAAACGCGCCACCCGGCGCCAGGCCTGGTTCCCGGGGGAAACCCTGATCCTCGGCATCGGCCAGGGCTACATGCAGGCCACGCCACTGCAGCTGGCCCAGGCCACCGCGCTGATCGCCAACAAGGGCGTGTGGAACCGCCCGCACCTGGCCAAGTCCATCGAAGGCCAGCCACCGGTGGACCCCAACCCCATGGAAAACATCGTCCTGCGTGACAAGTCCGACTGGGCCAAGGTCACCCATGGCATGGAACAGGTGATGCACAACGCCCGCGGCACCGCCCGCAAGGCCGCCGCCGGCGCCCAGTACCGCATTGCCGGCAAGAGCGGCACCGCCCAGGTGGTGGCGATCAAGCAAGGCGAGAAATACGACCGCAACAAACTTCAGGAGCGCCACCGCGACCACGCGCTGTTCGTTGCCTTCGCCCCGGCCGACGATCCGAAGATCGTGGTTTCGGTGATGGTCGAGAACGGTGAGTCCGGCTCGGGCGTTGCCGCCCCCGTGGTGCGGCAGATCATGGACGCCTGGCTGCTCGACGAGAACGGCCGGCTCAAGCCTGAATTCGCTCCTGCCACCGTCGCCCAGGAAACGGCTCCGTGAAAAACAATTTCGATCGCATGCTCTCCAGCGAGGACGTGATGCGGCGGCGCGCCAGCTTTCTGCAGCGCATCCACATCGACGGCCCCTTGCTGGTCATCCTGCTGACCCTTGCGGCCGGCAGCCTGTTCGTACTTTATTCGGCCAGCGGCAAGAACTGGGACCTGCTGCTCAAGCAGGCCACCTCGTTCGGCATCGGCCTGGTGTCGATGTTCGTCATCGCCCAGCTGGAGCCGCGCTTCATGGCGCGCTGGGTGCCCCTGGCGTACCTGGTGGGGGTGTTCCTGTTGGTGGTGGTGGACGTCATGGGCCACAACGCCATGGGCGCCACACGCTGGATCAACATCCCCGGGGTGATTCGCTTCCAGCCCTCGGAATTTCTCAAGATCATCATGCCGGCGACCATCGCCTGGTACCTGTCCAAGCGCACCTTGCCGCCACACCTGAAACATGTGGCAATCAGCCTGGTGTTGATCGGCGTGCCGTTCATTCTTATCGTGCGCCAGCCGGACCTGGGTACGGCCTTGCTGATTCTGGCCTCCGGTGCGTTCGTGCTGTTCATGGGCGGGCTGCGCTGGCGCTGGATCCTCAGCGTGCTGGCGGCCACTGTGCCGGTGGCGGTGGCGATGTGGTTCTTCGTGATGCATGACTACCAGAAGCAGCGGGTACTGACCTTCCTCGACCCGGAAAGCGACCCGTTGGGCACCGGTTGGAACATCATCCAGTCCAAGGCGGCCATCGGCTCCGGCGGGGTGTTCGGCAAGGGCTGGCTGCTCGGCACCCAGTCGCACCTGGACTTTCTGCCCGAAAGCCACACCGACTTCATCATCGCCGTGCTCGGCGAGGAGTTCGGCCTGGTTGGTATCTGCCTGCTGTTGATCGTCTACCTGCTGCTGATCGGCCGCGGGCTGATGATTACCGCGCAGGCGCAAACCCTGTTCGGCAAGCTGCTCGCGGGCAGCCTGACCATGACTTTCTTTGTGTACGTGTTCGTCAATATCGGTATGGTCAGCGGCCTTCTGCCCGTGGTGGGCGTGCCGCTGCCCTTCATCAGCTATGGCGGAACATCGTTGGTGACGCTGTTGTCAGCGTTTGGCGTTCTGATGTCGATCCATACGCACCGCAAGTGGATTGCACAGGTTTGAAAAAGGTGAAGAATTTCATGCAAGCAGTGCGTAACTGGGCTGCCCGTTGTGCGCCGTGGGTCGGCGCGGTGGGCCTGTTCGGCGCTGTACAACTGGCCCATGCCGGCGATTACGACGGTTCGCCACAGGTGGCCGAGTTCATCGGCCAGATGAGCCGCGACTATGGCTTTGCCAGCGAGCAGCTGCAGGGCGTGTTCCACGAGGTGCAGCGCAAGCAGTCGATCCTCGATGCCATTTCGCGCCCGGCCGAACGGGTCAAGCCGTGGAAGGAATACCGGCCGATGTTCATCACCGACGCGCGCATCGCCCGGGGTGTGGATTTCTGGCGCCAGCATGAAGCCGTGCTGGCCCGGGCTGAGCAGGAATATGGCGTGCCGGCCCAGTACATCGTGGCGATCATCGGCGTGGAGACGTTTTTTGGCCGCAACACCGGCAATTACCGGGTAATGGATGCCTTGTCGACCCTGGCGTTCGACTACCCGCCGCGTGCCGAATTCTTCCGCAAGGAACTGCGCGAGTACCTGCTGCTGGCCCGTGAGGAACAGCTCGACCCGCTCACCCTGAAAGGCTCCTACGCCGGTGCCATGGGCCTGCCGCAGTTCATGCCAAGCAGTTTCCGCAACTATGCGGTGGACTTCGACGCTGACGGCCATATCAACATCTGGAACAACCCCGACGATGCCATCGGCAGCGTGGCCAGCTACTTCAAGCGCCATGGCTGGGTGGCCGGCGAGGGCGTGGTCAGCCGCGCCCAGGTCAGTGGCCCGCGGGCCGACGAGGGCCTGACCAGCGGCATTGAGCCGGTGAAAACGGTCGGGGAGTTGCGGGCGCTGGGCTGGTCGAGCCATGATGCGTTGCGCGATGATCTGCCGGTGACTGCCTTCCGCCTGGAAGGTGACAACGGCCCCGAGTACTGGATGGGCCTGAAGAACTTCTACGCGATCACTCGCTACAACCGCAGCGTGATGTATGCCATGGCGGTGCATCAGCTTGCCGAACAGCTGGTCCAAGTACGGGGCATCAAGTAATGCGCGCAATGTTCTCTGCCAACACCTTGAAGCTGCTGACCTGCATGACCGTGGGCATGCTGCTGGTCAGCTGTTCCTCCAGCCGCCCGACCTCCCAGGGTGGCGGCAACGCCGTGCGCTCCCAGCCGGGCCTGGATATCAACCGGGCGCACAAGGACGGCGCGCCGTGGTGGGACGTGGACGTCAACAAGATCCCCGACGCCACGCCGACCGTGCACACCGGGGCCTACAAGGCCAACCCGTACACCGTGCTGGGCAAGACCTACTACCCAATGCAGGACGCGCGCAACTACCGCGCCGAGGGCACCGCGTCGTGGTACGGCACCAAGTTCCACGGGCAGAACACCGCCAACGGCGAGCTCTATGACCTGTACGGCATGAGCGCGGCGCACAAGACCCTGCCGCTGCCGGCTTACGTTCGGGTGACCAACCTGGCCAACGGGCGCAGCGTGATCCTGCGGGTCAATGACCGTGGCCCGTTCTATTCCGACCGCATCATCGACCTGTCCTACGCGGCGGCGAAGAAACTGGGCTACGCCGAGATCGGCACCGCCCATGTGCGCGTGGAAGGCATCGACCCGCAACAATGGTGGGCGCAGAAGGGCCAGCAGCCGCCGCTGATGCTCAAGGAGCCACAGGTCGCCCAGACCCAGGCGATCCCGGCCAGCACCGGGCGCGTCGAGCAGTGGACGCCACCGCCGCAGCAGCACGCAGCCCCGGTGGTGCCGGTGCAGGTGGCCGGCGGCAGCGTACCGGCTGGCGGTGCCGGCAATGTCCTGCAGGTGGGCGCCTTCGCCAACCCCGATGCCGCCGAACTGCTGCGCTCCAAGCTCAGCACCATGGTCAGCGCGCCGGTGTTCATCAGCTCGATCGTGCGCAACCAGCAGACCCTGCACCGCGTGCGCCTGGGGCCGTTCAACAGCCAGGGTGAAATCCAGCAGGCACAGAACAGCATTCGCCTGGCGAACCTTGGGCAGGCCAAGCTGGTCACAGCTGACTGACCGCGTCGCGTTCTTCGCGGGCAAGCCCGCTCCCACAGCGTTTCGCGTTTCCTGTGGGAGCGGGCTTGCCCGCGAAGAAGGCGACACCAAACTGTCGGTTTTGTCATGAATTGTCGAACGCGGGCATGTACACTGTTCGCTTTTGCCCGTAGCGACATCAGGTCGCACTTTGCGGGCCAGGCCTGCGGCCACTAAAACTAGACTGACTGGCGCTGGGCACACGATGTGGCCCAGGGAACATCAGACCATTAGCGATTTTCGAGAGACGGATGAACATCACCAACCTTGCCAAACGACTTTGCCTGCCCGTACTGCTGATGCTCACGCCCGCTGCCTTCGCGGCGGAGCAGATGATGCCTGCACCTCCGCAGCTGGCTGCCAAGTCCTACGTACTCATGGACGCGTCCAGCGGCAACGTGCTGGTCGAGAACAACGGTGACGAGCGCCTGCCACCGGCCAGCCTGACCAAGCTGATGACCGCCTACATCGCCACCGTCGACATCCGTCGTGGCCAGATCGGCGAGAACGACCCGGTCACCGTCAGCGAGAACGCCTGGCGCACCGGCGGTTCGCGCATGTTCATCAAGGTTGGTAGCCAGGTTACCGTCAGCGACCTGCTGCACGGCATCATCATCCAGTCGGGCAACGACGCCTCGGTCGCCCTGTCCGAGCACATCGCCGGCAGCGAAGACGCCTTCGCCGACATGATGAACAAGACCGCTGCCGAACTGGGCATGTCCAACAGCCACTTCATGAACCCGACCGGCCTGCCGAACCCGGAGCACTACTCCTCGGCCCACGACATGGCCCTGCTGGCCCGCGCGATCATCAACATCGACCCGGCCCACTACGCCATCTACTCGCAGAAAGAGTTCTTCTGGAACAACATCAAGCAGCCTAACCGTAACTTGCTGCTGTGGCGTGACAAGACCGTCGACGGTCTGAAAACCGGCCACACCGAAGAAGCCGGCTACTGCATGGTGGCATCGGCCGTGCGTGACGGTCAGCGCCTGATCGCCGTGGTGTTCGGCACCAACAGCGAGCAAGCCCGCGCCGCCGAAACCCAGAAGCTGCTGACCTACGGTTTCCGCTTCTTCGAAACCCAGACCTTCTACCAGAAGGGCACCGAGCTGACCCAGGCGCCGGTATGGAAGGGCGCCACTGGCCAAGTCAAGGCTGGCCTGGCCGACGACCTGACCATGACTATGCCTAAAGGCCAATTGAAGCGCCTGCAGGCTTCGATGACCATGAACCCGCAGCTCACCGCACCAATCGCCAAAGGTGACGTGATCGGCAAAGTGGAAGTCAAACTGGACGAGCAAGTGGTTCACAGCGCCGACCTGATCGCCCTCGACGGCGTTGAGGAAGGTGGTTTCTTCCGCCGTATGTGGGATAGCATCCGTCTGTTCTTCTACGGGTTGTTCAACTGATACGTGACCTGCACGCCCCCGTAACTCCTGCGGGGGCGCTGTTGTTGCCACGCCTTACGAGGGCGTTTGCGCCATGAGCGAACCTGACGTCAAGTCGCACAAAATCGAATTCCCCTGCGCCGATTACCCGATCAAGGTCATCGGCGATACCGTTGTCGGCTTCAAGGACACGGTCATCGAAATCCTCAGCAAGCACGCCAAGGTCGACCTTTCCACCCTGGCCGAGCGCCAGAGCAAGGAAGGCAAGTACACCACCGTGCAACTGCACATCGTGGCCGAAAGCGAAAACCAGCTGCACGACATCAACAGTGCCCTGCGTGCCACCGGCATCGTGAAAATGGTGCTGTGATGTCCCTTTGCCTCGGTGTTCGCGAGCTTGGCCTGCAGCCCTATGAACCGGTGCTGGAGGCCATGCGTCGCTTCACCGAGCAGCGTAGCCCGGACAGCCAGGATGAAATCTGGCTGGTCGAGCACCCCGCGGTCTTCACCCAGGGCCAGGCCGGCAAGGCCGAGCACCTGCTGGTGCCGGGCGACATCCCGGTGGTGCAGACCGACCGCGGCGGCCAGGTGACCTACCATGGCCCCGGGCAGTTGGTGGCCTACCTGCTGCTGGACGTACGCCGCCTGGGCTTTGGCGTGCGCGAACTGGTCAGCCGCATCGAGCGCACGCTGATCGACCTGCTCGCCAGCTACGGCGTGGTTGCCGTGGCCAAGCCCGATGCGCCGGGTGTCTATGTCGACGGAGCGAAAATCGCCTCCCTCGGCCTGCGAATCCGCAACGGCCGTTCTTTCCACGGCCTTGCTCTGAACGTGGACATGGACCTTGCGCCATTCCGCCGAATCAACCCCTGTGGGTATGCGGGGCTGGCCATGACCCAGCTGCGCGACCTGGCAGGCCCGATCGAACTCGACGAGGTCAGGACAAGGCTGCGCGGACAGCTGGTCAAGCACCTCGACTATGCTGAGCAGACGACCCTCATGGGCGGAATCGACTGAATATGACAACTGTGCAAGAAGCCGTGCCGAACCTGATACCCACCCAGGATATCACACCGCGCCCCGCGCCGAAGAAGGTGGAAGCTGGGGTAAAACTGCGTGGCGCCGAAAAGGTCGCGCGCATTCCGGTGAAGATCATCCCCACCGAAGAACTGCCGAAAAAGCCCGACTGGATCCGCGTACGCATTCCGGTTTCCCCGGAAGTCGACCGTATCAAGCAACTGCTGCGCAAGCACAAGCTGCACAGCGTGTGTGAGGAAGCGTCCTGCCCGAACCTGGGTGAGTGCTTCTCCGGTGGTACCGCCACCTTCATGATCATGGGCGACATCTGTACCCGTCGCTGCCCGTTCTGCGACGTCGGCCACGGCCGGCCGAAGCCGCTGGACCTGGACGAGCCGAAGAACCTGGCCGTGGCCATCGCCGACCTGCGCCTGAAGTATGTGGTGATCACCTCGGTTGACCGCGACGACCTGCGCGACGGTGGTGCCCAGCACTTTGCCGACTGCATCCGCGAAATCCGCGCGCTGTCGCCAGGCGTGCAGCTGGAAACCCTGGTGCCGGACTACCGCGGCCGTATGGACGTGGCGCTGGAAATCACCGCGCAAGAGCCGCCAGATGTGTTCAACCACAACCTGGAAACCGTACCGCGCCTGTACAAGGCTGCGCGTCCGGGGTCGGACTACGACTGGTCGCTGGACCTGCTGCAGAAGTTCAAGCAAATGGTACCGCATGTGCCGACCAAGTCCGGCCTGATGCTGGGCTTGGGCGAAACCGACGAGGAAGTGATCGAGGTGATGCACCGCATGCGCGAGCACGACATCGACATGCTGACCCTCGGCCAGTACCTGCAGCCGTCGCGTAGCCACCTGCCAGTGCAGCGTTTCGTCCACCCGGACACCTTCGCCTGGTTCGCCGAGGAAGGTTACAAGATGGGCTTCAAGAACGTGGCCTCCGGCCCGCTGGTGCGTTCGTCGTACCACGCCGACCAGCAAGCCCACGAAGCCAAGATCAAGCTCTGATCCTGGCGTGAGCCGAACATGCCGATGCGCGCTGTAAGGCGGCATCGGCATTTTTGTTTTTGCCGTTTCACCAAGGAGCCACGATGAATTGCGCCGAACCCCTTGAATCCCGTTTGCCCAGGGCGCTACCGGGCAACGCCTGCTTCGCCATCGTCGCCCCGGCAGGCCCGGCGCGGCTGGATGTGCAGAGGGCCAGCCAGTGGTTCAGCGAACGGGGCTACCGCTGCCAGGTGTACCCGGGCGCGCAGCAGGCCGATGGCTACCTGGCAGGGAGCGATGAACAGCGGCTGCAGGACCTGCATGCCGCCTTTGCCGATCCCGCTGTCGACGCGATCCTGTGCATGCGTGGGGGCTATGGCAGCATGCGCCTGCTGGATCGCCTCGACTTCGACCTGATCCGCCGCCACCCCAAGCCGCTGATCGGCTACAGCGACATCACCGCGTTGCACATGGCGCTGTACCGGCATGCCGGGTTGATTACCTTCCACGGCGCGATGCTCAACGCCGACCTGTTGGGCGGCAAGCTGCAGCCCACCGAGGCATCGTTGCTGGCGCAACTGGGCGGGCAGGTGGGGGCGGGTGATGCCATCGCCCACCCTGGCGAGTTCGCCCTGCAGTGCGTGGTGCCTGGAGTGGCCAGCGGGCGTTTGCTGGGGGGGAACCTGTCGATGCTGGGGGCGACCATGGGTACCTTGGCGGAAATCGACACCCAGGGGTGCATCCTGTTCATCGAGGACGTCAACGAGCCGCTGTACCGGGTGGACCGGTTGCTGACCCAGCTGCGCCTGGCGGGCAAGCTGCAAGGGGTGAAGGGTGTGCTGGTGGGGGATTTCGCCGGGATTACCGTTGCGGCGCTGACGCCGTTGCTGGAGCAGACCTTTGCGCCGTTGGGGGTGCCGGTGCTGGCCGGGTGGCGCAGTGGGCATTGTGATCCGAATGTGTGTTTGCCGCTGGGGGCGGTGGTTCGGCTTGATAGTCGGGCGCAGACATTGGTTTTGGAGCAGGGTTTGTTCAAGGGTTGAGGCAGCTGGGGCTGCTTTGCAGCCCATCGCGACTTGGCAGTCGCTCCTACCGGGGGGGAATCGCGTTCATTCCTCCTGTAGGAGCGACTGCCAAGTCGCGATGGGCCGCAGAGCGGCCCCAGGGTTATCAGCGAGCCCGCAAGCTCTCAAGCAATTTGTGGGTCGGATACCCATCCGCCGGCCACCCCAGCCCCTGCTGGGCATTGCGAATCGCCTTGCGGGTATTGGCCCCGATAATGCCATCGGCATTGCCCGCGTCATGCCCGCTGGCATTGAGCAAATTCTGCAGCTCCATGCGCTCGCTGCGGCTTAGCGGTAAATCTTCCTTCGGCCAGCTCCCGGCGATGAAGCCCCACCCCGAGAATCGATCGCCCAGCAAGCTCACCGCCAGGGCATAGGACGACGAATTGTTGTACTTGAGGATCGCGCGGAAGTTGTCCAGCACCAGGAACGCAGGGCCCCGGGCGCCTGCCGGCAACAGCAGGGCCGCCGACAGCTGGTTGCTGCCTGCTGGCAACTGGGTGCCCGCCGGCAGCTTCACGCCCAACTGCAGCCACTCGCTCACCGGCTTGCGCAGCGAGCCATCGGCCAGCCAGTAATCGAAGCCAGCCGGCACCTGCACCTCGAAGCCCCAGGGTTGGCCATGCTTCCAGCCCGAGCTTTGCAGGTAGTGCGCGGTCGAGGCCAGGGCGTCTGGCGTGCTGTTCCAGATGTCGCGGCGGCCGTCACCGTCGAAGTCCACCGCGTGGGTGTTGTAGGTGGTGGGAATGAACTGAGTCTGGCCCATCGCACCGGCCCAGGAGCCACGCATGGCCTCGGGCTGGATATCGCCGTGCTGAATGATCTGCAGGGCGGCGATCAGTTGGTCCTGGGCGAATTGCGGGCGGCGGCCTTCGTAGGCCAGGGTCGCCAGTGAGCGAATCACCGACTTGTTGCCCTGGAACTGGCCGAAGTTGCTCTCCATGCCCCACACCGCGACCAAGGCCTGGCGGTCGACGCCATAGCGCTGCTCGATGCGGGTCAGCAGTTCAGCATTCTGCTCCAGCAATTTCTTGCCGTTGCGCACGCGCAGGGGCGAGAGGGCGCCGTCCAGGTATTCCCACACCGGGCGGGTGAATTCTGGCTGGCTGCGGTCGGCCTTGATCACGTCCAGGTCCGGGGTCACGCCCAGGAACGCGCGGTCGAAGGTGCTCGGGGTAATGCCGGCCTGCAGCGCCAGCTGGCGGAAGTTGGCCTGCCATTGGGCGAAGGTTTGCAGGGGCTGGATGTCAGTGCTGACGTCGGGCGTGGCGCTGGGCAGGGTCACGACCGGGGCGGGCTGGGCAGGGGCCAGCGGCAGGGCGTCGGCGGCGGTGGGTTTCTCCGCGCAGGCGACGAGCAGGATGAAGCTGGAGGCCGCGAGCAACTGGCGGGAATTCCAACGGGGGAGAAGACTCAAGAGCATGCACAGATCCAGAATTGCAGGTCAGATGCCGACCATACCACGCCTGCGCTTGCGATGCTTTCATGCCGCCAAAAAGTAAGAAGCCTCCCAATCTCTCGATTGGAAGGCTTCGCGGCGGTAGCTGCCTTTGCCCTTGCTTGGTTGTTCCTGGCGGCAGCGGAACAGCGGTTGGGCGATGATTGACTTGGCCTTGTTGGGGCCGTGCTTTTTCGGCTTTTTGCTCATGGCGGCGTTCCCGATTGGGGTGGATTTCGCGGCGCACTTTAGGCCTTGGGGGAGGGTAGGGCCAATTGATTGTGTTTATGAGCAGGAGCCCCGTTATTCCGGGGGCAACACCAGCCGTTGCCCGGCCATCAACAGCGCCAGGCGCGACAACCCGGTCCAGGGCGACCCTTCGGCCTGCCCCTTGATCTGCGCATCGATTCGCTGGGCATCCTGCAGCAACTGCGCCCAGCGCTGCGCCGAAAGGCGCTGCAACGCCTTGCTGACCAGTGGCCGACGCTTGTCCCACACTGGCGGGCGGGCTTGGCTGAAGGCTTTGTCCAGCGGCACGCCCTGGGCAAACTGCTGGGCAAGCCCTGCCAGCAAGCGCAACTCGCGGGCCAGCGCCCAGAGAATCACCGGCGGCTCCACACCCTCGCCACGCAAGCCTTCAAGCATGCGCAGGGCATGCGCGGCCTCGCCATTGAGAATGGCATCGACCAGCCCGAACACATCGAAGCGGGCACTGTCGGCCACTGCCGACTGCACCGTTTCCACGGTGATCTGGTTGCCTTCGGCAAGCAGCTTGAGCTTTTCGATTTCCTGGGCGGCAGCCAGCAGGTTGCCCTCGACCCGTGCGGCGATCAGGTCGACCGCATCGCGCTGGGCCGAGAGGCCAGCCTGGGACAGGCGCTGGTTGATCCATTGCGGCAGCTGCTGGGCATCCACCGGCCAGATCTGGATGAACTGGCAATGGGCACCTTCGATCAGCGCCTTGCCCCACTTGGTTTTTTGCGCACTGCCATCGAGTTTGGGCAGGCTGACCAGCAACAGGGTGTCTTCGGCGGGGTTGGCGCAGTATTCCATCAAGGCCGCAGCGCCCTTGTCGCCGGGCTTGCCCGACGGCAGGCGCAGTTCCAGCAAGCGCCGCTGGGCGAACAGCGACAGGCTGGCCCCGGCCTGGAGCAGGGTGCCCCAGTCGAAGTTGGCGTCGGCGCTGAACACCTGGCGTTCATCGAAGCCCTGCTGGCGTGCCGCGTTGCGAATGGCGTCGGCGGCTTCCTGGCACAGCAGCGGGTCGTCGCCGCTGACCACGTAGACCGGTGCCAGGGCGCCTTGCAGGTGTTTGTTGAGTTGGGCGGGAGCGAGCTTCATGGGAGCAGGCGGGGCACCGAAGTGCCCCGCACGGGCTTACTTGCCCGGGATTTCCAGTGGCGACTGCTGCGGCGTTTCTGCCTGCTGGCGGCGCGCGGCCTCCAGGGCATCCGCTTCGGCCTTGGCGCGGGCGTCGGCCTTGACCTGCAGCTCGTCCAGTTTTGCCGGGGTGAGGATTTGCAGGCGCGATACCATCATCTGCACCAGGTCACGGCGCATTTCCTCGCGGGTGCGGCTGGCGTCCTGGTCGGAACCGGTGATGTTCGAACCGTCACGCACGTAGACCTTGCGCACTTCCACCTTGTCGCTCAGCAGTTCCAGCTGGTTCTGGCCTTGGATGCTGTAGTTCAGGGTGGTGAACAGCTCGTACTCGGCGGCGCGGTTGCCACCGGTGTAGCTGGCCGAACGCTCGGTTTCCTGTTCGTTGGTCAGCACCAGATGGTAAGGCGCGCCGGTGTGCACGTTGACACCGCTGTGCTCCAGGGCCTGACGCAGCTGCTTCACGGTCTGGCCGTAGGCGTTGCGCGCGCTGACGTCCATTTCCTTGACGCTCATCTCGTTGGTGCCGGTGCCGCGCAGCTGGAAACCGCAGGCGCTGAGCATCACGGCCAGGCCCATTACCAGCAGATTGCGTTTGATCATGTTGTTGCTCCCTTGTGGGCCGATTACGCCCGCCCGCATTGCCTGCGGGCGGGCGCTGCCATCAGTTGGCGACGATGTTGACCAGCTTGCCCGGAACCACGATGACCTTGCGGATGGTCAGGCCATCGATGAAGCGCAGGACATTTTCGTTGCTACGGGCGGCGGCTTCGATTTCCTCGCGGCTGGCGGCGGCAGGCATTTCCACCTGGCCACGCAGCTTGCCGTTGACCTGTACCACCAGGACGATGCTGTCCTGCACCAGGGCGCTGTCGTCCACGGCCGGCCAGCCGGCGTCGATCACGGCCTGATCGTGGCCCAGCTGCTTCCACAGTTCGTGGGAGATGTGCGGGGTGATCGGTGCCAGCAGCAGGGTCACGGCTTCCAGGCCTTCCTGCAGCAGGGCGCGGTCCTGTTCGGTGGCTTGCGGGGCTTTTTCCAGCACGTTCATCACGGTCATCACCTGGGCGATGGCGGTGTTGAACTTGTGGTACTGGCCCACGTCGGTGCTGGCCTGCTTGATCGCAGCGTGAATGGCGCGGCGGATGACCTTTTGCGCATCATCCAGGGCGGCAACATCCAGCTTGCCCGGCAAGCCCTGGGCCACATGGGCCTGGGCCAGGCGCCAGACGCGGCGCAGGAAGCGGCTGGCACCCTCGACGCCGGAGTCGGACCACTCAAGGCTCGCGTCAGGCGGCGAGGCGAACATCATGAACAGGCGGCAGGTGTCGGCGCCGTACTGGTCGATCATCGACTGTGGGTCGACGCCGTTGTTCTTCGACTTCGACATCTTCTCGGTGCCGCCAATTTCCACCGGCAGGCCGTCGGTCTTCAGGCGGGCGCCGATGATCTTGGCCTTGGCATCGCGCTCGATTTCGACGTCGGCCGGGTTGAACCAGTCCTTGCCGCCATTGCTGGCCACGCGGTAGTAGGTTTCGGCAACGACCATGCCCTGGGTCAGCAGGTTCTTGAACGGCTCGTTGGAGGTTACCAGGCCTTCGTCGCGCATCAGCTTGTGGAAGAAGCGCGCATACAGCAGGTGCAGGATGGCGTGTTCGATACCGCCGATGTACTGGTCCACCGGCAGCCAGTGGTTGGCCGCTTTCGGGTCGACCATGCCGCCCTCGTAGTTCGGCGAGGCGTAGCGGGCGAAGTACCAGGACGATTCCACGAAGGTGTCCATGGTGTCGGTTTCGCGCTTGGCCGCGGCGCCGCATTTCGGGCAGCTGCAGGCATAGAACTCGGGCATGCGCGCCAGGGGCGAGCCGGCGCCGTCCGGCACCACGTTCTCTGGCAGGGTGACCGGCAGTTGGTCTTCCGGCACTGGCACGTCGCCGCACGACGGGCAGTGGATGATCGGAATCGGGCAGCCCCAGTAGCGCTGGCGGCTGATACCCCAGTCACGCAGGCGGAACTGGGTGCGCGACTTGCCGAGCTCCTTGCGCAGCAGCGCCGCTTCGATGGCGTCGAAGGCGCCGGCGAAGTCCAGGCCGTCGAACTCGCCGGAGTTGATCAGCTGGCCGTGCTCGCCGTAGGCGTCCTGCCACTCGCTGCCCACTTCATCGCCAGCGCTGGTGCGCACCACGGCCTTGACCGGCAGGTTGTACTTGTGGGCGAACTCGAAGTCGCGCTCGTCGTGGGCCGGTACGGCCATCACGGCGCCATCGCCGTAGTGCATCAGCACGTAGTTGGCGACCCAAACCGGCAGTTTCTCGCCGGTCAGCGGGTGCTGCACGAACAGGGAAGTGGGCATGCCCTTCTTCTCCTGGGTGGCCATGTCGGCCTCGGCAACGCTGCCGCTTTTGCATTCTTCGATGAACGCCTGCAGCGCCGGGTTGCCCTGGGCGGCCTGGGTGGCCAGCGGGTGCTCGGCGGCGACGGCGACGTAGGTGGCGCCCATCAGGGTGTCGGCACGGGTGGTGAAGACTTTCAGGGTGCCTTCGTGGCCGATGCTGGCCTGGTCGTACGGGAACTGCACTTCCATGCCGCGCGACTTGCCGATCCAGTTGCGCTGCATGGTCTTGACCTGCTCAGGCCAGCCCGGCAGTTCGTCGAGGCTTTCCAGCAGCTCGTCGGCGTAGTCGGTGATGCGGAAGTAGTACATCGGAATTTCGCGCTTCTCGATCAGCGCGCCCGAACGCCAGCCGCGGCCGTCGATGACCTGCTCGTTGGCCAGTACGGTCTGGTCGGCCGGGTCCCAGTTCACGGTCCCGTTCTTGCGGTAGATGATGCCTTTCTCGAACAGGCGGGTGAACAGCCACTGTTCCCAGCGGTAGTAGTCCGGCTTGCAGGTGGTGACTTCACGTGCCCAGTCGATGGCCAGGCCCAGGCTCTTGAGCTGGGTCTTCATGTAGTCGATGTTTTCGTACGTCCACTTGGCCGGGGCGACGTTGTTCTTCATCGCGGCGTTTTCCGCCGGCATGCCGAAGGCGTCCCAGCCCATTGGCTGCAGGACGTTCTTGCCCAGCATGCGCTGGTAGCGGGCAATCACGTCACCGATGGTGTAGTTGCGCACGTGGCCCATGTGTAGCTTGCCGCTCGGGTACGGGAACATCGACAGGCAGTAGTAGGTGTCCTTGCCTGGCTGTTCGGTAACAGCGAACGATTGTTGCTCGTCCCAGAAATTCTGGGCGGCGGCTTCGATATCACGGGGCGTGTATTGTTCGTGCATGGCTACTTTTTGCTGAGAGAGAAGAGACCTTGTTCCAGGCAGCGGAACCTCGCTGCGTCCGGCACTCCGGTGTCGTTTTAGAGTGAACGCCGTAGCATACAGCAGCGCTGCGCATCGTGGGAAACCTTGATTGCGAATGCCCGCTGGTCGCGGCATCCGGCTGCTTTTTCAAGCAACGCTAAGCTCAGGTGTGGGGGGAGATATTCTTTATCTTCAATGAGGTGAACGGATGGGAGAGACGCAGCTACCCGCAATCAAACCGGAGCTTTACGAACGCCTGATCGACCGACTTGGCCTGGCACTGGAAGTTGCCCGGACCTCGGTGCGATTGCGCGACGAGATGCCAGCCGAGCTGGAGTTGCGTGGCCTGAGCCAC
Source organism: Pantoea sp. Ap-967 (assembly GCF_011752565.1). Lineage (GTDB taxonomy): Bacteria > Pseudomonadota > Gammaproteobacteria > Pseudomonadales > Pseudomonadaceae > Aquipseudomonas. Next base: position 167,581 of record NZ_VWXK01000011.1, read on the forward strand.
GCAGAGTTCGAAGTGATCAAGGCTTACCTGGAATCGCTCCCGGAACGCCGCAATGCCTGTGCCGGTACATACCCACAAGCGGAACCGACATCGGCCAAGATCATCTGGCTCAAGGACAAGAGACGCCCCGCCAGTTCGGCGAGATCCAGGACGCTGCCGCATCGTTAGCCGTTCAGGCCGCCAGGCGCAGGCCATCGCGCGCCGGTATCCACTTAGACACTTCTCATGATCGACGTCGGCCGAACCCTTGTTGGCCGGCGTCGATCCACATAGGCTGCTGGCCATCCATGGAGGTGTGGCCGATGCCGATTCGATTTTTCCTCAAGCAATGGTTGATGCCGCCCGGCATGCTGTTCGTGCTGCTGCTCGCGGCCTGGTGGCTGCGTGCCCGGCGCCCGGCGCTGGCGCGCCTGTGTTTTGTGCTGGGGCTGGGGGGGCTGTGGTTGATGAGCTTGCCCCTGGTGGTGCAGCAGGTGGCCCGGGCGCTGGAAAGCGAACCTGCGCTGGCGCCTGCGCAGTGGGCGGGCCTTGCCAGCCGGGCGGATGCCATCGTGGTGCTGGGGGCCGGGCGTGAGCGCGGTGACCCGGCCTGGGACGGGGCGGACCAGCCCTCGGCCCTGGCACTGGAGCGCATGCGCTATGCCGCGCAGTTGGCCAAGGCGTCGGGCTTGCCGGTGCTGACCAGTGGTGGCCTGCACTACGGCACGCCGCCAAGCGAGGCGCAGTTGATGGCCCAGCGCCTGCAGGACGACTTTGGCGTGGCGGTGCGCTGGCAGGAAGGTGCTAGCCGCACCACCTGGGAGAATGCCCAGATGAGCGCCCAGGTGCTGCAGCCGCTGGGCATTCGCCGGGTGGTGGTGGTGACCCAGGCCTGGCACATGCCGCGTTCGCGCTGGAGCTTCGAGCAGGCCGGGTTCGAGGTGGTGCCGGCGCCGGTGGGGTTCCTTGGGCGCGACCATGCCAGGTCGTTTGGTGGGTTGCTGCCGGAGAGCCGTGCCCTGTGGCAAAGCGGGCAGCTAATCAATGAGCTGGTGGGGTTGGTGGGGTATCGGGTGTTTTATTGAGCCTGTGCCGGCGTCTTCGCGGGGCAAGCCCGCTCCTACAGGGCGATCCGTGTAGGAGCGGGCTTGCCCCGCGAAGACGCCGGCACAGCAAACCTCAAACGGTCTTGGCGATACGCCCCGCCAGCAACGCCCAACCCAGCAGCAACACACAAAGAATCGCCAGCGGCCAAGACCGCCACTGCAGGTAAGGCGTCAACTGCTGCATCGGCACCACTTCGCCATACAGCACCGCCCGCTGGAACTGCGGCACTTGGGCGGTAATCTTGCCGAACGGGTCGATCAACGCCGTCACGCCATTGTTGGTGGCACGGATCATCCAGCGGCCGGCCTCCAGCGCGCGCATCTGCGCCATCTGCAGGTGCTGCAGCGGGCCGATCGAGGTGCCGAACCAGGTGTCGTTGCTGATGGTCAGCAGCAGGTCGCTGCGCGCCGCCAGGCTCGCGGCGAACTCCGGGTAGACCACTTCATAGCAGATGAACGGTGCCACCTGGTAACCCTTGGCCTGCAGCAAGGGCTGGTCCTCCGGGCCGCGGGCGAAGTCCGACATCGGCAGGTTGAAGAACTCGATCAGGCCACGCAGCATGTCCTGCAGCGGCACATATTCGCCGAACGGCACCAGTTTCTGCTTGAGGTAGGTGCCATCGCCTTCGCCGGCCACGGTGACCCCGTTGAAGTAGCGGCGCTGGCGGTGCACGATTTCACGCACCGGCACACCGGTAATCAGGGCCGAATGGCGGTCGGCGGCAAAGCGGCCCATCACGTCGATGTAGCCCTGGGCCTGGTCCTTGAGCACCGGCACCGCGGTTTCCGGCCACACCAGCAGGTCGACCGGTTTGGAGCTGAAGCTCATGTCGCGGTACAGCGCCAGTTGCGCATCGACGTGCGCCGGGTCCCATTTCACTTCCTGCTCGACGTTGCCCTGCAGGGCCGCCACCTTGAGCGGGTCGCCGGCAGGCTTGGTCCAGGCGTGGCCCTTGAGCGCAAGGCCCAGGGCCCAGGGCGCCAGCAGCAGCACCACGCCCACGGCCAGGAACGACGGGCGTGCGCGCAAGCGGTGCAGGTTGCACAGCAGGGCGGCAGTCAATGCCAGTACGAACGACACCAGCCACACGCCACCCAGCGGGGCAAGGCCCGCCAGCGGGCCATCGAGCTGGCTGTAGCCGGCATAGAGCCAAGGGAAACCGGTCAGGAACCAGCCGCGGAAGGCTTCTTGCAGCAGCCACAGGGCCGCGAAGCACAGGGCATCGGCCAAAGGCGCCTCGTTGCGCCGCAGCCAGCGCGCCCACAGCCAGGTGGGCAAGGCGAAGAACCAGGCCAGGGCAGCGAAGAACGCCAGCAGCAGGCCAATCGCCAGTGCCGGCGAGGCGCCGCCGTAGGTGTTCATGCTGACGTAGATCCACCAGGTGCCGGCACCGTACAGGCCGAAGCCGAACCACCAGCCACGCCACATGGCCTGGCGCGGGCTGAGCTCGCGCAGGCCAAGGTAAAGCATGGCGATGGACAGCAGCGCCAGCGGCCAGATGTCGAACGGCGCCAGGGCCAGGAGGGTCGATGCGCCGGCCGCCAGGGCCAGCAGGTTACCGGGCCAGCCGGGGCGGGTGATCCAACGCATGTTTGTCCTTAGCGGGTGATCGGGGTCAGGCGCAGCAAGTGTATCCGCCGGCTGTCGGCGTTGAGAATACGGAACTTGTAGGCGCCGATCTCGGTGGTTTCGTTGCGCTTGGGCAAGTGGCCGAAGGCACTCATCACCAGGCCCCCCACCGTGTCGAATTCATCGTCCGAGAAGGTGCTGTCGAAGAATTCGTTGAAGTTGTCGATCGGGGTGAGCGCCTTGACCAGGAAGTCGCCGCTGGGCAGGGGCTTGATGTAGCTGTCTTCCTCGACGTCGTGCTCGTCCTCGATGTCGCCGACGATCTGCTCCAGCACGTCCTCGATGGTGACCAGGCCCGCCACACCGCCGTATTCGTCGATGACGATGGCCATGTGGTTGTGGTTGGCGCGGAACTCGCGCAGCAGCACATTGAGGCGCTTGGACTCCGGCACGAAGGTGGCCGGGCGCAGCAGGTCCTTGATGTTGAAGCTGTCGCCGTTTTCCTTGAGGATCAGCGGCAGCAGGTCCTTGGCCAGCAGGATCCCGAGCACATCGTCATGGCTTTCGCCGATCACCGGGTAGCGCGAGTGCGCGGCATCGATCACCGCTGGCAGGAACTCGCGCGGCGATTGGGTCGCCTTGATGCTGATCATTTGCGAGCGCGGCACCATGATGTCGCGCACCTGCAGGTCGGCGACCTGGATGGCGCCTTCGACAATGGTCAGCGCTTCGCTGTCGAGCAGCTTGTTCTGATGGGCTTCGCGCAGCAGCTCAAGGAGCTCCTGGCGGTTTTTCGGCTCATGGGCAAAAGCCTGGGTCAGTTTACCCAGCCAGGACTTCTGCCCGTTGCTCGATCGATCTTCGCTCATGGCGGTTCTCGTGATCCTTGGTGTATCAGTGTGTGATTGTGTCGGTTTCATCGTCGGCATACGGGTCGGGGTGACCCAGTTCTGCCAGCAATTCCCGTTCCAGCGCTTCCATTTCTTCGGCCTCATCGTCGTCGATGTGGTCGTAGCCCAGCAGGTGCAGGCAACCGTGGATAACCAGGTGCGCCCAGTGCGCTTCCAGCGCCTTGCCCTGTTCTGCGGCTTCACGCTCGACCACGGCAACGCAGATCACCAGGTCGCCGAGCAGGGGGATGTCCAGCAGTTCGTCGGGCACTTCGGCCGGGAAGGACAACACGTTGGTCGCGTAGTCCTTGTGCCGGTAGGTGTGGTTCAGCTCGCGGCCTTCGGCTTCGTCGACCAGGCGGATGGTCATTTCCGAGTCGGCCGTGCGCTGGCGCAAGGCCAGCTCGCACCAGCGGCGGAAGGCGGCGTCATCCGGGGCGGCGGCGTCCGTGGCCCGTTGCAGGTCAAGTTCAAGCATCTTTGCCGGTTGCCTCGGGCTTGGCCTGGCGGGCATCGAAGCGGTCGTAGGCCTCGACGATACGCTGCACCAGTGGGTGACGAACCACATCTTTGGGCTGGAAGTGGGTGAAGCTGATGCCCGGCACGTCGCGCAGCACCTCGATCACGTGGGCCAGGCCCGACTTGGTGCCGCGTGGCAGGTCGACCTGGGTGATGTCGCCGGTGATCACCGCGGTGGAGCCGAAGCCGATACGGGTGAGGAACATCTTCATCTGCTCAAGGGTGGTGTTCTGGCTTTCGTCGAGGATGATGAAGCTGTTGTTCAGGGTGCGGCCCCGCATGTAGGCCAGCGGGGCGATCTCGATCACCTGGCGCTCGATGAGCTTGGCCACGTGCTCGAAGCCGAGCATTTCGTACAGGGCGTCGTACAGCGGGCGCAGGTACGGGTCGATCTTCTGCGCCAGGTCACCAGGCAGGAAGCCGAGTTTTTCGCCAGCCTCGACCGCCGGGCGCACCAGCAGGATGCGGCGCACTTGCTCGCGCTCCAGCGCATCGACGGCGCAGGCCACGGCCAGGTACGTCTTGCCGGTACCGGCCGGGCCGATGCCGAAGTTGATGTCGTTGGCGAGGATTTCCTTCACGTAGCGCTGCTGGTTGAGGCCGCGCGGGCGGATATTGCCCTTGCGCGTGCGCAGCGACACGCTGACTTCGTTGACCGCCGGGTTGTCCATGTGCTCGACCGCCGACTCCTGCAGGTACAGGTGCACGGTTTCCGGCGACAGGTCGGTGCCCTTCGTCTCGCGATAGAGGCGGCGCAGTAGCTGTTCGGCGGCACTGGTGGTCTTGGGTTCGCCGATCAGCTCGAATTGATTGCCGCGGTTGCGGATTTCAATGGCCAGGCGTTGTTCGATCAGGCGCAGGTGCTCGTCGAACTGGCCGCACAAGTTGGCGAAACGGTGGGCCTCGAAGGGTTCGAGGATGAAACGATGGGGTTGTATGGGTGCGTTCAAGGTCGTTTTTAGCCGCTCGACGGCAATGAAGGTGAACTCAAGAATAACCCTTGATGGGCAGTGGCGAAAGCACTGAAACGTTCAACGGTATGTACTGCCTGTTCCAGCTGCTTCGCGGGTATCATGCACCCCCTTTCTTACGCATATGTTATCCCGCCAGCCATGAGCAAACGCGAACCCGCCATCTACAAAGTGATCTTCCTCAACCAGGGGCAGGTCTTCGAGATGTACGCCAAGCAGATCTACCAGAGCGACCTTTGGGGCTTTCTGGAAATCGAGGAGTTCGTCTTCGGCGAGCGCACCCAGGTGGTGGTCGACCCGAGCGAGGAAAAGCTCAAGGCCCAATTCGAGGGCGTGATCCGCAGTTTCGTGCCGATGCATTCGATCATCCGCATCGATGAAGTGGAGCGCCTGGGCACGGCGAAGATCAGCGAGGCCAAGGGCGGCGGCAACGTGATGCCGTTCCCGATGCCGATGCCGGAGAAGTAGGGCAGGTCAGGGCAGGGGCGAGAACGGCGTGCGCCCTTCGGCGTTCTGCAGTTCCAGCAGGTACTTGCGGAAAATCTGGCCGAGCACTTGGGTAGCGTGCTCCAGCTCCTCGCGGGGCATGCGTTCGGTGACTTCGTCGGCCATGTCCAGGGCATCCTCGGCGCCGTTGACCGCGGCCATTTTCAGCAGGATATAGGCCTGCACGTTGTTGGCCTTGACCCCTTCGCCGTGGAAGAACATGGCGCCGAGGCGAAACTGGGCGTCGGCCTGGCCTTGCAGGGATGCCTTCTCGAACCAGTCCAGGGCCTTTTTCAGGTTTTTCGGCGTCAGGGTGTAGTAATACTCACCCAGCTCGTACTGCGCCTGGGCGTCCCCGGTCGCCGCCGTTTCCTCGCAGGCTTTCAGCGCGTTCTGCAGGTCTTCTGGCTGAACATTGAGCGTGCAGCGGCCCGTTGCCGGAATCAGCAACGAGTTTCCGCCCTCCGCCAGGGCCAGCAGGGGCTGAAGAAGCAACAGGCAGCCCATGGTCAGGGCGCGGCCGGTGCGGTTCATGGGGATCGACTTACCTCTGCAAAGCTGCGGCCAATGTCTCTGGTGGCACATTATGGGATAAGCAGCGCCAACCTTACAAAGTTTTACTCGAAATTCTGTTTGGGCGGGGAGGTTGGTTGATTGTGCGGTGGGATTTTTTTCTTGTGCTGGCCCTTTCGCGGGGCAAGCCCGCTCCTACAGGCGCATGTGCAATTCCCGTAGGAGCGGGCTTGCCCCGCGAAGGGGCCGGTACCGCCAACCCATCACTTCAGCGCAGCGAACGCCTTCTCAGCCGCATCCAAGGTGATCTGCAGCTCTTTCTCGCCATGGGCAATGGACGTGAAACCAGCCTCGAACGCACTCGGCGCCAGGTACACACCGCCGTCGAGCATCAGGTGGAAGAAGCGCTTGAAGCGCTCGGCGTCGCTGGCCATCACATCGTCGAAGGTGACGATATCGTCGGCACCGCTGAAGTACAGGCCGAACATCGCGCCTGCCTGGGTGGTGACGAACGGTACGCCAGCGGCATCGGCGCGTTGCTGCAGGCCATCGAGCATGCGGCTGGTGAAGGCGCTCAGCTCGTCATGGAAGCCTGGGCGGCTGATCAACTTCAGGGTGGTCAGGCCAGCGGCCATGGCCAGCGGGTTACCCGACAGGGTGCCGGCCTGGTACACCGGGCCCAGCGGGGCGATGCAACCCATGATTTCACGCTTGCCACCGAAGCAGCCGACCGGCATGCCGCCGCCGACGATCTTGCCGAAGGTCGACAGGTCCGGCTTGATGCCGTAGTGGCCCTGGGCGCCGCCGAGGGAGACGCGGAAACCGGTCATCACTTCGTCGAAGATCAGCACCACACCGTGCTTGTCGCACTGCTCGCGCAGGCCTTCGAGGAAGCCAGGCGCCGGTGGTACGCAGTTCATGTTGCCGGCCACCGGCTCGACAATGATGCAGGCGACGGTCTGGCCAACATCGGCCAGGGTCTTCTCGACGGCGGCGATGTCGTTGAACGGCAGGGTCAGGGTGTGCTTGGCGAAGTCGGCCGGTACGCCTGCCGAGCTTGGCACGCCCTGGGTCAGCAGGCCGGAGCCGGCTTTTACCAGCAGGCTGTCGGAGTGGCCGTGGTAGCAACCTTCGAACTTGATGATGGCATCACGGCCGGTGTAGCCACGGGCCAGGCGAATGGCGCTCATGGTCGCTTCGGTGCCGGAGCTGACCATGCGCACCATTTCCATCGACGGCACCAGCGAGCAGACCAGGTCGGCCATCTCGGTTTCCATCGCGGTCGGCGCGCCGTAGGACAGGCCGTGCTCCAGCTGGCGGCGCACGGCGTCGAGCACGTCCGGGTGGCCGTGGCCGAGAATCATCGGGCCCCAGGAACCCACGTAGTCGACGTAGCGCTTGTCATCTTCGTCGACAACGTAGGCGCCTTCGGCATGCTTGAAGAACAACGGGGTGCCGCCCACGCTTTTGAACGCGCGGACCGGTGAGTTGACGCCGCCAGGAATGTGCTTCTGGGCTTGGGCGAACAGGGATTCGGAACGGGACATGGGATCTTCTCTCGAAATCAGGAAGCGAACAGGGCGTTGAAGGCGCGGGCGCGGCGGGTGACTTCCTGCGCGTTGTCGGCACCGAACAGGCCATGGATCACCGCCAGCAGGTCGGCGCCGTGGGCGACCAGCGGGGCGGCGTTGTCGAGGGTGATGCCGCCGATCACCGCGATCGGCAGTTTCACCTGGGCGCGGGCCTGCTCCAGCAGTTCGACGTTGGCGGCCGGCGCGCCCGGCTTGGTGACGGAATTGAAGAAGCGGCCAAAGGCCACGTAGCTTGCGCCTTCACTGGCAGCCTGGGCGGCAAGCTCCAGGCTTGCGTGGCAGGTGGAGCCGATGATTGCCTGGCGGCCGAGCAGGGCGCGGGCCGGGGTCAGCGGGCCGTCGGTCTGGCCAAGGTGCACGCCGACGCCCAGGCGCGCGGCCAGTTCGGCGTCGTCGTTGATCAGCAACTGGGTGCCGTAGCGCTCGCACAGCTTCATCAGTGCTTCGGCCTCGCGCAGGCGGCGGGCGGCATCATCGCTTTTGTCACGGTACTGCAGCAGGCAGACGCCACCTTCCAGCGCGGCTTCGACGTGGGACAGGAAACGGCCGGCAAGCAGCTGGCTATCGGTAATGGCGTACAGGCCGCGTAGCTTCATTGAAAGCCTCGTGTCAGGAGCAGAAGTCCAGGGGCAGGCGGCGCGGGACGAACTGGCCCTTGCCCAACTGCTCGGCGTCACGCAGGGTGCGCCAGGTGTAGTCAAGGGCGCTGCGCACCGCACTTTGCAGCTGCTCGCCCAGGGCCAGGCGGCCGGCCAGGGCGCTGGCCAGGGTGCAGCCCGAACCGTGATAGCTGCCTGGCAGGCGCTGGCAGGTCCAGGTGTGGCGCTGGCCGTCGCGGCTGTACAGGCGGTTGTGGATTTCGTCTTCGTCGCCGTGGCCGCCGGTGATCAGCAGGTGTTTGCAATACGGCAGCAGTTTCTCGGCGCACTCGTCGGCCGTGCCCTCGGGCAGCTCGGCAAGGATACGTGCTTCCGGCAGGTTAGGGGTGGCGATGGCGGCCAGCGGTAGCAAGCGCTCGCGCAGGGCATAGCCAACCTCGTCCTTGCCCAGGCGGCCACCGCCGCCAGCGCGCAGCACCGGGTCGCAGACCAGCGGCAGGTGTGGGTGGGCGGCGAGCAGTTCGGCGACGGTGTCGACCATCGCGATCGAACCGAGCATGCCGATTTTCACGGCCGCCACGGTGGAGTCGGCGAGCACGGCGTTGGCCTGGGCCAGTACCCACTCGCGGTCGAGCACGCGGAAGTCGGAAACGTCGACGGTATCCTGCACGGTCAGGGCGGTCACGGCGGGTGCGGCGTGACAGCCTTGGGCGATCAGGGCTTCGATATCTGCCTGCAAGCCGGCACCGCCACTTGGGTCGTGGCCGGAGAGACAGAGGACAACGGGGCGGGAGCTGTAGGTATTCATGGTCGGCGAGCTTACCACCAAACCGATTTGCGCGGATCGTCCTACAAAGGTGATTTGTTGATCGTATGGTCAGAAACATATGTATTAATGCTCTGAAAGTACCGTTCTAGAGCCTTTTTTATGGAAATTGAAGTGGCTGCTATCGGGGCTGGAAAGCTATGCTAGAGTGCTCGGATAACTCGATGAACAGGTACTGCGGGATTTCGTCGTCTCAAAGGGAAGGGAGGCTATTGCGACGCGACCGGGCAGGCCATGCTGGGGCTGTATGCGTAATTTGCTGATGTTGCTTCTGGGCTTGTTGCCCATGCTGGCCGGTGCCGTCGAGTTCGACGCAGGTACCCGGCACATTCCGTTGGGCAAGGTCATGCAGGTGTTTGAGGACCGCGAGGGCAGTGCCAGCATCGCCCAGGTCAGTGCGCCGATCTTCGCCAGCCGCTTTCGCACCCACGATGCCGACGTATTGAATGCCGGTTACTCGACTTCAGTGTTCTGGCTGAAGGTCGACCTGCACTACGTTGCCACGGCCGATGCCACGCCACGCCAGTGGTTGCTGGAACTGGCCTATCCGCCGATGGACCACCTGGAGCTCTACCTGCCGGATGCCGATGGCGTGTTTCGCCTGGCCCAGCGCACCGGCGACGCCTTGCCCTACGACACCCGGCAGATCCGCCAGAACAACTACCTGTTCGAGTTGCCGCTCGCCCCCGGCCAGTCGACTACCGCCTACCTGCGCCTGCACAGCCAAGGGTCGGTGCAGGCGCCGCTGGCGCTGTGGTCGGCCGAGGCCTACATGGAAGACCAGCCGACCCGCCTGTATGTGCTGGGGATGATCTACGGCGTGCTGCTGGTGATGCTGGTGTACAACCTGTTCCTGTACCTCAGCGTGCGCGATGTCAGTTACCTCTACTACATCCTCTATATTGCATCGTTCGGCCTCTACCAGGTGTCGGTAAACGGTGCCGGGGTGGCCTACCTGTGGCCGGACAGCCCCTGGTGGGCGAATGCCGCCACGCCCTTCTTCATTGGCGCCGCAGGCCTGTTCGGCTGCCAGTTCGCCCGCCATTTCCTGCGCCTGGGCAAGCTCAGCCGTGGTTATGACCGCCTGCTGCAGTTGCTGATGCTCGGTGGCGTGCTGGTGATGGTGCTGGCCGTGAGCATGCGTTACGGCATTGCCTTGCGCATGGCCACGGTATTGGCCCTGCTGTTCACCGTGAGCATCTTCAGCGCCGGCTTGTATGCCTGGGTTCGCGGCGTGCGGGTAGCGCGCTGGTTCATCATCGCCTGGAGTGCGTTCCTGCTCGGTGGGCTGGTCAACACCTTGATGGTGCTGGGCTACCTGCCGAACGTGTTCATCACCATGTACGCCAGCCAACTGGGCGCGGCCCTGGAAGTGGCGCTGCTGTCGCTGGCCCTGGCGGACCGCATCAACAGCATGCGCGAACGCCAATCGCAGACCCTGCGTGAAACCGGGCGCACGCTGGAGCATTTGAACCAGCAGCTGGCGCGCAGCAACCACCTCAAGGACGAATTCCTCGCCACCGTGACCCACGAGCTGCGCACGCCGATGAACGGTGTGATCGGTTCACTGGAGCTGATGCAGACGCTGCCCATGGGCGCCGAGATGGCGCAATACCACCGCACGGCGGTGGGTTCGGCCCAGGGCATGATGGACATGGTCGACGATATCCTCACCCTCACCGAGCTGCAGGCCGGCCGCCTGCGCGCCCAGGCCGCCCCCTTCAGCCTGCGGGGCATGCTCCAGGACCTGCGTGCCGGGCATGCCGGGATGGCGCTGGGCAAGGGCCTGTACCTGAGCCTGGACATTCCTGCGGAACTGCCCGACGACCTGCTGGGCGATGCGCAGAAGGTGGCTCGTTGCCTGGGGTGCCTGCTGGACAATGCGCTCAAGTTCACCCACCAGGGTGGGGTGATGCTGCAGGTGCGCGGGCGGCGCCTGGGGCCCGATAGCCTGGCGTTGACCTTCACCGTCAGCGACAGCGGCATCGGTTTCGATGACTTGGACCAGGCGATCCTCTACCAGCGCTTCTTCCAGGTCGATGGCTCGATGACCCGGCGTTACGGGGGCCTGGGCATTGGCTTGTCAATCTGCCGGAAGCTCGCTGAGTTGCTGGGCGGCAAGCTGTCCCACGAGTCGACCCGCGGCCTGGGCAGCCGCTTCGAATTGAGCCTGAACCTGGAAATCTCCCAGATGCAGATGCCCTCCGGCAGGACCGTTTCGGGCGCTACACGCTTCTGACAGCGCATCGCGAGCTCCTACTGGATTACGCAGGCCGGGTAGGAGCGAGCAAAGCTCGCGATGCGCTGCACAGCAGCGCTAATCCATCGTTCCTAAAACAGAACGCTAAAGCCAAAAACCACTATCTACCGCTCCAAAGGTGATGGTTTTAATCTTCTCCCATCAACGCGAAACACCCAACTTACTAAACATCAAAAACCTTAGGAGCTACCCAAATGACCAACTTCAAATACAACCGCCTGAACAAAGACGACGCCGCCGTACTGCTGGTCGACCACCAGGCTGGCCTGCTGTCCCTGGTACGCGACATCGAGCCGGACAAGTTCAAGAACAACGTGCTGGCCCTGGCTGACCTGGCCAAGTTCTTCAACCTGCCGACCATCCTCACCACCAGCTTCGAGCAAGGCCCCAACGGCCCGCTGGTGCCGGAACTCAAGGAACTGTTCCCGGACGCCCCGTACATCGCCCGCCCAGGCCAGATCAACGCCTGGGACAACGAAGACTTCGTGAAAGCGGTGAAGGCCACCGGTAAGAAGCAGCTGATCATTGCTGGCGTGGTGACCGAAGTGTGCGTCGCCTTCCCGGCCCTGTCGGCCCTGGAAGAAGAGTTCGATGTGTTCGTGGTGACCGATGCTTCCGGCACCTTCAACGAAATGACCCGTGATGCCGCCCACGACCGCATGAGCCAGGCGGGCGCGCAACTGATGACCTGGTTCGGCGTGGCCTGCGAGCTGCACCGCGACTGGCGCAACGATATCGAAGGCCTGGCGGCGCTGTGCTCCAACCATATTCCGGACTACCGCAACTTGATGACCAGCTACAACGCTTTGACGGCTGGCAAGTAAGAGCGCGCCGCTCGCGCGGCGCATCGCGAGCTTTGCTCGCTCCTACCCGGGCCCTGCACAACTGCACAACTGCACAACTGCACAACCCCCCGTAGGAGCGAGCAAAGCTCGCGATGCGCTGCATAGCAGCGCTCAACGCCCAATCATTGTTGTGACATCCCCCCGCGAGTGCTTCACTGGGCCATTCAGACACGCCCGGATCCAGGAGCTCTCGATGAACCTGCACCAGTACGCTGAAACCCACGAAGTCACCAACCAGCCGCCACCGCTCGATGGCGCCAACCTGTACCGCCTCGACCTGCCGCTGCAGCAATGGTCACGGCACTTCGGGGCCGGCTGGGCCGAATCGCGGATCGATGCCTACGGTGCCCTGGCCGGTGGCCCACTGATGGCCGCCGGGTTCCTGGCCAACGCGCACAAGCCCGAGTTCAGCAGCCACGACCGCTTCGGCCACCGCATCGACCTGGTCGAATTTCACCCCGCCTATCATCAACTGATGCGCACCGCCGTCGAACATGGCTTGCCTTCGCTGCCTTGGGCCGAGCCGCGCGCTGGCGCCCACGTGGCGCGGGCGTCGATGACCTACCTGCACAGCCAGGCCGAAGCCGGCAGCGGCTGCCCGTTGACCATGACCTTTGCTGCCGTACCCGCACTGCGGCTGCAGCCCGAGCTTGCCGAATACTGGTTGCCGAAGATCCTGGCCCGCGAGTATGACCCACGCAATGTCGGGGACCGGCACAAGGCCGGGGTGACCATCGGCATGGCCATGACCGAAAAGCAGGGCGGCACCGACGTGCGCGCCAACACCACCCGTGCCTACCCGGTTGGCAGCCCGGGGCCTGGCCAACCCTATGAGCTGGTTGGGCACAAGTGGTTCTGCTCCGCGCCCATGTGCGACGCCTTCCTGACCCTGGCCCAGACCGACAAGGGCCTGAGCTGCTTCCTGCTGCCGCGCCACCGCCCGGATGACAACCGTAACCAGTTCTACATCCAGCGCCTGAAGAACAAACTCGGCAATAGCTCCAACGCCTCCAGCGAAGTGGAGTTCCGTGGCGCCCTGGCCTGGATGGTGGGTGAGGAGGGGCGGGGCGTGCCAACCATCATCGAGATGGTGGCCATGACCCGCTTCGATTGCATGGTCGGTTCCAGCGCCCTGATGCGCCAGGCACTGACCCAGGCCACCCACCACTGCGCATACCGCAAGGTTGGCGGCCGGGTATTGAACGAGCAGCCTCTGATGCAGAACGTGCTGGCTGACCTGGCCCTGGAAAGCGAGGCGGCGCTGGCCCTGAGCCTGCGCATGGGGCAGGCCCTGGAGCAGCTTGACGACCCGCAACAAGCGCATTTCGCCCGCCTGGTCACGGCGGTGGGCAAGTACTGGATCTGCAAACGGGCGCCGGCCATGATCAACGAGGCCGCCGAATGCCTGGGCGGTGCTGGCTATGTCGAGGACAGTATCCTGCCGCGCCTGTACCGGGAGGCGCCGGTCAACTCGACCTGGGAAGGCTCGGGCAACGTGCAGTGCCTGGATGTGCTGCGGGCCTTGTCCAAGGAGCCAGGGGTGCTCGATGCACTGTTCGCCGAATTGGGCGACGGCCACGGTGACCCGCGCCTGGCAGCGCATATCGGCAATTTGAAAGGGGCATTCACCGACACCAGCGACATCCAGTACCGGGCGCGGCAACTGACCGAAGACATTGCCCTGGCGCTGCAGGCTAAGTTGCTGCTGGAGGCGGGCAATGCAACCGTCAGCGATGCGTTCATCGGCAGCCGCCTGGCAGGCGGGGGCAGGGTGTACGGCGCATTGCCCCGCGGGGTTGACGTGCAAGCCCTGGTGGCAAGGTCGACGCCGGCCTGGGCCGGTTGAGTTGCCTGCTTCGCTTGAAGGCGCGGGCTTGACCCGTGAATCAGGCAACACCGATCAATGGGGGTGAATTTACCCAAGAAGGCAGGCAAGATGGCTGGCATGCATGTCCAGACAGGAAGCCCAGTGTGAGCCAAGCTTTTGTAGTCGTAGATACCCCCGAACAGGCCGTCGACCGTCTGGCGGCCCTGCATGACCAGGCCACCGGGGCGCTGAGCCAGGCCCTCAAGCGCTACCTGAAGGACCGTACCGAGCCAAATGCCGATGAGCATGCCCTGTTCCGCTACCCGGCACTGCGCCTGACCTACCACAGCCACGGTGAAGTCGCCGCCACCACCCGCGCCTATGCCAAGGTCCAGGTGGCCGGCACCTACAGCGTCACGGTCACCCAGCCTGCGGCGTTTCGTGGCTACCTGCTGGACCAGCTGCGGCCCTTGATGCACGACTACACGGTAACCGTGGAAGTTGGCGTCAGCGAACAGAACATTCCTTACCCCTATGTGGTCGACCAGGGTGATGAGCTGGCCGGCAGCGGTATCACCGCCGCGGAGCTCGCCCGCGTGTTCCCCAGCACCGACCTGTCCGCCGCCACCGACAATATCGCCGATGGCCTGTACGACTGGGGCAACGCCGAAACCCTGCCGCTGGCGCTGTTCGACGCCGCCCGCGTGGACTTCTCGCTGCGCCGCCTGGTGCACTACACCGGCAGCGACTGGCGCCATGTGCAGCCATGGATCCTGCTGACCAACTACCACCGCTACGTCGACCAGTTCATCAGCCACGGCCTTGAGCAGCTGCGCGAAGACCCACGCTTCGTGCGCATGGTGCTGCCAGGCAACGTGGTGATCGAGAAGGGCATGGACCACGGCGAGGCGCAGGCCCTGGTGGCCAGCGTGATCTGGCACCGCTACCAGATGCCGGCCTACCACCTGATCGCGGCCGACGGTGACGGCGTCACCCTGGTCAACATCGGTGTCGGCCCGTCCAATGCCAAGAACATCACCGACCACCTGGCGGTGCTGCGCCCGCATTGCTGGCTGATGATTGGCCACTGTGGTGGCCTGCGCCAGTCGCAAACCATCGGCGATTATGTGCTGGCCCACGCCTACATGCGCCGCGACGGTATTCTCGACCGCGTGGTGCCGCCGAACATTCCGATTCCGGCCCTGGCCGAGGTGCAACTGGCCTTGCAGGAAGCTGCGGCGCAAGTGACCGGCGAGCGTGGTGAGGAACTGAAGAAGCGCCTGCGCACCGGCACCGTGCTGACCTACGACGACCGCAACTGGGAACTGCGCTGGGCCCAGGAGCGGCCGCTGATCAACCTGTCGCGGGCCGTGGCGGTGGATATGGAAAGCGGCACCATCGCTGCCCAGGGCTATCGCCTGCGGGTGCCGTATGGCACGTTGCTGTGCGTATCCGACAAACCCCTGCACAGCGAGATCAAGCTGCCGGGCTCGGCCAACGCCTTCTACAACCGGGCGGTCAGCCAGCACTTGAAAATCGGCATTGCCGCCCTCGACCTGCTGCGCACCGAGCTCAATTCGTTGCACTCGCGTAAACTGCGCAGCTTCGATGAGCCGCCGTTCCGCTGAGGATCCATGCCACTGCCACCCCGTTCCAAGCCGCGCCGCCCCCAGGCGCGGCCTGCCGGCCCCCGTCGCCAGGCCAAGGCGCCGCCGGCCGAGCCGCGCCTGATCCTGTTCAACAAACCCTTCGACGTGCTGACCCAGTTCAGCGACGGTGAAGGGCGGGCGACGCTCAAGGATTTCATCGACATCCCGGGCGTGTACCCGGCCGGGCGCCTGGACCGCGACAGCGAAGGCCTGCTGCTATTGACCAACGATGGTGGGCTGCAGGCGCGCATCGCCGACCCCAAGCACAAGTTGCCCAAGACCTATTGGGTGCAGGTAGAGGGCGAGCCGAGCGAGGAGCAGATCCAGCGCCTGCGCGACGGCGTTCAGCTCAATGATGGCCCGACCCTGCCGGCCGAGGCACGGCGCCTCGAAGAACCCGAGTTGTGGCCGCGCAACCCGCCGGTACGCTTTCGCAAAAGCGTGCCGACCTGCTGGCTGGAGTTGGTGATCCGTGAGGGGCGCAACCGCCAGGTGCGGCGCATGACGGCGGCAGTGGGGCTGCCGACCTTGCGCCTGGTGCGGTTGCGGATTGGCGACTGGGCGCTGGATGGGCTTGAACAAGGTTGCTGGCGTGAAGTCGCGCCCAAGCTTTAGGCCCATCCGCGGGTAAACCCGCTCCCACCTAATGTAGGAGCGGGCTTGCCCCGCGAACAGGCCCCTGCATGCCTATACCCCTTCGAGAAACGCCACCACCACGCTCTTGATGATGAAGGCCAGCACCCCAAGCCCAAGCACAAAGAACAGAATCAGCGTACCGAACCGCCCGGCCTTGGACTTTTTCGCCAAGTCCCAGACGATGAAACCCATGAACCCGATCAACACGGTCACCAGGATGATCATCATCCATTCTTCGAATACGGCGGGGTCCATCGGCGCTCTCCTGGCAGGCTAAATCGGCCGAGTATACGCCTGCCAGCGCGCAATTAACGGAGGTGGGTCAATGGCAGCTCGGTACTGGCCAGCACCTGGTTGAGCACAAAGCTCGAACGCACACTGGTAACCCCTTCGATACGGGTCAGGCTGCCCAGCAGCAGCTTCTGGTAATGGTCCATGTCCGGCACCACCACCTTCAGCTGGTAGTCAGCGTCCATGCCGGTGACCAGGCTGCATTCAAGCACCTGCGGCAGGTTGCGAATGGCCGCCTCGAAGGTTTCGAAGCGCTCGGGGGTGTGCCGGTCCATGCCGATCAGCACGTAGGCCGTGAGGCTCAGGCCAAGCTTCTTGCGATCCAGCAGGGCGACCTGGCGCGAGATATAGCCGTCGTCTTCCAGCTGCTTGACCCGACGCGAGCATGGCGATGGCGACAGGCCAATGCGCTCGGCCAGCTCCTGGTTGGAGATGCGCGCATCGCGCTGCAATTCGGCAAGAATGCTCAGGTCGTAGCGGTCAAGTTTGCTCATGGAAATGGCCTTTTCTGTTCGGATTGCGGTGAATTATCGATCCAGGGTTAAAAATTGCGCAAGTGCTATTTATCTGAGCAATCTTCGCAATCCTCTGCCGCACCTGCTCCCGTATCTTTAACTCCAGAATCACTGCCCGGACATCAGTCCACGGCGACGCGCCCTAGGCGGGCGGTCGCGGCCCGGCCATCCAACAGGATCTGCCAGGCCCCCGGGCTACACAGCGTCCAGAAGACGCTGTGAGGTGAGCCGGCATCACAAGTGCCGAGCACGGACGACAAATTCCAAAGGGAGGCCCCATGGCCTCCCTTTTTTCATGGCCGCGATTTCATCTGGCAGCGGCGTACAGGGGCGCCGCCGCCGCGTTAGACTGGCAGCATGCTGGTTTATTCACCGTGAGGAACAACATGAAGTCGCGCATCTGGCAGTTGGCAGGTGTTGGTTTGCTGGGTTTGAGCCTGAGCCTCGGGGCCATGGCCGAGGGGCCGGGCGAGGGCCATGAAGACGGTGGCCCCCGTCGCCCGCTCGGTTCGCGTGACCAGGTGCGCCAGACCGAGCCTGCCCGGCAGGGTTACTACCAGGACATTCCCCGGCGCAACGGCGACAACCGCCATTGGCAAGCCGGCGGCCCTGGCCAGCGCCCGGGTGGCGATTGGCAGGGGCGCCCGGACGGCCATGGCAATGGCTGGGGGCCAGGCCCGCAGTACCGCCCTGGGCACAATGTCGACCGCTTCCCGGACCGCTACTGGAAAGTGCCTTACCGCGGCCAGGACTACTTCTATTCCGGTGGCTACTGGTACCGCCCCCATGGCGGTGGCTACGTCGTGGTGACTCCACCCTATGGTGTGCGGGTCGGCTACCTGCCCTCCTATGCGCGGGAGGTCTGGCTGGGCGGTGCGCTGTTCTTCCTGGTAGCCGACACCTATTACCAGTACCTGGCCGACAGCCAGGAATACGTGGTGGTGAACCCGCCGGTTGGCGCACCCGCGCCGCTGCCGGCAGCGGCACCGGCGAACAATGTGTATGACGTGGTGGCGTACCCGATGTATGGGCAGGGCCAGGAGCAGCAGGACCAGGACCGCTACCAGTGCCACCGCTGGGCGGTCAGCCAGTCGGGCTTCGACCCGGCAACCGCGCCATACGCACCGCCAGCGGAAGTGGCAAGCAACTACCGCCGGGCCTTGGGGGCCTGCTTCAGTGGCCGAGGCTACAGCGTGAACTGAGCACTTGCGGGCGCGGGGTTACACCGGGTCGGCGTGCACCAACACATCGGCTTTCGGGTACTGCTGGCGGATCACTGCCGAGGCGCGCACGCACAGGGCGTGCGCCTCGTGCAGCGGTAATTGCCCCGGCAGTTCCAGGTGCAACTGCACGAACCACTGGTTGCCCGACTCTCGCGTGCGCAAATCGTGCACGCCTTTGACGCCCGGTATGCCCAGCACCAACTCGACCATGGCTTCGCCAATGGTGTCGGGCAGCGCTTTGTCCATGAGGATGGCGGTGCTTTCCCGAGCGATCTGCACCGCACTCCACAGGATGTACAAGGCAATGCCCAGGCCGAACAGTGCGTCCAGTTGCGGCCAGCCAAAACCTGCCAGCAGCAGTGCAAGCAGGATGCTGCCGTTCAGCAGCAGGTCGGAGCGGTAATGCAGCGAGTCTGCCCGCACTGCCGTCGAGCCGGTCAGGCGGATGACCTTGCGCTGGAACAACAGCAGGGCGACGGTCAGTGCCAGCGACAGCAGCATCACCGCGATGCCGATGGCGGTGTCACCCAGCGGTTGCGGCGCCTGCAGGCGCTCGGCCGCCTGCACCCCGATCAATACCGCGCTCACCCCGATGAACAGCGCCTGGGCCATGCCGGCCAAGGCTTCGGCCTTGCCATGGCCGAACCGGTGGTCGTCATCGGCCGGGCGCAGGGCATAGTGCACCGCAAGCAGGTTGAGAAATGACGCCACGGCATCCAGCGCCGAGTCGGTCAGCCCGGCCAGCAGGCTGACCGAACCGCTCAGCCACCAGGCCACCGCCTTGCTCAATACCAGGATGCTGGCCACCGCCAACGACGCGCGGGTGGCCAGGCGCAGCAGGCGCTGGTGTTCGGCCGAGGTGGTCATGTGCGGGAAATCGTCCTCAGGCCGCCGGCACCAGGCCAAGCGCCGCCAGCTGTTCCACGCTGCCGCGGTGCTGGATCAACCGTGGGTCGTCCAGCGGCAGGCGCTGGCCCAGTTCGCTTTCCAGAATGGCCTGCAGCTTGAGGTTGTCGACCTTGCCGTCGGGGGTGACGGCCTGTTGCAGCTTGGCGGGCGCGACCTGGGCCGTGGTACCGCCTGGGAAGTAGATAGCGCCCGTGGCGAAGTCAACGCCGAAGGCGATCAGGCCGGGAATGACATAGAACAGGATGCCGATTGCGTCGAGCGCAACGATCACCGGGTCGACCTTGCCGTCGATCTGGCCACGGCGGTCTGGGTAGAACAGCGTGCCACAGGCCGTCAGCTGGGTGAGCAGGGTGGCAATCAGGGCGCCGCCAATGACGCGGGATGGGATGCGCATGTAAATCTCCGGAAAAGGTGTCCTGCAGGGTGGGCGAAGCGCCAGCACCTGATGCTAAGACCATGATAGAGCAGGCTCGGTTCGCCGTTATACTCGCCGCACTGTTCGAGGACCACCATGATTTCATTACCAATCGATGCCGTTTTGCCGGCCCTGCGCCAGGCCCTGGAAAACCGCGACGAAGCCGTGCTCGAAGCACCGCCCGGCGCCGGCAAGACCACCCGCGTGCCGCTGGCGCTGCTGCACGAGCCTTGGCTGGCCGGGCAAACCATCCTCATGCTTGAACCCCGCCGCCTGGCCGCCCGTGCGGCGGCCGAGCGGCTGGCCAGCGAGCTGGGGGAGAAAGTGGGTGAAACGGTGGGCTACCGCATTCGCCTGGACAGCAAGGTCGGGCCGAACACCCGTATCGAAGTGGTGACCGAAGGCATCCTCACCCGCCGCCTGCAGGCCGACCCCGCGCTCGACGGCGTGGGCCTGCTGATATTCGACGAATACCATGAGCGCAGCCTGGACGCGGACCTGGCCCTGGCGCTGAGCCTCAATGGCCGCGAACTGCTGCGCGACGAGCCGCCGTTGAAGATCCTGCTGATGTCCGCAACCCTGGAGGGCGAGCGCCTGTCGCGCCTGTTGGGCGATGCGCCGGTGGTCAGTAGCGAGGGCCGCATGCACCCCGTGGATATCCGCTGGGGCCGCCCGTTCCAGCCGGGTGAGTTCATCGAGCCACGGGTGGTGGACAACGTGCTGCTGGCGCTTGCCGAGCAGCCCGGCAGCGTGCTGGTGTTCCTGCCCGGCCAGGCCGAGATCCGCCGCGTGCACCAGAGCCTGCAGGACGCCTTGGGCGAGCGGCCAGATGTGCTGCTGTGCCCGCTGCACGGCGAGCTCGACCTCAATGCCCAGCGCGCAGCCATCGACCCGGCGCCCCAGGGCCTGCGCAAGGTGGTACTGGCCACCAACATCGCCGAAACCAGCCTGACCATCGACGGCGTGCGCGTGGTGATCGACGCAGGCCTTGCCCGGGTGCCGCGTTTCGACCCCGGCAGCGGCATGACCCGCCTGGACACCCAGCGCATTTCCCGCGCCAGTGCCACCCAGCGTGCCGGCCGTGCCGGGCGCCTGGAGCCCGGGGTGTGCTACCGGCTGTGGTCCGAGGCCCAGCACGAGCAACTGGCCGCCCATGGCAGTGCCGAAATCCTTCAGGCCGACCTGGCGGGCCTGGCCCTGCAACTGGCGCGCTGGGGCGTTACCCCCGAGCAGTTGCGCTGGCTCGACCAGCCGCCGCCGGCGGCCTTTTCCCAGGCCCAGGACCTGCTGGCGCGCCTGGGCGCGTTCAAGCCGGGCAGCCGCGACAACCTCAGCGAACATGGCCAGGCCATGGCCGAGCTGCCTGCGCACCCGCGGATCGCCCACCTGCTGTTGCGCGGCCAGCACCTGGGGTTGGCAAGCATGGCGTGCGATGTGGCGGCGTTGCTGGGCGAGCGCGATATCCAGCGCGGCGGCGGCGCCGACTTGCATAGCCGGCTGGCGCTGGTCAGCGGCCAGGACAAGGCCAGCCGCGCCAGCCAGGGCGGCGTGCAACGGGCCCGGCAGCTTGCCCGCCAGTACCGCGGCCTGTTGCGTGGCAAACCCGCTGCGGCGGTTGCCGACCCCGATCACCCGCGCTGGCTTGGCGCGTTACTGGCGTTGGCCTACCCCGACCGGGTCGCCCAGCAGCGCCGCGAAGGCGGGGCCGAGTATCGCCTGGCCAATGGCCGTGCGGCCTTGTTCAACGAGGCCGATGCGTTGATGAAATGCCCGTGGCTGGTGGTCGCCGACCTGGGCAGCCGCCAAGGCCAGCGCGAAGAGCGTATCTACCTCGCCGCCGAGTTCGACCCAGCGCTGCTCGATGGCGTGTTGGCCGAACAGGTCGAGCGGGTGGATATCCTCGACTGGGACGAGCGCGAGCAGGTGCTGCGCGCCGAGCGCCAGGTCAAGGTCGGCGAACTGGTGCTCAGCCGCGAACCACTGCCCGGGCTGGATGACGAAGCCCGGGCCAAGGCCCTGCTTGGGCTGGTGCGGCGCAAAGGCCTGAACCTGCTGACCTGGACCCCGGAGCTGCGCCAATGGCAGGCACGGGTGGCGCTGCTGCGCCAGCTGGACCTGGACAAGGACGGCTACAGCGAATGGCCCGACCTGGGCGACGAGGCCCTGCTCGCCAGCCTGGAAGACTGGCTGCAACCCTACCTGGGCAAGGTTTCGCGCCTGAGCCACTTTGCCGCCCTGGACCTCTCGTCGATGCTGCGCAACCTGCTGCCCTGGCCACTGCCCCAGCGCCTGGAGGAACAGGCCCCGACACACCTTGGCGTGCCGTCTGGGTCGAACATCCGCCTGGATTACAGCGAAAACCCGCCGATTCTCGCCGTGCGCCTGCAAGAGCTTTTCGGCCTGGCCGATACCCCGCGCATCGCCCAGGGCCGCCAGTTGGTCAAGCTGCACCTGCTGTCACCGGCACGTCGGCCGGTGCAGGTCACCCAAGACCTGGCCAACTTCTGGCGTACCACTTATGCCGAAGTGAAGAAGGACCTCAAGGGGCGTTACCCCAAGCATTACTGGCCAGACGACCCGTTGGTGGCCGAAGCCACTGCACGGGCCAAGCCAAGGGGCACCTGAGCCCCTGATGGTCACTGCGCGGGCTGGGTTTCCAGCAGCATGAACAGCCGGTACAGCACCACGGTGCTGAACAGCTGCAGGAAACCGCTGAGGCTGTCCATGGCCAGTTCCATGCCGGGGGCGGGGTCGGGGAAGGCCATCAGCAGCAGGCCGTCGATCAGCCAGATCGGCGCCAGCACGCCGAGCACGCACAGCATGATGCGCAGGAAGTGCCCGGTGGTCATGCGCGCGCTCTCGCGCATCGCCTGCACTACCGGCAGGCCGCGCAGCACCAGCAGGTACTCGGCGAACACCAGGTTGATCATGATCCACACGCCAGGGAAAACGAACAGCGCCAGGCCCGCCATGATCAGCAGCGAGCTGATCAGAATCAGCAACGCCAGCTGCGGCCACAACTGCACGGCGCGGGCGAACAGGTCGCGGCGCGGCACGTCCTGGCCGTTGCTGCGGGTGTGCAGGTAAAGAATCAACGCTGCGCTGTAGAGCGGGTAGAACAGCAGGCTGACGAGCATGCCGTAGGCCGGGGAGGCCTGATCGCCCAGCTGGCGGTACAGCAGCTGGGTCACCAGGGCCTCCAGCACCACCAGCGGCAGGCACAGCGGGATGATGTTCGCCAGGTGGCGGCGGAAGAAGTACAGGGAGTCGCGCAGAACGCTCAGCGGATTCATCGGTCAACATCGCATGGCAATTGAAGCAGGGGTGTCACTTTAGCCCAGAGCGGTAACTTGCTGAAAAAAGTTTCACCCGCCTGGTGATTGAATCCGCCGCTGGCGCGCCCCATCTTTGACACGTCCGATGTCCTGCTAGCCCACGAGGTAGCCCCATGAACACTGATGAACAAACCCTGATCGACGGCCTGTTCGGCCGCATCAAGCAAGCCGAAGACCCCAGCCAACCCCGTGATGCCCAGGCCCAGGCGCGCATCGAGGAGCACGTACGCCAGCAGCCGGCTGCGCCTTACTACATGGCCCAGGCGATTCTGGTTCAGGAAGCGGCCATCAAGCGCCTGGACGAGCAGAACAAGCAACTGCAAGCCGACTTGCAGCAGGCCCGTGCCCAGGCCGAGGCCAACCGTGCCAGCGCCGCCAGCAGCAGCGGCAATGGCGGAGGCGGTTTCCTCTCCAGCATCTTTGGTGGTGGCGCACGCAGCAACCCAGAGCCGGCACCACAGCCACGCCAGGCCAGTGCGCCGGTGCCGTCCGGTGGCGGCTGGCGCGAGCCGAGTGCCCCGGGTTTTGCCCAGCAGCCCCAGGCGCAGATGCAACAGCCGCAAGCGGGTTTCGGTGCCGCCCCGGCGCGCAGCGGTGCCAGCAGTTTCCTCGGCGGCGCGATGCAGACCGCAGCCGGCGTGGCCGGTGGCGTGCTGCTGGCGCAAGGCATCAGCAGCCTGTTCAACCACCACTCGCAGCCTGAGGAAGTGGTGGAAGTGATCAAGGAAGAACCGGCGCCTGCCAGCGATACCGCGGGTTGGAACGATCAGGGCGGGCAGGAGCACGTGGCCGACAACGGCGGCTGGGGCAATGACCAGGGTGGTTTTGCCGACACCGACTATGGCAACGACGATGGCGGGTTCTTCTCGGACGACGATACGTACGTCTGACCGGTCTGGCATACTGCTGGCAATCCTGGGGGCGCATCGCGCCCCTAATCGCGGGCAAGCCCGCTCCTACAGTGATCGAGTCAGGTCCCTGTGGGAGCGGGCTTGCCCGCGAAGCTTTTTAGACGACGAGGTTTCCAGGTGAAAAAGATTGCGCTGTTCGCCGACGTGCAGAACCTCTACTACACCGTGCGCCAGGCCCACGGTTGCCACTTCAACTACACCGCACTGTGGAACGCCGTCAGCCGTGAAGGCGACATAGTCGAGGCCGTGGCCTATGCCATCGACCGAGGTGACAGCAAGCAGCAGCAGTTCCAGCAGATTCTGCGCAACCTCGGCTTCGAGGTGCGCTTGAAGCCTTTCATTCAACGCAGTGACGGCTCGGCCAAGGGTGACTGGGACGTGGGTATCACCCTTGATGTGATCGATGCGGCCAGCCGGGTCGACCAGGTGGTTCTGGCCTCCGGTGATGGGGATTTCGACCTGCTGCTGGAGCGGGTGATCCAGCGCCATGGGACCGAGGCCGTGGTGTATGGCGTGCCGGGGCTGACGGCGTTGTCGCTGATTCGTGCGGCCAGCCGTTATGTGCCGATTGAAGGCCGGTTGTTGTTGAGGCATTGAGGCGCAAAAGTGTGCCGCCCATTTCAGCCTGTTTTGTAACTTATCTTTACGCTGGCAGCCCCCTACAATCAGTCACCCGAAAACGGATGTCCGAGTTACCTGCCATGCCTGCCTCCCGTCGTTTCCCGCTGTTGCTTATCGGCGCCTTCCTGGCGTTGTACCTGGTGTGGGGTTCCACCTACCTGTTCATCCGCATTGGCGTTGAGTCCTGGCCGCCGATGCTGATGGCCGGTGTGCGCTTCCTGACTGCCGGCGGCCTGCTTTACGGCTTCCTGCGCTGGCGCGGAGTACCGGCGCCGACCTGGCCACAGTGGCGGGCGGCCGGTGCCGTGGGCTTTCTGTTGCTCAGTTGCGGCAATGGTGGCGTGACGGTGGCCGAGCACGCTGGGGTGGCATCCGGCGTCGCGGCACTGGCCGTGGCCACGGTGCCGTTGTTCACCCTGCTGTTTGGCCTGCTGTTCGGCCATCGCAACTCACGCCTGGAATGGGCCGGGATCCTGCTCGGGCTGCTTGGCATCGGCTTGCTCAACCTTGGCTCCAACCTGCAGGCCAGCCCCATCGGTGCGGCGCTGATCCTGTTCGCCGCCGCGTCCTGGGCGTTCGGCTCGGTGTGGAGCAAGAGCTTGCCCTTGCCCCAGGGCCCCATGGCCAGCGCCGCCGAGATGCTGGTAGGCGGCGCGGTGCTGCTGCTGGGCAGTGCGCTGTCCGGTGAACGCATGACGCAAATGCCCAGCGCCGCTGGCTGGGGCGCGCTGGCCTACCTGGTGCTGTTCGGATCGATCCTGGCGTTCAGCGCCTACATGTACCTGCTCAAGCACGTGCGCCCGGCAGCGGCCACCAGCTATGCCTACGTCAACCCGGCGGTGGCGGTGCTGCTCGGCATCGTCTTCGCTGGCGAACACATCGGCGCTGAAGAATGCCTGGCCATGGCGGTGATCATTGGTGCCGTGGTGCTGATCGGCCTGCCGCAGTGGCGCAAGGCGCCAGCGCAGCCGGCGAAGGGCGAAATCTGCAAGTAGGCAGGGGCGATGCGGTAAACTTGCCGCCTTCGCTGAACCCCCTGACGGTATTGCCATGAATTTCGCCAAACTCGGCCTGATCGAACCGCTGCTGCGCACCCTGCAGCAGCTCGACTACACCACGCCCACCCCGGTCCAGGCCAAGGCCATTCCCGCCGTGCTGGCCGGCCGCGACCTGATGGCCGCCGCCCAGACCGGCACCGGCAAAACCGCCGGCTTCGCCCTGCCGGTGCTGCAGCGCCTGGCCCTGGAAGGGGAGAAGGTCGCCAGCAACTCGATCCGCGCGCTGGTGCTGGTGCCAACCCGCGAACTGGCCGAGCAGGTACACGCCAACGTGCGCGAGTACGCCGAGAACCTGCCGCTGAGCACCTATGCGGTGTACGGCGGTGTCAGCATCAACCCGCAGATGATGCGCCTGCGCCGTGGTGTCGACCTGCTGGTGGCAACGCCAGGCCGCCTGCTCGACCTGTTCCGCCAGAACGCCGTAAAGTTCAACCAGGTGCAGGCCTTGGTGCTCGACGAAGCCGACCGCATGCTTGACCTGGGCTTCGCCGAGGAACTGCAGGCGGTGTACGCCGCCTTGCCGCGCAAACGCCAGACGCTGTTGTTTTCCGCCACCTTCTCCGACCAGATCCGCGTGCTCGCAGGCCTTGCCCTGAACGACCCGCTGAGCATTGAGGTGAGCCCGCGCAACGCTGCCGCCACTACGGTCAAACAATGGCTGGTGCCGGTGGATAAAAAGCGCAAGGCCGACTTGTTCGTTCACCTGATGCGCAAGCAGCGCTGGAAGCAGGTGCTGGTGTTCGCCAAGACCCGCAACGGCGTCGACCAGCTGGTCGAGCGGCTGCTGGCCGAGGGCGTGAACGCCGACGGCATCCACGGCGACCGCCCGCAGGCCACCCGCCAGCGTGCGCTGGACAGCTTCAAGGCGCGTGAGGTCCAGGTGCTGGTGGCGACGGATGTCGCGGCCCGTGGCCTGGACATTGATGACCTGCCGCTGGTGGTCAATCTCGACTTGCCGATCGTGGCCGAGGACTACGTGCACCGCATCGGCCGTACTGGCCGGGCGGGTAACAAGGGCGAGGCGATTTCGCTGGTGTGCGCCGATGAAGTGCAGCTGCTCTCGGCGATCGAGGTGCTGACCCGGCAGACCTTGCCGCGCCATGAGGAACCGGATTTCATCCCTGAGCACCGGGTGCCGATGACCGATGCCAGTGGCCAGGTGGTCAAGAAACCGAAGAAGCCCAAGAAGCCCAAGGAAAACAGCGCCAAGCGTGGCCTGGGGCGTTGGCTGGACAGCGCCGAGGCCGGCGCCGCCGAGCCGCCGGTCAAGGCCGTGCGCAAGGTGCCGAGCTTTAACAGCGGGCCGCGCAAGCGTAAACCCTAAGCCTTGGCGCCGCTTGTGCGGCGCATCGCGAGCTCTGCTCGCTCCTACCAGGTCAGGGCCGGCTAGGCGTTTGGTAGGCCGTGCGCAAGGTGCCGAGCTTCAACAGCGGGCCGCGCAAGCGTAAACCCTAAGCCTTGGCGCCGCTTGTGCGGCGCATCGCGAGCTCTGCTCGCTCCTACCAGGTCAGGGCCGGCTAGGCGTTTGGTAGGAGCGAGCGCAGCTCGCGATGCGCAGCCCTACTAGCTGCGGGATTTCAACCAACCCGCCGCCGCCCGCCCGGCGCGCAACCCGCTGGCAAAGCACGCGGTCAGCAGGTAGCCACCGGTAGGGGCTTCCCAGTCAAGCATCTCGCCTGCACAGAACACCCCCGGCATCCCCCGCAGCATCAACCCTTCATCCAGCCCTTCGAAACGCACCCCGCCGGCGCTGCTGATCGCCTCATCCAGCGGTCGTGTGCGTACCAGGGTGATCGGTAGCGCCTTTATCGCCCGCGCCAGCGCCAGGGGGTCGGCAAACGTCGCCGGGTCGGTCAGCTCCCGCAGCAACCCGGCCTTGGCTCCGTCGATGCCCAGCTGGCCATGCAGGTGCTTGGCCATTGAACGCGACCCACGCGGTTTGGCCAGGGCCTGGGCGATTTTATCCACAGGCTTGTCGGGCAGCAGGTCGAGCAACAGCGTGGCCTGCCCGTTGACTTCGAGGGCCTGGCGCAGCGGCGCCGACCAGGCATACACCAGGCTGCCTTCGACACCCTGGGCGGTGAGGATGAACTCGCCCTTGCGCGGCGCCAGCCCCGGCATGCTCAGGGCGATGTTCTTCAACGGCGCGCCAGCGAACTTATCCACCAGCAGCGGGCTCCAGCCTGCCACCTCGAAGCCGCAATTGCTCGGCCGCAGCGGCGAGATATCCACAGCCCGCTCGGCCAGCAACGGCTGCCAGGCGCCGTCTGAACCGAGCCGCGCCCAACTGCCGCCACCCAGGGCCAGCACCACGGCATCGGCTTTCAGCTGCAATTCACCCTGTGGATAAGCGATTCGCAGCGCCCCGTCGGCATGCCAGCCCAGCCAGCGGTGACGGGTGTGGATAACTACCCCGCTGTCGCGCAGGCGCTTGAGCCACGCGCGCAGCAACGGCGCGGCTTTCATGTCGGTGGGGAACACCCGGCCCGAGGTGCCGACGAAGGTATCGATACCCAAGCCGTGAATCCACTGGCGCAGGGCATCGGCATCGAAGTCCTGCAGCAGTGCATCGATTTCCCCCTGGCGTTCGGCATAGCGCGAGACGAACTGTGGATAAGCTTCCG
Source organism: Pantoea sp. Ap-967 (assembly GCF_011752565.1). Classification (GTDB taxonomy): domain Bacteria; phylum Pseudomonadota; class Gammaproteobacteria; order Pseudomonadales; family Pseudomonadaceae; genus Aquipseudomonas. The sequence continues at coordinate 195,731 of NZ_VWXK01000011.1, forward strand.
AGTGGGTGATGTTCATGCCGCCCACGCCTGCCAGCAGGAACTTGCGCCCCACCGACGGCATGGCGTCGAACACCTGCACGGCCAGGCCCTGTTGGGCCAGGGCTTCGGCAGCCATCAGGCCGGCGGGGCCGGCACCAATGACGACGGCCAGGGGAGGGGATGCGGGGTGGTTATTGGGCATGGCGGGCAGCAGGCTGTGGAAAAGAATGCGCATTCTAGCGCAGCCTGGCGGCTTCAAGCACTGTACAAAAAATGAACACTATTCTGCAGCCAGCGTGATACAAGGGCTGCAGCCGCTTTCCCGCAGGTTATCCACAAGCGGTTCCACAGTCATTGTGAACAACCGAGCACCCGCGCCGCGCTGTGGTGAAGGATGCCGTGGCGCCTGGCCAAGGCTTCGCGGTCCTTGCTGTAGCCGCCACCAATTACGCCCACCACTGGGATATCCCGGCCCAGGCAGTGGCGCATCACCTTTTCGTCCCGCGCGGCCACACCCGCATCGGTCAGCTGCAGGTAGCCCAATGCATCGTCCTTGTGCACATCGACCCCGGCGTCGTACAGCACCAGGTCGGGTTGGTACAGCGGCAGCAAGTAGTTCAGGGCGTCTTCCACCACCTGCAGGTAGGCGGAATCGCCCATGCCGCGCGGCAGGGGAATGTCCCAATCGCTGTGGGCCTTGCGCGCAGGGAAGTTCTGCTCACAGTGCAGCGAAACGGTGATCGCCTCGGGGGTGTCGTGAAGAATGCGCGCGGTGCCATCGCCCTGGTGTACGTCGCAATCGAAGATCAGCACCCGGTGCACGCGGCCGGCTTCGAGCAGGTAACGGCTGATCACGGCCAGGTCGTTGAAGATGCAGAAACCGGCGGGGTGGTCGTAGTGGGCGTGATGAGTGCCACCGGCCAGGTGGCAGGCAATGCCATGCTGCAGGGCCAGCTCGGCAGTCAGCAGCGAGCCACCCACCGCCCGCACGGTACGCCGTGCCAGGGCTTCGCTCCAGGGCAGGCCAAGGCGGCGCTGGTCCTCGCGGGACAGCTCGCCGTTCATGTAGCGCTCGATGTAGCTGCGCTCGTGGGCCAGGGCGAGGATGTCGTTGGGGCAGATTTCCGGGCGCAGTAGGGCCTGGTCGGTGGTCAGCCCGCTGGCCACCAGGTGGTCGCGCAGCAGGCGAAACTTGTCCATCGGGAAACGGTGCTCGGCGGGGAATTCCGGGCTGTAGTCATCGTGGTAGATCAGCGGCAACGGCATGGGGAGTTCGCAATCAGGGCCAGCGCTGATCTTGCCATGGCCGAGGAGGGTTTGGGGACCTCGGCCGTTTGCTTATCGCCCGGCGCTGGCCAGTACCCGTTGCCAGTCCGGCTCGTTCAGGCGGCCAAGGATCCGCGCCTTGCCGTTGCCATCGACGGAAACGAACAGGGCGCTGGCATAGCCGCTCTCACGCTCGCCACCGGCCACCTTCTGCTGGCGGGCGAAGTGGTCGATGCAGCCGTTGTGGGTCACCAACACCAGGTTGTGCCCAGCACGCTTGCGTGCCAGCGCCTCTTTGGCGAAGCCGCTGTCGCAGCTTTCCAGCCAAGCCTCGCTGGGCACGGCCTGGCCGAGGATGAAGTGCGCGGTCTGCTGGGTGCGCAGTTTCGGGCTGCTGAGCAGGTCGCTGTTGGCCAGGCCCAGTTGCTTGAGGCCTTGGCCAACCCGGGTGGCCGCTTCGGCGCCGGCCACGGTGATGCCGGTAGGGTCGTCCAGGCACGGCCCGGGCGCGCTGTCGCAGCGTTCGGCATGGCGGATCATCACGATCACCGCGCCCTCGGCCCAGTCCTGCAGCAGGCCGCTTTCACTCAACTGTTGCTCGTTGCCAAGGTCCACGATATGGGTCCTCGTCGCCAGCCAGGTGGTCACTGCCGCAATGACCATGCACAGGCCGAGGGCGGCACCGAGGGCTTTGCGCGACAGGCGTCGCTTGCGACGGGCGTGGATGGCGGGATGGCCCAAGGTGTTGCTCGGCTGCATGCGTCACTCCAATGGCGCGGCGGTGGGTGGTGGCAGTGTGCTAAACCGTCTGTCGGGGGCTGGTGAAGGGCGTGTGAAAAATCTATTCAGGCCGCTGCGGGCTGGGTGAAAGCCCTGGCTGCGCCTACGCTGTAAAGTGCAGGTCGGTAAAACCGGAGCACGCCCCATGACCCCCATCCTCCACCTGGAAAGCGCACGCCTGGTGCTGCGCCAATGGCACGACGACGACCTGCGCGAGTTCGCCGCGTTGTGCGCCGACCCGCAGGTGATGCGCTACTTCCCGGCGCCGATGACGCGGCTGGAAGCGGCGGCGCTGATCGGCAGGATCCGCGGGCACTTCAACGAGTACGGCTATGGTCTGTGGGCACTGGAACGTAAGGATAGCGGTGCTTTCATCGGTATGACGGGGCTGCTGCAGGTCAATTTCGACGCGCCCTTTGCCCCGGCGGTGGAGATTGGCTGGCGCCTGGCCCGCCGCCACTGGGGGCTGGGCTTCGCCAGTGAGGCGGCCTGGACCTGCCTGCGTTGTGCCTTCGCCCAATTGCGCCTGGAGCAGGTGGTGTCGTTCACTAGCCAGAGCAACCTGCCGTCACAGAAAGTGATGCAGGCCATTGGTATGGTCCGCGACCAGGACGGCGATTTCGAACACCCGCGCCTGCCCACCGGCCACCCGCTGCGGCCCCATGTGCTGTACCGCATGGACCGCGCCCACTGGGAGCAGACCCTGCGCACTGAATGAGCGGCCATGCGCGGCGTCGATGACAAACCCTGTATCATTTGCCTGATCGAGCGCCGCCAAGGCGATGCATCGCGAGCCAGGCTCGCGCCTATGGAGAACCCCCGATGAGTCATGTGTTGGACGACCTGGTCGACCTGTTGAGCCTCGAATCGATCGAGGAGAACCTGTTCCGTGGCCGCAGCCAGGACCTGGGCTTTCGCCAGCTGTACGGTGGCCAGGTGCTGGGCCAGTCGCTGTCGGCCGCCAGCCAGACGGTCGAGGACGCGCGCCACGTGCACTCGCTGCACGGCTATTTCCTGCGCCCGGGCGACGCCAGCCTGCCGGTGGTGTACTCGGTTGACCGCGTGCGTGACGGCGGCAGCTTCAGTACCCGGCGGGTGACGGCCATCCAGAAAGGCCAGCCGATCTTCACCTGCAGCGCTTCGTTCCAGTACGACGAGGAAGGTTTCGAGCACCAGGTGCAGATGCCCGATGTGGTTGGCCCGGAGAACCTGCCGACCGAGGTCGAGCTGGCCCGTGCCCATGCCGACAAACTGCCCGAGCGCATCCGCGACAAAGTGCTGTGCGCCAAGCCGATCGAGATCCGCCCGGTTACCGAGCGCGACCCGTTCAACCCCAAGCCGGGGGACCCGGTGAAATACGCCTGGTTCCGCGCCGACGGCTCGCTGCCGGACGTACCGGCGCTGCACAAGTACCTGCTGGCCTATGCCTCTGACTTCGGCCTGCTGACCACCTCGCTGATGCCCCACGGCAAGTCGGTGTGGCAGCGCGACATGCAGATCGCCAGCCTCGACCATTCGCTGTGGTTCCACCGCAACCTGCGTGCCGATGAGTGGCTGCTGTACGCCACCGACAGCCCATGGGCCGGCAACGCCCGTGGCTTCTGCCGCGGCAGCATCTTCAACCGCGCCGGCCAACTGGTGGCGTCGTCGTCCCAGGAAGGGCTGATTCGCCATCGCAAGGATTGGGTATGAGCCTGGCTGAAGTCCGTAACTGGGTGTTCGACATGGACGGCACCCTGACCGTGGCGGTGCATGACTTCGCCGCTATCCGCGTGGCCTTGGGTATTCCACCCGAGGACGACATCCTGACGCACCTGGCCGCGCTGCCGGCCGCCGAGGCGGCGGCCAAGCATGCCTGGTTGCTGGAGCACGAACGCGACCTGGCGATTGCTTCGACGCCTGCCACCGGGGCGGTGGAGCTGGTACGCGAGCTGGCCGGGCGTGGTTGCCGGCTGGGTATTCTGACCCGTAATGCGCGGGAGTTGGCCCATGTGACCCTGGAGGCGATTGGCCTGGCCGATTGCTTCGAGGTGGCGCACATTCTCGGGCGCGATGAAGCCGAGCCCAAGCCGAGCCCGGATGGGCTGTTGAAGATTGCCAGTGCCTGGGGCGTGGCGCCCAGCGAGCTGGTGATGGTTGGGGATTACCGCTTTGACCTGGACTGCGGGCGGGCGGCTGGCGCGCGCACGGTGCTGGTGAATTTGCCGGATAATCCGTGGCCGGAGCTGGTGGATTGGCATGCGGCCGATTGCCGGGCGTTGCGGGGGTTGTTGGGCTGAGGCATTTGTTGCCTGTGCGGGCCTCTTCGCGGGGCAAGCCCGCTCTTGTAGGAGCGGGCTTGCCCCGCGAAGAGGCCCACACTGACTATGCTGAACCCCATCTTTCCCCTCAATGGAGCCCCAGTCATGCCCAGCAAAGCCATCTATGTACAACCCGGCGGCGGCTACGACAAGGTCGAGCTAGGCACCTGCGAAGCGCCAGCCCCCAAGCCCGGCGAGATCACCGTCCAACTGCACGCCAGCTCCCTCAACTACCACGACTTCGCCGTGGTCAGCGGCATGTGGGGCCCGAGCGAGCGGCGCATTCCCATGGCCGATGGCGCCGGCGAGGTGCTGGCCGTTGGCGCGGGCGTGAGCGAATTCAAGGTCGGTGACAACGTGGTCAGCACCTTCTTCCCCGACTGGCTCGACGGCCAGGCCCAGGTCGAAGGCTTCGCCCGCGTGCCCGGCGACGGCATCGATGGCTATGCCCGCGAGCAGGTCACGGCAGCGGCCACCGCCTTCACCCTGGCGCCCCAGGGCTTCAGCCATGCCGAGGCCGCCACCCTGACGACTGCCGGGCTCACCGCCTGGCGCGCGTTGATGAGCGATGACCACTTGAAGCCCGGCGATACCGTGCTGGTGCAAGGCACCGGCGGTGTGTCGATCTTCGCCCTGCAGTTCGCCAAGCTGGCCGGTGCCACGGTGATCGCCACCTCGTCCAGCGATGCCAAGCTCGAACGCCTCAAGGCCCTGGGCGCCGATCACCTGATCAACTACAAGGCCAACCCGGCCTGGGGCGAAAAGGTGCGCGAGCTTACTGGCAACCGGGGTGTCGACCATGTGATCGAAGTGGGCGGCCCGGCAACCCTGGAGCAATCGATGATCGCTGCGCGCATTGGCGGGCATGTGTCGCTGATCGGCATTCTCACCGGCGTAGCCGGGCAGCTGCCGCTGGTGCAGGCGCTGGTGCGCCAGATTCGCCTGCAAGGCGTGCTGGTGGGCAGCCGTGCGCAGCAACAGGCGATGGTGCGCGCGATTGATGCCAATGGCTTCAGGCCGGTGGTCGACAAGCACTTTGAACTGGAGCAGATCGTCGAGGCGTTCCGTTACCAGGAGAGCAACCGGCACTTCGGCAAGATTTGCCTGACGTGGTAGTGGCGGTGGGCCTGGGTGGGCCTGGGGGCCTGGTAGGAGCGAGCGCAGCTCGCGATGGGCTGCAACGCAGCCCCAGCATCATGGGCCAGAAAGCTGGAAACCCGGGGCCGCTGCGCGCCCCATCGCGAGCTGCGCTCGCTCCTACCAGGTGGCGCAAATGAACTGCGCCCCAGATGTTGGACACCCGTCCATCACCTGGGGTTTTTCATGAGCAAGTATCCAACACCTTTCAAGCGGTCAGCCATCCAAGCCTTCCTCGATCGAGGCTATGGCTTCCGCCATGTT
>NZ_VWXK01000120.1 GCF_011752565.1 Pantoea sp. Ap-967
TTGGTACCTGCAGGGTGCCCTTACCGTCCGCATCAACGGTAACGGTGTAGATCGTGCCACCAACGTTAACTGTCAGGGTGGTCGCACCCTGCGGCGGATTGCTCAGCTGGAAGTTGAAGGTGACGTTTTCATCGCCTTCTTTCGCTGGCAGCGAGCTGACGGCCACAGTGGTGTTGTCGATAGTGTCTTCGACAGTCGCGGTATTGGTCGCGCCAGTCAGATCCA
>NZ_VWXK01000121.1 GCF_011752565.1 Pantoea sp. Ap-967
TGGGCAGATTTGAACTGCCGACCTCACCCTTATCAGGGGTGCGCTCTAACCAACTGAGCTACAGACCTATATAGGGTCTTGATCGTCTTCGACAATGAATCAAGCAATTCGTGTGGGAGCTCATCAGTAGGCTGATGTCGTCGATTAAGGAGGTGATCCAGCCGCAGGTTCCCCTACGGCTACCTTGTTACGACTTCACCCCAGTCATGAATCACACC
>NZ_VWXK01000012.1 GCF_011752565.1 Pantoea sp. Ap-967
CCAGTGCCGGTTACGATCTCTGTCCCGCGCGCTCGAACCCTAACAAAGCAAAAGGCGTCTGGCCCTAACGGGCCAGACGCCTTTTCTTTTGCAAAATGTCAGCGCCAACGCAGATATGAAGTCGTGCGCCATCATGTTTGCTGCGCGACAGCGCAGCCCCAAGAGGGCTGGGTGATCTCCTACAGGATACGCATTACCCTTGTAGGAGCGGGCTTGCCCCGCGAAGAGGCCGCCACGCTTTGCGCAAGCGCATCAACGCCTCGGCAATCTCTCCCTCAGGCACCGCCGCAAACCCGAGCACCAGCCCCGCCCGCCCATCCACCGCCACCTCGCTGTCCTCAAGCCAATAACTGCTAAGCGGATTCACCTCTACCCCCACCGCCTCTGCCCTGGCCACCAGCTCCTGCTCCCGCGCATAGTTATCCACAGCCACCTTCACATGCAGCCCCGCCGCCACCTCTGGCATCGCCCCCAACCCAGGCACGTCCACCGGCCACCCGGCCTTGAGCACATTGCGCCGGCTTAATGCCGCCTTGCGCATGCGCCGGATATGCCGCTGGAAATGCCCCTGGGCCATGAACTGCGCCATCACGCACTGGGTGCCCACCTCCGAATGCCGCACCGCCAGCGCCCGGCCCTGGCTGAACGCCTGCACCAACCGCGGCGGCAGCACCAGGTAGCCCAGGCGCAGCGCCGGGAAAGCGATCTTGCCGAAGGTGCCGATGTACAGCACCCGGCCCTGGCGATCCAGCGCTGCCAGCGGCGCCAACGGGGCACCGCTGTAGCGGTATTCGCCGTCGTAGTCGTCCTCGATCACCCAGCCATCGTTGCGCTCGGCCCAGGCCAGCAAGGCCAGGCGCCGGGCCAGGCTCATGGTGACGCCGGTCGGGTACTGGTGCGCGGGGGTGACATAGGCCAACCGGCAGTTTGCCACCTGCTCCAGGCGCTGGCACACCATGCCTTCGTCGTCCACCGGTACACCTGTCACCTTACCGCCGGCCACGGCGAAGGTGTGCCCGGCAGCCCGGTAGCCTGGGTTTTCCACAGCCACACCGTCACCTGGCTGCAACAGCAGCTGTGCACAAAGGCTGATGGCCTGCTGCGCACCACTGGTGATCACTATTTGCTCAGCAGTGCAGCTCAGGCCACGCGAGCGGCGCAGGTAGGCCGCGATCAGTTCACGCAGTACCGGCTCACCGGCTGGGTCGCCGTAACCGAGTTGGGCCGGGCTGGGGTTGCGCCAGAAACCCGCCTGCAGCTTGGCCCAGACGTCAAAAGGGAACAGATCGAATGCCGGAATTCCGACGCGAAATGCCCGCGGGGCACCACTTTTTGGTGCTGGCAGGTGGTTGTTTTTCAGCCGCTGCAGGGGCTCGCTGGAACGTGCATTGCTGGATAAAACCTCAGTGCCTTCACCCTCAAATGTGGATAAACCTGTTGATAACCCCCGGGATAACCCTGTGGATAGTTGTGTGGATAGTTTTGCTAGGCGGCTGACATAGGTGCCATCCCCTACCCGGCTTTCGATATAGCCTTCGGCATACAGCTGGTCGTAGGCGCGCACCACGCTGTTGCGTGACAGTGCCAGCACCTTGGCCAGGTCGCGAGTGGCGGGAAGGCGCGTGCCACTGCTCAAGCGGCCGTCCAGCACCCGCGCTCGCAAGGCCTGGTACAACTGCTGGCTAAGCCCGCGCTGGCGGTCGAGCACGATGCCGGCCGGGTCGAACGGTAAAACGAGGGGGCGATCGCTCATGGCATTGGACCTATCAAAACAGCTTCTAATGGCTCTTACCCAGAACCATTAGCCTGCCTAGGATGGAGCCACTGCACAAGGGAACCGCACATGTACAACAGCAAACCCCACCAGGAACACGACCTCGGGCGCCTGCACCAGCACATGCTCGACACCCGCTTGGCCGTGCTCATCAGCCATGGCGAACAGGGCCTGCTGGCCACCCACCTGCCTGTGCTGCTGGACACCGCCGAGGGCGAGTTCGGCACCGTCTACGCCCACCTGGCACGGGCCAACCGCCAGTGGCACGACCTGGAACAGGGCGCTGAAGCCTTGCTGGTGTTTCCCGGTGCAGACGCCTATGTAAGCCCCAGCTACTACCCGAGCAAGGCCGACAACCCCAAGGTGGTGCCGACCTGGAACTACCTGGCCGTGCATGCCTACGGCGCGGCGCAGGTGATCCACGAGCCCGCGCCGCTGCTGCAGATCGTCAGCCGCCTGACCGAACGCCACGAACAGGGCCGCAGCCAGCCCTGGCAGGTCGCCGACGCCCCTGCCGACTACCTCGACGGCATGCTGCGCGCCATCGTCGGCATTCGCTTGCCCATTGCCCGCCTGCAAGGCGCACGCAAGCTCAGCCAGAACCGCAGCGCCGAAGACCTCGCCGGGGTGCGCGACGGCCTGGCCGCCAGCACCGATTACCTGGACAACCAACTTGCAGCGCAGATGCGCCACCTCTGAAGGAAAAGCCCCATGCCCAGCGTTACCCTGCGCCCTGTCAGCGCCCCAGACCACGCCGCCTGGTTCGCCCTGTGGCAGGCCTACCTGCGCTTCTACCAGACCGAACTGGCCGAGCAGGTCAGCCTCAGCACCTGGCAGCGCCTGCTCGACCCGAACGAGCCCACCCATTCGACCCTGGCCTGGGTCGATGGCAAGGCGGTGGGGATGGTCAACTTCATCTACCATCGTTCCAACTGGAGCATCGAGAACTCCTGCTACCTGCAGGACCTGTATGTCGACAGCGCCCAGCGCGGCCTGGGCATCGGCCGCCAGTTGATCGAGCACGTGTACACCACGGCCAAGGCCGCCGGCTGCATCAAGGTGCACTGGCTGACCCACGAAACCAACGCCACCGCCATCAGCCTGTACGAGCAGGTTGCCGAGCGCCCAGGCTTCATCCAATTCCGCAAAGGGTTGTAGGCCACATGACTGACGCACTGAACTGGAAACCCGCCACGGCGCCCAAGGCCGAGCCCATCGACGGCCGCTTCATCCGCCTGGAAAAGCTCGACCCGGCGCGCCACGGCGATGACCTGTGGGTAGCCCTGCAAGGCCCGGAATCCGACCCGGTACTGTGGGACTACCTGCCCTATGGCCCGTTCACCGAGCGCGCCGCGTTCGACCGCTGGCTGCAAGGCAACGCCGCCGGCCACGACCCGCTGTACTTCACCGTCATCGACCGCGCCAGCGGCCAGGCCCAAGGCGTGCTCACGCTCATGTCGATCGTGCCCGACCACGGCCGTATCGAGATCGGCCACATCGCCTTCGGCGCCCCCATGCAGCGTACGCCCAAGAGCACCGAGGCCGTCTACCTGCTGGGCAAGCTGAGCTTCGAGCTGGGCAACCGCCGCCTGGAGTGGAAGTGCAACAACGCCAATGCCCGCTCCAAACGCGCGGCAGAGCGGTTCGGTTTCACCTTCGAGGGGGTGTTCCGCAAGCACCTGGTGGTGAAGGACCATAACCGCGATACGGCCTGGTATTCGATTACCGATGATGAATGGCCGCAGGTGGCGGCGGGGTTTGAGCGGTGGTTGAGTCTTGGAAACCAACAGCTGGGGGGGCAGGTGGAAACACTTGAGGCATGCCGTAGAAGCTGATGGGTGTGCTGGGGCAGCTGGCCTCTTCGCGGGGCAAGCCCGCTCCTACAGGGAATGGGGTATTGCTGGTGAAAGGGCCGCACACAAAAAAAGGGGAGCATCCGCTCCCCAGAGGTTAACCGCTTGTAGATGAGGGCTTATCTCAGCCTTCGATCTCGATCAGGATCTCGCCCGGCGTTACGCGATCGCCCTTGGCCACGTGGATGGCCACGACCTTGCCGGCGATGGCCGCCTGGACTTCGGTTTCCATCTTCATCGCTTCGGTGATCAACACGGCCTGGCCGGCCTTGACCACGTCGCCTTCCTTGACCAGCACATCGACGATGTTGCCTGGCATGGTGGTGCTGACGTGGCCCGGGGCGCTGGCCTGCTTGCGCTTGCTGCCGCCACCGCCCACGAACTCGTTGAGGGGCTCGAACACCACTTCTTCCGGCATGCCGTCGATCGACAGGTAGAAGTGGCGCTTGCCTTCGGCCTTCACGCCCACGCCGGTGATGTCGACGCGGTAGGTTTCGCCGTGCACGTCGATGACGAACTCGGTCGGCACGCCTTCACCGCCCGGGGCGGCGACAGCGCCGGCCTCGGGAATTGGCAGCAGCACTTCAGGGGTCAGGGTGCCGGCTTCGCGTTCTTCGAGGAACTTGCGCCCGATGTCCGGGAACATGGCGAACGTCAGCACGTCTTCTTCGCAACGCGCCAGGGCGCCGATGTCGCCACGCAGCTTGGCCATCTCCGGCTTGAGCAGGTCGGCCGGGCGCACGTCGATCACTTCCTCGCTGCCGATCGCCTGGCGGCGCAGCTGCTCGTTGACCACGCCCGGGGCCTTGCCGTAGCCACCTTGCAGGTAGAGCTTCACCTCGTTGGTGATGGTCTTGTAGCGCTCGCCGGCCAGTACGTTGAAGAACGCCTGGGTGCCAACGATCTGCGAGGTCGGGGTAACCAGCGGCGGGAAGCCAAGGTCTTCACGCACCCGCGGGATTTCCGCCAGCACTTCGTTCATGCGGCTGAGCGCGCCCTGCTCCTTGAGCTGGTTGGCCAGGTTGGAAATCATCCCGCCCGGCACCTGGTTGACCTGCACGCGGGTATCCACGGCAGTGAACTCGCTCTCGAACTGGTGGTACTTCTTGCGCACGGCGTAGAAGTACAGGCCGATTTCCTGCAGCAGCTCCAGGTCCAGGCCGGTGTCGAATTCACTGCCCTTCAGGGCGGCAACCATCGACTCGGTGCCTGGGTGGCTGGTGCCCCAGGCGAAGCTGGAGATCGCGGTGTCGATGTGATCGGCGCCGTTTTCCACCGCCTTGAGCTGGCACATGGCAGCCAGGCCGGCCGTGTCGTGGGAGTGGATGAACACCGGCAGCGACTGCTCGGCCTTCAGTGCCCGCACCAGCTCGCCGGTGGCGAACGGGGTCAGCAGGCCGGCCATGTCCTTGATCGCGATCGAGTCGCAGCCCATGGCTTCCATTTGCTTGGCCTGGGCAACGAAGGCGTCGATGGTGTGCACCGGGCTTACGGTGTAGGCGATGGTGCCCTGGGCGTGCTTGCCGGCAGCCTTGACCGCCTCGATGGCCACGCGCAGGTTACGCACGTCGTTCATGGCGTCGAAGATGCGGAACACATCGATGCCGTTGACCGCCGCCTTGGCGACGAAGGCCTTGACCACGTCGTCGCTGTAGTGGCGGTAGCCGAGCAGGTTCTGGCCACGCAGCAGCATCTGCAGGCGGGTGTTGGGCAGGGCGGCACGCAGCTTGCGCAGGCGCTCCCATGGGTCTTCCTTGAGGAAGCGCACGCACGCATCGAAGGTGGCGCCGCCCCAGACTTCCAGCGACCAGTAGCCGACTTTGTCGAGCTTGTCGCAGATCGGCAGCATGTCTTCGGTGCGCATGCGGGTGGCCAGCAGGGACTGGTGGGCGTCGCGCAGGATCGTGTCGGTTACGTGAATTTTCTTGGACATTATGGGGTTCCTCACAGGCCTGCGTGGGCGGCGATGGCGGCGGCGATGGCCAGGGCCAGCTCTTCGGGTTTGCGCTTGATCGAGTAGTTGGTCAGTTCAGGGTGGCTTTCGACGAAGCTGGTATTGAACTGGCCGCTACGGAATTCGGGGTTGCGCAGGATTTCCTGGTAGTACGCGGCGGTGGTTTTCACCCCTTGCACGCGCATGTCGTCCAGGGCCCGCAGGCCGCGGTCCATGGCTTCTTCCCAGGTCAACGCCCAGACCACGAGCTTCAGGCACATGGAGTCGTAGAACGGCGGAATGGTGTAGCCGGTGTAGATCGCCGTGTCGGTGCGCACGCCCGGGCCGCCGGGGGCGTAGTAGCGGGTGATCTTGCCGAAGCTGGGCAGGAAGTTGTTTTTCGGGTCTTCTGCGTTGATGCGGAACTGCAACGCATAACCACGGTGCTGGATGTCTTCCTGTTTCACCGACAGCGGCAGGCCCGAGGCAATGCGGATCTGCTCGCGGACGATGTCGATTCCGGTAATTTCCTCGGTGATGGTGTGTTCCACCTGCACGCGGGTGTTCATTTCCATGAAGTACACCTCGCCATCGGCGAGCAGGAACTCCACGGTACCGGCGTTCTCGTAGTCCACGGCCTTGGCCGCGCGCACTGCCAGGTCGCCGATGTAGGCACGCTGCTCGGGGGTGAGCTGCGGGCTCGGGGCGATTTCGATGAGCTTCTGGTTGCGCCGCTGAATCGAGCAATCGCGCTCGAACAGGTGCACCACGTTGCCGAAGCTGTCACCGAGGATCTGCGCCTCGATGTGCTTGGGGTTGACGATGCACTTTTCCAGGAACACTTCCGCCGAACCGAAGGCCTTGGTGGCCTCGGAAATGACCCGCGGGAAGTTCTGCTCCAGCTCTTCACGGCTGTTGCAGCGGCGAATGCCGCGGCCGCCGCCGCCGGAGGTGGCCTTGAGCATCACCGGGTAACCGATACGGTCGCCTTCGCTCAGGGCTTCGTGAATATCGGCCACGTTGCCTTCGGTGCCGGGGGTTACCGGAACGCCGGCCTGGATCATGGTACGGCGCGCTTCGGTCTTGTCGCCCATGCGGCGAATGACGTCGGCAGCCGGGCCGATGAACTTGATGCCGCGCTCGGCGCAAATCTCTGCCAGTTCAGCATTTTCCGACAGGAAACCGTAACCCGGGTGCAGGGCATCACAGCCGGTTTCCACAGCAAGGTTGACCAGCTTGCGCGGGTTCAGGTACCCGGCCAGCGGCTCGGCACCGATGCTGTAGGCCTCGTCGGCGCGCTTGACGTGCAAGGCGTGACGGTCGGCGTCGGAATAGATCGCGACAGAGCGAATGCCCATCTCGGCGCAAGCACGCACGATCCGAACTGCGATTTCACCCCGGTTGGCGATCAGGATTTTTTTTATCACTGGAGTCTTCCCAAAGCCGTAGGAACAGACGATCCGGTTTTACCGGTCGGCGCGTGACCAGGTGTTGTTGGCCAGTCGCGTATTCACCCTAGCGCCGAAGGTTGATAAACAAAAATCAATATTTGTTAGGGGCTGCATTAGCAAAAGCTTATAGTTCGGTAACAAGGTATTGCCGATGAGCCTATAAAAATGCGTAAGTCCTTGATGCGTATGACATTACGTCAATTGCAGATCTTCAACGAGGTGTGCGATTTACGCTCGTACAGCCGGGCGGCAGAAGAGATGTCGCTGACGCAACCGGCGGTCAGCCTACAGATTCGCCAGCTTGAAGAGCTGATGGGGCAACCGCTGTTCGAGTACGTTGGCAAGAAGCTCTACCTGACCGAAGCGGCCGAGGCGCTGCAGCGCGCCAGCCGCGACATCTTCGGCCGCCTGGAGAGCCTGGACATGCAGCTGTCGGACATGCAGGGTTCACTGCAGGGGCAGTTGAAACTGGCGATCGAGTCCAGTGCCAAGTACTTCGTGCCACACCTGTTCGCCGCCTTCAAGCAGCGTCACCCGGAGGTGAACCTGACCCTCACGGTGGTGAACCGCGCCCAGGCGATCCGGCGCCTTTCCGACAACCGCGACGACCTGATCATCATGTCGATGGTGCCGCAGGACATGGGCCTTGAGTTCCTGCCGTTCCTGAACAACCCGATCATCGCCGTGGCGCCGCCCGAGCACCCGTTGTGCAAGCTCGAACACCTGCGCCTGCAGGACCTGGAGCCTCATACCCTGCTGGTCCGCGAACAGGGCTCGGGCACGCGCAAGGCCTGCGAGGAATACTTCAAGGACAAGCGCGTGCACTTCACCCAAACCCTGGAAGTGGCCTCGGCCGATGCCCAGCGCGAGTGCGTGATCGCAGGCCTGGGCGTCGCCCTGCTGACCCGCCACGCCGTGAACATGGAGCTGGCCGCCGGGGTGCTCAGGGAGCTGCCGGTGGAGGAACTGCCGCTGTACCGCAGCTGGTGCGTGGTGCAAGCCAAGGCCAAGCGACAGTCGCCGGTGGCCTTGGCGTTTCTGGCGTTCATCCGCAGCGAACGTGCGCTGATCAGCGCGCTTGTTGAACGTTTTTCGGGGAAGATGCCGCCGACGCCTGCCACACGGTGAGTTCTTGCAGTTCGGGGTAGTCGGCCAGGTCGCGCAGCAATTGGCGCTGGTCGCAGTAGCTTTCGATCGCACGGCGATATTCCATGCGGCGTTGGTCCTTTTCCTGCTGCTTGCGAGCTTTGGCGCTGGGTTGGTACGTACCGTCGAAATCACGAGCCATGGCCTGTCTCCCAGATAGGATGCGGGAGTTTCAGACTGGCGCCTGGGGTTTACGGTTTGGCTGTGGATTGGTGACAAAACCATGAAATCTGACCGCCTGTGCCGGCCTCTTCGCGGGCAAGCCCGCCCCTACAAACGGTGAGGCCATCCATGTAGGAGCGGGCTTGCCCCGCGAAGAGGCCGGCACAGACAAACACAAATCAGTCGTCGGTAGCCTTGATCGACTTGGGCGACAAACGCAGGCTGCGCAAGCTGCGCTTCACACTCTTGAGGTGATTGACCAGGCTCGGCCCACGGGCCATGGCCACGCCCATGGCCAGCACGTCGATCACCACCAGGTGGGCGATACGCGAGGTCAGCGGCGTATAGATTTCGGTGTCTTCATGCACATCGATGGCCAGGTTGACCGTCGACAGCTCCGCCAGCGGCGTTGCGCTTGGGCATAGGGTAATCAGGTTGGCCCCACTCTCGCGCACCAGGTTGGCAGTGATCAGCAAATCCTTGGAGCGCCCCGACTGGGAAATGCACACTGCCACATCACCCGGCTTGAGGGTAACGGCCGACATCGCCTGCATGTGCGGGTCGGAATAGGCCGCAGCGCTGAGCAACAGGCGGAAGAACTTGTGCTGGGCATCTGCCGCTACCGCGCCGGAAGCGCCAAAGCCATAGAACTCCACGCGCTGCGCCTGGGCCATGGCACTCACGGCCTGTTGCAGGGCGTGCGGGTCGAGGTGTTCGCGCACTTCCATCAGGGTATGCAGGGTGGTGTCGAAGATCTTCAGGCTGTAGTCGGCAACCGAGTCGTCTTCATGGATGGCGAACTGGCCGAAACTGGCGCCGGCGGCCAGGCTTTGCGCCAGCTTGAGCTTGAGGTCCTGGAAGCCCGAACAGCCGATCGCCCGGCAGAATCGCACGATGGTCGGCTCACTGATGCCCACGCTGTGCGCCAGGTCGGCCATCGAGCTGTGCATGACGGCAGCCGGGTCGAGCAGCACGTGGTCGGCCACTTTCAGTTCCGATTTGCGCAGCAGGTGGCGCGATTGGGCGATATGTTGCAACAGATTCACGGGCTGGACTCGGTTATGATCGGCTGGCCGGGATGTAGCTTTCTTGTAGTTATACTACATGGACGCCAACCCGCCCAGTTAAACGAACGTGGAGAGTGGTGGTTTGACTATCCCTTGCGACATTCTGGTGTTCGGTGGCACCGGTGACCTGGCCCTGCACAAACTGCTGCCAGCGCTGTATCACCTGTTCCGCGAGGCACGCCTGAACAACGCCGTGCGCATCATCGCCCTCGCCCGCCGCCCCATCAGCCGTGACCAGTACCTCGCGCTTGCCGAGCGCCACTGCCGGGCCCAGGTCGCCCGCCAGGACTTCGAAGAGGAAGTGTGGCAGCGGTTTTCCGCACGGCTGGACTACTTCCCCATGGACGCCGCGCAAAGCGCCGATTTCGGCCGCCTGGCGCGTTACCTGGGCGAGCCTGGAGGGCTGACGCGCATCTACTACCTGGCCACCGCCCCCAACCTGTTCGTGCCGATTGCCAACCACCTGCGGGTCGCCGGGCTTGCCGACAGCGAAGCACGCATCGTGCTGGAAAAACCCATCGGCCACTCCCTGGCCTCGGCCACTGCCATCAACGAAGCGATTGGCGCGGTGTTCGACGAACCCCAGGTGTTTCGCATCGACCACTACCTGGGCAAGGAGACAGTGCAGAACCTCATGGCCCTGCGCTTTGCCAATGCCCTGCTGGAACCGGTATGGCGCAATGGCCAGGTCGACCATGTGCAGATCAGCGTGTGCGAAACCCTTGGCGTGGAAAACCGCGGCGGCTACTACGACCGCGCCGGGGCCACCCGCGACATGCTGCAGAACCACCTGCTGCAGCTGCTGTGCCTGGTGGCCATGGAGCCGCCGGCGCAGTTCGAGGCCGAGGCGGTACGCGACGAGAAAGTGAAGGTGCTGCGGGCGCTCAAGCCGATCACCGGCCAGGACGTGCAGGACAAGACCGTGCGCGGCCAGTACGGCGCCGGCTACATCGGGGGCCAGGAGGTGCCGGCCTATTACTTCGAAAAGGACGTGGACAACGACAGCGACAGCGAAACCTTCGTCGCCGTGCATGCCCACATCGAAAACTGGCGCTGGGCCGGCGTGCCGTTCTACTTGCGCACCGGCAAGCGCATGGCGCGGCGCTCGTCGCAGATCGTCATCCAGTTCAAGCCAGTGCCGCATGAGCTGTTCAACGGCGGCCAGGTCAACCAGTTGCTGATCCAGCTACAGCCGGATGAGCGCATCAGCCTGCGCATGATGACCAAGAGCCCGGGCAAGGGCATGCGCCTGGAACCCGTCGACCTGGACCTCAACCTGGCCCAGGTATTCGGCCAGACCCGCCGCTGGGAGGCCTATGAGCGCCTGCTGCTGGACATCCTCGAAGGCGATTCGACGCTGTTCATGCGCCGCGACGAAGTAGAGGCCGCCTGGGCTTGGGTCGACCCGATCATCAAGGGCTGGGAGGAGCACTTCCAGGCGCCCCGCCACTATGCGGCCGGCAGCAATGGCCCGGAGCAGGCCAACAGCCTGTTGGCGCGCCATGGCCGGCATTGGCATGCCTGAACCGCCCGTGGCTCAGGCTTGCCGCGGGCTGGCCAGCAAGCGCCGGAACTCCGGCTCGGGGATGGGCCGGCTGATCAGGTAGCCCTGGGCCTCATCACAGGCCTGCTCGCGCAGGAACGCCAGTTGCTGTGGCGTTTCCACCCCTTCCGCCACCACCTTCAGGCCCAGGCTGCCGGCCATGGTGATGATCGCCCGGGTGATGGCCGCGTCCTGGCTGCCTTCGTGCAGGCCGCGGATGAAGGCCTGGTCGATTTTCACGTAATCCACCGGCAGGCGCTTGAGGTAGCTCAGGGATGAATAGCCTGTGCCAAAGTCGTCGATGGCCAGTTGTACGCCCAGGGTGTGCAGCTGTTCGAAGGTGGTGATGATGTGTTCCACGTTGTCCAGCAGCTGGCTTTCCGTCAGCTCCAGTTCCAGCTGCTGCGGCGCCAGCCCGGTTTCCTCCAGCACCTGGCGCACCAGGCTCACCAGCTTGCCCTGGCGCAGTTGGTACACCGACAGGTTCACCGAAACCCGAACCTCCAGGCCATCGCGCAGCCACTGGCAAGCGTGTTCGCAAGCGCGGCGCAGCACGAACTCGCCCATGGGTGCGATCAGCCCGGTTTCTTCGGCCAGGCCAATGAACTCGCCGGGCGGCACCATACCGCGTTGCGGGTGCTGCCAGCGCACCAGCGCCTCGGCCGCGTGCAGGCGGCCGGTGCGCAGGCACAGCTTGGGTTGGTAATAGACCAGCAGCTGGCCTTCCTCGAGGGCCCGGCGCAACTGGGTTTCCAGCTGCAGGCGCTCCAGGGTGCTGGCCCGCAGGCTCTCGGTGTAGAACTGGAAATTATCGCCGCCCAGGTGCTTGGCATGTTGCTTGGCCATATCGGCCTGGCTGATCAAGGTGTCGACGTCCAGCGAGGCGTCGGTGAGCATGCTGATGCCCACCGAGGCGCTGACCACCACTTCATGGTCGTTCAGGCGCTGGGGCACACGCAGCTTGTTCAGCAACCGGGTGGTCACCCGCACCAGGCTGGACAGGTTGCTGTAGCCGTCGAACAGCACGGCGAACTCATCACCCGACAGCCGCGCCACGGTGTCGGCCTCAGGCACGGTGCTGGCAATGCGCCGGGCGATCTTGCGGATCAGTTGGTCGGCCAGCTCATGGCCCAGGCTTTCATTGAGCAGCTTGAAGCGGTCCAGGTCGATGTGCAGCAGCGCCAGGCTGCGGCCGCTGTGGCGTACTCGCTGGCTGGCTTCGAGCAGGCGCAGGCGGAACAGCGCACGGTTGGCCAGGCCACTCAACTCGTCGTAGTGCGCCAGGTAGCGCAAGCGCTCCTCGGAGGCACGTCGCGCCGACAGGTCGGTGAAGAAGCCAACCACCTGGCTCAATCGGCCTTCGGTATCGCGCACCGCGGTAAGGCGCAACCATTGCGGGTGCAACTCGCCTTGCCGGCGTGCTTCCACCAGCTCGCCTTGCCAGCCGCCTTGTACCTGCAGCGCCTGCTCGATCGTCTGGCTGTGGCGACGGGCGTCGCTGCTGCACGGCAGCTCGAAGAACTCGTGCCCCAGCAACTGCGCGCGCTCGTACCCGGTCATCTGGCAATAGGGCTGGTTCACGGCCAGTACCACGAAGTCGGCGCTGAACACCGCAATGCCATCGTTGCTGGCTTCGAACACTGTCGCGGCCAGGCGCTGCTGTTCTTCCAACACCTTCTGCGCTGAAATGCGCTGCAGGTCCTGGTTCAAGGCCTGGTTCTGGAAGCGCCGCAACAGGCTGCGGTCGAGCAGGCGATTGACCTGCCAGGCCACCACCATCAAGGCCGCCAGCAGGATCAGCCCCAGCCAGCCCCAACCCTGTTGCTGGCCGGTATCGAAGTAGAACAGAAAGGCGATTGGCGGCAGCAGGCAGGGCAAGGCGAAACTGAGAAACGCCGGCAGGCTGACTGCGTAGGCGATGCTGGCGCTCAGGGTAGCCATGCCCAGCAGGCCGAAAACCCAGGCCTGCTGCAGGAAGTTTTCCTCCGGCACCAGGGCGATGGCGGCGCAGGCCAGGGTCAGGCCGCTGAACGCAGAACCTGCCAGGAACATGCGCCGCCAGGCACGGCTGGCCTGGCGCTGGGGCGCCGCTGCCTCGAACGCCGCCACCTGGATGACCCGCAAGGCCACCAACGCCAGCAGCCAGACCAGCCACACGATCACCAACAGGTAGCGCGCCGGGCTCCACAACAGCCAGGCACACAGCAGGCCGTTGAACAACATGAACAGAGTGGGCAACAACGAGCCCTGGTAAAGCAGGCGGGTTCGCTCCACGGACAGTTGGGTGGCGAATTGCCTGCGCACGTTCCGTGTCACTTCCGGTGATACTCCGATCACCGTGCATTGCTGGGTCATGGCGCTGATTCTTGTAGAGTTCTTGTTATGGTTGGCACTGAACGAGCAGCGATCTTACACAAGCGATGCGGTCGACCAAACTGCTCCAGGTCATCTTTCACCTGGCCTTGGCGATGAATGGCTCGCTGCAGGGTGAATATTTATACAGTGCAGTGTTTGCCCCGTAACCTGCCTCCCCCTAGAATGGCCGCATGCACACAGACGACCTCTCCCTCCTGCTGAACTCCCTCAACGATGCCCAACGCCAGGCCGTCGCGGCCACGCTTGGGCGTCAGCTGGTGCTTGCTGGCGCCGGTTCCGGTAAAACCCGCGTGCTGGTGCACCGCATCGCCTGGCTGATCCAGGTCGAGCAAGCCTCGCCGCATTCGATCCTGTCGGTGACCTTCACCAACAAGGCCGCCGCCGAGATGCGCCAGCGGATCGAACAGCTGCTGGGCATCAACCCGGCGGGCATGTGGGTGGGCACCTTCCACGGCCTGGCGCACCGCCTGCTGCGGGCGCACTGGCAGGAAGCGCGGCTGGTGCAGAACTTCCAGATCCTCGACAGCGACGACCAGCAGCGCCTGATCAAGCGGGTGATGCGCGAACTGGGCCTGGACGAACAGAAATGGCCAGCCCGCCAGGCCCAGTGGTTCATCAATGGGCAGAAGGACGAAGGCCTGCGGCCACAGCATATCCAGGCCGGTGGCGACCTGTTCCTGCAGACCATGCGTGACGTCTACAGCGCCTACGAGCAGGCCTGCGAACGCGCCGGGGTCATCGATTTCTCCGAGCTGCTGCTGCGTGCCCTCGACCTGTGGCGCGACCACCCCGGCCTGCTGGAACATTACCAGCGCCGTTTCCGCCACCTGCTGGTGGACGAATTCCAGGACACCAACGCCGTGCAGTACGCCTGGCTGCGCCTGCTGGCCGGCAAGAACGGCGGCAGCCTGATGGCCGTGGGCGACGACGACCAGTCGATCTACGGCTGGCGCGGCGCGAAGATCGAAAACATCCACCAGTACACCGCCGACTTTCCCGATGCCGAGATGATCCGCCTGGAGCAGAACTACCGCTCCACCGGCGGTATCCTCAAGGCGGCCAACGCGCTGATTGCCAACAACAGCGGGCGCCTGGGCAAGGAACTGTGGACCGACATGGGCGAAGGCGAGCCGCTGACGCTGTACGCGGCCTACAACGAGCACGACGAAGCGCGCTACGTGGTCGAAACCATCGAAAGCCTTATAAAGCAAGGCAACGCGCGCAGCGACATCGCCATCCTGTACCGCTCCAACGCCCAGTCGCGGGTGCTGGAGGAAGCGCTGCTGCGCGAACGCATTCCCTACCGCATCTATGGCGGCCAGCGCTTCTTCGAACGCGCTGAAATCAAGAATGCCATGGCCTACCTGCGCCTGATCGAGGGCCGTGGCAACGATGCCGCCCTGGAGCGAGTCATCAACGTGCCGCCGCGTGGCATTGGCGAGAAAACCGTCGAGGCCATCCGCGAGCATGCCCGCCACAGCCAGCTGTCGATGTGGGAAGCGATGTGCCAGCTGCTCGCCGCCAAGGCCCTCAAGGGCCGTGCGGCCAGTGCCCTGGGCGCCTTCATCGAACTGATCGAGGGCTTGGCCGGCAAGGTCGCGGACATGCCCCTGCACACCATGACCCAAACGGCCATCGAGCAGTCCGGGCTGATTATCTATCACCAGGAAGAAAAGGGTGAAAAGGGCCAGGCACGGGTAGAAAACCTTGAGGAACTGGTGAGCGCTGCGCGCAACTTCGAGCCCAGCGAAGATGACGACGACCTGTCGCCACTGTCGGCGTTTCTCGGCCATGCCTCGCTGGAAGCCGGCGACGCCCAGGCCGACGAACACGAAGACAGCATCCAGCTGATGACCCTGCACAGCGCCAAGGGCCTGGAGTTCCCGTTCGTGTTCCTGGTGGGCATGGAAGAAGGCCTGTTCCCGCACAAGATGAGCCTGGAAGAGCCCGGCCGCCTGGAAGAGGAACGCCGCCTGGCCTACGTGGGCATCACCCGCGCCATGCGCCAGCTGATCATGACCTATGCCGAAACGCGGCGGCTGTACGGGAGCGAAACCTACAATAAGGTGTCTCGTTTCGTACGCGAGATTCCGAGCGGCCTGGTTCAGGAAGTTCGGCTTTCCAACAGCGTCAGCCGGCCATTCGGTGGCTCGACCAGCACGGCCAGCAGCCTGTTCGCCAATGCCGCCATTCCCCAGACCGCCTTCAACCTGGGCCAGCGGGTGCAGCACGCGGTGTTCGGCGAAGGGGTGATCCTCAACTTCGAGGGCTCCGGCGCCCAGGCACGGGTGCAGGTGAACTTTGCCGAAGGCAGCAAATGGCTGATGCTCGGCTACGCCAAGCTCGAAGCCCTCTGAACCCCAAACACTTCCCGGTAGGAGCGACAGCATGTCGCGATGGGCTGCAAAGCAGCCCTCCATGCTGCAAGCACAACGCGCGATCAGGGGCTGCTAGCGCACCCCATCGCGACATACTGTCGCTCCTACCAGGGGCCAGCGCAGGGTTCAGGCAAAAGCTGGAAACATCTTGTCGCTGGTCATGTGCACAGGAACCTGTGCACCATGACGCGCGTGCAATCCACAACAGGGGAAATCCCATCTATGCAACGTTTTCTTAGCATCGCACTGGCGCTCTGCGTCGGCCTGACGCTGAGCCTGGACGCCAACGCCAAGCGTTTCGGCGGCGGCAAGAGCTCGGGCGCCGCGCCAATCCACCAAACCCGCCAGGCCACGCCAACCACGCCTGCCGCCGCGCCGACCGCACCTGGCCGCGCACCAGCGGCCGCCAGCGGTGCTTCGCGCTGGCTGGGCCCACTGGCCGGCCTCGCTGCCGGTGGCTTGCTGGCCTCCATGTTCATGGGTGATGGCTTCCAGGGCATGCAGATCATGGACTTCCTGATCATGGGCCTGATCGCCTTCCTGGTGTTCCGCTTCATCGCCGCGCGCCGTCGCCAGCAGCAGCCGCAAATGGCCGCTCCAGGCCACGCGCCGTTCCAGCGTGAAGCCCATGGCCAGGCCGCTCAACCGGCCCAGCAGACCATCTTCGGGGGTTCGGCCGCACCTGCCGCCGCAGCCGCACCGGTGATCAATGCCCCGGCCTGGTTCAACGAGCAGAGCTTCCTGGCCGCTGCGCGCAACCACTTCCAGGCGCTGCAGCAGCACTGGGATGCCAACGAAATGGACAAGATTGCCGAATTCGTCACCCCGCAAATGCTTGAATTCCTCAAGCGCGAGCGTGCCGAACTGGGTGATGGCTTCCAGTCCACCTACATCGACAACCTCGATGTGCAGTTGGACGGCGTTGATGATCGCGCCGACCGCACCGACGCCACCCTGACCTTCCGTGGCGTGTCGAAGAACTCGCGCTTCGACCAGGGTGAGGCCTTCAGCGAAAGCTGGCACATGGTTCGCGCCCAGGGCGACAACCAGCCTTGGTTGGTTGCCGGTATCCGTCAGAACGGTTAACCGACGCGCGTTGTCCAAAAAACCCCGGGCCTGTCCCGGGGTTTTGCTTTTGCCAAAGCAGGCTACTAGGGTATAACGCGCAGCGTTGTCATCAAGGTCAGAGGATGTGAACCGTGGAAGAAGTGATCGAACAACTCCGTGAAGCCAATGAGCCAGTGCCCGTGCCGCTGGAGCTTCCCGATGAGGACCAGCTGGTTGAAATTGAAGAACAGCTGTTCATCAACATTCCCTTCGTGTTCAAGGAGTTCCTGCTGACTGTCAGTGATGTGGTGTACGGCTCGCTGGAGCCTGTGACCTGCACCGACCCGCAGTCGCACACCTACCTGCCCGATGTGGCCGCCAACGCCTGGGACGCTGGCGTACCGCGCGACCTGATCCCGCTGTGCCAGGATGGCGGCAATTACTATTGCGTCGAGGAAGATGGCACCGTGGTGCTGTGGGACGGCGAAGAAGAAGTAATGAGCGAGGACAGCTGGGAATCGGTGTGGCACTGGGCGCGGGACGTTTGGCTGGAAAGCTGAGTACCGTGCTTGCCCCATCGCGAGCTTTGCTCGCTCCTACCAGGCCGTAGCCTGATCCGGTAGGAGCGAGCAGAGCTCGCGATGCGCCGCACGCGGCGCCCTTCGTCAGTGCGAATGATCGCGGTTGTTTTCCAGCGTCTCCAGCAAGGCAATCTGCATCCGCGAATGCACGCGGATAAACCAGCGCCACAGCAGCGCCACCACGCCCGCCGCCACCACCGCGATAATCAGCAACAGTTCGCTGGTGGGCAGAATGCTCGCCGACAACGCCGACAGCAGCAGGAAGATCACCAGCAGCGACAGCAGGGGAATCACCTCGGCCACCACGCGGCGCACACGTTGGGTATGCCGCCCAGCCATTTCCGGCTTCACCCCCATCTCCGCCAGCAGCATCGACAGCGCCTTGAGCTTGCGGTACGCCGCAATCAAAAATGGCAGCGACAGCAGCAACGCCGCGCCCCAGATCACCGCTTTTTGCTGGCTGACATCGGTGATCCACTGATTGAGCCAGGCACCGATACGCCCGGCAAAGTAACCGCCGCTGAAGAAGATGGCGATCACCAGTGCCAGGTTCACCCCCACCTGTAGCAGGATGCGCCGGATCATGGCCGCCAGCATCGCGCTTTCGCCTTGCGGCTGGATGTTGCGCAGCCACTCGCCATACAACGACAACACCCGCCCCAGGCGCCGTGGCATCACGTTGCCGAGTTTCTGCGACAACGGGTCGGCAGCGCGGATCAGGTACGGGGTCAACAACGTGGTGATGGCCGAAACAGCCACGGCGACGGGATAGAGGAAGTCGCTGGTGACCTGCAGGGTCATCCCCAGCGCCGCGATGATGAAGGAAAATTCGCCAATCTGCGAAAGGCCCATGCCCACCCGCAGCGATGTGCGGCCATCGTTGCCGGCAATGAAAGCACCCATGCCGCACGACAGCATCTTGCCCAGCACCACCGCCAGGGTGATCACCACGATCGGCCAGGCGTAGTCGACCAACACCTGGGGGTCGATCATCAGGCCAATGGCAACGAAGAAGATGGCGCTGAACAGGTCGCGTACCGGCTCGATCAACCGCTCGATCTTCAGCAACTGGCGCGATTCCGCCATGATCGCGCCAATCAGGAAGGCCCCCAGCACCATGCTGTACTCAAGCTTCACCACCAACAGGCAGAAGCCGAAGCACAGGCCGAGCACGGTGATCAGCAGCATCTCGTTGCTTTCGAACTTGGCCACGTAGGCCAATAGCCGCGGCACCAGCAGGATACCCACCACCAGGGCGACGATCATGAACAGCGAGAGCTTGCCGACCGTCGAGAACACCTCGCCCGAGCTGACCGTGCCGCTGACCGCGATGCCCGAGAGCAGCGCGATGATGCCGATACCGAGGATGTCCTCGACGATCAGCACGCCGAAGATCAGCTGGGCAAAGCGCTCGTTCTTCATTTTCAGGTCGTTCAGCGCCTTGACGATGATGGTGGTCGAGGAAATCGCCAGAATCGCGCCGAGGAACAGCGAGTCCATGGTATTCCAGCCGAACCAGCGGCCGATCTCGAAACCGATCCAGATCATCAGGACGATTTCCAGGAACGCCGCAATGAATGCCGTGGCGCCCACCTTGAACAGCTTGCGCAGGCTGAATTCCAGGCCCAGGCAGAACATCAGGAAGATCACCCCGAGTTCGGCCAGGGTCTTAATCGTGTCTTCGTCGTGAATCAGGCCGAAGGGCGGGGTGTGCGGGCCGATGATGAAGCCTGCGACGATGTAGCCCAGCACCACGGGCTGCTTGAGGCGATGGAAAAGAATCGTCACCACGCCGGCGACCAGCATGATCACTGCCAGGTCCTGGATGAAACTGATGGCATGCATGGCGCGATACTCCTTTTCGACGTTGCGGGATGCCCAGGCAGACCGCTCCTCTGCCAAGGCAAGCCGAGCGAGCAGCGAGTACATACTGTATTAAGTGCAGGAAAGCCCATGTTGCATGGGCGTACTCAGGTTAACATCGCACCCCGCCGCAAAAAGCCGGTGCAATATGCAGAAACAGATCGGCTGATCAGCCGCCTGTGATGACGCAATCGGCGTGACCATGGAACGGCGGCCAACGTCCCGTAAACCAGGAAGGCAAACCTTCAAAGAGGGGAAACAGAAGTGTCTGCAGATACCCGCCCCGATTCAGCGCAACCAAACCGTGAGCACACTATGGAACCTGGAAACGCCCAGCTGAGCATGACCGTCCTGATGACCCCGGACATGGCCAACTTCTCTGGCAACGTACATGGCGGCACCTTGCTCAAGTACCTGGACGAAGTGGCCTATGCCTGCGCCAGCCGCTATGCCGGCAGTTACGTGGTAACCCTGTCGGTCGACCAGGTGATCTTCCGCGAGCCGGTGCATGTTGGCGAACTGGTGACCTTCCTGGCGTCGGTCAACTACACCGGCAACACCTCCATGGAGGTAGGTATCAAGGTGGTGACCGAAAACATCCGCGAGCGCTCGGTGCGCCATTCCAACAGCTGCTTCTTCACCATGGTCGCCGTCGATGACAACCGCCGCCCGGTGCCGGTGCCGCCGCGCCAGCCGCAATCGAGCGAAGAGAAGCGCCGCTTCCTGCAAGGCCAGCAGCGCCGCCAGATTCGCCAGGAACTGGAAAAGCGCTACCAGGACCTGAAAGCCGACGAAGCGGTTTAACCCGCCAGGCGCTGCGCCTCGAAGCGCACGCGCGGGTGGGCGATGCGATCCTGGGCCCGCACCAGCTGCAACTCGTAGCTGGTGCAGGCCTGGGTTTCCAGCAGCACTTCATGCACAGCTGCAGCCGTGAACTCGAATGCCTGCACCCAGCTGTCGCCCAGCAGCACGCGGGCCAGGAACAGCCCCGAGGTGAGGTCGCCCACGCCCACGGGCTGGCGCGGGAAGGCCAGCAACGGGCGGCGCAGGTGCCAGCTCTGGTCCGCGGTGACCAGCAGCATTTCGAAGGTGTTCGCGTCGCGCCCTGGGTAGGCCAGGTGCTTGACCAGCACCACCTGCGGGCCACGCGCCAGCAAGCTGCGGGCCATGCCGACGCAATCCTCCAGCGACTGCGCGCGGCGGCCGCAGAAACTGTCAAGCTCCAGCTGGTTGGGGCACAGGATGTCAGCCTTGGCCACGGCCTGCTCAAGCAGGAACTCGCTGACCTCCTGGGGCACGATGCAGCCTTTCTCGGCGTGCCCCATCACCGGGTCGCACAGGTACAGCGCCTTGGGGTTCACCGCCTTGATTCGCTCGACCCCCGCAAGGATCGCCCGGCCCTGCTCGGCGCTGCCCAGGTAGCCGGAGAGCACGGCATCGCAGTGGCCCAGCTCACCGATATTGGAAATACCTTCCACCAACGCAGGAATTTGCGCAGGCGCGAGCACATCGCCCGCCCACTGGCCATACTGAGTGTGATTGGAGAACTGCACGGTGTTGAGTGGCCAGACATTGACCCCGATACGCTGCATGGGAAACACCGCGGCGCTGTTGCCGGCGTGGCCGAAGACCACGTGGGACTGAATGGCGAGCAGGTGCGGGGTACGTTTCATACAGGCGTTTTCCAAAACGGTTTCAAGGATTGTGCGTCGCGCAGTATGAACTCGATTGCCACCTGTACGACAGACCAGGGACGCAGTTAAGCTGATTCCATCTGTTTGGAGCATACGCAAATGTTGACCCTGGAGAATCTCTTCGTCCTGATGGTATTGGGCACGGCAGGCGCCTGGTTATGGCATAACCACGGGCTGCGCGAGAAGGCCCTTGAGCGGGTCAAACAGCACTGCGCCAAACTGGACCTGGAACTGCTCGACGACGCGGTGGCGCTCAAGCGCATCGGTTTCATCCGCGATGCCAATGGCCGCAAGCGCCTGGCCCGTGTGTATGGGTTCGAGTTCACGGTCACCGGGGAGCAACGCCACCCCGGCACCGTGACCCAGTTCGGCGCCCATAGCATGCAGATCGAGCTGGCGCCCTACCCGTTCGAGATCAAGACCCCGCCCCGCGCCGACAATGTGATCGAGATGCAACAGTGGCGGCAGGAACACAACCGCTGGCGGAACTGAAACCGTGCGGGCTGCGGTGCGGCCCATCGCGACCTCTGCTCGCTCCTACCAGCCCTGCGCAACACCCCGTAGGAGCGAGCGCAGCTCGCGATCACCGGCAAGGCCGGTGCCATACAACCCCGAGCAGTTTTCAGGCGCTCAGGGGGTCAGGCAATCAGCCAACCCTTCCATCAAAGCTTGCTGCGGCTGCGCTTGCCCGAAAATTAGCTCGACCCGCGAGTCCTTGCGCCAGTCACTTGGCTGCCACAGCCCCAACTCCCCTCTCAAGCCATTGAATGACTGCCAACCCTCGCTGCTGTGGATAACTCCCTTGGCACGCGCCCATGGCCACGCCTTGAGAAATGCCAGCAAGCGCTGTGGATCAAATTGCCGACTGGGGTGCCAGCGCCAGCCGATGCTCCAGCCCCCCTCACCCTCTCCCACTGAACACATCGGCTGGGATGGATCTATCCACAGGGCCTCAGGCGCTGTGGATAGCCTTTCCTCCAACCATTTATTCACAGAAACGTCATCAAACTGACTTGTGGATGAAACTGGCAGCGATTCGAGATCGACCAAGCCCTGCCGGGCCCAAACCCTGTGGATAGATGAAAACTTGTTATTTATCAACAACTTAATATCTTCGTCCACAACGTCGGCTTTATTCAGCACAAGCAACGCTGCAGCGTCCAGGGCTTGCTGTTGAGAGGCCGGCAATGGCTCCCCTCTGGCCAGCGCCTGGGCGTCGAGTACCATCACCAAAGGCTGGACCGCCAGCACCCCGATCCACGGCACAGCCCGCAGTTGGTTCAATAGCTGCAAAGGGTGGCCCAACCCTGAAGGCTCGATGAACAACCGGTCGGGGCGCGCCTTGCGCAGTAGCCGCCCCAACCCGACCTGGAAGGGCGTGCCGTTGACGCAGCACAGGCAGCCCCCCGCCACTTCAGCGATGGCGATACCGTCCTCATCGCGGCTGAGCAGTGCCGCGTCCAGGCCAACCTGGCCGAATTCATTGACCAATACGGCCCAACGTTCACCAGCCGGGCGCTGGGCCATCAACTGCTGGATCAAACTGGTCTTGCCCGCGCCCAGGGGGCCGGCGATGACATGGGTGGGGATGTTCTGCAGCATGCAAGCACTACCAGGCGAATTTCCCCTCACTATGCCCCGTCAGGCCAACCAGTCAAGGCTGAGCAGCAGGCGCCTCCGGTCACCGGGTGGCGAGCGGTGGATAAGTCCCGCGCCCTCGTTGCCCAGCCATTTTTCGCCCTTGAGCACCGCCACGTCGCCGGCCTGCAAGGTACGAATGTTATCCACAGGCGCTGGCGCAAGGTGCAAGCCCACCCGCTCTATCGCGCCTTCCTCAAGCCACTCGCTACCAGGGCCGGCGTACGTGGTCAGCAAGCGCAGCGGCACGTTATCCACATGGAAACGCGGGCACATGGCGCCTTGCAGTACCCGCAGGCGCAGGCCGACCCGGCGTGCGCCAAGCAGGCAGGTGTAGGCCGAGATCAACCATTTCACATCTGCGACGAAGCTCTCGTAGCCGTGCAGATCCGCAGCCTCGGCCAGCAAACCCGGCAGCAAAGGCGGCTCGTGCTCATTCACATCCAGCACGCGCTGGTCGGCCAATGTCTGGCCGAGGCTGATCGCCAGGGTGGCGAAGTCCTCCAGCTGGGCCGGCAGGCGGCGCTCCCACACGGCCAAGTTGACGCCATCCTGGAAAATTTCGGTCAGCGTTCTAGGTGAGTCGCCATGCACCTGGCGGATATCCACAGGCTGTAACGCGAAGTTCATGCTGCCTCCTCTGCATGCCAAGGGCCGAACGGATCGTCCAACCGCAGCCAGGCCATGGGGCCCATTTCCATTTCCTCATCGGTGAGCAAGCAACGGTCGAGCGCTGTGGATAACTTCACGAAGTCGATGTTCTGCCCAATGAATACCAGCTCCTGGCGGCAATCGCCGGTTTCCGCGCTCCAGTGCTTGAGGATGTCGGCCTTGCTTTGCTCGTCCTCAGGCCAGTGGTCATGTGGCACGAACCGCCACCAACGCCCGGCCAGGCCATGGCGCATCATGCCGCCGGCCTGGGACCAGCTCCCGGCTTCCTGGAACTTGCTGGCCAGCCAGAAGAAGCCCTTGGAGCGCAGCAGCCTGCCATTGCTCCAGGTGTTGTGGACAAAGTCGAAGAAGCGCTGGGGGTGCAGGGGCCGGCGTGCTGTCCAGGTGGTGGCCGCGATGCCGTACTCCTCGGTTTCGGGAATGTGCTCGCCACGCAGTTCCTTGAGCCAACCCGGCGCCTGGGATGCCTGGTCGAAGTCGAACAGGCCGGTATCCAGAATCCGCGCCAGCGGCACCTGGCCCATGACCATCGGCACGATCTGCGCACGGGCATTGAGGCTGCGCAGAATGGCTGTCAGCTCCTCGCGCTCGTGCTGGCTGATCAGGTCGATCTTGCTCAGCAGCAGCACGTCAGCGAACTCGACCTGTTCGATCAGCAGGTCGCTGATCGACCGCTCGTCTTCCTCGCCCAAGGTTTCACCTCGGCTGGCGAGGCTGTCGGCAGCCTGATAATCGCGCAGGAAGTTCAGCCCATCGACTACCGTAACCATGGTGTCCAGGCGCGCCATGTCGGACAGGCTACGCCCCTGCTCGTCGCGGAAGGTGAACGTCTCGGCCACCGGCAGCGGTTCTGAGATACCGGTGGACTCGATCAACAGGTAATCGAAACGGCCTTCCTCAGCCAGGCGGGCAACTTCTTCCAGCAGGTCTTCACGAAGGGTGCAGCAGATGCAGCCGTTGCTCATCTCCACCAGTTTTTCCTCGGCGCGGTTCAGGCTGACATTGCGCTGCACCTCGCTGGCGTCGATGTTGATTTCACTCATGTCATTGACGATCACCGCTACCCGAAGGTTGTCGCGGTTACGCAGTACATGGTTGAGCAAGGTGCTCTTGCCGGCGCCGAGGAAGCCGGACAGCACGGTGACGGGTAGACGGTTGGACATGGCGAAATCTCTTCAGGCGAGCGCATTCGAAACGATGCATTGCATAATGTTATAAAGTAACAATACAATTTCGCCAAGTCGTACTCGTCGGATGAGTACCCGGAGATTGAAATGAACCTGTTCCGCGCTGCCTTGTGTTTGACGCTCGTCGCGCCCGCATCCGTACTCGCCATGCCCCAGGCCAGCACGCTGGCGCTGTGCACGCGCAGTGCAACACTGCTGGCCTGCCAGGATCGCCATGGCAGCTACTACAGCGTGCGCACCGAAGGCAGCCATTTCTACTTGCGTGGTTTCGACAGTGCGACCCGCCGCCTGTGGGCGCAAACCAATAGCCGCTATGGCTCGCTGACCTTCTTCACCGGCCTGGCCAGCGATGGTGAAGCCTGGGTGGGATATAGCCGCCGCGTTGGCTGGACCACGCTGAACCGCGTATCCAGTTCCAGTGGCCAACGTTTCAACCTGCACTGCAGCCTGCTTGGCGGCTGCCGCTGACGCTTCCCTGACCTGGTATTTCTGATGACTAGCCTGCTGCTCCCCGACATCGCCGCCCAGCCCCAACAACACACCACGCCCCTGAACTGGGTTGGTATGTGCGGCATCGCCTTGCCTGTACAAATGGATGGGCGCAATGTAGCGGCCATGGCCGATGCCGGCGTCAGCCTGGTGGATGGCAGCGCGCGCGGCATTCACATGTCTCGCCTGTACCTGGCACTAGAGTCGCTGGAACATCAGCCACTGAGCCCAACGGCCATTCGCAACTTGCTGGCGACCTTTCTCGCCAGCCACGAAGGGCTTTCTTCGGCTGCGTACCTGCGCCTTTCCTTCCAGCACTTGCTGAAGCGACCTGCCCTGATTAGCCCACTGGCCGGCTGGAAAAGCTATGCGGTAACGGTAGATGCCAAGCTAGAAAATGAAATGTTCCACGTGGAACTATCGGTAAGCGTGCCCTATTCGTCGACTTGCCCATGCTCTGCTGCGCTGGCCCGGCAGTTGATTCAGCAGCAGTTCCTGGCAGATTTCACAACGCCTACGCTAGACCGTAGCCAAGTACTCGATTGGTTGGGCAGTAGCCAAGGCATCGTGGCAACGCCCCATAGCCAACGCAGCCAGGCAGCGGTGCAGGTGCGCTTGCGCTCGGATGAACAGGGGCTGCCAGTCACTGGCTTGATCGACACCATTGAGGCCAGCCTGGGCACTGCCGTGCAAACCGCTGTGAAACGTGCAGACGAACAAGCCTTCGCCTTGGCCAACGGGCAGAACCTGATGTTCTGTGAAGACGCCGCGCGACGCCTGCATCAGTCGCTGCGACAGCTTGAATGGGCCACGGCCTTCAACCTGCGCGTGGAACATGCAGAGAGCCTGCATGCCCACGATGCGGTCGCCAGCAGCCAGTGGCAGTGGTGAGGCTTAGGTTCGAGGTTTGACGGTGCCACAGTCGCTGCCCAGCCATACCGCGCGAGTGTTCATGCTGCCTTGCTGCTGAACACCGGAGGCATTGACCGTGCCGTTGACCTGGGTAGTGAACTCCTTGTCGCTGAGAAAGGTCGCTTGGCCGGTGCCTTGGGCTTTCGGGCAGCTGAACTGGAACTTCCAGACATTGCCCGTGCGGTCGGTAATTTTCTGCGTGCAACCCGACTTCGGGTCCTGCAGCGGGATGTCATTGGTTTTCACCTGCTCCGGCGTCAGGCATGAACGAACGCCATTGCCACCGATGGATACGCCCTGGTTGGCCAACGCGCCCTCCATCATCGCCCGCTGCTCGGGCGGCAGATTCTTCAATTGCCCTAGGATGAACTGCATGTCCGGCAGCGGCTTGCCGTCGACCTGCATGTTGCTGGTGGTCAGTTCCCACAACCCAGGTTGCAACATCTGCGCATGCACCAGCGGGCTGCCCAGGCCAAGGGCCAAAGCCAACAGTGGCAGACGAATCTTCATGAACGAACGCTCCTCGAAAAAACCGGCCACAGGCCGGGTTGTGCCTTAGACGCCAAATCCGCTTTCAGGTTGCAAGGCG
This sequence comes from Pantoea sp. Ap-967, assembly GCF_011752565.1. Lineage (GTDB taxonomy): Bacteria > Pseudomonadota > Gammaproteobacteria > Pseudomonadales > Pseudomonadaceae > Aquipseudomonas. Next base: position 26,356 of record NZ_VWXK01000012.1, read on the forward strand.
GGCCTGGAACGTGTTCTGTTATCCGCTGTGTACTCGGCAAGCAGGATGCGTATGGATTACCACAGCCCCTACTTCTTCGGCTACGTGCTCGGCTTCATTCACTTGCTTGGCATCATCGCTGCGCTGCATGCGGTGTTCACCGTGCGCACCGCCCAGGGCGCAATCGCCTGGGCCATGTCGCTGTTTTTCATTCCGTACTTCACCCTGATTCCCTACCTGATCTTCGGCGCTCGCTCGTTCTACGCCTATATCCAGGCGCGTCGCCAGGCCAACCAGGAAATGCACGTGGCCATGGCCAACCTCAACTGGCGGCCCTGGGTGGAGGAAGCGCTGGCTGCGCGCCAATCACAAAGCTATGTGGCCCTGCGCGCCATGCCCAAGCTCAGCCGCATGCCCTGCCTGGCCAACAACCAAGTGAAGCTGCTGGTTAACGGCAAGGCCACCTTCGATGCGATTTTCGCCGCAATCGAGCAGGCGCGCGAAGCGGTGCTGGTGCAGTTTTTCATCATTCATGACGACACCCTAGGCAAGGCATTGCAGCAGTTGCTGCTGCGCAAAGCAGCCGAGGGTGTGAAGGTGTTCGTGCTGTATGACCGGGTTGGCAGCCATGCCTTGCCCGCCAGCTACAGCCAGGCGTTGCGCGACGGTGGCGTGCAGGTTCATGCCTTCGCCACTCGCCGCGGCTGGTTCAACCGCTTCCAGGTCAACTTCCGCAACCACCGCAAGATCGTCGTGGTCGACGGCCTGGTGGGCTTCATTGGTGGGCACAATGTGGGCGACGAATACCTTGGCCAGCGCCCGCCCCTGGCCCCCTGGCGCGATACCCATGTGCAGATTGGCGGCCCGGTACTGGCTTGCCTGCAGGAGTCGTTCGCCGAAGACTGGTACTGGGCCACACGCCAACTGCCGCCGCTGATTCTGCCGGACACCTATGCCGACGACGGGGTGCTCTGCCAAGCCTTGGCAAGCGGCCCGGCCGACCCACAGGAAACCTGCTCGCTGTTCTTCCTGGAAGCCATCCACTCAGCCAACCATCGCGTCTGGATCACCAGCCCGTACTTCATTCCCGATGAGGCCATCTTCGCGGCCCTGCGCCTGGCCGTATTGCGCGGGGTGGATGTGCGGGTGCTGATCCCGTCCCGCCCGGACCACAGGATCGTCTATGCGGCCTCCAGCCTGTTCGCCTTCGAGGCAGTGCGTGCGGGGGTGAGGATGTTCCGCTACCAGCCTGGGTTCCTGCACCAGAAAGTGGTGCTGGTGGATGACGAGGTCAGCGCCATCGGCAGTGCCAACCTGGACAACCGCTCGTTCCGCCTGAACTTCGAAATCACCCTGCTGACCGTCGACAAGCTGTTTGCCGACCAGGTCGAGGCCATGTTGCTGGAAGACTTCGAACAGGCCCGGGAGATCACGGCAGAAGACAGCCGCGACACCCATCGCATTCAACAACTGGGGATGCGCATTGCGCGCCTGATCTCCCCCATCCTGTAAATGAAGAAGGGGCCGCAAGTGCGGCCCCTTCTTTATTCAACGGTAGATATCTTCCCGTGTCCACGGCAAGTCATGGTGCCCATCGGCATAGGGTTTCACCGCCAGGATCTGGTGCAGGTTGATCCAGCCCTTCTGGAACGCATAGGCACAACCTGCCAGGTACAGGCGCCAGATGCGCAAGGTTTTTTCCGGCACCAGCGCCGCCGCCTTATGCAATTGGTTCTCCAGGTTCTCGCTCCAGTGGTGCAGGGTTTTGGCGTAGTGCAGGCGCAGGCTCTCCACGTCCACCACCTCCAGCCCGGCTTCACAGATGCTCGCGCTGATCATCGACAGGTGCGGCAGCTCCCCGTTGGGGAACACATAACGGTCGATGAAGTCCCCTGCCCCCCGCCCGACCGGGCGGCCGTCGGTGTGCTTGGCAGTGATGCCATGGTTCATCACCAAGCCCCCCTCACGCACGGCGCCAAACAACTTCTGGCAATACAACGGCAGGTTGGCATGGCCGACATGCTCGAACATGCCCACGCTGACCACCTTGTCGAAGCGGCCATCCTGGGGCAGGTCACGGTAATCGAGAATCTGCAGGTCGACCCGGTCGGCCAGCCCCTCTGCCTTGACCCGCTGGCGCCCAAGCTTCAACTGCTCCTTGCTCAGGGTGATACCGAACACCTTGGCGCCGTATTCGCGAGCGGCGAAACGGGACAAGCCGCCCCAGCCACAGCCCACGTCCAGCAGGTAGTCGTCGGCATCCAGGCGCAGCTTGCGGCACAGGTGGTCGAACTTGTCCTGCTGGGCCTGATCCAGGGTGTTGTCCGGCTCGCGGAAGTAGGCGCAGGAATAGGCCATGTCCTGGTCCAGCCACAGTTGGTAGAACGCATTGGAAACATCGTAGTGGTAGGAAATGGATTCGGCGTCGGTGCTTTTGTCGTGTGCCACGCGCAACGGCACGGCATCAACGTAGCCGGCCAGCAGCGCCTCGCTCAGCTCGTCGCACACGCGGATCGCTTCGCCAATGTCGCCTTCAAGCTCCAGCTTGCCCTCCACGAATGCGCTACCCAGCTGGTCCATGCTCGGGTGGGTCAGCTGGGTAATCAGCTGCGGGTCCTTGACCAGGATGGTGACCTGCGGGCTTGGGCCTAGATCGAACTGGTTGCCGTCCCACAGTTTGAACCGCAGCGGCAGGTGCAAGCTCTGCAGTGCCGGTGGAAGTTGTGCAAGCATGAACACCCCTCCTTTCCTTATATGACGACGACGCCTGATATTTCGAACGTCGCCGGAACAGAGTAGTTCATTCGTGGGATGTTTCCTCTAAACGCGACCAAGGTCTAGAACCAACTGATCTGAGCAGAACAACGGATTGTATACAATCAGGCCGTCTCAGCTTAACCTTGTGCCCCTCTCGCGCTTCTTCATCTGGAGTACAACACCCATGAAATCCTATGACGTGGTGATCATCGGCGGTGGCCCTGGCGGCTACAATGCGGCGATCCGCGCCGGTCAGCTGGGCCTGAGCGTCGCTTGTGTGGAAGGCCGTTCGACCCTGGGCGGCACATGCCTGAACGTCGGCTGCATGCCGTCCAAGGCCCTGCTGCACGCCTCCGAACTCTACGAAGCTGCCAGCGGCAGCGAGTTCGCCCACCTGGGCATCGAAGTCAAGCCAACCCTCAACCTCGCCCAGATGATGAAGCAGAAGGACGAGAGCGTAACCGGCCTGACCAAAGGCATCGAATACCTGTTCCGCAAGAACAAGGTCGACTGGATCAAAGGCTGGGGCCGCCTGGATGGCGTCGGCAAGGTCATCGTCAAAGCCGAGGACGGCAGTGAAACGCCGCTGCAGGCCAAGGACATCGTCATTGCCACCGGCTCCGAGCCCACCCCCCTGCCCGGTGTCACCATTGACAACCAGCGCATCATCGATTCCACCGGTGCCCTCGCCCTGCCCCAGGTGCCCAAGCACCTGGTGGTGATCGGTGCTGGCGTCATCGGCCTGGAGCTGGGGTCGGTGTGGCGCCGCCTGGGTGCCCAGGTCACGGTCATCGAGTACCTCGACCGGATCTGCCCCGGCACCGACGAGGAAACCGCCAAGACCCTGCAGAAGGCCCTGGCCAAGCAAGGCATGGCCTTCAAGCTCGGCAGCAAGGTGACCCAGGCCAGCCCATCGGCCGATGGCGTCAGCCTGACCCTCGAACCTGCAGCAGGCGGCGCCGCCGAAACCCTGCAGGCCGACTACGTGCTGGTTGCCATTGGCCGACGCCCTTATACCCAGGGCCTGAACCTGGAAAGCGTGGGCCTTGAAACCGACAAGCGCGGCATGCTCAGCAACCAGCAGCATCGCACGTCGGTGCCGGGCATCTGGGTCATCGGTGATGTCACCTCCGGCCCGATGCTGGCGCACAAGGCCGAAGACGAGGCAGTGGCATGCATCGAACGCATCGCCGGCAAGCCCCACGAGGTCAACTACAACCTGATCCCAGGGGTGATCTACACCCGCCCCGAACTGGCCACCGTCGGCAAGACCGAGGAACAGCTCAAGGCCGAAGGCCGAGCCTACAAGGTCGGCAAGTTCCCCTTCACCGCCAACAGCCGGGCCAAGATCAACCACGAAACCGAAGGCTTCGCCAAAGTCATCGCCGACGCCGATACCGACGAAGTGCTGGGCGTGCACCTGGTTGGCCCAAGCGTCAGCGAGATGATCGGTGAGTTCTGCGTGGCCATGGAGTTCGCCGCCTCGGCCGAAGACATCGCGCTGATCTGCCACCCGCACCCGACCCGCTCCGAGGCCCTGCGCCAGGCAGCCATGAACGTGCACGGGATGGCCATGCAGATCTGACCCTGCTGGCTCCGCCGGTTTTTTCGAAATACCATTGATGCATGCTTTCGATCAAACCAGCGGAGCCCACCGGGTGAGCATCAACTTCGACCTGAACGACCTGCAGGCTTTTCGCGCCGTTGTCGAGCAAGGCAACTTCCGCCGCGCTGCCGACACCATCCGCATCACCCAGTCGGCCCTGAGCCGGCGCATCGAAAAGCTCGAGTCGGCGCTGGGCGTGAAGCTGCTCGAACGCACCACGCGCAAGGTGTCGCTGACCAACGTGGGGCGCGCCTTCCTGCCCCAGGTGGAGCGCCTGCTCGATGACCTCGACCTGGCCTTGCTCAGCGTCGGCGACGGTGGCTCGCTGCGCACCGGCAACCTGACCATCGCCTGCGTACCCTCTGCCGCCTACTACTTCATGCCCCACGCGATTCGCGCCTTCCATGCGCAGTACCCAAAGGTGCGCATCAACCTGTACGACGCTTCCGCCAACGAAGTGAGCGCCGCCGTGGCATCCGGCGAGGCCGATTTTGGCCTGAGCTTCACCGGCAACCTTGCCCCGGAAATCGACTTCAGCGTGCTGCTGGAAGAGCGCTACGTGATCGCCTGCCGGCGGGACCATCCGCTGGCCGAGTATGAACAGGTGACCTGGGCGCAAGCCTACACGCACGACTACATCACCCTGGGCAAGTCCTCGGGCAACCGCCTGGTGCTGGACAGGGCCTTGAGTGGCATGAAGATAGAGAAGGAAAGCGTGTGCCAGGCCCGCCACGTCACCACGCTGCTGGGCCTGATCGAAGCGGGCTTGGGCATTGCCGCGGTGCCCTCGATCGCCTTGCCGATGACGCCGCACCCGATACTCGCCAGCATTGCCCTGGTCGAGCCGGAGGTCACGCGCAAGATGGGCCTGCTCAAGCGCCGCGGCCGCACGCTGACCCCAGCGGCACTTGAGATGGAACGGCTGATTCGCGAACTGCCCGGGGTGCTACCGGGCGACTGAATCCAGGCCAGTGGCGCGTACCGCAGGTTGTACGCCGGGCGAGGAAAGGTACTGCAGCAACTGCTTCGCTTCAGCCGGATGCTCGGCGTTTTTCGGCACACCGGCGGCGAAGCGGGTCACCGACTGCAAGCTTTCCGGAATCTTGCCAACGTAGGTCACGCCTGGCACTGGCAGCAGTTCGGCCACCTGCTGGAAGCCAAGCTGGTAGGTGCCCTGGGCAACCTGCGAGGCCACCGGGATACGCTCAATCATGGTGCTCTTGCCAACCAACTGGTCTTCGATACCCAGCTTTTTATACAGCTGCTTCTCGATGTACACGCCGCTGGCGCTGTCCGAGTAGGCTACCGACCGCGCCGCCAGCAGAGCTTGCTTGAGCTCGGCGGCGGTGCCGATCGCAGGCTTGGCCTGCCCTGCCTTCACCACCATGCCAATGCGCGAGTCCGCCAGCTCTACCCGCGAAGCCGGGTCGACCTTGCCTTGGCGGATCAGCTCATCCAGCGCGTAGCCGACCATGATCACCACATCAGCATGCTCACCGCGCGCCAGGCGATTGGGGATGGCCTCCGGAGCCTTGCCCATGGAAGGGCCGAGTACCGTCACCAGGGTGTCACCGCTTTGCGTGGCGTACTGGGGGCCGAGCTGCTTGTAGGCGGCAGTGAAGCCGCCGGAGGTCATTACCGTCAACTCCGCCGCCTGGGCAGCGAGGCTGCAGCTGGCAACCAGGGCGGCTGCCAGTACCGTTTTGAACGCGGCCTTCATACGGTCACCGGTACGCGATTAGCCAGGCGGCGGTAGAGCAACCAGGTCGCGACGAATGCGCACAGCGCGGCAACCATCAGCCAGTAGGCCGGTGCAGCCTTGTCGCCGGTTTCATGGATCATCCAGGTCGAGATGGCTGGGGTGAACCCGCCAAACAGCGCGGTGGCCAGGCTGTAGGCCAGCGAGAAGCCCGCCACCCGCACTTCCACCGGCATGATTTCAGTCAACGCCGGAATCATCGCACCGTTGTACATGCCATACAGGAACGAGAACCACAGCAGCACTTCAAGCATGTGGCCAAAGCTCGGCGACTGGGCCAGGTAGGTCAGTGCCGGGTAGGCGGTGATCAAGGTCATCAGCGACATGGCGAGCAACAGCGGCTTGCGCCCGAAACGGTCACTGAGGGTGCCGCCGATGGGCAGCCAGATGAAGTTCGACACCGCCACCAGCAAGGTCACCAGCAGCGCATCGCCTGTGCTCAGTTGCAGCACGGTCTTGCCGAAGGTCGGGGCGTATACGGTAATCATGTAGAACGCCGTGGTGGTCATGGCGACCATCAGCATGCCAAACAGCACAACCCCGGCGTTGGCCAACAACGTAGCCATTACCTGTTTCATGGTTGGGCGGTGCTCGCGAGCCGCGAACTCTTCGGTTTCTTGCAGGTTACGGCGCAGCAGGAAGATCACCGGGATAATCATGCAGCCCACAGCGAACGGCACGCGCCAGCCCCACTGGGAGATGTCGGCAGGCGACAGCCACTCGTTCAGGGCAAAGCCCAGCGCGGCGGCAACCACGATCGCCACCTGCTGGCTCGCAGACTGCCAGCTGGCGTAGAAACCCTTGTGCCCGGGTGTGGCCATCTCGGCCAGGTACACCGACACCCCGCCCAACTCGGCACCGGCCGAGAAGCCCTGCAGCAGGCGCCCGATCAGTACCAGTGCCGGCGCCAGCAAGCCGATGCTCGCGTAGCCGGGCACCAGCACGATCAGCAAGGTGCCGCTGGCCATGATCCCCAGGGTGACGATAAGCCCTTTGCGCCGGCCCACATCGTCAATGTACGCACCCAGGATCACCGCACCCAGCGGGCGCATGAGGAAGCCTGCGCCGAACACGGCGAAGGTCATCATCAACGAGGCGAATTCATTGGAGGCGGGGAAGAACGCCGCCGCAATGTGCGTGGCATAGAAGCCGAACAGGAAGAAGTCGAACTGTTCGAGGAAATTCCCGGACGTGACCCGGAAGACCATACTGGCCTTGGACTTGCCCTCGGAGGCCGAGCGTGACGGCAGACTCATGGTGGATCTCCAGCGTTTCTTAATAATTGTAAGTGCTTATTTCCGGAATGATGGGTGAAACGGGCGCTGGAGATAATCGTTCATTTTTCATTAATTGATGCGCAGGCGCGATCAATCAACAAGCGAAGCGACCGTTTGGCGTCTGGCCAGGCGCTTTGGCAAAGGCCGGATATGCTGTCGCATGGAGCAGTAAATACCCCCGAATAATGGGGGCCATCGGCAACAAGGAGGTTCACCATGTCATCCACCCCGCGTGTCCGCCGTTCACTCAGCGATATCCAGCACGACTACGATCAGGGCAACAAAACCGAGCTGGAAAACCTGGTTCGTGCCTGGAAAGGCATCAAGGAATTGCCCGCAAACGACCCCAACTCCTTCTTCACCCTCGGCGGCCTGCACGGTGAGCCATTCCGTGACCAGGGCAAGACCGACCCCAACTGGTGGGGCGGCTACTGCCAGCACGGCACGGTGCTGTTCCCCAGCTGGCACCGCGCCTACCTGTGGCGCCTGGAAGAGGCCCTGCGCAGCATCCCCGGGTGCCAGGACGTCACCCTGCCGTTCTGGGATGAATGCAGCGACGAGTCACGGGAAAAAGGCCTGCCCTCGGCACTGACCCAGGAGTTCTTCGTGCTCGATGGCAAGCGGATCGAGAACCCCCTGCGCTCGTTCGTGTTCCCCAAGGCCATCGTCGACGAGGTGAAGGGCACGCCGATCATCTACAGCAAGCCCGAAGGCTACGAAACGGTGCGCTACCCGTTGTCCGGCCTGGTGGGCACCGAAGCCGACCGCATCGCCACCAAGCTGCACAACAGCCGGTTCCCCAACCACGTGCAGAACGTGAAGTACCTGAACGACAACATCAGCACCTGGCTCAGCGGCAAGATCAAGATCGGCGGCAAATGGCGCGGTGAAGTGTTCAGCCGCTTCGAAAGCTGCCTGGATGCGCCCACCTACACCCTGTTCTCCAACACCACCTCCACCGCCGCCAGCAATGCCAGCGCCCCCGCTGGCACCCACTACGTGTCACTGGAGGAGCCGCACAACTTCATGCACCTGGCCGTGGGCGGTTTCGACTACCCAGGCCAAGGCGACAGCTCGGCGATCCCTGGGGCCAATGGCGACATGGGCGAGAACGAAACCGCTGGCCTGGACCCGATCTTCTTCTTCCACCACTGCTTCATCGACTACGTGTTCTGGACCTGGCAACGCCGGCAAGGCGCTACCGATGAGTTCAGCATCGACGCCAAGGACCCCGGCGCCAGCTACTACAAGCCTGATGGCGTGCAACCGCCCGCGGGCGCAGCAGGCCTGGACCCGAACGCCATCCTCGGCCTGCAAACCACCCTCGACCCCTTCGTCAAGGCTGATGGCAAACCGTTCACCACGGCCGATTGCATCAACATCGAGAAGCAGCTCGGCTACGTCTACGGCAAGGGCTCGCTGGACGCCTACGCCCAACGCACCAAGCAGGCACTGTTCATGGCCGGTGCGGTGCAGCCTGAAGGCAAGACGCTGCGGGTCAGCCGCATCAACCGGGGCAAGATCCGTGGCTCGTTCCTGATCAGCGCCTATGCCACGGTCGACGGCAAGCGCGAGTACCTGGGCACCCGGCCGATCCTCAGCCGTTGGCACGTCGAAGGTTGCATGAACTGCCAGACTCACCTGGAAGCCACCGCCACCTTCAAGCTGCCGCTGAACGCCAACAACACGGCAATCGATGAAAGCGGCATCGAGGTGGAGGTGCAGACCCGCGACACGGTGCTCAAGCGCCCCAGCGGCGCGGGCCTGCTGGCCAGCGGTAATGCCGCGGCCGCCACTGCCGCGCCAACCGAGGTGCCGTTCAAGCTGGAAACCTTCTGACCCAGCGCCAGCGCGGCGGCTTTGCCGCCGCGCTCAGGCGTGCAGGTGCTGGCTGCGCTCGTGGGCAATGATGACGGCACCGGCCAGCATCAAGGGCACGTGCACCGCTGGCAGGCAAAACGCGATCAACATCAACGGCCAGCAGGTGGCGCAGCACCACAGCCCGTGCATCACGCCCAGCCCGCCTGCCTGAGCCGGCCCCAGCAGGCTCGAGCGTTTCGCGCCAGGTTGCAGATGGCAGTGGTCAAGGCTTCGGGCACGCAAGGCGCTGAACTGCCACACCCCTCCCGCCAGCAGCGCCAACAACCCGGCCGCCAGTTCCGACCCGCTGAATGACACCAGCAACAGGGCCACCATCAGCAGCAGCGCACAGCCCAGCAGCCACACCCAGAAGTAGCCGAGCAAGAACGCCACGGTTGCCGGCCCGCGGCCCTGCGCCCACAGGCCGAGCAAAGGCCGGTACAGCGCCGGTGACATCATCGCGATCAACATCAGGCCCACCGCGGCAATGAAGCCGCCAAGGTCCATGCTCGCGTAGTACAGCCGCAGCAACGCCCAGCCTTCGGCCAGCAGCGATGCCGAGGCGGTGATGCAGAACGATTGAAGATCACCGTGCAGGTTGTCCTGCAGTGCCATGAAGGCAATGGCAAGGGCGCTGGCCCCCCACAGTGCGCACTTGAGCGGGTCGTTGCCGATGTCGCGCAGCCACGCATGAAAGAGCCTGGAGCGATGAGTGCTGGCCATGAACCGACCTCCCTGTCATCGACTGTCACGGCACTGCCTGCGCCGCGCACCTGACTATAGGGCAGGTTCATCCAATGCGCCGCTGCGCTCCGTCGGCTGGGTTCAGCGGTACTGATAACGCCCGCCGCCAGGGCAGCGGTGGGGCACCGGTAGGAGCGAGCGTAGCTCGCGATGGGGCGCGCAGCGGCCCCAGGGCCTCAGCTTCGCGGCTAAATAACGCCGGGGCTGCTTTGCAGCCCATCGCGAGCTGCGCTCGCTCCTACACCACAGTGCAAGGTTGTGTCGGAATTGCCCTCTTCAGCCAAGCGAAGTGCTACCGATAACCTTTGTTCACACTCACAGTTTCAGGCCCGGAACCTTCGCGTGCTGCTATTCATCGCCAAGCTCAAACGTACCCTCACCCCTCGCCAGTACATTCGCCTGCTCGACACACACGACCTGGGCAAGAAGGTGTCCAACCGCCTGATGGCCAAGGTGGGCATCAGTACCGAAGGCAAGGTGGTCATTCGTCCGCCGTTCTACTTCGAACAGGGCAATCTGGAGCTGGGCGAAGGCGCCTTCATCAACAGCGGCTGCGTGTTCCTGGACGAGGCACCCATTCGCATCGGCCGCTACGCCATGCTTGGCCCGCAGGTGCGCTTGTGCACCACCAGCCACGATGTTCACCCAGAGCGGCGCAAGAGCAACGATTTCACTGCACCGATCACGGTAAGCGACAACGCCTGGATCGGCGCCGGGTGTGTGGTGCTGCCGGGTGTGAGTATCGGGCGCAATAGCGTGGTTGCCGCCAACAGCGTGGTGACCGAGGATGTTCCGCCCAATGCGCTGTACGCGGGCTCGCCGGCACGTTTCAAGAAGTGGCTGGTGGTGCCGGAGCAGGTGTGAGGGAAGACCGTGGCCCCCGTAGGAGGCCACGGTCACGCAGGCAAGGCCTGTGCTTACTCCACCGTCACCGACTTCGCCAGGTTGCGCGGCTGGTCGACGTCGGTGCCCTTGAGCACCGCCACGTAGTACGACAGCAATTGCAGCGGGATGGTGTAGAGAATCGGCGCTAGCTCATCGGCAATGTGCGGCACCTTGATCACGTGAGTGCCTTCGCCGTTGCTCATGCCGGCCTGCTCGTCGGCAAACACCACCAGCTCACCGCCACGGGCACGCACTTCCTGCAGGTTGGACTTGAGCTTTTCCAGCAGTTCGTTGTTCGGCGCCACGGTCACCACCGGCATGTCGCTGTCCACCAGGGCCAGCGGGCCGTGCTTGAGCTCACCGGCCGGGTAGGCCTCGGCGTGGATGTAGGAGATTTCCTTGAGCTTGAGCGCACCTTCCATGGCCACCGGGTACTGCGCGCCACGGCCGAGGAACAGGGTGTGGTGCTTGTCGGCGAACAGCTCGGCGATCTTCTCCACGGTGCTGTCCATCGCCAGCGCTTCGCCCAGGCGGGTTGGCAGGCGGCGCAGCTCTTCCACCAACGAGGCTTCCACGCCCGCTTCCAGGCTGCCGCGCACCTGGCCCAGGGCCAGGGTCAGCAACATCAGCGAAACCAACTGGGTGGTGAAGGCCTTGGTCGAGGCCACGCCGATTTCCGGGCCGGCCAGGGTCAGCAGGGTCAGGTCGGACTCGCGTACCAGCGAGCTGATGCCCACGTTGCAGATAGCCAGGCTGCCGAGGAAGCCCAGCTCCTTGGCGTTGCGCAGGGCCGCCAGGGTGTCGGCGGTTTCGCCAGACTGGGAAATCGAGACGAACAGGGTGTCAGGCTGCACCACAACCTTGCGGTAGCGGAATTCGCTGGCCACTTCCACCTGGCACGGGATGCCGGCCAGGCTTTCCAGCCAGTAACGGGCAACCATGCCGGCGTGGTAGCTGGTGCCGCAGGCGACGATCTGCACGTTGCGGACCTTGGCGAACAGCTCGGCAGCTTGCGGGCCGAAGGCCTGGACCAGCACGTGGTCCTTGCCCAGGCGGCCTTCCAGGGTGCGCTGAACCACGGTTGGCTGCTCGTGGATTTCCTTGAGCATGAAGTGGCGATAGGCGCCCTTGTCGGCGGCTTCCGCGCCCTCGTGGTACTGCACGGCTTCACGCTGCACCGGCTGGCCGGCCTGGTTCCAGATCTGTACCTGGTCACGGCGGATTTCAGCGATGTCGCCCTCCTCCAGGTACATGAAGCGGTCGGTTACCTGGCGCAGGGCCAGCTGGTCGGAGGCCAGGAAGTTCTCGCCATGGCCCAGGCCGATCACCAGTGGGCTGCCGCTGCGGGCCGCGACCAGGCGGTCCGGTTGCTTGGCGCTGATCAGTGCCAGGCCATAGGCACCGTGCAGGCGCTTGACCGCGACCTTCAGCGCATCGGCCAGGTCGGCAACGGTCTTGAGGGTGTGGTGGATCAGGTGAACGATGACTTCGGTGTCGGTCTGCGACGCGAACACGTAACCCAGGCCCTTCAACTCCTCACGCAGTTCTTCGTGGTTCTCGATGATGCCGTTGTGCACCACGGCCACTTCGTTGGCGGAGAAATGCGGGTGGGCGTTACCTTCGGTGGGGGCACCGTGGGTGGCCCAGCGGGTGTGGGCGATGCCCAGCTGGCCGTTCAGCGGCTCGGCGGCAACGGCGGCTTCCAGCTCGGCGACCTTGCCGATGCGGCGGCGGCGTTGCAGCTCGCCCTGCTGGGTGTAGACGGCCAGGCCGGCACTGTCGTACCCGCGGTATTCAAGACGCTTGAGTCCTTCGATGAGAATGGCTGTGATGTTGCGCTCGGCTACGGCACCAACGATTCCACACATGGTTATTGCTCCTGGCTGATCGCGGCGCAGATCAGGTTGATGCCGCGGGCTTGAATCTGTTCGCGTGCCGCTTCGGGCAGGCGCTCGTCTGTAATAAGGGTGTGCACGCTGCCCCAGGGCAGCTCAAGGTTGGGGATCTTGCGCCCCACCTTGTCGGACTCGACCATCACGATCACTTCCCTGGCCACCTCGGCCATGACTCGGCTCAGGCCCAGCAGTTCATTGAAGGTGGTGGTGCCACGGCCCAGGTCGATGCCATCGGCGCCGATGAACAGTTGGTCGAAATCGTAAGAGCGTAGTACCTGCTCGGCGACCTGGCCCTGGAACGACTCGGAGTGCGGGTCCCAGGTGCCGCCGGTCATCAGCAGCACAGGTTCGTGTTCCAGTTCACTGATGGCGCGGGCCACATTCAACGAGTTGGTCATCACCACCAGGCCTGGCTGGCGCCCCAGCTCGGGGATCATGGCCGCCGTGGTGCTGCCGCTGTCGATGATGATCCGCGCATGCTCGCGGATGCGGGCCACGGCGGCGCGGGCGATGGCCTTCTTGTAGGCGGACACAGGCTGCACGGTTTCACCCAGCATTTCCTGCGGCACCGGCACCGCGCCACCATAGCGGCGCAGCAGCAGCCCATTGGCCTCAAGTGCTGCGAGGTCCTTGCGGATGGTCACTTCCGAGGTTTCGAAACGCTTGGCCAAGGCGTCGACACTGACTTCACCTTGCTCGCTGAGCAGGGCGAGGATGTTGTGGCGGCGTTGGGGGGTATTTCGTTTCGACATGAGCGTTTAAGTTTCGATTCGAAAGATAATGATTGCAATCAAAACCTAAGATGGGCGTTTCGTCAAGCTGTGGATAAAATTTCCAAGCAGAAAGTCCCGCCTCTGTAGGAGCGGGCTTGCCCCGCGAAGCAGGCACTGCGGTGCATGGCACCGGCTCTGCCGGTGTTCGCGGGGCAAGCCCGCTCCTACAAGGGGATTTGTACAGACCATAAAAAAGCCGGCTTATTCACATAAGCCGGCTTTTGATTGAATCAGCTGTGTATAACTCAGCTTTTCTTGATCTTCTCCGGGCGCTTCCAGCCCGAGATGTTGCGCTGGCGCGCACGGGCCACCGCCAGATCACCGGCTTCAACCGCCTGGGTGATGGTCGAACCGGCAGCGGTGGTGGCGCCGGCCTTGATTTCCACAGGCGCGACCAACGAGTTGTTCGAGCCGATGAACACGTCCTCGCCCATCACGGTCTTGAATTTGTTGGCGCCGTCATAGTTGCAGGTGATGGTGCCAGCGCCAATATTGGTGCGCGCACCGATTTCGGCATCGCCCAGGTAGGTCAGGTGGCCGGCCTTGGCACCTTCGCCCAGGTGCGCGTTCTTCAGCTCCACGAAGTTACCCACATGGGCCTTGGCCTCCAGCACGCTGCCCGGGCGCAGGCGGGCGAACGGGCCGGCATCGCTGCCCTCGCCCATCACCGCACCTTCCAGGTGGCTGTTGGCCTTGATCACCACACCCTTGCGCAAGGTGCTGTTCTTGATCACGCAGTTCGGGCCGATCTGCACGTCGTCCTCGATCACCACCTTACCTTCGAGGATCACGTTGATGTCGATCAGCACATCACGACCCACGGTCACCTCGCCACGCACATCGAAGCGCGCTGGATCACGCAGGGTCACGCCCTGGGCCATCAGCCGGCGCCCTTCGCGCAGCTGGTAGTGGCGCTCCAGCTCGGACAACTGGCGACGGTCGTTGGCGCCCTGCACTTCCATCGGGTCGTGGGGCTGCTCGGTGGCGACCACCAGGCCATCGGCCACGGCCATGGCGATCACGTCGGTCAAGTAGTACTCGCCCTGGGCGTTGTTGTTGGACAAACGGCCCATCCAGTCAGCAAGGCGCGCGGCGGGCAAGGCGAGGATGCCGGTATTGCCTTCCTTGATTGCCTTCTGCGCGTCACTGGCGTCCTTGTGTTCGACGATGGCGGTTACCTGGCCAGCACCATCGCGCACGATACGGCCATAGCCGGTCGGGTCCTGCAGGGTCACGGTGAGCAAGCCCAGCTGCTGGTCGCTGACCTTGGCCAGCAGGCGCTGCAGCGTTTCCACTTCGATCAGCGGCACATCCCCGTACAGCACCAGCACCGTGTCGGCGGTAATGGCCGGCAGTGCCTGGGCCACCGCGTGGCCGGTGCCCAGCTGCTGCTGCTGCATGACGAAGTTCAGGTCGTCTGCCGCCAGGCGCTCACGCACCAGTTCCGCACCGTGGCCGATGACCACGTGGATGCCTTGCGGCTGCAACTGGCGGGCACTGTGGATAACATGGCCGAGCATGGAGTTGCCGGCCACCGGGTGCAGCACCTTGGGCAGCGCGGAGCGCATGCGGGTGCCTTGGCCTGCGGCGAGAATGACGATATCGAGGGACATTGACTGGCTACCGATCCTGGGCGGTCAGGGATGACCGAAGCGGGGAATTCTGAAAAAGAAAAAGGGTAGCCGAGGCTACCCTTTAACTCAATCGCAATGCAGGTTACCGGCCCAGGGCTGGTTACTTGCCTTTGCGCAATTGCTGGACAGTACGCAGCTGAGCAGCAGCCTCGGCCAGACGTGCGGCAGCAGCGCCGTAGTCGAAGTCCGAGCCTTTAGTGTTCAACGCGTTCTCGGCAGCCTTGAGGGCGGCCTGAGCTTGAGCTTCGTCCAGGTCGGCAGCACGCTGCACGGTGTCGGCAAGAACCTTGACCATGTTTGGCTGCACTTCGAGGAAGCCACCAGAGATGTAGTACACCTCTTGAGTGCCACCCTGCTTGGTCAGCGTGATCGGACCAGGCTTGAGATTGGTGATCAGCGGCGCGTGGCCTGGAGCGATACCCAGATCGCCCAGGTTGCCGTGCGCTACTACCATCTCGACCAGGCCGGAGAAGATTTCTCCTTCCGCGCTGACGATATCGCAATGGACTGTCATAGCCATCTGCTTGCCTCAACCTGATTAGCGCCCCTTTCGGGGCGCCGGGATTACAGTTTCTTGGCTTTCTCGATCGCTTCGTCGATGCTGCCGACCATGTAGAACGCTTGTTCTGGCAGGTGGTCGTAGTCACCTTTGAGGATGCCGCTGAAGCCAGCGATGGTGTCTTTCAGGGAAACGTACTTGCCTGGCGAACCGGTGAAGACTTCGGCCACGAAGAACGGCTGCGACAGGAAGCGCTGGATCTTACGAGCGCGGGCTACCAGTTGCTTGTCGGTTTCCGACAGTTCGTCCATACCCAGGATCGCGATGATGTCCTTCAGCTCTTTGTAGCGCTGCAGAACATACTGAACGCCACGAGCAGTCTCGTAGTGTTCGTTGCCGATCACGTTCGGGTCCAGCTGGCGCGAAGTCGAGTCCAGTGGGTCGACCGCTGGGTAGATACCCAGGGAGGCGATGTCACGGGACAGAACGACGGTGGCGTCCAAGTGGGCGAAGGTGGTCGCAGGCGACGGGTCGGTCAGGTCGTCCGCAGGTACGTATACGGCCTGAACGGAGGTGATCGAACCTTCTTTGGTCGAAGTGATACGCTCTTGCAGAACGCCCATCTCTTCAGCCAGGGTCGGCTGGTAACCTACTGCCGAAGGCATACGGCCCAGCAGTGCGGATACTTCGGTACCGGCCAGGGTGTAACGATAGATGTTGTCGACGAACAGCAGAACGTCGTTACCTTCGTCACGGAACTTCTCAGCCATGGTCAGGCCGGTCAGCGCTACGCGCAGACGGTTTCCTGGTGGCTCGTTCATCTGACCGTAGACCAGCGCTACTTTGTCGAGAACGTTGGAGTCCTTCATCTCGTGGTAGAAGTCGTTACCCTCACGAGTACGCTCACCCACACCAGCGAACACGGAGTAACCGCTGTGTTCCATGGCGATGTTACGGATCAGTTCCATCATGTTTACGGTCTTGCCGACGCCGGCACCACCGAACAGACCAACTTTACCACCCTTGGCGAACGGGCAAACCAGGTCGATAACCTTGATGCCGGTTTCCAGCAGGTCGTTGCCGCCTGCCTGGTCAGCGAACGAAGGCGCTGGCTGGTGGATACCGCGACGCTCTTCTTCGCCGATCGGGCCGGCTTCGTCGATTGGGTTGCCCAGTACGTCCATGATACGGCCGAGGGTGGCCTTACCAACTGGAACGGAAATGGCAGCGCCGGAGTCAACGACTTCCAGACCGCGCTTCAGGCCTTCGGTCGAGCCCATCGCAATGGTACGAACCACGCCGTCGCCCAGCTGCTGCTGAACTTCCAGGGTGGTTTCCGCGCCTTGTACTTTCAGCGCGTTGTAAACACTCGGCACGACGTCACGTGGGAATTCCACGTCGATGACGGCGCCGATGATTTGAACGATACGTCCGCTACTCATAGCTGGATCCTCTGAATTTTTGAACCGTTAAACCGCGGCAGCGCCGCCGACGATTTCCGAGATCTCCTGGGTGATCGCAGCCTGACGCGCCTTGTTGTAGATCAACTGAAGCTCTTTGATCAAATCACCGGCGTTGTCTGTGGCGTTCTTCATGGCGATCATCCGGGCCGCTTGTTCAGCAGCGTTGTTCTCGACCACCGCCTGGTACACCTGCGACTCCACGTAACGCACCATCAAGCCGTCCAGCAGCTCTTTTGCGTCGGGTTCGTACAGGTAATCCCAGTGGTGCTTGAGATCCTGATCCGGGGTTGCCACCAACGGTACCAATTGCTCGACCGTTGGCTTTTGGGTCATGGTGTTGATGAACTTGTTCGAAACCACCGAGAGGCGATCGATACGGCCGTCCAGGTAGGCGTCCAGCATCACTTTGACGGAGCCGATCAGATCGTTGATCGATGGCTCTTCGCCCAGGTGGCTGATCGCGGCTACGACGTTGCCGCCAAAGATGCGGAAGAAAGTCGCACCCTTGCTGCCGATCACGCACAGGTCGATTTCAACGCCCTGTTCGCGGTTTTCGTTCATGTCCTTGACCAGGGCCTTGAACAGGTTGGTGTTCAAGCCACCGCACAGACCACGGTCACTGCTCACCACGATATAACCGGCGCGCTTTACAGGGCGCTCGATCATGAACGGGTGGCGGTATTCCGGGTTGGCGTTGGCCAGATGACCGATCACCTGGCGGATACGCTCCGCGTAAGGACGGCTAGCAGCCATGCGCATTTGTGCCTTGCGCATCTTGCTGACCGCCACTTTCTCCATGGCGCTGGTAATTTTTTGCGTGCTTTTGATGCTCGCAATCTTACTGCGAATCTCTTTTGCGCCTGCCATGTATCACCTATCAGGTTAGCAAGCGGGGGCCGAAACCCCCGCTGCGGCTTACCAGGTCTGGGTGGCCTTGAACTTCTCGATACCGGCTTTCATGCCAGCGTCGATTTCGTCGTTGAAGTCACCCTTCACGTTGATCTTCGCCATCAGTTCGGCGTGATCACGGTTGAAGTAGGCGATCAGTGCTTGCTCGAAGCTACCGACCTTGGAGACTTCCACGTCAGTCAGGAAACCACGCTCAGCGGCGTACAGCGACAGGGCCATGTCCGCGATGGACATTGGCGCGTACTGCTTCTGCTTCATCAGCTCGGTTACGCGCTGACCATGCTCCAGCTGTTTGCGGGTCGCTTCGTCCAGATCGGAAGCGAACTGGGCGAATGCTGCCAGTTCACGGTACTGAGCCAGAGCGGTACGAATACCACCGGACAGCTTCTTGATGATCTTGGTTTGAGCGGCACCACCTACGCGGGATACCGAAACACCGGCGTTCACTGCAGGGCGGATGCCCGAGTTGAACATGGCCGATTCCAGGAAGATCTGACCGTCGGTGATGGAAATCACGTTGGTCGGAACGAACGCGGAAACGTCGCCAGCCTGGGTTTCGATGATCGGCAGGGCGGTCAGGGAACCGGTCTTGCCAGTGACTGCGCCGTTGGTGAACTTCTCGACGTACTCTTCCGAAACGCGCGATGCACGCTCCAGCAGACGGGAGTGGAGATAGAACACGTCGCCTGGGTACGCTTCACGTCCTGGTGGACGGCGCAGCAGCAGGGAGATCTGACGGTAGGCAACGGCCTGCTTGGACAGGTCATCGTAAACGATCAGGGCGTCTTCACCGCGGTCACGGAAGAACTCGCCCATGGTGCAGCCGGCGTATGGCGCCAGGAACTGCAGTGCGGCGGATTCCGAAGCACTGGCAACGACCACGATGGTGTTGGCCAGGGCGCCGGCTTCTTCCAGCTTGCGAACGATGTTGGCAACGGTAGAACGCTTCTGGCCGACAGCAACATAAACGCAGAAAATACCGGAGTCTTTCTGGTTGATGATGGCGTCGATGGCCATGGCGGTCTTGCCGATCTGACGGTCACCGATGATCAGCTCGCGCTGGCCACGGCCGACAGGGATCATGGCGTCGACGGACTTGTAGCCAGTCTGTACAGGCTGGTCTACCGACTTACGCCAGATCACGCCTGGGGCTACTTTCTCGACCGCGTCGGTCTGGGTGTTGCCCAGAGGACCTTTGCCGTCGATCGGGTTGCCCAGTGCGTCAACGACGCGGCCCAGCAGTTCCTTACCAACTGGAACTTCCAGGATGCGGCCGGTGCACTTGGCGCTCATGCCTTCGGCGAGGGTGTCATAGGCACCCAGGATCACTGCACCTACGGAGTCTTGCTCCAGGTTCAGGGCCATGCCGAATACGCTGCCAGGGAACTCGATCATTTCGCCGTACATGACGTCGGCCAGACCGTGGATCCGCACGATACCGTCGGATACCGAAACAACGGTACCTTCGTTACGGGCTTGGGAGCTCACATCGAGGTTGTCGATGCGGCCCTTGATGATTTCACTAATTTCGGAAGGATTGAGTTGCTGCATTGCTCTGCTGCCCCTTCAAACTCAAGATTTCAATGCTTCGGCCAGTTTCGCGATTTTGCCGCGAACAGAGCCATCGATTACCAGGTCACCAGCGCGGATGACGACGCCGCCAATCAGGCTGGCATCCTCCGACGCGTGCAGGCGCACTTCCTGGCCTAGCCGTGCACTGAGAACCTTGGCGAGTTTGTCTTGCTGTTCTTGGTTCAACGCGAAGGCACTGGTGACTTCCACGTCCACGGATTTCTCTTGCTCGGCCTTGTACAGGTCGAACAGGGCGGCAATCTCCGGCAACAGCAGGAGACGGTCGTTTTCCGCGGCAACATGAATGAAATTCTGTGCCTGTGCATTGAACTTGTCACCGCACACGTCAATGAACGTGGCGGCCTTTTCTGCGCTCGTCAGTCGCGGGGCCTTGAGCAGGCGCTGCATGGTGTCGTCTTGCGACACCGCAGCAGCCAGGCCGAGCATGGCTGACCAATTGGCCAGTTGCTGATGGGCCTGGGCATGCTCAAAGGCAGCCTTAGCGTAAGGTCGGGCCAACGTGGTCAGTTCTGCCATGATCGCCCTCGCTTAAATTTCAGCGGCCAGTTTGTTAACCAGCTCCGCATGCGCGTTTTGATCGATTGTGGCGCCAAGGATCTTTTCAGCACCACCAACGGCCAGGGCACCCACTTGGGCACGCAGGGCGTCTTTAGCGCTGTTCAGTTCCTGTTCGATCTCGGCCAGAGCCTGAGCCTTCACACGGTCAGCTTCGACGCGGGCCTGATCACGGGCTTCCTCGACAAGCTGAGCAGCGCGTTTCTTGCTTTGCTCAATGATTTCGGCTGCCTGTGCTTTAGCTTCACGCAGTTGCTGACCCACTTTCTCTTGGGCCAGCTCCAGGTCGCGAGCTGCGCGGTTGGCAGCGTCCAAGCCGTCGGCAATCTTCTTTTGACGCTCTTGCAGAGCAGTGATGACCGGAGGCCATACGTACTTCATGCAGAAGAGTACAAAAATCAGGAAGGCAACGGATTGGCCAATCAGGGTTGCATTAATGTTCACGCCAACACCTCGCTCGGTCTTAATTCATCACAGCCATCAACTCGTGGAGACGAGTGATTAGCCGGCGATCTGACCAACGAACGGATTCGCGAAGGTGAAGAACAGAGCGATACCAACACCGATCATGGTTACGGCGTCGAGCAGACCGGCAACGATGAACATTTTGACCTGCAGCATTGGAACCATTTCTGGTTGACGCGCAGCGCCTTCCAGGAATTTGCCGCCCAGCAGGCCGAAACCAATGGCGGTACCCAGAGCACCCAGGCCGATCAGCAGAGCAACAGCGATAGCGGTCAGACCAACTACAGTTTCCATCTTTCCTCCCGACTTTTACGTCGTATTGGTTAGGTTTTTAGTTTGAAGCGGTAAAACAAATCGTTTGGTACAGCTTGCCCTTGCGGACTTTTAAAGCCCTCCCCCCAAACGAGCGGGGAAGGCTACAAGACACGCCAGGCGGTCTTAATGGTTATCTTCATGGGCCATCGACAGGTAGACGATGGTCAGCATCATGAAGATGAAAGCTTGCAGGGTGATGATCAGGATGTGGAACACAGCCCACGCCCATTGCAGCACCACGCCCAGGCCGCTCAGCCAGAGCAGGCCGGAGCCGAACATCACGGCGATCAGGATGAACACCAGCTCGCCGGCGTACATGTTGCCGAACAGACGCAGTGCCAGCGAGATCGGCTTGGCGATCAGGGTGACGAATTCCAGCAGGAAGTTGACCGGAATCAGCAGGATCTGCACGAAGATGTTCTTGCTGCCGAACGGGTGCAGGGTCAGCTCACCGATGAAGCCGCCCAGGCCCTTGACCTTGATGCTGTAGAAGATGATCAGGGCGAACACGCAGAAGGCCATGGCCAGGGTCGCGTTCGGGTCGGTGGTCGACACGGCGCGGAACGGAATGTGCGGATCACCGGAGATCAGGATGGCCAGCTGAGGAATCCAGTCGACCGGTACCAGGTCGACGGCGTTCATCAGGAATACCCAGACGAAAATGGTCAGCGCCAGCGGAGCGATCACTGGGCTACGGCCGTGGAAGGAGTCCTTCACGCTGCCGTGGACGAAGTCGACCATCACTTCCACGAAGTTCTGCAAGCCGCCAGGCTGGCCGGAAGTCGCCTTCTTGGCCGCCATGCGGAAGATGAACAGGAAGATCAGACCCAGCGCAACGGACCAACCCAGGGTGTCCACGTGGAACGCCCAGAAGCCCATTGCCTTGGCTTCTGCAGCAGAATGGGCAAAGCCCCAGCTGCCGTCTGGTAATTGACCATAGGTCAGGTTCTGCAAGTGGTGCTGGATATAACCCGAAGCGGTTTCTTCTGCCATGGTTGCCTCAAACGCCCTAAGGTCTCGAAAGTCTTTTATTCATCAGCAGGGGCGCGAACCAGCTGACCCAAAGGGTCAACACGAAGACGCCGAATACTGCCAACGGCGCCAGTGGCTTCACTCCTGCGAAGGTCAGTGCAAAAAGCACTGCCGTCAAAATCATCTTGCCTGCCTCGCCAGCGTAAAACGACTTGACGATGGCTTGTGCCGCCCGAGCCCCGCTGAAGCGAAAAGCCTTCCAGGCGAAATACACATTGGGCAGCCAGGCAATCAAACCTCCGCAAAGGCCTGAATATCCACTGACCGCCCCTTTCCACTGCCACAACACCAAGGTTGCCAGCAGCAGTACGACGAATTGAGCCAGCAGTACCGGAAAAACCGCCCAGCGATGGAAAGGCAGGCGGTTTGGCGTGCGGATTTCCATCACAACTGCTCCTCGGAAGTCGACCAACAAGTCAGTAATGACTTGGCATAATTTGTGCCGACAAAATGCGCGCAGAGTATAGGGGTGGATTAACCCCTATTCAACTCTTCGGTAGTGATTTCCGACTGCGCGCTACAACGGGAATTGTTTCAGCGGATGTGAGCAAGCACGCCTTGCAACTCGTCAAGGGAGTTGTAACGAATAACCAACTGGCCCTTGCCCTTGTTGCCATGGCGGATCTGCACGGCAGAGCCCAGGCGCTCTGCAAGCCGTTGTTCAAGGCGTGCGATGTCCGGATCAGGTTTGCTCGGTTCGACCGGCTCAGGTTTGCCGCTGAGCCATTGCCGCACCAGTGCCTCGGTTTGGCGCACGGTCAGGCCACGTGCGACAACATGACGCGCCCCTTCTTCCTGGCGATCTTCCTCAAGGCCGAGCAAGGCACGGGCGTGGCCCATCTCCAGGTCGCCGTGGGCGAGCATGGTCTTGATCGCCTCGGGCAGGGAAATCAGGCGCAGCAGGTTGGCCACGGTCACCCGCGACTTGCCCACGGCATCGGCCACCTGCTGCTGGGTCAGCTCGAATTCCTGTTGCAGGCGCTGCAGGGCCAGGGCTTCTTCCAGCGGGTTGAGGTCTTCGCGCTGGATGTTCTCGATCAGCGCCATGGCAATGGCGGCTTCGTCCGGCACTTCACGCACCATCGCCGGGATGGTGTCGAGGCCGGCCTGCTGCGTGGCGCGCCAGCGACGTTCACCGGCAATGATCTCGAAGCGGTTGCCTTCGATCGGGCGCACCACGATCGGCTGCATCACCCCATGGGTGCGAATCGAGTGCGCCAGTTCTTCCAGTGCCTCGGGGTCCATGTCGCGGCGCGGCTGGTACTTGCCGCGCTGGATCAGTTCGACGGGCAGGTGTTGCAGTTCTTTCTGGTCGATCGTCACAGCCTGCTCTTCGAGCGCGCTGACGGAAGGACCACTGAGCAGTGCATCCAACCCACGTCCGAGACCCCGTTTCTTAACGGCCATGCGGATTCCTTAAGTTGTTTGTGCAGTGCGTGATTGACGGCGTTGGCGGCGTACCAGTTCCCCGGCCAGGGCCAGGTAGGCCAGTGCGCCACGCGATTGCTTGTCGTAGGCCAGCGCCGGCATGCCGAAACTCGGTGCCTCGGCCAGGCGGATGTTGCGCGGAATGACCGTGTCGTACAGCTGCTCGCCGAAGTGCTCCTTGAGCTGCGCCGAAACATCGTTGTTCAGGCTCAGGCGCGGGTCGTACATGGTCCGCAGCAGGCCTTCGATCTTCAGTTCCGGGTTCAGCCGGGCAGCGATGCGCTTGATGTTATCCACAAGGTCGCTCAGGCCTTCCAGTGCGTAGTACTCGCACTGCATCGGGATGATCACGCCATCGGAGGCAACCAGCGCGTTGAGCGTCAGCATCGACAGCGACGGTGGGCAGTCGATGAGGATGTAGTCGTAGTTCTCGCGGATTGGCGCCAGCGCGTTGCGCAGGCGGCTCTCCTTGACCTGCATTTCCAGCAGCACCACTTCCGCGGCGGTCAGGTCGCGGTTGGCCGGCAACAGCTGGAAGCCACCGTGCTCGGAGTAGTGCATGGCCTGGGCAAGGTCGCATTCCCCGATCAGCAGGTCGTAGACCGAATGCTCGAGTTCGTGTTTGTCCACACCGCTGCCCATGGTGGCGTTGCCCTGCGGATCGAGGTCGATCAGCAGCACACGACGCTTGGTCGCGGCCAGCGATGCTGCGAGGTTGATACAGGTGGTGGTCTTGCCGACACCACCTTTCTGGTTCGCGATTGCGAATACCTTAGCCATTGTTGCGTGTGTTCCCAATCAAGCCTTGCGGCGCAGTATCAGCAGATGGCGCTGGCCCTGGCAACCTGGAACGGTCAGGGCCTGCTCGCTTTCCACTGTGAAGTCTGCGGGCAATGCTACCAGTTCATCGGCAGGATGCAGCCCCTTCATTGCAAGCCATTGCGTCCCGGTGTCGCCAAGGTGGCGGGTCCAGTTGGTGAAGTTCTCCATGCTGCTGAAGGCGCGAGAGATGATTCCGCTGAACGGTTGCGCGGGCTGGAAGGCTTCGACCCGGCTGTGGATAACCGTGAGGTTGTCCAGCTTGAGCTCCATTTTCACCTGGGTCAGGAAACGGGTTTTCTTGCCATTGGCGTCCAGCACCGTCACCTGCTTGTGCGGATGCAGGATAGCCAATGGAATGCCAGGCATGCCACCGCCGCTGCCAACATCCAGCCAATGGTCGCGGTCGCTGTGGATAAACGCCATGACGCTGAGGCTGTCGAGCAGGTGACGGGAAACCATCTCGTCAGGGTTGCGCACGGCAGTCAGGTTGTAGGCTTTGTTCCATTTGATCAACAGGGCCAGGTAACCCAGCAGCTTCTCGTGCTGCTCGGCGCTCAGCTCGACACCGAGCTGGCGCGCACCTGTGGACAACTCTTCGGCGTGTTGCGGGGTGACCAGGGAACTCAAGCGCTTTGCTCCAATTCGCGGCCTGCGCCGCGTTTTTTCAGATGAATCAGCAACAGGGAAATCGCCGCCGGGGTGACGCCGGGAATGCGCGAAGCCTGGCCCAGGGTTTGCGGACGGGTCTGGCCGAGCTTGCCCTGGATCTCCTTCGACAGCCCGGAAATCGTCGTGTAGTCGATATCCACAGGCAGGCGGGTGTCTTCGCTGGCGCGCAGCCGCGCGATTTCGTCCTGCTGGCGGTCGATGTAGCCGGCGTATTTGGTCTTGATCTCGACCTGCTCGGCAACCTGTGGGTCGACCACTTCACCGCCGGTGGCCTCGATCAGGCCGGCGTAGTCGATTTCCGGGCGGGCCAGCAGGTTGAGCAGGCTGTACTCGTGGCTCAGCGGCGTGCCGAACTTATCCACAATGGCCTGGCCTTGTTCGGTGTTCGGGCGAACCCAGGTCGACTTCAGGCGCTGTTCTTCGCGCTCGATGCCGTCGCGCTTGGCGCAGAAGGCGGCCCAGCGTTCATCGTCGATCAGGCCAAGCTCGCGGCCCTTCTCGGTCAGGCGCAGGTCGGCGTTGTCTTCGCGCAGGATCAGCCGGTATTCGGCGCGCGAGGTGAACATGCGGTACGGCTCCTGGGTTCCCAGGGTGATGAGGTCGTCGACCAGCACGCCGATGTACGCCTCGTCGCGGCGCGGGCACCAGCTTTCGCGGCCCTGGGCGCGCAGCGCGGCGTTGGTCCCGGCCAGCAGGCCCTGGGCGCCGGCTTCTTCGTAGCCGGTGGTGCCGTTGATCTGGCCGGCGAAGAACAGGCCGCCGATCACTTTGGTTTCCAGGCTGTACTTGAGGTCGCGCGGGTCGAAGTAGTCGTACTCGATGGCGTAGCCCGGGCGCACGATGTGGGCGTTTTCCATGCCACGGATCGAACGCACCAGTTCCAGCTGCACGTCGAATGGCAGCGAGGTGGAAATGCCGTTGGGGTACAGCTCATGGGTGGTCAGGCCTTCCGGCTCGATGAACACCTGGTGGCTTTCCTTGTCGGCGAAGCGGTGGATCTTGTCTTCGATCGACGGGCAGTAGCGCGGGCCCACGCCTTCGATCACACCGGAGTACATCGGTGAACGGTCGAGGTTCGAGGCAATGATGTCGTGGGTGCGCGCGTTGGTGTGGGTAATCCAGCAGCTCACCTGGCGTGGGTGCATCTGTGCGTTGCCCATGAACGACATCACCGGGATTGGCGTATCGCCCGGTTGCTCGGTCATCACCGAGAAGTCCACCGAACGCCCGTCTATACGCGGCGGCGTACCGGTTTTCAGGCGGCCGACGCGCAGCGGCAGTTCCCGCATGCGGTGCGCCAGGGCGATCGAGGGCGGATCACCGGCGCGGCCACCGGAATGGTTCTGCAAGCCAATGTGAATCAGGCCACCGAGGAAAGTGCCGGTGGTCAGCACCACGGATTCGGCGAAGAAGCGCAGGCCCATTTGGGTAACCACGCCCTTGACCTGGTCCTGTTCGACGATCAGGTCGTCGCAGGACTGCTGGAATATCCACAGGTTCGGCTGGTTTTCCAGGATCTCGCGTACCACTGCCTTGTAGATGGCACGGTCGGCCTGTGCACGGGTGGCGCGTACTGCCGGGCCCTTGCGGTTGTTCAGGACGCGGAACTGGATGCCGCTCTTGTCGGTGGCCAGCGCCATGGCGCCGCCGAGCGCATCGATCTCTTTGACCAGGTGGCTCTTGCCGATGCCACCGATGGCCGGGTTGCAGCTCATGTGACCGAGGGTTTCCACGTTATGGGTCAACAGCAGGGTTTTCACACCCATGCGTGCTGACGCAAGCGCAGCCTCGGTACCGGCATGGCCGCCGCCGATGACGATCACTTCAAAACGGGAAGGGAAATCCACCACGCACCTCGTGCCTGTTTTTGCGAATAGAGAAGGTAAGCGGACAAGTATAGGGACTTCACCCCCCTTAAAGAAACCGTCTGCGCAAATTTTGACCAGTCTGTGGATGAATGGCAGACAACAGAAATCAAAGAGGAAAAATTTAAAAAAGCTTTGTTTTTATGTTTATTCTTATGCACAGGCTTATCTGTGGATAACGTTCTACAGGCCTTTTATCACCTGATGTATAGCGAAATTGAACCCTGTGGCTTACCCACCATGAGGGGTATGGATAACGTCTTTGAGCCTGTGGATTAAATGGCCATTTACCCACAGGCGGAATTGTCCTCAGAAAAAAAACCTGCTTATCAACGGGGCTGAAGTTGGGTTTTCCACAGGGCTCCTGGGTAGGGATTTCGGGTTGCCTCTGTGGAAATCCCGTAGGAGCGAGCAGAGCTCGCGATGCGCCACCCTCAGCGCTGCTTTTCCCCAGGCCAAAAAAAACCGCCCCCGAAGGAGCGGCTTTTGAGCTTGCTGTGGATTACTTGCCGATGCAGAAGCTCGAGAAGATCCGCCCAAGCAAATCATCGGAACTGAACGCGCCGGTAATCTCCCCCAACGCCTGCTGCGCCTGGCGCAGATCCTCTGCCAACAGCTCACCCGCGCCCGCCAGGGTCAATTGCGCACGGCCATGCTCCAGGTGCGAACTGGCCTGGCGTAGCGCATCCAGGTGGCGCCTGCGCGCGCTGAAGCCACTCTCGGCGGTTTGTTCATAACCCATGCAGGCCTTCAGGTGATCGCGCAGCAGCTGAAGCCCCTGGTCATCGCCCTTGGCACTCAGGGTAATGGTCACATGGCCGTCCTCGCACAGCTCCAGCCCTACCCGCTCACCACTGAGGTCGGCCTTGTTGCGAATCAGCGTGACCTTGGCCGGGTCTGGCCGTTGCGCGAGGAATTCCGGCCACAGGGCGAACGGGTCGCTCGCTTCAGGCGCGGTGGAGTCCACCACCAGCAACACCCGGTCAGCCTCGCCAATGGCCTTCAGCGCGCGTTCCACGCCGATCTTCTCCACATGGTCATCGGTGTCGCGCAGGCCTGCGGTATCGACCACGTGCAGTGGCATGCCGTCGATGTGGATATGTTCACGCAGGATGTCCCGAGTGGTGCCGGCAATATCGGTCACGATGGCCGCTTCGCGCCCGGCCAGCTGGTTCAGCAGGCTCGACTTGCCCGCGTTCGGCCGCCCGGCGATGACCACGGTCATGCCATCGCGCAGCAAGGCCCCCTGCCCGGCTTCACGCTGCACGGTGGATAACTCGGCGCGCACGGCATCGAGCATCGACAACACATGGCCATCGGCGAGGAAATCGATTTCCTCTTCCGGGAAGTCGATGGCCGCCTCGACGTAGATGCGCAGGGCGATCAGCGCCTCGGTAAGGCTGTGCACACGTTTCGAGAACTCCCCCTGCAGCGAGCGCAGGGCGTTGCGCGCAGCCTGGCTGGAGCTGGCCTCGATCAGGTCGGCGATGGCTTCGGCCTGGGCCAGGTCGAGCTTGTCGTTGAGAAACGCACGCTCGCTGAACTCCCCCGGGCGCGCCAGGCGGCAACCTACTTGTACACAGCGCTGCAGCAGCATGTCGAGCACCACCGGGCCGCCATGGCCCTGCAGTTCAAGCACATCCTCGCCGGTGAACGAGTTGGGGCCGGGGAAGAACAGCGCGATGCCCTCATCCAGCACCAGCCCCTGCTCGTCGCGAAACGGCCCGTAATGGGCGTGGCGCGGCGTCAGGCTGCGGCCAGTGATCAACTTCCCGGCCTGGCTGGCCAGCGGCCCGGAGAGCCTGACAATGCCCACGCCTCCACGGCCCTGGGCGGTGGCGATGGCGGCGATGGTTTCACGCACAGTGTTCATGCTCGAAAGCCTCTACACAAAAACGACAGATAGCAAAAACGCCCCCGAGGGGGCGTTTTTATTCACAGGCTAGCGCAGTAGCCCGTCAAGCAGCAGCTTTTTTGGTCGCTGCTTCGATACGGCGGGTGATGTACCACTGCTGGGTGATCGACAGGCAGTTGTTCACAACCCAGTACAGCACCAGGCCAGCTGGGAACCACAGGAAGAAGAAGGTGAAGATGATTGGCATCATTTTCATCACCTTGGCCTGCATCGGATCCGGCGGCGTCGGGTTCAGGCGCTGCTGGATGAACATGGTGGCGCCCATGATGATCGGCAGGATGAAGAACGGATCCTTGATCGACAGGTCGGTGATCCACAGCATCCACGGAGCCTGGCGCATCTCGACGCTTTCCAGCAGTACCCAGTACAGCGACAGGAACACTGGCATCTGCACCAGGATCGGCAGGCAGCCGCCCAGCGGGTTGATCTTCTCTTTCTTGTACAGCTCCATCATCGCCTGGGACATCTTCTGGCGATCGTCACCGAAGCGTTCCTTCAGTGCAGCGAGCTTTGGCGCCACGGCACGCATGCGCGCCATCGAGCGGTAGCTGGCAGCCGACAGCGGGAAGAACAGGCCCTTGATGAGCATGGTCAGCACGATGATCGACCAGCCCCAGTTACCCAGCAGGCTGTGGATATGTTGCAGCAGCCAGAAGATTGGCTGGGCGATGAACCACAGGAAGCCGTAGTCGACGGTCAGTTCCAGGCCTGGGGACAACTCCTTGAGCTTGGACTGGATTTTCGGGCCGGCATACAGCATGGCACTGGTTTCGGCCTTGCCGCCCGCTGGCACGCTGAGGGCCGGGCCGGTGTAGCCGATGATGTAGTTGCCCTGGCCGTCCTTGCGGGTTTGGACAACGTTGTTGTCCGATTTGGCCGGAATCCAGGCGGTCACGAAGTAGTGCTGCAGCCAGGCGACCCAGCCGCCGGACACATTTTCTTTCAAACTACCCTTGTCGATGTCCTTCATCGAGACCTTTTTGTAAGGCTCGGAAGCAGTCCACATGGCGGCGCCCAGGTAGGTCGCGGTGCCGGTGGCGGTGCTCGAAGACGGATCGGAGCTGGCGTCACGCTTGAGCTGGGCAAACAGGTTGCCGTTCCAGGCCTGGCCACTCTGGTTGTCGATCAGGTAGCTGACACCCAGGTCGTACTCACCGCGCTTGAAGCTGAAGCGCTTGATGTAGTTGACGCCGTTGTCGCTGAACTTGAGGTCGACCACCAGTTGTTCCTGGCCGTCGGCCAGCTGGTAGCTCTTCTGCTCGGCTGCATACAGCGGGCGACCCGACGAACGGGCATCCGGGCCGTTGGCACCGGTCAGGCCACTTTGTGCCAGGTAGACACGCTCGCCGCCGTTATCGAACAGCTGGAACGGAATCTCCGGGTGGTCCTGGCGGCGTGGGTACTTCGGCAGGGTCAGCTGGACGATGTCACCACCGACCGGATCGATAGCCAGTTCCAGGACATCGGTCTTGACCCGGATCAGGTCCTTGCTGACCGCCACCGGCGCAAGTTCCGCTGGGCTGGATTCGGCGTTGGCGCTCGGTACATCGGCGCTGGCGCCGGCGGTACCGGCCGGCACGCCATCCGGCAAGGCCGGGGCAACAGTGCTGGCAGCAGTATTCTGAGTCGGCAGGGCAGCCTGGCCGTAGTCCTGGTTCCACTTGAGGACCATGACGTAGGACACGATTGCCAGGGCGACGATCAGGATCGTGCGTTTAATATCCATGATTACTCGGCTATCGAAGAAGTTCGGGAGGAAGGCGCGGGGGGAACGGGATCGAAACCGCCGTCGTTCCACGGATGACAACGCCCCAGGCGACGAACGGCTAGCCACCCACCACGCAAGAGGCCATGGTTTTCTATGGCTTCGAGTGCGTAACAGGAGCAACTGGGGTAGAAACGACAGTGATTGGCCATCAGGGGACTGATGGCGTAACGGTAAAACTGGATCGGAACGAGTGCCAGTTTACGCATCTTGACTGTGTACCCCTGCGGAATCGGCGTTTGCCGCTGGAGCTGGCCGACTGCGCGCCAGGCGTTTCCAGAGCTTGCCAAAGTGTTGGTGCAATTCCGGGTTTTCTATCTCACCCAATCCCTTGCGCGCGACGATCACTATGTCCAGCCCGGCCAGCATTTGCTGGTTGAGACGGAAGGAATCGCGCATCAAGCGCTTGAGGCGATTGCGTTGAACGGCGAGCTTGACGCTCTTCTTGCCGATCACCAGGCCGAGGCGCGGGTGATCCAGGCCGTTCTCGCGAGCAAGGATCAGCAGGTTTTTCCCTGGAACCTTGCCGGTTGGGGAGTCGAAGACCGCTTTGAAGTGCCGGGGTATAAGCAGTCGCTTTTCCCGACTGAAGTCCTGACTCACCACCTGTGCCGAAAAATCAAATGGCCAGACGCTTACGGCCTTTGGCACGACGACGCGACAGAACAGCGCGGCCGTTCTTGGTAGCCATACGGGCACGGAAGCCGTGGGTGCGAGCGCGCTTGATGGTGCTTGGTTGGAAAGTACGTTTCATGGCGTGTTACCTGGGTTGGTCGACAACGGGCCGGAGTGGCCCCCTTTTTAAGAGATCGGCGATTCTAGAGAAAGCAAGCCCATAGGTCAATTTCCAACCAGTCATTCCTTATAGAAGGTCATGCCGGAGTCGGCTAGGCAGGCTGGGTTGATCGCACAGGCAAACGGACGACAAAATGAAAAAAAAGAAGAGACATATAAAAAGCTTTTCTGAAGAACTTATAAATCTTAGGTGGATAACCTTCTGTGGATAACCTTCTACAGGCCTTAAAATTCGTGGTGTACAGAGATTCACAACCTTGTCGGTAACAGGTGCGGTGCTTGTGCCGGACGTGCGGAAAGCCTGTGGATAGAAAAGATCGTTATCCACAGGTAAGTTATCAACAGGGCTGACCTCAGGGTTGTGCATAGCCCTCATGCCCGGTTATCCACAGAGCTTATTCACAGTGGTTGTGAGACGTTTTGGTCGCTAAATGGCTGTTTTGTCATGGCTCAGAATGTTTCCACATGTGGATAACTGATCGCTCGACCGGTACAATGGCGGTTTGTTTTTGCCTCATCCGGCTTTCAACTCAGGGGATATCCGTGTCAGTGGAACTTTGGCAGCAGTGCGTGGAGCTTCTGCGCGATGAACTGCCTGCCCAGCA
Source organism: Pantoea sp. Ap-967 (assembly GCF_011752565.1). Classification (GTDB taxonomy): domain Bacteria; phylum Pseudomonadota; class Gammaproteobacteria; order Pseudomonadales; family Pseudomonadaceae; genus Aquipseudomonas. The sequence goes on from NZ_VWXK01000012.1 coordinate 58,220, forward strand.
ATTCAACACCTGGATCCGTCCGCTACAGGTCGAAGCCGAAGGCGACGAGTTGCGCGTCTATGCGCCTAACCGTTTTGTGCTCGATTGGGTGAATGAAAAGTACCTCGGCCGTCTGCTCGAACTGTTGGGTGAAAACGGCAGCGGCATTGCACCTGCCCTTTCCTTATTAATAGGCAGCCGTCGCAGCTCTGCCCCACGTGCCGCACCCAATGCACCGGTCAGTGCCGCAGTGGCCGCGTCGATTGCGCAAAGCCAGAACCAGCAGGCTGCCGCGCCCGTGGTGGCGACCATCGCCGAACCTGTGCTGGCGCCAGTGGCCGCTCCTGCCCAGGTCAATGACATCGGCGAGTCGGCTTCGCGCGACAGCTTCGACGGCATGGGTGATGGCGCCTCGGCACCGGCTACCAGCAACCGCACCGAGCAGCGCACGGTGCAGGTCGAGGGTGCGCTCAAGCACACCAGCTACCTGAACCGCACCTTCACCTTCGAAACCTTTGTCGAAGGTAAGTCGAACCAGTTGGCACGTGCTGCGGCCTGGCAAGTTGCCGACAACCCCAAGCACGGTTACAACCCGCTGTTCCTTTATGGCGGCGTGGGCCTGGGGAAAACTCACTTGATGCATGCTGTGGGTAACCACCTGCTGAAGAAGAACCCGAATGCCAAGGTGGTCTACCTGCATTCCGAGCGCTTCGTCGCGGACATGGTCAAGGCGCTGCAGCTCAATGCCATCAACGAATTCAAGCGCTTCTACCGCTCGGTCGATGCGTTGCTGATCGACGACATTCAGTTCTTCGCCCGCAAGGAGCGTTCCCAGGAAGAGTTTTTCCACACCTTCAATGCCCTGCTTGAGGGCGGCCAGCAGGTGATTCTCACCAGCGACCGCTACCCGAAGGAAATCGAAGGCCTGGAAGAGCGCCTGAAGTCGCGCTTTGGCTGGGGCCTGACGGTGGCCGTGGAGCCTCCGGAGCTGGAAACCCGCGTGGCGATCCTGATGAAGAAGGCCGACCAGGCCAAGGTCGAGCTGCCGCACGATGCGGCGTTCTTCATTGCCCAGCGTATTCGTTCCAACGTTCGTGAGTTGGAGGGCGCGCTGAAGCGGGTGATCGCGCACTCGCACTTCATGGGCCGGGACATCACCATCGAGCTGATTCGCGAATCGCTCAAGGACCTGCTGGCGCTTCAGGACAAGCTGGTAAGTGTGGATAACATCCAGCGCACCGTGGCCGAATACTACAAGATCAAGATCGCCGATCTGTTGTCCAAGCGCCGTTCGCGCTCGGTGGCGCGCCCGCGCCAGGTGGCCATGGCGTTGTCGAAAGAGCTGACCAACCACAGCTTGCCGGAGATCGGCGACATGTTTGGCGGCCGCGACCACACCACCGTGCTGCACGCCTGCCGCAAGATCAACGAATTGAAGGAATCCGACGCGGATATCCGCGAGGACTACAAGAACCTGCTGCGGACGCTGACGACGTGATGGTCGTTAGCGCAGCTCATTGAAGGCAAGGGACTAGACCATGCATTTCACCATTCAACGCGAAGCCCTGTTGAAACCTCTGCAACTGGTCGCCGGTGTCGTCGAGCGCCGTCAGACCTTGCCGGTGCTGTCCAACGTCCTGCTGGTCGTGCAAGGCCAGCAGCTGTCGTTGACCGGCACCGACCTGGAAGTCGAACTGGTTGGCCGCGTGCAACTGGAAGAATCCGCCGAGCCGGGCGAGATCACCGTGCCCGCGCGCAAGCTGATGGACATCTGCAAAAGCCTGCCGAACGACGCCCTGATCGACATCAAGGTCGACGAGCAGAAACTGCTGGTCAAGGCTGGCCGTAGCCGCTTCACCCTGTCGACCCTGCCGGCCAACGATTTCCCCACCGTGGAAGAAGGCCCAGGCTCGCTGACCTGCAACCTGGAACAGAGCAAGCTGCGCCGCCTGATCGAGCGCACCAGCTTCGCCATGGCCCAGCAGGACGTGCGCTACTACCTCAACGGCATGCTGCTGGAAGTGTCGCGCAACACCCTGCGCGCCGTGTCCACCGACGGCCATCGCCTGGCGCTGTGCTCCATGACGGCCGCCATCGAGCAAGACGACCGCCACCAGGTGATCGTGCCACGTAAAGGTATCCTTGAGCTGGCACGCCTGCTCACCGACCCTGAAGGCATGGTCAGCATCGTTCTGGGCCAGCACCATATTCGTGCGACCACCGGTGAGTTCACCTTCACCTCCAAGCTGGTCGACGGCAAGTTCCCGGACTACGAGCGCGTGCTGCCAAAAGGCGGCGACAAGCTGGTGGTCGGTGACCGCCAGGCGCTGCGCGAAGCCTTCAGCCGTACCGCGATTCTGTCCAACGAGAAGTACCGCGGCATTCGCCTGCAGCTGGCCGCAGGCCAACTGAAAATTCAGGCCAACAACCCCGAGCAGGAAGAAGCGGAAGAAGAAATCAGCGTGGACTACGACGGTAGCTCGCTGGAGATCGGCTTCAACGTCAGCTACCTGCTGGACGTGCTGGGCGTGATGACTACCGAGCAAGTTCGTCTGATTCTGTCTGATTCCAACAGCAGTGCCCTGCTGCAGGAAGCTGGCAATGACGATTCTTCCTACGTTGTCATGCCGATGCGCCTGTAACCCGTAGCAGGCGAAATGTCCCTTCGACGTATCATGGTCACCGCGGTGCGCAACCTGCACCCGGTGGCCCTCACACCGTCCCCCCGCATCAATATCCTTTACGGCGCCAACGGCAGCGGCAAAACCAGCGTGCTGGAAGCCGTGCACCTGCTCGGCCTGGCCCGGTCGTTCCGCAGCACGCGACTGAACCCGGTCATCCAGTACGAGCAAGCGGCGTGCACCGTGTTTGGCGAAGTGCAGCTGGCCGAAGGTGGCACCAGCAACCTGGGTGTATCCAGGGAGCGGGCGGGCGAATTCACTATTCGAATCGACGGGCAAAACGCCAAGAGCGCTGCTCAACTGGCTGAATTGTTGCCGTTGCAATTAATCAACCCGGACAGCTTCCGCCTGTTGGAGGGTGCGCCGAAGATTCGCCGGCAGTTTCTCGATTGGGGGGTGTTCCACGTGGAACCCCGGTTCCTGCCTGCTTGGCAGCGCCTGCAGAAGGCGCTGCGGCAGCGGAACTCGTGGTTGCGGCATGGTACACTTGACCCAGCTTCGCAAGCCGCCTGGGACCGGGAGTTATGCCTGGCCAGTGCGGAGATAGATGAATACCGTCGCAATTACATCAAGGCCTTGAAGCCCGTCTTCGAGCGAACCCTGAGCGAACTGGTCGAGCTGGACGGGTTGACCCTGAGCTACTACCGAGGCTGGGACAAGGACCGGGAACTGCAAGAAGTGCTCGCCTCCTCTCTCCTTCGCGATCAGCAGATGGGCCATACCCAGGCCGGTCCGCAGCGTGCTGATCTGCGTCTTCGTCTGGCTGCCAACAACGCAGCCGACATCCTGTCGCGTGGTCAGCAAAAGCTGGTGGTGTGTGCACTGCGCATTGCCCAGGGCCACCTCGTCAGCCAGGCTCGCCGCGGCCACTGTATTTATCTCGTAGACGACTTGCCGTCCGAGCTGGACGACCAGCATCGCCGCGCGCTATGCCGCTTGCTTGAAGAATTACGCTGCCAGGTGTTCATCACCTGTGTAGATCACGAATTACTGAGGGAAGGCTGGCAGACGGAAACGCCAGTTGCCTTGTTCCACGTGGAACAGGGCCGTATCACCCAGACCCACGACCATCGGGAGTGAAGGCATGAGCGAAAATCAAACGTACGACTCCTCCAGCATCAAGGTGCTGAAAGGTTTGGATGCCGTGCGCAAGCGTCCCGGCATGTACATTGGCGACACCGATGATGGTAGCGGCCTGCACCACATGGTCTTCGAGGTGGTCGACAACTCGATCGACGAAGCCCTCGCCGGTCACTGCGATGACATCACCGTCATCATCCACACGGACGAATCCATCAGTGTGCGCGACAACGGTCGCGGCATTCCGGTCGACGTGCATAAAGAAGAAGGCGTTTCCGCAGCCGAGGTCATCATGACCGTGCTGCACGCCGGCGGTAAGTTCGACGACAACTCCTATAAGGTTTCCGGCGGCCTGCACGGTGTGGGTGTGTCGGTAGTGAACGCCCTGTCCGAGAAGCTGGTACTGACAGTTCGTCGCAGCGGCAAGATCTGGGAACAGACCTACGTTCACGGTGTTCCACAAGCGCCGATGGCGATTGTGGGTGACAGCGAAACCACCGGTACCCACATCCACTTCAAGCCGTCGGCTGAAACCTTCAAGAACATCCACTTCAGCTGGGACATCCTGGCCAAGCGGATTCGTGAACTGTCGTTCCTCAACTCGGGCGTCGGTATCCTGCTGAAGGATGAGCGCTCGGGCAAGGAAGAGTTCTTCAAGTACGAAGGTGGCTTGAAGGCGTTCGTTGAATACCTCAACACCAACAAGACCCCGGTCAACTCGCAGGTCTTCCACTTCAACGTTCAGCGTGACGATGGCGTGGGTGTCGAGATTGCCCTGCAGTGGAACGACAGCTTCAACGAAAACCTGCTGTGCTTCACCAACAACATTCCACAGCGTGACGGCGGTACTCACCTGGTCGGTTTCCGTTCTTCGCTCACCCGTAGCCTGAACAGCTACATCGAGCAGGAAGGCCTGGCCAAGAAGAACAAGGTCGCCACCACCGGTGACGACGCCCGGGAAGGCCTGACCGCGATTATTTCGGTGAAGGTTCCAGACCCCAAGTTCAGCTCGCAGACCAAGGACAAGTTGGTTTCCTCGGAGGTGAAAACCGCCGTGGAACAGGAGATGAACAAGTACTTCGCCGACTTCCTACTGGAAAACCCGAACGAAGCCAAGGCCGTTGTCGGCAAGATGATCGACGCAGCCCGTGCCCGTGAAGCGGCGCGTAAAGCCCGTGAGATGACCCGTCGCAAGGGCGCGCTGGACATCGCCGGTTTGCCGGGCAAGTTGGCGGACTGCCAGGAGAAGGACCCTGCCCTCTCCGAACTGTACCTGGTGGAGGGTGACTCCGCAGGTGGTTCGGCCAAGCAAGGCCGTAACCGTCGCACCCAGGCGATCCTGCCGCTCAAGGGCAAGATCCTCAACGTCGAGAAAGCACGCTTCGACAAGATGATCTCGTCCCAGGAAGTGGGCACGCTGATCACCGCGCTGGGCTGTGGTATTGGCCGCGAAGAGTACAACATCGACAAGCTGCGTTATCACAACATCATCATCATGACCGATGCTGACGTCGACGGTTCGCACATCCGTACCCTGCTGCTGACCTTCTTCTTCCGTCAGTTGCCGGAGCTGGTCGAGCGTGGCTACATCTACATTGCCCAGCCACCGCTGTACAAGGTGAAGAAAGGCAAGCAGGAGCAGTACATCAAGGACGACGAGGCCATGGAAGAATACATGACCCAGTCGGCCCTCGAAGACGCCAGCCTGCACCTGGACGAATCGGCGCCAGCCGTTTCCGGCGTACAGCTGGAAACCCTGGTGAATGAATTCCGCGCCGTGATGAAAACCCTCAAGCGCCTTTCGCGCTTGTACCCGGAAGACATCACCGAGCACTTCATCTACTTGCCGGAAGTCACCCTGGAACAACTGGGCGATCACGCAGCGATGCAAGCCTGGTTGGCCAAGTTCCAGGCACGCCTGAGCAACAGCCAGAAGTCGGGCCTGGTGTACCAGGCTGCCCTGCGCGAGGACAAAGAGCGCAACGTTTGGCTGCCGGAAGTGGAAGTCACCTCCCACGGCCTGGCCAGCTACGTCACCTTCAACCGCGACTTCTTCGGCAGCAACGACTACCGTTCGGTGGTCACCTTGGGGGCCAAGTTGTCCACCCTGCTGGGTGAAGGTGCCTACGTGCAGCGTGGTGAGCGCCGCAAGGCGATCAGCGAGTTCAAGGAAGCCCTGGACTGGCTGATGAACGAAAGCACCAAGCGCCATACCATTCAGCGATACAAAGGTCTGGGCGAGATGAACCCGGAGCAGCTGTGGGAAACCACCATGGACCCAACCGTCCGCCGCATGCTCAAGGTCACCATCGAAGACGCGATTGCCGCCGACCAGATCTTCAACACCCTGATGGGCGACGCGGTGGAACCACGCCGCGATTTCATCGAAAGCAATGCGCTGTCGGTGTCGAACCTGGATTTCTGATACCCGATCCCGGCCCCATAAAAAAGCCCGCGCAAGCGGGCTTTTTTGTATGGAGTGATCAGTAATCAGGCATAGGCGCATCACCTTCCTACCAATGTTTCACGTGGAACCTCAACAGGTAGGATCAAAGCAACTGCCACATCTGCACAAGACCTACCAGATGAACAATGCCATACAACAGGCATATCGCCGAGCTGACCATGATGAAGCGACCGCTGCGTCCAGTGCCAGCCAACGCAAAAGGACCCAAGGCGCCGCGTAGCAAGTAGATCAACGTGATGATGCATAGGACTGGGCGGAGCAAAGGAAGGCGATCTATCAGTCCCGCACCTGATAAGGCATAGCTCGCCCACCCTGCCAGAACCAAGGCGATACCAGCCGTTATCATCCCGGGGTACCATCGCCCCGCTTGAGCTGCACGGACGAAACGCTCACCTGCGCCGAAGAGTCGATACCAAGATGGCCCCACCAGGATGACACCCACGTGCATCAACGAGGCTAAAAGGCTAAGTCCGGCAGCCAACAGCAATGCGGTATTGTAGTCATTTGACACGCCATCTCTCCTTGATGAAAGTAGCTACCACCTCTCGTGGCAAACACCTGTTGCATCATAGCCTAAGGTGCTTTCTTGCTATCAGATGCTCGTTTGGGCCTCTGCGCGTGTTCCGACATCCATGATCTGGTAGCGTAACTTGCGCCCATCGACCGCCGCAGCGGCCTCGACACCACCGGTCATCGCGCCAAAAATCCCGTGACCGGTGCGGGTGGACGCACCACATAAATAAAGATTTCGAATCTCGGTTTTCGTACCTGGTCGGTTGTGCAGGAAATACTCAGGCGTGAAGGCGAGGCCATAGGATGTGCCACCGTGTGAACCGATGAATCGAGTAACGGAGAATGGCGTCGAAACCTCCTGATAGACGATGTGTCCGGACATTCCAGGTATAACGCGTTCGGCCAGCGCTATCAGTTGCTGCGCATACCATTCTTTCTTTGCCAAGTAGGCAGGGTTGTTCCGGTAACTGCCATCTGAAAGCTCGGCCTGGGTGACACCCCAACTTTCTGGGGTGGAGGGCACCGCCGACATGAGTTGCAGGTTGTAGATGCCCGGCGGGGCAATGGCCGGGTTATCGGGGTCCTTCATCGTGGCATTACCGATGAACAGGTGTGGCTCATCCGGGAACTGACCGGCGAACACCTCACGGTAGGCCCGCTCATAATCACAACCAGGATAGATACGGTAATTGGTGTTCTTCAGGCCCATTGCCTTGAGGTCCATGTCGATCCCCAGGTAAACCACACCCATGGCGGGCGACATCTCGAAGCGCTCGGCTTGGGTGATGGTTTTCGACTTGAGCTGGTACGCCCCGATCAAGTCCAGCAGTGTGTGCTTGATGTCCGCATTGCAGATCACCGCCCTTGCCCTGACGGTACGCTTACCTAAATGCTTGTTGCTGAACTCGACACCTACTGCGCGCCCCTTCTCGATCAATATGCGCTCGACTTTTGACCGCAGAAGAATTTTGCCGCCGTTGCGCTCCACCACTGCGCCGAGCTTGTCGGAAAAAAGCTGACCGCCTCCTGATGGGTAATAAGACCCCTGCAAGAAGTGGTTGACCACCGCAGCATGCCCGGCCATGGTGGCCCGGCTGGGCGGTTGATGATAAACGCCGAGTTGGCCGGTCAACACGGCGCGCAGTCTTTCATCCTGTGTACAGGTGTCGAGGAACTCGGCAACGGTTGACTTCGAATGACGCATTAGCATCCAGGAACGGGGTAGCACCCAGAGCGCACTGAGCGGTCGGGAGTGAATACCCATGAAGTCCCAGACTTGCTGCAGCATCTTGAAATAGCGGTTGATGCCGGATTTTTCCTTGGGGAATGCTTCGATGAGCCGCTCGCGGAAGCGTTCATAGCCACGTGGCACGGCAAACTGAAAGTCAGGGAAGCAGAGCGTTTCGAACCCTTCAGGGTCCTGCTCGATAAAGTTGATCTCACCATCATCGATGCCGGCACCACGCAGGATACGCGGAATCAGCCCTTCCTTACCGCAATCGCCGATGTAGTGTAGGCCTACGTCAAACTCGTAATCCTTACCTTTGCGATGGAAGACAGTGGCACAGCCTCCCATCTCGTAGTGCATATCCAGCACCAGCACTTGCTTGCCACGGTTGGCGAGGGTTGCGGCAGCGGTCAGACCACCAATACCGGCACCCACGACGATTACATCGAAGGTGTCGCTTTCCAGCGTTTTGAATCGGTCATAGCTTTGCATGGACGTTTCCCAGGTGCGCGTTTAAGCGTGCTGCAGATGGTGGTCGCGGGATGGATCGACCGCTTCGGCTTCTCGTACAAGGTGTACAAGCTTGTTTGGCTGATCGCTCCATTTCTGGTAATCGAGCAGAGGAGGAATGCGCTGGAGGATCACTGGCCAGTGCTGCGCAAGCTCAGCGTTGAGCGCCAGGAAGTGCCGATTGCTATCGTCGAGCTGGTTCTCTGGCTGAATCGCCCCTTCCGGGCATTCCGGCAGGCATAGGCCACAGTCGACGCATTCCTGGGGATTGATGACGATGAAGTTTGGCCCCAGATGGAAAGCGTCTGCAGGGCAGATGTCTACACAGCTGGTGTGGCGGCACTGGATGCAGTTGTCAGTCACTACATAAGTCATGATATGTCTCTCGAGGTGTCCTTTGACGGGAGCATCACTGCTTAGAAATAGCGGTCAACCAACACGCGGGCCGACAGCATCGTTCCAATGAATCCCGCGCCAGGGAACGTCCATGCGCCTACCTGGTAAAGCCCTTTGACGGGATACTTCTGTGGAAAACGATTGAACAGTCCAGATTGCTGAGTTGTTTGCTCAAACCCGTAAATGGCGCCCTCCGGGTTCTGGGTGAACTTGGTCATTGTGCGCGGGGAACCTGCCTCACAGACTTCGATGTGCTTACGCAGCTCAGGAATGACGCGCTCGGCATTGGCAATCAACATTTCCGTGAGCTCGGCTTTCTTGCGGCGATACGCCAGTTTGTCCAGTGAATGCCAGATGTCGGGCCCCGTGAGGGTGAACAGACCGAGGCTGGACTTGCCTGGCGGGACCATGGAGGCGTCGACATTGGAGAAGTAATTGATCGACCAACTGGTATTGTCCTGATGCAGCTCACCGGCCTTGATATGTTCGAATTGCGCGCGTTGCGTTTTTTCAGGGGAGAAAAAGTGGATGTACTCCTCGGGGCCTACTCCCAGATCACTCAGTGGGCAGTCCAGCCCCAGGTAAACCTGAAAACCCGATACTGACAGCTTGAGGTCGTTTAACCGGGCAAGGTATTTTTTGGGGAAATGTTCTGTTCCTGCCAGGCCAACCACCGCATGGGGCGATATGTTGGCCACCACATTGCGCGCCTTGACCTGACCTGACTTGCGCGTGACGACGCCTGTCACCCTCCCCCGCTCGACCATGATCCTCTGGACACTCGACTCAAGCTCAACGCGACCCCCGTGCTGCTCGATGACCTCCACCAATGCTGAGGACAGCGCTTGGGAGCCGCCTTTGATCGAGTAACCGCCGTTCTCCAGGTAGTCGATGAAGGGATACGAGAAATAACCGAACGCCAAGTCTTTTGCCGGAAGGCCGTAATAGCTCCACTGTGCCGAGAGAACTTCTTTCAGGCGTTCATTGCTCGTGAACCGGGAGAAATACTTATCCACCGTTTCATGGCCATAGCGAAGAACCCGTGGATATGCCATCGGCGTGGCGACCAATCTCATCCAGAAAGGCTTGGCTGAGTACAGAAAGCCGCACAGGTCTTTGTAGTTACGCCTGGATTCGGTGAACAGACGATCGATGTTTGCGACTTCCTGAGGGAAACAGCGATACAGCGCCTGTTTATAAGCTTCCAGGTCGCGATGGCCAACCGTGATATCGATGTCGGGTGATCGATAGCGGTAAAGCGTCGGGTGGTGAAGAAACTCGACTTTGTCCGCGACGCCGCACGCCTCGATCACCTTGAAAGAGTGGGCACCGCGCACAACGCCGTCGAATGAATGTAGTGAGACATCGAAGTTGAAATCTTTGCGTCGAAAATTAGTCGCATAGCCGCCGGGGATATTGTGCTTTTCAACCACCAGCACTTTTTTTCCACGCTGTGCCATCAGGCTGGCACTGGAGAGCGCGCCCAGGCCTGAACCCACAAAAACAGTATCGTATGAATGACTCATGAATGCTCCGGGTACCGCGATTTTGCTGTTTGAACGGTGCGGTTCAGGCCGTCAGGCCACCGTCGATCAAGAATGTTTGACCAGTGATGTAGTCGGCTTGGGACGACAACAGAAAGCTGGCCAATGCGGCGACTTCACGCACTTCACCAAAGCGTTTGAGCGGAATGTTGTCGGTGATCGACTTACGCACGGAATCGGGTATCTGGTCGATCATGTCGGTTGCGATGTACCCAGGAGCTATGGCATTGACATTGACCTTGAAGCGAGCCAGCTCCAACGCCATGGTCTTGGTGATACCGATCATTGCGGCCTTGGTTGCGCAATAACCCAGTTGCCCTTTGTTGCCTTTGACACCGCTGACGGAAGACATGTGCAGGATTTTTCCCTGTCGCTCACCGGCCATGGCCGGTGCCAGGGACTTGCTGAAATAAACCGCTGAGTCGAGGTTGGTAGCAACCACATCGCGGTAGCGTTCGATATCGAGGTTGAACAACAGTTGGTCGCCGGTCACCCCCATGTTGTTGATCAGGCCAAAGGGGCCACCGAGATCATTGATCAATCGTTCGCACAATGAACTGACCGACTGGTAATCCCGTCCGTCGCAGGCATGGCCATGGGCCCGCCCGCCGTTGGCGATTACTTCCTGTTCAAGCTGACGAGCGGCATCAGCAGAGGATTGATAGGTAAAGGCGACTTCATAACCCTCGCGGGATAAGTGCTGCACCAAGGCGCGGCCGATACCGCGAGTGCCACCCGTTATGAGAATCCATTTTCCGTTTTCGATCTGTTGGGCATCCATGATCCATAGTCCTTAGCCAGAGCGCCCGCAATCAGGCCGATTCGAGGCGTTTTTGTGATTCTGCATGGGCGAAGAAAGCGAAAATTTCCTGGAAGTACCGATCCCGGTGTTTCTTGTGGTTCTCCAGGTGACGGCATTGTTCGAAACTGACCATGTGCAGGGATTTGCAATCCACGCTCAGCTTTTGAACGCTCGAATCGGGAATAAAACGGTCGTTGAGCCCATAGAAGTAGGCGATTGGCAGGTGGTTCACGTCTTTGAGCGAATGATCTATCGCGCAGGTTCCGGTCGGTACAGCCAGACGGCTGCTGCTGATCCAGCGCATGGCCAGGCGTAACGGCCCACGGGTGAAGTAGCTACGAACAGACACAGGCACGCTGTCCAGTACTGCCGAGGTGAAGTGGGAAGCGTCACGTGCCAACGCGTGCGACAGGTGATAGCCACCAAACGAGCATCCGACGAGATGGATTGGCAAATCTGGGTATTCGCGTGCGATCTTTCGTGCAATCGCCAGGACGTCATCGGCAAACGCATGACCGCCAATGGTGCTGCGACCGAAACCTTTGAAGTTGAATGTGACCACGTGGTAGCCCTGATCCAGGAATGACTGATCGAGGCTGTTTTCAAAGAAGTAATGCATGCCATATTTCAAGAACGGGTGACACAACAGTACAACCCCTTTGGCCTTGGCAGTGTTGGACAGCAGGACTGCCCCTTCCAGCTTGCTGCCGTCGATGGCTGTTTCGACGAAGCCTGCGGCTCGACCGGGTACCTCGCGTTTCCAGCCTTGTACCTGCCTGAACATCACGCGAATGAACAGCTTGGAAACAGCCACTCCAAACTTTCCGGTGGCTTGCTCATTTCTACTCATGCCCGTCTCCATTGTCTGGATTTCATCTCTGCGTACCCGAAGGCGGCTTCATAACTGGGGCCCGCTACCCAAGCGCTGAGAAACTGAACCCCTTGGACGGGAAAACCGTGATGAAACACATGGCCCTTGAGATCGGTACCGACCATCGCTCCGTAGCCCGAGCCTGCGGTATTGTTGGTGAAGCGCACATAGGTATGAGGCGTAGCCACTTCCGTATGCAGGATATGACCGCGCATTCCGGGAACCTGAACCAGCAAGCGCTCGATGAGCACGTCGCGTGCGCGCTGCTTTTTCGCACGATATTGCGCCGTCCGCCTGGTCGGCCAATGCTCGATCGAGTCGAGCACGTTGATACACACCACTCTGCCGGCTGCTGGTGCGAGAGCGTGATAGTTGGTGACTTCTATGGGAGACATTGCCCAGAAAGCGTGCTCGCTCAGTTCAGGCGGATAACCCCTGAGATCGGCGTCGATACGCAATTCAGCTGCTGTAGCCGGGGCCGCGGCAAACAACATCGACTCGCTGTGTCGCAAGCCAAGCTGTTCGGGGGGAAGGTCGGTAATCAGGTACACCGTGGTAGTCGAGCGCGCGGGCTTCAATGCGACCAGCTTTTCCCGGGTGGCTGTCAGCTCTATATCCGCTTGGAACAAATGATCGACGGCGTAATGCGGTGATGTGTTGATGAACACCTGTGGCGCTTGGAAATCGCCGGCTGCGGTGCGCACGCCCGTTACATTACCTTGCTGGTCGGTGGTGATTTGCTCCACGGCCGTGCTCAGCATGATCGAGCCTCCAGCCCGTTCAACCTGTTGCGCCAGCAGGTTGGACAAATGTTGCGAGGAACCAGGGACATAGGCGTTGCCGCGGTGGAGCGTTGCATACACCACATGCAGGTAATACAGGTAACCGAGGTCCTCGGAATAACCGCCCACATAAATGCCAGGGGCCGCGAGGATCTCGATCAGGTATGGATCGTCGAACAGTTCATGCAGGGCTTCGCGCACCGTCTTGTGTTTGAGGTTGCGATGCGCCCAGCGTAGTTGCGCTATGTCAGGCTCGAAGCTGCCATCGAGCATCTGGAACTGGTAGTAGCCATTGCGCCCATAGGTACGAACCTGTGTGAAGAACGTCGTCAGGGGTTGCGCTTGATGGGGGAACCGCTCGATCAGCTGCCGTTCAGCATGCTCGGCATCATTGGCCAACGGCAACGCCGTGCCGTCCTGGTAGGCGCAGAAATAGTCGTCGGGGTAGACGAGGTTCAGTTCCTCCTCGAGCCCCAGCTCCCGCAGGATCCTGATAAGGTTGCCACCCTCAGCCATACCGCTCAGCTTGTGCAGGCTGCAGTCGAATACCGCCGATTGCTTGGGCCGGCTGAAGGTCGAGGCATAACCCCCCACGACGATATGCTTGTCGATCATCAGAACCCGTGCGCCAGGATCTCGCTTCACCAGCATGGCCGCACAGGCCAGGCTGGTGATCCCGGTGCCAACGAATATGGCATCCCAGGTTGGTGAGGTCATTGCCGCAACCCCAGCTTGTCGATCCAGGCGTAGATTTCTGCAAAGCGCGCGTCGTTCAGCTTGGCATTGTGAGGTGAGCGCCAGACTTCTTCGATTTTGACTTTATCATCGGCCGCAATCGGGAACTCGAAAGAGGTGTGCGAGGCAATTTCCGGATTGTAGGTGAACATGTCGATCAGAGCGGGAATGATCTTCCGGCTCATGGCCTTCACTTGAGCGATCGATTCCGCGCTGGCCGTTTCGAAATAGGACTCGCTGATCCAGCGACCAAAGGCGATATGCCGCGCCTCGTCGTAGTGATGCTCGCGAAACAACGTGCGCGTCATGGGCTCGATCTCAGGGCCTTGGGAGGTGTGCATGGCGCCCATTTCTGCAACCCACTCGATCAACAACGTAAACAGCACCCCTACAGCCGGCTCCATTTTCGGCAGGGTTTGGGTCAGCAGCTCATAGAGCCCGACTGGCGGGTTCCAGATCTGTAGGCCGGCTTTGGCCATGAAGCGCTTGAAGGTCAGGGTGTGGACGATCTCTTCCTTGGAAAAGATCATCAAGTACTCCTGCAAATCCTGCGAAATACGGTCATGGAATTGGGTAACGTAGCCCATGTACAACGGCGGGATTGTCTGTTCCAGCCAAATGAACATAGAGATGTCCCGGCCTGTTTCGAGCCAGGCCAGTTCCAGCTTCTGTGCGTCGGTCAGGCCTTCGCAATAGCGTGTCCCGTTTATCCAGATATGATCGGGGTCTTTGGGATAAACGCTGCGATCGACGTCCTGGTCCCACGGCAATACGGTAGCGTGGTCCATCGTCTTATGATGCGACACCTCGCTCAGCTTGCGGACCTTCGACTCCCTTGCCTGGGAAATAGCGAGCACACAATTGTTTGGTGTGGACATTTCCTGCTTCTCTCCATGAAGTGGGCCAGATGGCTCATGCCTCGACAGCTGTCGATTCCTTGAGCTCGACGACGAATTCACAGAGCTGGCGCAGGGTGGCGATCTTGCGCGTAACGAACGAATCGGGGTTGATGGCTACGCCGATCTTTTTCTGTACTACAACCTGCATCTCGACGAAGTCCAAGCTGTCGAACTCCATTGATTCGATGTTTGTGTCGAGGGTCACATCGCTTTCATCGACGTCCTTCAGGTCCAGGATGAGGTCGCGGACGATTGTGAATACGCTGTCAATGCTGGTCATTGTCTTTCTCCAGTGGGTTGTGAACGGCTTTGATCATTAGGCCTAGGGTGATGGTCATCACATGGTGGGCGCCGACGATGACGCCCAGGTCGAGCGTGCCGACGGCTTTGCCCGGGGTTTCAATCAAAAGGATGTTGTCGATTTCGCAGCGGATATCGCTTTGCATGCTGCCCAATGAACGCAGCGTCGCGTTGAAAATGATCTGGTGGCTGGTCTGCACGACCAGGTGATCGGTGATGTCTTCGATGCGCTCAGGTGTCTGGCGCTGGGCGAACTGCCCGGACAGTCGCTCGAAGATCACGCCCAGATGGTTGCTAATGAAGTGGGAAAAGATCAGTGCATCCAGTGCGACCCAGTCATCCAGTCCCCTGCCCAAACCCTCGCGAAAGAGGCTTAGCCAACTTGCGACGTGCTCACGATCAAGCGCAAAAGCTGGGTTTTTCGATGCCCAGACCGGTGCCGGAACCTGGGATACATGGCCTGAAACGTGCTCGCTTTCACCGCTGCCTGAGTGCAGTTTGAATGCAGTGCTGGCGGTGCGGGGCCGGGTTGAAAGTGCGACCTGGGCGTTGCGCAGTACGGGCGCCTTGAGCAGCGCCTTGAACTGTATCCAGTCCCCATCGGGGCCATCGGCAGAGCGCCCCATGCGATGTTTGATTGGCAGCAGCGCCAGCATGCCGTGTACTACAACATCTGCTGCCTCCATGCGCCGTGCGGCTTGCAGGTCGAAGTGGATAGGATTGCGGTCACCGGAAAGGGCTGCCCATGCCTCGATCTGCTCAGGCCCGAATTGCCATTGCATGATCAATGGACCTTGCGCAGCATGATTCCGGCGTTGGCGCCACCGAATCCAAAGCTCAAGTTCAGCACGTTATCCAGGGTCTGCCCGTGCAAGTGATTGTTGGGTACGAAATTCAGGTTGCACTCGGGGTCCGCCTCATCCAGGTGGATGGTGGCTGGGATGGTCCCACGGGACATGGCCTTGAGGCAGAAAATCGCTTCCATCGAACCTGCAGCACCGATGAGGTGGCCGGTGTATGACTTGGTGCTGGACATCGGGATTGTTTTGGCGGCTTCGCCCAGCGCCAGCTGGATGGAGCGGGCTTCGTTGACATCGTTCAGTGGCGTGGAGGTGCCGTGCAAGTTGATGTAGTTGATTTGCGGGGCATCGACGTTGGCTTGCCTGCACACTTCCTGAATCACGCGCACGCGAGCCTGCATGTCTTCAGCCGGGGCGGTCATGTCGAAGGCGTCCGAGTAGTTGGCGTAACCGGTGATCTCGCCGAGGATATTTGCACCACGGGCCTTGGCCAACTCATAGTCCTCAAGGCACAGTACCGCCGCACCTTCGGAAAGTATGAAGCCGCTGCGACCTTTGCTGAATGGGCAGCACGCCAGACGCGGATTCTCTTGTTCCTTGCTCAAGGCCTGGATCACGTCGATCGACCAGACGTTGAACTGCTCTTTCAATGATTCGCTTCCCCCGGCGATCATCATGCGTGCTCGGCCGGCGCGAATCGCTTCATAGGCTTCACCAATTGCGATCGTGCCGGTTGCACAGGCCGCAACCGGGCTGTTCTGAATGCCCCGCATGTTCCAATTCATGGTGATACCTGCGGTAGCGGCATTACACATGGACATGACGGTGGCAAACGAGGTGGAAATCCCTTGCTCGCGGTACTCGTTGTTGTTCATGTTCGCCGTGTCGAGACCGCCCCATCCGGTGCCCAGAACGACACCGCGATCGAAGGGGGAGACGACGTCGTCCAGCGGTGTGTCGCCGTAGGCCATGTGCAGTGCTTCATGGGCAGCGACCAGGCTGTACTTGGCGAATAGCGGCAGCATCTTGGAAATTTTCTTCGAAAACGGGCGCATCGCCTCGCGACCGAAATCATCGATGAAACCGAAAAAGCGTGCATGGATGGTCGGGTCATCAAAGTGGTGCAGACGGTAGCCGATCTGGTAATCCATCATCGCGTCCCAGATGGCATTGGCATTGTGGCCGAGCGAGCAGATCGCACCATACCCGGTAACGACGACGCGGCGAGGTGCTGAAGAGACAGGCTTTTCCATTGTCTTCCCTGTTGATGAGCTGGCGTGAGTGTCCCTGCATAACCAAGCGCGGCGCGGAGTGCAGGCTGAAAGTTACATGGGCACAACGTGCAGTGTTGATGCACTGCCCGCCGTGGCGGGGCGCCGGAAATCGACATGCCTCGTTGGCAATACAGGTCTGCCCTGCACGGCTAATTAAGTTTGCCTGACGCTTCGATAAGGACAACTGTCTCTAGGTACAGGTCGTTATCTGTAATTGATTTTTCATGTGTTGTTGAACTTAGGTACAGGTTACGTGGCGCGATACATTGGTAGAGTACTGGCGCGTTTTGTTGGATGCGGATGCCAGCACGGTCAGTATTGAAATAATGTTAAAACTTCGCCGTACCTCAAGTAAGGATGAGCAGCGCAAGATGAAAACTATTGAGTTTCACAACGTTGACTTTCGCGCAGACCCACACCCCTGGGTCGCGGAACTGTACGGACTGCGTAAACATGTTTTCTGCGACCGCCTCAATTGGCGGGTCAGCGTGCGCGATGGTATTGAACTGGATGAATTCGATAGCGAGAACACCACGTACTTGATTGGTACGTGCGAGGGCATCCCGTTGGCAGGGCTGCGGCTGATTAACACGCTAAACCCCTACATGGTCGAGGGGCCGTTTCGTGACTTCTTCAGCTGCGCGCCACCGAAACACGCACTGATCGCTGAGTCCAGCCGCTTTTTTGTAGACAAGACCCGCTCACGTACGCTGGGGCTGGCGCATTTGCCGCTGACTGAAATGTTGCTTTTCAGCATGCTCGATCATGCTGAGCGCAGCGGCCTGGAGTCGATCGTGACGGTTGTCAGCGATGCCATGGCGCGCATTGTTCGCCATGCCGGCTGGCATTATCAGATTCTCGACAGCGGCGAAGCGTCGCCGGGCGAGACCGTTCATTTGCTGAATATGCAGATCACCGGTGCCAACCGCCAACGGCTGCTGGACACGATCCAGCGCAAGCAGCCGTTGGCGTCACTGCAGGGCGGGCGGTGGCCGTTGAGCTTGCAACTGGCGGATATGCCAGCCCGCCAGATCGCCTGATCAGATAATGCCCTGGCGCTTGGCTTCGTAAACGGCCTGCTTGGCATTGGCAACCTGTAACTTACCGGCAATGTTCGACATGTGGAATTTCACCGTACGCTCTGAGATTCCACAGTCAGTGGCAATCTCACGGTAGCTCTTGCCGCGCACCACCAGTTGCAGAACACCCAGTTCGCGGACCGAGAGCGACCCCAACGTCCCTGGCAGAAATAGCTGATCGTTGGAGCGTGAAGTCATCAGCCAGTCATGGAAGTCAATCAACAACATTTGCAAGATGCCCTGCTTGTTGGCCAGACGACGGTCGAAGTCCGCTTGCTGTCCTGCGTCACACAAGCTCAAGGCACAGAACATTCCACAGGCGTCCCGCAGGGTGAATGTCACCCCCGAGCAGATCTGGTAGCGGGTAGCGCGCTGGAAAAAGTCCAGGCCTTCCGGTGTACTGCAGGCAAGGGCGTCTTGCCAGGAGAAAGGTGTAATTTTTTTGAGCCCGTGATTGATGATGGGATCAATCAGATGGCTGTTCGAGGATTTATAGTCTTTGACCCATCGGGATGGATAGTTGGAAATAATGATCGGTTCTATGTTCCGGTTAGTGACCGAAGCGTAATAGGCATATCTCAAATTATCCAGATCACTCAATTGAGTTTGTAGCTCGGTGTGTAAGTGTGTAATCGGTTGTGTGGGCGTGAGGATAATTGGCTTTGATCGACTGTCCATGTCGGGGCTCTACTATTTCAGGCGTCGGAAACACGGCGTGGGAGTGTCACTGCGCAGGTTATTATTATGGTTAAGTTAGCGAGGGCCGTGAGTGTTTTAGGGGGTCACGCCCGGCGCTGATAGTCAAAGATGACTTGGGTAAAGTCAAGCGGTGACATGAATTGGCATGCCTACAGTTTAGACACGTTAATTGCTGTTTTTATTACAACCGTCGGGTCAATGGGAATGGGCGTGATTGTTCGATTGTATTCAAACGGCTCTGCGTCAAGGGATACAGGCGAGTTGAATGCGACAAGGGCGCTGCACAAAGTGTGAGCGCCCCGCCCTGATCGATAGACGCAAACGGGATCAGTAGCCCGAAAGCACACTCACCACCACGCCCGTGGCAATCGCAACCAGCACATAGTCACCATTCACATACAACCAACGATGATCCCGTGGCGGTGCATACAGGTGCCGTGCACGCCAGTCGGTCACCCAATAGCGGTCTGCGCGGTAGCGGGGTTCGACCACGTAGCCACGGCGCCATTGCTGATGGGGCATCGGCATGCCCGCTTCCGGGCGGAAGTTCGGGTTGTGGTAGGCCGGGTAACGGCCATTGTCGTGGCGGTCATGACGCTCGGGTTGCCATCCTTGATGGGATGGGCCACGGCCATCGTCATAGCGATCCGGACCTGGTTGAGCGAAGCTGGCCAAGGGTGTGCTGAGCACAAGCGCGGCGCAGAGTACGGTCAGGGTTTTCTTCATGGGGGTGATCCTCTGCTTGTTAACGCCCGGCGGGTACTGCTGGGTGCCTGGTGCGGTTAACTGATCAGACCACGAATTTTCCCGATTAATGTAAGGGCAGAGGTAAAGGTCAGGTAAAGACTGGCACCTGCTTCGCGGCGTTTCGATGCCTGGGCAATTCCACGTACAGGTTTTCAGTTCAGGCCGAGCGCTTTGAGGCGGCGGTACAGCGTGCGCTCGCTCAGGCCGAGGTGGCGGGCCAGCTCGCTGCGCGAGCCCTGAAACTGCTCCATAGCCAGGGCGAGGCCACCGAGGTCGTTGCGCCCTCGCCCTCTGGTTGTAGCGGGCAACGGTTGGCCTACGTCGTCGGGAAGATGTTCCGGGCGGATCAACCCGTCATCGGCAAACAGCCGCGCCCGCTCCAGGATATTGCGCAACTCACGAATGTTGCCTGGGAAGGTGTGCAGGCGAAGCTGGGTGAGTGCCGCCTCGGTCAAACTGACTGCCGGCGGGCCGGCCATGCGCTGCAGGAGGCTTTCAGCGAGCAGCGGCAAATCTTCCACCCGTTCACGCAATGCCGGCAAGCGAATCGGGAAGCCGCTGATGCGGTAGTACAGGTCTTCACGGAACGTCCCCTCTGCCACCATCTGTTTCAGCGGTTTGTGGGTGGCCGACACCAGCCGGAAATCTGCATGCACGGTGCGCAGGCTGCCCACCGGGCGGAAGCTGCCGGACTCGATCAGGCGCAGCAGTTTGACCTGCATTGCCAATGGCACCTCACCGATCTCGTCGAGGAACAGCGTGCCGCCATGGGCCGCTTCAGCCAGCCCAACCTTACGCTGGTTGGCACCGGTGAAGGCGCCCTTCTCGTAGCCGAACAACTCGCTTTCGAACAGCGACTCGGTCAAGCCGGTGCAGTCGACCACGACCAACGGGCCGTTCGCCCGCGGGCTGCCCAGGTGGATGGCGCGAGCGAATAGCTCCTTGCCAGTGCCCGACTCTCCCTGGAGCAGCACAGGAATCTGCGCCGGCGCGGCGCGTTGCAGGCTGGCCAATGCCGTCTTGAACGCTGGCGCGCGACCAACCAGGCCTTGCTGCTGGGGTTGAGCCGACGCCAGCGCGATGCTGGTCAGGCGCTCGACAAAAGCCACCACCCTGCCCTGCTCGTCAAGAATCGGCCGCAGCTCCACATCCACATGCTCGGGCCCACGCGGTGTGTGGTGAATGTGCAGCACCCGCTCGGGCTCCTTGCTGGCCCAGGCTTTGCGCATTGGGCAGTGCTCCCCGGCTTGGTCGCAGGGCACTGCGTAGTGATGGGAAACCCGGTGGCACTTTTCTCCAAGCGGGGCCTGCTCGTCGTGGCCGAACTGCCGGCGATAGGCAGCGTTGGCAGCGAGGATGTTGTAGTCGGTGTCCAACACGATGGTTGGCAGGGCATCGTGCTCAAGGTAGGAAACCAGGGCTAGGATGAGGGGATGGGCTTCAGGCATGACGGTACCGATGAGATGGCCTGGCGCAGGGTAACAAGGACTGCCAAACACTGCCATTGGCTGACAGTCGACTGCCACATGTGCTGCCAAAGCCACTGACGGCGACCAGCCGCAGCCCGGCTTCATTGGCCCAGGCCATGAAAACCGCCTGGCATGCATCTTGATAACACTTCTGGTGGATCAATTGGAGAACGTGATGATCATCGGCAACAACCTTCACGTGGACGCCTTCTACGACCAGGCGACCTCGACCATCAGTTACCTGTTGCTGGACCGTGAAACCCTGCACTGCGCGTTGATCGACAGCGTGCTGGATTACGATCCCAAATCCGGGCGAACCTGTACCACGTCGGCAGACCGCCTGATCGAGCGCGTAAACGAGCTGAACGCCAACGTGCAGTGGGTACTGGAAACCCATGTGCACGCCGACCACCTCTCGGCAGCGGCGTACCTCAAGGCACAACTTGGTGGCCACACGGCCATCGGCGCGCATATTACCCAGGTGCAGAAAACCTTTGGCGCGCTGTTCAACGCCGAGCCTGGCTTTGCCCGTGACGGCAGCCAGTTCGACGTGCTGTTCGAGGATGAGGAAGGCTTTCGCATCGGCAACCTGCACGCCCGTGCCCTGCACACCCCAGGCCATACACCGGCGTGCATGAGCTTCATGATTGCCGATGGCGGCGAAACCGCAGTGTTTGTCGGTGACACCCTGTTCATGCCGGACTACGGTACCGCCCGTTGCGATTTCCCCGGTGCCGATGCCCGTACCTTGTACCGCTCGATTCGCCGCCTGCTGGCCTTCCCCGACCAGACCCGGCTGTTCATGTGCCATGACTACCTGCCCGGTGGGCGTGAGATGCAATTCATGACCACGGTTGCCGAGCAACGCGCGAGCAATATCCACATTCACCACGGCGTCGATGAGGACAGCTTCGTGGCGATGCGCGAGGCACGCGACAAGACCCTCGACATGCCCGTGCTGATCCTGCCCTCGGTGCAGGTCAACATGCGCAGCGGCCATTTCCCCGAACCTGAAGAGAACGGCGTGAGCTACCTGAAGATCCCGCTGAACACGCTCTGACCGCCCTGCCCTATAACCAGAATTTCCAGGATTGACTGCCATGCCTGCCAATACCGACCACCACCAGGTGGTCATCGTCGGTGCCGGTGCCGCCGGTATCGCCACTGCCTCCAGCCTGATCGCCCGCGACCCAACGCTGGACGTTGCCCTGATCGACCCAAGCGATGTGCACTACTATCAGCCCGGCTGGACGATGGTCGGAGCGGGCGTGTTCGAAGCGCCAAGCACCGCTCGCACCTTGGCATCGGTCATTCCACCAGGCGTGTGCTGGATCAAGGCACGGGTCCAGGGGTTCGATCCTGCGGCGCAGCAGGTCACCCTCGAAGGCGGCCGTACCCTTGGTTACCAACAATTGGTGGTCTGCCCTGGGCTCAAGCTCGACTGGGATGCCATCGACGGGCTTAGCGATACCCTCGGCCGCAACGGCGTCACTTCCAACTACCGCTTCGACCTGGCGCCCTACACCTGGGAACTGGTGCAGGCACTCAAGCAGGGCCGTGCCCTGTTCACCCAACCACCCATGCCCATCAAGTGCGCCGGTGCGCCGCAGAAGGCGTTGTATCTGTCCTGCGACCATTGGCTGCGTAATGGCCAGCTGGGTGATGTGAAAGCCAGCTTCTTCAATGCCGGCGCCGTGCTGTTCGGGGTCCCAGACTACGTGCCGGCACTGATGGCCTACATCGACAAATATGGTGTCGACCTCAACTACAGCCAACGCCTGGTCGCGGTAGATGGCCCCAACCGGCGCGCCACCTTCGTGCGTACGCTGGCCGATGGCAGCAGTGAGACCCGTAACGAAGCCTTCGACATGCTGCACGTCGTTCCGCCACAGGTGGCCCCAGACTTCATTCGCACCAGCCCCCTGGCCGATGCCGCCGGCTGGGTCGATGTCGACCCGCATACCTTGCGCCACCGCAGGTTCGCCAATATCCATGCCCTGGGTGATGTCGCCAGCACCAGCAACGCCAAAACCGCTGCAGCGGCGCGCAAGCAGGCGCCGGTGGTTGCCAATAATGTGCTGGTCGCCCTAGGCCGCTTGCCGACCCTGGCCCAGTACGACGGCTATGGTTCCTGCCCGCTGACCGTCGAGCGCGGCAAGATCGTGCTTGCCGAGTTCACCTACGGTGGCAAGCTGGCGCCGAGTTTTCCGCGCTGGCTGCTCGATGGCTGCAAGCCCACCCGCCTGGCCTGGCTGCTCAAGGCCAAGGTACTGCCGCCGCTGTACTGGCAGGCCATGCTCAAAGGGCGTGAGTGGCTGGCGCGGCCACAGCCTTTGTTCACCGAGGCCGAGCAGTGATCGAACATCAACTGCTGGGCGCTGGCCTGGGCGCGATCATTGGCGCAGTGCTGGCATTGACCGGCGCCGGCGGCGGCATTCTTGCGGTGCCGTTGTTGGTGTTCGGCCTTGGCCTGACGATGGTGGAAGCGGCGCCGATCGGCTTGCTTGCCGTTGGCATGGCTGCAGCGGTGGGCGCGTTGCTGGGGCTGCGCGAAGGGCTGGTGCGCTACCGCGCCGCGCTGTTCATTGCCTTGATTGGGATAGCCGCCGCGCCGTTCGGCCTGATGCTTGCCCATCGCTTGCCCAATACGCCGCTGGCGCTGGTGTTCGCCGGGGTGCTGGTGTACGCCTGCCTGCGCATCTGGCGCAAGGCGGCCAAGGAACTGCGCGGCGAAGCGAACGATGCGCACCGCTTCATTGAACCCTGCGTGCTGAACCCCTTGCAAGGCCGCTTGCGCTGGACCCTCCCCTGCGCCAGGGCGCTGGCGTTCACCGGGGTTATGTCGGGGTTGTTGTCGGGGCTGCTGGGCGTAGGCGGCGGTTTCGTCATCATCCCTGCCCTGAACCGCTACACCAACTTGCGCATGAAAAGCATCGTCTCCACCTCCCTGGCCGTTATCGCACTGGTGTCCACCGGCAGTGTTGTCAGCGCCAGCCTGGCCGGGGTCATGCACTGGCGGATCGGCGCGCCCTTCGCCGTCGGTGCGGTTGCCGGGCTGCTGCTGGCCCGGCCATTGGCGGCGAAGATTGCCGGGCCACGGCTGCAGCAACTGTTCGCCGTCGCCGGCTGGCTGGCGGCGGTGCTACTGGCCGGCAAGGCGCTACTCGGCTAGCAGCGCGTCCTGCTCTGCTGCGCACAGCGCCAGCAGGTAGTCCCACACTACCCGCAAGCGCACCGACTTGTGCAGTTCACGACGGGTGCAGATCCAGTAGCTGCGCTGGATGGTTTCGCTGGGCAGCACACGCACCAGGGTAGGGTCGTGACGGGCCATGTAGTTGGGCAGCACGGCGATACCCAGGCCGGCGCGGGCGGCGGCCTGCTGGGCGATCACGCTGGTGCTGCGAAACACCACGTTGGGCGCCCGGCAGAAGCTGTTGAGAAACAGCAGTTCCTGGCTGAACAGCAGGTCGTCCACGTAGCCTATCCAGCTATGCCGGGCCAGGTCTTCGCGGTTGCGCAGCGGCGCTGCGCGGTCCAGGTAGCTTTGGCTGACGTACAGCGCCAGGCGGTAGTCGGTAAGCTTGCGGGTAATCAGCAGGTCGGCATTGGGGCGCTCCAGGTGAATGCTGATCTCGGCCTCGCGGTTGAGGATGCTGACAAAGCGCGGCACGGCCACCAACTCCACCTCAAGGCCTGGGTAGCGGGCAAACAGCTCGTTCATGCGTGGGGTGAAGAACATGATGCCGATGCCTTCGGTGACCCCCAGGCGGATTTTGCCCAGAGGGGTGATGGCTTGGGTGATTTCCTCCTGGGCCAGCAAGGCGACGTTTTCCATGGCTTCGGCATGCTTGAGCAGGGCCTGGCCCGAAGGCGTCAGTTCATAGCCCTGGGCATGCTGCACGAACAGTGGAGTGCCCAGGCTTTTCTCGATGCTTTCGATATGCCGGGCGACGGTGCTGTGGGTGGTGTTGAGGCGCTTGGCTGCCGTGAGCAGGCGGCCGCTGCGCTGCAATTCCAGGAAAAACCGCAGATCGTTCCAGTCGAACATGCTGATCCTTTTGGCTGTTCTTACCGGCCCTATCGCGGGCAAGCCCGTGGGAGCTGGCTTGCCCGCGAAGAGGCCGGTACAGGCTTCCCGCTGTGCTAAAACGCACAACGGCTGCGCGAAATCACGTGTTTGCATGACGAAATTACGCACTAAGATGAACCGGGACAAGAATAATAATCAGGCGCGAGGTTGCACATGCCATCAGCCGATCCTGTCTTCGACTACGTGGTCGTGGGTGCCGGTCCCGCCGGTTGCCTGCTGGCCAATCGCTTGTCCGCCGACCCTGCCTGCCGCGTCCTGCTGCTGGAGGCCGGTGGCCGCGACAACTACCCGTGGATTCACATTCCGGTCGGTTACCTCTACTGCATCGGCAACCCCCGCACCGACTGGTGCTTCAAGACCGAAGCGCAACCTGGCCTTGGCGGCCGTGCCCTGGGGTATCCACGGGGCAAGGTGCTGGGCGGCTGTTCTTCCATCAACGGCATGATCTACATGCGTGGCCAGGCCGCCGACTACGACCAATGGGCCGCCCAAGGTAACGACGGCTGGGCCTGGAATGATGTGCTGCCACTGTTCAAGGCCAGCGAAAACCACTTCGCCGGCGCCAGCGCGCACCACGGCGGCGCCGGTGAATGGCGGGTCGAGCGCCAGCGCTACAGCTGGCCGATCCTCGATGCCTTCCGCGACGCTGCCGAGCAAAGCGGGATTGGCAAGGTCGACGACTTCAACACCGGCGACAACCAGGGCTGTGGATACTTTCAGGTCAACCAGCGCAGCGGCGTGCGCTGGAATGCTTCCAAAGCCTTCCTGCGGCCAATCAAGGGCCGCCCGAACCTCACCGTGCTGACCGGCGTGCAGGTCGACCAGGTGCTGCTCAACAACACCCGCGCCCGGGCGGTGAAGGCCTGGTGGCAAGGCGCCTGGCATGAATTCGGCGCACGCCGTGAAATCATCCTCTGCGCGGGCGCCGTGGGTTCGCCCGGTATCCTGCAGCGCTCCGGCATCGGCCCGCGCAAGTTGCTCGAAAGCCTGGGCATCGGTGTGCGTCACGACATGCCCGGGGTGGGCGGCAACCTGCAGGACCACCTGCAACTGCGCCTGATCTATCAGATTCGCAACACCCGCACCCTCAACCAGATGGCCAACAGCCTGTGGGGCAAGCTGGGCATGGGCCTGCGCTACGCCTACGACCGTAGCGGCCCGCTGGCCATGGCGCCGAGCCAGTTGGGCGCCTTCGTGCGCTCAAGCCCGGAGCAGGCGACGCCGAACTTGCAGTACCACGTGCAGCCCCTGTCGCTGGAACGCTTCGGTGAGCCATTGCATCAGTTCCCGGCCTTCACCGCCTCGGTGTGCAACCTGCGCCCGGCCAGCCGCGGGCGCATCGACATCCGCAGCGCGGACATGAATAGCGCGCCACTGATCGACCCCAACTACCTGAGCGACCCCCAGGACCTGCGCGTTGCCGCCGACGCCATTCGCCTTACCCGGCGGATTGTCCAGGCCCCTGCCCTCGCCGCCTTTGCCCCCCAGGAGTACCTGCCAGGCCCGGCGCTGCAAACCGAACAGGACCTGTTCGACGCAGCCGGCAAGATCGGCACCACCATCTTCCACCCGGTGGGCACCTGCCGCATGGGCAATACGCCGATGGACGTTGTGGATAACCAGCTGCGCGTGCACGGAATTCCCGGCCTGCGCGTGGCCGATGCCTCGATCATGCCGCAGATCACCTCCGGCAATACCTGTTCCCCCACCCTGATGATCGCCGAAAAGGCGGCGCAGCTGATCCTCAAAGGAGCCCCGGCCCAGACCTCCCTCAACGAAGACGCAGTACCGACCCCCTGACCGGGGAGCGTGCAACACCGGCGGCTCGCGGTCAGAAGCTGCCGACAGTGGAACAACAAGAATAATCACTGTGGCCTGCGGGCCGAGGACAGCAACGATGTCGGATTACATCCAAGAGCAGGGTGCGACGGCCAGCAGCGCCAGCCGTCGTGAAGAACGCAAGATCATTTTCGCGTCATCCCTCGGGACGGTGTTCGAGTGGTATGACTTTTTTCTCTATGGCGCCCTGGCTGCAGTCATCAGCAAGCAGTTCTTCGCCGGGGTGAATGACACCACCGCCTTCATCTTCGCCCTCATGGCCTTTGCTGCGGGCTTCCTGGTGCGGCCGTTCGGTGCCTTGGTGTTTGGCCGCCTGGGCGACATGATCGGGCGCAAGTACACCTTCCTGGTGACCATCGTGCTGATGGGCCTGTCGACCTTCGCCGTGGGCCTGCTGCCCACCTACGCCAGCATCGGCATCGCTGCACCGATCATCCTGGTGATCCTGCGCATGCTCCAGGGGCTGGCGCTGGGCGGGGAATACGGCGGTGCGGCCACCTACGTTGCCGAACATGCGCCGCCCGGCAAGCGCGGTTTCCACACCGGTTTCATCCAGTCCACCGCCACCCTTGGCCTGCTGTTGTCGTTGCTGGTGGTGCTGGGCAGCCGCTACATCAGCGGCGACCAGTTCGAAACCTGGGGCTGGCGCCTGCCGTTCCTGCTGTCGATCATCCTGCTGGCGATTTCTACCTGGATTCGCATGAGCATGCACGAGTCGCCGGCCTTCGTGAAAATGAAGGCCCAGGGCAAGGTCAGCAAGTCGCCGATCCGTGAGTCGTTCACCTCCTGGCCCAACCTCAAGGTGGTGCTCACCGCCTTGTTCAGCATCAATGCCGGGCAAGCGGTAACCTTCTACACGGCGCAGTTCTACGTGCTGTTCTTCCTCACCCAGATGCTGAAAATGGACCCGGCCCAGGCCAACACCCTGCTGATTATCAGCGTGGTGATCGGCGCGCCGTTCTTCGTGTTCTTCGGCTGGCTGTCGGACCGTATCGGCCGCAAGCCGATCCTGATGCTTGGCCTGCTGCTGGCCACGGTGCTGTACTTCCCGATGTTCAAGGCCCTGAGCCATTACGCCAACCCACAGATCGACGCCGCCAGCCGCCAGGCACCCATCGTGGTCACCGCCGACCCGCAAGGCTGTACCTTCCAGTTCGACCCCGTGGGCAAGGCGCGCTTCGACAGCCCGTGCGACAAGGTCAAGACCTTCCTGGTCAAGCAGGGCCTGCCCTACAGCTCGGTAAGCGTGGCCGGTAGCGGTGTGGTGGTGAACATTGGCGACAAAACCATCAATGGCTTCGACGAAGCGGCCATGCGCGCCGCCGTGGAACAGGCCGGCTACCCGGCCAAGGCGGACCCGGCGCAGGTCAACCAGGTGATGGTGGTGGTGTTGATCGTGGCCATGATCCTGATTGCGACCATGACCTACGGGCCGTTGGCGGCGGTGATGGTGGAGTTGTTCCCAACCCGCATCCGCTACACCTCCATGTCGCTGCCCTACCATATCGGCAACGGTTGGTTCGGTGGTTTCCTGCCGACCGTGTCGTTCGCCTTGGTGGTGTACACCGGGGATATCTTCTATGGGCTGTGGTACCCGGTGCTGGTGACCGGCATCAGCCTGGTGGTGGGCATTTTCTGCCTGAAAGAAACCAAGGATGTAGATATCGACAAGGTCTAAGCAGACGTAGACATCCCTGTAGGAGCGAGCAAAGCTCGCGATACCCTGCAAACAAAAAAACCGGCTGTAAAAGCCGGTTTTCTTATGCCCTGAAAAAACTTATGCACGATTTTAAGAAAAATGTCATACACAGAAATAAACAGCTAATTCATGCACTTAGCGTCGACTTCAAGCATTCCTCGAAAAAACTGCTCACAAGTTATCCACAGATATTCAGGCGGTCTGTTCCTGCGGTTTTTCACCCACCGGCGGCAGCGACCCCAGGGCCCGCTGCGTGGCTTCGTTCCACGCTGCAGCACGGTCGTTGAGCTCGGCAATGGCCCGTGGCCCGGTGCCCTCGGCATACATCGGCTTGCCGATCACCACCTCGATGGTGCCCGAACGCTTGCCCCAGCCCGTCTTGGGCCAGAACTTGCCGGCGTTGTGGGCAATCGGCAGTACCGGCAACCCGGCGTTCACGGCCAGCGCCGTGCCACCACGGGAGAACTTGCCCACCGTACCGAACGGCACCCGCGTGCCCTCCGGGAAGATCAGCACCCAGGTTTTCTGCTTGAGCAGTTCGTCACCCTTGCTGGCCACCTGACGCAGCGCTTCCTTGGGGTTGTCGCGGTTGATCGCGATAGGCCGCAGCATGGCCATGGCCCAGCCAAAGAACGGCACGTACAGCAGTTCGCGCTTGAGCACCTGGCTCAGCGGCGAAAAATACTGCGACAGGAAGAACGTCTCCCAGGTGCTCTGGTGGTTGGACAGGATCACGCACGGCTCATCTGGCACGTTTTCGGCGCCGGTCACCTTGTAGTCGATGCCGAGAATGGTGCGGGTCAGGAACACCGCGCAGCGGCACCAGTAGACGTTGATGAACTTGTAGCGCTTGGGGAACGGCAGGAAAGGCGCGACGAAGAAGCTCAGCGAGCACCACAGCAGCGAACTGGTGCCCAGCAGCAGGTAAAAAAGAAAGATTCTGATCGCCTGCAGGATCGACATAGTGGCTAATACCGTTGCGGGGCGTGCCCGCCTAGGAAAAATGCGCCCGGGGGCGCATTAATGTTTAAATTATTTCTCTGGCGATGGCTGCCAGATCGTCGAAAATCAGTGTAGTTTCCGGAACACCTTTTGCCAGGGTCCGCTCACCCTTGCCGGTTTTCACCAGCACGGGTTGTGCACCGACGGCCAGGGCGGCGGCCAGGTCACCTGCGCTGTCGCCGACGAACCAGACGCCTTCAAGGGCCACCTGGTAGTGCGCGGCAATCGCCCGCAGCATGCCGGGCTTGGGCTTGCGGCAATCGCAGCCTTCATCCGGCCCGTGCGGGCAATACACGATATGGCCCACCTCGCCGCCCTGCTCGGCCACCAACGCGCGCAGGCGCGCGTGCATGGCCTCGAGGGTTTCCAGCGAGTAGTAGCCACGGGCGATGCCGGACTGGTTGGTGGCCACGGCCACCGTCCAGCCCGCCTTGCTCAACTGCGCGATCGCTTCGACCGAGCCCGGAATGGGAACCCACTCGTCCAGCGTCTTGATGTAGGCGTCGGAGTCGTAGTTGATCACCCCGTCACGGTCGAGAATCAGCAGTTTCAAGGCTTACCCCAGCAGCGAAATGTCGGCCACGCCCAGGAACAGGCCGCGCAGGCGGCTGAGCAGGGCATAACGGTTGGCACGGACCTTGGCGTCTTCGGCGTTCACCATCACCGCCTCGAAGAAGGCGTCGACCGGGTCACGCAGGGCCGCCAGGCGGGCCAGCGATTCGCTGTACTGGCGAGCGGCAGCCATCGGTTGCACGGCCTGGTCGGCCTGCTGGATGGCCGAGTACAGGGAGAACTCGTTGGCGTTGTCGAAATACTTCGGCTCGACCTGTTCGGCGATCGCGCCTTCGGCCTTGCTCAGCAGGTTCGACACGCGCTTGTTCACCGCCGCCAGGGCTTCGGCTTCCGGCAGCTTGCGGAACGCCTGCACCGCTTGCACGCGCTGGTCGAAGTCCAAGGCCGAGGCCGGCTTCAGGGCACGCACCGACAGGTAGGTGGCCACGTCGATGCCTTCGTCTTCGTAGCGTGCACGCAGGCGGTCGAAGATGAACTCCAGCACCTGCTCGGCCAGGCCTGCGGCCTTGACCTTGGCACCGAACTGCTTAACCGCGAACTCGACCGCACCGGTCAGGTCCAGGTCCAGCTGCTTCTCGATCAGGATACGCAGCACGCCCAGGGCGGCACGGCGCAGGGCGTACGGGTCTTTGCTGCCGGTAGGCAGCATGCCGATGCCGAAGATGCCGACCAGGGTGTCGAGCTTGTCGGCGATGGCCACGGCAGCACCGGTAACGGTCTGCGGCAGCTCGGCGCCAGCACCGCGCGGCATGTACTGCTCGTTCAGCGCCAGGGCCACGTCTTGCGGCTCGCCGTCGTTGAGCGCGTAGTAGTAACCGGCAACGCCCTGCATTTCAGGGAATTCGCCCACCATCTCGGTGGCCAGGTCGCACTTGGACAGCAGGCCGGCGCGGCCAGCGCGCTGGGCGTCGCCGCCAATCAGCGGGGCAATGAAGGCGGCCAGTTTGGAAACGCGCTCGGCCTTGTCGTAGACAGTGCCCAGCTGGGCCTGGAACACCACGTTCTTCAGGCGCTCGTTGAAGGTTTCCAGCGGCTGCTTCTTGTCCTGCTTGAAGAAGAACTCGGCGTCGGTCAGGCGTGGGCGCACGACCTTCTCGTTACCCTGCACGATCTGCTTGGGGTCACGGCTCTCGACGTTGGCCACGGTGATGAAGCGCGGCAGCAGCTTGCCTTCGCTGTCCAGCAGGCAGAAGTACTTCTGGTTGTCCTGCATGGTGGTGATCAGGGCTTCCTGCGGCACTTCCAGGAAACGCTCCTCGAACGAGCACACCAGCGGCACTGGCCACTCGACCAGGGCGGTCACTTCGTCCAGCAGCGCCGGTGGCACGATGGCCGTGCCTTCCTGCTGCATGGCCAGCTCTGCGGTACGCTTGCTGATCAGTTCGCGGCGCTCGGCGAAGTCGGCCAGCACGTAGGCTTTGCGCAGGTCTTCGACATAGTTGGCCGGGGTGGTGATCACCACGTTTTCCGGGTAATGGAAGCGGTGGCCACGGGATTCACGGCCAGCCTTCTGCGACAGGATGGTGCAGTCGACCACCTGGTCGCCCAGCAGCATCACCAGCCACTGGGTTGGGCGCACGAATTCTTCACGGCTGGCGGCCCAGCGCATGCGCTTGGGAATCGGCAGGTCGTTCAGCGAGTCTTCGACGATGGTCGGCAGCAGGCTGGCGGTGGACTTGCCCGGAATGTGCTGGGAAAAGCGCAGCTTAGGGCCGCTCTGGTCGATTTCAGCCAGCTCTACACCGCACTTCTTGGCGAAGCCCAGGGCAGCCTGGGTCGGCTCGCCGTCCTTGAAAGCCGCCTGCAGGGGTGGGCCGTCGATGTTGATGCTGCGGTCGGGCTGCTGCACGTCGAGCTGGCGGATCAGCACGGCCAGGCGGCGCGGGGCGGCGTACACCTGCTTGCCGGTGTAGTTCAAGCCAGCGGCCTGCAGGCCCTTCTCGATACCGGCCAGGAAGGCGTCGCCGAGGCTCGCCAGGGCCTTGGGTGGCAGCTCTTCGGTGCCCAGTTCTACCAGGAAATCTTGAGCACTCATTGTGCAGCCTCCAGCTTCGCCAACACTTCGTCACGCAGTTCAGGGGTAGCCATCGGGAAGCCCAGGCGTGCGCGGGCTTGCAGATAGCTTTGCGCCACGTCCCGGGCCAGGGTACGGACACGCAGGATGTAGCGCTGGCGCTCGGTTACCGAGATGGCGCGGCGGGCGTCCAGCAGGTTGAAGGTGTGCGAGGCCTTCAGGACCATTTCGTAGGTCGGCAGCGGCAGCTCCAGCTTGATCAGGCGGTTGGCTTCGCTTTCGTAGAAATCGAACAGTTCGAACAGTTTCTCGACGTTGGCGTGTTCGAAGTTGTAGGTCGACTGCTCCACCTCGTTCTGGTGGAACACGTCGCCATAGGTCACCTTGCCGAACGGGCCGTCGGCCCACACCAGATCGTACACCGAGTCGACGCCCTGGATGTACATGGCCAGGCGCTCCAGGCCGTAGGTGATTTCACCGGTGACCGGGTAGCACTCGATGCCGCCTACCTGCTGGAAGTAGGTGAACTGGGTGACTTCCATGCCGTTGAGCCAGATTTCCCAGCCCAGGCCCCAGGCGCCCAGGGTCGGCGATTCCCAGTTGTCTTCGACGAAGCGAATGTCGTGTACCAGCGGGTCCAGGCCGATGGCTTTCAGCGAGCCGAGGTACAGCTCCTGGAAGTTGGCAGGGTTCGGCTTGAGTACCACCTGGAACTGGTAGTAGTGCTGCAGGCGGTTGGGGTTCTCGCCATACCGCCCGTCGGCAGGGCGACGGCTGGGCTGCACGTAGGCGGCGTTCCAGGTTTCTGGGCCCACGGCGCGCAGGAATGTAGCGGTGTGGAAAGTGCCGGCGCCTACTTCCATATCGTAGGGCTGAAGCACCACACAACCTTGAGCTGCCCAGTAGTTTTGCAGGGCGAGGATCAGGTCTTGGAAGGTACGCACGGCTGGCGTAGGCTGGCTCACGAAATTCACCTGTATCTGGGGATGCGGATGTAAAGAGCGGGAGTATAACCTGATTCGCCTCGCCCTCTACTCATTGGAGCCTTATGCCACGCTGCTTTTGGTGTACCGACGATCCGTTGTACCAGGCCTACCACGACCAGGAATGGGGAACGCCACAGCGCGACCCGGCGTTGCTCTTCGAGATGCTTTTGCTCGAAGGGTTCCAGGCGGGGCTGTCATGGATCACCGTATTGCGTAAACGCGAGCGCTACCGCGAGGTGATGCATGGCTTCGACCCGGTGAAACTGGCGCAGATGAGCGATGAGCGCATCGAGGAGCTGATGCTGGACGCCGGCATCATCCGCAACCGCCTCAAGCTCAAGGCCGCGCGGCGCAACGCGCAGGCCTGGCTGGCTGTGGATAACCCTGCCCAGTGGCTGTGGTCGTTCGTCGGCGGTGAGCCGAAGATCAACCACTTCCAGGGCCGCGGCGAGGTGCCGGCGGTGACCGAAGAAGCCACCGCCATGAGCAAGGCGCTGCGCAAGGCCGGCTTCACCTTCGTCGGCCCCACCATCTGCTACGCCTTCATGCAGGCCACCGGCATGGTCATGGACCACACCACCGATTGCGATCGCTACGCCGCCTTGCAGCGCTGAGGGGTTACAATGCCCGCCTTGCTGAAATAAGGAATTCGCCTGTGGAAAAGTTCAAGGGCGCCCTGATGGTCGGGGTGCTGCGCCTGTTTGCCAAGCTGCCCTGGGGCGCTGTGCAGCGCGTTGGCGCCGGTATCGGCTGGCTGATGTGGAAAGTGCCCAACGGCTCGCGCAATGTGGTGCGCATCAACCTGGCCAAGTGCTTCCCGGAGATGGACCCGGCCGAGCGCGAACAGCTGGTGGGCCGTGCGTTGAAAGATATCGGCAAATCGTTCGTCGAGAGTGCCTGTGCGTGGATCTGGCCGCCCCAGCGTTCGCTGGACCTGGTCAAGGAAGTGCACGGCCTGGAAGTGCTCGAGCAGGCCCTGGCCTCGGGCAAGGGCGTGGTCGGCATCACCAGCCACCTGGGCAACTGGGAGGTGTTGAACCACTTCTATTGCAACCAGTGCAAGCCGATCATCTTCTACCGCCCGCCGAAGTTGAAGGCAGTGGATGACCTGCTGCGTGAGCAGCGGGTGCAGATGGGCAACCGTGTGGCGCCGTCGACCAAGGAAGGCATCCTGAGCGTCATCAAGGAAGTGCGCCGTGGTGGCCAGGTGGGCATTCCGGCCGACCCGGAGCCGGCGGAATCGGCTGGGGTGTTCGTGCCGTTTCTCGGCACCCAGGCGCTGACCAGCAAGTTCGTGCCGAACATGCTGGCCGGGGGCAAGGCGGTGGGGGTGTTCCTGCATGCCCTGAGGCTGCCGGACGGGTCGGGCTTCAAGGTGTTCCTGGAGGCGGCGCCGGAAGAGATGTACAGCACCGACGTGAACGTATCGGCGGCGGCCATGAGCAAGGTGGTCGAGCGCTATGTGCGTGAGTACCCGAGCCAGTACATGTGGAGCATGAAGCGCTTCAAGAAGCGCCCGGCCGGCGAGCCGCGCTGGTATTGAGACCAATACCGCCTGTGTTGGCAGGGACTTTGTAGGAGCGAGCGTTGCTCGCGATGGGGCGCGTAGCGGCCCCAGGTTCTCAGCTTCGCAGCCAATATTGCCGGGGCTGCTTTGCAGCCCATCGCGAGCTAGGCTCGCTCCTACAGGGATTGATGTGACCCACAGGGATTGCGTTAGCTTGAGGTTTTGTTGAGCTTCTTGAGGAACACGGTCATCTCTTTCTCGGCCTGCTTGTCGCCATGGGCCTGGGCCGCCACGATCCCGTCCTCCCAGGCCTTGCGCGCCGCCGCCAAATCACCGACTAATTGGTAGGCCTTCCCCAATAGCTTCCACGCCGCCGAGTACTTCGGGTCCTGCTCGACGCAGCGTGCCAGGTGCACCGCAGCCTCTGCGCCATTGCCCTCGTCCAGCCAGGCCTTGCCCAGGCCAAACCGCAGCAACGGGTTATCCACACCCTTGGCCAGCATCTTTTCCAGCGATTCGCGCATGCCCTCTTCCCCTTAGAAGAAACTCAAGCCAACGTGGAACAGCTTCTCCACATCCCGAATATGCTTTTTATCCACAACGAACAGAATCACATGGTCACCCGACTCGATCACCGTGTCGTCGTGGGCGATCAGCACTTCCTCGTCGCGGATGATCGCACCGATGGTGGTGCCTGGCGGCAGGGCGATGTTTTCCACAGCCTTGCCCACCACCTTGCTCGACTTCGCATCGCCATGCGCCACCGCCTCGATGGCCTCGGCCGCCCCGCGGCGCAGTGAGTGCACGCTGACGATATCGCCACGGCGCACGTGCGCCAGCAAGGTGCCGATGGTGGCCAGCTGCGGGCTGATGGCGATGTCGATGTCGCCGCCCTGCACCAGGTCGACGTAGGCCGGGTTGTTGATGATGGTCATCACCTTGCGCGCACCCAGGCGCTTGGCCAGCAGCGACGACATGATGTTGGCCTCGTCGTCGTTGGTCAGGGCTAGGAAGATGTCGGCATCAGCGATGTTCTCTTCGAGCATCAGGTCCTTGTCCGAGGCGCTGCCCTGCAGCACCACGGTGCTTTCCAGGGTGTCGGAAAGGTGCCGGCAACGCGCCGGGCTCATCTCGATGATCTTCACCTGGTAGCGGCTTTCGATGGCCTCTGCCAGGCGTTCGCCAATCTGCCCGCCCCCGGCGATCACCACGCGCTTGTTGGTTTCGTCGATGCGCCGCAGCTCGCCCATCACCGCGCGGATGTCTTTCTTGGCGGCAATGAAGAACACCTCGTCGTCGGCCTCGATCACCGTGTCGCCGCGTGGGGTGATTGGCCGGTCGCGGCGGAAGATCGCGGCCACGCGGGTGTCGACGTTGGGCATGTGGGCGCGGATCTGGCGCAGTTGCTGGCCCACCAGCGGGCCGCCGTAGTAGGCCTTCACCGCCACCAGCTGGGCCTTGCCCTCGGCGAAGTCGATCACCTGCAGGGAACCTGGGTGTTCGATCAGGCGCTTGATGTAGTTGGTCACCACCTGCTCGGGGCTGATTAGCACATCGACCGGGATATGGTCGTTGTCGAACAGCTCCTCGCGGGTCAGGTAGGCCGACTCGCGCACCCGGGCGATCTTGGTCGGGGTGTGGAACAGTGTGTAGGCCACCTGGCAGGCGACCATGTTGGTTTCGTCGCTGTTGGTCACTGCCACCAGCATGTCGGCGTCGTCGGCACCGGCCTGGCGCAGCACCGTGGGCAGCGAGCCGCGGCCCTGCACGGTGCGGATGTCCAAACGGTCGCCCAGGTCGCGCAGGCGGTCGCCATCGGTGTCGACCACGGTGATGTCGTTGGCCTCGCTGGCCAGGTGCTCCGCCAGCGTACCGCCCACCTGCCCTGCACCGAGGATGATGATCTTCATCCGCTACTCCCTACCCTGTGTGCTTACCCGCGCGAGGCGGCGATCTTGATCAGCTTGGCATAGTAGAAACCGTCGTGGCCGCCTTCCTGGGCCAGCAACTGGCGGCCGTGGGGCTGGCGCAGGCCGGCTTCGGTGGCCAGGTCCAGCTCGCGGGCGCCTGGGGTGCGGGCGAGGAAGGCATCGATCACTTCGGTGTTTTCGGTCGGCAGGCTGGAGCAGGTGGCGTACAGCAGCATGCCGCCCACTTCCAGGGTTGGCCACAGGGCATCGAGCAGTTCGCCTTGCAGCGTGGCCAGGGCCGGAATGTCCTCGGCCTGGCGGGTCAGCTTGATGTCTGGGTGGCGGCGGATCACGCCGGTGGCCGAGCACGGCGCATCCAGCAGAATGCGCTGGAACGGCTTGCCGTCCCACCAGCTGGCGGTGTCGCGGGCGTCGCAGGCAATCAGCTCGGCGTCCAGTTGCAGGCGGTCGAGGTTTTCGCGCACGCGGGTCAGGCGCTTGGCTTCCAGGTCGATGGCCGTCATGTGGGCCAGGCCGGGTTCGGCTTCGAGCAGGTGGCAAGTTTTGCCGCCAGGGGCGCAGCAGGCGTCGAGCACGCGCTGGCCGGGGGCCAGTTCGAGCAGGTCGGCGGACAGTTGTGCAGCTTCGTCCTGCACGCTCACCCAACCTTCGGCAAAGCCTGGCAGGCCGCGCACGTCGCAGGCCTGGGCGAGGACGATGCCGTCACGGCTGTACTGGCAGGCGCTGGCGGCAATGCCGGCGCCTGCCAGCAGCGCCAGGTAGCCGTCGCGGCTGTGGTGGCGGCGGTTGACCCGCAGGATCATCGGCGGGTGCGCGTTGTTGGCCGCGCAGATGGCCTCCCACTGCTCTGGCCAGAAGGCCTTGAGCGACTTCTGCAGCCAGCGTGGGTGGGCGGTGCGCACCACTGGGTCGCGCTCCATGCCGGCCAGCAGTGCCTCGCCCTCGCGTTGGGCCCGGCGCAGCACGGCATTGAGCAGGCCCTTGGCCCATGGCTTTTTCAGCTTGTCGGCGCAGCCAACGGTTTCACCGAGGGCGGCGTGGGCCGGAATGCGGGTGTAGAACAGCTGGTACAGGCCGACCAGCAGCAGTGCCTGCACATCGGCATCGGCGGCCTTGAACGGCTTTTGCAGCAGCTGCGCAGCCAGCAGGTCCAGGCGGGGTTGCCAGCGTGCGGTGCCGAATGCCAGGTCCTGGGTCAGGCCGCGGTCGCGTTCATCGACCTTGTCCAGCTGGGCCGGCAGCGAGCTGTTGAGCGAGGCCTTGCCGCTGAGCACAGCGGCAAGGGCACGGGCGGCGGCGAGGCGTGGGTTCATTGGCCCAGCACCTTGCCGGCGGCGAATTTCTCGCGGCGGCTGTTGAACAGGTCGCTGAAGTTCAGCGCCTTGCCACCGGGCAGTTGCAGGCGGGTCAGGCTCAGCGCCTGGTCAGCGCAGGCGACCACCAGGCCGTCCTTGCTGGCGGACAGGATCTCGCCCGGTGCGCCCTGGCCTGTGGCCAGCTTGGCGGCCAGCACCTTCACGGTTTCGCCGTCGAGGGTGCTGTGGCACACCGGCCACGGGTTGAAGGCGCGGACAAGGCGCTCAAGCTCAATGGCCGGGCGGCTCCAGTCGATGCGCGCTTCGTCCTTGTTCAGCTTGTGTGCATAGGTGGCCAGGGCATCGTCCTGCACTTCACCGTGCAGCGTACCGTCGGCCAGGCCGGCAATTGCCTGGATGACGGCAGGCGGGCCCATTTCGGCGAGGCGGTCGTGCAGGCTGCCGCCGGTATCCTCGGCGCTGATCGGGGTGGCCACCTTGAGCAGCATCGGGCCGGTATCCAGGCCCGCTTCCATGCGCATCACGGTGACGCCGCTCTCGGCATCGCCCGCTTCCACGGCGCGCTGGATCGGCGCTGCACCGCGCCAACGCGGCAGCAGGGAAGCGTGGCTGTTGATGCAGCCCAGGCGTGGGATGTCGAGTACCACTTGCGGCAGGATCAGGCCGTAGGCCACCACCACCATCAGGTCTGGCTTGAGCGCGGCCAGTTCGGCCTGCGCATCAGGGTTGCGCAGGGTCGGCGGCTGGAACACAGGGATGTCATGGGCCACGGCCAATTGCTTGACCGGGCTCGGCATGAGCTTCTGGCCACGGCCGGCGGGACGGTCGGGCTGGGTGTAGACGGCCACGATCTCGTACGGGCTGTCGAGCAGGGCCTTGAGGTGTTCGGCGGCAAACTCGGGAGTGCCTGCAAAGACGATGCGCATGGAGTTCTCGCTTCAAAAAAGAAAAAGGCTTGCCGGAGCAAGCCTTCTGGAAGGTAGGGATCAGGCTTGCTGGCGGTGCTGCTTTTCCAGCTTCTTCTTGATCCGGTCGCGCTTGAGTTGCGACAGGTAGTCGACGAACAGCTTGCCGTTGAGGTGATCGAACTCGTGCTGCACGCACACCGCCAGCAGGCCTTCGCATTCCAGCTCGTACGGCTTGCCGTCGCGGTCCTGGGCCTTGACCCGAACACGCAGCGGGCGGTCGACGTTTTCGTAGAAGCCCGGCACCGACAGGCAGCCTTCCTGGTACTGGCCCATGTCGTGGGTCAGTTCCTCGACGGTGGGGTTGATGAAGACGCGCGGTTCGCTGCGGTCTTCGCTGAGGTCCATCACCACCACCTGTTGGTGCACGTTGACCTGGGTAGCGGCCAGGCCGATGCCGGGGGCTTCGTACATGGTTTCAAACATGTCGTCGATCAGCTGACGCAGGGCGTCGTCGAACACCGTCACCGGTTTGGCGATGGTGCGCAGGCGCGGGTCGGGGAATTCGAGAATGTTCAAGATGGCCATAAGGTCAGGCAGTCACTGTGCGGTCGGTTGAAAACTGAGCACACATAATAAAGGGAAACGCGGATTTCAGCACCTGTGAAAGCTCGTCTAGGGTCTCTATAGGCCTCATAGCCAGCCATTCATGGACAGCTTTTCAAAGTGTTACTCACAAACTTATCCACAGGATGTGCCACGTAGATGGCCCTGTTTCGATCAAGGATGATCCCGATGTCGATTAACCATTCGTCGCCTTGCCACCCGGCTGAACTGGAGGCACGCCTGCGCCTGCACCGCTTGCCCGAGACGGGTTTAAGGCGTTTTCGCAGCTTGCTTGAAGCCTTCGGCAGTGCCTCTTCGGCGCTTAGCGCGCCGGGTTCGGCATGGCGTTCGCTGGGTATTCCACAGGCCACCATCGATGCCCGGCGCAGTGCTGAGATACGTGATGGTGCCCTGGCCGCAATGGCCTGGATAGAGCGTCCGGGCCAGCATTTACTGATGTGGGACGGCCCTGGTTACCCGGCGTTGCTGGCGGAAATCGACGACCCGCCGCCGCTGCTTTTCGTCGCTGGCGACCCGGCACTGCTCGACCGCCCGCAACTGGCCATCGTTGGCAGCCGGCGTGCAACGCCCCCGGCGCTGGACACGGCCCGGGCATTCTCCCGCTGCCTGGCCCAGGCCGGTTTCACCATCACCAGTGGCCTTGCGCTGGGTATCGATGGCGCCGCTCATCGGGCTGCGCTGGAGGTTGGCGGGGGTACGATTGGTGTGCTCGGCAGTGGCTTGCAAAAACTTTATCCACAGCGCCACCGCGAGCTTGCCCAGGCGATGATCGACAGCGGTGGCGCGCTGGTTTCCGAGTACCCGCTGGATGCCGGGCCGCTGCCGGGCAACTTCCCCCGGCGTAACCGCATCATCAGTGGGTTGTCGCTGGGCGTGCTGGTGGTCGAGGCCAGCCTTGCCAGTGGCTCGTTGATCACCGCCCGCCTGGCTGCCGAGCAGGGCCGCGAGGTGTATGCCATTCCGGGGTCGATTCACCACACGGCGGCCAAGGGTTGCCACCAGTTGATTCGCGATGGGGCGTTGCTGGTGGAAAATGTGCAGCAGATCATCGACAGCCTGCGTGGCTGGCAGCACCTGCCGCCGGCGGTGGTGGAAAAGCCTGTGCATCCTTTGCTTGCCCTGCTGCATGCCGCGCCACAGACTAGCGAGAACCTGGCCCACTTCAGCGACCGGCCGCTGGCCGAGGTGCTGGCGCAGCTCACTGAGCTTGAGCTTGAAGGCCGGGTCAGCAATGTGGCTGGGCGTTGGTTTGCCCGCGCCGGCTAAGTACACTGCGCGCAAGCAAGGTTTATAGGCGGAGAGACAAATCATGGTGAGCAGTTTTCGTGTGCAACAAGCCGCACGTGAGATCCGGGCGGGCGCGGTAATCGCCTACCCGACGGAAGCGGTCTGGGGCCTGGGCTGCGACCCATGGAACGAGGACGCGGTGTATCGCCTGCTGGCGCTCAAGTCGCGGCCTGTGGATAAGGGGCTGATCCTGATTGCCGACAACATCCGCCAGTTCGACTTTCTGTTCGAGGATTTCCCCGAGGACTGGATCGACCGCATGGGCAGCACCTGGCCTGGGCCGAACACCTGGCTGGTGCCGCACCAGGACCTGTTGCCCGAGTGGGTGACCGGCCAGCACGACACCGTGGCGCTGCGGGTCAGTGACCATCCGCAGGTGCGTGAGTTGTGCGCGCTGGTGGGGCCGTTGATTTCCACCTCGTGCAACCCTGGCGGCCGCCCGGCGGCGAAGACCCGGTTGCGGGTGGAGCAGTATTTTCATGGGCAGCTGGATTTGGTGCTGGGTGGGGCGTTGGGGGGGCGGAAGAATCCGAGTGTGATTCGGAACCTGGCCACGGGTGAGGTTGTTCGGCCGGGGTGAGGCCGTTGTGGCTCGGCGCAAATTTCAAGCCATGCGCCAAGGGGCCGCGCGCGGTGGCCACATGAACATTGGCCCGAAACAGACGTAGGAGCGAGCGCAGCTCGCGAAGCGCCGCGCGGGCGGCGCTCGATCTCATAGGCGCTGCACTTGTAATGGCGAGCACGCAAGACCATGACAAACGCCATGAGACAAGCCCAAAAAATAAAGGCCGCTAAAGCGGCCAAAAGGTAAGGAAGCACTCGCCCGGATAACTTGAAACTCAACCGGCGCACCAGTACGACCTCAGGCAGAAACGCTACGCTTTCGAACCTATAGGGTCAAGCGATGCGCCGCGCGGGCGGCGCTCGATTTCACTGGCGCTGAAAACCTCAAGGCATGTGCGGTACCTTGTGGGAAATAACCCAGCCCTCGCGGGCTGCGGTGTCGCGCAGGGAACATTGCCCGCAAACGCGCCGCTACCCTTTGTAGGAGCGGGCTTGCCCCGCGAACACCGGCGCAGCCGGTGCCATGCACCGCGGTGCTTGCTTCGCGGGTCAAGCCCGCTCCTACAGACGCCAAACCCGCACGGATTTTTCTGAATATGTCTCGCATGGCTGTGCGGATTGAGGATTGAGAAATATCCTACAACCCGCGTCCCTTGCCATCACCTTCTCAGCGGGAATCCTTGCCTCTAGGCTTCAGACCGTCGCCGAATAACTTGGCGATCGGGTGTGGTAACCCGAACCGGAGAGTTCCTGGCAGTCTATGGCGGCTGTACGCGGGAGGCTTCGTGCCTGCCGGGTTATGGGAACTCTCTCCGGTTTACCACCCCGCGTACAGCTGCCACCTAATCGTGTGGTAACGAATAGGTGGGGCATAGAAGCGAGAGTTATCCCATGAAAAAGATAGTTCCTGATCCACCCCTTCCCAACACTGCCACCCGCGCCTTCGGCCGTTGCGACGCCGGCCATGAAGCGCTGTTCAGCGTAAACCCCAACATCTGCGCCGCCGATGCGCTGGTTCATATCGCGCTGTACCTGCGCTGCGCCTACGAAACCGGCTACAAGACCCTCGATTACCTGAGCGAGGAAGGCCGTGGGATGTATTGGTCCAGCCTGCATGCGGTCGAGATGGCCGAAGGGTTGGTTGAGGCGATTCTGGATGGCATTGAATC
Organism: Pantoea sp. Ap-967; assembly: GCF_011752565.1. Classification (GTDB taxonomy): domain Bacteria; phylum Pseudomonadota; class Gammaproteobacteria; order Pseudomonadales; family Pseudomonadaceae; genus Aquipseudomonas. The sequence continues at coordinate 100,584 of NZ_VWXK01000012.1, forward strand.
TGTGCCTGTTAAGCAGTAGGCGGTGTGGGGGCTGAGAGGTGCCTGCCTTGATGCTTTCAGCGCCTGTGAAATCGAGCGCCGCCCGCGCGGCGCTTCGCGAGCTTTGCTCGCTCCTACGTTTGTTTCGGGCCAGTTATGCCTGTGGCAGGCGTACGCGACCGCCTTGTTGATACGACACGATATCGCGCCAGGCGCCAAGGCGTTCGCGCGCAATTCCCCAGAACTCACTGGCCCGAAACAAACGTAGGAGCGAGCGCAGCTCGCGAAGCGCCGCGCGGGCGGCGCTCGGTCGCATAGGCGACACATACCTTTCGGCGAACACCCGCAGGTTTTTCTGATTGTTGCCAAACAGCCTGTCCAACCTGCGTATTAGGGAAATATCCTACAGCCAGCGTCCCCTGCCATCACCTTCTCAGTGGGAATCCTTGCCTCTAGGCTTCAGACCGTCGCCGAATAACTTGGCGATCGGGTGTGGTAGCCCGGATGCATTTTTTCCATGACAGTCTATGGCGGCTGTGCGTGGGAGGCTTTCGAGCCTGCCTGGATTGGAAAATGCCCGGGTCTACCACCTCGCGTACAGTCGCCACCCTTCACGTGGTAGTGAAGGGTGGTGGCTTTGAGGAGCATTTTCCAATGATCAAGAAAATCGTCCCGGATCCACCCCTTCCCAACACTGCCCCCCGCGCCTTCGGCCGCTGCGACGCCGGCCATGAAGCGCTGTTCAGCGTAAACCCCAACATCTGCGCCGCCGATGCGCTGGTTCATATCGCGCTGTACCTGCGCTGCGCCTACGAAACCGGCTACAAGACCCTCGATTACCTGAGCGAGGAAGGCCGTGGGATGTATTGGTCCAGCCTGCATGCGGTCGAGATGGCCGAGGGGTTGGTTGAGGCGATTCTGGATGGCATTGAATCGGCGCCTGTTAAGCAGTAGGCGGTGTGGGGGCTGAGAGGTGCCTGCCTTGATGCTTTCTGCGCCTGTGAGATCGAGCGCCGCCCGCGCGGCGCTCGATTTCACAGGCGCTGCAAACCTCAAGGCAGGCGCTTATTACGGCAACAACACCGTAGACCCCACCGTCCTGCGCGCCGACAACTCTGTCTGCGCCTTGGCCGCCTCACTCAACGGATACCGCTGCTGGATATCCACAACCAATTGCCCACTGCCAATCATGGCAAACAGGTCATCGGCCATGGCCTGGGTGTTCTCGGCATTATTGGCATACGTCGCCAAGGTCGGCCGCGTGACGTACAACGACCCCTTCTGCGACAGAATCCCCAGGTTCACCCCGCTCACCGCCCCCGAAGCATTGCCAAAGCTCACCATCAACCCCCGTGGCCGCAGGCAATCCAGCGAGGTCAGCCAGGTGTCGGCGCCCACACCGTCATACACCACCGGGCATTTCTTGCCATCGGTCAGCTCCAGCACCCGCTTGGCCACGTCTTCGCGGCTGTAATCGATGGTCGCCCAGGCCCCCAGCGCCTTCGCCCGCTCGGCCTTCTCGGCAGAACTCACCGTGCCGATCAGCTTGGCCCCCAACGCCTTGGCCCACTGGCATGCCAGCGAGCCAACACCCCCCGCCGCAGCATGGAACAGGATCACGTCGCCCGGTTGCACGGCGTAGGTCTGCTTCAGCAGGTACTGCACGGTCAGGCCCTTGAGCATCACCGCCGCGGCCTGCTCGAAGCTGATGTGCTCGGGCAGCTTGACCAGGTTGGCCTCCGGCAGCGTGTGCACCTCGCTGTAGGCACCCAGCGGGCCGGTGCCGTAGGCCACGCGGTCGCCGACCTTCAGGCGGCTGACGCCCTCACCCACGGCCTCGACCACGCCAGCGGCCTCGGTGCCCAACCCCGAAGGCAGGGACGGCGGCGCATACAGCCCGCCGCGGAAATAGGTGTCGATGAAGTTCAGGCCGATCGCATGGTTGCGCACGCGCACCTGCTGCGGGCCCGGCGGGGCGGGGTCGAATTCCACAAGCTGCAGCACCTCTGGGCCGCCATGCTGGCTGAACTGGATACGCTTGGCCATCTCGCACTCCTGTTGTCGGGATCGGGAAAAGGCCTTCTATCGGACGCCTTTGCTTGATCGCCGTCAACTGCGGCGCGCGCGCCGGCGGTGGTATGCTAGCCGGCGAATTCTTCCCTGCCCGTTCCTGGTGACCCGATGACTAGCCGCACCGAGGCCGTGAAAGCCTACCTGCTCGACCTGCAAGACCGCATCTGCTCTGCCCTCGAAGCCGAAGACGGCGGTGCCCGCTTCGTCGAGGACGCCTGGGTGCGCGAAGCCGGTGGCGGGGGCCGCACGCGGGTGATCGGTGATGGCCAGCTGATCGAGAAAGGCGGGGTCAACTTCTCCCACGTGTTCGGCGCCGGCCTGCCGCCGTCGGCCAGCGCCCATCGCCCGGAACTGGCAGGCCGAGGCTTCGAAGCCCTGGGCGTGTCGCTGGTGATTCACCCGCACAACCCCCATGTGCCCACGTCCCACGCCAACGTGCGCTTCTTCATCGCTGAAAAAGAAGGCGAAGAGGCGGTGTGGTGGTTCGGCGGCGGCTTCGACCTCACGCCGTATTACGCCCACGAAGAAGACTGCATCCACTGGCACCGCGTGGCCGAACAGGCCTGCGCGCCGTTCGGTGCCGACGTGTACCCGCGGTACAAGGCCTGGTGCGACCGTTACTTCCACCTCAAGCACCGTGGCGAGCCACGCGGCATCGGCGGCCTGTTCTTCGACGACCTGAACGAATGGGACTTCGACACCTGCTTCGCCTTCCTGCGTGCCATCGGTGACGCTTACGTCGAGGCCTACCTGCCGATCGTCCAGCGCCGCAAGCACACCCCCTTCACCCCGCAGCAGCGCGAATTCCAGGAATACCGCCGCGGCCGCTACGTGGAGTTCAACCTGGTGTACGACCGTGGCACCCTGTTCGGCCTGCAATCGGGGGGCCGCACCGAGTCGATCCTCATGTCGCTGCCACCGCAGGTGCGTTGGGGCTACGACTGGAAGGCCGAACCCGGTAGCGAGGAAGCGCGCCTGACCGAATACTTCCTGCAGGACCGCGACTGGCTCGGCCAGTGAGCCTGTGGATAAACAAGGAACCGTCATGGACCAGTACGTTGTTTTCGGTAACCCCATCGGCCACAGCAAGTCGCCGCTGATTCACCGCCTGTTCGCCGAGCAAACCGGCCAGCACCTGGAATACGCCACCTTGCTGGCGCCTGTGGATGAATTCAGCGACTGCGCGCGCGGCTTCTTCAAGCAAGGCAGCGGTGGCAACGTCACCGTGCCGTTCAAGGAAGAGGCCTATCGCCTGTGCGACAGCCTGACCCCACGTGCCCAACGCGCTGGCGCGGTGAACACGCTGAGCAAGCTGGCCGATGGCAGCCTGCTGGGTGACAACACCGACGGCGCCGGCCTGGTGCGCGACCTGACGGTGAATGCCGGGGTAGTGCTGGCTGGCAAGCGCATTCTGCTGCTGGGTGCCGGTGGCGCCGTGCGTGGCGTGCTGGAGCCGATTCTGGCGCACAAGCCGCAGTCGCTGGTGATCGCCAACCGCACGGTGGAAAAGGCCGAGCAGCTGGCGCGGGAGTTCGATGAACTGGGCCCGGTGGTGGCCAGCGGGTTTGCCTGGCTGCGTGAGCCGGTGGACGTGATCATCAATGCCACGTCGGCGAGCCTGGCCGGTGAGCTGCCGCCGATTGCCGAGAGCTTGGTCGAGGCCGGGCGCACCGTGTGCTACGACATGATGTATGGCAAGGAGCCGACGCCGTTTTGCCAGTGGGCGGAAAAGCTGGGGGCGGCCAAGGTGCTGGATGGGCTGGGGATGCTGGCCGAACAGGCGGCCGAGGCGTTCTTCCTGTGGCGTGGCGTGCGGCCGGATACCGCGCCGGTGCTGGCCGAGCTGCGCCGGCAGTTGGCGCGGGGCTGACCTCCCCAGGCATTACCCAATACCTGTAGGAGCGGGCTTGCCCGCGAACACCGGCGAAGCCGGTGCCATCCACCGCGTCGCCTGCTTCGCGGGCAAGCCCGCTCCCACAGGGGATTGCAGCCCGCAGGGCTGATTGATCTCCTACAGGGGGATATCCACAGGGGCGGGGATCAGAGCTTGGCTTTGACGGCCTCCAGGGCATCGCCGCCGGCTTTGGTGGTTACCCCGGCAAGCCAACCTTCCAGCAACTCTGGGTGCTGTTTCACCCACGCCTTGGCCGCTTGATCGAAGCTCACCTTCTTATCCACAACCTGGGCCATGATGGTGTTTTCCATGTCCAGGGTGAAACTCAGGTTGCCCAACAACTTGGCCGCGTTCGGGCAGGCTTGTGGATAACCCTTGCGCGTCAGCGTAAACACCTCGCCCTTGCTGCCGAACCACTGCTCCCCGCCCGTCAGGTAGTGCATTTTTAGCTTCACGTTCATCGGGTGCGGCGTCCAGCCGAGGAAAGTGATGAACTGCTGCTTCTTCACCGCCCGGTCTACCTGCGTCAGCATCGCCTGCTCGCTCGATTCCACCAGCTTCCATTGGCCAAGGTTGAACTGGTTCTTGTCGATGATTTCCTTCAGCGACAAGTTGGCCGGGGCCCCTGAGCCGATCCCGTACAACTTCTTGTCGAACTGGTCGGCGTGCTTTTGCAGGTCGGCGAAATCTTTCACCCCGGCGTTCCACACATAATCCGGCACGGCCAGGGTGAACTCGGTGCCTTCCAGGTTGCGCGACAGTTGCTGCACGTCGCCACTGGCGATGAACTTGTCGTGAAAGCCCTGCTGCGCCGGCATCCAGTTACCCAGGAAGGCATCGACCCGGCCATCCTTGAGGCCGCCGTAGATGATCGGCACCGCCAGGCTGTCGATCTTCACCTGGTAACCCAGGCTCTCCAGCAGCAAGCGGGCCACGGCGTTGGTCGAGGCGATGTCGCTCCAGCCGGGGTCGGCCATCTTCACGGTGCTGCATTGCGCGTCGTCGTCGGCGGCGTGGGCCGAGGCAGCACCCAGGCCCAGGGCCAGGGTCAACACGGCGGTGGAGAACTTCTGCATGGCGGCCTCTCTTCTCAATCCATGGGGGCGGGCTGTGGATAACGTGCCTTGCGCTCGAGGTCGTCGAGATCGATGTGGTTGCGCATGTACTGTTGGCTGGCATCCACCAGCGGTTGGTGGTCCCAGCTTTTCAGTGTGCCGATGGCCAGGGCCTCGGCCACCAGGCGGCGGCGCCGCTGGCTGGCCAGTACCTGCTGGCGCAGGCTGGGGATATCCCAGCGCTGGCGCGCTTCATCGACGAATGCCTGCAGCAGCGCCTGGTGGTCCGGGCTGCCGGCGAGGTTCTCCCGCTCGTGCGGGTCGTGGCTCAGGTCATAGAGTAGGCAGGGGTCGTCTTCGCTGTACACGAATTTATAGGCCCCACGGCGAATCATCATCAGCGGGCCGACGGTGCCTTCGGCCATGTATTCGCCGATCACCTCGTCGTGCCCGCCCTGCCCCTGCAGGTGGCCGAGCAGTGAGCGGCCGTCCAGGTGCAGGTGGTTATCCACAGCCCCGCCAGCCAGCTCCACCAGGGTTGGCAGCAGGTCGCAGGTCGACACCGAAGCCCTCACCCTGCCTGCGGCGAAGCGCTTGGGCGCGTGGATAAGCAAGGGCACCCGGGCCGACATTTCGAACCAGTGCATTTTGTACCAGAGCCCGCGCTCGCCCAGCATGTCGCCGTGGTCGCCGGAGAACACGATCAGGGTGTCGTCGGCCAGGTTGCACTCTTCCAGGGTTTGCAGCAGCTGGCCGATGTTGTCGTCGATGTAGCTGCAGGCGCCGAAATAGGCGCGGCGGGCATCGCGAATCTTGTCCACAGGCAGCGGCTTGTTCCACAGGTCGTAGACCTTGAGCAGGCGCTGGGAGTGGGGGTCGAGCGCCGATTGGCTGAGCTCGGCGCGTGGCATGGGGATATCCACAGCCTCGTAGCGGTCCCAGTAGCGCTTGGGAATGGTGTACGGGTCGTGCGGGTGGGTCATCGACACCGTGAGGCAAAACGGCCGGCCATCGTTCTCGCGCACATGGTCGTAGAGGTACTGGCGGGCCTTGAACACCACTTCCTCGTCGAAATCCAGCTGGTTGGTACGCACGCAGGGCCCGGCCTGCAGTACCGAGGACATGTTGTGGTACCAGCTGGGGCGCACATCCGGCTCATCCCAGTTCACCGCCCAGCCGTAGTCGGCGGGGTAGATGTCGCTGGTCAGGCGTTCTTCGTAACCGTGCAACTGGTCGGGGCCGCAGAAGTGCATCTTGCCCGACAACGCGGTGCGGTAGCCCAGGCGGCGCAGGTAGTGTGCATAAGTGGGCACGTCGGCGGGGAAATCGGCGGCGTTGTCGTAGGCGCCGATGCGGCTGGGCAGCTGGCCGCTGACCAGGGTGAAACGCGAGGGCGCGCACAGCGGGCTGTTGCAGTACGCCGAATCGAACACCACCGCCTGCTCGGCCAGGCGGCTCAGGTGCGGCATCTGGATGGGCGAAGGGCCGTAGATCGGCAGCAAGGGTGCGGCCATCTGGTCGGCCATGATGAACAGGATATTCGGGCGCGTCATGCTTGTATCCATCGTTGGGGGTTATGCGAACCGCTTGCCTACCAAGATGCGACTGTGGATAACATGGGTAAAGCCCATGGCGGGCAATGACTGGGATTAGCCACGCTTATGTTTGAGCACCTTGCCGAGCTTTCACTGGATACCTTGCGGGTGTTCGAGGCCGCCGCCCGCCTGCGTGGCTTCACCGCCGCAGCGTTGGCGCTGGGAACCACGCAGCCGGCGGTGAGCCAGCAGGTCAAGCGCCTGGAGGCGCAGCTGGGCACGCGCTTGTTCGACCGCATCTACCGGGGCATCGAGCTGACCGAGGCGGGCCTGGTGCTTTATGAACAGGTGCACCAGGGCCTGCAGGCCATGGACGATGGCATTGCCCAGGCAAGCGGCCGTGGCCAGCGTGAGGTACTGCAGGTGGCCACGGATTTTGCCTTTGCCGCCTTTTGGCTGATGCCCCGCTTGCAGCGCTTCCACCAGCTTTATCCACAGGTGGATGTCAGCCTGGTGACGGGTGAGCGCAGCCAGGCGATGCTGCGCCCGGATATCGACGTGGCGGTGCTGTTTGGCGACGGTCGCTTTCACCAGGGCGAAAGCCGTTGGTTGTTCGACGAAGAGGTGTTTCCGGTGTGCAGCCCACGGCTGATTCCTGGCAAACCCTTGTCAGCCGAGGCTTTGCAGCGATTGCCCCTGTTGCATTTGCGCGGCGAGCAAGCCAGCCGATGGTTTGACTGGGCAGGGGTGTTTCGCGGGTTTGGCCTGGCCAGCCCGCCGCCGCCGGGGCAGTTGCGGTTCGACAATTACACCCTGCTGATCCAGGCGGCGATTGCTGGGCAAGGGGTGGCGATTGGTTGGGGGCACCTGGTGGACGGGCTGGTGGAACAAGGGTTGCTGTGCCGGCCGCTGCAGGGGAGTTTGCGCTCGGCGCGGGGGTATTACGTGGTGCTGCCGCCGCGCAAGCGGCGCGGGGCGCTGATCGAGCGGTTCGTGGGGTGGCTGGAGCAGGAGCGCAGTCAGTAGCGCTGGGTTCGGCGTATAGTCATACGGTAGGTTCGATTTCAGGAGTTACCGTGCAAAGGATCAAGGGCTACCACGCCCACGTTTATTACGACGCATCCACCCTGGAGCAGGCCCGCGAGCTGTGTGAAGAGGCCGCGCGGTTGTTTCCGGTGACCATGGGGCGCATGCACCAGAAGCCCGTCGGGCCACACCCGGACTGGAGTTGCCAGTTGGCGTTCGAGCCGGAATTCGTTGGGGTGGTGCTGCCGTGGCTGGCGCTGTACCGCAAGGGGCTGGTGGTGTTCCTGCATCCGCTGACCGGGGATGAACTGGCGGATCACCGGGACCATGCGATCTGGATGGGGGCCGTGCGGCCTTTGAATCTTTCGATTTTTGGGGGTTAGGCTGGGATAGCCTGGGCTGGCCTCTTCGCGGGGCAAGCCCGCTCCTACAGGTAGAGCGTCGCCTTCGATGGCCACACATCACCTTGTAGGAGCGGGCTTGCCCCGCGAAGCAGGCGGCGCGGTTTACAACCGGGCGCCGCGCACGCCTTCAGCCAGTGCCGAACACAGGCTCAATACATCGCCAACGGCCTGGTCCGCAGTTTTGGCCTGGGCAATCTTGTCGACCAGCGCCGAGCCCACCACCACACCATCCGCCAGGCGGGCGATGTTTGCCGCCTGCTCCGGCGTGCGAATGCCGAAACCAACGCTGACCGGCAGGTCGGTATGCCGGCGCAGGCGGGCAATCGCCTCGCTCACGTGCTCGGTAGTCGCCGAGCCTGCGCCGGTCACACCCGCCACCGACACGTAGTAGACGAACCCGGAGCTGCGCTCCAGCACCCGCGGCAGGCGGGCGTCGTCGGTGGTTGGGGTGGTCAGGCGAATGAAGTCGATGCCCGCCGCCTGGGCCGGGGTGGCCAGTTCGGCGTCGTGCTCGGGCGGCAGGTCGACGATAATCAGGCCATCGACACCGGCAGCCTTGGCTTCGCCAACGAATTTATCCACACCGAAGCGGTGAATCGGGTTGTAGTAGCCCATCAGCACGATCGGCGTGGTGTGGTTATCCACACGGAATTCACGAACCATCTGCAGGGTCTTGGCCAGGGTCTGGCCGGCTTCCAGGGCGCGCAGGGTGGCGAGCTGGATGGCCACGCCGTCAGCCATCGGGTCGGTGAACGGCATGCCCAGCTCGATCACGTCGGCACCGGCGGCCGGCAGGCCCTTGAGGATCTGCAGCGAAGCGTCGTAGCCCGGGTCACCGGCAGTGACGAAGGTGACCAGCGCCGCGCGGCCTTCGGCTTTCAGTTCGGCGAAGCGTTGTTCAAGACGGCTCATGCCTGTTTCTCCTGGGCGGCCATGTGGTTCATCACGGTTTGCATGTCTTTGTCGCCACGGCCCGACAGGCAGATCACCATCAGGTGGTCCTTGGGCAGGTTTGGCGCGCGCTTGATCGCCTCGGCCAGGGCATGGGAGCTTTCCAGGGCCGGGATGATGCCTTCCAGGCGGCAGGTGGCGTGGAACGCATCCAGCGCCTCGTCGTCGGTGATGCTGACGTATTCCACGCGCTTCACCTCGTGCAGGTAGGCGTGCTCCGGGCCGATGCCAGGGTAGTCCAGGCCTGCGGAAATCGAGTGGGCGTCGGTGATCTGGCCGTCCTCGTCCTGCAGCAGGTAGGTACGGTTGCCGTGCAGCACACCCGGTACGCCGCCGTTCAGGCTGGCGGCGTGCTTGTCGGTGTGCACGCCGTGGCCACCGGCTTCGACGCCGATGATCTGCACGCTTGGCTCTTCGAGGAATTCATGGAACAAGCCCATGGCGTTGGAGCCACCGCCCACGCAGGCGATCAGGCTGTCCGGCAGGCGGCCTTCCTTTTCCTGCAGCTGGGCGCGGGTTTCCTTGCCGATGATCGACTGGAAATCGCGGACCATGGCCGGGTACGGGTGCGGGCCGGCCACGGTGCCGATCAGGTAGAAGGTGTCTTCAACGTTGGTGACCCAGTCGCGCAGGGCCTCGTTCATGGCGTCTTTCAGGGTGCCGGTGCCGGCGGTGACCGGTACGATCTCGGCGCCCAGCAGCTTCATGCGGAACACGTTGGCCTGCTGGCGCTCGATGTCGGTGGCGCCCATGTAGATTACGCACGGCAGGCCGAAGCGGGCAGCGACGGTGGCAGTGGCCACGCCGTGCATGCCGGCGCCAGTTTCAGCGATCAGGCGTTTCTTGCCCATGCGCTTGGCCAGCAGCACCTGGCCGATGCAGTTGTTCACCTTGTGTGCGCCGGTGTGGTTGAGTTCTTCACGCTTGAAGAAGATCTTCGCGCCGCCGCAGTGTTCGGTCAGGCGCTCGGCGAAATACAGTGGGTTGGGGCGGCCGATGTAGTCGCGCTGGAAATAGGCCAGCTCTTCGAGGAATTTCGGGTCGGCCTTGGCTGCTTCGTATTCGCGGGCCAGGTCCAGCACCAGCGGCATCAGGGTTTCGGCCACGTAGCGGCCACCGAACGCGCCGAACAGGCCGTTGGCGTCGGGGCCGGGACGGTATTGGGACTGGGACTGGGACATGGGGCGCTCCAGGGCGTAGTGAATGAGTGATGGGCTTTACTGTAACCACGGCGCGCCCGGCTGAAAACCGATAAGATTGCGCAAACTTGTCAGAAAAACTCACAGGTAACATGGCCCACGACCTCCCTCCCCTCAATGCCCTGCGGGCCTTCGAGGCCACCGCCCGGCTCAACAGCGTGAGCCAGGCAGCCGAAGCGCTTCACGTCACCCACGGGGCCGTCAGCCGGCAGCTCAAGGTGCTGGAGGAGCACTTGGGCCTGGCCCTGTTCAGCAAGGATGGGCGCGGCATCAAACTCACAGATGCCGGGGTGCGCCTGCGCGATGCCAGTGGCGAAGCGTTCGACCGCCTGCGTAGCGTCTGCGCCGAGCTGAGCCGGGATGTGAGCGAAGCGCCGTTCGTGCTGGGGTGCTCCGGCAGCCTGCTGGCGCGCTGGTTCATTCCCCGCCTGGGGCGGTTGAACGCCGACCTGCCGGCCTTGCGCCTGCACCTGTCCGCCGGCGAAGGCGACCTTGACCCGCGCCGGCCCGGGCTGGATGCGCTGCTGGTGTACGCCGAGCCGCCGTGGCCGGCAGACATGCAGGTGCATGTGCTGGCCCAGGAGCGCATTGGCCCGGTGCTGAGCCCGCACTTCAACGGCTTCGAACGCTTGCAGGGCGCGCCTGCCAAGGCATTGCTCGATGAGGCGTTGCTCCACACCACCTCGCGCCCGCAAGCCTGGCCCACCTGGGTGGCCGAGCAGGGCCTGGACCCGGCGACGTTGCACTACGGCCAGGCGTTCGAGCATTTGTATTACTTGCTGGAGGCGGCCGTGGCCGGCCTTGGGGTGGCCATCGCCCCGCAGCCGCTGGTGGCTGATGACCTGCGGGCTGGGCGGCTCAGCGCGCCGTGGGGCTTTTCACCTACCCCCGCCGCGCTGGCGCTGTGGGTGCCACGGCGCGCCGCGGATGGGCGCGCCGAGCAGCTGGCGCAGTGGCTGCGCGCGGAACTGGCGCGCCAGAGCGCTTAGTTACGCTTGCACAGCAGGTAGGCCGCCAACAGGCCGAGGGCGCCGATGGCCACGCCGGCGGTGGTGTAGGGATGTTCCTGTGCGTAGTCGCGGGTAGCGATACCGGTTTGGCGGGTGCGTTGCTTGACTTCCTGGTAGGCATCGCTGATCAGGCTGCGCGAGTGGCGCAGGGCGCTCTCGGCATTGCTGCGTATCGCCTTTACCGACTTTTGCGATTCCTCGGAAGCGTCATGCTTCAGGTTTTCCAGGCTTTTGAGCAGGCTCTCGATCTCTGCTTCCATGCTTTCCAGGGACGATTTGCGCAGCGAGTTGCGGTGCATGTTGACTCTCCTTTGCAGTATGGACTGTAACAAGTGCGACCCCCTGGCTGCGGGAAAGTGCGATCGAACTTTACCGGGCAGTTGCCGCTCGCAGGTAAACGTGGCCTGCACTGCTAGGCTCAACTGACTGTCATCCAAGGAGAGCGCTCATGACCGATCATCACACCTACAAGAAGATCGAACTGGTAGGTTCGTCCCCTACCAGCATTGAAGAAGCGATCAACAATGCCCTGGCCGAAGCGGGCAAGAGCATCAAGCACCTGGAGTGGTTCGAGGTGGTCGACACCCGGGGGCATATCCGCGACAACAAGGCAGCGCACTTCCAGGTGACGTTGAAGGTGGGCTTCCGTATTGCCAACAGCTGAAACGTAAACGGGCTGGCATCGCCCGGCGTGATGGCGTTATAACTTCGAAGGGCGCCTTGGCGGCGCCCTTCTGGTCTTTTCTCATCTGTAACAAGGAATGCGATCGATGAAGAAACTGATTCTGGCAGTGGGGATGATGGCGCTGGCCGGTGGTGCCATGGCTGCAGGCAAGCCCTGTGAAGAGCTCAAGGCGGAAATCGCGGCCAAGCTCGATGCCAAGGGTGTGAGCGGTTACAAGCTGGAGATCGTCAAGAAAGGCGACCCGGCGGGCAAGGTGGTGGGCAGCTGCGAGGCGGGTAGCAAGGAGATTGTCTACCGCCGTGGGTGATGGGCTGGCTTCTTCGCGGGGCAAGCCCGCTCCTACACATTAGATTGTAGGAGCGGGCTTGCCCCGCGAAGAACGTCACTCGGTTTTCAAGGCCTGCGCCAACAATTCATAGGACCGCACCCGGTCCGCATGCTCATACAAATCACAGGTGAAGATCAGCTCATCGGCCCCAGTCTGCTCCAGCAGCACCTCGACCTTGGCCCGCACCTTCTGCGGGCTGCCAATCATCGCCAAGCCCAGGAAACTGCCCACTGCATCGCGCTCATGGGGCAGCCACAGGCCATCCATGCTCGGCACTGGCGGTTTCTGCATCAGGCTTTGCCCACGAATAAGCGCCAGAATGCGCTGGTATACCGACGTGGCCAGGTACTCGGCCTTTTCGTCGGTTTCCGCCACCACCATCGGAATCCCCAGCATCACGTAGGGCTTGGCCAAGGTGGTGGAGGGCTTGAAGTGGTCGCGGTAGATGCGAATCGCCTCATGCATGTAGCGCGGCGCGAAGTGCGAGGCAAAGGCATAGGGCATGCCGCGCATGCCGGCCAACTGGGCGCTGAACAGGCTGGAGCCTAGTAGCCACAGGGGCACGTCGGTGTCGTGGCCGGGCACGGCGATCACTTTCTGGTCATCGGTACGCGGGCCCAGGTAGCGCGACAGTTCTTCCACATCGTCCGGGAAATCGTCGGCGCTGCCGGCGCGGTCGCGGCGCAGGGCGTAGGCGGTCATCTGGTCGGAGCCCGGCGCGCGGCCCAGGCCCAGGTCGATGCGCCCGGGGTAGAGGCTGGCCAGGGTGCCGAACTGTTCGGCGATTACCAGCGGAGCATGGTTGGGCAGCATGATGCCACCGGAGCCGACTCGGATGGTCGAGGTGCCGCCGGCCAGGTAGCCGATCAGCACCGAGGTGGCTGAGCTGGCGATGCCGTCCATGTTGTGGTGTTCGGCCACCCAGAAGCGGTTGTAGCCAAAGCGCTCCACATGCCGCGCCAGGTCCAGCGAGTTGTGCAGCGATTGCGCCGGGCCTTGGTCGGCGCGCACGGGCACCAGGTCGAGGGTGGATATTTTCAGGTCACGCAACGGCGTCATGGGAGCCTCCGCAAGAATGGTTGGCCCGCAGGCCCTGTTGACTCTGTATGGGCACATTCGCCGGATTCAATGCTAACGGGGTAATTGCTCTGAACTTGCCGTAGGACGCTGGCCTCTGAACCGTTAGGTAAGTAACCCTGCGACCAGGAGGCATCATGAAAAAGACAGCATCGGCGATTTGGCAAGGTGGCCTGAAGGATGGCAAGGGCCTGCTCTCCACTGAAAGTGGCGCCCTCAAGCAAAACCCTTACGGCTTCAACACACGGTTCGAAGGCTCGCCGGGCACCAACCCAGAGGAGCTGATTGGCGCGGCCCATGCCGGCTGCTTCTCGATGGCACTGTCGATGATGCTGGGTGAAGCCGGGCTGACCCCCGAGCGCATCGACACCATTGCCGAAGTCACCCTCGACAAGCAGCCAGACGGCTTTGCCATCACGGCGGTGCACCTGATTCTCAAGGCCAAGGTGCCCGGCGCCAGTGACGCGCAGTTCCAGGAAATCGCCAACAAGGCCAAGGCCGGTTGCCCGGTGTCCAAGGTGCTCAACGCGAAGATCAGCCTGGATGCCACGCTGGTGGGCTAAGCGGCGCAACGGCAACGGTTTGCTGTAGTCTAAACAGCATCGGCAGCACCGCTGCCCTTCCAGGAGCCGTTCCATGATTCGCGTAGCAATCGCCGTGCTGGCTTCGCTGATGGCCACTTCTGCCTTGGCGGCGGTAAAACCGTGCGAAGAACTCAAGGCTGAGATCGAAGCCAAGATCCAGGCCCAGGGGGTGCAGTCCTACACCCTGGAGATCGTGCCCAACAGCGAGGTGAAGGACCAGAACATGGTCGTGGGTAGCTGCGAGGGTGGTACCAAGAAGATCATTTACCAGAAGAATGATCGCTGACGGTTGAGGCCCATCGCGACAGGTTGTCGCGATGGGCTGCAAGGCAGCTCCGCTCAGGGAATGCAAAACACATCGCTGGGCTCGTTCACCACCACCCGCCGGCTGGCGTCATACAGCAGCACCTGCGGCTCCATCACCGGTGCCCGGGCCTCCAGCCGGTAACGCTCGCCGGCCTTGAAGTCGTTGTAGCGCACGGTCAGGTAGCAGGTGCGGTCCTTGGGCTCGGTCATGATGCCGCCGGCATAGATTTCATAATCGAAGCGCACCACCAGTTCGTGCTTGCCGGGCGTTACCTGGAAGTAGCGGCCATCATCCAGGCGCTGGCCGTCCAGGCGGTCGGCCATGACCAGGCGGCCTGGGGTCATGGTATAGAGGTCGACCCAGGCTTTGCCGGGGTCGGCGGGCGGCAAGGGGCTGGCGCAAGCCCCCAGTGCACTGAGGGCGATCAGCATCATGGGCTGGCGCATGGCAAAACTCCCACTTGCGATTTACAGCTTACAAGCATAGCGCCATTTGCCGGGCTCAGGTGCGTTGGCAACCCGCTGGCGAGCCTTGGCCGACCAGTTTTTGCTGTTGGTCGTAGAGCTTGATCCAGGGGCGGAAACCGATACTGCCGGCCTGCACCTGGTAGCGTTCGCCGGCATTGAAGCCTTTGTAGGCCACCTTGACCTGGCAATCGCGCCACAACGGCTCCTCGACCGGGCCGATATTGCTCGGTGCAACCGGGAACTGGTAGCGCACGGTCAGCTCGTGGCTGCCGGGCTGTACTTCGAAATAGCGGTTGTCGGCCCAGTCGCGCTCGTCTACCTGCACGGCGTGCAGCGAGGCGTTGTCGTAGGGAGCAAGGTCGACCCAGGCCTGGTTCGGGTCGGGGTCTGGCAGGGTCGAACAGGCCGAAACCAGCAACAATGAGCCGGTGACCAACAGTGCACGCATGGCGAAACTCCCCCTTGGCGAGATAGTCTTGAAGTGCATTGGCCGTGAGCGGGAAAGCCCCAGATGGATCTCTTTGTTGTTCTCAAGCGCTCAGGCCCTGGGCCACTCGACCGCGTTTTCAGGCATTTGGTTCCGCTGCTGGGCATCATTGCGCTGAGCGGTTGCAGCAGCCTGGGCTACTACGGCCAGCTGGCCGAGGGCCAATGGCAGCTGCTGCGGGCGCGCCAGCCGGTGGACCAGGTGATCGCCAACCCCGCCACCCCGGCGAAGCTGCGCGAGCGCCTGGCGCATGCCGAGCAGGCGCGGTTGTTCGCCAGCCAGCACCTGAAGCTGCCGGATAACCGCAGCTACCGGCTGTATACCGACCTCAAGCGGCCCTACGTGGTGTGGAATGTGTTCGCAACGCCGGAGCTGTCGCTGCAGCCGGTGACCCATTGCTTTCCGATTGCCGGCTGCGTGGCGTACCGGGGCTATTACCAGCAGGGCGCTGCCCGGGGTGCCGCGGCGTTGCTGCGTGAGCAGGGCCTGGATGTGTACGTGAGCGGCGTGGAGGCCTATTCGACGTTGGGTTGGTTCGATGACCCCATCCTCTCGTCCATGGCGGCCTGGGGTGATGAACGCCTGGCCACGCTGATCTTCCATGAGCTGGCGCACCAGCGCTTCTATGTGAAGGACGACACCGAGTTCAACGAGTCGTATGCCAACTTCGTCGAGCAGGAAGGCACCCGGCAATGGCGGGTGGCACGCGGGCTTGCGCCGGTGGGGGCGGATGATTCCGAGCAGCGTGAGCAGTTCACCCGGCTGATACTGGCCAGCCGTGAGCGGTTGCAGGCGATTTATGCAGGGCCCCTGGACGATGTGCACAAGCGAATGGCCAAGCAGGCGGAATTCGAGCGCTTGCGGGGCGAGTACAAGCAGGTGCGTGACAGCCAGTGGAACGGGGATAAACGTTATGACGCCTGGATCTACGCGCCGTTGAACAATGCCAAGTTGTTGCCGTTCGGGCTGTATGACCAGTGGGTGCCGGCGTTTGCGGCCTTGTTTCGGGAGGTGAATGGAGACTGGGCGCGGTTTTATGAGCGGGTCGAGCAGCTTGGGCGGTTGCCGGCTGACGAGAGGAAGGCGGCGTTGCAGCGGTTGATGTGAAGCTGGGGCCGCTGTGCGGCCCTTCGCGACCTTTGGTCGCTCCTACCAGGAACGCGATCCCTGTAGGAGCGACCAAAGGTCGCGATGGGCTGCAAAGCAGCCCCAACCCCCTCAATCCCTACAAAATGCCCGATGCAACTCGGCCACCGTAGCAAAATGAAACGCCGGCGCCTCGGCCACCAGCTCCTCCCGGCTACCGAACCCATACCCCACCGCCACCGCCTGCAGGCCATTGCTGCGGGCGCCGATCAAATCATGCTTGCGGTCGCCGATCATCAGCGTTTGCGCAGGGTCCAGCCCTTGCTCATCCAGCAGGTGGCGAATCAGCTCAACCTTGTTGGTGCGCGTGCCATCCAGCTCGCTGCCGTAGATCACCTTGAAATGCCGGTCGAAGGCGAAGTGCCGGGCGATCTCGCGGGCGAATTCCCATGGCTTGGAGGTGGCGATGTACAGCGTGCGGCCTTGGCCGTTGAGTGCTTCGAGCAGTTCCGGCACCCCTTCGAACACCCGGTTCTCGTACAGGCCGGTGACCCGGAAGCGTTCGCGGTAGAAATTCACCGCGTCCCACGCCTTGGCTTCATCGAAGCCATAGAACTGCATGAAAGCCTGCAGCAGGGGCGGGCCGATGAAGTGTTCGAGGCGGGTCAGGTCCGGCTCGTCGATACCCAGCTTGGCCAGCGCGTACTGGATCGAACGGGTGATGCCCAGGCGCGGGTCGGTCAGGGTGCCGTCGAGGTCGAAGAGGATGTTTTGCTGGTGCATGTAAGGGGTTCCACTTGAGTATTGCGTGGCCTTCTTCGCGGGCAAGCCCGCTCCCACAGATCCAGCGCTGGCCTTGAAGGCTCCACTGACCTTGTGGGAGCGGGCTTGCCCGCGAATGCGGTCATTCAGGTTGGTCGTAGCCTTCGGCCAGGTGCTGGTCCTTGAGCTTCACATAGTTGCCGGCGCTGTAGGGGAAGAAGGCGCGCTCCTGTTCACTGAGCGGGCGCACCTGTTTCACCGGGCTGCCCATGTACAGGTAGCCACTGACCAGGCGCTTGCCGGGCGGCACCAGGCTACCGGCGCCGATCACCACTTCGTCCTCGACGATGGCGCCGTCCATCACGGTGCTGCCCATGCCCACCAGGATGCGGTTGCCCAGGGTGCAGCCATGCAGCATGACCTTGTGGCCGATGGTGACTTCGTCGCCGATGATCAGCGGGAACCCGTCGGGGTTGAAGGGCCCGGCGTGGGTGATGTGCAGCACGCTGCCATCCTGCACGCTGGTGCGCGCGCCGATGCGGATGCGGTGCATGTCGCCGCGAATCACCGTCAGCGGCCAGACCGAGCTGTCTTCACCGATCTCCACATCGCCCAGCACCACCGCCGATCGGTCGACGAATGCCCGGGGCCCCACTTTCGGAGTGTGTTGCTGGAAGCTGCGAATGGCCATGATAGCGTCTCTCATCTGTGCCGATAGGCAGGCTGCCTGCTGCGGTCGGCGTCGATTGTAATTAAGATGGGGCAGTGTTTCTTCTGCCAAGGTATCCAAACCGTGACTGCGAACAACCCGCTTCTGCAATCCCACGATCTGCCGCCCTTCTCGCAAATCCGTGCCGAACACGTGTTGCCGGCGATCGAAGCGATCCTGGCCGACAACCGTAAAGCCATTGCCGAGATCCTTCAGCAGCAGGGCGACAAGCCCACCTGGGCCGGCCTGGTGCTGGCCATGGACGAACTGAACGACCGCCTGGGCGCTGCCTGGAGCCCGGTCAGCCACCTCAATGCGGTGTGCAACAGCCCGGAACTGCGCGAGGCCTATGAGTCCTGCCTGCCGGCGCTGAGCGCCTACTCTACGGAACTTGGCCAGAACCGTGTGCTGTTCGATGCCTACCAGGCGTTGGTCAACAGCCCGGAAGCGGCAGGCTTCGACGTGGCGCAAAAGACTATCCTCGAGCATGCCCTGCGTGACTTCCGCCTGTCGGGTATCGACTTGCCGGCGGACAAGCAGCAGCGTTACGCCGAAGTGCAGAGCAAGCTCAGCGAGCTGGGCAGCCGCTTCTCCAACCAGCTGCTCGATGCCACCCAGGCCTGGACCAAGCACGTTACCGACGAAGCCGCGCTGGCCGGCCTGACCGACTCGTCCAAGGCGCAGATGGCCGCCGCCGCCCAGGCCAAGGGCCTCGACGGCTGGCTGATTACCCTGGAATTCCCCAGCTACTACGCGGTGATGACCTACGCCAGCGACCGCGCCCTGCGCGAGGAGCTGTACGCCGCCTACTGCACCCGTGCCTCGGACCAGGGCCCGAATGCCGGCCAGTTCGACAACGGCCCGGTGATGCGCGAAATTCTTGACCTGCGCCAGGAACTGGCCGGGCTGCTGGGCTACAAGAACTACGCCGAGCTGAGCCTGGCGACCAAGATGGCCGAGTCCAGCGACCAGGTGCTGAGCTTCCTGCGCGACCTGGCCAAGCGTTCCAAACCCTTCGCCGCCCAGGACCTGGAGCAGCTCAAGGCCTATGCCGCCGAACAGGGTTGCCCGGAACTGGCCAGCTGGGACGCCGGTTACTTCGGCGAGAAGCTGCGTGAACAGCGCTACAGCGTGTCGCAGGAAGCCCTGCGCGCCTACTTCCCGATCGACAAGGTGCTTGGCGGGCTGTTCAGTATCGTCCAGCGCCTGTACGGCATCGAAATCACCGAGCTGCAAGGCTTCGACGCCTGGCACCCGGACGTACGCCTGTTCGAAATCAAGGAAAACGGCCAGCACGTTGGCCGCTTCTTCTTCGACCTGTATGCCCGCGCCAACAAGCGCGGCGGTGCCTGGATGGACGGCGCCCGCGACCGCCGCCGCACCGCTGCAGGCGCGCTGCAAAGCCCGGTGGCCAACCTGGTGTGCAACTTCACCCCGGCCGCGCCCGGCAAGCCGGCGCTGCTGACCCACGATGAAGTCACCACCCTGTTCCATGAGTTCGGCCACGGCCTGCACCACCTGTTGACCCGCATCGAGCATGCCGGTGTGTCTGGCATCAACGGTGTGGCCTGGGATGCGGTCGAGCTGCCAAGCCAGTTCATGGAAAACTGGTGCTGGGAGCCCGAAGGCCTGGCGCTGATCTCCGGCCACTACGAAACCGGCGCTGCCCTGCCCCAGGACCTGCTCGCCAAGATGCTGGCGGCGAAGAACTTCCAGTCCGGCATGATGATGGTGCGCCAACTGGAGTTCTCGCTGTTCGACTTCGAGCTGCACGCCAGCCACGGCGATGGCCGCAGCGTGCTGCAGGTGCTCGAAGGCGTGCGTGACGAGGTATCGGTGATGCGCCCGCCCGCGTACAACCGCTTCCCCAACAGCTTTGCGCACATCTTTGCCGGCGGCTATGCGGCGGGCTACTACAGCTACAAGTGGGCCGAAGTGCTGTCGGCCGATGCCTTCTCGCGCTTCGAGGAAGAAGGCGTGCTCAATGCCGAGACTGGCCGCGCCTTCCGCGAGGCGATCCTGGCCCGTGGCGGTTCGCGTGAGCCGATGGTGCTGTTTGTCGACTTCCGTGGCCGCGAGCCGTCCATCGATGCACTGTTGCGCCACAGCGGCCTGACCGAGGACGCGGCGGCATGAGTGAGGTAGCCGTGAACAAGACCAAGAAGCGCTTCATCGCCGGGGCGGTCTGCCCGGCGTGCAGCGAGCCCGACAAGTTGATGATGTGGAGTGAAGACGACGTGCCGCACCGCGAGTGCGTGGCCTGTGGCTTCACCGACACCCTCAACGAGCAGGGCTTGTCGGTGCCCAAGGAGCTCGGCACGCGGGTCAACCACCTGGCGCCCAAGGCGGCGCCGGCCAAGGTGCAGACCGTGCAGTTCTTCCCTAACCCGAAGCTGAAGAAGCCAACCGAGTAAGGGCTGGCTGACCGAAGGGGCTGTTGGATTGTGGGCGGCTGATATACTGTATATGAATACAGTATAGAGGCCCGCCATGAACCCCACCGCCCCGCAAAAAGGCCGCGGCACGGCGCACAACCCGCATAACCGGTTTGCGCCGAGCCATTCGGTGGCCGAGGATGACGGCTGGTACCAGGAGGTGCCGCTGACCCAGGGCACCGAGGTGCGGGTCGAGATCGCCAAGTCGGTGATCAGCCGCAACACCTCGCCCGACCTGCCCTTCGACCGCTCGATAAACCCGTATCGGGGCTGCGAGCACGGTTGCATCTACTGCTATGCCCGCCCTTCCCATGCCTACTGGGACCTTTCTCCCGGGCTGGATTTTGAAACCAAGCTTATCGCCAAGACCAACGCCGCCGAGGTGCTGGCCCAGCAGTTGAGCAAGCCCGGCTACGTCTGCGCACCCATCAACCTGGGCGCCAATACCGACCCCTACCAGCCCATCGAGCGCGAACAGCAACTTACCCGTCGGTTGCTGGAGGTGCTGCTGCGTTTTCGCCACCCGGTGACCATCGTCACCAAGGGCGCGCTGGTGCTGCGCGACCTCGACCTGCTGGCGCAGATGGCCAACCAGCGCCTGGCCCGGGTAATGATCAGCCTCACCACCCTGGATGACGACCTCAAGCGGGTGCTCGAACCCCGCGCGGCTTCGCCCAAGGCCAGGTTGCGGGCCATTCGGGTGCTGCGTGAGGCCGGGGTGCCGGTGGGTGTGCTGTGTTCGCCGATGATTCCGATGATCAACGACAGCGAGTTGGAACGGCTGCTGGAGGCGGCCAAGGAGGCGGGTGCGCAAAGTGCAGCCTACATGATGCTGCGCCTGCCGCTGGAAGTGGCACCGCTGTTCGAGCAATGGCTGCACGACCATTACCCGCAACGGGCCGCCCATGTGTTGAGCCTGATTCGCCAGAGCCGGGGCGGTGAGTTGTATGACAGCCGCTTCGGGGCGCGGATGCGCGGTGAAGGGGTGTTCGCCGAGTTGCTGGCCCAGCGTTTCGCCAAGGCCATGAAGCGCCTGGGTTTCGAAGGGCGCGAGGCGCAGGCGCTGGATTGTTCGGCGTTCTGCCCGCCGGGTGGGCAGATGGCGTTGTTCTGACCCCCTGGCTGAACCACAGGGGCCGTGCCAGGCCGGAGCGTTGAATTGCCATCTCCGAACGTGGCTCATTCAAGGCAATAATTTGGGTAATCCTTGTTGGCTTTTGATGCTTTTTTGCTATTATTCAATTCCCGCCTTTTGCATCTGGAACACCCGTTCTAGAGCCTTCGAATTAAGTTTCAGTTAAGTTTTCCCCGCTAGCGTAGGAAACCAGTCAGCGAAGACTGTGATTTATCGCCCGTGCGCGTCATCTAAATCTGCGCATAGCCAGAATCTTTCACCGGTAAAATGGATTTACCTACACACCGTCAAGAGGATGAATCATGCCCGTCAAGGACCCATCCAAGGTCATTCCGCAAGCCCCCGCGGAGAGCGCCGATGCCGCCCTGAAGCACATCGTCGACGGCTTCCTGCGTTTTCACCATGACGTCTTCCCCGAGCAGCAGGAGCTGTTCAAGAAGCTCGCCACCGCGCAAACCCCGCGTGCGATGTTCATCACCTGTGCCGACTCGCGCATCGTGCCCGAGCTGATTACCCAGAGCTCGCCGGGCGACCTGTTCGTGACCCGTAACGTAGGTAACGTGGTACCGCCCTATGGCCAGATGAACGGCGGCGTGTCCAGCGCCATCGAGTACGCCGTGCTGGCGCTGAAGGTGCACCACATCATCATCTGCGGCCACTCCGACTGTGGCGCCATGCGTGCGGTGCTCAACCCGCATTCGCTGGACAAGATGCCTACCGTCGGTGCCTGGCTGCGCCACGCCGAAGTGGCCCGCACCGTGGTCGAGAACAACTGCTCGTGCGGCAGCGAACACGAAAGCATGCAGGTGCTGACCAAGGAAAACGTCATCGCCCAGCTGCACCACCTGCGCACTCACCCGTCCGTGGCCTCGCGCCTGGCAGCGGGCCAGCTGTTCATCCACGGTTGGGTCTACGACATCGAAACCAGCAAGATCGAAGCTTATGACGCCGTCAGCGACAGCTTCCTGCCCCTGGCCGCCGGCGAGCCGGTTCCAAGCGCCACTCCGAGAGGCCGCTACTAAGCGACCCGTCCACAGCTGAACCTTGAATAGCCGGCTGCACCCGCCAGGGGTGTGGCGCGGCCTTCGGCTGCCTTGAAAATGCCCTGACTGCCCTGCCGGCGATTGCGCTGGCGGCCCGCGCCTGCGCGCACGTCAGGGGCCAAACGTGCCCACGGCCAGGGGAATGGCCGTGTGACAAAGTAAGGAGAATGATGGTGAACATGACACAGTTGAAAGCGGCCCTGCCGCGTGAGTTGCTGGCCTCGGTCGTGGTCTTCCTGGTCGCCCTGCCGTTGTGCATGGGCATTGCGATCGCCTCGGGCATGCCGCCGGCCAAGGGCCTGATCACCGGCATCATCGGCGGTATCGTGGTGGGCTTTCTGGCCGGCTCGCCGTTGCAGGTCAGCGGCCCGGCCGCGGGCCTGGCGGTGCTGGTGTTCGAGTTGGTGCGCCAGCATGGCATGGCCATGCTTGGGCCGATCCTGCTGCTGGCGGGCATCCTGCAGTTGCTGGCCGGGCGCTTGCGCCTGGGGTGCTGGTTCCGCGTCACCGCCCCGGCGGTGGTGTACGGCATGCTGGCGGGTATCGGCGTGCTGATCGTGCTGTCGCAGGTGCATGTGATGTTCGACACGGCGCCGCAGCCTTCGGGCATGCAGAACCTGCTGGAATTCCCGGCCACCGTGGCCGCGGCGCTGCCCCAGGAAAGCGCAGGTTCTGGTTGGATGGCCGGTGCCCTGGGCCTTGGCACCATCGCCATCATGTGGGGCTGGGAGCGCTTGCGCCCGCAGCGGCTGCGCTTCGTACCCGGTGCGCTGCTGGGCGTGGCGGCGATGACCGCCATCGCCATGTGGCTGGCGCTGCCGGTGAACCGTGTGCAGGTGCCGGCCGACCTGTCGCAGGCGATCGATTGGCTTCGCCCGGACGACCTGATGAAGCTTGCCGACCCAACCCTGTTGGTGGCGGCCTTTGCCCTGGCCTTTATCGCCAGTGCCGAAACGCTGCTGTCGGCGGCGGCGGTCGACCGCATGCACAGCGGCCAGCGCTCGGATTTCGACCGTGAGCTGTCGGCCCAGGGTATCGGCAACATCCTTTGCGGGGTGCTGGGCGCGCTGCCGATGACCGGGGTGATCGTGCGCAGTTCGGCCAACGTGCAGGCCGGTGCGCAAACCCGTGCCTCGGCGATCCTGCATGGCCTGTGGTTGCTGGCGTTCGTGGTGGCACTGAGCAGCGTGCTGCAGCAGATTCCGGTGGCGAGCCTGGCGGGCGTGCTGGTGTTCACCGGGGTGAAGCTGGTGGACTTCAAGGCGTTCAAGGGCCTGGGCCGTTACGGCCGGATGCCGATGTTCACCTACGCGGCCACGGCGCTGGCGATCATTTTCACCGACCTGCTGACCGGCGTGCTACTGGGCTTCGCCCTGACCTTGCTGAAGTTGGCGTTCAAGGCGGCGCGGCTGAAGATCAACCTGGTGAGCTTGGAGAAGGACGGCCACATGGAACTGCGCCTGAGCGGCGCGGCCACCTTCCTCAAGGTGCCGGCGCTGACCCAGGTGCTCGATACTGTGCCGGCGGGGACCCATCTGCATGTGCCCATGGTCAATCTCAGCTACATCGACCACTCGGTGCTGGAATTGCTCGAGGATTGGGCGCGCACCCAGCGTCACCAGGGTGCCCGCCTGATCATCGAGCCACGTGGGCTCAAGCGGCGCATCGAGGGGCGCCTGCGCAGGGCTACCGAGTGTTGATCAAGCCGCCTTGGGCACCAGTTTGCGGCAGCCCTCCTTGCGGCTCGGGTACTGCTCGCATTTGTGCAGGACCTGCTCGATCTCGACCTTGGATTTGAGCTGGCGATTGGCCATGAGCTTTTCAGTGATGAACAGCTCCTCCGAGCCCAGGTTGCGTTCGGCCTTGTCAATCATGGCAAGGGCCGCCTGAGGTTCACCGCTTCTGAGGTGATGGCCAATCATCAAGTCGTAGATCGACGGGCTGGCCAGGGACCAGTCCTGGATTGCCTGCAGGTCCGCCAATGCCTCACGGTTCTTGCCCTGGGCCGTGTGAAGGCTATAGGCGGCGCGGCGAACGCCGGGTTGGTCGGCAACCGGCGAGGCGAGCGCGCGCTTGATGAACGTGCTGGCTTCTGCCGTTTTCTTCTGCTCCAAGGCAGTGATTGCCGCGTAGGCATCACGATACCCTTGCAGCGAGCGCGAAACTGCAGCCGAGTCTCGCACGCGGGGCCAGCTACGCCGGTCGACCCGAGCGCGAGTCTGTGGTTTGTACTCGCGATGCAGATACTGGCGAAGCTCTTCGTCACGCTCTACCGGCGACATGTGCGAGCGGGTCAGATACTGGCCGGTCGAAGCGATCGCCGTCCCGACGCCCTGATTGAGCAAGGTTTGCAGTTCGCGGGTGGTGCGGTTGATATCGAGTTGCTGGAGCGATTCGCTCATGGCGACCTGGCGCTCTGCGAGAAAGCTACTCAGTAGCGGTTTCTGCTTTCCCTGGAAATCGTTCAGCCGTTGCAGGCTGACACTGGATGCACGCGGCGCGTAGCCGGCTTTGATCATCAGGTCGGCACCCAGCAGGTCGGCCTGATCTTCCTGGGTGCGACCCCAGGCTGTGCTCCAGATGTTATCCGAGAAACTGTTGGCCAGAGCGGTGTAGAGCACGGTATTGCCGATGGTTTTCTGCGTACCCAGCGGGTCCTTGCTGAACACTTTGCCGGTGTCACGGTTCCACCCCGTGTTCTTGGCCATGGCAGCGATGACCACGGTACTGGCAACATTGGTCACCCATTCCTTCTGTTGCTGGAATGCGGCCAGGCGGTCGTGGTGGCGCAGCAGCACATGGCTCATCTCGTGGCCGAGCATGGCGGCGATTTCGTCCTCGCTTTCGACGTTATCGAGCATACCCAATGGCACGAAAATGTTGCCATAAGGGTCGGCCGAGGGGCCGAACGCGTAACTGTCGATAATGCGCACGCGTAATGCTGGGGCATCACCTGGCCAACCTTTGGCCAGGCGCGTGACGATACCTTGCAGGTAATTTTCAAGCTCCGGAATGCGCACCAGGTTTTGCTGGCGGATTTCATTGGCGGGCAAGGTGCGGCCATCGAAGCTCAGGCGCAATTGGCCTGCATGCTGTGGGTCCAGGCGGTAGTACTGGTGCACTTCGGGCTGGTCTACGTAGCGACCGTCCAGGCGTGCCTGAGTCGAGGGGCCGACCAGGTTCTTGAAAGCGTCGTTGGCGCCGTTGAGGGTCTGGCAGCCTCCCAGCAACGGCAGCGCAATGGCGCACAATAGGCCACCGATGCTTTTGATTGGGCTCATTTGGCGCACCCGGCGCCGAAGCCGATCGTCGAGTTGTTCTGATGGTCTTCGGGCAGGCTGCTGGAGAGTTTCTGGCAAGGTAGCTTGACGACATTCAAGGGCGGATTGACGCGCACGGTCATTGGGTCCAGCCAGACTTTTTCACCGGAAAGCTCGACCTGCACCAGATCCAGCTCCTTGTTGTACTGCAGGACCGGCACACTGCCTTTGGGCAGGTTGGCGCTGGCGATGTCACGTATGGATTTGCCCTGGTCATCCAGAATCGGCAGTGGGTCCTCAAGGAAGGCTTCGACCGCAGTGGTGGCCAGCAGGTTTGGGCTGAACAGTGCAGCAATCAGAAACAGTAACGGCTTGCTCATCGATGGGGTCCTTGAGGTGAAAAGTCCAGTCGGCTTTGGTGCTTGTTCTCTGAGAGCGCCTGCAGCCGAGCGCTGAACAACGTCAGCGACAGCAACAACAGGCCCAGTACATTGGCGGGGGTAAAGTCGTTGAACCACAAAAACGCACTGAGCCCAGTCAGCATTGCCAGGACCATTGCCCAGGCGGTCAGTGGCTTGAGCTGCACACGTAGCTGGCGGTCACCCATCGAGGGGGTCAGTAGCGGTGCATCGAGCGCCCCTTTGAGGTAGGCGATGACGCCCAGTAGCAGCAGTTCGACGATATCGAGGACATCCACCGCCCAATTCGCAGGCAGGCCCAGGTCGGCCAGGCTGGGTGTTGCCCGGTAGTAATCCAGTCCCCAATCGATCAGGTTGTCCAGGGCCATTGCGTGCAGATAAACGCCCGGAAGTTTGCCGTGCAGTGGCGACAGGGTGACGTCCCCGGTGCCTGCGATGCGGGCACCAACGAGCACCAGTTTGCCCTGCAGCAGTTTGCGGATGAGTGCCTGGTCTTCAGGGGCTGTGACTTCGAGGTCCTGTGCCGACAGAGTGAGGCTGTAGGCACAGTTGGACTGCGCACTGTTGCCAAGCTTCCAGAACACGGCCTGCAGCAGCTGGTCGAGCAGCCCTGGGACGTTGCAGTCGCCCAGGTCGGAAACTTGCGCCTGCAGAGGAGAACGATGTACTCCCCACTGCACAGTCATGGCAGGCAAACGGGCGGCGCTTTGGGCATCTGCAGGCAGCTGTGCGCAGGCATGTTGACGGCAGTACTGCCGGTACAGCGCCATGGCCGGGGTTTCCAACGGGCCAATCTCGCTCGCCACCGCAAGTGGGTACTGGTTGCCAAAGCCACTCCAGTCCACCAACCCCGGTGTACTGGCCTGGGCAAGGCGCGGCAATGTATTGACTGCACGATAGGTATCGCGATTGGCGCCGGAGTTGGCCACGACCAATGGAATACCTTGCTGCCGGTAGCGTTCGAACACGTTGGCCAGCACCTGGCTTTCCATGCGAGGCGGCTGCCCTGGTACTTCGCGTGAGTGATCGTGGCTGTAGAGCAGATCGATGAATACCGCACCTGGCTTGTAGGCGAGCAGGCGCTTGAACAGCTTGCTCTGTTCGCTATAGGGCAGAGGCCATGAAGCGTCGTGGCGCTTGAGGTAGTCGTCGTCGATCAGCACCACGACCACCTGGCGTTGCCCATCATCGGCGTACCAGCTGGCCATCAGGCGGTTCAGCCAGCGAGAGGATGCGTCATCGGTAGAACTGGCCAACCCCAGCGGGTCGAGCAAGGCGACCAATATCAGGGTGATGCCGAATAGCAGCCGGCGCAGTGGAAAGCGCGAGAATGTGAGCATCCATGCCTCGAATCATTAATCAAGGCATTTTGCCATCATTCGTGACGAGTTCGAAAGAGGGATGGTCAAATGCGCCCAATCGCCGAATCCCTGGCGATCGGACCCTTCGTTCAGGCCGGCTGGCCCAGCTCCACACCCAGCTGGCGCGACAGGCAAGGCCAGCGCTTCCAGGCCGCGCCGGTTTCCGGGCTGCACAGGGTTTCGCGGTAGGCTTCCACCGATTCTGCGGCGAAGCTGTCTTCGTCGAGCATTTCGTCCACCGAATGGTGCACCACCTCATCGAGCTGGTTGGCAAAGGTTTCGCCGATCAGCTGGTGGGCGATCAGGTTGGCCACCGTGGTGTCCACCGGAATCAGCGGCTGCTGGAAGTGGCGGATGTACAGGTCGTTGACCTCTTCAACCAGACGATGCGCCAGGTAGGCTTCATCCAGCAGGCAATCGAGGCCCACATGGCCCTGCATCACGCTCGGTGGCTGCAGGAAATAGGCTTCGGCGATTTTCAGCACGGGTTTGATCTGCGATTCGATACCGGCCTCGCGGGCCACGTCGTGGGCAGCTTCCAGCAGCTCGGGAACTTGATCGATGTAAGCGCTGACGAAGCGCGCCAATGTACCCTGGGCGTCCTGCTCAGGCAGTTGGATCGAGGGGTGCAGGTGGGGCAGTTGCAGCTCGAGACGCTCCTTCAGTTGGCCGGTGCGGCCTTCGTGGTCGTGGGCTTGGCTAATCTGCTCGCGTACAGCAGCGATGTTCATGACAACTCCAGGGACAGGACGTTTCAAACGGAAGACACTAACTTAGCTCGGTATACAGCATACCTAAGACGCATTTGTTATAGATGACGCAAACGTGTGCGTAGTTAGCTATATGGGCAGGCCATTATTGTGCCATAACCCTTCAAACACGGGCTTCTGCCGGCATTTCCCGATTTCGTGACGATGTTTTAACCGGCGCCGTTGCGGGCCATTGGTCGCTGTCTATACTCCCGGTGAACGTGATTCGTTGATGAGGCCCAGCTGCTACCAGCAGGGGCTCGGTCGTCGAAGCCAGGCAGTCTTGACCGCCGTTCCCTCTTGCCCAGGCCATGCCTCCGGGACTACAAGAACGAGAAGGGGAACCCGCAATGATGCGACATCCACATGTCTGGATGGGCCTGCTGTTGTGGTCGGTTTTTGGTCAGGCCAACGCTGCCTGGACCGTGAACATGCACCCAGGGGCGACGGACGTCTCCAACGCCGTGTTCGACCTGCACATGACCATTTTCTGGATCTGCGTGATCATCGGCGTCGTGGTGTTTGGCGCGATGTTCTGGTCCATGGTCGTCCACCGGCGCTCCACCGGCCAGCAACCGGCGCATTTCCACGAACACACCTGGGTGGAAATCCTCTGGACCATCGTCCCCTTCCTGATTCTGGTGGCCATGGCGATTCCGGCCACCAAGACGCTGATCGACATCTATGACGCCAGCGAGTCGGACATCGACATCCAGGTCACCGGCTACCAGTGGAAGTGGCACTACAAATACCTGGGCCAGGACGTTGAGTTCTTCAGCAACCTGGCCACCCCCGCCGAGCAGATCCACAACCAGGCGCCGAAGGACGAGCATTACCTGCTGGAAGTCGACCAGCCGCTGGTGCTGCCGGTGGGCGCCAAGGTGCGCTTTCTGGTAACCGCCGCCGACGTCATCCATTCCTGGTGGGTGCCGGCCTTCGCGGTCAAGCGTGACGCCATTCCTGGGTTCGTCAACGAAGCCTGGACCCGTGTCGAGAAGCCCGGCATCTACCGTGGCCAGTGCACCGAGCTGTGCGGCAAGGACCACGGTTTCATGCCCGTGGTGGTCGAGGTCAAGTCCAAGGCCGACTACGACACCTGGCTGAGCGAGCGCAAGGCCGAGGCCGCCAAGCTCAAGGAACTCACCAGCAAGGAGTGGACGCTCCAGGAACTGGTCGAGCGCGGCGACAAGGTTTACCACACCACCTGCGTGGCCTGTCACCAGGCCGAGGGCCAGGGCCTGCCGCCGATGTTCCCGGCACTCAAAGGCTCGAAAGTGGCCACAGGGCCGAAGGAGGAACACCTGAGCACGGTGTTCCATGGCCGCCCGGGCACGGCGATGGCTGCGTTCGGCAAGCAGCTTTCGGAAGTCGACATCGCCGCCGTGGTGACCTACGAGCGCAACGCCTGGGGCAACAACAAGGGCGACATGGTCACGCCGAAGGACGTGCTGGCGCTCAAGCAGGCAGAAGCGAAGTGAACCGGGTTTCGCGCGGCAATCAGCAGATTGCAGGAGACAGGACATGAGTGCAGTGATCGACGACCACGCCCACGGCCATGACCACGCCCACGGCCCGGCCAAGGGCCTGATGCGCTGGGTGCTGACCACCAACCACAAGGACATCGGCACGATGTACCTGTGGTTCGCCTTCATGATGTTCCTGCTTGGCGGCTCGTTCGCCATGGTGATCCGCGCCGAGCTGTTCCAGCCTGGGCTGCAGATCGTCGAGCCGGCGTTCTTCAACCAGATGACCACCATGCACGGCCTGATCATGGTGTTCGGCGCGGTGATGCCGGCCTTCGTCGGCCTTGCCAACTGGATGATCCCGCTGATGATCGGCGCGCCGGACATGGCCCTGCCACGGATGAACAATTTCAGCTTCTGGCTGCTGCCTGCGGCCTTCCTGCTGCTGGTTTCGACCCTGTTCAGCCCAGGCGGCGGGCCGAACTTCGGCTGGACCTTCTACGCCCCGCTGTCCACCACCTACGCGCCGGCCAGCGTGACCTTCTTCATCTTCGCCATTCACCTGATGGGCATCAGCTCGATCATGGGCGCGATCAACGTGATCGCCACCATCCTCAACCTGCGCGCCCCGGGCATGACCCTGATGAAGATGCCGCTGTTCGTCTGGACCTGGCTGATCACCGCGTTCCTGCTGATTGCGGTGATGCCGGTGCTGGCGGGGGTGGTGACCATGATGCTGATGGACATCCACTTCGGCACCAGCTTCTTCAGCGCCGCCGGTGGTGGCGACCCGGTGCTGTTCCAGCACGTGTTCTGGTTCTTCGGCCACCCCGAGGTGTACATCATGATCCTGCCGGCCTTCGGCGCGGTCAGTTCGATCATCCCGGCGTTTTCGCGCAAGCCGTTGTTCGGCTACACCTCGATGGTGTACGCCACCGGCGCCATCGCCTTCCTGTCGTTCATCGTCTGGGCCCACCACATGTTCGTGGTGGGTATCCCGGTGGTCGGCGAGCTGTTCTTCATGTACGCCACCATGCTGATCGCCGTGCCTACCGGGGTGAAGGTGTTCAACTGGGTGAGCACCATGTGGGAAGGCTCGCTGAGCTTCGAGACGCCGATGCTGTTCGCCATCGCCTTCGTCATCCTGTTCACCATCGGCGGCTTCTCCGGGCTGATGCTGGCCATTGCGCCGGCGGACTTCCAGTACCACGACACCTATTTCGTGGTGGCGCATTTCCACTATGTGCTGGTGCCCGGGGCGATCTTCGGCATCTTCGCCTCGGCGTACTACTGGCTGCCGAAATGGACCGGCCACATGTACGACGAAACCCTTGGCAAGCTGCACTTCTGGTTGTCGTTCATCGGCATGAACATGGCCTTCTTCCCCATGCACTTCGTGGGGCTGGCCGGCATGCCGCGGCGAATTCCCGACTACAACCTGCAGTTCGCCGACTTCAACATGGTGTCGTCGATTGGCGCGTTCCTGTTCGGCACCACCCAGCTGTTCTTCCTGTTCATCGTCATCAAGTGCATCCGTGGCGGCGCGCCGGCGCCGGCCAAACCCTGGGACGGCGCCGAGGGCCTGGAGTGGGAAATTCCCTCGCCTGCGCCCTACCACACCTTCCAGACCCCGCCAGACGTGAAGTAGGAGTGCGGCCATGAACGGCTCTGCGCTCAAGCGCCTGGTCACCCGCCTGCTGCTGCTGACGGTGGTGATGTTTGCCTTCGGTTTCGCCCTGGTGCCGATGTACGACGTGATGTGCAAGGCCTTTGGCATCAACGGCAAGACCGGTGGCCAGTATGAAGGCAGCCAGGTCAGCGACCCGAGCCGTTCGGTGCGGGTGCAGTTCATGTCGACCAACGCCGCCGACATGGTCTGGGACTTCTATTCCACCGCCGACCAGCTGGAGGTCAACCCAGGGGCGGTGAACCAGATGATCTTCGTTGCCCACAACCCGACCAACAGGCCGATGAGTGCGCAAGCCATCCCCAGCATCACCCCGGCCGAGGCCGCGGCGTATTTTCACAAGACCGAGTGTTTCTGCTTCACCCAGCAGGTGCTGCAGCCGGGCGAGCGCATCGAGATGCCGGTGCGCTTCATCGTCGACCGCGACCTGCCGGCCAGCGTCAAGCACCTGACACTGGCCTACACCTTGTTCGACATCACTGCGCGTCATCCGCCGGTCGCCCATGCCGCGGTGCAGAACGCCCAGGGCGCCCGCTAAGGGAAGGAGATCGGCAATGGCAAGTCATGACCACTACTACGTACCGGCGCAGAGCAAGTGGCCGATCATCGCCACCCTCGGCATGTTCATCACGGTGTTCGGCCTGGGCACCTGGTTCAACGACATGAAGGCCGGCCACCCGTCTTCGCACGGGCCGCTGATCTTCTTCGTCGGTGCGCTGTTCCTGGCCTACATGCTGTTCGGCTGGTTCGGCTCGGTGGTACGCGAAAGCCGCGCGGGGCTCTACAGCCCGCAGCTGGACCGCTCGTTCCGCTGGGGCATGAGCTGGTTCATCTTCTCGGAAGTGATGTTCTTCATGGCCTTCTTCGGCGCGCTGTTCTATGTGCGGGTGCTGGCCGGGCCATGGCTGGGTGGTGAAGGGCACAAGGGCATCGCCCACATGCTGTGGCCGAGCTTCGAGTTCGCCTGGCCATTGCTGCACACGCCAGACCCGAAACTGTTCCCGCCGCCCAAGGAAGTGATCAACCCGTGGCACCTGCCGTTGATCAACACCATCTTGCTGGTGAGCTCCAGCGTGACCATCACCCTCGCCCACCACGCCCTGCGCCGTGACCACCGGGGGCCGCTGAAATTCTGGATGGCGCTGACCATCCTGCTGGGCGTGAGCTTCATCTCGCTGCAGGCCTACGAGTACCACGAGGCCTATACCCAGCTGGGGCTGACGCTGGGTTCGGGGATCTACGGCGCGACGTTCTTCATGCTCACCGGTTTCCACGGTGCCCACGTGACCTTGGGCACGATCATTCTGATCGTGATGTTCGTGCGCATCCTGCGTGGGCACTTCAACCCCGACAAGCACTTCGGTTTCGAGGCGGCGAGCTGGTACTGGCACTTCGTCGATGTGGTGTGGGTGGGGCTGTTTATCTTTGTCTACGTGCTGTAGGAGCGGGCTTGCCCTGCGAATGCGATGTTGAATGTGCCGGCGCATTCGCGGGGCAAGCCCGCTCCTACAGGGGGGAGGTGAACGCTTTTAGAAGGGCGCGTGGGAAACCAGCTGGCCGCTGATGAAGCCCCAGGCAACCAGGCCGACGGTCAGGGCCGCCAGGGTGACCCGCACGGTCAGGGCCTTGAGCAGGCGAGTGGATTGATCGTCGTCCTTGACCAGAAACACCAGGCCACTGAACAGGCTGGCCACCGTGGCCAACAGCATCAGGACAATCGCGGCCTTGAGCATGGCGCTACTCCGGGGGAATGCAGTGATGTGGATAAGTATAGCGAGGCGCCCGTGAGGCCGTTTCGCCCAGGCTGGATACCCACCCTGCTGGTGTTCGCGCTGCTGCCAGGGCTGATCGCACTCGGCTGCTGGCAGCTGGGCCGCGCCGATGAAAAACGCGCGTTGCTCACCACTTATGCAGAGCGTGAAGTCGAACCACCGGTGGCCACCAGCCAGCTCCCGCAAACGCCAGACCCCGCCTACCGCCGTGTGCGCCTGTTCGGTCGCTTCGATGCCGAGCACAGCATCCTGCTGGACAACAGCATGCGTGACGGCCAGGCCGGCGTGGAACTGCTGCAACCCTTCCATGACCAGGCCAGCGGCCTTTGGCTGCTGGTCAATCGCGGTTGGCTGCCGTGGCCGGATCGCCGCGTGCCAGTGACATTCACCACGCCCGATCAGGCCCTGGCACTGGATGCCACGGTGTACGTGGCGCCGGGCAAGACCTTCCAGCTACACCCCGACCCAGTCGGCGGGCAGTGGCCGCACCTGCTCACTGCCGTCGACCCGGCCACGCTCTGGCAGCAGCTCGACCGCGAAGGCTTCGCCCATGAACTGCGCCTGGAACCGGGTGCTGCCAGCTACCGACTGGGCTGGCCAATCGTGGCCCTGGGCCCGGAAAAACACTTGGGTTACGCGGTGCAATGGTTCGCCCTGGCCACCGCCCTGGTACTGCTCTACCTCTACTTTGGCTGGCACCACAAGAAGGAGAAACCCCATGGCCGCCGCCACTCCACTGGACCTGCCTGACCGTAGCAAACCCAGAGCCCGCGGGCGTTTGCAGCTTATTTTGATTTTGCTGGTGGTGCTTGGGCCGATGGTGCTGGCCACCTGCATGTACAAGCTGCAGTTCTGGGTGCCCGATGGCCGCAGCTACCACGGCGCGATGATCGGCAATGGCCTGAGCCGCGCCGATATCGGCATCGCTGGCGAGGACGAGCGCTGGCAGTTGCTGGTCAGCGCCCCGCAGGCCTGCACCGAGGACTGCCAGCGCCTGGTCTACCTGGTGCGGCAGATTCAGGTCGGCCTGGGCCGCGATGCCAGCCGCGCCAGCCATGCCTTGGCCACCGCGCAGCCACTGAACGCTGAGTACCAGGCGCTGCTCGGCCGTGAATATCCGCAATTGCAGCGCTATCCACTCGACGCCCAGCGCTACAGCCAAAAGGTGGGTGAAGTCGGCCCGCAACTGTGGATCGTCGACCCCCACGGCAACCTGGTGCTGCGCTACGACGCCAAGGTCAACGGCAAGCATGTGCTCGACGACCTGCGCCACCTGCTCAAGCTGTCCAACATCGGCTAGGAGCCTGCCATGGCCAGACCTGGATTTCGCCTTGCTGTGTTCGCCACTTCGCTGGCCCTGCTGGTCGTCCTGCTCGGGGCCTACACCCGCCTGACCCACGCCGGCCTTGGCTGCCCCGACTGGCCGGGCTGCTACGGCTTCATCAGCGTGCCCAAGGGTGAGGCGCAGCTGGCCCATGCCGAGCTGCATTTCCCCGACCACCCGGTGGAGCA
This sequence comes from Pantoea sp. Ap-967, assembly GCF_011752565.1. Lineage (GTDB taxonomy): Bacteria > Pseudomonadota > Gammaproteobacteria > Pseudomonadales > Pseudomonadaceae > Aquipseudomonas. The sequence goes on from NZ_VWXK01000012.1 coordinate 135,038, forward strand.
AGCCAAGGGCTGGGCGGAAATGGTCCACCGTTATTTCGCCGGCACCCTGGCCGTGCTGATCGCCCTGCTCGCCGTGCAGGCGCTGCGCCGCCACGCCCGCGACGGCCAACCCTACCGGCTGCCGGTGTTGCTGCTGGGCGTGGTGCTGGCCCAGGCGGCCTTTGGCATGTGGACGGTTACCCTGAAGCTGTGGCCGCAGGTGGTCACCGCGCACTTGTTGGGTGGCTTCACCACCTTGAGCCTGCTGTTCCTGTTATCCCTGCGTCTATCCCGGGCCTTTGCGCCCTTGCCGAAACTGCCCTTGAGCCTGCGCAGGATTGCCGCCCTGGCGCTGCTGGTGGTGATCGGGCAGGTCGCGTTGGGCGGCTGGGTCAGTGCCAATTACGCGGCAGTGGCCTGCATCGACCTGCCAACCTGCCATGGCCAATGGTGGCCGGCAGCGGACTTCAGCAACGGCTTTCACCTGACCCAGCACGTCGGCCCCAACTACCTGGGCGGGCAGCTGGACAGCGATGCGCGCACGGCCATCCACCTGAGCCACCGCCTGGGGGCGTTGCTGGTGACCTGTGTGCTGCTGATGCTCAGCTGGAAGCTGCACCGCTGTGGCCTCACGGGCCTGGCGCGCCTGGTGCTGCTGGCATTGGCGCTGCAGGTGGGCCTGGGCATCAGCAACGTGTTGCTGCACCTGCCGCTGGCCGTGGCCGTGGCGCACAACGCCGGTGGTGCACTGCTGCTGCTGTGCATGGTGCTGGTGAACTACCGCATCCGTGTGGTCGACAAGGTACGTGTCGGCATCGGCCAGGGCTGGCGGCTGCGGCCGGTGGCCGGCGTTGAGCTGACCCATCACATGAGGAACGATACGTGGCGACGCTTCTAACGGCGCGGCGGGCCGGCTGGCGCGACTACCTGGAGCTGACCAAGCCCAAGGTGGTAGTGCTGATGCTGATCACTTCACTGGTGGGCATGTTCCTGGCGACCCGCGCCGGGGTGAGCTGGAGCGTGCTGCTGTTCGGCAACCTGGGCATCGCCCTGTGCGCGGGCGGCGCGGCGGTGGTCAACCATGTGGTGGACCGGCGTATCGACGCGCTGATGGCGCGTACCCGCAAGCGCCCGCTGGCCCAGGGCCGGGTCGAGCCATTGCCGGCCCTGTTGTTCGCCCTGGCCCTGGCGGTGGTGGGCCTGGCCTTGCTGCTGGCGTTCACCAATGCCCTCACCGCCTGGCTGACGTTGGCCTCGCTGCTGGGCTATGCGGTGCTCTACACCGGCTTTCTCAAGCGCGCCACGCCGCAGAACATCGTGATCGGCGGCCTGGCTGGCGCCGCGCCGCCGCTGCTGGGCTGGGTGGCGGTAAGCGGGCACGTCAGCGCCGAGCCGTTGCTGCTGGTGTTGATTATCTTCGCCTGGACGCCACCGCACTTCTGGGCCCTGGCCATTCACCGCAAGGAGGAGTACGCCAAGGCCGATATCCCGATGCTGCCGGTGACCCATGGCGAGCGCTACACCAAGCTGCATATCCTGCTGTACAGCCTGATATTACTGGCGGTGAGCCTGCTGCCCTACGCCATCCACATGAGCGGCCCGCTGTACCTGGGCTGTGCCCTGGCGTTGGGCCTGCGCTTCCTGCAATGGGCCTGGGTGTTGTACCGTGGCAGCCGGCCGCACGCGGCGATCGGCACCTTCAAGTACTCTATTGGCTACCTGTTCGCGCTGTTCATCGCGTTGCTCGTTGACCACTACCTGTTGCTGAACCTATGACCCGAACCCAGAAAACCGTCTTCATCCTCGTTGCCCTGGTCGCGCTGATCATGGGCCTGACCGTCAACAAGGTGCTCAGTGGCCGTGGCCAGCTCAACCCTACCGAGCTGATCGATGCCGGCATCATTCTTTTGCCGCAGAGCCGCACCGTGGCCGATGTGAGCATGACCAACCAGGACGGCCAGCCGGTGCGGATGGATGAGCTCAAGGGCAAATGGTCGTTGCTGTTCTTCGGCTACACCTATTGCCCGGACATCTGCCCGACCACCCTGGCCCAATTGCGCCAGGTGAAGAGCGAGCTGCCCAAGGACGCCGTGGACCGCCTGCAGGTAGTGCTGGTGAGCGTGGACCCGAACCGCGACACGCCGAACCAGCTCAAGCAGTACCTGGGCTATTTCGACAAGGATTTCGTGGGGGTGGCGGGGTCGATCGAGGATACCCAGAAGTTGGCCAATGCCTTGAGCATTCCCTTCATTCCGGCCGATACCAGCAAGCCTGGGTATACCGTGGATCACAGCGGCAATCTGGCGATCATCGGGCCGGATGGGCGCCAGCGCGGGTTCATTCGTGCGCCGTTCAACAACCAGAAGCTGGTGGCGCAGTTGCCGGGGCTTGTGAAGCGGGATTGAGCGCCGCGTGCGCGGCGCAATCGCGAGCTGCGCTCGCTCCTACAAGGGATTGCGATTTCCGGTAGGAGCGAGCGCAGCTCGCGATGGTTTGCTTAGAACGCCGGAACCACAGCGCCCTTGTACTTCTCGATAATGAACTGCTTCACCTCAGGCGAGTGCAGCGCCGATACCAGCTTCTTGATGGCATCGGAATCCTTGTTGTCCGGGCGGGCGACCAGGATGTTCACGTAGGGCGAGTCGCTGCCTTCAATGGCCAGGGCGTCCTTTTCCGGGTTCAGCTTGGCTTCCAGCGCGTAGTTGGTGTTGATCAGGGCCGCATCGACCTGAGTCAGCACGCGCGGGATGGTGGCCGCTTCCAGCTCACGGAATTTGACGTTCTTCGGGTTCTCGGCAACATCCTTCACGGTGGACAGGATGTTCTTGTTGTCCTTGAGCTTGATCACACCGGCCTTGTCCAGCAGCAGCAGGGCGCGGCCGCCGTTGGTGGCGTCGTTGGGGATGACCACGGTGGCGCCGGACGGCAGCTCGTCGAGCTTCTTGATCTTGGTCGAGTACACGCCCAGCGGCTCGATGTGCACGCCGGCGACGCTCACCAGGTCGGTGCCCTTGGCCTTGTTGAACTCATCCAGGTACGGCTGGTGCTGGAAGAAGTTGGCGTCCAGGCGTTTTTCGGCCACCTGCACGTTTGGCTGGATGTAGTCGGTGAACTCCTTCACCTTCAGGTCCACGCCTTCTTTGGCCAGCTGTGGTTTGACGAAGTTGAGGATTTCGGCGTGCGGCACCGGGGTGGCGGCAACGCTCAGGGTTTCGGCAGCGTTGGCCGAAAAGGCCGCGACAGCGGCGACAACAGCAAGCAGCTTCTTCATTGATCACTCCTTGTGAGGGCCGCGACGGCCCCCGAACGGGTCGGCCGGGCCGACCCCATTGGGGTTACTTACGGGAAAAATGCACGACCAGTTTGTCGCCAACGCTCTGCAGCACTTGCACCAGCACCAGCAGCAACACCACGGTGACGATCATCACGTCGGTCTGGAAACGCTGGTAACCGAAGCGGATCGCCAGGTCGCCCAGGCCGCCGGCACCGACCACACCGGCCATGGCGGTGTACGACACCAGGGTGATGGCAGTGACGGTGATGGCCGCGAAGATGCCCGGGCGGGCCTCAGGCAGCAGCGCGCTGGTGATGATCTGGCGGGTTGTGGCGCCCATCGACTGGGTCGCTTCGATGATGCCGCGGTCCACTTCGCGCAGGGCGGTTTCCACCAGGCGCGCGAAGAATGGCGTGGCACCCACCACCAGTGGCGGGATGGCGCCGGCAACGCCCAGGGAGGTGCCGGTAATCAGCACGGTGAACGGGATCATCACGATCAGCAGGATGATGAACGGCAGCGAGCGCAGGATGTTCACCACCAGCGACAGCAGCGCGTAAACGCCCTTCTGTTCGAACATCTGGCGTGGCCCGCACAGGAACAACAGCACGCCCAGCGGCAGGCCGAGCAGCACGGTGAACAGCAGCGAGCCGAACAGCATGATCAGGGTATCGCCGGTGGCCAGCCAGATTTCGGCCCAGTCGACGTTGGCGAAGAAATTCAGGGCGTCCATCAACGCAGTACCTCCATATGTACGTCAGCTGCCTTGAAGCGGGCGAACGCCGCTTCCATGTCACCGCCAATCAAGGCGAGGGTGAGCTGGCCATAGGGGACATCCTTGATACGGTCGATACGCCCGGCGAGGATGCTGTAGTCCACGCCGGTTTCACGGGCCACGGTGCCCAGCAGCGGCGCGTAGGTGGCGTCGCCCTGGAAGGTCAGGCGCACGATGCGCCCCGGCACGTGGGCGAAGTCGTCGCGCTGTTCGCCTTCGTCGACCTGCTCGTCTTCCTGCACGAAGCGCTTGGTGGTGGGGTGCTGCGGGTGCAGGAACACCTCGGCCACCGAGCCTTGCTCGACGATCTGCCCTGCGTCCATCACGGCCACGCGGTCGCAGACCCGGCGGATCACGTCCATCTCGTGGGTGATCAGCACGATGGTCAGCTTCAGCTCACGGTTGATCTCGGCCAGCAGTTGCAGCACCGATGCCGTGGTTTGCGGGTCGAGGGCGCTGGTGGCCTCGTCGCACAGCAGGATCTTCGGGTTGGTGGACAGGGCGCGGGCAATGCCGACGCGCTGCTTCTGGCCGCCGGAGAGCTGGGCCGGGTACTTCTTCGCGTGGTCCTGCAGGCCTACGCGGGCCAGCAGCTCGGTGACGCGCTTGTCGATTTCGCTGCGCGACAGCTCGCCGGCGAGGGTCAGCGGCAAGGCGACGTTGTCGGCGACGGTCTTGGAGGCCAGCAGGTTGAAGTGCTGGAAAATCATCCCGACCTGCTGGCGGAAGCCGCGCAGTTGGTTGGCGTTGAAGGCGGTGACGTCTTCGCCGTCGACGATGATCTTGCCGCCGGAGGGTTCTTCCAGGCGGTTTATCAGGCGCAGCATGGTGCTTTTGCCCGCGCCGGAATGGCCGATCAGGCCGAACACCTGGCCGTTTTCGATGGTCAGGGTTGTCGGATTCAGTGCGGGGATTTCCCTACCGGCAACGCGGTAGGTTTTATGTACCTGTTGGAACTCGATCACGTAGCGAACCTTGTGGGGCGCATGGAATGGGGGTCAGCGGTTAGCTGGGGTCGCGCATTTTAGCCTTTTCCCATAGCTGTTCTTAGCATTTATTTCGTAATGCTCCAATCCTTCGGGCATAACGCGACAGCCGGTAATCCTGATTGAACGCTCGGCAAAGCCCTCCAGTCACTACTTGCACAAGCCCTTCGAGGGCACGCCTGAAGACTGATGAGGAGAGCCGACCATGCCGAACAAACCCACGGACGCGCCCAAGCACAGCGAGGCCGCCGGTACCCAGACCCCTGACCGGGCCAACACCAATGCCAAGTTGCAGAGCCTGGAGGCGTTTCGCAGCGATGCCACCGGCCAGGCGCTGCGCACCAACCACGGGGTGAAGATCGCCGACAACCAGAATAGCCTCAAGGCGGGCGCGCGCGGGCCGTCGCTGCTCGAAGACTTCATCATGCGCGAGAAGATCACCCACTTCGACCATGAGCGCATCCCCGAGCGTATCGTGCATGCCCGCGGCACCGGTGCCCACGGCTACTTCCAGAGCTACGGCTGCCATGCCGAGCTGACCAAGGCGGGTTTCCTGCAAGACCCGGAGAAGATCACCCCGGTGTTCGTGCGCTTTTCCACCGTGCAGGGCCCCCGGGGTTCAGGTGACACAGTGCGTGATGTGCGCGGGTTTGCCGTGAAGTTCTATACCGATGAAGGCAATTTCGACCTGGTTGGCAACAACATGCCGGTGTTCTTCATTCAGGATGCGATCAAGTTTCCCGATTTCGTGCACGCCGTGAAGCCTGAACCGCACAACGAGATGCCCACCGGCGGCTCGGCCCACGACACCTTCTGGGACTTCGTTTCACTGGTGCCGGAGTCGGCGCACATGGTGATCTGGGCCATGTCCGACCGCGCCATCCCGCGCAGCCTGCGGATGATGGAAGGCTTTGGCGTGCACACCTTCCGCCTGATCAATGCCCAGGGCGTGGCCAGCTTCGTCAAGTTCCACTGGAAGCCGCGCCAGGGCGTGCATTCGGTGCTGTGGGACGAGGCGCAGAAGCTGGCGGGCAAGGACACCGACTACCACCGCCGCGACCTGTGGGACGCCATCGAAACCGGCGACTACCCCGAGTGGGAGCTGGGCGTGCAGATCGTGCCCGAGGCCGATGAGCACAAGTACGACTTCGACCTGCTCGACCCGACCAAGCTGATTCCCGAGGAGCTGGTGCCGGTGACCAAGCTGGGCAAGATGGTGCTCAACCGCAACCCAGACAATTTCTTTGCCGAAACCGAGCAGGTGGCCTTCTGCCCGGGCCATATCGTGCCGGGCATCGATTTCACCAACGACCCGCTGCTGCAGGGCCGGTTGTTCTCCTACACCGACACGCAGATCAGCCGCCTGGGTGGGCCGAACTTCCATGAAATCCCGATCAACCGGCCGGTGGCGCCGAACCACAGCAGCCAGCGCGATGCCATGCACCGCATGACCATCGACAAGGGCCGGGCTTCCTACGAGCCCAATTCCATCGATGGCGGCTGGCCCCGGGAAACGCCGCCTGCCGCCCAGGATGGTGGCTTCGAGAGCTACCAGGAGCGCATCGACGCGCACAAGATCCGCCAGCGCAGCGAGTCGTTCGGCGACCACTTCTCCCAGGCGCAGCTGTTCTTCCACAGCATGAGCCCGACCGAGCAGCAGCACATCATCAAGGCCTACAGCTTCGAGCTGGGCAAGGTGGAGCGCGAGCACATTCGCCAGCGGGTGGTTGACGAGATTCTGGCCAACATCGACCTGAAGCTGGCGGCGGCGGTGGCGGGCAACCTGGGGCTGCCCGCGCCGAAGCAGGGTACGGTCAAGGTGAAAGGTGGCAAACCCGCGAAGTCCAAGGCCTTGAGCCAGATGAACCACCCGGGGGATGTGGGCATCAAGGGGCGCAAGATCGCCCTGCTGGTGGCCGATGGCGTGGACAGCGGTAGCGTCGATACGCTGGTGAAGGCGCTGGAAGCCGAAAGCGCCAGGCCGATGCTGTTGGGGCCGACCTCGGCGCCGGTGAAGGCGGCAGATGGCAAGGCCTTGGCGGTGGATGCGTCGATGGAGGGGATGCCGTCGGTGATGTTCGACGGGATCGTGGTGCCCAAGGGGGTGGACAAGGCCCTGGCTTCGAGCGGGTTGGCCAAGCATTTTCTGTTGGAAGGGTACAAGCACCTGAAGGCGATGGTGTTGACCAAGGATCTGTTGAACGGGCTGGGGCTCAAGGAGGACAAGGGGCTGCTGCTGGGGGATGAGCAGAAGAGCGTGGATGCCTTTGTCAAAGCCGTGGAGGGGCATCGGGTTTGGGAGCGGGAGGCAGCGGCGGAGGCGGTGCCAGCCTAAGGGCTGCTCGGCAGCCCATCGCGACCTGGCGGTCGCTCCTACCAGGAGGATAGCGGTAGGAGCGACCGCTAGGTCGCGATGAGGGCCTTAACGCTGATGCGGAACCAGAACCACCTGGGCCGGCATCGAGCGCTGAATCTCATGCTTCTGCTTCAGCTTGAAATCGCCATCGAGCTTGTGCACGCGCTTCTCCAGCAGGCTTTTCAGCCACGGCGCATCCTGTGTCCGTGGCACCTGGAACACCACGTCACACTGGTAATTCACCACGTCCTTGGCAATTTCGTCGAGCTGGCGGCGCATTGCGCGGATGTCGGTGGTTTTCAGCGCCACCACGGTGCTTGGCGCGGTCGGGTCGATCACCCGGGCCTGGGGCTTGGCCTCGGCAGCCTTCAATGCCGCCTCGGCTTTCTCCAGCTCGGCCTTGCGCGCCTGGGACACGGCATCGCCACCGGTTACCGCCGGCGCCTGTGGCATCAGTGCACGGGCGCGGGCCAGGGCCGTGGCGGCGGCGTTGACATCGCCCTTCTGCAGCACGATCTGGCTGCGTTGCAGATAGGCCTCGGCGAGCTGGCGCTGATAGGGCTCCAGGCGGGCGTCGCCGGGCGACTGCGCCTGCAGGGTGGCCAGTTGGTCTTCGGCGGTGGCCAGCTCGTTGCTGGCGATACTCTGTTGCAGCTGCTGCCAGGCATCGGCTTGGGCAGGTGCATCGGCCTGTTCCACCGGCGCACTGGAGCAAGCGGCCAGGAACAGGGAAAACGCGGCAACAAGCAGATAACGGGATGCGAACGGCTTCATTCCTGCGACTCTCTATTTGCGCAAAAAGCGAGCAAGTCTACACCCAGGTGCGCACGCTCGAAAACAGGTCTTACAGACCCTTTACCCGTGAAAAGGTTGCAGGGTGTGCCTGCGCACACCCCGGTTTTCAGCGTTTTGGCAGGGCCAGGCTCAGCAAGAATAGCACCGCCGCGCAGACCACGATCGATGGCCCGGCGGGGGTGTCCTTGAACCAGGACATGGCAAGGCCGCCGCACACGGCGGCAATCCCGAGCAGGCTGGCACCCAGCGCCATCTGCTCGGGCGAGCGGGCGTGACGCTGCGCCGCAGCGGCGGGAATGATCAGCAGCGAGGTAATCAGCAGCACCCCGACGATCTTCATCGCCACCGCGATCACCACGGCAATCAGCAGCATCAGCGCCATGCGCAGGCCCGCCACCGGCAGGCCTTCGACCATGGCCAGCTCCTCATGCACGGTAATCGCCAGCAGCGGCCGCCACAGCGCCGCCAGCAGCAGCAACACCAGGGCACTGCCGCCGAGGATCCAGGCAAGGTCGGTGGTGCTGATGGCCAGCAGGTCACCGAACAGGTAGGCCATCAGGTCGATGCGCACATCGTGCATGAAGCTCAGCACCACCAGGCCCAGCGACAGGGTGCTGGGGGCCAGGATGCCGAGCAGGGTGTCGGAGGCCAGCGGCTGGCGCTGTTGCAGGGTGACCAGCAGGATCGCCAGCAGCAGGCAGCCCACGGTCACCGCCAGCGCCGGGCTGACATCCAGCACGAAGCCCATGGCCACGCCCAGCAGCGCGGCATGGGACAGGGTGTCGCCGAAATAGGCCATGCGCCGCCACACCACGAAGGAGCCGAGCGGGCCGGCCACCACTGCCAGGGACAAACCCGCAAGCAAGGCGTAAAGAAGAAAATCAGCCATGCTTGCAGTGCTCTCCGTGAACATGGGTGCCAGGGGCGATGACCGAGCCATGCAGGTCGTGGCTGTGGTCGTGATGGTGGTGGTAGACCGCCAGGCTCGGCGCATTCTGGCCGAACAGCTCGACGAACGCCGGGTCGTTGCTGACCTGCTCGGGGTGGCCCGAGCAGCACACGTGACGGTTCAGGCACACCACCTGGTCGGTAGCGCTCATCACCAGGTGCAGGTCGTGAGAAACCATCAGCACGCCGCAGCCGTGGCGGTCGCGCAGGCGGGTGATGAGGTTGTACAGCTCGGTCTGGCCGACTACGTCAACCCCTTGTACCGGCTCGTCGAGCACCAGCAGTTGCGGCTCGCGCAGCAAGGCCCGGGCCAGCAGCACGCGCTGCATCTCGCCCCCGGAAATGGTCTGGATCGGGCTGTCGATAACCTGCTCGGCGCCCACTTCCTGCAGCGCCGACAAGGCTGCCGCGCGGTCTACGCCGGGCACCAGACGCAGGAAGCGCAGTACCGACAGCGGCAGCGTGGCATCGACCTGAATCTTTTGCGGCATGTAGCCGATGCGCAGCTTCGGCTTGCGCCACACCGTGCCGCGGTGGGGCTTGAGCAGCCCGAGCACGGCGCGTACCAGGGTGGTCTTGCCTGCACCGTTGGGGCCGATCAGGGTGACGATCTGGCCCGGGGCGACCGTCAGGTCGATGCTGTCGAGCACCGCCTCGCCGCCAAAGGTGACGCCGACCTGCTCAAGGCGGATCAGGGCCTCGCTCATGCCGCGCTCCGGCAGTTGGCGCACAGGCCGACGATTTCCACGGTTTGCGACTCGACGCTGAAGCCCACGCCCTTGGCGCTGGCGACGATGGCGTCGCTGATGCTGTCCTGCTCCAGCTCGATGGCCACATGGCACTCACGGCAGATCAGGAACTGGCCTTGGTGCACGTGCTCGGGGTGGCTGCAGCCAATGAAGGCGTTGAGCGAGGCGATGCGGTGCACCAGGCCGTTTTCCAGCAGGAAGTCCAGGGCACGGTATACGGTGGGCGGCGCGGCGCGGCGGCCGTCCTGTTCGCTGAGCACGGCGAGGATGTCGTAGGCGCCCAGCGGCTTGTGGCTCTGCCACACCAGTTCCAGCACGCGCTTGCGCAGTGCGGTCAGGCGCAGGCCTTGGCGGGTACAGAGCACCTCGGCTTCAGCCAGGGCGCTGTGCACGCAATGGGAATGATCGTGGGGACGGTGAGCCAGCGGCGTAATGGACATATGGGCGGCGACGGTTCTGGATGGAGACGTTATTATGTTACCTGTTTCTGACGAGTCGAGTATTGATCGTGTCCCGATTCCTAGTGCTTTTTGTCGCTTTCATCGCCTGTTCGGCCCAGGCCGACGTGCGTGTGCTGACCAGTATCAAACCCCTGCAACAGATTGCCGCCGCCGTGCAGGACGGTGTCGGCAGCCCCGACGTGCTGCTGCCGCCGGGCGCCTCGCCGCACCACTATGCGCTGCGCCCCTCCGACGTGCGCAAGGTGGGCGATGCCGACCTGCTGTACTGGATTGGCCCGGACATGGAGAACTTCCTGCCCCGCGTGCTGGGCACCCGCAGCAAGCCGACGGTGGCCGTGCAATCGCTGCCGGGCATGAAGCTGCGCCATTTCGGCGAGGACAGCCATTCCCACGAGGAGGCAGACCAGGACGAGCATGACCACGACCACCGCCCCGGCAGCCTGGATGCGCACCTGTGGTTGTCGTCGTTCAACGCCCGGGTGATCGCGGCGAAGATGGCCGCGGACCTGGCGGCAGCGGACCCTGCCAATGCGGCGCGTTACCAGGCCAACCTGAAGGCGTTCAGTGCGCGTATGGACGGCCTGGATGCGCGCATCAAGGCGCGGGTGGCGGGTATTGCCGGCAAGCCGTACTTCGTGTTCCACGAGGCGTTCGATTACTTTGAGTCGGCTTATGGCCTGCAGCATACCGGGGTGTTCAGCGTGGCCTCGGAGGTGCAACCGGGCGCGCAGCACGTGGCGGCGATGCGCAAGCGCCTGATGGAAGTGGGCAAGACCTGCGTGTTCAGCGAGCCGCCGCTGCGCCCGCGCCTGGCCGAGACGTTGACGGCTGGCTTGCCGGTGCGCTTGGCCGAGCTGGATGCCTTGGGCGGCACCGACCCGGTGGATGCCAAGGGGTATGAGCGGTTGCTTGAGAAGCTGGGGGGTGATTTGGCCGGGTGCCTGGAACAGTTGTAAGCCTGTTCCGGCCCTTTCGCGAGCTGCGCTCGCTCCTACCGGGAATTGTGGCCTGGTAGGAGCGAGCGCAGCTCGCGATGCGGTTCAAAGGGCAAATGGTAGGTGCAAAGCCACCTGCTGGCGCTGCGCCAGGCGCACCTCGAACTCGCGTGGGTCATGGATCATCACATCCATCCCGGCAAACGATTCCGCGGCAATCAGGCGCGACAGCCAGAAGCGCACGCAACCCACCCGCAGCATTTCCGGCCACAGCTCGGCTTCGGCCGCGGTAAACGGCCGCAGCGCGGCATACGCCGCCAGCAGCGCCTGGGCCCGTGGCACATCGATTGCGCCGTGCTCATCCAGGCACCAGTCGTTCACGGTGATGGCGATGTCATACAGCATCGGGCCCGAGCAGGCGTTGTAGAAATCGATCACGCCGGTCAGGTGGGTGCCTTCGAACATCACGTTGTCGCGGAACAGGTCGGCATGCAGGTTGGCCCGTGGCAAGGCCAGGATCTGCGCCTTGTGCGCGGTGATTTCCGCCAGTGCCGGCTGCAGCAGCGCAGCCTGCTCGCCGCTCAGGCGCGGCAGCAGCTCGGCGCCGGAGGCCAGCATCCAGTCCAGGCCGCGGTCGGTGCGGCGCTCGATGATGTGCTCGCGAGTGGCCAGGTGAATGTGCGCCAGCAGCTCGCCCACCTGGGCGCAGTGCTGGGCGTTGGGCGCCTTGATGTGCTTGCCCGACAGCCGAGGCTGCAGCAGCGCCGGCTTGCCGCACAATTCGCGCAGGGCGTTGCCGTCGCGGTCGCGCAGGGCGTAGGGCACCGGCATGTCGGCGCCGTGCAGCACGTCCAGCAGCTCGATGAAGAACGGCATGTCCTCGACCGGGCCGCGTTCGACCAGCGTCAGGACGAACTCACCCTTTTCCAGGCTGACGAAGAAGTTGCTGTTCTCGGTACCGGCGGCAATGCCCTGGAAGTCGAGCAGACGGCCCAGCTCGTACGGCGCCAGAAAGGTTTCCAGCTCAGGCCGGGTCACGGGGGTGAAGACTGACATGATGAAAAAAAGCCCATACGGGCACTTCCGCCGGGAAGTGCCGGGTTGATGTGAACGGTGCGCGCGTCAGCTTACCACTCGAAGATCTTCCAGGACGGAATCAGCATGTCCGGCTGGTCGGAACGAATGAAATTGCCATCAGAGCCATCGGCGCGTACCAGGAAATATGGCTTGCCGTTTTTCGGCGTAATCTTGATCGCATACAGGAAGCCGTTCTGGCGGTATTCCTGGATGGTCTTGTCGCCTTCCGTGCGAATGGTCACCTCGGGATCGGCCGAGGGGGCGTCTTCCGCCGCCAGGGTGACGACTGGCATGGTGGCCAGCAGGCCCAGCACTAACAGGCGATTGAGTGTACGCATGATAACCTAGTCCCTTTGTCGTCATTGATCCGGCTATTCTAGCTCCGGACCCGCCGAAAAGGTTGATTCTGCTCATGAGCCAAGCGCCTCTCGTCCTGGTGGACGGTTCCTCCTACCTCTACCGCGCCTTCCACGCGCTGCCGCCACTGACCACCTCCAAGGGCATGCCCACCGGCGCGGTCAAGGGGGTGCTGAACATGCTCAAGAGCCTGCGCCGGCAATACCCCGACAGCCTGTTCGCCGTGGTGTTCGACGCCAAGGGCGGCACCTTCCGCGACACCCTGTACGCCGACTACAAGGCCAACCGCCCGAGCATGCCCGACGACCTGCGGGTGCAGGTAGAGCCACTGCACGCCAGCGTGCGCGCACTGGGCTACCCACTGCTGTGCGTGGAAGGGGTGGAGGCCGATGACGTGATCGGCACCCTGGCCCGCAGCAGCGCCACCCAGGGCCGCCCGGTTATCATCTCGACCGGCGACAAGGACATGGCGCAGCTGGTGGACGGCCACGTGACCCTGGTCAACACCATGACCGGCAGCGTGCTGGACGTGGCCGGCGTGCACGAAAAATTCGGCGTCGGCCCCGAGCACATCATCGACTTCCTGGCCTTGATGGGCGACAAGGTCGACAACATTCCGGGCGTACCGGGCGTGGGCGAAAAAACCGCGGTGGGCCTGCTGACCGGTATCGGCGGAGGCCTCAGCGACCTGTACGCCAACCTCGACAAGGTGCCGACCCTGGCCATTCGCGGCGCCAAGACCCTGCCGGCCAAGTTGCAGGAACACCGTGATGCCGCGTTCCTGTCCTACGAGCTGGCCACCATCAAGTGCGACGTGCCACTGGATGTGGAGGTCGAGGCGCTGGTGTGCGGCGAGCCCGACCGCGAAGCCCTGCTCGCGCTGTACACCGAGATGGAGTTCAAGAGCTGGATCGCCGACGTGCAGCGCGACGCGGTGAAGGCCGGCAGTGACCTGGCACCCGTTGAAGCACCGGCTGCACCTGTGGAACCCACCTACGAAACCATTCTCGACCAGGCCCGTTTCGACGCCTGGCTGGAAAAGCTGCGCCAGGCGCCGCTGTTCGCCTTCGACACCGAAACCACCAGCCTCGACGCCCAGCAGGCGCAACTGGTTGGCCTGTCGTTCGCGGTCAACCCGCATGAGGCGGCCTACGTACCGCTGGCCCACGATTACGAAGGTGCCCCCCAGCAGCTGGACCGCGAGGCCGTGCTGCTGGCCCTCAAGCCCTTGCTTGAAGACCCGGCTAAGGCCAAGGTCGGGCAGAACGCCAAGTACGACATCAACATCCTGGCCAATGGCTCGCCGGCCATCGACATGCGTGGCGTGGCCTACGACACCATGCTGGAGTCGTATGTGTTCAACTCCACCGCCACCCGTCACGACATGGACAGCCTGGCGCAGAAGTACCTGGAGCACAGCACCATCGCCTTCGAGGACATCGCCGGCAAGGGTGCCAAGCAGCTGACCTTCAACCAGATCCACCTGGACAAGGCCGGCCCGTATGCGGCCGAAGACGCCGACATCACCCTGCGCCTGCACCACGCGCTGCAGGCACGCCTGGCGCAAACGCCGAGCGTGCAACCGGTGCTGATGGACATCGAGATGCCGCTGGTGCCGGTGCTGGCGCGCATCGAGCGCCAAGGCGCGCTGGTGGACGCTGCGCTGCTGAACGTACAAAGCGGCGAGTTGGGCGTGAAGATGGCCGAACTGGAGCAGCGTGCCTACGCGCTGGCCGGCGAGGAGTTCAACCTGGGTTCGCCCAAGCAGCTGGGCGCGATCCTTTACGACAAGCTGGGCATGCCGGTGCTGAGCAAGACTGCCAAAGGCCAGCCGTCCACCGCCGAAGCCGTGCTCGACGACCTGGCCCTGCAGGGCTACCCGCTGCCGGAAGTGCTGATGCAGTACCGCAGCCTGAGCAAGCTCAAGAGCACCTACACCGACAAGCTGCCGGGCCAGATCAACCCGCGCACCGGGCGTATCCACACTTCCTACCAGCAGGCCGTGGCGGCCACCGGGCGCCTGTCGTCCAGCGACCCGAACCTGCAGAACATCCCGATTCGGACCGCCGAGGGCCGGCGCATTCGCCAGGCCTTCGTCGCCAGCCCCGGCTACAAACTGCTGGCTGCGGACTACTCGCAGATCGAGCTGCGCATCATGGCCCACCTGGCCAAGGACGAAGGCCTGCTGCATGCTTTTCGCAACGACCTCGACGTGCACCGCGCCACCGCTGCCGAAGTGTTCGGCGTGGCCCTGGAGAACGTCACCACCGACCAGCGCCGCAGCGCCAAGGCCATCAACTTCGGCTTGATCTACGGCATGAGTGCCTTTGGCCTGGCCAAGCAGATTGGCGTCGACCGCAAGCAGTCCCAGGACTACATCGACCGCTACTTCGCCCGTTACCCAGGCGTGCTGGCCTACATGGAGCGCACCCGCGCCCAGGCCGCCGAGCAGGGCTTCGTCGAAACCCTGTTCGGCCGCCGCCTGTACCTGCCGGACATCAACGCCAAGAACCCGGCCCTGCGCAAGGGTGCCGAGCGCACGGCGATCAACGCGCCGATGCAGGGCACGGCCGCCGACATCATCAAGCGCGCCATGGTCAATGTGGACAACTGGCTGCAGGCCAGCGGCCTGGACGCCCGGGTGATCCTGCAGGTGCACGACGAACTGGTGCTGGAGGTGCGCGAGGAACTGCTGGAGCAGGTGAAAGATGAAATTCGCCAGCACATGAGCAATGCCGCAAAACTGGATGTGCCGCTGCTGGTCGAAGTAGGTGTTGGTGCGAATTGGGATGAAGCTCACTGATTGAGCTGGGAAAGCTGTGTAGGATCTGCGGCGTAGTGACGCGGATCCTGGCATGGCTCGATGCCACTAGATCCGGAGTTTCATGAAACTATCGCAAATAGTTTTGAGGGCTTCGGAACTAAACCGGTGAAGTGGAACTCAGAGTAACTGAATGGCTGGTGAAGCCTTTCGATGCTCCTATGTTGTGTTAAGTGTTGGCAGATACCTGGACCCCGCCCTAGCGGTCCAGACTTGAACCCCGAACTTCCCCCTCCCCATACGAAGTCCGGGGTTTTTTTTGCCCGGAATTTGACCTGGGGCACTCCCTTAATCACCCGGCCCTGTAGGAGCGAGCGCAGCTCGCGATGGGCTGCAAAGCAGCCCCGGCATCATCAGCCGCGAAGCTGACAACCTGGGGCCGCTGCGCGCCCCATCGCGAGCTACGCTCGCTCCTACCGGAAGTGCGGTGCCTTCAGGCGACGGGCTTGTCTTCCAGTTCCATCCAGTCGGCCAGCACCCGGTAGGCTTCTTCCAGGCCCAGGCGCTTGGGCGCCGAGAACAGTTGGATGGTCACGCCATCGCCCCAGCCCTTGCGGATTTCCGACTGCACCTTGAGCAAGGTGTTCTTGCCCGCGCCGTGGGTCAGCTTGTCGGCCTTGGTCAGCAGGATGTGCATCGGCATGCCGCTGGCCTTGGCCCAGTCGAGCATCATCTTGTCGAAGTCGGTCATCGGGTGGCGGGTGTCCATCATCAGGATCACCCCACGCAGGCACTCGCGGCTGCCCAGGTAGGCCTCCAGGTGCTTCTGCCAGTGCTGCTTGAGCGGAATCGGGACTTTTGCATAACCGTAACCCGGCAGGTCGACCAAACGCCGTTCATCGTCCAGACTGAAAAAATTCAACAGCTGGGTGCGCCCTGGGGTTTTCGAGGTACGCGCCAGGCTGGCATGAGTCAGGGTGTTGAGGGCGCTGGACTTGCCGGCGTTGGAACGGCCGGCGAAAGCCACCTCGTAACCCTGATCGTCCGGGCATTGTTCGACCTTGGCAGCGCTGAGGGCGAATTTGGCTTTCTGGCAGAGGCCGAGGATGGGGTTCTTGACTTGCATGGGATATCCGATGTGGGTGTTGCCAACGCCTAGGCCGGCAAGCAGTGTCGTTTCCGTTTGGTTGGCGGAAGTATATAATGCCCCAGTTTTTGTGTGCCCATTCTCCCAGCGAAGGGGAACGGGCATGGGGTGTCGAACAATAGCTCGCGCATCAGAACGCAGCGCGTCCCCCAACCCTGTCAGGTCGTTTCGCATGGCGAAATGGCTGCTAGCTGTCGGTGTGTTCCTGCCGATGTTCAGCGCACAGGCTACACAGGATCCCGAGGCGTTGTACAACCGCACGTGTGCGGCTTGTCACGCCGGGCAGTTGCCCCAGGCGCCCCAGAGGGGTGACCGGGCTGCATGGGAGCCAAGGCTGGCGCAAGGCATGGATCAGCTGTTGGTGCATGTTACCCAGGGTTTCAAGGCTATGCCGCCGCGTGGATTGTGCATGGACTGCAGTGCCGAGGACTACCGTTTGGTCATCCTTTGGATGAGTGGCAGTCCCGATACATAACATTTCACCCTTAGCCGTGTTGGATTAGCTGATGAACAAACTAGTCGTGAGTCTGCTGTTGACCCTGGGTGTCGCAGGTGCAGCCACTGCTGCGGACCCCATCAAAGGCGATGCCGCCGCTGGCCAGGCCAAGACGGCCGTTTGTGGTGCCTGCCACAACCCCGACGGCAACAGCCTGGCACCAAACTTCCCGAAACTGGCCGGCCAGGGCCAGCGCTACCTGGAAAAGCAATTGCACGACATCCAGTCGGGCAAGCGTACCGTGCTGGAGATGACCGGCATGCTGGCCAACTTCAATGACCAGGATTTGGCCGATATCGCCGCCTATTTCTCCAGCCAGAAAGGCAGCGTTGGCGCCGCCGACCCCAAGCTGGTCGAGCGTGGCCGCGCGCTGTTCAACGGCGGCGACCTGGACCGCAAGCTGCCTGCCTGCACCGGCTGCCATTCGCCCAACGGCGCCGGCATCGCCCTGGCCGGCTTCCCGCACCTGGGGGGCCAGCACTCGCAGTACGTGACCAAGCAGCTCACCGACTTCCGTGAGGGCAACCGCACCAACGACGGCGACGCCATGACCATGCGCACGATTGCCGGGCGCTTGAGCAATCACGATATCGATGCCTTGGCCAGCTACATCCAGGGCCTGCATTAACATTCGGTTAATGCGGCAACGCTAAAGATGAAAGGGCGGCGCGGGTCGCCCTTTTTTCCATCCGCAGCCGTTACACTACAGAACTCGGGCCCTTCGCCACCGGTCATAGCACAGGTGGCGTCGAGGCGACCAATGAATGCTCAGGAGTAAAGCATGCGTAAACTGATTCTCAGCGCCGCGCTGGTCGCTGCCAGCGTTATCGGTATGACTGCCGCCCAGGCCGCCGAGCCTGCAAGTGCCGGCAAGGAATACATCGAGCTGAGCAACCCTGTTCCGGTATCCCAGCCAGGCAAGATCGAAGTGGTCGAGCTGTTCTGGTACGGCTGCCCACATTGCTACCACTTCGAGCCGACCATCAACCCATGGGTCGACAAACTGCCCAAGGATGTCAACTTCAAGCGCGTGCCCGCCATGTTCGGCGGCCCGTGGGACGCCCACGGCCAGATGTTCCTGACCCTCGAAGCCATGGGCGTGGAGCACAAGGTGCACGCCGCCGTGTTCGATGCCATCCAGAACCAGCACAAGCGCCTGACCGACCCGCAAGACATGGCCGACTTCCTCGCCACCCAGGGTGTGGACAAGGACAAGTTCCTCGCCACCTTCAACTCGTTCGCCATCAAGGGCCAGGTCAACCAGGCCAAGGAACTGGCGAAGAAGTATGAAATCACCGGCGTACCGAGCATGGTGGTCAACGGCAAGTACCGCTTCGACCTGGGCACCGCTGGCGGGCCCGAGGGCGTGCTGAACGTTGCCGACCAGCTGATTGCCAAGGAGCGCGCCGCTAAGTAAGCGGCGAACCCCATGCGCCGCTTCAGAACCGCGCGTGGCATTGGCTTGCACCAGCCGCAGGTCAACGAGCATCACCTGCAGGCCCCTGGCCTGCCTGAGGATGGTCGCCTGCGGCTGCTCAGTTTCAACATTCAAGTTGGCATCAGCACCGAGCGCTATCGCCACTACCTGACCCGTAGCTGGCAGCACCTGCTGCCGCATACCGGGCGGGCTGGCAACTTGCAGAAAATCGGCAAGCTGCTGGGCGACTTCGACCTGGTGGCCTTGCAGGAAGCCGATGGCGGCAGCCTGCGCTCGGGCTACGTCAACCAGGTGGAGCACCTGGCCCAGCTGGGCTCCTTCCCCTACTGGTACCAACAGCTCAACCGCAACCTGGGGCGCTTTGCCCAGCACAGCAATGGCGTACTCAGCCGCCTAAAACCGCAGATGCTGGAAGATCACCCGCTGCCCGGCCCGGCCGGCCGTGGTGCGATCCTGGTGCGTTTCGGCGAAGGCGCCGACGCGCTGATCGTGGTGATGATGCACCTGGCCCTCGGCGCCAAGACCCGCGCACTGCAGCTGGCCTACATTCGTGAGCTGATTGGCGGCTACCGCCACCAGATCCTCATGGGTGACATGAACACCCATGCCACCGACCTGCTCGACCACTCCCCCCTGCGCGACCTGGGCCTGATTGCCCCTCAGGTCGAGGCGACCTTCCCCAGCTGGCGCCCGCAACGCTGCCTGGACCATATCCTGCTCAGCCCGAGCCTGACCCTGGAGCGGGTGGAGGTGCTGGCGCAGCCAATTTCCGATCATCTTCCCGTTGCGGTCGAGATCCGATTGCCTGATGCACTGACTGTGGATACGCTGCCGGCTCTGAGCTAGATCAGCAAAACCGCACGGCGCCCTCAAGTGTTGCATCTTCGCGCCGACAGCGTGTAATTACCGCCCATAGTTGTGTCATTCGTCGCGGATCCAGGCATGACCGAAGAAGCCGAGCGCTGGAAAGAAAAATACCTTAAAAGCATCGAACAGCAGGAAAAGCTCGAACGCCGCTGGGAAGCGCGCCTCGACCTGCTGCGCCGTGGCCTGGTGCGCAGCACCCTGGCCGCCGAAGGCAGCGACAAGGTGGTCGACGAATGCATGAAGGAAATGCGCGATGTCATTCGCAGTGACAACATGGACGCCGGCCTTGCCGGGTTGATCCCGCGCCTGGAAAAAGCCGTGCTCGATTCCGAGCAACGCCGCGAAACCCGCATGAACCAGGTCAGTGATGCGCTGAACGCACTGGTCAACCAGTTGCAGGGCCTGCCCTTGCCTGGCGATGTGTCGCGGCCCTTGAAGAAACTGGCGAAAAAGCTCGACGGCGGGGTTGCCCAGTCACGCGAGCTGCCGCCGCTGCTGGGTGAGCTCAGTGGCTTGCAGGGCCGCGCCCTGTCGTCGCTGAACCGCACCGACGAGGAAGCCAGGCCAGGTTTCCTGCAGCGCTTGTTCGGCAACCGCGAAAGCGAGCCCCAGGCCGAGGCGCCGCCGGCCGAGCCGGTGCAGCCGGTTGTCGCCGTAGTTGAAGACCTTCCCCACCGCGAAGGGCCGCTGCTGGTAGACCTGCCGCCCCGGGATGTCGATGAGCTGCATGCGGTGCCTGCGCCGGAGCCTGTCGCCGAGCCCGTGCCCGAGCCGCAAGCCGAGGCTGTAGCCATTGAACCGCTGGAGCCCGCGGTTGGCGCCCCGCCTGCGATGGCTGAGCCCTTGGCCGCGCCAGAATCCGAGGCGGCTGCAGTCATGCCAGCGCCCGAGGCGGTCACCGCGCCGGAAGCGGCCGTGCCCTTGCCGGAAACCGAGGCAGATGGCGACACATTGGCCCCCCTTGACGAGGTGTTTGGCGAAGATGGGCCCTACGCCCTCCCCGATGCGGTCGAACCCCCGTACAGCCAGGTGGCTGCGCACATCGAGCATACCCTGCTCGGCCTGCTGGACGACCTCAGCCTGCCCGAGCGCCACAAGGCCCAGGCGCTGGATATGCGCGAACGGGTGGCGCGTGGGCTGAACTGGTACGAACTGATTCCGGTGCTCGACGACCTGGCGGTTCTGATGCTGGCGATCACCGACAGCGGCCAGCACGAATTCGAAACCTACCTGCAGCAACTCAACGAGCGCTTGGAAAGCTTCCAGAGCCACTTGCACGAGGCCAGTGCCGGGCATGCCGACAACAGCTCGGCCGCCCGTGAACTGGACCACCAGCTGCGCGAGCAGGTCGACGGCTTGCAGAGCAGCGTGCAGGGCGCAGTCGATGTGGTCAGCCTCAAGTCCATCCTGGAAAACCGCCTGGAAGGCCTGCTGGGCACCATGGACGCCCACCAGCACGAGCGCGACCGCCGCGAGCAGGAGCTGGCCGGGCGCCTGCAGGGGCTGGCCGAACGGGTGGCGAGCATGGAGCAGGAAGCCCTCGGTTACCGCGAGCACCTTGAGGAGCAGCGCCAGAAAGCCTTGATCGACCCGCTCACCGGCCTGCCCAACCGCGCCGCCTGGAGCGAGCGCGTCGAGCATGAAATGCGCGACTGGCAGGAAAATGGCGGCCACCTGGCCATGGCGATTCTCGACCTGGACCACTTCAAGCGTATCAACGACAGCTACGGCCACCTGGCCGGTGACAAGGTGTTGAAGATTGTCGCCGACCAGCTGCGCAAGCGCCTGCGTGGGCGCGACTTCATCGCCCGCTTCGGCGGCGAGGAGTTCGTCCTGCTGCTGCCGCAGACGCCCCCGGCGGCGGCGGCCCAGGTGGGCGAGGTGCTGCGCGCGGCCATCGAGGCGTGCCCGTTCCACTTCAAGGGCGAGCGGGTGGTGATTACCACCTCCATCGGGCTGAGCGCGTTCCGCTCTGGCGAGCGAGGCGACCAGGTGCTCAAGCGCGCCGACGAGGCCTTGTACCGGGCCAAGGAGTTGGGCCGTAACCGCGTGGAACAAAGCTGATCGGGTGGGCGGGCTGCGCATACGTTATGATGTTGCATTACTGCCCCAGCAAACCTGGCACCCCCAATGAAAGCGTTCTTTTCCGCATTGCTGCTGCTTGCCCTGGCCGGATGCTCGACCGGCCTGCGCATCGACCGTAGCCACCCCTCGGCCAACCAGGACAACCGCGTCCAGTTCGTTGTGCTGCACTACACCAATGCCTCCCTGGAGCGCTCCCTGGCATTGCTCACCCATGGCGAGGTGAGCAGCCATTACCTGATCGGTGACGGCCCGGGCACGATCTACCAGCTGGTCGATGAAAACCGCCGCGCCTGGCACGCTGGCGAAAGCCAGTGGCAGGGGCGAACCTGGCTCAACTCCAGCTCGATCGGCATCGAGATCGTCAACCCGGGCTTTGACGAAACGCCCAATGGCCGCGTCTGGTACCCCTACAGCGAGGCGCAGGTGCAGTCGCTGATCGCCTTGCTCAAGGACATCGTCAAGCGAAACCATATCGAGCCACGGCACATCATCGGGCACAGCGACATCGCGCCGCTGCGCAAGCTCGACCCGGGGCCGCTGTTCCCGTGGAAGCGCCTGGCTGACGAAGGCCTGGGCATCTGGCCGGATGCCAACGCAGTGGCCCGCCAGCAGATGTATTTCGCCGCCAATCCGCCAACCGTCGGCTGGTACCAGCAGGAACTGGCGCGCTTTGGCTATGCCATCGAGCAGACCGGGCAACTGGACGTGGCCACCCGGCATGTCATTGCCGCCTTCCAGATGCACTTCCGCCCCCAGCGTTTCGACGGCGTGCCTGACGCCCAGACTGCCGCCATGTTGCAGGTACTCAACCGCATGCGCTGAGGCCTCCCGGCTCCCGCCAAACGGCAGGGGCCGATTCCCATTCCAGTTGCTATACCTTGTTAATCAACTGGATGCTGCCCATGTCTGCTCTGATTTCTGCGCTCCGCCAATTTTTTTACCGTCCCTGGATGCTGGCCACCTTGGCAGCACTGGCCAGCGCTGCCGTATTGCTTACTGCCAGCATTGGCATTGCCCTGCACCAGATGAAGGAAAGCGAAAGCGCGCAGATGAACGCCCAGGGCGAGCGCTTTCTCGACCGCCTGGAGCAAGTCTTCGGCCAGTTGCGTGAAGGCGTCGACGAGTTGCAGGGGCAAACCTTGCGTGGCTGCAGCCCGGCAATGATCGCGACCTTGCAGCGGGTCGGCCTGGGTTCGCGCTTCATTTATGAGGCGGCCTACGTCGATGCCAATGTCGCCTGCTCCAACCGCGGCGGTGACCGGGCATTCGTGCCGACCCGGCCACCGGACATTCGCGGGCCCACCTACAGCTACTGGCTCAACACCACCACCGAGCCCAACGAGAACCTGGCAGCGCTGATGCTGGCGCGGGGCAACTTCCTGGTGTCCACGTCCCGTGGGCACCTGACCGATGTGGTCGACCTGCCGCCGGGCGGCAGCTTGCTGGTGGTGCTCGATGGAGGAACCCGGGCGATACCGGTGCTTGGCCCGGCCCAGGCCTGGCCCCCGACCCGCGACTGGCCACCGCCCAGCCATAAATCGTTGTTCGAGTTGCGTGATCGGCTGGTGTACCGCATGCCCACCAAGTCACCGGACTACCAGCTGATGCTGATTGCGCCGCGTGCCAGCCTGCCCTTGCGCATGAACGGCATGCTCTGGCTGCTGTTCCCCGGTAGCCTGCTGGCGGCCTGCTGCATTGGCTGGCTGGTACTGCAGTTGGTGCAGCAGCGCCGCTCGATGAGTTCGGAGCTGCAGAACGCCTTGCGCCGTGGTGAGCTGCAGGTGCTGTACCAGCCGATCATCGAGCTCGACAGCCGCCGCTGTGTCGGCGCCGAGGCGTTGGTGCGCTGGCGCCGCCCGGACGGCACCCTGACCAGCCCGGACCTGTTCATTCCCCTGGCGGAGAACACCGGGCAGATCCGCCAGATCACCGATTTCGTGTTGCAGCGGGTGCTGGAGCAGCTGGGGCAGCTGCTGCGCTCGCACCGTAACCTGTACATTTCCGTGAACCTGGCGGCTTGTGACGTGATGGCCCCGCGCATCGGCCGGGTGGCGGCGCGCCTGCTGGCCCTGCACCGGGTGGCGGCCAGCCAGATTGCCTTCGAAGTCACCGAGCGTGGGCTGATCGACGT
Source organism: Pantoea sp. Ap-967 (assembly GCF_011752565.1). Taxonomy (GTDB): domain Bacteria; phylum Pseudomonadota; class Gammaproteobacteria; order Pseudomonadales; family Pseudomonadaceae; genus Aquipseudomonas. The sequence continues at coordinate 158,655 of NZ_VWXK01000012.1, forward strand.
GGTGGTGGCGCGGGACAACCTGCAGGCCCTGCGTTCGGTGGGGCACCAGGTGTTGATCGACGATTTCGGCACGGGCTATTGCAGTCTGGCCTATTTGCAGACCCTGCCGGTGGATTGCCTGAAGATCGACAAGGCGTTCATCGATGCCCTGGGGCATGACGCGGCCAGCAGTGGCGTGGCGCCCCATATCATTCGCATGGCCCATGACCTGCACCTGCGGGTGATTGCCGAGGGCATCGAATGTGAGGCGCAGGCGGTGTTGCTCAACAGCGAGGGGGTGAACTACGGGCAGGGGTGGTTGTTCGCCCACCCGCTCAATGCCCGGCAGTTCGCCGAGCTGGTGACCCGTGGGCGGCAGCCGCGGCGGGTGAGGATCGATGATGAGCCTTGAGCACCCCAGGGAAGTTGGCGATAAGCCGGGTAGGAGCGAGCACAGCTCGCGATGGGCTGCAAAGCAGCCCCGCCATTCTGTGCCGCGCTGAAACCCCGGGGCCGCTGTGCGCCCCATCGCGAGCTAAGCTCGCTCCTACCAGGCGACATCAAACGGGCAAGGCCATGTAGAACTGGGTGCCCTGCCCTGGCCGGGAAAACACGCCCATGCGCCCGCCATGCAACTGCACGATCTCCTTGCACAGGGCCAGCCCCAGCCCTGCCCCGCCTTTCTTGCGCCCCACCTGCACGAACGGTTCGAAAATCCGCCCCTGCTGCCCATAGGCTATCCCCTCGCCGTTGTCTTCGACGCTGACGATCACCCGCTCGGCATGGCGCCGTGCGTGCAGGCGGATGCGCCCGCCGTTGGCGGTATGGCGGATGGCGTTGTGCAGCAGGTTGTCGAGTACCCGGTCCAGCTGCGCGATGTCGGCCTGAATACGCGGCAACGGCGGCTCCAGCGCCTTGACCAGCTCGATTTGCTTGTCCGCCGCGTGCTCACTGGCCCGTGCCAGGGCGCGCTCAAGCAACTCGTCTATGGCACACGGCGCCAGTTCGAGTTTCTGCAGGCCGCTCTGGTAGCGCGAGAAATTCAGCAGGTCGTTGATCAGCTGGGTCAGGCGCTGCATTTCCTCACCGATGGTTTCCAGCAGGTCGTTCTCGCGTGCTTCGGGCGGGAACTTCACCCGCTCGCGCAACAGCCCGAAGGCCATGTGCATACCGGTGACCGGGGTGCGCAGTTCATGGGAGGCGCGCAGCACGAATTCACTGCGCACGCGCTCGAAGGCGCGCTGCTCGGTCACGTCGTGCAGCACCATCACCGCACCGAGAATCGGCCCCTGCGGGTGGCTGACCGGGGTCAGGCTGTAGGTCAGCAAGCGCATTTCTTCGTCGACCTCGATGCTCAGGTCTTCGGGCTGGCGGTCCAGGCTGCCACCGCGCAGCACCTGGCGCAGTTGCGCTTCCAGCTCTGGCCGCTGCAGGGCCTCGGCCAGGGCGCTGCCGACGCGGCTATCGCTCCAGCCCAGTTGGCGCTGGGCCACCGGGTTAAGGTGTTCCAGGCGCCCTTGGCGGTCGATGATCAGCAAGCCGTCGTCGATGCTGTCGAGCACCGCCTGCAAGCGCTGCTGGCCGGCCAGCAATTCGTCGACGTTGGTTGCCTGGTGCTTGCGCAGGGCATCGGCCATCAGCCCGAAGCGGCGGGTGAGCTGGTTGAGCTCGATGGCCTGGGTCACCGGCAGGGTGACATCGAAGTTGCCCTGGCCCAGCTGGTCTGCGGCCTTGGCCAGCGCTTCGATCGGCTGGCCGAAGCGCCGGGCGATGTTGTGTGCGGTGATGAAGCCCAACACCAGCACCACCAGGCCCATCAGGCCGAGCACGCCGCTGACCAGCAGGGCGCGGTCGCGGGTGTGCTCTTCACTGCGGGTAATCAGCTCCAGCGCCTGTTTGTGCGAGTCGATCAGGTCGCTGCGCACCTGGTTGAACGCAGCTCCCAGCGGCTGTTCCGCGCCCATGCTGCGGGCCGGTGCCGGGCTTTCGTGGTAGGCCTGGAGGAACGCCTGGTAGTTGCTGTTGGCCTTGCTGAAGCCCGAGCGCTCACCGCCTTGGGCCAGGCCTTGGTCGAGCAGTGCCTTGAAGTTGTCTTGCAGGGCCACCAGGCTGGTGGGCGCGGTATCCTCGTCCAGCAGCAAGGTCAGTTGCTCGCCAAGGTTTTGCCGCAACTTCAGGCCCGTTTCCAGGGCCTGGGTCGTCTCGCGCACCGATTCTTGCTGCACGGTGGCCATCTGCAGCACGCTGACCAGGCCCAGCAGCAGGCCCAGCAGGGCCACCGTCACCAGCGCCGAGATGCTGAGGAAAAGCCGCGTGCGCAGCTTCATTTGCCACTTCATAGGTTGTACTGCTTACGCTTGCGGTAAAGGGTCGAGGCATCGATGCCCAGGGTTTTGGCGGCTTGGTCGAGGGTGTCGCTGGTGGCCAGCACCGCGCCGATGTGCGCACGCTCCAGTTCGTCCAGGCTCAATGCCGCGCCCACCCGTGGCGCATTGCCGGTAGGTTGCTCGCCCATGCCCAGGTGGCTGATTTCCACCCGCTCCTGCGGGCAGATGATGCTGGCGCGTTCGATCACGTTACGCAGCTCGCGGATGTTGCCCGGCCAGCGGTAGTTGAGCAGCGCGGCGCGGGCCTCGTCGCTGAAGCCACGGGCCGGGCGCGAGTATTCCTTGACGAAGCGGGCGAGGAAACGGTCGGCCAGGGTCAGGATGTCCTCGCTGCGCTCGCGCAGCGGCGGCAGGTGCAGGGTGATGACGTTCAGGCGGTACAGCAGGTCTTCCCGGAAGCGGCTCTCGCGCACCATCTCCTCAAGGTTGAGGTTGGTGGCGGCGAGGATGCGCACATCGGCGCGGCGCGTGACCGGGTCGCCGACCCGCTCGTATTCCTTGTCCTGGATGAAACGCAGCAGTTTCGGTTGCAGGGTCAGCGGGAAGTCACCGATCTCATCGAGGAACAGGGTGCCGCCGTCGGCCTGGCTGACCCGCCCCAGGGTACTTTCGCTGGCCCCGGTGAAGGCGCCACGGGTGTGGCCGAACAGTTCGCTTTCCATCAGCTCGGCATTGAGCGATGGGCAGTTGATGGTGACGCAAGCCTTGCGCGCACGCTTGCTCCAGCCGTGAATGGCGCGGGCCAATTCGCCCTTGCCGGTGCCCGACTCGCCAAGGATGAGGATGTTGGCGTCGGTGGTGGCCACCTGGCGGGCGGTTTCCAGCACCGCCATCATCGCCGGGCTGTGGGAGTCGAGGCCATCCTTGGGTTTGCGTACTTCGCCCTCCAGGGCTTCCAGGCGCGCCGAGAGCTGGCGCACTTCCAGTTGCTTGGCGGTGGCCAGGCGCAGTTGGTCGGGGCTGCAAGGCTTGACCAGGTAATCGGCGGCGCCGGCCTGGATGGCATCGACGGCGGTGTCGATCGCCGAATGGGCGGTGACGATCACCACGCGCATCCAGGGCGCCTGCACGCGCATCTGGGCCAGCACGTCCAGGCCGTTGTCTTCGCCCAGGCGCAGGTCGAGAAAGCACAGGTCGAAGACCTGGCGTTGCAGCAACGCTTCGGCCTGGGCGGCGCTGTTGGCGGTGGCCACGCTGTAGCCTTCATCTTCCAGGCAGTAACGGAAGGTGCGCAGGATCGCGGACTCGTCATCCACCAGCAGAATGCGGCCTTGGTTGTCCTGGGCTGATTCCATGTGCTGCGCTCCTTAGGGAAAGATCTTTGTTTAGTGTGGGAAAAATCGGGCAAGTTGCATGGTCAATTCTGAATGAATCTGTCCTTTGCATGCTAGCCAATGGCCAATTCATAACGCCAAGCCGTGATATCCCGATGATTTCCTTAGAGGTGCGCGCTGGCACATTGGTTGCGACGATTTTCAGCTTTTGCCAACAAAAGGAGGTGTAGCCATGCCCTTTAACCCCCGAATGGCCGTGTTGGCGGCCGCGCTGCTGTCCAATTGCGTGCCGGCGTTCGCAGGCCCAGTGCAGGACGCCCGCCTGCAAGGCGCGTTGCAAACGGCGCTGGCGCTGAACCGGATACTCAACCCATTCACCATCAAGGTCGAGGTCGAGGGCACCCGGGCGCGCCTGGACGGTGAGGTGGAGAATGCCGTGGAGCGCGACCTGGCCGAGCAGGTGGCGTTGGCTACCCGGGGCATCGACCAGGTCGACAACCAGTTGCGCGTCAATGCACAGCTGGTGGAGCGCCCGCTGGAACTGCGCGCCTATGCCCAGCGCCTGGAGGACGCCACCTTGGCTGCGGTGATTCGTGCACGCCTGCTGTGGAGCCGCACCACGGAAAAGGCGGCCATCGAGGTGCAGAGCAGCGAAGGCGTGGTGACGTTGCGCGGCAAGGTGGACAGCGCCGAGGCCAAGGCGCTTGCCGGCATGCTGGCAAGCTCCACCGATGGCGTGCACCTGGTCAACAACCTGGTGAGCCTGGACTCTGCTGCCATGGCCAAGGCGCGGGAAACCCCGGTGGGTGCACCCAGTGGACCCCAGCCAAGCGATAGCTGGGTGGTGGACAAGATCCAGACCAGCTACCGCTTCAGCCGCAACCTCGATGGCTTGAATATCAAGGTGGCCAGCGAACAGGGCATGGTGCGGCTCTCGGGCGAGGTGGTCAGCAGCGAGCAGAAGACCATTGCCGTGGAGATTGCGCGGCAGATCGTCGGCGTGCGGGGGGTGGACGCCGACCTGTTGCGCGTGGCAACGAAAGTTCAAGGGTGAATCGTGCAATTCGCACGACGCTACAGCGGGCATCGTGCAGGATACGTCCTCAATCGAATTGCCAAGATTACTTAACTTATTGATTTATAAGTGTTTTATTGGATTAAAAAGGCTGGCACGCAGGCTGCAATTACCTGTTCAGGTTTGAATAGAAAAATTACAGCAGGAGAAGCCGGCATGAACCGCCCATCCGTCAACCGCTCGCGCAATGCCGCACTGCCTGTGCGCCAGTTCCTGATCCTCGGGATGGCGCTGCTGCTGACCCTGGCCGCCGGCCTCTTCTACTACAGCTGGCAGACCGCGCGCCTGGCCGACCAGGTGGCGGCGCAAACCGCCCTGCTGGCGCAAATCCAGGCGAGCCGTGCCAGTACCCTGGTCAAGGCAGCCGAGCCCACCGGGCGGCGGCCTGCCGCCGATACCTCACCGGCCACCGTCGACACTGCCGTACCGGCACAACGCTGGGTGTTCTAAGTCGCGCACCGGACCGATTTCGACAAAGAAAGGAGAATCATCATGCTGAGCTGGGCAGTCACTTTCCTCATCATTGCCATTGTCGCCGCCGTACTGGGCTTCGGTGGTATCGCCGGCGCCGCAACCGGCATCGCGAAGATTCTGTTCATCGTCTTCCTGGTGTTGTTCGTGGCCTCCTTCTTCTTTGGACGTGGTCGAGGTTGAACATGAGCAGGGGATTATCCACTGCCCTGGCTGCCGCCCTGCTGTTGGGCGGCAGTACGGCGGCGCTGGCGGCCAATGATGGCCAGGTGCGGGCCGACCAATTGCTCGGCTCGGACCCCGGATACCGGGAAGCTTGGCAACATGCGATCAAAGGCGAGGAACGCCTGCCCGATTGGGTCATCAACCTGACCGGTAGTGCCCAGCAGCAGATGTCGGCGGTGACCGAGGATGGCGACAAATACCTCGTCGGCCCGCTGTGTGAAACCGCCGACAACTGCACCTACAAACGGCTGATCGTGGCGTTCAGCTGGGACAAGGACGATGCCTACGGGATGCTCGTGGAAGTGCCCGAAGGCCTGCCGAGCGACAAGTCGCCGACCCGCCACGCCCAATACCGCTGGCTGGGCAAGCCGGACGACGGCATGAAGGCCATGCTGCAGGAGCAGCTCAAGCGTGACCCGAAGTGGTACTGACCAGCGGTCACGCGCTGTCACGTAATAGAAGCGGAACCTTTCTATCTTTCTCGCTTCTATGATGCGCCGCTTCGAGGAGGAGCGGCACATGACCAGGGGGCCGGGCTGTTCTGATTGCTACAGGATCGGAGTGGCCTAGGGGTACAGGGAGTACCTCCATCAGTGGGCCGGGTCAGGAAAAGGCAGAATCGGAAGCATCAGGTCGTGGCGGTGTCTGACAATCACCCGACCCAGGCCTGGCTTCCGAGGCGCCATCTACCCCTCATGCTGATTCCTTTCAGGAATTGATCTCCAAGACACATTTTGTGATGACCGCACGTCAATTTTTTTGGGTCACACAAGGTGCCTTGCAAGTGGCATTTCGGCCATTCGGATTGTCGAACAAGCCGTTTTTCAGCGCTTCAGCATACCGCTAAAACTGCCGAAATATGGCGGTTTGGCCTTGTTCGGATTTCCGAACGTTATAAATCAATGACTTACGTGCGGCGTATTTTGACTCGTAAGCCCATGCCGAATCGGTATGGGGTATGCGTTTCCGGCATTAGATTTAAGCCTCCCCCATCGCAATAGTTGCGGCCTTTTTCGCTGGCACGAGCGCCTTGTCGCTCGCTCGCGGTGTCCTTACATGAGGTCTCCGGACGGAAGCCAAAAGCTCCCCGTGACGTTGCCAACGGCTCTGTTACGCGCTTTTTCCGGTCGGTGCCCGTGACCACTAGAACAAAGGGTAAAGACATGAAGAAGGCAAAACTGAGCCTCGCCTGGCAGATCGTCATCGGTCTGGTACTGGGCGTTGCAGTCGGCGCGCTGCTGAACCACTTCAGCGCGGAAAAGGCCTGGTGGATCAGCAACGTTCTCCAGCCCGCCGGTGACATCTTCATTCGCCTGATCAAGATGATCGTCGTCCCGATCGTGATTTCGTCGCTGATCGTGGGTATCGCCGGGGTTGGCGATGCGAAGAAACTGGGCAGCATCGGCCTGAAGACCATCCTCTACTTCGAGGTGGTGACCACCATCGCCATCGTCGTCGGCCTGGTGTTGGCCAACCTGTTCCACCCGGGCGCCGGCATCGACATGAGCACCCTGGGGACCGTCGACATCTCCAAGTACCAGGCCACCGCGGCCGAGGTACAGCATGAACATGCGTTCATCGAGACCCTGCTGAACCTGATTCCGTCGAACATCTTCGCAGCGCTGATGCGTGGCGAGATGCTGCCGATCATCTTCTTCTCGGTGATGTTCGGCCTGGGCCTGTCGAGCCTGCAGGCCGACCTGCGCGAGCCACTGGTGCGTACCTTCCAGGCCGTGTCGGAAACCATGTTCAAAGTCACCCACATGATCATGAACTACGCCCCGATCGGCGTGTTCGCCCTGATCGCCGTGACGGTCGCCAACTTTGGCTTCAGCTCGCTGTTGCCGCTGGCCAAGCTGGTGCTGCTGGTGTACTTCGCCATCGCCTTCTTCGCCTTCATGGTGCTGGGCCTGGTCGCACGCCTGTTTGGCTTCTCGGTGATCAAGATCATGCGCATCATGAAAGATGAGCTGATCCTCGCCTACTCCACCTCCAGCTCCGAAACCGTGCTGCCGCGCGTGATCGAGAAGATGGAGAAGTACGGTGCGCCGAAGTCGATCTGCTCGTTCGTGGTGCCGACCGGCTACTCGTTCAACCTCGATGGCTCGACCCTGTACCAGAGCATCGCGGCCATCTTCATCGCCCAGCTGTACGGTATCGACCTGTCGTGGAGCCAGCAGCTGCTGCTGGTGCTGACCTTGATGGTGACCTCCAAGGGTATCGCTGGCGTACCGGGTGTTTCCTTCGTGGTGTTGCTGGCCACCCTGGGCAGCGTGGGCATCCCGCTGGAAGGCCTGGCCTTCATCGCCGGTGTCGACCGCATCATGGACATGGCGCGTACCGCCCTGAACGTGATCGGCAACGCCCTGGCAGCCCTGGTGGTTGCCCGTTGGGAAGGCATGTACGACGCAGCTAAAGGCGAGAAGTACTACGCCTCGCTGATGGCCGACAAGCAGCAGGCTGCTGTGGTTGGCGAACCGGCCAAGCGTTGAGCCTGAACCGCTGAAGCAGAAAGCCCCGACTTGTCGGGGCTTTTTGTTGGGGTTCGAAAAGGTGCAGCGGCCTATCGCGAGCGTTGCTCGCTCCTACAAAGGCTTTGCGTACGATTGGTAGGAGCGAGCAGAGCTCGCGATGGGCCGCGTCGACAGCACGGGGCCTCCAGCCAGGCGCGCCGATACGCTATCATTCGGGCATTTTTCAGGGGGTAATCGCGGATGCTCAACGGCCTTTGGCTCGGCTTTTTCCTGGTGGCGGCCGTGTCTGCCCTGGCCCAATGGCTGGTGGGCGGCAACGCCGGCATCTTCGCCGCGATGGTCGAGAGCATCTTCGCCATGGCCAAGCTCTCGGTGGAGGTCATGGTTCTGCTGTTCGGCACCCTGACCCTGTGGCTGGGCTTTTTGAAGATCGCGGAAAAGGCTGGCATCGTCGAATGGCTGGCCAAGGTGCTCGGCCCGCTGTTCGCCCGGCTGATGCCGGAGGTTCCGCCCGGCCACCCGGCCCTGGGCCTGATCACCATGAACTTCGCCGCCAACGGCCTGGGCCTGGACAACGCCGCCACGCCGATCGGCCTCAAGGCCATGCGTGCGCTGCAGGAGCTCAACCCCAGCAGCACCACGGCGAGCAATGCGCAGATCCTGTTCCTGGTGCTCAACGCCTCGTCGTTGACCCTGCTGCCGGTGACCATCTTCATGTACCGCGCCCAGCAGGGCGCCACCGACCCGACCCTGGTGTTCCTGCCGATTCTGCTGGCCACCAGCGCCTCGACCCTGGTTGGCCTGCTGTCGGTGGCGGTCATGCAGCGCCTGCGCCTGTGGGACCCGGTGGTGCTGGCGTACTTCATCCCCGGTGCGCTGCTGCTGGGCGGTTTCATGGCCTTTCTCGGCACCCTGTCGGCCGCCGCACTGGCCAGCCTGTCGTCGATCCTCGGCAACCTGACGCTGTTCGGGGTGATCATCCTGTTCCTGGTGATAGGCGCGCTGAAACGGGTGAAGGTGTACGAAGCCTTCGTCGAAGGCGCCAAGGAAGGCTTCGATGTGGCCAAGAGCCTGCTGCCCTACCTGGTGGCGATGCTGGTGGCGGTCGGCGTGCTGCGCGCGTCAGGGGCCCTGGAGCTGGCCCTGGACGGTATTCGCCATGCGGTGAACTGGATGGGCCTGGACACCCGCTTCGTCGAGGGCCTGCCCACCGCGCTGGTCAAGCCTTTCTCTGGCAGCGCGGCGCGGGCGATGCTGATCGAAACCATGCAGACCCATGGTGTGGACAGCTTCCCGGCGCTGGTGGCGGCGACCATCCAGGGCAGTACCGAAACCACCTTCTACGTGCTGGCGGTGTACTTTGGCGCGGTGGGTATCCAGCGCGTGCGCCACGCCGTTGGCTGCGCCCTGCTGGCCGAGCTTTGCGGGGTGATCGCCGCAATCTGCGTGTGCTACTGGTTCTTCGCCTGAGCCTGGGCCTGGGTGCTTTGCGCCACGGTCCAGTCCACCACCTGCGCGGCCAGCTGGTCACTGGCCGCACCGAAGCCGGCTACCACGGCTGATACGTCGTTGCTGGCCAGTGGCTGGCGTACCTCGAAGCGCCGGCTGGTAACGATGCGCTGGCTACGGCCCTGTACCAGGCGCGCGTCGTAACGGATCACCACCTGCACCTTGCCACCCTGGTATTCGCTCTGGAACGCCTGCAGCTCGCCGGCCAGCTCGTAATCGGCCTGCAGGTTGCTGTCGTCGGCACTCAGGCGCAGCACCCGGCCGTCACGCTGGAAGCCATCGAGCAAGCGGTTGCGCACCAGCAATGGCGCCGGGTCGCTCCAGCGCGCGCCTTTGTAGCTGCTGAGCACATCGCCCTGGGGGATGACCGCAATGCGCGGCCCGGCCAGGGCCTCGCTGGCCAGCGGCTTGTTCAGGCGCAATGACCAGTCGACCGGGGTGGCGACGTGGCTGGGCTGGTTGACCGGCAGGCGGTAGATATCCACAGGCTCGCTCTGGGGCAGGATCGAGCAGGCGCTGGCCAGGCTCACGGCGGCCGCCAGGGCCAGCAGGCGCAGCGAAGGGGTCATGGCTGGAACTCCTTGTTGTTGTCACGGCCCAGCAGGTAGCCGCTGGGGTCGGCCTCCAGGCGCCGCGAGATGCCCTTGAGCGAGTTGAGGGTTTCACGCAGTTCGCGGATGGCTGGGGTCAGCTGGTTGAGGCCCTGGGCGCCGTCGTCGATGGACTGGCGGTTGTCCTGCAGCAGGCTGTTGAGGGTGGCGGCACTCTGCGCCAGCGATTGCATGGCCTGCTCGGCGCTGCCGATGGCCTGCTTGCCCTGGCTGCCCAGCAAGCCGTTGGCGTTGCGCATCAGCGCCTGGGTTTCGGCCAGGGTGGCGTTGGCCTGTTTGCCCACCTGGGCCAGTTGCGAAAGCGCATCGCTGATGCCGCCCTTCTGCCCGGCAATGGCACCGGTGGTCTGGTCGAGGTTGGCCAGGGTGTTGCTCAGGTGCTCGATGTTGTTTTCCGAGAACATCTGGTTGGCGTTGTGCAGCAGCAGGTTGATGTTGGTGACCAGGTCGCTGCTGTCGTTGAGCAGGCGCGAAATCGGCGAAGGCGACGCGATGATCACCGGCAGCTTGCCGTCCTTGCCCTTGAGCTCAGGGCTTTGCGGGGTGCCGCCGCTGAGCTGGATGAACGAGTTGCCGGTCACCCCGGCCAGGGTCAGCTTGGCCTGGGTGTCCTCCTTGACCGGGGTGTCGCCGCTCAGGCGCACGCGGGCCAGCACCCGCCGGGGGTCTTTAGGGTCCAGGCGCAGGCTGGACACATCGCCCACCTTGATGCCGTTGTATTGCACCGGGCTGCCGCGCGACAGGCCGGAGACGGCTTCGTTGAACACCACTTCGTAGTCCTTGAAGGCGTCGTCGACGCTGGACTTGGTCAGCCATAGGCCGAACAGCATGGCGCCGGCCACCACCAGGACGGTGACCAGGCCGATAAGAACGTGATGAGCTCGGGTTTCCATGGTTCAGCGCTCCTGCCCGGCGCTGGCGGCAGCGTGTTCCGCCGCCCGCCCGCGTGGGCCGTGAAAATATTCGTGGATCCAGGGGTCGTCGGTCTGCTCGACCTGGGCCAAGGGGCCGGCGACCAGCACTTTCTTCTGTGACAACACGGCGACGCGATCGGTGATGGTGTAGAGGGTGTCCAGGTCGTGGGTGATCAGGAACACGCTCAGGCCCAGGGCGTCGCGCAGGGTGAGGATCAGTTGGTCGAAGGCGGCGGCGCCAATCGGGTCGAGGCCGGCGGTGGGTTCGTCGAGGAACAGGATGTCCGGGTCCAGGGCCAGGGCGCGGGCCAGGGCGGCGCGCTTGATCATGCCGCCAGACAGCGACGCCGGGTATTTGTCGGCGGCCGAGATCGGCAGGCCGGCCAGGGCCAGCTTGACCCCGGCCAGGTGCTCGGCGTCGGCCCGCGACAGCCCGGCATGCTCGATCAGCGGCAAGGCGACGTTTTCGGTAACGGTCAGCGAGGAGAACAGCGCGCCTTTCTGGAACAGGACGCCGAAACGCCGTTCCACCAACGAGCGCTCGGCCTCGCGCAGGCCGGCCAGGTCTTGGCCAAACACCTTGATCTGCCCTTCGTTGGGCCTGCGCAGGCCAATGATGCTGCGCAGCAGCACCGATTTGCCACTGCCCGAGCCGCCGACCACGGCCAGGATCTCGCCGCGGTACAGGTCCAGGTCCAGGCCCTGGTGCACCACCTGGCTGCCAAAGCGGTTGCAGATGCCCCGCGCCTCGATCACCGCATCCCGTTCGCTCACCAGCCCATCTCCATGCAGAACAGTGCGGCCACCGCATCCAGCACGATGACCACGAAAATCGACTGGACCACGGCGGAGGTGGTGTGGGCGCCGACCGATTCGGCGCTGCCGCTGACCTTGAAGCCTTCCAGGCAGCCGATGGCGGCGATCAGGAAGGCGAACAGCGGTGCCTTGGCCAGGCCCACCAGGAAGTGCTGCACGCCGATGTCGCTTTGCAGCAGGGACAGGAACATGGCCGGTGAAATACCCAGCGACAGTGCGCACACCACCGCGCCCCCGACGATGCCGCAGATCATCGCGACGAAGGTCAGCAGCGGCAGGGAAATCAGCAATGCCAGCACCCGCGGCACCACCAGCAGTTCGATCGGGTTGAGGCCCAGGGTGCGGATGGCGTCGATTTCCTCGTTGGCCTTCATCGAGCCGATCTGCGCGGTGAAGGCGCTGGCGGTGCGCCCGGCCATGAGGATGGCGGTGAGCAGCACGGCGAATTCACGCAGGAAGGAGAACGCCACCAGGTCGACGGTGAACACGGTGGCGCCGAAGTCGGCCAGCACCGTGGCGCCGAGAAAGGCCACCACCGCGCCCACCAGGAAGGTCAGCAAGCCGACGATGGGCGCGGCGTCCAGGCCGGTTTGCTCGATGTGCGCGACCACCGGTGTTACCCGCCAGCGGTGAGGTTGCAGCAACCGGCGCAGCAGGGTTTCGAGGATCAGGCCGACGAAGCCGAGCAGCTGCATGGTGTCTTGCCAGAGGGTGCCGACGGCGCAGCCGATACGGGCCAGCAGCAGGAGCAGGATGTTGCGTTCCGGTTGCTTGACCGGAATGCAGTAGTCCTGCACCGAGTGGTAGACGTTCTTGAGCAGCGCGCGGCTGGCCTCGGGCAGGCCGTGGGTGCAGTGCGACAGGCGCTCGGCGCCGAGCAGTTCGGCCAGCAGCGAGGCCCCGGCGGTGTCGAGGCGGCCCAGCTGGCTGAGGTCGGCCACCGTGTCGGCGGCGCATTGGCTGCGCAGGCGCTCGCTCTCGCGCTTGAGGCTGGCGTAGTTGGCCAGGGTCCAGTCGCCGGCGATGCGCAGGCAGGCCGGCTGGCTGTTGGTGTCCAGGGTAGCGCTGGGGGTGGTCATGGGCTCCATGCATCCGGCTGGGCTTAGAGGCTGATCATAGCGCAGCGGGGTGGGGAGGTATGGTGAGAATGTGCTGTGTATGCCCGGCCTGTTGAATCGCCCCCTGTAGGAGCGGGCTTGCCCCGCGAAGCAGGCGACGCGGTGCCTGGCACCGGCTTCGCCGGTGTTCGCGGGGCAAGCCCGCTCCTACAGGATTCTCCGTTGAATCAGATATTTGCGATTTGTTCCACGAGGACGGGTCAGCGGCTGGGAGCTTTAGGAAGCCGGTGCGTCGTCCACTACCTTGAAGCGCAGTACGCCAATCACCTGGCCGTCTTCGGTCAGCACCCGCACCTGCCACTTGCCCACCGGGTTGGCCGGGAAGACTTGCTTGTGGGTCCAGGCGCGGTAGCCCTCCTTGCGCCCGCCATGGATATCCAGGGCGATGCGGTCGACTTCCTGGCCGTCCTTCTGCCACACGTGGTAAATGCGCTCGTTGAGGCCACGCGGGGCATTGATCGAGGTGTAGGCATACAGGCCGGCGCTGCGGATGCGGCTGGCGGCGATCTCGTCCAGCGATTCGCCCGGCTGGCGGTTGATCACCTCCGTGCTCACCGCCACCTCGGTCATCCACAAGGTCGCCGGCGGCACCCAGGAACGCAGCAGCCAACCGCCGCCGCCCACTGCCAGGGTGACCAGCACCAGGGCCACGCCGCGCCGCCAGGTATTGATCGGGAAGCTGCTGGCCAGGCTCGGGAACGACAGCACCATGGCCGCGATCAGGGCCAGCTTGAAGCTTTGCGCGGTGGTCAGGTTGAGGATGATCGGCAACGCGGTGAGCAGCGCGGCGAACAGGGTCAGGGTGTGCATCGCCAGGAACAGCCAGCGCCGCGGCGCTACCCACTTGTAGTACAGCGGGTCGATGATCGACACCAGCCCGGCGGCGCCAAGCAGCCCGGTGAAGATCGCCTGGCCGCTGTTCCAGGTGGTGGTGATGGAGAAGAACGGCAGGACGAAGAACAGGCTCTCCTGGTGGATCATCTGCGTGGCGTAGCGCAGCAGCGGCTGCGGGATCTCGCGCTTGAAGGTGCGGGTGAACAGGCCGGTGAGGGTGTTCTCGAACATCAGCCACACCCAGCTGACCAGCATCACGATGGCGATCCAGCTGGCCAGGCTGGCCTGGCGGTCGACCAGGATGAAGCTGCCGATACCGGAGAGGAAGCCGCCCAGGGCGATGATGCCGGGGTAGCGTTTAAGCAGCTCGATGATGCGCAGGACGATGGGGGGTATTGGGGGCATGGGTCTACAACAGGTATTTGAGGTGGCTGTGCCGGCCTGTTCGCGGGTTACCCGCGAAAAGCCCGGTACTGGCAAAAGGATACCGCTGATTCACCGCTGCCGTGTAGCACCACTGGGCCGTTCAGGCGTGTGCCGCCGCCAGCGCAGCAGCCCCAGGGCCAGCACCAGCCCGAGCAACAGCGCCATCAGCCCGTACAGCTCGTCATACCCCAGCAATGGCGCCTCGACCCGTAGATACCCTTGATCCTTGAGCAAGTCCTTGAGCGCAGCATTGGCCTGCGCCAGGGTCACCTGCCTGAGCTTGCTTGCCGGGTCGGCGAAGCGGCCGTTGTCGTAGTCGTTCAGCGCCCCCCAGTAATAATCGGCCAGCGCGCTGTTGTCCTGGCTGCCCCAGCTTTCCTTGGCCACTGCGGCATCCTTGATGCGGGCGAAGGTGTCCGGGTCCAGGCCTTGCTTGCGCAGGTGGTCGAACAGTTGCTGCATCACCTTCATGGCCTTGTCGACGTCGCCCCGCTCAAGGTCGGCATTGAGGCTGAGCAGGCCGGTGTCGGCAAAACTTTCACGTTGTGCCGAAGGCCCGTAGGAAAGGCCGTTGCGCAGGCGCAGCTGGTCGTACAGGGCCCAGTCCAGGTAGCGCGAGAGCAGGTCTAGGGTTTGCTGGTGGTCGTTGTCCAGCACCGGTTCGATGAACAACCAGTGCAGCTTGACGCTGTCACCCAGCACGCCACGGGTCAGTTCCCGGCGGGGTTCGGCCTGCTGGCTGATGCTGTCGAGGTTGCGGCGCTCCCCGGGTTCGACCGCTGGCAGCTCACCGAAGGTGCGCTCCAGGTAGGCCGGCAGCAGCCGGTCGAGGCCGCCGACCACGATCAGGGTCATGTTGTTGGCGGCGTACCAGTGCTCGCGCAGGGCCTTTACCTGCTCCAGGGTCATGTCGTCGACGTTGGAGCGCTCCGGGCATTTCAGGCCCAGCTCGGTGGCCAGTTGGTCGCTGGCCGGGTGGCCGATGTCCTGGCGGTCGAGCCAGCGCTGCAGGTGGCCGTAGTGGCCGCCGTCCTCACGCTCGATGATGCGCTTGGCAGTGGCCAGCGACTTGGCGTCGATGCGGGTGTCGCGGATGATCGCCAGCAGCAGGTCGAGCACCTTGCGCTGGTTGCGCGCCGGCGCTTCGATCACGAAGGTGGTGTCGGCACTGCTGGTGTAGGCGTTCCACTCCCCGCCCAGGCTTTGCAGGCGCTCTTCCAGGCCGCCTTCGCCGGTGTCGTCGATACCGGTGAACAGCAGGTGTTCGAGCAGGTGCGGCAGTTCCTTCTGGCTGCAGTCGAAATCGTCCAGGCCCACCCCCACCACCAGGCGGATGGCGACGTGGTCGCGTTCGTAACCGGACTTCAGGATCACCTGCAGGCCATTGGGCAACAGGTAACCTTCGACCCGCGAGCGATCGAGGGCCAGTGAGGGCAGGCTGCAGATCAGCAGGCAAACGAACATCAGGCAACGCATGGGCGAGCGAAAGTCTCCAGGTGTGCAAGATCAGGACAGGGGGTTTTCTTCCGGTACGTTGTCGGGCATCAGCCCGCCGGTGTCCGAGCCACCCAGTACCACATAGGCACTGCTGCAGAACAAAGAGTTCAAACGTTTCATGTCGGCAATCAGTTCCAGGTGCAGCGAGCTGGTTTCGATACTCTGCACCACCTTGCGCTGTAGGCGGCTGACGTGGGCGTGGGCCAGGCGCCGTTCCTGGGCGCGGAAGCGGCGCTTTTCCCGCAGCAGCAGGCGTGCGCTTTCCGGGTCGGCGCTGAGGAACACCGACAGGCCCAGGCGCAGGTTGGCCAGCAATTGTTCCTGCAGGCCGGTCAGTTCTTCCAGGCCCACCTGGGAAAACTCCCGGCGCTGGCTGGTTTTCTGCTGCTGGACCTTGCGCAGCATGCGCTCGATCAGGTCGCAGGCCAACTTGAGGTTGATCGCCAGTTCAATGATCTCTGCCCAGCGCTGGTTGTCCTGTTCGCTCAAGTCTTCGCGGGGCATCTGCGCCAGGTACAGCTTGATCGCGCTGTACAGCGCCTCGGCATCTTCGCCCAGGGCCCGGACCTGCTGGGGCATGGCGGTTTGGGTGCCGCGCAGGGCGCTGAGCAGGGCTTCGAGCAGGCTGTCGACGATATCGCCCAGGCGCAGGGTTTCCCGGGCGGCGTTGGCCAGCGCCAGGCTTGGCGTGGCGAGCGCCGAGGCATCGAGGTGGCGCGGGCGAATCTGGCCATTGCCGGCCTCGCGCTCGGGCAGCAGGCGGTTGCACAGGCCGCCCATGGGCTTGACCGTGGGCAGCATGATCAGGCAGCGCAAGGTGTTGTAGAGCAGGTGGAAGCCGATCACCAGCTCTTGCGGGCTGAAGCTCAGGCTGTCCATCCACTCCACCAGCGGGTGCAGCACGGGAATGATCAGCAGCAGGCCGATCAGCTTGTACAGCAGGCTGCCCAGGGCCACGCGCCGGCCTGCGGCGTTCTGCATGCTGGTGCTGATGAAGGCCAGCAGGCCACTGCCGATGTTGGCGCCGACCACCAGGCCGATGGCCACGGGCAGGCTGATGACTTCGGCGCCGGCCAGGGTGGCGGTAAGCAGCACGGCGGCCAGGCTGGAGTAGGACACCATGGCGAACAGGGCACCGACCAGGGCGTCGAGCAGGATGTCACCGGTCAGCGAGGCGAACAGCACTTTCACGCCCTGGGCGTGGGTGATGGGTGCGGCGGCCTGCACGATCAGTTGCAGGGCCAGGATGATCAGCCCCAGGCCGATGCCGACGCGGCCCAACTGGCCGGCGCGGGTCTGCTTGCGCGACAGGAAGAAGATGACCCCGAGGAACACCAGCAGCGGCGACAGCCACGACAGGTCGAAGGTCAGCACCCGCGCCATCAGCGCGGTACCGACGTCGGCGCCGAGCATGATCGCCAGGGCCGGGGTCATGGCCATCAGGCCTTGGCCGACGAACGAAGTCACCAGCATGGCGGTGGCGTTGCTGCTTTGCACCACGGCGGTGACGACGATACCGGCGATGAATGCCAGTGGCCGGCGGTTCATGTTCTGGCTGAGCACCCGGCGCAGGTCGGAACCGAACACCCGCAGGATGCCGGTACGCACGATATGTGTGCCCCACACCAGCAACGCCACGGCGGAAAGCAGGTTGAGCAGGGTCAGCATGGTCGAGCCCCCCTTTGTTCTGAGGCTCCAGTGGCGGAGCCAAGATTGGTAAAGCGGTAAGCCTGGCCCGGGGGTGGGTGTTTTTATCCAGTGCTTACACTAGCTGTAGTTGTTTTACGTGACAGGCGCCAGCTTGGCATGGGGGAAGGGGGATTGAAACCTTTCTGTCATGAAGGTTTGGCTGGCGCCGCTTGCGCGGCGCCTCGCGAGCTGACGCTCGCTTGCCGGGGGGCAGGTTACTGGCCTGGGATGTCCTTGCGCAGTTTCACCGGGTCGTGTTCCTTGCCTTCCTTGCGCGCCATGGCGGTGCGCATGCGGATATTGATGGCCTCTACCGCCAGCGAGAAGGCCATGGCGAAGTAGACGTAGCCCTTGGGCACGTGTACGTCGAACGATTCGGCGATCAGCACCGTACCCACCACGATCAGGAACGAAAGTGCGAGCATCT
This sequence comes from Pantoea sp. Ap-967, assembly GCF_011752565.1. GTDB lineage: Bacteria > Pseudomonadota > Gammaproteobacteria > Pseudomonadales > Pseudomonadaceae > Aquipseudomonas. Next base: position 176,381 of record NZ_VWXK01000012.1, read on the forward strand.
TCAGCGATGGGTGCTTGTCGATGAAGTCGCTGATGGCGCCGGCGCAGGCCATCATCACCAGCACCGCGACGATGATCGCGGCAATCATCACGGGCACGTGCGAAACCATGCCCACGGCAGTGATCACCGAGTCCAGCGAGAACACGATGTCGATGATGGCGATCTGGATGATGGTGTAGAGGAACTTGCCGCCCGCGCCCTTGGGCTCGTCGCTGCTCTCCTCTTCCCCTTCCAGGCCGTGGTAGATCTCCTGCGAGCTTTTCCACAGCAGGAACAGGCCACCGCAGAACAGGATCAGGTCACGGCCGGAGATGCCTTGGCCGAAGACCACGAACAGGTCGGCGGTCAGGCGCATGACCCAGGTGATCGACAGCAACAGCATGATACGGGTGACCATGGCCAGGGCCAGGCCGAAGATTCGCGTGCGCGGCTGCATGGGCTTGGGCATGCGGCTGACCAGGATCGAGATCATGATGATGTTGTCGATCCCGAGCACGATCTCGAGCGCGGTGAGGGTGAAAAAGGCAACCCAGATTTCCGGGCTGGTCAGCCATTCCATGTGTACGTCCTTAGAGCGGTGAAGGCGCTGCGACCGGAGCGGGCGCAGCGCGTTGGGTAATGCGTACTGATTAAAGACTACTGAACAGCGGGAAAATGCCCATCAGCAGTGCGGCGAACATTATGCACAGGCATACCAGCACTGCCCATTTCAGGGTGAAGCGCTGGTGGTCGCCGAACTCGATGCCTGCCAGGGCCACCAGCAGGTAGGTGGAAGGCACCAGTGGGCTGAGCAGGTGCACAGGCTGGCCGACGATCGACGCGCGGGCCATTTCCACCGGGCTGATGCCGTAATGGCTGGCCGCTTCCGACAGCACTGGCAGCACCCCGTAGTAGAAGGCGTCATTGGACATGAAGAACGTGAACGGCATGCTGACGATGGCGGTAATCACCGCCAGGTAAGGGCCCAGGGCCTCGGGAATGACCGCCAGCAGGCTCTTGGACATGGCCTCGACCATGCCGGTGCCGGAGAGGATACCGGTGAAGATACCGGCGGCGAAGATCAACCCGGTGACGGCCAGTACGCTACCTGCGTGGGCGGCGATGCGGTCTTTCTGCTGCTGCAGGCAGGGGTAGTTGACGATCATGGCAATGCTGAAGGCGATCATGAACAGCACCGGCAGTGGCAGCAGGCCGGCGATCAGCGCGACCATCAGGCCGGCGGTGAGGGCGCCGTTGAAGTAGATCAGCTTGGGGCGGCGGGCTTCGGGGAACTGCGACACGCTGATTTCGCTGTGGTCAATGTCGTCGGTCGGCAGGTGCAGTTCACCCAGGCGGGCACGCTCGCGCTTGCCGTACATATAGGCGATGGCGAGGATCGCCAGCACGCCGAAGACCATGGCCGGGATCATCGGCACGAAGATGTCCGAAGGGTCGACGTGCAGGGCGCTGGCGGCGCGGGCGGTAGGGCCGCCCCAGGGGGTCATGTTCATCACCCCGCCGGCGAGGATGATCAGGCCGGCCATGATCCGTGGGCTCATGCCCAAGCGGCTGTACAGTGGCAGCATGGCGGCGCAGCAGATCATGTAGGTGGTGGCGCCGTCACCGTCCAGCGACACCACCAGGGCCAGCACGGCGGTGCCGACCGAGACTTTCAGCGGGTCGCCCTTGACCAGCTTGAGGATCTTGCGCACGGCCGGGTCGAACAGGCCGGAGTCGATCATCAGGGCGAAGTAGAGGATGGCGAACATCAGCATCACGCCGGTGGGCGCGAGCTTGCTGATGCCTTCGAGCATCATTGGGCCGATCTTGGCGGAAAAGCCGCCGAACAGGGCGAACAGGATCGGTACCAGGATCAGGGCGATCAAGGCCGACAGGCGCTTGGTCATGATCAGGTACATGAAGGTGATGACCATGGCAAAGCCGAGGAAGGTCAGCATGGCAATACTCCAGGCGTGGCGCGACGAAAGAAATGGCTATTCGGGCGGATCAGCGCGTTGGGCGCTGCGCAGGGAGCATGGCGAGGGGCATTGCCAGAAGGCGGGCGGAACGGCGGGCGCAGAAAGACATCAGAATCACCATTGTTGTTGTTGATGGGCCGGGCGCGGAATGTTCCGGGTGCCCTGGCTGACCGGTCTTGTGCCGGTGGTGGCGGCTATCCTAGGGGGACAAGCTTTCAGCCAGCTTTCGCTGGAAAATCGGCGACGGGAGGTAGGTGATGCAGGATGTAACCGAGGGTGGCTGCCATTGCGGCGCCCTGCGCTACCGGCTACAGGGCGAGTTGACGGATGTTGCCCATTGCCATTGTTCGATCTGCCGGCGGGTCAGCGGCGGGCTGGTGATGACCTGGGTCACCCTGCCCCGTTCGGGCTTTCGCTGGGTGGCGGGCAGGCCCCAGTGCTACGTGGCACCGGCCAGCTGCAAGCGGTATTTCTGCGGGGAATGCGGGGCGCATCTGGCGCTGGTGACCGAGCATAGCCCGGGAAGCATCGATGTGACGGTGGCGACGTTGGATCACCCGGAGCTGGTGCCGGCACGGCGGCATATCTGGACCGGTAGCCGGTTGCCTTGGTTGCATCTGGATGAGGGGTTGCCTGGGGAGGCTGAGGAGACGCTCTAGGCCTTGTGTTGACTGTGCCGGCCTCTTCGCGGGGCAAGCCCGCTCCTACAGGTTCATGTAGGAGATAACCCAGCCCTCGCGCAGGGAACAGTGCCAGCAGCCGCGCCGCAATGCCCTGTAGGAGCGGGCTTGCCCCGCGAAGAGGCCGGCACTGGCATCAGGGCAACTGCAACCCGCCCGCCGCCTTGTGCAGCGCCCGCAGATGTTCGCCAATCTGCTTCACATTGGCCTCGACCGCGGCAATTTCCTTGGCCCGTGCCGGCTCCAGCAACGCCCTCACCTCTTTGTCCAGGCTGGTGCTCAAGCGCAGCAACTGGGCCTGGCGCGCAGTGCTTTCCTGCTCCAGGTGCTGGCGCTCCTGCGGCTGGGGCAGCCCGTAGCCCTTGGCATCGAGCAATTCCGCCGGGCGGCTGAGGAAGCCGCTGTTGGCGAGCATCTGCCTGAGGGTTTCGTCGGCCTTGCTGGTGCTGCCGTCCTTCAGTGCGGCGGCATTCAGGTAACGCTGTTTCACCTCGTCCTGGGCCAGCAGCAATTGCCGGCGCAGGCTCGCCTGTTCCAGCAGCAGCAGGGCTGCGCTGGTACGCAGGTCGGCCTTGGCGAACCAGGGTTGGCGCTGCTCGGCATCCAGGGCCAGCCAGTCCTCGACGGCGGCCTGCTTGATCGGCAGCTGCTTTCTCAGCACTTCGAACATGGCCTGGTAGCGCTCACGGTAGGAGTCGAAGCGGTAGCCCAGGCGCAGCGCTTCGCGCGGGTCGTCGAGCACACTGGTATCGGCCAGCCCCCTGCCCTTGAGCACTTCCAGCAAGCCGTTGGGCATGATGCTGTCGAGGTCGTTCAGGCGCGGGTTGGCGGTGCCGCTGCGCAGCAGTTTCAACGATTCCACCGCACAGTTGTTGGACAGGAACCAGTAGTTGCCGTCGTAGCTCCAGTGCATCTCGGCGGCCTGGCGTACCAGGTTCTCGATTTCTTCGCGGTTGAGCTTCAGCGGCACCGAGGCCAGGCTGCGCAGCTCGGTCTTGGTGTACTCGTCGATCACCTGGGCCAGCGGCAACACGAACAGCCGTGACGGATACACCCCGACCAGGCCGTCCCAGCTGGACAGCTGCACGTCGTTGACGAAGGCGCGGTACGACAGCACCAGGCTCTGGTCGAGGTCCAGGCGGCAGTCCGGGCCACGTGGCCGGCCCGGCTTGCAGATCACCAGGCGCAGCATGCTGTGGCCCCAGCGGCTGACCAGGTTCTGGTTGGCCTCGGCCAGCAGGTAATCCACCTCGTACACCCGCTCGGGGTCGATTTCGCCCAGCGGCTGGCGGGCGAAGTCATTGCCGGCATTGATGAACGGCAGGCCTTTGGCGCAGGTGTCCTGCTGCGGCGCCCAGCCAAAGTGCTCGCGCAGGTATTGGTTGAGCGCCGGGCGACGGCAGCCGTAGCTCGGGTCGAGGAGGAAATACTCCATGTTGACCGCGACGTATTCCTTGGGGCTGCTCAGCTCGTAACTGTCGGGGCTGCGCACGAACTGGCCATTGTGCTGCTCGCGCTCGCCGCGTCGGCCCACGTACTGCTGCCAGCCGGCGAGGTCGAGCAGGCGCGGGTCGTCGCTGAGGGTGAAGCGGCGTTCGGCCTGGCCGCGGCATTGTTCCGGCAGGCCGACCTTGCCCAGGGTGCCTTGCTGGCGCTTGCAGCGGGCGATCAGCGAGCGCTCGGCCCCAGGCCACAGGCGGGCGCGGTCATAAACGTGGGTCAGCTCGTGCAGCACCGTGGCCAGCAGTTCCTCGCGCACGGTGCCATGGGGGCGGCCGGTACGTTCGGTGGCGGCACTGCCGTCGGTGAGGCCCGGTAAAAGGCGCTTGTTGAGCTGAACCGTGGAAGCCAGGGAAGCCTCGCCGTAGGCATCGGCGGGCATGTCGTCGCTCCAGCTGACCCGCACGCGGCGGTCGAGCTGTTGCTTGAAGCGGGGAGGTAATTTGCCCAGGGCCTCGTCGAGCAAGGCCTGGGATGCCTGGACCTGCTGCTGGCTAAGGCCTGCAGCCTGCAGTTCAAGCTGCAGGTCGGCCAGGGCGGGCGTGCCGAGCAGCGTCAGGGCGCAGCCGAGCAGCCAGGCACGCACAGGCTTCACAGTGCGAGGATGGCTTCGGCCAGGACCTGGTCGCTGGCATCACGTGCTTGCGGCAGGCGTTCACGCAGGGTGGTGAGCGCAGCTTCGAGCTGTGCACCGCGAATGTCGCCGTTGCTGGCGACGAAGGTGGCGGCGTCGTCGTGGGCTTCGCGCACCACTTTGGCGTCGCGAATCGAGGTGGTGGTGTCGGATGTGAAATCGATCGAACGGCCAAAGGCGCGAACGATGATGTTGCTGGTGGCCACCAGGGTGTGTGCCTGGGCCAGGTCGGCCAGCAGGAGCATGCCGAGGGTAGCGGCGATCAGCGGTTTACGCATGGAGCATCTCCGGAAAATGCAGGGAGTCAGGTGTGATTATTGGACGAGAATTGCCTGCGCCAGTTCAAGGTCGCCGACAGAGTGCCGGGCACCGCCGTGGCGCAGCGAGTCGAGCGCTGCCTCCAGGCGTGCCCCGCGGATCATGCCATCCGTGGCAACGAAGGCAGCCGCATCGTCACGGGCCTGCCTGACCAGCTTGCGGTCGAACGGCGCGGAGGTGACCTGGCTGGTGACGTAGCCGGTGATGACCAGGCCTTGCGTGGTGGTGTCCATGGCCTGGGCGTTGGCCACGCCAAGCAGGGAGAACAGCAACGGCATCAGATAACGCATGGGCATTCTTAGGGTTGTAAACGGGGTGTGGTGCATGGGGCGCAGCCCATGCACACGGGGTCGGTTCGCTGGCTCAGAGCGCCAGGATGGCCTGTGCCAACTGGGCGTCGCTGGCCTGCAGGGCTGGCAGGGTGGAGCGAATGTGCAGGAAGGCGCTTTCCAGTTTGGCACCCCGGATATCGCCCTGGCTGCCGACGAAGGTGGCGGCGTCGTCGCGTGCGGCCTGGACGATCTTGTCGTCACGCAGCGAGGAAGACAGGTCGGAGGTCGCGTCGGTGGACGCGGCAACGGCGCGCACGACGGCGTCGGTGGTGACGACGAAGCTGCTGGCGTGGGCGGCACTGGCCAGGCCGAGCATCAGGGCGGCACCCATCAGGTATTTACGGGACATGATCGTGGACTCCTGGGAACGGGTCGGGGTGGTTCTGCTCTATCGGACGCTTGCACGGCCCGCTGCGGTACGTTTCAGCATCCGGTTCTACCAGATTTGAAGCGAAGCGTATCACGCGGGGCTGTATCGGAATGTTAGCGGGCAGATGAAAGCTAACTGTTGCGGTGCTATTTAGTGTTTTACAAAATTGTACTGCTTACAGGTTCAGGGCGCTTTAGCGCGCACCTTGGAAACAAAAAACCCGTTGCAGTTCCCTGCAACGGGTTTTGGGAATTCGCGGTGCCGGCCGAGGCCGGCGAACCGGAGCTTAGCGCCAGAACGGCTTGCTCAGCTCTTCGTAACGCTGCGACTCGCTGATACCGGCGTCAGCCAGCAGGCGTGCATCCAGGCGAGCCAGTTGACGGCGGCTGGACATGCGACGCTGCCACAGCAGCAGGGTGGAGATGGCGCGCAGTGGCATCGAAGCCTTGGACTGCTGGGCGTTGCTTTCAAAAACCAGACCGGAACTAAGGGTACGTTCCATGATGCTTCATCCTTCCGCTTATGGCGGGATTAGGTAGTGATTTAACTGATGCCAATGATCCTCCTCTGTTGTCCAGAACAGTAGATACAGTTCAACAGTATTGAGAGGGGCCAGTTAACTGTTTAAGGCCACTGTTGCACTCGAAATACGCGCAACTGTACTGGTCTGCACCGTTGTGGGGCGTTATTGGCTATTCCGGCGGATTAAGTTGGGTGGGGACAGCTTAATAAGCAGTACAGTAGTACAGTTTATTTGCTTTGGTGGTGTGAACTGTTGGGGAAGAGGGGTGACTGTTAGGGCCCTTTCGCGGGGCGAGTCCGCTCCTACAGGAGAAAACGGATCCTTGTAGGAGCGGGCTTGCCCCGCGAAAGGGCCGGAACAGGCGAAGCAAATCAGCTGGCGAGCATGCGCCCGGTTTCTTCCAGGTTCTCGTGCCAGCTCAGCGCTTCACGCAGGATGTGCGGGGTGTGCCCGCCACGCTGGCAGGCGCGGTCGAAGTAGTCGTTCAGCGCAGCGCGGTAGTCGGGGTGCACGCAGTTGTCGATGATCGCCCGGGCGCGCTCGCGCGGCGCCAGGCCACGCAGGTCGGCCAGGCCCTGCTCGGTGACCAGGATGTCGACATCGTGCTCGGTGTGGTCGACGTGGCTGACCATCGGCACCACGCTGGAAATCGCGCCGCCCTTGGCAATCGACTTGGTGACGAACACCGCCAGGTGGGCGTTGCGGGCGAAGTCGCCGGAACCACCAATGCCGTTCATCATCTTGGTGCCGCACACGTGCGTGGAGTTGACGTTGCCATAGATGTCGAACTCAAGGGCCGTGTTGATGCCGATGATGCCGAGGCGGCGCACCACTTCAGGGTGGTTGGAGATTTCCTGCGGGCGCAGCACCAGCTTGTCCTTGTAACGCTCCAGGTTGCCGAACACGTCGGCATTGCGGCGGCTCGACAGGGTGATGGAGCTGCCCGAGGCAAAGCGCAGCTTGCCGGCGTCGATCAGGTCGAAGGTCGAGTCCTGCAGCACTTCGGAGTACATGGTCAGGTCTTCGAACGGCGACTCGATCAGGCCGCACATCACCGCGTTGGCGATGCTGCCAATGCCAGCTTGCAGCGGGCCGAGCTTGTTGGTCATGCGCCCAGCGTCAACTTCCTGCTTGAGGAAGTTGATCAGGTGGTTGGCGATGCCTTGGGTTTCGTCATCCGGCGGCAGCACGGTGGATGGCGAGTCTGGCTGGTCGCTGATGACGATGCCGACGATCTTGGCCGGGTCGATCGGGATGGCGGTGCTGCCGATGCGGTCGTCCACCTTCACCAACGGGATCGGGGTACGGGTCGGGCGGTAGGTCGGGATATAGATGTCGTGCAGGCCTTCGAGGTTGGCGTTGTGCGACAGGTTGATCTCGACGATCACGTGCTTGGCGAAGATCGCGAAGCTGGCCGAGTTACCCACCGAGGTGGTCGGCACGATATGGCCCTGCTCGGTAATGGCCACGGCTTCGATGACCGCGATGTCCGGCAGCTTGAGCTGCTGGTTGCGCAGTTGCTCGACGGTTTCCGACAGGTGCTGGTCGATGAACATCACCTGGCCGTCGTTGATGGCCTTGCGCAGGGTGCTGTCGACCTGGAACGGCATGCGCCGGGCCAGCACGCCGGCTTCGGTCAGTTGCTTGTCGAGGTCGTTGCCCAGGCTGGCGCCGGTCATCAGGCTGATTTTCAGTGGCGACTGCTTGGCACGTTCGGCCAGTGCATGCGGTACGGCCTTGGCTTCGCCGGCGCGGGTGAAACCGCTCATGCCGACGGTCATGCCGTCCTCGATCAGACCAGCGGCATCAGCCGCACTCATTACCTTGCTGTGCAGGGAGGACAAGCGGATACGATCACGGTACATGGATTGTTATCTCGGGCTACTGAAACTACTGAGGCGCAGTCTAGAGATTTCGCCCAATGCCGTCCCACGACCATGGTCGTATGAGAAGGCTCAAGATAGAGCCGTTGATCTGGATCATTGAAAGTAAAAGCCCCGGGAGAATTCTCGCCGGGGCCTTCTATATAACGCAGGGTTTTTAGCGAAAAGCATTACTCCACGGCTTTGACCATATCCTCGATGACCTTCTTCGCGTCACCGAACACCATCATGGTCTTGTCCAGGTAGAACAGTTCGTTGTCCAGGCCTGCGTAGCCGCTGGCCATGGAGCGCTTGTTGACGATGATGGTCTTGGCCTTGAAGGCTTCCAGGATCGGCATGCCGGCGATTGGCGACTTCGGATCGTTCTTCGCCGCCGGGTTGACCACGTCGTTGGCGCCCAGCACCAGCACCACGTCGGCCTGGCCGAACTCGGCGTTGATGTCTTCCATCTCGAACACCTGGTCGTACGGCACTTCGGCTTCGGCCAGCAGCACGTTCATGTGCCCGGGCATACGGCCTGCCACCGGGTGAATCGCGTACTTCACGGTCACGCCGTTGTGGGTCAGCTTCTCGGTCAGTTCCTTCAGTGCATGCTGGGCGCGGGCCACCGCCAGGCCGTAGCCCGGCACGATGATCACGCTGTCGGCGTTGCTGAGCAGGAAGGTGGCATCGTCGGCCGAACCGGATTTCACCGGGCGCTGCTCTTTCGAGCCTTGCGCGGCGCCGGCATCGGTGTCGCCGCCGAAGCCGCCGAGGATGACGTTGAAGAACGAGCGGTTCATCGCCTTGCACATGATGTACGAGAGGATGGCACCGGACGAGCCGACCAGCGAGCCTGCGATGATCAGCATCGAGTTGTTCAGCGAGAAGCCGATACCGGCCGCCGCCCAGCCCGAGTAGCTGTTGAGCATCGACACCACCACCGGCATGTCGGCGCCACCGATCGGAATAATGATCAGCACACCCATGACGAAGGCCAGGGCCAGCATCAGGGTAAAGGCGCTGTAGTGGCCGGTGAAGGTGAACAGCAGGCCGAGGGCGATGGTGGCCAGGCCCAGGATCAGGTTCAGCTTGTGCTGGCCGGCGAACTGTACCGGTGCGCCTTGGAACAGGCGGAACTTGTACTTGCCCGACAGCTTGCCGAAGGCGATCACGGAACCGGAGAAGGTGATGGCACCGATGGCTGCACCGAGGAACAGTTCCAGGCGGTTACCGGTGGGGATCGGGTCGCTGATGGCAGCAACGATGCCCATCGACTGCGGTTCGAGCACGGCGGCGATGGCAATGAACACCGCCGCCAGGCCGATCATGCTGTGCATGAAGGCGACCAGCTCCGGCATCTTGGTCATCTCGACGCGCTTGGCCATGATCGAGCCGGCGGTGCCGCCGACCAGCAGGCCGACCAGCACGTAGCCGATGCCGGCGGTGGCCAGCTCAGCGCCAAGCTTGTAGATGAGGCCGACGGTGGTGAGGATGGCGATCCCCATGCCGATCATGCCGAACAGGTTGCCGCGCCGCGAGGTGGTCGGGTGCGACAGGCCCTTGAGCGCCTGGATGAAGCACACCGAGGCGACGAGGTAGAGGAGCGTTACCAGATTCATGCTCATGCTTACTTCTGCGCCTCGTTCTTGGTTTTCTTCTTGAACATCTCAAGCATGCGGCGGGTGACCAGGAAGCCACCGAACACGTTGACCGCCGCCAGGGCCACGGCCAGGGTGCCCATCAGCTTGCCGGCCGGGGTCACGGTCAGGGCCGCGGCCAGCATGGCGCCGACGATGACGATGGCCGAGATGGCGTTGGTGACGGCCATCAGCGGGGTGTGCAGCGCCGGGGTGACGTTCCACACCACGTGGTAACCCACGTAGATGGCCAGGACGAAGATGATCAGGTTGTAGATGCCGTGGGAAATCAGCATGTCTTCCATTGTCGTGCTCCTTAGCCGTTCTTGCGCACGACTTGGCCATCGCGGCACATCAGGCACGCGGCGACGATGTCGTCTTCGAGGTTGATGACCAGCGCGCCGTCCTTGTCGAACAGCAGCTTCATGAAGTCCAACAGGTTGCGCGCATACAGGGCCGAGGCATCGGCGCCCACCTGCGCGGGCAGGTTGGTTGGGCCGACGATGGTCACGCCGTTGTGCTGCACCACCTGGTCGGCGACGGTCAGCGGGCAGTTGCCGCCCTGGGCTGCGGCGAGGTCGATGACCACCGAGCCGGGCTTCATCTGCGCCACGGTTTCGGCGCTGAGCAGGGTCGGTGCCTTGCGGCCTGGAATCAGCGCGGTGGTGATGACGATATCGGCCTGCTTGGCGCGCTCGTGCACGGCCTGGGCCTGGCGTTGCATCCAGCTGGCGGGCATTGGCCGGGCATAGCCGCCGACGCCTTCGGCGCATTCGCGCTCTTCGTCCGTCTCGTAGGGCACGTCGATGAACTTGGCGCCCAGCGACTCGATCTGCTCCTTCACCGCCGGGCGTACGTCGGACGCCTCGATCACTGCACCCAGGCGCTTGGCCGTGGCAATCGCCTGCAGGCCGGCAACACCCGCCCCCAAAATCAAAACGCGCGCGGCTTTGACGGTGCCGGCGGCGGTCATCAGCATGGGCATGAAGCGTGGGTAGTGGTGGGCGGCGAGCAACACCGCCTTGTAGCCGGCGATGTTGGCCTGCGACGACAGCACGTCGAGGCTCTGGGCCCGCGAGGTACGAGGTGCAGCTTCCAGGGCGAAGGCGGTGATGCCGCGTTCGGCCATCTTGCCGATCAGCTCGCTGTTGAAGGGGTTGAGCATGCCGACCAGAAGGCTGCCGCTGTTGATCAGCGCCAGTTCCTGATCGTCGGGAGCCACCACCTTGAGCACCAATTGCGCGCCGTAGGCATCGGCTGCGCTTCCCAGGGAAGCGCCCACGGCTTCATAGGCACTGTCCGGAATGCTGGCGTTGAGCCCTGCCCCCCGTTGGACGGTAACCTGATGGCCCTGGCCAATCAGTTTCTTGATGGTTTCCGGGGTCGCAGCGACCCTTGTCTCACCGGTCTGCGTCTCGAGAGGAACACCAATGTGCACGACTATTTCTCCTGCGGTGACCTTTTGTCTTTGTAGAAACCAGCACACTGCGGATGGTGCGCTGGGGCGGCTGTTGAGCGCCGAGCCCGCCGAATCCCGGGCGGGCGAGGCATTTTGCAGACGAACCCAAGGGCCATCAACCGGTTCTGGAGCGAAACGAAGTTAAAACTACAAGTCACCCTGTGACCGTATGTCGCAAGTGATGGGCTGCAGCCCGTCAAACATGGGCCATTGGCAGATTAGGGGAAAAACTGAAATTTTTTGCGATGATTTCGCGGATGGGTTGATGAATGTCGTAAAACCCTCTGAAAGCCGCGTGTTTGCGGGGTTCGGAGGGGTTTTTCGATTCACCTGAACAGTTTGCGATTATGCGACAAATACGTATATCTGTAGGTGTTTAAAATAATTGACTACATTAGTCAGAAAGAACCTTCGCTCCGGTGCGAATTGATGTAGAGCTGGGCCTGTTGCACCAGCCAGTCGCGGAAGGCGCGCAAGGACGCGGACTCGACCTTGCGCTCGGGAATCATCAGGTAGTAAGCCTTGTCGCTGATCAGTGCGTGCCCGTTAGCGACCACCAGCCTGCCCTCCTCCAGTTCGCGCTGGATCAGGAACGGTGGGATCAGCGCAACGCCCATCTCGTGCATCGCCGCTTGGGCGAGCATGGAGAATAGTTCATAACGCGGGCCTGTCATGTCGCCCGCGATACTCAGGCCCAGGCCATTGAACCACTGGCGCCAGGCGTAAGGCCGGGTGGTTTGCTGCAGCAGCGGCAGGCTGGCGATGCGCCGGGCATCGAGCGCGCCCTGCCCGGCCAGCAGCGCCGGGCTGCACACCGGCAGCGGGTTTTCGCCCATCAGGCGGTGGGACTGGGTGCCGGACCAATCGGCGTCACCGAAATAGATGGCGGCGTCGAACGGCGTATCGGCGAACAGGAACGGGCGGGTGCGGTTGGTGAGGTTGACGGTGACCTCCGGGTGGCGCTGCTGGAAGTCCTTGAGCCGTGGCAACAACCATTGGGTGCCGAAGGTGGGCACCACCGCCAGCTCGATCACGTTTGCGCCCTGCTGGCGCATGACCGACAACGTGTCGCGCTCCACGGCATCCAACTGCGCGGACACCTGGCGGCTGTATGACAGCCCAGCCTCGGTCAGTTTCACCCCGCGGCGCGAGCGCCGGAACAGTTCGACGTTGAGAAACGCTTCCAGCCCGCCTATCTGCCGACAGACGGCGCCCTGGGTCAGCGCCAGTTCCTGTGCAGCCTTGGTGAAGCTCTCGTGGCGCGCGGCCGCTTCGAAGCAAACCAGTGCAGTGGTGCTGGGTATTTTTCGCCGCATGTACGTCAACCTCACTCGTGGAGCTTTGAAGATGGCCTTGTGGCTTATTTCGAAGTGACAAAATATCACTAATGCGTGCGCAATCCTCGTTTGTCGCCCTGCCGGATCAGGCCTAGGATCAATGGCACGAGAAACCGCTCCCCTACTTCGAGGATTCGCCCATGGCCGGTAAAGCAAGCTTCAACTGGATCGACCCGCTGCTGCTGGACCAGCAGCTCACTGAAGAAGAGCGCATGGTGCGTGACAGCGCTTATCAGTTCGCCCAGGACAAGTTGGCCCCGCGCGTGCTGGAGGCCTTCCGGCACGAGCGAACCGACCCTGCGATCTTCCGCGAGATGGGTGAAGTCGGCCTGCTTGGCGCGACCATTCCCGAGCAATACGGCGGCAGCGGCCTCAACTATGTGTGCTATGGCCTGATCGCCCGTGAGGTGGAGCGCATCGATTCTGGCTACCGCTCGATGATGAGCGTGCAGTCTTCGCTGGTGATGGTGCCGATCAATGAGTTCGGCACCGAAGCGCAGAAGCAGAAGTACCTGCCCAAGCTGGCCAGCGGCGAGTGGATCGGTTGCTTCGGCCTGACCGAGCCCAACCATGGTTCCGACCCGGGTTCGATGATTACCCGGGCGAAGAAGGTCGATGGCGGCTATCGCCTGAGCGGCAGCAAGATGTGGATCACCAACAGCCCGATCGCCGATGTGTTCGTGGTCTGGGCCAAGGATGACGAGGGCGATATTCGCGGCTTCGTGCTGGAGAAAGGCTGGCAGGGCCTGAGCGCCCCGGCCATTCATGGCAAGGTTGGCCTGCGCGCCTCGATCACTGGCGAGATCGTGATGGACAACGTGTTCGTGCCACAGGAGAACATCTTCCCTGAGGTGCGCGGCCTGAAAGGCCCCTTCACCTGCCTGAACTCGGCCCGCTACGGTATCTCCTGGGGCGCACTGGGCGCAGCGGAGGCCTGCTGGCACACGGCGCGCCAGTACACCCTTGACCGCCAGCAGTTCGGCCGCCCATTGGCTGCCAACCAGTTGATCCAGAAGAAACTGGCCGACATGCAGACCGAAATCACCCTCGCCCTGCAAGGTTGCCTGCGCCTGGGGCGTATGAAGGACGAAGGCACCGCCGCGGTGGAAATCACTTCGATCATGAAGCGTAATTCGTGTGGCAAGGCCCTGGATATTGCCCGTATGGCCCGTGACATGTTGGGGGGCAACGGGATTTCCGATGAGTTCGGCGTGGCTCGCCACCTGGTCAACCTGGAGGTGGTCAACACCTACGAAGGCACCCACGACGTGCATGCGCTGATTCTTGGCCGTGCGCAAACCGGCATCCAGGCCTTCTATTGATAAGGAGCCGTACCATGGGCGCGCTATCTCACCTGCGGGTGCTGGACCTCTCCCGAGTGCTGGCGGGGCCGTGGTCGGGCCAGATCCTGGCGGACCTGGGGGCAGACGTGATCAAGGTCGAGCGCCCGGGTAGCGGCGACGATACGCGCTCGTGGGGGCCGCCCTTCCTCAAGGATGCCGAGGGCGAGAACACCAGTGAAGCTGCGTATTACCTGTCGGCCAACCGCAACAAGCGCTCGGTGACCATCGACTTCACCCAGCCGGAAGGCCAGCGCCTGGTGCGCGAGCTGGCGGCGAAGTCGGACATCGTCATCGAGAACTTCAAGGTGGGTGGGCTGGCGGCGTATGGGCTGGACTACGCGAGCCTGCAGGCGATCAACCCTGGGCTTATCTATTGCTCGATCACAGGCTTCGGCCAGACGGGGCCCTATGCCAAGCGCGCGGGGTATGACTTCATGATCCAGGGGCTGGGCGGGCTGATGAGCCTGACCGGCCGCCCGGATGGCGAGGAAGGTGCGGGGCCGGTGAAGGTTGGGGTGGCATTGACCGACATCCTGACGGGCTTGTATTCGACGGTGGCGATCCTGGCCGCCCTCGCCCACCGCGACCAGCATGGCGTGGGCCAGCATGTGGACATGGCCTTGCTCGACGTGCAGGTGGCGTGCCTGGCCAACCAGGCGATGAACTACCTGACCACAGGCAACCCGCCGCGGCGGCTGGGCAATGCGCACCCTAATATAGTGCCCTACCAGGACTTCCCCACGGCGGATGGTGATTTCATCCTTACCGTGGGTAACGATGGCCAGTTCCGCAAGTTTGCCGAGGTGGCTGGGCAGCCGCAGTGGGCGGATGATCCGCGCTTTGCGACCAATAAGCTGCGAGTGGCGAACCGGGCGGAGCTGATTCCGTTGATTCGCCAGGCTACGGTGTTCAAGACCACGGCTGAGTGGGTGCAGCAACTGGAGGCGGCAGGCGTGCCGTGCGGGCCCATCAATGACCTGGCGCAGATGTTCCAGGACCCTCAGGTACTGGCCCGGGGGCTGGCAGTAACGATGCCCCATGCGCTGGCCGGCAGTGTGCCGCAGGTGGCCAGCCCGATCCGGTTGTCGCAGACGCCGGTGGAGTACCGCCGGGCGCCGCCACTGTTGGGTGAGCATACCGAGGCGGTGTTGGCGGATGTGCTGGGGCTGGATGCCGATGCGGTGGACCGCTTGCGTATCGCCGGGGTGGTTTGACGCTATATAGAGGTGTTTAAAAGCGGGGAGGCCGTCAGGCCTCCCCGCTTTGCTTTTAACGATGCCCCTGCGAACAAGGCTAGTCAGCCCTGCGCGCGCGTCTTTGTAGGAGCGAGCGCAGCTCGCGATAAGCCGCAGAGCGGCGCTCCTGACACCGCTAATTCCAAATATTTCAAATATATGAAATTAAAGGTTGACGCCCCTTCGAATCCCCTTATAATGCGCCCCACTTCCAGCGACACTGGAACAACAAACTCCTTGAAATTCAACGAGTTAGATTGTTAAGAGGTCACTGAAAGGGCTTCGATCGAAAGATCGCTAGCGGTTGAGGTGAGTGTTGACAGCGTGTCAAAACGCTGTATGATTCGCCTCCCGCTACGAGAGATCGCAGCGAGTCAAGTGTTTGAAGCTAAACGAGTTTCTCGCAAAAAACTTCAAAATAAACGCTTGACAGCAAATGAGGAAAGCGTAGAATGCGCGCCTCGGTTGAGACGAAAAGCTCTTAGCCAAACGCTCTTTAACAAATCGAATCAAGCAATTCGTGTGGGTGCTTGTGAGTACGGACTGATAGTCAAAAAGATTATCAGCATCACAAGTGGCCATGCGAGAAATCACATAGTCATTTGAGATTGC
>NZ_VWXK01000013.1 GCF_011752565.1 Pantoea sp. Ap-967
AACTGGAAGAACGCAAGGCCGTCCGTGACACTCACGAACGCATCGCCGGCGCCGAGGCGCCCTAGTTCCAAGCGGTTGCCTTCCTCGTCGATGTAGATCCACAGCTGCCCCCCTTGAGGATGTGGGACCCGGACCAGTTCCACCTCGTAGGGGACACTCCAGCCCATACCGAAGAGGCCGTCATGGCGTATATCATTGCTGTCGTAACTGCGCGCCCAATCGATTCCAATCAAACCCGGGAGACTGAAGTCAACATCCTCAGGTCCACCGAGCACTTTGCTGCCAGTCGACACGATGACGGGATTGCCTACGCAACGCTTGAACAGCGAAAAGGGAAACATGCTCTTCAAGGGACGGGGACGGAACTTTATTCGTCGTGAAATGAGTATCCCTGCAATAATTCCCGTAAACATTGCAATCTTGCTTTTGCCATTGCGAATGTCACGAACCGTCGCCGTCCCGCCGCCAATTCGCACATTCGGCGACACTTTCTCATTTACATCGATAGTCGCATCACAGGTGGTCTTGTCACCGGATCGCGCTGCAGGCTGACCATTTATGAAAACCTTGTCCGATCCTTGGGCGATATAGTTGTCAGGCAGAGGTGGGTGGCGGCTGCATGAGATCAAATCTTTACTTCGGTCTTGCGCTCCAGGGTTCTTTGGTGTGGAGACGGGCGGGTTGAAGATGTCACGTATCGCCATGCCCAGTCCCAATACCGGCAACAAGTAGGGCGCCGCCGCCATTGCCATGGACCCCACATTTTCCAGGATGGAAGGTTCGGCTTGCTCGCCCTCGGCCGCTCCGCCTCCCGGTGGGCCCGTAATACCCGCTGCGCGGGCGGCAGGCTTGCTGTTGATGAACACGTTGCCTGACCCGCTCTCAATTTTTCCACAGGGATCGGGTGCGTCGACACTGTTGCCAAGCGCGTCGCAGAAGCTGGAGATGGCCTCTCCAATGGTCTGATCTTCGCCGACCGAAAGGGTGCTCGTTGCACCCACCGCTACGCCGGCGACGGCAGCGATGGCGAAGCCGGCTGCGCCGCCGGTCGCTACGGTACCTACAACGGCCAAACTGATGGCGGCGGCAACGGCAGCAGTTGCTGCTGCATAGATGGCGGCTTCGGCGATTGCGCTAAGCATTTCGGCGGCAAGCGACGGGTGTAGGATTGCATCGCCCTCACGGGCTGCATGGACGGTTTGCGCCATAGGTTTCAAGCTCTACGTGGTTAGAAAGGAATTGGGAAGAAGAGGGGCTTAGGCAAATCGGAGCTTTTGTTTGATCCCGCGCCAGTGCTCGATATCGCTGTCACTCAAGGGGCCGGGCTTGCTGTAGTTGAGCACTAGCAAGCGTTGCTGATAGGGCACCAGGCAGGCTGCTTGGAGTTGGAAGTTGGGCTTGTCGCCAACCATGAATTGAATGGCCATTTCGCGAGCCTCCACGAACTGCTCTGCGCCTCCCAGTCGCGCGACCTGGGTGGCGGTGATGGTCATTGCCTTCGATTTTTTGCGAAGTATGTTCAGTTGCTCGTCAATGGCTTCGTCCAAGGTCTGGTTGTGTGTGACTGGGCTGCGGGCCACTACCAATGTCGTTCCTCGGTTGGCGAAGCGCAGCATGTTCAGTGTCAGGTCTTCGGGGGCTTCTTCGCCCAGATCGAGAAGCACATCGTGAGTCAGGTATTCAGTCATGCGCAGGAGTCCTTTCTGGAGTTTTTGTGGTTATTCGAAATGCCCATCCACGTCGGCCCTTAGCCCGCTGGCGTCGCGGCCGTTCGCAGTGGCGCCCGCTTGCCCACCCTCAGGGTTAAGATCCAGCTTCGCTGCGGGTGTACCCGGAAGCAGGGCTTGCCGGCGACAACATCAAGGTGGCGCGCAGCAAGCGCCAGTTGTTCTGGGTAGGGTCCGGGGTCGGGGTGTTGGCCTTGTGCGTCACGGTCGCCAGCTGGCAGCGCTACTTCGACATCAATGCTGCCAAGGCGGCCAGCGTGCTGGCCAAGAGCAGGGAATTCAGCGACCACGAAGTGGACCAACGCCTGGATCCAACCGGGCGCAATTTGCTTGAACCGCTGGACCAGATTCGCGACGCGGTGGCGGTGTTTGGTGATTACCGAGCAGCCTGGCCCGGGGTTGCCGACCTGGGGCTGTACCAGGGCCGGACTATCGGGCCACGGGTCGACGAGGCCTACCTCAATTTGCTTTCCAGGCGGTTCTTGCCAGCGCTGGCCAGTGGCGTGGTCGATGCCATGGACGCAGCGCCCCCGGGAAGTGAGCAGCAAATGGCTGCGCTCAGGGTCTATCGGATGCTGGAGTATCGTCGCAACCGTCGGCCTGAGTGGGTCGAAGGCTGGATGGCCCACCAGTGGCAACAAAAATTCCCGGGGCAAGGGCAGTTGCAGCGCGACCTCATGCAGCACCTGAAGTACGCCTTGGCTTATGCCGATACCGACTTGCCTCAATACAGGCAACGTATCGCCGATGTACAGCAAGCGTTGCGCAAGGTGCCATTGCCCGAGCGGGTTTATGCAGGCCTCAAACAGCAGGCCGAGGAACAGTTGCGCACGGGCTTGAACCTGCGTCATCAAGTGGGGCCGGCTTTCGATGTGGTGTATCGCACCTCCTCCGGCAGCGGGCAGGGGGCGGGCAGCGTGATGCTCCCGTCGATGCTCACCGCCAAGGGCTTCAAGGCCTATTTCGAACCGCGCAGTCAGCACTTCGCCGAGCTGGCCATGATCGATCAGTGGGCACTGGGCGAGCGCGGCCAACTCGATTACTCGGACGCCGACCGGGAGGCGCTGAGCGAGCGCGTACGCAACCTTTACAGCGCTGACTTCATCGACAGTTGGCGCCATGCCTTGAATGCTTTTTCGGTAGCCGATTTCCGCGACCTGGACCATGGTGTGGCAATCCTGCAGCAGTTGACTGGGCCAACAGCCCCGCTGCACCGCCTGCTGGAGACGGTGAAAGACAACACATCGCTTTCGGCGCCCGCAGGCACCGACATCGTCAACCAGGCCGAAACACTGCGCCCGGCAAACAGCCCGCCAGGGCAGCAGCAGGCGTGGGCCATCCAGCGGGCGTTCGCCGGCTTGAGCGCCATGCTGCAGGCGGCGGGTGAAAAGCCGAGCTACTACGACGAAACCCTAGCCGCCATTACGGCCGTTCATGATTACGCCAAGGCCGTGCAAGACAGCCCGGACCGAGGCAGTGCCGCACTCCAGGCTGTTCATCAGCGCTTTTCGATGACCGGGCACGACCCGATCGGCACCTTGCAGCGGGTGGCGAGTGGCTTGCCGGAGCCGATCAATCACCAGGTGCGCAAAGTGGCCGAGCAAACCGCCATGGTGCTGAACGTCGAGGCCCTTCGCGAACTGGAGCGGCGCTGGGATGCCGAGGTGTACAGCTTCTTCCAGCAGCGCCTGGCAGGGCGCTACCCCTTCGTGGTGCGGGCGCCGGATGCCTCACTGGACGATTTCGAAGCCTTCTTTGGGCCCAAGGGGCGGTTGCAACAGTTTCAGGATCAATACCTGAAGGTTTTCCTGAAGGACAACCTCGAGGCATTGAAGGCGGGCCGCCAGGGTGGTTCGCTGATTCGAGCTGACGTGATCGAACAGCTGGAGGCGGCCGATCGCATCCGCGAAACCTTCTTCGACCCACGGGGCAACCTCAGCGTGCAGTTCAGCATCGAGCCTTTGGGGCTGAGTGCCAACCAGCGTACCAGCCTGCTGGATTTGGACGGGCAGCTGATTGCCTATACCCACGGGCCGAGCCAGATCATTGGCGTGATCTGGCCCAATACGCTGGGGCCGCAGGTGCGCAGCAACCTTACGCTGCTCAAGCAAGCCGGCACCAGCAGCAGCCTTGAGTACCGCGGGCCGTGGTCGATGTTCCGCCTGCTCAGCCGCGCAGCGCTGAACGGGCGCACGGCGAGCAGTGTTGACGTGAGCTTCCGCACCGGTGATGGCGTGATGCGCTATCGGTTGAATGCTGAAAAGGCGTTCAACCCCATCACCCAGCAACCGTTCAAGGGCTTCAAGTTGCCGCGGGGCCTGTTGCAGAGCACGGCGTCCAACTGACTGTTGAGCCCCTGAAGGTACTAATACCCGTGACGGACACCGTTGCGGGTATTTTTTTGCCTGGAGGATTTGGCGCCGCCCGCGTCAACCCGGCCAGAGCACACCGTAGGAGCGAGCAAAGCTCGCGATGCAATCTGACGGACGACGCAGGCCTTAAGGGCTCACTCGCGATTGGCAACGCATCGCGAGCTTTGCTCGCTCCTACACAGGTACAGGATTGCAGTACGCGGCGGCACAGAAAGACCTGCATTTTGAGCGATAACATTCGATAAGCCGTGATTATTAAGCCTTAGATTTCACTTGAAAAAAGCCTTCAACATGGTGAAAATTCACCTGTATTTACATATTACGTAACACAATACGAAATCGTAGGAGCAAACATGGCCCGGGGCGGTATCAACAAGGCGGTAGTGCAGCAGGCGCGGCAGGTGCTGATCGCCCGGGGTGAATACCCCAGCATCGATGCGGTACGTATCGAGTTGGGCAACACAGGTTCGAAAACCACCATTCACCGCTACCTGAAAGAGCTTGAAGGCGTAAAACCCGCGGCGTTACAGGGGCAGGCGGCCTTGAGCGAGCCCCTGAGCAAACTGGTGGCGCAACTGGCGGCGCAGGTACAGGAAGAGGCGGATGCGCAGGTTCTGGCGGCTGAAGCGGCGTTCAGCGAGGAACGCGAACAGTTGCAGGCGCAATTGCAGGTGGCCCAGCAGGCACTGGCGGCCGCCCACCAGCAACAGCAGATTCAAGCAGCCGCGCTGGCCGCTGAGTCGGAACGCCTGACTACCACGCAAAACACTCTGCAGGCCGAGCAGTTGCGCAGTGCAAGCCTCAACCAGTCACTCGGTGAATTGCAGCTGCGCCTGGCCGACAAGGACGAGCAGGTCAAATCGCTGGAAGACAAACACAGGCACGCCCGGGATGCGCTGGAGCATTACCGCACCGCCAGCCGCGAACAGCGCGAGCAGGAGCAGCGCCGCCACGAGGCGCAACTGCAGCAACTGCAGGTGGAACTGCGTCAGCTGCAGCAGGGCATGATCGTCAAGCAGGATGAACTCACGCGCCTGCACCGCGACAACGAACGCCTGCTTGGTGAGCACCGCCAGGCCACCAGCGAATGCAAGGTCCAGAATGAACTGCTGGAGCAGCGCGATGCGCAGATTCAAGGCTTGCGTACCATCCTTGCCCAGGCGCAGGGCGCCAGTGACGAGATGCGCAGGCAGTTGCAGGGGCTGGAGCAAGCCCTGGAAGACAAGCGAGCGCTGTATGGTGAGCAAGGCCGACAGTTGCAGCACTTGCAAGAAGAACTGCTCAAGCGTGATGAGGCCTTGAAGGCGTATAGGGACGCCGAACGATAGAGGCGTGTTCCGGCCGCACCGCTGGGCTATAGTCATAGGCGGCGCACGCTCCAGGGGCAGGGAATTGCATGGGTACGGCCAGAAAACAGGACGAAGATGGGCTGTACGCAATCACCGGTGAAGCACGCGCGGTGGCGTTGTTCCGATTGGTGCTGGCTTTCATGGCGGTGGTCATGCTGGCGTTCGTGCTGGTGGAGGGCTGGCGTATCTGGCGCGACTATCGGCACGCCTACAGCAATGCCGAAAACATGGTCACCAACCTGGCCAGGGCCATCGGCCAACACGCCGAGGATGCCATCCGCCAGGTGAACGCCATTACCGCCGCACTCGCTGAGCGCCTTGAAGGCGATGGCTTCGACCACCTCGACCGGCCACGGCTGCAGGCCTTGCTGGCCCAGCAGAAGCAGATCATGCCGCAATTGCACGGCTTGTTCGTGTACGGCCCGGACGGAAGCTGGATCGTCACCGACCAGGCCAGCATCCCGCCCGATGCGAACAACGCCGACCGCGACTATTTTGCCTATCACCGTACCCACACCGAGCGCGCCGTGCGCATCGGTACGGTGGTGCGTAGCCGCTCTTCAGGCGACCTGATCATTCCCATCTCGCGGCGGCTGGATAACCCTGACGGCAGTTTTGCCGGGGTTTTGCTGGGCACCATCAAGGTCGACTGGTTCGTGCGTTATTACGGCGACTTCAAGATCGATGAGCGGGGCGCGTTGGTGCTGGCCATGCGCGACGGCACCATCCTGGTCAGGCGGCCCTTCGTCGAACCCGTGATAGGGCGCAGCCTGGCCAACAGCGAAGTGTTCCGTAACCATTTGCCGTTCGCCAGTGAGGGGTTGGCCGAAGCGGTCGCGGTGGTTGATGGCACCCCGAGGCTGTATGCCTACCAGGCGCTGTCGACCTACCCCTTGGTGGTGGAGGCGGGGCTGTCGCAGGAATCGATCATCGCGCCCTGGCGGCACGATGTAATCAAGTCGGTGGCGGTGCTGCTTATATTGCTGGTGGGCCTGGCCGCCTTCGGTTGGGCAGTGCTGCGCCAGTTGCGCGAGCGGATCGCCATCGAGCGCGCACTGCACCAGGCGCATCAGACGCTCAAGACCTTGGCCCTGACCGACAGCCTCACGGGCCTGGGCAACCGGCGCCGGCTGGACGCGGTGTTCGAGACTGAACTCAAGCGGGCCCGGCGCCAAGGCTACCCGGTGGCGCTGGTGATGTTCGACCTGGACTATTTCAAGCGTTATAACGACCGCTATGGCCACCCGGCTGGTGACCAATGCCTGCGACGGTTTGCCGAGGTGCTGCAGCAATCGCTGAAACGCCCGGCTGACCTGGCGGTGCGCTATGGTGGCGAGGAGTTCACCTTGTTGCTGCCCGGCACCCACCTGCAAGGCGCCGAGCAGATGGTCGAAGAAATCCTGCTACTGCTGCGCCGGCAGATGATGGCGCACGCCGACAGTCCCTTGGGCCGGGTAACGGCCAGCGCGGGGATCGCGGTTGGCCATCCTGCGCGTGATGCGAGCACGTCGGAGAGCCTGATGGCGGCGGCAGACGGCGCGCTTTACGAGGCCAAGCGGCTAGGGCGGGATGGGTATACGGTGGCGGCGCCCCTGCTGGCAATCACAGGGTAATTGTGTCGCTGTCGCGCAGGGAACAGTGCCAGCAGCCGCGCCGCAACCCTCTGTAGGAGCGGGCTTGCCCCGCGAACACCGGCGCCGCCGGTGCCATGCCCCGCGGGACATGCAACCTCCTACTTGCAATGATTGGGTTATAACGTAACACTCAGAGCTCCCGCGTTCACCCGAGCCGCCATGCCATGACCGAAGAAGAACTGCTCCGCCAGGCCCCCGCAGCCTACATGAACGAAGTCCAGCAGCAATTCTTCCGCAGCTTGCTGCTAGGCCAGCGCGTCGACTTGCAGCAGCGTATCGAGCAGGAATTCCGCGCCTTGCGCGAACAAGAGGTGCACAGCGACCCTGCTGATATCGGCAGCGCGGAAGAGGAACGGCAGTGGCAGCTGCGCTCGCTGGAGCGGGAAAAGAAACTTCTGGACAAGATTGACCAGGCGCTGGAGCGCCTGGCCCGCGGTGACTACGGCTGGTGCGAGGAAACCGGCGAGCCCATTGGCTTGCGCCGCTTGCTGCTACGGCCCACGGCCACCCTGTGCATCGAGGCCAAGGAGCGCCAAGAGCAAAAGGAACGCCATCTGCGCGACGAGCGTTAATCCGCCGGCAGCCCCTGCGGCTGCAACTGCCAGCGCACCGAGCTGACCCCTTTTTCCAGGCTCACGCGGCTCACCAGGCGTTCCAGCTGGGCCGGCGCCTTGGGCGTGCCAAGCAGTTCGGCACGCACTTCCAGGCGCGCTGGGTTGGCCAAATCCTCGCTTTGTAGCGATTGCAGGCGCAGTTCCGGGTCATTCAGGCTGTGCAGCATCAAGCTGCGCACCTGAATTTCATCCTCGGCACGGCAAACAATGCGCACCTCGAAATGTTGCTCCACCTCAGTGGCCGGCAGTACTTCCTGGCGGTCGAGCCGCTGGGCGATATCGCGCAGCAGAATGTTGGCGCATAACACCACCAGGCTGCCAAGTGCTGCCTCCAGCAGCAATCCAAGGCTGCACAGCACGCCCACTGCAGCGGTGCACCAGAGGGTGGCGGCGGTGTTCAGGCCACGCACATTCAGGCCATCACGCATGATCACACCCCCTCCCAGAAAACCGATGCCCGACACCACGTAGGCGGCAATGCGCGAGGCATCAGTGGGGGCCATGCCTGGCACTGCCTGGGTCATCAGCACGAACAGGCAGGCACCCGTGCTGACCAAGGCATTGGTGCGCAAGCCGGTCAGGCGCTGACGCAGTTGGCGCTCGGCGCCGATCATGGCGCCCAGCAGCAGGGCGATGCTGACGCGCAGCAGAAAGACTTTCCAATCCATAGCGTACCTCTTCCACGGGCACAGGCCCGCATGATCGCCACATCAGGTGGCGCGGTTGAAAAACCAGAAAATGCGCAGGACCACGGAGGGAAGGAGGGAGGCAGCCTACCTGGGCTACCAGATTCACCGTCTTGCCAATGGCGAGACAGTGGCAGGGGCTGCCGGACTAGCTCGCCGAGTGGGCCTGTCGCAAGCGACTGGGGCTACTGTCCAATGCAGGACTCCTGTAAAGGGTTGCGAAGTTGCGCCGCGGACGTTACGCCCGCACAGGAGCGGGGTCAAGGGTGAAAGCATGACAAGGGATTCATGAGGAAATCCCCTACAACCGGTCACGCCTGCATGGAAATGCCCAGCCAGAATCGTTACCCTTCGCAGCATTCTTTGCCATCCCCGGAACCGTTACATGCTGTTCAATCTCGCCGTGTTGATTGGCACCTTGGTGGCCATGGAAGGGGTCGGCACGTTTGCGCACAAATACATCATGCACGGCTGGGGCTGGTGGCTGCACCGTTCGCACCACGAACCGCAACTGGGCATGCTTGAGACTAACGACCTGTACCTGCTGGCGCTGGCCTTGATCGCCACCGCCTTGGTGGTGCTGGGCAAGGCTGGCCATGCGCCGTTGCAGTGGGTAGGCGGTGGTGTGGCGGGGTACGGCGTGCTCTACGTGCTGGCCCATGACGGCTTCTTCCACCGGCACTGGCCACGCAAGCCACGCCCGGTGAGCCGCTACCTCAAGCGCCTGGACCGTGCCCATCGCCTGCACCATGCGGTGAAGGGGCGTACGGGCAGCGTGTCGTTCGGCTTTTTCTACGCGCCGCCCCTCAAGGTGCTCAAACGCCAGCTGCAGGCGCGGCGCAACAGGCCCTGAAGGCGTCAGTTGGCCGACTCGGCCTGCGCCTGCGCAGCCCCGTGGCCGCGGCTCACCCACCAGCCAAAGGCCGCCGCAGTGAAGAACATGATCAGGCTGTAGAGCGCCGCTGGCACGGCCATCGTGGGGTTGTTCAACAGTGACGGGCTCAACGCCAGGGCGATCGCCAAGGTGCCGTTATGGATGCCGATCTCCATGCCAATGGCAATGGCCTGGCGCTTGGGGATGTTCAGCAAGCGTGGCACCCAGTAACCCGCTGCCAGGCTCAGCACGTTGAACAGCAGCGCCGCCAGGCCCACTACCGGTGCATAGGCGACGACGGTCTGCCAGTCCTTGGCCAGGGCCAGGACGATGGTGAACGCCAGGAACAACGCTGCCACCAGCTTCATCGGTTTCTCCATGCGTGCGGCAAAGCCCGGCGCCCAACGGCGAATCATCATGCCCAGGGCCACCGGCAGCAGTACGATGGCGAACACCTGCAGAACCTTGGCAAATTGCAGCGGGATTGCCTGGTCCGAGGCCATGAACCAGGCCAGCGACAGGTTCACCAGCAGCGGCATGGTCAGGATGGCGATCAGCGAGTTGACCGCCGTCAGGGTGATGTTCAGCGCCACGTCACCGTGGGCCAGGTGGCTGAACAGGTTGGCGGTGGTGCCGCCCGGCGAGGCTGCCAGCAGCATCAGGCCAACCGCCAGGGCAGATTCCAGGCCGAAGCCATTGGCGATCAGGAAACACACCAGCGGCAGCAGCAGGATCTGGCAGCACAAGCCGACCAGCACCGGCTTGGGGTACTTCACCACCCGGGCAAAATCGGCCAGGGTCAGCGACAGCCCAAGGCCGAGCATGATGATGCCCAAGGCCAGGGGCAGGACGGCGGTAAGCAGGGGCGAAGCAGTCATTGGCAAATTCTCGGGCACATGAATGCAAGCAGTCTAGGCCGCCCTTGGGCGCAGGTTGATCGCATTGCGCCAGCACTTGGTAACTTATTGTTACTGGACCTCGGCCCCATCCTGCCGCGCAGCGCGTGCATGCCACATTGCGATAGGCGGTCGGGCGCAGTAGCATTCCCGCTTTTTTACCGAGGATTAGCCTGTCATGCCGTTTCAGCAAGGTCTGCTTGCCACTCCGGTGCCGGCCCATGCCCGCCACCTGTTCTTCTCCCTGCAGTCGCCCGAAGCATTGCCTGCGGCCCTGGATGCGCTGCTGCCCCAGGTAGACGGCCAGCAGCTGGTGCTTGGCATTGGCGCGCCGCTGGTGAAGGCACTGGGCCGTGAAGTGCCGGGCCTGCGGGCCTTCCCGCAACTGGGTGCGGCAGTGGAGAACCCCAGCACCCAGCATGCGCTGTGGCTGTGGCTGCGCGGCAACGAACGTGGCGAGTTGCTGTTGCAGGCCCAGGCCCTGGAAAAGCTGCTGGCCCCGGCCTTGAGCCTGGCCGATAGCGTCGATGGCTTCCTGCACCGCGGCGGCCATGACTTGACCGGGTACGAGGACGGCACCGAAAACCCCGTCGACCAGGACGCGGTAGACGCCGCCATCGTGGTTGGCCAAGCCCCAGGCCTGGCAGGCTCCAGCTTCGCCGCCTTCCAGCTGTGGAAACACGACCTGGCGTATTTCAAGTCGCTGCCCCAGCAAGACCAGGACAACATCATCGGCCGCCGGCTGAGCGATAACGAAGAACTCGACGACGCGCCCGAGTCGGCCCACGTCAAGCGCACCGCACAGGAGAGTTTCGAGCCCGAGGCCTTCATGGTGCGCCGTTCGGTGGCCTGGGCCGACAGCCGTGGCGCGGGCCTGGCGTTCGTCGCCCTGGGCCACAGCTTCGAGGCGTTCGAGGTGCAACTGCGACGCATGAGTGGCCTGGAGGACGGCATCATCGACGGCCTGTACCGCTTCAGCCGCCCGCTGACCGGCGGCTTCTACTGGTGCCCGCCGATGGGCGAAGTGGGCGTGGACCTGCGCCTGCTGCTGGCCTAACTGCAGCTGGAACAACCGGTCGCTGGCGCGCCAAATACTCCCGGGCCGCATATTTAACGCCACCGGTCCGAACCTGTCGCACTAAAACGAATGCATTGATATCGCCGAACTCTCAACCTGTGTACGGCGCCTGTGCCGTGCACTTTTGAAGTCACATGAGGTTAGAAGACCATGGCCAACAAAGAGAACAGCCGTACCGGCAGCCAAGGCAGCCAGGGTGGCAACAAGAACCCGGGCAACTTCGCCAATGACCGGCAAAAGGCTTCCGACGCCGGCCGCAAGGGCGGCCAGTCCTCAGGGGGCGGCAACATGCACCAGGACCGCGAGTCGGGCCGCAAGGGCGGCCGCTCGTAAGTGACGGCGCGCAGTGCCGGGGCGACCTGGCACTGCGCCCATTCGAGCAGGGCTTGCAATCAGGTAGCGATTGCCGACAATGGCAGCGCCCATCGCAAGCCACCCGGACACCCGCGCGCAATGATGCTGATCAAGCAATTCCCTGATATCTCTCTGGACGACACCCTGTTCGTCTTCGCCCTTGAAGCCGAAGCGGGCAGCGTGTTTGCCCACGTCAATACCGTGTTCACCGGCATCGGCAAGGTCAATGCAGCCATCGCGTTGACCAAGGCCATCGCTCGGCGCCGGCCAAAGTTGATCGTCAACCTGGGTTCCGCTGGCAGCCTGCGCCACGGCAAGGGCACCGTCGTGTGCTGCACACGCTTCGTGCAGCGTGATATGGACGTGACCCCGCTCGGGTTCGCCCGCTACCAGACGCCGCTCGCCGATATCCCGGTACTGCTGGAACATGGCCAGGCCATTCCAGGTTTACCGGTGGAAGCCTGCGGCAGTGGCGACAGCTTCGAGATCAACCACGGTGATGCGCCTTACGATGTGGTCGACATGGAGGCCTATGTGTTTGCCCTGATCGCCCGCGAAGAAGGCATTCCATTCGTATGCCTCAAATACATTTCCGATGACGCCGGCTCCGATGCCGCGCAGGACTGGTCGGTGCAAGTGCACCTGGCGGCGCAGGCGTTCGAGCAAGTGCTGTTCACCCAGGTGGATTGAGCCTGCCGCAAGGCTGACGGGGTAAACCTTCAGCGCGCCATGCGGTCGGTTCTGGTAGGGCCCGCCAACTGCCGGGCCGTCCTCGGGAGCTACTGACATGGCCAGGGCAATCTGGAAAGGTGCGATCAGCTTCGGCCTGGTGCATATCCCTGTGTCGCTGAACACCGCCGTACGCAGCGAGCGGGTGGATTTCGATTGGCTCGACAAGCGCAGCATGGAGCCGGTGGGCTACAAGCGGGTAAACAAGGTCACCGGCAAGGAAATCGACAAGGACAACATCGTCAAGGGCGTGGAGTACGAGAAGGGCCGCTACGTGGTGATCAGCGAGGAGGAAATCCGCAAGGCGCGCCCGGAAGCCACCCAGACCATTGAAATCTTCTCGTTCGTGCAAGCCTCGGAAATCCCGCTGCAGCACTTCGATACCCCGTATTACCTGAGCCCCGACAAGCGCGGCGGCAAAGTCTACGCGCTGCTGCGCGACACCCTTGAAAAGACGGGCAAGGTGGCCTTGGCCACGGTGGTGCTGCATACCCGCCAGCACCTGGCCTTGTTACGCCCACTGGACGAGGCGCTGGTGATGATTACCCTGCGCTGGCCCGAGGAAGTGCGTGGGCTGGAAACCCTGGAACTGGACAACAGCGTGACCGACAGCAAGCCGGCCAAACGGGAACTGGACATGGCCCGGCGGCTGGTGGACGACATGAGCGGCCCGTGGGCGCCGGACGATTACCATGATGCGTTTCGCCAGACCATCATGGACCTGGTGCAAGAGAAGGCCAGCAAGGGCAAGATTGCCGTGGTCGACAAGGGGCAAGGCGAGGCGGACGAGAAGGGCGCCGATATCATCGACCTCACCGAATTGCTCAAGCGCAGCCTGGGGGGCAAGAAAGCCGCCAAACGCACGCGCAAGGCCTCCTGAAACCAGGCCCGCTTTTTTGGTAGGAGCGAGCGCAGCTCGCGAAGCGGTGGTTCAGGTGAATTGGGTTTGAAGGCAGTGTATTCCTGGCAAATCGCATCGCGAGCTTTGCTCGCTCCTACGTACGGGATTCATGCGGGATTCGCCACTCAAAGCAACACCAATTCGAACGGCTGCAGCAGGCACTCCTGCAGGTTGACCGGCAGCACCGCCGGGCGAGGGCCGTCCGTTTGCAGTTGGCTGACATGCGCGGCCAGGGCTTTGCGCTTGCGGGCAACGCTGGCCTCGTCCAATTGCAGGCGATGGGCACGGGCCCAAGGCAGACGCGGGTCATCCGGCTGGGCCCAGTCCCAGGCCCACACCGGTACTTCCACCAGTTGCGCCTTGCGCGCCTGGGCCGCCTGGGCTGCAGCACGGCCCACGGCCTCGTGGTCGCAATGGCCGTCGTCGCGCCAGGTGGCCATCAGCACATCATCCGGGCGCAGTACTTGGGTCAGGTGGTTGACCAGGAAGGCCTCCTCGCGTGGCAGGCCGCCGTCCTTGAGGTTCAGCCGGCGCCAGTCCAGGCGCATCAGGTCAAGGTCGAGGGCCTGCAGGGCCTGGCGGCTTTCCAGCGGGCGTTGCCGGCGCAGGCGGTGTTCGGTCCAATGCGCGCAGCCGGGGTGGCTGCCTTCGCCATCGGTGGCGGAGATCAGCACCAGGTCGTCCTCGCGCCCGCGCAGGTTAGCCAGCAAGCCTCCCGCCATCAGGATTTCATCGCCTGGGTGTGGGGCAATCAGCACCAATCGGCGGCCTGCCGGCAACAGTTGCTGCACGTTCATCCAGGTGGCACGGGCCAGATGAGCGCCTTGCTGCCAGGCGGCCCACGGGGTGCCGTTACTGGACTGAATCAGGTTAGGGTTCATAGTCTCCAGGCTCCGGCCGGCATTTGGGCCAACTGATGCTCATGCCAGCCCCATTTGCTTGCGCATGCGCGCGGTGATTGATTGGCGGGTCTTGGCCAGGTCTGCCCAGGGGTCGTCGACTTCGACCAGGCGCTGGCGCAGGTTGCCGATGTGCCACTGGTTGGCGCCCTTGAGCTGTGCCAACTCCTCGCGCCAGATCGGCACCGACACCGGCAGGCCTTCGCGGGCGCGCAGGGAATAGGCGCATACGGTGGTGGCGCCTTTGCCGTTGCGCAGGTAGTCGATGAAGATGCGCCCAACCCGGTTTTTCGGGCCCGATACCGCGCTGAGGCGGTCGGGGAACAGCTCGGCCAGGTAGTTGACGATGGCGTGGCTGAAGGCCTTCACCTCATCCCAGTTGGCGCGCCGGGTCAGTGGAACCACCAGGTGCATGCCCTTGCCGCCGCTGGTTTTCAGAAATACCTTCAGGCCCAGTTCGTCGAGCAGGGTCAGCGTCAGCTGGGTGGCTTCGAGCATGGCTTTCCAGGGCAGCGCCGGGTCCGGGTCGAGGTCAAGAACGAAGCGGTCGGGCTTGTCGAAGTCCTTGTCGGTGGCGTTCCAGGTGTGCAGTTCCAGCATGTTCATCTGCACCGCGCCCAACAGTGTGTCTGGGCGGTTGATGACCATGGCCGCTTGGCCGGCTTCGGCCTTGTCATAGGCCAGCAAGTGGGGGAGGTGCAACGGGTCGGCGTGCTTCTGGAAAAACAGCTCGCCGCCCAGGCCGTCCGGCGCACGCACCAGCGCCACCGGGCGGTGCTTGAGTTGCGGCAGAATCCACGGGCTGATGTCGGCGTAGTATTCGGCGATTTGCCGTTTGCTTGCGCCAATGGTGGCGTCGATCACCCGGTCTGGGTGGGTCAGGCGCAGCTTGCCGAGGCCTTTGGGCAGTGCGTGCGTGCGGGGGTTATTGCCGGGCATGGCATGCTCCAGGTCGATGGCCATGGCTGGCTTGTCATCGCGCAGGCCATGGAACACGGAATGACGCACCACGCCATCGCGGGTCATCTGCGCATAGGCGACTTCGGCCAGCAACTGTGGCTTGAGCCAGTGCACCCCGCGGGCCTCGGCACCGGTTGGCGGCCTGGGTAGGGCAGGCTTGGCGATTTCCAGGGGTTTCAGGCGGGCATGCAGAGTGGCCAGGGTGGTGGCGCTGAAGCCGGTACCGACCTTGCCGGCGTAGCGCAGCTCGCCGCTGTCGGTGTCGTGCAAGGCCAACAGCAGGGCGCCAAAGCCGCTGCGGCTGCCTTTGGGGTCGGTGAAGCCGACGATCACGAACTCCTGGCGCTGCTTGCACTTGAGCTTGATCCAGTCGGCGCTGCGCCTGCCCACGTACGGGCTGCCCGCGCGCTTGCCAATCAACCCTTCAAGTTCCAGGCGGCAGGCGCTGTCGAGCAGGGCATCGACCGGCTGATCGAAGTCTTCGGAAAACCTCAGGGGTGCTGATGGCGCGTGCGCCAGCAACTGGCGCAGCGCTGCCCTGCGCTGCTGCAGCGGCAGTTGGCGAAGGTCTTCGCCGCCCAGATACGGCAGGTCGAACACGTAATAGGTCAGCGGCTCGTCATTGGCGCTGTCGAAGGCATTCTGCAGTGCCTGGAAGTCGGCCTTGCCGTTTTCATCGTTGGCCACCATTTCGCCATCAAGCCACGCCGAGTCGACACCCAGGGCCTGCAAGGCCGCAACCTGGCGCGGCATTTTCGCGCTCCAGTCGTGGCCATTGCGCGTGAACAGGCGCACGTCATCGCCCTGGATGCGGGCCAGGATACGGTAGCCGTCGAACTTGATCTCGTAATGCCACTCGCCGCTGGGCGGCGAGTCGACCAGCGTGGCCAATTGCGGCTGCAGCTGCTTGGGCAGCTCGGCCTTCCTACCGGCACTGGCACGCTTGCGCGCAGTGCGCGGGGCGAGCTTGGCTGCACGTCTGGGCAGCAAGGTACGGTCGCTGAGCACGCTGTCGGGCTGGGCCTGGACGACGCTGTACTGCGCTTCGCTGCGGGCCTCGCCATCCTGGGACTTGACCAGCATCCACTGTTCTTTCTTGCCGGCCAGGCGGGTGCGGAACAGGTGCCACAGGCCACTGAGCTTTTCACCTTGCAGGCGAAAGCTCAGTTTGCCGTGCGCATAGCCCTGGCGTGCATCGCCCTCCGGCACCCAGATGCCCCGGTCCCAGACGATGACATCACCGGCGCCATAATGGCCCTCGGGGATGTGGCCTTCGAAATCGGCGTAGTCCAGCGGGTGGTCTTCCACATGCACCGCCAGGCGCTTCACGCTGGGATCAAGCGAAGGGCCCTTGGGGAGAGCCCAGCTTTTCAGCGTGCCATCCAGCTCAAGGCGAAAATCGTAATGCAGGTGGCTGGCGTCGTGCTTTTGGATGCAGTAGCGCAGGGCATGGGCCTTGCCCCGGCCGCGCTTACCCCTGGGCTCGGGCGAGGCGCCGAAGTCACGCTTGCGCTGGTATTCCTGCAGTGCCTTGGCCATCACGGGCTCCAGGGATAAGGCTCTCTAGAAATGGGAGCGGGTGGCCGCCGGCCGAGTTCAAAAAACTCTGAATCATTGCCCAGGGCGGGGAGTCGACCAGAAGTACCCCATTACCGGAGAGCCGCCATGTCACGAACAGACGAGCACAAGCCCTACACCCCAACCGAGATCGACGACACCGAAGACCGCATGGGCAGCGTCCATGAACTGGACTTCAACGAGCGCCCCGAGGGGCGCATCGGCGATGAGCGCCCAGCTGAAGAGGTGGCCCGGGAGTTTCCAGCCAAACGGGTGGCCGAAAGCGGCATGACCGGTGGCGAGGCACTGAGCGACAGCCTGCATGAGGATGGCGTAACCGATGATGACCTGAGCCCGGACACGCTGCTGGACGAAACCGGTGCGCGCGACCCGCATGAACCGGGCGGCGTGGGCCCATCGGACCAAACCCTGCGCCATGTCGATGCCGAGGAGATAGGCGGTGGCATTGGCCTGGACGAGGCAGAGCTGGCGCGCTCGGCGCCGTTGGATGGCGAACCGTGGACCGATGATGTGGTCAATGACGATGAAGGCAAGGCGCCTGCCAGGCCTGCGGCTGATTAACATTGCTGCCAACTTTGGAGGCGAGCATGGCCAGACACATCATCCATTTCACCGGCCCGATCAACTCATCTACCTGCGGCAACCTGATCAACACCTGTTCGCGTGCGATGCAGCAGGGGGCCGAGGAGATTCAGCTGAACATCGCCACCATGGGCGGGGAGTGCAGCTACGGGTTCACCCTGTACAACTTCCTGCGCTCGCTGCCGGTGCCCGTGCACACCCACAACCTCGGCACCGTGGAGTCGATGGGCAATATCCTGTTCCTGGCCGGCGAACACCGCACGGCGTGCAGCCACAGCAAGTTTCTGTTCCACCCGTTTCACTGGACGCTGCATGGATCGGTGGACCATGCGCGGATGGCCGAGTATGCGATGAGCCTGGACTATGACTTGCGGTTGTATGCGCAGATTGTGGCGCAGCGCACCGAAGGGAGTACAGATGTACTCGATGTGCCGCGCTACCTGATGGCGTACCCACGGATACTGGGGCCTGAGGAAGCGTTGGCGAGCGGGATGATTCATGCCATCGACGAGATGCCCGTGCCGGCGGAGGCGCAACAGTGGAGTGTGCATGCGTGATGAGGTTGGTAGGAGCGAGCGTAGCTCGCGATGGGGCGCGCAGCGGCCCCGGGTTCTCACGCAGAACGGCTTTGCAGCTTGTATCGTCGGGGCTGCTTTGCAGCCCATCGCGAGCTGCGCTCGCTCCTACACGTGCAGCGCCAGGCAGGTGCGTAGTCACCTGCAGCGCCAGGCAGGTGGGTAGTCACGTGTAGCGCCAGGCAAGTGCAGGGTCAGGGTCAGTAAGGTATCGACCCGCTCAGCGATTCGATGGCCTCGACCAGTTCGTCATAGCCCACGGGCTTGTTCAGGTGCCGATCGAAGCCAGACTGGCGCGACTTGTACTGGTCGGCACTGGCGCCGTAGCCGGTGAGGGCGATGGCTGGGGTGTAGCGCAGGTGCGCATGGCCACGCAGGGCTTTTATCAAGGCGTGACCATCCATCACGGGCATGCCGATGTCTGACAGGATCACGTCGTACTCGCCGGCAGCGGCGGCTTCCAGCGCCCTGATCGGGTCACTGAAGGCGGCGACCTCGGCGCTCTCCATCTCCAGCAACTGCTGCATCACCTCCAGCACCTCCACCGAGTCATCCACCAGCAACACCCGTGTACCCTGCAGGCGCCCGTCGCTTTCGGGCAGTGTCGCTTCGGCCTGCGGGTTCCTACCTGGGTCGCACAGGGGCAGCCGTACGGTAAACGTGCAGCCCTGGCCAAGCCCTGGGGAGCTGGCCTCGACGCTGCCACCGTGGGCTTCGGCCAGCTGGCGTACCAGCGACAGGCCGATACCCAGCCCCTCGTGCGTCGGGTTGGCCGCTGCTGGCGCGGCCTGGCTGAACAGGTCGAAGATATGCTCCAGGCTTTCAGGGCCAAGGCCCACGCCCTGGTCGATCACCTGCAGGCAGGCCTGCCCCTCACGGTGGTGCAACTGCAGGCGAATCTCGCTACCCACCGGGCTGAACTTCAATGCATTGTTCAGCAAGTTCCAGATAATCTGCTCAAGGCGCGTGACATCACCTTCGATCATCAGCGGTTGGCCGTCATCGGGCAGTTCCAGGTTCACCGTGCAACCGTGCTGCTCGCTCAGGATCACGCCATGAATACCCTGCAAGATGGCGCACAGGTCCACAGGTTCCGTCTTGAGCTTGAGCTTGCCGGTGCGGATGCGCGCCACGTCCAGCAGGTCGTCGATGATCCGCGCCTGGCTGGACACCGCCTCGCAAATGGTGCCCACCGCTTTGCTGGCAACGCCCAGGCCCTTGATCGAGGGCAGGCGGCGAAGGATTTCGGCATTGAGCTGAATCAGGTTGAGCGGGTGCTTGAGTTCGTGGGACATGACGGCGAAGAACTCGTCCTTCATGTGGCTGCTGCTCTGCGATTCGGCCAGTTGCTGGCTTAACCGCTCCTCGCCCTGGCGCACGCGCTCTTCGGCGGCGTGGCCTTTGCTGATGTCGATGAAGGTCAGCACCGTGCCGTCGATTTTCTGTTCGCTGGAGCGGTAGGGCAGCAGCCTGGCCAGGAACCAGTGGCCGCCCAGGCCGCCGATCTCGCGCTCGATGATGCTTTCGCCCTTGGCCACGGCGCGGGCATCGTCGGCCAGGGCCGGGTAGTCGAGGCGGTGGGTGATGTCGAGCAGCGAGCGGCCGGTATCGACCGGCAGCATGTTGAACAAGTCGGTGGCACGTGGGGTGAACCAACGGATACGCAGGTTGCGGTCGACGAACACCGTGGCGATGTCGGTGGACGCAATCAGGTTGCTCAGGTAGTCGTTGACCTTGTCGGTTTCCTCGACCTTGTTCTTGAGCTCGTAGTTGACCGTCAGCAGCTCTTCGTTGATCGACTGCAGCTCTTCCTTGCTGGTTTCAAGCTCCTCGCTGGCCGAGCGCAGTTCTTCGTTGATGGCCTGCATTTCCTCGTTGGAAGCGGTCAGTTCCTCGCTGGAAACCTCCGACTGCTCGATGGTTTCCTGCAGCTGCAGGCGGGTGCGCTGCAGTTCGCGTTCCAGGTTGTGCAGGACCATGCTGTCGGTCTGGCGAATGACTCCGGGCAACGGTAGCGACGGGTCCGGTGCGCGCAGCTCGAACACCACCAGCAGGCATTCGCTGTTGCCCGCTTCGTCCTGGTACGGCTGCACGGTGATTTCCACCTGCTGGGTGTGCTCGCCGTCTACCAGGTCAACCGGCCTTGAGGTTACCGCGTCAACGCCCTGGCGCGCCTGGAACAACGTGCTGCGCAGGGCCAGGCGCAAGGTCGGCAGCACCAGGTTGAGCAGGCTACGGCTCGGCTCGCCGCTGGCCAACTGCAGGAAACGGCCAATGCCTTCGCTCATGTGCAGGATATTGCCGTCACCATCGACGATCAGGCTGGGCGGCGTGCGCAGGGCCAGGGCACGGTGGTGCATGTCGGCATAGGACGGCTTGCGCCCCGGCTTGGCCTTGGCGGGTACGCCCTGGGCGACGTTGGCAAGGTCGGCCCCTGGCAATTGCCGGCCAGAGCGGCGCCCGGCGGGGTTCGTGTCACGGGCGCGGAAGATGCGGTTGCGCTTGTCCACCGGGGTGAACAGTTCGCCCGCCACGTCGGCCGACTCGGACGAGCCAAGGAACAGATAGCCGCCACTGCGCAGGGAAAAGTGGAACATCTGCAGGATGTCGCGCTGCACTTCGCGGTCGAGGTAAATCAGCAGGTTGCGGCAGACGATCAGGTCGATTTGCGAGAACGGTGGGTCGGAAAGCAGGTTGTGGCGGGCAAACAGCACCTTCTCGCGCACTTCCTTGCGTACCCGGTAATGCTGGTCTTCCTTGATGAAGAACTGGCGCAAACGGGTGGGCGGCACGTCGGTGACGATGGCTTCGGGGTAGGACCCGGCGCGGGCAATGCCGATGGCGCGTTGGTCGAGGTCGGTGGCGAACACCTGCACCTTGCTCGAACGCTGCTCCAGGGCCATTTGCTCGCACACCAGCATCGCCAGGCTGTAGGCCTCTTCACCCGTGGAGCAGCCGGCCGACCAGACGCGGACCTCGTTGCTGGCGCTTTCCTCGCTGACCAATTGCGGCAGCACATGGCGCTCCAGTGCCTCGAAGGCCTCGCGGTCGCGGAAGAAATTGGTCACGCCGATCAGCATGTCGCCCAGCAATGCGTTGGCTTCTGCGGCGTTCTGTTCCAGGTAACGCAGGTAGCCGACCAGGTCGGTTTGCCCGGTGACGTGCAGGCGGCGCTCGATACGGCGCAACACCGTGGCACGTTTGTAGTGCTGGAAGTCGTGGCCGGTGGCGCTGCGCAGGTTGAGCAGGATCTCTTCGAGCAGCGGCTCCGACGCCTGGGGGTTACCGGCGCGGGTGCCAAGCGGCGGCGGCAGGGTGTCGTCCTCGATTTCCGGCAGCTTTACCTGGCGAGCGGTGCGCCACAGCTCCAGCAGCTTCTGCGGCATTTCCGCGGCGGGCAGCACCAGGTCGACCATGCCGGTTTCGATGGCGGCGCGGGGCATGCTGTCGTATTGCGCATCGTCCGGGGTTTGCACCAGGGTGACGCCGCCTTGTTCCTTGATGCGCGAGAGGCCCACGGCACCGTCGGCACCGGTGCCTGACAGCACCACACAGAAGGCGTGGTCCTTGTGCACGTCGGCCAGGTCACGGAAGAACAGGTCGATGGCCACATGGTCGCCACGGCGGCGGTTGGCCGGGGTAACCCGCAGGTAGCCGTCGTTGGTGGACAGGCGGTTGGCCGGGGATATCACATAGACATGGTTGCGCTCGATCGGTACTGGCGAAGTGACCTGGCGCACCGGCATCGAAGTGGTTTCCTGGATGATCCGGTCGGCCACGCTCTGGTGGTCGGGCGACAGGTGCAGCACCACCACGAAGGCCATGCCGCAATCGCCGGGCATCTGCTGGAAGAAGGTACGGATGGCCTCCAGCCCGCCCGCCGAGGCGCCGATGCCGACCACCGGGAAGTCCAGGTGGCTTGGGCTTAGCGCAGGGTTGTGCGGCGATGCGGGTTGCTCGGGGGTCGAGGTCATGGCGAAGCCTTGTGCAGACCGGAAATTTCAGCCCGTTGACGCATCGCCGGGCGCGTGGAAAGCGATTATAGGCCGTTCGTCGGCTCTGCCGCGAGGTGGAGCTGGCGAAGCGCCTTTGCGTTGTGACCTTGGTGGCCTGGGAAAAGTGCCGTCGGCGTATGCAGCGCGCAAACTTTTACCCTGGCGGTGTTTCGTGCCACCGGTCAGCCGTTTGCAATCGAATTGAGCAGATCGGCCCGTTGCCTGTTCGGAACTAAGGCATGGCACCGTTCCATGCGCCCAACCCATCCATTACGCAAGGAGAAAGGACATGGCGGGTGATCAACAACGGACCAGCCAACGCGGCGGCACCAAGGAAACCAACCCGGGCAACTTCGCCAACGACCGTGAGCGGGCTTCGCGCGCAGGCCACAAGGGCGGCCAGGCGTCCGGCGGCAATTTCGCCAACGACCGGCAGCGGGCCTCCGAAGCCGGGCGCAAGGGTGGCCAGAATAGCCACGGTGGCGGGCGGCAGCCTCAGCATCAGCAATAGCTGTGGTGGGAGCAACTCGCAAACATCTGATTTCAAAGAGAACCCTGTAGGAGCGGGCTTGACCCGGGAAGCAGGCGGCGCGGTGTATGGCACCGGCTGCGCCGGTGTTCGCGGGGCAAGCCCGCTCCTACACTCCCACGGGGCATTGAAAGGCCAATTATTTTGAATCTTTCGGGCACGGCATCACTCAATGCAAAGGTCATCCATGGAGAAAAGGAGGGCTGTGTGATGCCGAGTCCCCAGCTGTACATTATCGATTACCTGCTGCACGGCGAGCCGCGCAGTTTCATTATTCGCCTTGAGAAAATCGATAACGCCGAGGCTTGGCACTGGGCCAGTTGCGATGCGGGTATAGGGATCATTCCCAAATTCGGGCGGGAGAAAATCAAGAAGGTGAGCAGGCCCATGGCCGAGCGCTATGGGATAACCGGCGTGAGTTGGCGGCTGTCCGGCGCCAAGCCGAACCAACCGGTGAGTGACAAGACGATTCCAGGCTGACGCCTGCTTTGGCGGGTCAGGTGCCTGTGTACTTGACCGCTGCCGCCGTGCGCGAGGTCACGTTCAGCGCCTTGAGCAGCGACGACACATGAATGCGCACGGTGAACGGCGAAATATCCAGCGCCTTGGCAATTTCCTTGTTGGTCTTGCCCTGGGCAATCAAACGCAGCACCTCGTATTGGCGATGGGTAAGCTGCTCCAGTTCCGTTTCGCTGCCCAGGCTCGGCGCCAGCCCGGCCGGGGTATAACGCACCAACACTTCACCTTCGCGGATGGCCAGGATCGCCGTGCCGACCTCGTCCGGGGCGATGCTCTTGCCAATGAAACCGTCGACACCACAGGCCATCACGTGCTCGATCAAGGCGGGGTCGTCGACCATCGACACGATGATCAGTGTGGTACGGCGCAACTGCTGGCGCAGTTCGGCCAGGCGCTCGATGCTGTCGAGCCCTGGAAAGCGCAAATCCAGCACCAGTGTGTCCGGCGCCTCGCCCTCACGGGCCAAGGCCAGCACTTGCTGCAGGTCACCGGCTTCTTCCAGTTGCGCTTGCGGCATTACCCGCTGCACGGTACGGACCATCGCTTCCCTGAACAATGGATGGTCGTCCGCCACGATGATGCGGCACGTCACGTACTGACACTCCCTGAGGACCCTGGCTCTGCTGAGCATGTTAATTTAGCAGGCGCAAACCTGCGCCGTCGCGCCAGGATGGCCGTAATGCGACCCCGTGCACAAGGATGAGTACCATGGAATACAACAAGAACAACGAATTGGACCAAGCCAACCTGCGGGTTATCGTCGCTTCGATTGCCTTGGTCTATATCACCGTGCTGGGCTTTTTGCCTGGGCATTCGCTGCACAACTACCTGCCGGTGATTTACTACATCATTACCTTCATCACCCTGTCGATCGGCCTGCGCCAAGCCATTGCCCGCTGGCCCGGGCATTACCCATGGCGCCGGGTGCTGGGCATCGTGCACGACTACACCGGCACCTGCTTCGGCCTGGTGCTTGGCGGCGAGGCGGCGCTGCCGTTGTATGCGGTGATGGTGTGGGTGAACCTGGGCAACGGCATGCGCTTTGGCACCCGCTACCTGGCCATCGCCACGGTGCTGGCGCTGACCGCCCTGGTGGCGGTGTACCAGCTCAACCCGTACTGGCAGGCCAACCCGTTCATGGTGTTGATGCTGCTGACCACCAGTACGGTGATCCCGTTCTATGCCCATATGCTGCTCGAACGCACGCGCCAGGCCTCTGAGCGGGCGATGGTCGCTACCCAGGAGAAGTCGCGCTTCCTGGCCCAGGCCAGCCATGACTTGCGCCAACCAATCCACTCCATCGGCCTGTTCACCGCGTGCCTGCGCGAAGCGCCCTTGGCGGAGCAGGAGCGGCGGCTGGTAGACAGCATCGACCGCTCGCTGCTCAACGT
The DNA here is from genome assembly GCF_011752565.1 of Pantoea sp. Ap-967. Taxonomy (GTDB): domain Bacteria; phylum Pseudomonadota; class Gammaproteobacteria; order Pseudomonadales; family Pseudomonadaceae; genus Aquipseudomonas. The sequence goes on from NZ_VWXK01000013.1 coordinate 24,243, forward strand.
CTCCCAACTGTTCCGCTCGATTCTCGACCTGTACACGTTGGACAACGGGCAGGTGCAACCGAAATACGAGGTCTTTTCGTTGCACGACTTCCTCGGTGAACTGTTGCGCCAGAATGCCGAAGCCGCGCGCTGGGCTGGGGTGGAGGTTCGCTTGCATCCCAGCCGCCACTGGACCCGCGCCGACCGCGGCATGTTGGCGACCATGGTGCAGAACCTGTTGTCCAACTGCTTCAAGTACGCCAGCCACAGGCCGTTGCTGATCGGCATACGGCGCCGGGGCGATGGCCTGGCCATCGAAATCTACGACCAGGGCCGTGGTATTGCCGAGGAGCATTGGGGCTTGGTGTTCGACGAGTTCTACCGGGTGCGCCAGGTGCGTGACAAGGACGTCGAGGGGGTGGGCCTGGGGCTGTCGATCGTCAAACGCCTGGGCGGCCTGATGGGCCTGGCGGTGACATTGCGCTCGCGCCTGGGCCACGGCACGGCGGTGAGCCTGCAGGGCCTGCCGCGCCTGGCGCCGCAGCCGGCCACCCGCAGCCATGAGCAGCAGGCGCTGCAGGGTGCGATGCTGAGCGGTTTGCGGGTGTGCCTGGTGGAAGATGACCACAACGTGCTGCGCGCAACCTCGGCGCTGTTGCAACGCTGGGGCTGCGAGGTGGAGGCCCATGGCTCGCCGCTGGGGTTGGCCAGCCAGTGCGACGTGATCGTCGCCGACTACGACCTGGGGCAGGACGCCACGGGCGTCGACTGCATCGACAGCCTGCGGGCGCAGCGGGGCTGGGAAGTACCGGCATTGATCATGACCGGGCATGACCTTGAGAAGATCCAGGCGATGGTACATGGGCGCAGTATCGCCATCCTGTCCAAGCCGGTGCGGCCGGCAGAGTTGCGGGCGGCCCTGCGGGCCTTGCGAGAGGAGCCGGCGGCGCCGGTGCTGGAGCGCGGCGCCTGAGGCAACGGCGGGGGTTATTGCAGGATGATTGCCTGGCCTTCCTTGAGGCAGGACGGGGTGGGCTGGTAGAGGCCCATGCTACCGACCGCGACAATGGCGCCGCTTGGCATCTGGCAGTTGTACTCGCCTTTGGCGGTGGTGGCGGTGTAGTAGGTGATGGTGCTGTCACTGCGCACGTTGGCGACCTTGCTGACCGGCGTGTTGAGGGCGAACTCGGCACGCTCCTTCAGGGTTTGCTCGGAGGGCTTGATGGTCTGGCAGCCGGCGACGGTGAACAGGGCGGCGGCGCACAGCAGGAGTTTGGCGGGTTTCATGGTGGGGGGCTTCCTTGGCGTTGTGGGGTGTGGCGGATGGCCGCACTATAGCGCCGGGGGCGGGATTGGGCAGTAGGGCGGATGTACGAGGTGGCCATGTGCCTTTAGTGTGCCTGTGGGGGCCCTATCGCGACCTTTGGTCGCTCCTACAGGGGCGTGGGATCCCTGTAGGAGCGACCAGAGGTCGCGATGAAGCCCGCACAGGCCTCAGCCTTTTTTTCAACACCAAGGTCAGGATGTCATAGCTGGCCACCAGCTCACCCAGCTGGTTGGTCACCTCCACATCCCATGCCACCACTCCCTGTGGCTGCCCCAGCGGGCTGGTCCTGCCCTGGTCGATCTTGCGTTTGCAGGTCAGCCGCGCCTGGATGGTGTCACCGATGCCCACCGGGTTGATGAAGCGCAAGGTATCGAGCCCATAGTTGGCCAATACCGGCCCTTCGCCCGGCGAAACGAACAGCCCGGCGGCAGCCGACAGCACGAAGTAACCGTGGGCGATGCGCTTGCCGAACTGCGAGGCCTTGGCTGCGATCTCGTCGAAATGCATGTAGAAGTGGTCGCCCGACAGGCAGCCAAAGTTGACCAGGTCGGCTTCGGTCACGGTACGGCGGTGGGTGAGCAGCGATTCGCCGATGCGCAGTTCGTCGAAATAGCGGCGGAACGGGTGCACCTCGGTTTCGATCACCTCGGCGCCACGCACATACTCGCCGGTCACGGCACTGAGCATGCTTGGCGAGCCCTGCACGGCAGCGCGTTGCAGGTAGTGCTTGACGGCGCGCAGGCCGCCCAGCTCCTCGCCACCTCCGGCGCGGCCCGGGCCGCCGTGCTTGAGCTGCGGCAATGGCGAGCCATGGCCGGTGGACTCCTTCGCCGCCTCGCTGTCGAGCACCAGCAGGCGGCCATGCCAGGCGGCTGCCACGGGAATGGCCTTGGCCGCCACGGCGCGGTCAGCCGTTACCAGCGACGCCACCAGGCTGCCTTTGCCACGTGCCGCAAGGGCCAGGGCTTCGTCCAGGTCGTGGTAGGCCATCAGCGTGCTGACCGGGCCGAACGCCTCGATATCGTGGGCGCCACCGTCTGCATGGGGGTCGCGGGCCTGGAGCAAGGTGGGCGCGAAGAAGGCGCCCTCGGCAACGCCCTCGCCGCGCGGGGCAAAGCCGTCGCTGGCGCCGAACAGTTGGTCGCAGCTTTGCAGCAGGGCGCGCACGCGCTCGCCCACGTCACGCTGCTGGTCGTGAGAGGCCAGGGCGCCCATGCGCACGCCTTCGAGCGACGGGTCGCCCACCACCACCTTGGCCAGGCGCTCACGCAGGCCGCTGGCAACGGCGTCCAGGTGCTTGGCCGGCACGATGGCGCGGCGGATGGCGGTGCATTTCTGCCCGGCCTTGGTGGTCATTTCACGCACCACTTCCTTGAGGTAGAGCTCGAACTCCTCGCTGCCTGGGTTCACGTCAGGGCCAAGAATGGCGCAGTTGAGCGAGTCGGCTTCGGCGGTAAACGGTACCGAATGGCGGATCAGGTTGGGCGTGACGCGCAGTTTGGCGGCGGTATCGGCAGAACCTGTGAACGTCACCACGTCCTGGCCCTGCAATCGGTCGAGCAGGTCGCCGGTGCTACCGATCACCAACTGCAGGCTGCCTGCGGGCAGCAAGCCGGATGCATGCATCAGGCGCACCACGGCTTCGGTCAGGTAGCTGGTGGCGGTTGCCGGCTTGACGATGCAAGGCATGCCGGCCAGGAAGGTGGGGGCGAATTTTTCCAGCATGCCCCAGATCGGGAAGTTGAAGGCGTTGATGTGCACCGCAACACCGGCACGCGGCACCAGGATGTGACTGCCGGCGAAATGCCCCTGCTTGCCCAGTGGGATCGCCGGGCCTTCATGTACCAGGTTGCCCGAGGGCAGTTCGCGGCTGCCAATGCCGGCATAGCTGAACAGCGTGGCATTGCCGCCTTCGATGTCGATCCAGCTGTCGGCGCGGGTGGCGCCGCTGTGGTGGGACAGGGCGTAGAGCTGTTCCTTGTGTTCGGCCAGGTACAGGGCCAGGGCCTTGAGGCGCTGGGCGCGTTGCTGGAAGTCCATAGCCATCAGTTCGGCCAGGCCATGGGCACGGGCGAAGTCCACGGCTTCGGCGAAGTCCGGGCGCTCTTCGTGGCTGTAGGCCAGGACATGGCCGTCCAGGGCGCTGCGCAGGGCCTGGGCGCCGTGCTGGCCGATCCAGCGGCCGGCGATGAAACTCTGCAGGGTTGGGGCGTCAGACATGCTGTTCTCCTCGAAGTCGAAAGGGCGCGGTTACCACAGCGCCAGGGTGTAGCCGATGATCAGGCGGTTTTCGTCCAGGGCGTTGGTCAGGCCATTGCCGGAACGGAAGGTGACGTTGCGCCAGCGCAGGCTCACGTCCTTGAACGGGCCGCTCTGGATGACGTAGGTCAGGTCGGTGTCGCGCTCGCGTTCACGGCCGTTGCTGAGCGTGGCGGTTTCGGCGTGACGGCCGTCGGTGTAGCGGGTCATGAAGCTCAGGCCGGGGATGCCCATGGCCACGAAGTCGTAGTCGTAGCGCACTTGCCAGGAGTCGAGCCCGGCGCGGGTGAAGGTGTTGTAGGTCACCAGGTTGACGCTGAACGGGTCGCCGCCGTTGACGAACGGGAAGGCGCTGTCACCGGACATCTGCTGCCAGGCCAAGGTGAATTTGTGGGCGCGTACGCCCAGGGTGAACATGGCGTTGAAGTTGCGGTTGTCGATGTTGCCGGCGCGTTCGGCGCCGTCGTTGCGGCTGTCGAAATAGCGCAGGTCGCTGCGCAGGCTCAGGCCCTCGCCCAGCGGGCGGGTGTCGACCAGGCCGACGAACTGCTGGCGGTAGATGTCCTGCAGCTTGGCGTAGTAGTAGCTGACGCTGGTCTGTGGGCTGAGTGCATAGCTGCCGCCGGCGAAGTCGAGGTGGTCGCTGCTGGCCGCGCCGTAGCCGATGTCGTCGCGCCCGGACGAATCGCGCAGGTTGGCCTGGGTCAGGCGCCCGGCGTTGACGGTGAGCCCGGTGATGTCCTGGCTGGTCAGCAGGCCGCCCTGGAAGGTCGAGGCCAGCAGGCGGGTGTCGTTGTACACCACCACCGGCAGAATCGGCTGCAAGGTGCCGACCCGCAAGGTGGTCTTGGACACGCGAACTTTACCGGTCAGGCCCAGCTCGCTGTAGTCGTCGACGGGCTCATGGCTGTTGGGGCCGAATGGCAGGAGGCCGGTGTTGCGCCGGTCGCGGCTGGAATCGAGCTTGACCCCCAACTGGCCCATGGCATCCACGCCGAACCCCACTGGCCCCTCGGTGAAGCCCGATTCCAGCTTGGCGGTGAAGCCCTGGGCCCACTCTTCGGCCTTGGATTGGGGCGCGTTGCTCTGGCGGAAGTCGCGGTTGATGTAATGGTTGCGCAGCTCAAGCCGTGCGTGGCTGTCGCCGATGAAGTCCGCCAGGGCCGGCAGGGGCAAGGCGAGGGTGGCCAGGCAGGCGGCCGATTTCAGGTGTGTACGGTTCATTGTTGTTATACCCGACATGGTGAGGTTCAGTGCTTGCTGGCGCCAGCAGCGCCGATTCCGGTCATGGAGCGGATGAACTGGGCCAGGTAACGCCCGCGCTCCTGGGCGGCGCGCTCGGAGCCGTCAGTGACCGAGAAGGCCCAGGCGCCCAGGAAGGCCAGGCTCATGGAGAACAGGGCAGGGTTGCTGTAGGGGAACAGCGCGGTTTCGTGGTGCAGCACGTTCACCCATACCGCCGGGCCCAGCACCACCAGCACGATCGCCGACAGCAGCCCGGCCATGCTGCCGCACACCGCGCCACGGGTGGTCAGGCCCTTCCAGAACATCGAGAGCAACAACACCGGGAAGTTGACCGAGGCCGCCACCGCCAGCACCAGGCCGGAGAGGAAGGCGATGTTCTGCGATTCGAACACCAGGCCCAGCACCACCGCGAGCATGCCGATCACCAGGGTGGCAATACGCGACACGCGCATTTCCTCCTGCTCGGTCGCCTGGCCCTTGCGTACCACGCAGGCATACAGGTCGTGGGACACGGCGGATGCACCCGACAGCGCCAGGCCCGCCACCACGGCGAGGATGGTGGCGAAGGCCACGGCGCTGATGAAGCCCAGGAACAGGTTGCCGCCGACCGCCTGGGCCAGGTGCACGGCGACCATGTTGCCGCCGCCAATGATGGCGCCGCTGGCGTCACGGTAAGCCGGTTCGGTGCCGACCATGACGATGGCGCCAAAGCCGATCACGATCAGCAGCAGGTAGAAGTAGCCAATGAATCCGGTGGCGTAGAACACGCTCTTGCGCGCTTCCTTGGCATCGCTGACGGTGAAGAAGCGCATCAGGATATGCGGCAGGCCTGCGGTGCCGAACATCATGCCCAGGCCCAGCGAGATGGCATCCACCGGGTTCGACAGCAAGCCTCCTGGGGCCATGATCGCCTGGCCCTTGGCGTGCACGGCCACGGCATTGGCGAACATCGCCTCGGTGCTGAAGCCGAAGTGCCTGAGCACCATGAAGGCCATGAAGCTGGTGCCCGAAAGCAGCATCACCGCCTTGATGATCTGCACCCAGGTGGTGGCGAGCATGCCGCCGAAGGTGACGTAGGCGACCATCAGCACGCCCACCAGCACCACGGCGTACAGGTAGCTGATGCCGAACAGCAGCTCGATCAGCTTGCCCGCCCCAACCATCTGTGCCACCAGGTACATCAGCGCCACGGCCAGGGTGCCGAACGCCGAGCTCAGGCGCACCGGGGTTTGCGCCAGGCGGTACGAAACCACATCGGCAAAGGTGTACTTGCCCAGGTTGCGCAGGCGCTCGGCGATCAGGAACAGGATGATTGGCCAACCGGCCAGTACACCCAGGGCGTACAGCAGGCCGTCGTAGCCATTCATGAACATCATGGCGGAGATGCCCAGGAAGGAGGCGGCGCTGATCATGTCGCCCGCAATCGCCAGGCCGTTCTGCATGCCGGTGAGGCCGCCGCCGGCGGTGTAGAAGTCGCTGGCCGAGCGGGTGCGCAGGGCGGCCCAGCGGGTCACCAGCAGGGTGAAGCAGACGAACACCATGAACATCGAAATGGCAGTCCAGTTCATGCTGCGCACTCCTGCTTGACCTTGTCGTTGAGCGGGTCGAGCACGTTGTTGGCGCGGTGCACGTAGATGCCGGTGAGGGCGAAGGACAGCAGTACCATGAGCACGCCGACCAGCATGCCAACGGTGGTGACGCCGCCGCTCAGGGACTGGCCCAAGGTGCTGGGGGAGAAGGCCACCAGCAGGACGAAGCCGTAGTAGATCAGCAGCATGGCCAGGGTAAGGCTGCCGTTGAGGCGGCGTTTGCGCCGCACCAGGTGCTGGAAGTCGGGGTGGTTGGCGATGCTTTCGATGTGTTCGGGGGTCATGGCAAGCGATCTCTTGTGTTTTGTAGTTGTTTTCTTGAGGTCACGCGGTTGTTGCTGGGGGCCTCTTCGCGGGGCAAGCCCGCTCCTACACGAACCGGCTTGCCCCGCGAACGCTGGCGACGCGGTCTACAGCTGGTCGAAGTCGAGCACCACCTTGTCGCTGACCGGGTAGGTCTGGCACGACAGCACGTACCCGGCCGCCACTTCGTAGTCCTCCAGCGCGTGGTTGCTGTCCATCTCCACCTCGCCTTCGATCACCCGGCACTTGCAGGTCGAGCACACCCCGGCCTTGCACGAATAGGGCAGTTCGGCGCCGATGGCGTTGCCGGCATCGAGGATGTTCTGGCTGTTGCGTGGCAGGTCGAAGCTCAGTGCCCGCCCGTCGCTGATTACCGTGATATGGCTGAGCGCTGCATCGGTTTGGCGCGCGGCCTCCCGGGCCTCGCGACGGGCTTCGCTGCCGGTGGCGGCGAACAGCTCGAAATGGATGCGCTCGCGGGCCATGCCATTGGCCTGCAGGCTGTGGCGCACGGTTTCGGTCATGGCCTGCGGGCCACAGATGAACGCAGCGTCCAGGCTGGCCACGTCCATCCAGCGGGCGAACAACTGGCCGCATTTGTCGGCGTCGATGCGGCCGTTGTAGAGGTCCACGTCCTGTTGTTCACGGCTGAACACGAAAATCAGGTTGAGGCGGTCGAGGTAGCGGTTCTTCAAATCTTCGAGCTTGTCGCGAAACAGCGCGCCGGAACTGGAGCGGTTGCCGTAGAGCAAGGTAAAGCGGCTGTGCGGCTCGCTGGCCAAGGTGGTGGCGATGATCGACAGGATCGGCGTGATGCCGCTGCCGGCCGCCACACCCAAATAGTGGCCCTGGCGCGCTGGGTCCAGCGGGACGAAGAAACTGCCGGCCGGTGGCATCACCTCCAATTGCTGGCCGGCCTTGAGCACGTCGTTGGCAAAGGCCGAGAAGCGCCCGCCGGGCACGCGCTTGACGGCAACACGCAGTTCGCCGTCCTGCACCGCGCTGCAGATGGAATAGGAACGGCGCACTTCCTCGTCATCCAGTTGAGTGCGCAGCACCAGGTATTGGCCCTGGGTGAAACGGAAGGCGCTCTGTAGGTGAGCCGGCACGTCGAAGGCGATCGACACCGCATCGCGGGTTTCATGGCGCACTTGCTTGATGGTCAGGCTGTGAAACTGGCTCATGGTGATCTCCACGGCTCAAATGCATTTGAAATAATCGAACGGCTCCAGGCACTCGCGGCAGCGGTAAAGCGCCTTGCAGGCCGTGGAGCCGAACTGGCTGAGCAGTTCGGTGTGGGTGCTGGCGCACTGTGGGCAGCACACCTGGGGGGCATCGCCCTGCAGGCTGCGCTTGCTGGCGCTGCCCTGGGGTGGAGCGATGCCATAGGCGCGCAGGCGGTCGCGGCCCTGGGCGCTGATCCAATCCGTGCTCCAGGCCGGGGTGAGGCGGCGCTCCAGGGCTGGCGCGGGGAAGCCGGCCTGCTCCAGGGCCTGGCGGATATCGCCCTCGATCACCTCGGTGGCGGGGCAACCGGAGTAGGTTGGCGTCACCACCAGGTGCAAGTGCCCTGCACGCCAGCCCAGCTCGCGGACGATGCCCAGGTCCACCACGCTGACCACCGGCACTTCCGGGTCCATCACCTGGCCCAGCACCGCCCAGGCCCGGGCCAGGTCGTCGCCCTGCAGCGCCCGGGCACCGCGGTCGCCGGCAATCAGCTCACCAGGTTGCATCGGGGTAGGCCCTTGGCAGGAATTGCATTTCGGCCAGCAGCAGGCCCAGGTGTTCGCTGTGCACGCCCTGGCGACCGCTGAGGTAGAAGTGGCTGGCGGCCTTGGGCAGCGGCAGCTCGACCGACTCGAACGTTGCGCTTACCTGCTTGAGCCAGGCGGCGCCGACGATGGCCGGGTTGGCACCTATGCCGGCTTCGGCCAGGCGCACTTCGTTGTCGCTGCCGCTGGTGAGTTCCACGGTGAAACGCCACAAAAGCGGGATGGCGGCGAGCATGCGCTGGCGGCTTTGCTCGGTACCACCGCCCAGGCGTTGCACCCACTCGCTGGAACGGCGCAGGTGGTAGGTGACTTCCTTCAGGGCCTTGGCGGCGATGCCGGCGATGCGTTCGTCAGCCGATTCGGCCAGCTGTTGCAGCACCGCATGGTGCCAGGCGTCGTAGAAGAACTGCTTGGTCATGGTCACGGCGTAGTCGCCATTGGGCTGCTCGACCAACAGCAGGTTGCGGTAGGCCCGCTCGTCGCGGCGAAACGCCAGGGCATCGGCGTCGCGGCCGTCGTCGAGCAATTCGGCGGCGTAGTCCAGCCAGTTGCGGGCCTGGCCGACCAGGTCGAGGCCAACGTTCATCAGGGCCAGCTCTTCTTCCAGGGCTGGCGCGTGGCCACACCACTCGCACAGGCGCTGGCCCTGGACCAGGGCGCTGTCGCCGAGCAGCAGCAAATACGGAATCAGGTCGTGCTTGTTCATGGCCTGCCTCACATGTGCCCGACTTCGTCGGGCAGTTCGTAGAAGCTGGCGTGGCGGTAGACCTTGTCGTCCGAGGGGGCGAACAGGGGGTCTTTCTCGTCCGGCGAGGAGGCGCTGATCAGGGCCGAGGGTACCACCCACAGGCTGACGCCTTCGCTGCGGCGGGTGTACAGCTCGCGGGCATTCTCGATGGCCATGGCGGCGTCGGCGGCATGCACGCTGCCGACATGCTTGTGGTTCAGGCCGTGCTTGCTGCGCACGAACACTTCGTAGAGGGTCCAGACAGACATTTTCGCTCTCCGCATCAATCGCCGCTCAGGCGGCGTTTTTGTTCTGTTGCTTGCGTGCATAGGCCACGGCGGCTTCGCGCACCCAGGCGCCACCTTCGATGGCCTGGCGCCGGGTGGCGACGCGCTCCTGGTTGCACGGGCCGTTGCCCTTGATGACTTCGTAGAACTCGTCCCACTGGATGTCGCCGAAGTCGTAATGACCGCGCTCGGCGTTCCACTTCAAGTCCGGGTCGGGGGCGGTGCAGCCGAGCAGTTCGAGCTGCGGCACGGTCTGGTCGATGAAGCGCTGGCGCAGTTCGTCGTTGGTCTGGCGCTTGATTTTCCAGGCCATCGACTGGGCGCTGTTGGGGGAATGCTCGTCGCTTGGGCCGAACATCATCAGCGCTGGCCACCACAGGCGGTTGATGGCGTCCTGAACCATGTCCTTCTGGGCTTGGGTGCCCTCGCGCATCATGGTCAGCAGCAGTTCGTAGCCCTGGCGCTGGTGGAAGCTCTCTTCCTTGCAGATGCGCACCATGGCGCGGGAGTAGGGGCCGTAGGAGGTACGTTGCAGCACCACCTGGTTGACGATGGCGGCACCGTCGACCAACCAGCCCACCGCGCCCATGTCGGCCCAGCTCAGGGTGGGGTAGTTGAAGATGCTCGAATACTTGGCCTTGCCGTTGTGCAGCTTGGCGATTTCCTCGTCGCGGTCGGCGCCGAGGGTTTCCATGGCGCTGTACAGGTACAGGCCGTGGCCGGCTTCGTCCTGGATCTTGGCCATCAATTGCAGCTTGCGCTTGAGGCTGGGGGCGCGGGTGACCCAGTTGCCTTCGGGGAGCATGCCGACGATTTCCGAGTGGGCGTGCTGGGAGATTTGCCGGATCAGGGTTTGGCGGTAGGCCTCGGGCATCCAGTTCTTGGCTTCGATCTTGATTTCGGCGTCGATCTTTTCCTGGAAGTGGCGTTCCTCGGCGGACATTTCCTCCAGGGCTTTGACGCGCTTGACTCCGGTTTCCACTAGCTGTGCGTACATGTTCTGACTCCTGCTAAGGCATGAGTCATTTGTAAGCGATACAAAACATAACGTCAAACGGTTTTATGTGTATCGAATGTGATTTGTGTATCGGATTGGGGTGGAGCATGTTCGGCGTGGGAGGGTTGGCGCCTGTGAGATCGAGCGCCGCGCAGGCGGCGCTCGGTCGTATAGGCGCCATACATCCCGCGCCAAACACCCAAAAAAAAGCCCCGGACCATGCCGGGGCTCCTACACCTGCGCCCTGTCAGCCAGCCAACCGCTTGTCAAACACATGGCAAGCCTTGCCCTCTGAGCGCTTGAGCGTGCCACACGGCTGCAGCCGCACCTGTGTACTGATGCCGATGTAGGTCTTGATCTGCCGGGTCAATTCCCCCGTCAGCAACTTGCGCTGCCCCTCGTCCAGCGCCTGGCACTCGGCACGCAGTTCCACATGCACTTCAACGCTGTCCAGGTTGCCATTGCGATACAAATGAATCTCATACATCTCTGAAAGCTGTTTTATTTTAAGCACCTGCTCCTCGATCTGGGTCGGGAACACATTCACCCCACGGATAATCAGCATGTCGTCACTGCGCCCGGTGATCTTGCCAATGCGCCGCATGGGCCGCGCGGTGCCGGGCAGCAGGCGGGTGAGGTCGCGGGTGCGGTAGCGCACCATCGGCAGCGCCTCCTTGCTCAGCGAGGTGAACACCAGCTCGCCCAACTGGCCGTCAGGCAGCACCTGGCCGGTGACCGGGTCGATGATCTCGGGGTAGAAATGGTCTTCCCAGATGGTGGGGCCATCCTTGGTTTCGATGCACTCCATGGCCACCCCCGGCCCCATGATCTCCGACAGGCCATAGATATCCAGGGCATCGATGCCCAGGCGCTGTTCGATGGAGCGGCGCAGTTCATCCGTCCAGGGCTCGGCGCCGAAAATACCCAGGCGCAGCTTGAGGTCCTGTGGGTCGATGCCCTGGCGCTCGATCTCGTCGGCAAGGTTGAGCATGTAGGAGGGCGTGACCATGATGATGTCAGGCTGGAAATCGCGAATCAGCTGCACCTGCTTCTCGGTCTGGCCACCGGACATGGGGATCACCGTACAACCCAGCCGTTCAGCGCCGTAGTGCGCGCCCAGGCCGCCAGTAAACAGGCCATAGCCATAGGACACGTGCACCTTGTCGCCCTTGCGCCCGCCGGCGGCGCGGATCGAACGGGCCACCACGTTGGCCCAGGTGTCGATGTCGTTCTGGGTGTAGCCCACCACGGTCGGCTTGCCCGTGGTGCCGCTGGACGCGTGCAAGCGCACCACCTCCTGCTGGGGCACGGCGAACATGCCGTAGGGGTAGTTGTCGCGCAGGTCGTTCTTGCCGGTGAAGGGGAACTTGGCCAGGTCATCCAGGGACTTCAGGTCGCCGGGGTGGGCGCCGCAGTCGTCGAAGCGTTTGCGGTACAGCGGCACGTTGGCGTAGGCGTGGTTGAGACTCCAACGCAGGCGTTCCAGCTGGTGCTGGCGCAGGGCGTCGATACTTGCGGTTTCCATCGGGTCCAGCAGGGCACGATCGGCATCATGGTACATATTCATGGCTTCACTCGAATTGTTCTTGTACGTCGGCTGCCCGAGGCTCAGGCCGCTTACCGTGAGTGTCATGGGCGCAGCATAACCGGCTGCGCGTTGTTCAGTCACAAGCCTTTGGTCAGAGGCGCTCGATGACCATGGCAATGCCCTGGCCGACACCGATGCACATGGTGCACAGGGCGTAGCGGCCAGCGCCTTGCTCAAGCTGGTGCAACGCGGTGGTGACCAGGCGTGCACCGCTCATGCCCAAGGGATGGCCCAGGGCGATGGCGCCGCCGTTGGGGTTTACCCGCGGGTCATCGTCGGCCAGGCCCAGCTCGCGCAGCACGGCCAGGCCCTGGGCGGCAAACGCCTCGTTCAGCTCGATGACATCCATGTCGGCCAGGGACAGGCCGGTGAGCGCCAGCACCTTGCGCGTCGCTGGCACCGGGCCGATACCCATGATGCGCGGCTCAACCCCCGCCACCGCCATGCCGACGATTCGGCCACGGGCCTTTAGGCCATGACGCTGGGCGGCTGCACGGCTGGCCAGCAGCAGGGCGCAGGCGCCGTCGTTGACCCCGGAGGCATTGCCCGCGGTGACGCTGCCGCCCTGGCGAAACGGCGTGCCCAGCTTGGCCAGTTGTTCAAGGGTGGTGTCGGCCCGCGGGTGTTCATCCTGGTCCACCTGAACAGGAGGGCCCTTGCGCTGGGGGATAGCCACCGGCACGATTTCCCGCGCCAGGCGCCCACTGGCCTGGGCCGCCGCAGCCTTGTGCTGGCTGCGCAGGGCGAAGGCATCTTGGTCGGCACGGGAAATTTTGAACTGTTCGGCGACGTTCTCGGCTGTTTCCGGCATGGAATCGATGCCGTACTCGGCCTGCATGCGTGGATTGACGAAACGCCAGCCAATGGTGGTGTCGTACAACTCGGCGCTGCGGCCAAAGGCCTGTTCCGACTTGCCCATCACAAACGGCGCGCGCGACATCGACTCGACGCCGCCGGCCAGCATCAGCCCAGCCTCACCACAGTGCAGGGCACGCGCAGCGTTGCCGATGGCATCCAGCCCGGAGCCGCACAGGCGGTTGAGGGTGGTGCCTGGGACGGTGATCGGCAACCCGGCGAGCAGGCTGGCCATGCGTGCGACGTTGCGGTTGTCTTCGCCGGCCTGGTTGGCGCAGCCGAGGATCACATCGTCGATGGCCGGCCAATCCATTTCCGGGTGGCGCTCGATCAGGGCCTTGATCGGCACCGCCGCCAGGTCGTCGGCGCGGACACGGCTCAGGGCGCCGCCGTAACGGCCGATCGGGGTGCGCACGGCGTCGATGATCAGGGCATCGAGGGGCGTGTGTTCAGTCATCTGCGTTCTCCTGCGCGAGCACCGTGCCGCGCACTTGGTAGGATTTGCCGTGGAACAGGGCGATCAGCTCGCCGTGCTGGTTTTCGATGCGCACGTCATACAGGCCGGTGCGGCCCTTGCGGCTGAGCTCGACGGCGCGTGCGGTCAGCAGGTCGCCGCACTGCGCCGGGGCGACATAGTCGATGCTGCAGCCCTGGGCGACCGTGGCCTTGTCGTAGCTGTTGCAGGCAAAGGCAAAGGCCGAGTCGGCGAGGGCGAACAGGAAGCCGCCATGGCAGGTGCCGTGGCCCTGCAGCATGTCGGCGCGTACCGGCATGCACAGGCTGGCGCGGCCGGGGCCGGCGTCCAGCAGGCGTATGCCCAGGGCACGGCTGGCCTGGTCGCGGCTGAACAAGGCGTCGGCGCAGGCCTGGGCCAGGGAGTCGGGGGCAAGTTGCAGGTCAGTCATGCAGGCGGGCTCCTTGGGCGACGCTGCGGCGCAGCATCAGGGAAGGGCGGTAGCGGCTTTCGCCGTAACTGCGTTGCAGGTTTTCCAGCACACGCAGGGTGTAGCCGACACCCATCTGCTCGGCCCAGGCCAGCGGGCCTTGCGGGTAATTGACCCCGGCGCACATGGCCAGGTCGATGTCACCCGCGCTGGCCACGCCTTGCAGCACGGCATCGGCGGCCTCGTTGGCGAGCATGGCGACAGTGCGCAGCACCACCAGGCCTGGCAGGTCGGTGAGGCCGCTGACGTTCAGGCCTGCCTGGCGCAACAGCGCCACGGCCTGGTCGAGGGCTTCACCCGTGGTGTCGGCGGACCAGCTGATGGCAATGCGCGATGCGGCCTGGTAGTCCAGGGCAAGGTCCACCAGTACCAGGTTGCGCAGGCCGTCTTCGCGCGCCCGCTGGCTGGCCATGCGGCCATCGGACAGCGCCAGGGTGGCCTCGCCTACGCGGATCAGGCCCGTGCCTGCACGTTCGGTGACGCTCAACCCACGGTCGCGCAACCGGGTTATCAATGGCTGCATCACACCCAGCTGGCCTTCGACCACGCAGCCATCGACCTTGGCTTGGCTGTGCAACGCCAGCGCCTGTGGGCATTCGGCACCGTCGGCATAGCAATAGAAGCCTTGCCCGCTCTTGCGCCCAAGTCGGCCGGCATCCACCAGTTCTTTCTGCACCAGCGACGGCTGGAAACGGAAGTCACCGTGGAAGGCGTCGAAGACTGAACAAGTCACGGCATAGTTGACGTCATGGCCGATCAGGTCGGTAAGTTCGAAGGCCCCCATGCGAAACCCGCCTGCATCGCGCAGCAGCGCATCGAGCGTTGCGCAATCGGCAGCGCCTTCCTGCAGCAGGCGCAGGCTTTCGGCATAGAACGGGCGGGCCACACGGTTGACGATGAAGCCTGGCGTGGAGCGCGCATGCACCGGCTGCTTGCCCCAGGCCTTGGCGGTTTCATAAAGCGTGGTGGCGATTTCGGGGGGCGTGGCAAGGCCGGAGACGACTTCTACCAGGGCCATCAGCGGTGCGGGGTTGAAGAAATGCATGCCCACCACCTGCTGCGGGCGCTGCAGGCCGGCCGCCAGGCTGGTGATCGACAACGACGAGGTGTTGCTGGCCAGGATGCACGCCGGGGCGCACAGGCTTTCAAGCTGGCGCAGCAGCGCCTGCTTGATTTGCAGGTTCTCGACGATGGCCTCGATCACCAGTTGCGCATCGGCCAGTGCCTCGATGGCGTCCACGGGCTGCAGGCGGGCGCTGATGGCTTCACGGTCGGCAGGCTGCAACTTGCCTTTCTCGACCAGGCGCTGCAATTGGCGGTCGATTCCTGCCACGGCCTGGGCCGCAGCGCCAGGGCGGTTGTCGTAGAGCTTCACCGGGTGGCCGGCCTGGGCCGCCACCTGGGCGATACCTGCGCCCATGGCGCCGGCGCCGATCACCGCGACCTGGGCGGTGCTGTGCAGTGCGTGCATGCTCAACGCCCCTTGAATTCGGCTGTACGTTTGTTCATGAAGGCGCTGACGCCTTCACGGTAATCCTCGCTGCGCCCGGCCAGGCGTTGCAGGTCGCGCTCCAGTTCCAGTTGCTGGTCGAAACTGTTGTCGAAGCTGGCATTGAGGCTGCGCTTGATCAGGGCCAGGCCATAGGTGGGCTGGGCCGCCAGGTGGCGGGCGAGGCTGAGGGCTTCATCGCGCAGCGCGGCATCGTCGACCACCCGGTGGATCAGGCCCCAGCGCTCGGCCTGCTCGGCGCCAAGCCGTTCACCCAGCATCGCCAGCGCCTTGGCCCGCGCCATGCCAACCAGCCGTGGCAGCAGCCAGGTGCCGCCGGAATCGGGCACCAGGCCGATCTTGCAGAACGCCTGGATAAAGCTGGCCGAGCGGGCAGCCAGCACCAGATCGCAGGCCAGCGGGATATTCGCCCCGGCACCGGCGGCCACGCCATTGACGGCGCAGATCACCGGCAGCGGCAGGTCGCGCAGGGTGCGCACCAGGGGGTTGTAGAATTTCTCGATCGACTCGCCGAGGTCTGGCATGGCTGCGCCGGGTGCCACATTGCGGTCGGAAAGGTCCTGGCCTGCGCAGAAACCACGGCCCTCGGCGGTCAGCAACAACACCCGCACGTCGCTGTTCTGGCGCACCTGGCGCAGGGCATCGCGCACCTCCAGGTGCATCTGGGTATTGAAGCTGTTCAGTTGTTCGGGGCGGTTCAGCGAGAGGAGGGCGACGCCGTTCTCGATGGAAAACAGGATGTGTTGGAAAGCCATGGCGGACTCGCACGATCGGACGATGGGGGCGGCGCGGTTCAGCAACCTTTGAACTGCGCCGGGCGTTTTTCCTGGAAGGCGCGGATGCCTTCGTCGCGGTCGGCAGTGCCGGCCAGCAGGGTAAAAGCGTGGCGCTCGAAGCGCAGGCCGCTGGCAAGGTCAGTGTCGCCGGCCTTGAGCAGCGCTTCCTTGGCCAGGCGAACGGCCAGCGGCGCCTTGGCGGCAATGCTGGCCGCCAGCTGCAGGGCGCGTTCGACGGCCAGTTCAGGCACGGTGATTTCACTGACCAAGCCGGCCTGCTGGGCATGCCGGGCGCTGATGGCCTCGCCGGTGAGCACCATCTGCATGGCCAGCGGCTTGCCGACTGCACGCAACAGGCGCTGGGTGCCGCCGGCGCCGGGGATGATGCCCAGGTTGATTTCCGGCTGGCCGAAGCGGGCGTCCTCGCCGGCGATGACGATGTCGGCGCACATCACCAGTTCGCAACCGCCGCCCAGGGCGTAGCCATTCACGGCGGCGATCAAGGGTTTGCTGAAGGCGGCGATGCGCTGCCAGTGGGCGACGCGAGGGTCATTGAAGATGCCGACCAGGTCTCGTTCGGCCATCTCGCGAATGTCGGCCCCGGCGGCGAACGCCTTGGGGCTGCCGGTGATGACCACGGCGCGGGTGTGTTCGTCGGCCTCGGCACTTGCCAGCTCGGCGGCCAGCTCTGCCAGCAGCTCCGTGCACAGGGCGTTGAGCGCCTCCGGCCGTTGCAAGGTAACCAGGCGGACGCCGGGGTGGGGCGCCTGCACATTGATGAAACGAGGCATGTTGGAGTCCTCAGGCTGCACGCACGGCACAACGGGTGGCCGGCATTTCTTGGAATTGTCTGCAGGGGCAGTGTTGAAGCCTGCCCAGGTGGAACCAGTATAAGCACCATGCGATACACTAAATCAACATCTAGTTTTGTTTCAGTATCTAATTGTAGATTAGAAAATCTCGCTTTCCCTCCTAAACACCAATGGATAAAGGCTTTTTACTGGGATTGACGCGCCTATCATTTACGATACAAGATCATTGCATGTAATGAATCATTTGAGGACTGTAAGCATGCCTTGCTATCGACTCGACGGCCTGACCCCGGTGGTCGACCCCACCGCCTACGTGCACCCGAGTGCAGTGCTGATCGGCGACGTCATCGTCGGCCCACACTGTTACGTGGGGCCGCTGGCCTCGTTGCGTGGTGATTTCGGGCGCATCGTGCTGGAGGAGGGTGCCAACCTGCAGGACACTTGCGTGATGCACGGCTTTCCCGGCGGTGACACGGTGATCGAGCGCAACGGCCACGTGGGCCATGGCGCGGTGTTGCATGGCTGCCGGGTGGGCGAGGATGCCCTTGTCGGCATGAATGCCGTGGTGATGGATGGCGCGCGCATCGCTGCGCGTTGCATCGTCGGCGCTACAGCCTTCGTCAAGGCGGGGTTCGAGTGCGCCGAGCAAAGCCTGGTCATGGGCGCCCCGGCCCAGGTCAAGCGAGCCCTGACCGAGCAGGAGGTGCAATGGAAGCAGCGTGGCACGGCCGAATACCAGCATTTGGCCCGGCGCTGCATGGCCAGCCTGGTCGAATGCGCACCATTGGCCGAGCCGCAAGCGCAGCGACCACGCATGGGTGACGGTGGCTTCAGGCCCAAGGGCGAGGAGGGTGCATGAGCTTGCCTGCGTCACGCCATGGCCAGGCGACCCGCCGCACAGGTATAGTCGGTGCTTTCTCCGCGCACAGTTCGTCCATGAGCAACCTCGCCCCGCTGAACACCCTGATCACCCGCTTCCAGGAGCAGACCCCGATCCGTGCCAGTTCGCTGATCATCACCCTCTATGGTGATGCCATCGAGCCCCATGGCGGTACGGTCTGGCTGGGCAGCCTGATCAACTTGCTGGAGCCGATCGGCATTAATGAACGGCTGATCCGCACGTCGATCTTTCGCCTGACCAAGGAAGGCTGGCTGACCGCCGAAAAGGTTGGCCGGCGCAGCTACTACAGCCTCACCGGCACCGGTCGCCGACGCTTCGAAAAAGCCTTCAAGCGCGTGTACAGCCCAAGCCAGCCGGCCTGGGATGGCGCCTGGACGCTGGTGCTGCTTTCGCAGCTGGAAGCCGCCAAGCGCAAAGCTGTGCGCGAAGAACTGGAATGGCAGGGCTTCGGGGCGATGGCGCCAAACGTACTCGGCTGCCCTCGGGCCGACCGCGCCGACCTGGCCGCTACCTTGCGTGAGCTTGAGGCCAGCGACGACAGCATCGTCTTCGAAACCCACACCCAGGAAGTACTGGCCTCCAAGGCCATGCGAGCGCAGGTGCGGGAAAGCTGGCGTATCGACGAGCTTGGCCAGCAATACAGCGAGTTCATCCAGCTGTTCCGGCCGTTGTGGCAGAGCCTCAAGGAACTCGATGAACTCGACGCCCAGGATTGCTTCCTGGCGCGCACCTTGTTGATTCACGAGTACCGCCGGTTGCTGCTGCGCGATCCTCAGTTGCCCGACGAGCTGCTGCCGGGGGACTGGGAAGGCCGCGCAGCACGTACCTTGTGCCGCAACCTGTATCGGTTGGTGTGCGCCAAGGCCGAGGCGTGGCTCAACAACGCGCTGGAAACGGCCGATGGGCCACTGCCGGATGTCAGTGAAGGCTTCTACAAGCGCTTCGGCGGCCTGGGCTGACTACCGCTCAAGCGCGCCGGGCCAGCTTGTGCGCCATGAACTGGTGCGCAGGCGAGAACAGACGGTTGAAGGTCAGCAGGACTGCGCTGACCGTACCCAGCGCCGACGCCGCGGCAAGCAGGAACATGATGACGATCTGATAACGCACCGCATCGTCCGGTTGCTGGCCCGCCAGTATCTGGCCGGTCATCATCCCGGGCAGGCTGACGATGCCGACGACCGTCATCTGGTTCAAGGTCGGCATCATGCCGGCCTTGAGTGCTTGCACTGCGGCGGCATGGGCTGCCTCCCAGCGCGTGCCGCCCAACGACAACACCATGTCCACGACATCACGTTGTGCGGTCAGCTCACGGGTCATGCGGTCGATGCCCAGCGCCACGGCGGTCAGGGTGTTGCCGAGGATCATGCCGAGGATGGGGATGGCGTACTGCGGTTCGTACCAAGGGCGAACGCGCAGCACGATGAACAGGCCGATGGCCGTGACCAACCAGGCACTCAAGCCCACCGAGAGCACGCTGTCGGCCAGCAGGCCACGGTGGCGATGCTGGCCGCGCCCGGCGGCGGAAACACCGGCAATCAGGGTCATGGTCAGCATCAGGGGCAGCACGATATACCATTGGGCATGCTGGAATACCCAGCCAAGGATGTAACCAATGGCCAGCAGTTGGGTGATGGTGCGCAGCGATGCCCAGAACAACTGGCGCGCCAGCCCGAGCTTGAGGAGCACCGATAACAGGCCGTTGACCAGAATCATCGCTGCGGCGATCGCGACATCGGCGTAGGCGAGGTTGTGGTAATTCATGCCGGGTTCCCGTCGAACAAGTTGCCTTGGTGCATGGTCAGTGTACGCGTGCCGATGCGCTGTGCCTGCTGGTGGTCATGGGTGACCCAGAGACAGGCGCGAGCCCCAGGGGATTCGTTGAACCAGTTCATGACCAGGGCTTCCACGGCAGTGACCGATTGTGGGTCCAGCGCTGAGGTAGGCTCGTCGAACAGCATCACCTTGGGCGCAAGCAGCAGTGCCCGTACCAACGCCACCACCTGGGCTTCGCCACCCGAGAGGTCGGCACCGTGCTTGTCGATGAAGCTCCTCGGCTTGCCTGCCAGGTCGAGTAGCGCTGTTGCCTTGTGCGCATCGAACGTGCGCTGGCGATTGTGCCGTAGGGAGAAGGGCAGGCGCAGGTTTTCACGCACAGTGCCGTCCACCAGGGCGGCACGCTGCGCCAGGTAACAGACCTGGGCGCGGTAGTCGGGTATAGGCAAGGCAGAGACCGGCTGGCCGAGCCACAGAATGTCGCCGGTACTGGGGGCGTCGAGCAAGGCCAGGGTGCGAAGCAGTACGCTTTTGCCAGAACCTGATGCGCCGATGAGAGCGACACGTTCGCCGGCATTGAGGGAAAGGTCGGTGGGTGACAGTAACGTGGCTTGGGTTGATGGGTCGACTCGGCCCAATTGCCTGGTTTTCAGCAGGGCTGTGGAATCTGGATGGTTGGAGCCCGTAGTCACTGGCGTTCCTTGAGGTGGGTTGAGCAGTGGAGGATTGGCGTTGGAGGGCAGCGTGCGGGCTCGTTTAGATATAACTACGCTAAATAGTCATTTAGTGTAGTTATTCCTTGAATTCATATAATAGGGGCAGGGTAGCTCATCTGTTGAGCTATGGGTAGCTTACCTGGTCAGCTACCTTCAGCGGCAGTCACCATCAAGGAGCACCATTCATGACTCACTTTCCAGGCTGGATGCTTGAAAGCGCCCGCAATTATCTCAAGGCCGCTGAGCTTCTAGACGCCCAAAACCTCCCACATGTCGCCATGGTCAATGCAGCGATCGGTATGGAAATCCTGCTGAAAAGCTTTATTTCCGTGCCACATCAGCACCAAGGTACGTCCGGCGAAACCTACAAGCTCGACCTCGAAGCACTCAAAACGGCTCACCAGCATCTGCAGTCAATCGGCAAGATTCCACCCAAACAAAAGCGTGACGCTCACGATCTGCTGACACTGTTTCACGCGATGCCTGCAGCGATTCGCGAGAGCCTGGCCCTGAACAGCCAGGAACACTCATTCGAGCGGTATCGCGATGTGTTCACCAACAGCCGGTATCAGTACGAGTCGGCCAGCTGGAAATTTTCCGATCCAGTGCTGATGAGGTTGCTGCGGTGGACGCTGGCCAACGTGGTTGGCTACTACAAGGAACGAGGCTCGCAGGATCCGTTCGTGCTGAGTTACATCGCTGAGGTCCAGGCTCGATCTGCGGTGCAGTGATCGAGGTCAGGGGCCTGGCTTCAAATCTGCCCACCCACGGCCCCGTTAGCTCCATACGAATGTGCGCATAATGAGTATTATGTTAAATAATGTATCGCGTCGTAGTCGCTCATGACCTGCTGTCTGGTTCCACCAACCTACGCACTGCGTTTCACAAACCACCGAACTTGATGTGACCGTCGAGAAACAAAGACACTTCCATCCCACTAGCCCCTAAAGCCCTTGCGCTGCAGGGCCTCCAGCGCTTCGGCTTTGCTCAAATATGGTTCGAATCCGACGAAATGCGGACACTTTTGAAATAATGCGCCTCTGCCAATCCTCCGATTTTACGTGGGCTGGGGACGAAACGAGCGTTTGAGGCATGGTAATCATTTCCTCCACTATTTGGACACTCGTGCGTTCTCCAATGCTGGCGGCTATCTAAGGCGCTTCGCAGAGAACGCGCTCACGTACAGCACCTACCGTGGGCACGTTGAACGCCTGCTTCTGTGGTCGCTGATCATCCGTGAGAAACCAGTCAATGCTCATGGTGCAAGCGTTCAAATATGCACCTGCAGTTACACTCCAGCCCTTTAACTACTCCCTTTTGGTATTTGCCTCGCTCATTGGTGTGATCTGGTTCAGCGAGGCATTGGCTTTAAGCCTCATCCTCGGTGCTGTCTTGGTCGTGGCTGGAGGACTGCTTTCCTTGAAAGGCTCCAGACATTTGTAATCACGCCATCCCCATCCCTATCCCCCCAGCATGCCAGGCATGCATTTTTCCTCTCACATTTGCCAAATCTGGCACCTGCGAGGCATGCCTCGCCCATACGTAATCCCGCCAGCTTTTTTCACTCGCCCTGAGCTATTGCTTCAAAGGCTAGCGCACCGTGGTGGAGCAGCCTGCATGCTCACCCGGCTACTGCCGATGAAAAAACGGCTGCACACTATCGTCGTTCAGCGCTTTTGAAGCCCCAATTTCAGGGCATGCGCACACAAAAGGCGCATCGTCCCGGACATCTCCAGCGAAGGTAGAAAAAACACTCTACCTGAGTATTTACAAGGTAGAGTGATCGTTCTACTATCAGCTCACATAGGCGGCTGGCCGTTGTGTCAAGGCGCATGCCAAGCCGTTGCGAGAGCTGCCACAACGAACGATTCAAGGGATCAGCGAAGCGGATGTCAGGTCAGAGCAGCTGAGGTGAGGGTACGCGGCTGCTGAGAGCGCGAAGGCTGCGAGGCCAACCTGCGCTGACTTATGATAGCTGCCGACCTGAAACCTGAGACCAATCGCATGCTGGATACAAAGCAACGCATCGCCAGTGAACTGGAGAGAAGCTTTTCCGAGCAAGGCTTTGCTGAGCAAGGCGTAGAAGCGCTGAGAGCAGAAGCAGACGTATCGCTGCGGACACTCTACAAATACTTCCCGAGTCGGGAAGCAATGATTGTAGGCGCATTAGAACACCGAGATCGGACTTATACCGAATGGCTCTCCGGCGGCCCGGAAGATGGAGTCGAGCATATCCTCTATCCGCTTGTCCGTCTCGGAGACTGGCTCGCTGAGGTCGCCAATACGGGCTGCCTATTTATGAATGCTTTGGCAGAGTACCCAGACAACGAAGCAATCAGCAGCATTGTTCTTTCGCACAAGGCCAGGCTGGCGGATGAGTTCAAACATCGCCTCCAAAAGATTGCGCCGAATCGAGAGGTCGAGCACTTAGCGGAAACATTGTTTTTATTGCATGAAGGCATGACCCAGGCAGCTCGCTTGCAGGGAAGAGAAAAAGCGACCGACACCGCAATCCGTGCAGCTCGCGCGGCACTGGTTGCGGAGAACTTTAACTAGCAGTACGCAATCGGGAACAAGAACAAATGAAGATCCGTGAAATTCACATCTATGCCCATGATTTGCCTGTAAAAAACCCACCCCGCGTGATGTCCAGCGGGACTGTCTGGTCGCTCGATACCACCCTCGTTCGCATCGTTTCCGAGTGCGGCCTAGAAGGCTGGGGTGAGACCTGCCCGGTAGGCTCTACCTATGCGGAAGCTCACGCAAAGGGCGCTCGCGCAGCGCTTGAGGAAATGGCACCTGGCCTGATCGGCGCAGACCTCTGGCCCGTTCAACTGCATCGCAAAATGGAGTCGCTGCTTAATGGTCACCATTACGCAAAAGCAGCGATCGACATCGCAGCGCATGACCTGATCGGCAAAAAACTGGGCGTTCGTGTAGCTGATCTTCTCGGCGGCGTTACCACTGAAAGCGTACCTACCTACTATTCCACTGGCGTGGGCGCTCCAGACGAGATCGCGCGCATTGCCAAGGAGCGCCTTGCCGAAGGCTATCCTCGTATCCAAATCAAGCTGGGCGGTCGCAGCGTAGATGCCGACATCGCTACCCTGCGCAAAGTCTGGGAAGTGATTGGTGGATCGGGTATGCGCCTTGCCGCCGACGGCAACAGGGGCTGGAACACCCGCGACGCGATCCGCCTGAGCCGCGACTGCGCCGATATCCCGTTCGTCCTGGAACAGCCCTGCAACACGATTGAGGAGCTGACCGTGCTTCGCAACGTGATCCAGCACCCTATCTACATGGACGAAAATGGCGTCAACCTCAGCACCGTGATCACGGCTGCCGGTACTGGCCTGGTGGATGGCTTCGGCATGAAGGTCACCCGTATCGGTGGTCTCCACCAAATGCGCACGTTCCGTGACATCTGCGCGGCCCGCAACCTGCCACACACCAGCGACGATGCTTGGGGTGGCGATATCATCGCAGCCGCCTGCGTACACCTCGGCGCTACAGTACGCCCTGACCTCAACGAGGGTGCGTGGATCGCCGCCCCTTACATCGAAGGTCACTACGATGAGAAAGCCGGCATTAGCATCGAAAAAGGGCACATCACACTTCCGGAAGGCCCAGGCCTGGGCATCGTCCCCGACAAAGACCAGTTTGGCGCTCCGGTCGTAAGTTTCTAAGTAAATCCAGTAAACCCGTTGCGAGCAACTACTGACAAAGTCAGTGGTTAGAGGATCTGTTTGCCTGCGCAACGGGCTTTCTGAGTTGATGATGACATTTGGTGATCTGTACGCCTCAGAAAAAATCGATTTTTTCAGTGATAAGCCGTCCTTAGACTGAATCTATGCAGCGGCGAATGGATGGGCTTTCGTTCGAATGCAACGCATTTGAAAATGCTACAGCTGGACGCTCATCGCACGATAGAAAAAACCAGATTTGCCTCGATGTGCTGCGGCACATTGCAATGCGATAAGCTTCGTTTCAGGAGTCGAATAAGAAATGCGCAAATATACCGATGTATTAGACTTGATCAAGCAACGCAAACCCCAACACGGCCTGCCAGGTGCAGCCTACATGGATGCGGGTTTGTATCAGCAAGATTTGGAGCAAATCTGGTACAAGGAGTGGATCTTTGCTGGCCACACCTTCGAGCTTGAGAAACCGGGTCAATACTTAACCCTGCAAATTGGAGAATATCCAGTTGCAGTTGTGCGTGGTAAAGACGGGGAAATTCGCGCATTCCACAACGCTTGCCGTCACCGTGGTTCAAAGGTTTGTACGGAGGCCAAGGGCAAGGTGGCCAAGTTGGTTTGCCCTTACCACAAGTGGACATTCGACCTGGACGGCAAGCTGCTTTACGCCGGCAACATGGGCACTGATTTCGATCAAAGCGAGCACAACCTCTCTCCCGTGCACTGCGAGGTCGTCCACAGCTACATCTACGTCTGTGTGGCCAAGACCGCACCAGATTTCGAAAAATTCCGCAGTGCCGTATCGCCGTTCATCGGCCCCCACTACCTGGAAGACTGCAAGGTGGCTTTCGAAGCCAACCTCACAGAGAAAGGCAATTGGAAGCTGGTGTTCGAAAACAACCGCGAGTGCTACCACTGCGACGGCACCCACCCGGAACTGCTCAGCTCGTACACCGAATTGGCCTCGGTGCAGGGTGTAGGCGCTGAAGACCCCGCGCTTGCCGAGCACTGCGACACCTGCGAAGCCGCAGGCCTTGCCAGCCGCATGGTTGTAGATCCGGATGGCCAGTTCCGGATGACCCGTATTCCGCTGAATCCAGGGGCCAGCAGCTATACCATGGACGGCCAGCCAGCAGTGGCGCGACGCCTTGATCGAAGCGGCGTCGACAACATCGGTGCATTGCTGTACTTCAACTACCCCTCCACCTGGAACCACTTCCTGGGCGACCATGCGCTGAGCTTCCGCGTATTGCCAGTCGGCCCAGGTGAAACAGTGGTAACAACCAAGTGGCTTGTGCACAAAGACGCCGTAGAAGGCGTGGACTACGACATTGATCGGCTGACCAAAGTCTGGATGGCGACCAATGACCAAGATCGTCGCCTGGTGGAAGGTACCCAAATTGGCGTGACTTCTCCGGCGTATGTGCCTGGCCCTTATTCGACCATCATCGAAAATGGTGTATGCCAGTTCGTTGATTGGTATTGCGAATTGATGGCCAAGCGTCTCGACGAAGCATCGTCGCGTATCATTTGATGCGCGCTTGAGGGGGAATCACCCTCCCCCTCTTTTTTATCTACAACCATCTCGTAAAAACAAAAAGCGATACCCTGGTGGATGGTGCGCTTCACACAAGGAAGAATCTTTTTTACAAGGCGATATTTTCTGCGTGCCGGAATGACTCACGTTCATGATTGAACAGACTGCCAAATCACGTACCTGATTGCCTCACGGTGATCTTGAGTGTTGGTTATAAGCATAAAAAAAGAGGTCGTAGTCGTATGAGCCATGCCGATGAAATTCTCTCGGTTAAGAATATTTTCAAAGTTTTTGGCCCTAATCCGGCCATGGCAATGGACATGTTGCGTGGAGGAGCAGATAAAAAGGAAATCTTTAGTAAGACTGGCCATGTAGTCGGCGTATTTGACGCAAGTTTTTCAGTTAAACGTGGTGAGATTTTTGTCATCATGGGTTTGTCAGGCTCTGGCAAATCCACCATGGTGAGGCTTTTCAATCGTCTGATCGAGCCGACATCGGGCAGCATCCATCTGAACGGTAGGGAAATCACCGGCCTATCAGACAAAGCGCTGTTGGATGTGAGACGTAAAGACATGGGTATGGTGTTCCAGTCCTTTGCACTCATGCCCCACATGAGCGTGCTTGAAAACACGGCATTTGGCCTTGAGATCGCAGGTATTTCTGAGTCTGAGCGCCATGCACGTGCCCGGGAAGCCCTTGCACAGGTAGGCCTAGCTGGACACGAGCACAGCTACCCGCACCAACTGTCTGGCGGCATGCAACAGCGCGTTGGCCTAGCCCGTGCACTCGCGAATGATCCGACCATTCTGTTGATGGACGAAGCGTTCTCGGCACTGGATCCGCTGATTCGCAGCGAGATGCAGGGTGAGCTCATCCGTCTTCAGGCTGAACAGCAGCGCACCATCATCTTCATTTCGCACGACATCGAGGAGGCCATCCGTATTGGTCACCGGATTGCGATCATGGAGGGTGGCCGGGTAGTGCAAATCGGTACCCCCCAAGAGCTGATCAACAACCCCGCCAACGAATATGTGCGCACCTTCTTCAAAGGCTTCGATGGCTCGCGCGTGCTCAAAGCAGGCGACGTCGCAAAGCTCGATACCCACTGTGTGTTCAAGGTCAATGGTAAAGCCCCGGTCTTGAACCAAGGCATTCCGTACAGCTACCTCATCGATGAGCACGGCTTGCTCCTGGATGTCGTCGAAACCAGTGAATTCGTACCTCACTCCCCCTCCCGCACAGCGCAGAAGCACTACCACACTCGGGAAAAACAGCCGGTCTACATCGACACCCCACTGCACGAAGTGCTTGGCATCGCAGCTGAGCTGCCCTACCCCGTCCCGGTACTCGACAGATCTGGCGCGCTCAAAGGCACCATTTCTCAAAGCCAGCTGCTGCAGACCCTGAGCCGCGTCTAGTCCGCCGTTAGAAGAGGATCGTAGTGATGTCCGAATTCAGCCTGCTTGACCCGTTCCAAGCCATGGTCATCCCCCTGGGTGACTGGGTAACTAGCGCTCTCAACTTCATGGTGCACAACTTCAGGGATGTGTTCCGCGCCATTCGCTGGCCGATTGACCAAGTGCTCAACGGCATCGAGTTCACCCTCCAGAGCATTCCGCCCTCGATCGGGATCATCCTTTCCTCTCTGCTGGGCTGGCAACTGGCAGGAAAGCGGATGGCCCTTCTCTGCTTCATCACACTCACCCTGCTGGGCTTCATCGGTGTCTGGTCGGAATCGATGACGACCCTGGCTCTGGTACTGACCTCGGTGTTCTTCTGCGCGGTGATCGGTATCCCTCTGGGAATTCTGTGTGCGCGCAGCGACGGGATTGAACGATTCGTTAGGCCCGTACTTGATGCGATGCAGACATTGCCGGCGTTCGTGTACCTGGTGCCCGTCGTGATGCTATTCGGGATCGGTAACGTACCTGGTGTGCTGGTCACGATCGTGTTCGCGCTGCCGCCCCTGGTACGCCTGACCAACCTCGGTATTCGACAAGTGCCCGAAGACAAAATCGAGGCCGCTCGTGCCTTCGGTTGCACACCGCGTCAGATGCTCACTCGTGTCCAACTTCCCCTGGCCACCTCAACGATCATGGCCGGCTTAAACCAGACGTTGATGCTCTCGCTGTCGATGGTGGTGATCGCCTCGATGATTTCGGTTGGCGGACTTGGCCAGATGGTATTGCGCGGCATCGGACGACTGGATATGGGGCTGGCGACCGTTGGCGGCTTTGGGCTCGTCTTGCTGGCCATCTTCCTGGATCGGTTGACGCAAGCCATGGGCGAGCGCACGAACGCCGACCCAAGTCTGAAGTGGTACCACACAGGGCCGGTTGGCGTTGTGCTGCGACTCTTCAGGATCAATCAGCGACCAGACAATCGAAAAACTGCTTGAAGCTCCATCTTTCACACTGCCGAACCCTTAGAACAACAGAAGGTGCGTGATGATGTTGAAGAAATCGTTCAAAGATTCAATGACTCTCCTGGCGTGCGCAATCACCCTGAGCGTCTCGTCCCTGGGCGCTTTGGCCTCCACTGAGAAACCTGGTGAGGGCGTCAAGGTAACGCCGATTTTCCCTCCCATCGCTGAAGAGCGCTTCCGAGGTGAAATCGCGATGCAGGGGCTTCGCGAGCTGGGCTATAAAGTCCAAGAGCCAAAAGAAACTGAGTACGCGGTGATGATGGTCGCCTTGGCCAACGGCGATGCAGACTTCACCGTTCATCTTTGGAATACCCTGCATGACCCGTTCTATCAAAAGGCCGGGGGTGACCGCGACCTGGTGAAAGCAGGCGACGTCATGAACGATGTTGTTCAGGGCTATCTGATTGATAAAAAAACGGCTGACGCCTACAACATCAAGTCGCTCGAAGACTTCAAAAAGCCTGAAATTGCCAAGTTGTTCGATATTGACGGTGACGGCAAAGCCGACCTAACGGGCTGCAACCCTGGTTGGGGTTGCGAAATCACGACCGAATTCCAACTCAAAGAATACGGCCTGAACAAAACCGTCAACAACAACCGTGGTTCGTATTTTGCGCTCATGGCAGACACGATCACGCGTTACAAAGCGGGTCAGCCCATCTTCTATTACACCTGGATTCCACAATGGATCTCCAGCGTGCTGGTCATCGGCAAGGACGTTGTATGGGTGCCCGTTCCATATACGGCGCTTCCAGACGGCAACAACAACGCAGATACAACCTACGATGGCAAGAATCTCGGCTTCGCCAAAGACACCATCAAGTCCGTGGTCAATAAAGAGTTTGCAGAAGAAAACCCTGCAGCGCTTAAATTCCTGTCGGTCTTCAACATCAAACCGGAAGATGAAAGTGCTCAGAACTTAAAGATGCAACAGGGTGAGAACAAGGCTGCCGATGTTACTCGACACGCCAAAGAATGGATCGCCGCACACCGCCAGCAGTTCGATGGATGGCTCCAAGCGTCGCGTGACGCTGCGAGCAAAGCAGGCAAGTAACGGGTAAGACTCACTGGGCTGGCTTGCCGGCCCAGTGTCAAATCGAGGTAAGCGAGTATGGCAACTGCATTTAAAAGTGTGTTAATCAATCAAAACCTCGCACACCTTGATCGCACTGAACGTTTGGCATTCACCGGCGCTAAGAAAGCTATTGGTATTGTACTAAAGGATGGCTTTTCGTTGTCTGCGCTGTCTAGAGTTACAAATACACTGAGACTTGCTAACGGACTCTGCTCATCTGATATTTTCGATATCCATTTAATTGCTCAAAAGTCCTCTGTGACTAGCGATGTCGGCATGATCATTTCCACCAATATGCTGATGGCCGATCTCAATCTGAACGGGCTGGACTGCCTTCTGGTATGCGGCGCGGATAGCGCCCACTTTTCCTTAGATAGCGACTTGAAATTCAAGCTGCGCCAAGCAGCGGGCCTTGGAGTATTGATCGGAGGCCTAGCAAGCGGGTGCCAAGCACTGCTGGAAGCTGGCCTGCTCGATAATCAACAATGCACCGCTAGCCAGAACTCCATTGATTGCTGGCAGCACACATTCAAGAAAGTAGAGTTTCGTTCTATCCCGTATCTTGTTGACGGCCCCAGGATGAGCTGCTCTTCCCCCTATGCAGTGGTTGCCATGATGGTGGAGTTTGTCGGGATCCAGTGCAACGCTGAAATCGCCGAAGCCATTCGCCAAGGCCTGCCGCAAAGCACGTACCTCTCGGATAACGATTCATCGTCAATACCCAGCTTCACGTTACCTAACGCCCCCAGGCCCATTAAAGAAACGATCATGATGATGAGTGCCAATATCGAAAATCCGCTCGACATTACCGCGCTGGCAGAAGGCGCAGGCGTTTCGAGAAGGCACCTGGAGCGACTGTTCAATAAACACCTCAACGCTTCACCCACTCGATTCTACTTAGAGCTACGTTTGACACATGCACGCCAGCTGCTGATGCATACCAGCAAATCGCTAACTGAAATTTCAATCGCCAGTGGCTTCTTGACATTTTCCCATTTTTACAGTCGTTTCAAGGAAACCTTTGGGTATTCGCCAAACCACTTTCGAGGAAACGCCAATGCTATCCCCCGAAGGTTCGGACTGATTTAGTGCATCACCACCAGAGATTGAGTAGATACGCTAGCTTATGGTACACAGACGAATACTGATAACAATAGGTTATCTGTATTTGTCAGCAAAATTCGCTAGTCCTTGGCCGGCTACGCCACTATCCTCGAATGGAGCTGGCAACCCCTTGGCCACGGTCGATTTTGTCACCAGCCTGAACTGTCATAAGTCAGCTTTGCGGTAGTCTGTCGGACATGAAAAATACAACTAGATGTTTTAGCACAAAGTTTGAAGAGCGCAACCTGAGATTTGTTTCCTCAGAAGCGCCAAACAGAACATCTAGGATTGGATTTCTCCTCTTAGAGAACTTCTCCCTCCCAAGCTTCACACAGGCGCTTGACGCCGTTGTGACAGCGAATCTGATTGTACCTGGCACCACCAAAGTGCATGTTTTTAGCCAGACGAATTCTGAAGTGATGAGCGACCTGAGCATTCCCATTCGCCCTGATACGCCTCTCACCGATGTGAGGGTCGCCGATCTCGACCTTATGGTGGTTTGCGGCGGGTTGCGCAGCTCTAGAAATGTACCTGGCTGGCTCAGTACGTTGCTCAAGCGCCTGAGCACCACTTCCATTGCCCTCGGCGGCCTGTGGAATGGTGCGTGGTACCTAGGTCGTGCAGGCTTGCTAGATGGCTACCGATGCGCCATTCACGCAGAGCAGAGAATTGCGCTCTACGAGCGCTCCCCAAATATCAATGTCACCCTGGACTCTATGGTGTTCGATCGGGACAGGCTGACAGCGGCTACACCCACTGGCGCCTTTCAGGCCATGATCAGTTGGTTGCGGGAACGCTGCAATGCACGGCTCGCAGATGCCGTGCTGGATCTGCTGGACTACGACCAATCAAAGTTCAAGAGCATCACCAAGAGCCGTCACCCGAATCTGACAAAGCCATTGAGGGAAGTGGTCACCCTCATGGAGTCCAACTTAGAAGACCCGCTGGATCCAGAGCAAATAGCGAAATGCCTCGGCTTGTCCACCAGGCAAATTCAACGCCAGTTCCGTGAACAGATGGCCACCACCCCTCAAAAATACTACCTACAGTTAAGAATTACTGAAGCACGACGCTTACTCCAAAATTCTAACTTTTCAGTTGCGCAGGTAGGGCTCGCTTGTGGATTCCCTTCCAGCACACACTTCAGTCGATGCTATAGCAGTTTTTTTGGCCACCCACCATCCAAGGAAGTCCGGTATGAAATTTGAGTGGATTTTCTGGAGGTTGAGTGAAGACTTAAAGGTGTTTGGTGGATTTGCATGAACGCTGCCGTTGATTTATCGCAACCGGTTCACGTTGATCGGAAGGCGCTGCTCTACAGTGCGCTGTGCACTCGCATCCTGACGATGGAGATGACTCCAGGCTCGACTATTGTTGAACAAGCATTGTGTGAGGAATTCGGGATTTCCCGCCCCCCTGTTCGAGAACTCCTCCGGCATTTGGCGGCTGAGGGGTATATAGAACTTGAGGCAAACCGCTCTCCGAGAGTCGTGGCGCTCACCTGCCATACGTTGCGGCATTTTTCGCTAGCAGCCCCATTAATCTACTGCTCAGTTGCCCAACTGGCTAGCGTCAGAGCGACACCAGGCGAGATAAAGAGACTACGGGCAAACTTAGCTAATACAGCCATAGCCATTGCAGCCGGCAATCAATCATCGCGAACAATGCTGGAGAATTCTTTCAATTTAGAAATCGGCTTGATTGCAAAAAACCAGTGCCTGCTACCTGCACTGCGCAGAAGCCTCATTGATCACGCGCGAATCCAGAAAATCGTCTTCCCTCGCACCGATGACGAATGCGCTATAGACGACGTGAATACCATCCACAAGAACCATGAAAGTCTTGTAGATGCCATAGAGCGCCGCGCTTGCGAACAAGCCTCTCAAATTGCTCGCGCCAACTTTGAAATTATGCGCAAGCGAATCATTGACTACACCTCTCCAGAGGCTTTAGACGTGGAGATCACTATTTAAGCCGAGCAGAAAACAGATCAACAAATACAAGATTTTCTGTTTTTTCCAGGACACATGAGGCCTGGCTTTTAGGCAACGAAGCTGCCGTGAATTTATATCAGGAGACAAAAATGACAAGTCCTAATATCACAATTGAAGACGTGCCCCTCAACAGGTTTCACAAGCTATTGTCCTACCGTGCGGGTGCGGGAGGTTTCGTGGATGGCTATGTACTGTGCATCATCGGTGTAGCCTTAGGGCAAATCACCACCTCTCTTGCACTCAGCGCATTTTGGGAGGGGATCATCGCTGCATCCTCGCTGATTGGTGTGTTCTTCGGAGGCTTCATCGGTGGCTGGATTACAAACTTCATAGGCAGACGAAGAACCTTCTTCGTTGGGCCTGTACTGTTCATCGCCGCCTCCGTAGCCCATCTTTTTACTGATTCCGCAGTTGCCATTTTTTTGCTCAGGCTGGTCATCGGAATTGCAGTGGGCATCGAGTATCCGGTGTCCACTTCCTTGGTGGTTGAATTCATGCCGAAAAAGTACCGGGGCTCTCGTCTAGCCATGTTGACCTTGGTCTGGTTTGCAGGTGCGGCTACAGCCTATTCTGTTGGAGAAATCATCTTCCGCACCATGGGCGTTGATGCGTGGCAATGGGTATTGGCAAGCTCGGCAGTGATTGGCCTGATCACCATCTTGATCCGCCTTGGCACGCCTGAGTCCCCGCGCTGGTTGCTGAGCAAAGGCCGCTTTGCTGAAGCCGAGGCAGTGCTAAAGTCGGTATACGGCAATGATTTCAGCCTCAAGAACCTTCCCGAAGAATGCCGTGAAAAGCGGGTAACGCTGTTTAGCCTGCTGCACTCGGGTTACGGCAAGCGCATGCTTTTTGTCCTGACTTTCTGGACATGCGCTATCGTTCCGATCTTTGCGGTCTATTCATTTGCACCCAAAGTCCTTGCTGCCTTGAACGTCAAAGGCGATGTAGCCTCCTTGGGCTCAGCACTGATCACGCTGTTGTTTTTCTCTGGCTGTTTGATTGCCACGCGCATCATCAACCTGATCGATCGCCGCAGCATGTTGATTTACAGCTTCCTGTTGTCCGCCATTGCCTTGTTGGGCCTCGGCTATTTCCACAACCAATCTGGTGGACTGATCCTGGCGTTGTTCGCTGGCTATGCCTTGTTCACGGGTGGTTCTCAGGTACTGATCCTGGTGTACCCGAATGAGATATTTCCCACAGAGTTGCGCACCTTTGCCGTAGGCATCGGCACTTCGATTTCGCGTATCGGCGCTGCGGTGGGTACTTACTTTGTCCCCATGTCGCTCGACACGTTGGGTATCGCCCAGACGATGTATATCGCGGCCATTATCTGCTTGATCGGCCTGGTTGTTTCGTTCGTGTTGGCACCTGAAACTCGGACACTTGATCTTCAGCAAGCAGCTTCGCTGAGCTGATCTGCAGGCTTTGCTTTAAACCAATTACTCACCCAGTCGTAAGGAGAATGTAACGTGGCTGAATTGCTGAGCAAGGAACAATACGCGGCCATTGCCGCCGATCTGCAACTGCGCACCAAGGCGTTCATCGACGGTGAATTCCGCGATGCCATCTCGGGCCGCACCTTCGTCACCACCAACCCGGCTACCGGCAAGCAGCTGGCTGAAGTCGCAGCCTGTGATGTCAACGACGTCAACGTGGCCGTGGCTGCGGCCAAGCGCGTGTTCGAGGAAGGCACCTGGTCGAAGATGCAGCCGAACGACCGCAAGCATGTGCTGCAGAAGTTCGCCCAGCTGCTCGAAGACAACGCCCATGAACTGGCGGTGCTGGAAGCGCTGGACAGCGGCAAGCCGGTCAGCGAGTGCCAGACCGTCGACGTGCCGGAAACTATCCACACCATTCGCTGGCACGCCGAGCTGATCGACAAGATCTACGACGCCACCGCCCCGACCGGCAACGCTGCCGTGACCATGGTGGTGCGCGAAGCCATCGGCGTGGTCGGCCTGGTGCTGCCGTGGAACTTCCCGCTGCTGATGCTGGCCTGGAAGATCGCCCCGTCGCTGGCTGCCGGTTGCTCGATCGTGGTCAAGCCGGCCAAGGAAACCAGCCTCAGCGCCCTGCGCGTGGCCGAGCTGGCCCATGAGGCCGGTATCCCTGCTGGTGTGTTCAACCTGGTGCCTGGCGGTGGCCGTGAAGTGGGTGAAGCCATTGGCCGCCACATGGACATCCCGATGGTCAGCTTCACCGGCTCCACCGACACGGGCCGACTGTTCCTGAAATACGCCGCCGAGTCCAACCTCAAGCGCATTGTCCTGGAACTGGGTGGCAAGAACCCTGCGGTCGTCATGAATGACTGCGAAGACCTGGACGAAGTGGCCCAGTTCGTTACCGCTGGTGCGTTCTGGAACATGGGGGAAAACTGCTCGGCCTCCTCGCGCTTGATCGTACATAAAGACGTCAAGAACAAGCTGCTGCAACTCATCATGAAACATCTGGGCGACTGGAAGATGGGCGACCCGCTTGATCCAGACAACCGCCTGGGCGCCATGGTCAGCAAGTCACACTTCGAAAAAGTGAAGTCCTACCTGGAATATGCAGCCGAACAGAAGCTGCACGTTGTCCACGGTGGCGAGACCGAAGATGGCGTCTTTGTGCATCCCACCATCGTTGATGATGTAGACCGCACCAACAAGCTGTTCATTGAGGAGATCTTCGGGCCGGTGCTCAGTGTGACCAGCTTCGAGACCATCGATGAGGCGATCGAGCTGGCCAACGACACCGTCTACGGCCTGGCCGCCTCGGCCTACACCGGCAGCCTGCGCAATGCGCTGCGCCTGGCGCGGGAAATCCGCGCGGGCGTGGTGACCGTGAACTGCTTCGGCGAAGGTGATGTCACCACGCCGTTCGGTGGCTACAAAGAGTCTGGTTTCGGTGGGCGCGACAAGTCCATCTGGGCACATGAC
The DNA here is from genome assembly GCF_011752565.1 of Pantoea sp. Ap-967. Lineage (GTDB taxonomy): Bacteria > Pseudomonadota > Gammaproteobacteria > Pseudomonadales > Pseudomonadaceae > Aquipseudomonas. Next base: position 59,357 of record NZ_VWXK01000013.1, read on the forward strand.
CAATACACGGAGCTGAAGACCATCTGGATCAACGCTTCGTGACCTGAGCAAGACCGGTGCTGTTCTGACGGAGCTCAGCACCATCCGGCCACCGACTCCACGCGGGCGGTGGCCATCTCAAAGCAGGAAGTCGCGTGCGACACCCAGGCCAGTGGGCATCAGAGCCGCTTGCCTAGAAATGTGAAAGTATCCAGTCCCTGACTCGGCAGCAAGCGTCGTCTATCTTTTTTTCTTCGTTGAAGGTCAGGTAATGCTGACTGTCTTTGTGCACCAACTCTTCTTGTACAGGCCTGACGAGTGCGCCCTCTTCGATGAAAGGCTCCACCAGGTAATGCCAGCCTAAAGCCACCCCCTGCCCTCGCAAAGCGAGCTGAACAAGTGCATTGTAATCGTTAGAGCTAAATATCTGATTCTCGGTCATAGAGCGCGCATCCAACTCAACGTCGTGATAACCAAACCAGATATACCAATCGACATGCTCAGCAACTTGGGCCCGCCCATAAGGCGAGAGATTCAAAAGAGACCCAGACTTAATGCCGTCCAGCGTGCTCACTTCAGGATGAAGCCTCAGGTAATCCGGAGTACAGACAGGATAGATAACGTCATGCACCAACGGATAACTGCAGTACCCCTCTCGAATCCTTGAAAGCTTGGACACAAAAATGTCCGGACGCACGCCTGGTTCCATTGCCAAAAAGTTCTGAGTCGTTACGAGGTTCACATCGATATCTGGATTAACTTTCAAGAATTTTGAAAGTCTTGGCGTTAACCACAAACTGGCAAAAGCCGGTGTGCAGCAAACGGTCACAACTCGCTTACGATAGTTGTGCTTGCGAATGCGGTCGGAGGCTTGTGATATGTTCAGCAGCGACAATTGAACTGCATCGAAAAATATGGTGCCTGCTGAAGTCAAAGCAACTGTACGTCCTACTCGGTCAAATAGCTCAGCATTCAAAAAAATCTCAAGATCACGAATCTGTCTGCTGATGGCCGCCTGTGTAACACACAGTGATTCAGCCGCGCGCGTAAAATTCTGATATTTAGCAGCAGCCACGAAGGCCTTCACGGCTCGTAGCGAAGGCATGTTAATCAACGATTGATCAGGTTCTGTGTGCTTAACCATTACTCGACACCACTCGACATATATTGTTATTCAAAAACAAAAAGGGCCTGTCTAGGGCCCTTTCTGAATCTTGACTATGCGGTTTCACTCATCGCCGGCACGAAGTTCTTTGAACTTCATATTGGCTTTCGCCCCGATGGTCAAGAAAGGCTGCGGCGGCAGCTTTTTCGGCTTGTCATAGCCAGTGAATATCTGAAGAAGCTCACTGTTAACACCCAACGCCTTGTCGGCGGCCGCGATACCCGCTGCGCTGGATTTGGATGCTCCCAGGCCATTGCAACCGCAAGCCGCAATCACGCCGGAGGCGACCTCACCGAATGCAGGCACGCTGTTCCAAGTAAGCGCCATTGGCCCACCCCAACGATGCTCCATCCGCAGCCCTTTCAGCGTCGGGAATCGCGTCAGGAACTTCTCATCATGAACCCGTCCTGCGCTGTTCACCTGGCTATCGCCGATGGTAAGGCTCGGATTGTAGGTATACCGCCACCGCACCAGAATTCGATCGGCATTACCATCGCTGATGCGGCGCACGGTAGTGCCCATTGGCAGTGCCGGTGTGGCAGCCCATGTCCGCTGACCTGGCAATCTTTTCGGATCAAAGCGCTCAGTTAGAGACGCGTAGGTGAACACATGCAGCAGTTCACCTTTGAAGAAGCCGAAACTCTGCGCATGGCCGTTATTGGCGAGGATGATCTTCCCTGCAGTAACCACACCGCGCGGGGTCTTGATAACCCATGACCCCCCTACCTGATTGAACGACACAGCTGGCGTGCGCTCGTACAGCGTAACGGGCTCGCTAAACGAGTCCGCAAAATGACGTACATAGTCAGCCGGCTGGATCATCACAGTGCCAGGCATGAACATACCGGAGGTGTAGGCGTTGCTTCCCGTCACCTCACCAATTTCCTTGGTATTCAGCAGTTTGTAGGACTCCCCCAGAGCATCGAGCTGCTTCCCATAGGAGAGAATGTGCTCATCGCCATGGGCGCCGCGCGCCACGCTGAAACGTCCGCTGGGGTCAAAAATTTCTTTACCCCAGCCGTGTTCCTCGGCCAACTCCCTGCCCATATCGATAGCCGTGCGGTACATCTTGATGTCCCGACGGGCTCGATCCAGCGATCCACCGCCGAGGCCTTCCGCTGAAACTTCATGCGGCAGGTCGATAATGAAGCCCGAGTTACGACCGGATGCGCCTTCGCCTACCAGGCCTGCCTCCAGGATCACCACTTTCAGCTTCGGATCGAGACGAACCAGTTGGCGTGCTGCTGACAACCCTGCGAAGCCGGCGCCGATAATTGCGACATCGGCAGTAACCGAATTCTCAAGTGCGGGCTTTGGGATCCGGCGAGGCAGCATTTCCACCCAACCAGAGCTCCCATTGTTCTTGGGCAGTTTAGAGGCTACGAACATGATTCATGCTCCTTCGGCAATCACGAGGCGGAAGTTTCGCGCTCGATCAAAGGAGCCAGGGCATCACGCAAGGCCACTTGCTTTTCATCCGACAGACGAGCCAATGGGCGGCGTGGATTACCAGCACCGTACCCCATGATTTCTGCACCTGCGTAAACAGACTGGACGTAGTCGCCCTGCCAGATCAGTGACATGACTGGAGCCAGGGCTTTCCAGATTTGTTGCACCTCGTCCCACTTGCGCTCTTGGGCTGCATTGACCAAGGCCACGCAGGTTTTCGGAGCCATGTTGGCACCACCCCAGATCAGGCCTGCGGCACCGGCAAACAGGGCAAAAGGTACCAGTGGATCAGCACCGTTCATGGTCGGGAGACCAGTGCGAACCAACGAAGCCTGGGCCGCCAAGTCACCACTGCTGTCTTTCACGGAGACGAAATTGGGGATTTCGCTGAGCTGTTTGAACAGCGATGGAGTGACTTCCACGCCGACAGCCTGAGGTACGTTGTAGCCAATGATTGGCAGACCAGCTTCGGAGACACTCGAATAAAAATCGATGATCCCTTGGTCATCAGTCGGGCCTTCAAAGAACGGTGGCAGCACCATCACGCCGTCAGCACCGCAGTCTTTAGCGTGGCGAGTACGCTCTACCACTTCTTCAACCAACAGAGCGGAAGTCTGTGCAATGACTCGGGCACGGCCATTGATCACCTTGGCGCCGAATGCAACGAGTTCTTTGGACTCGTCTTTGCTGAGATACACATGCATACCGGTGCCAGAGCTGAGTACGAAGCCATGAACTCCAGCTGCAAGGTAGCGTTCGATCAACGCTTCAAATCGCGCACAATCAATCTTGTCGTTTGCATCGAATGGAGTAGTAATTGCAAGATTGACACCGTTAAACATGAATGCAGACATTATTCTATTTCCTATTCTTATCTTTCAACGAGCAACAAGAGATATGCGCAAAAGTCCTTCAAATGAACCTACGCATTCGAGCAGAATGATCAGAGCAGAGCATGTGAGCCCAATAGCTTTAGATAAAATCACCCTGTAGCAATTCGCTACGAATGAGCGACTTACTCAGTTTCTTTTCTCACCTGTCTTGTGGGAAAGGGTAGGCGTCATGAAGCCTTAAAAAAAGCGACTTTTAAGAAGAGCATGTGATGACAAAAAGTTATGGTTCCAGCGAATGCGAGCGACACTGATGCAGCGCTGGGCCACCCGTGAGCCCTTAGGAAAGGACTCCGGGCACAGGCTCAATCAGCCAAAGGACGCGACTGGACTGCTAAATGTGGACTCATCTGGAATGATGCCAAGGCCTGGCTTGCTCGGTACCGTGATGTGCCCGCTCTCAACCTTGATGCCATTTTCGGAGTCATAATTGCCTTCGATGTAGGGGGCCGCAATCCAGACACCCTCCAGCAAACGCGGTGCAACAGTGGCGCCGATATGGGTACACGCCGCCGCCATGATGTCCCCTCCCCAGGTGTCATCACAAGTATGCGGCAGGCCCCGAATCGCGCAGATATCACGCATGGCACGCATCATGTGCAACCCACCAAGCTGGGTAACCTTGAGCCCGAAGCCATCCACCAGGCCGGTACCTGCCGCGACAACGGCGGTGTTCGGGTTGATGGTGTTCTCATCCATGTAAATCGCATGCCGCACGATCGGCCTGATCGCCTGCAGGTCTTCCACATTGTTGCAGGGTTGTTCGATCACGAGGGGGATGTCGTGGCACTCGCGGCTGATGCTCAGCACATCTCGGGTCAGCAAACTCCGGTTTGCGTCTATCACCAGACGAACACTTTTGCTTCGAATGGCTTCCCACACTCTCCTGATCGTTTCGATGTCTTCTTCAACAGGACGCCCTCCGACCTTCAGTTGCAGTCGAGGGTATCCTTCTGCGCACTTGTCCAAGGCCTTTCGGGCAGCCTCCTCAGGGGATGCCACGTTTAGCGCGTAATACGAAGGCACCCGGTCAACCAGAGCTCCACCGAGTAAATCTGCGACGCTCAACCCCAGATGCTTACCCAGCAAGTCGTGGGCAGCGATATCGAGCGCCGCTTTCGCATACTGATGCCCCGTCAACAGATCATTCATCCGACGGTGCAGAGGGACTGGGAAGACAGACGTGCCGATCAACCCTTGGGCCATTTCGGCAATCGCACCAGCTGCCCCTGATGAGTAGGACTCGTTGTAGGTCGAGCCTACGGGGCACGTCTCGCCCCAGCCGAATTGGCCGTTGTCGGCAACGATCTTCACCAGTGTCGACTTCAGTGACCACACTGATGAATGTGACATTTTGTATGGCCCATTCACCACGGGAAGATCGACCTGGTAGACGTGAATCTCAGAAATTTTCATCTACAACCTCTTCTTATTTTCATGAGTTAGGGCTTAAAGAGAATCGGGGCGAGGCGAAGACCAGGATGAAGTTCGCCGGTCAAAGGCCCAGCTCATTCCTGCGGAGGCACAAGCACGAGCTTGCCGGTATGTTTCTTCTGCACGAAGTCATTCTGAGCGTTTGCGATTTCGGCAAGAGGATAAATCTTGCTTACAATCGGACGAATTTTTCCTTCCTCAACATAGCGCACGACATTTTCAAAGACGCAGTCTTCCTGCCAGGTACCGCCGAACAGCGATAGGTCTTTGAGATAAACGGTGCGTAGATCCAGTTCGACCACTGGGCCAGCGATTGCACCTGACACGGAATAACGCCCACCGATTTTGAGCACTTGCAGTAAGGCCGGCCATTCTGGCCCACCTACAATATCCAGCACCACGGAGACACTGTTCTTTCCGAGAGTTTTCACCAGATCGGAACCACGATCTACGACCTGGTCTGCACCGATGGCGAGAATTTGCTCTCGCTTGCTTTCGCTGGCGATGGCAATCACGTGAGCGCCCCGGCACTTCGCCAGCTGGACAGCTGCAGAACCAACACCGCCGCCTGCGCCCGTGATCAACACGATGTCCGAAGCTACGACGCTCGATCGATGGAGCATCAGTTCAGCGGTCGAATAGGCGCAGGGAATAGACGCAAGATCCGTGTCGCTCCAGTCGGAGTTGACGGTCAATACATCGCTGTCCGGCGCTACCGTGTATTGCGCAAACCCACCGTTGCATTCGGAACCAAACGTCCAGCATTCGTAGGGTCGACGCCCCACAGGAGCGCGAAGCATGTTGCGCACCAGAACACGCTCACCAATCCGTCCCTTATCGACCCCCTCACCTACCGCCACAATGTGACCGCAGCAGTCAGCCCCTTGGATGAGGGGGAATTGGAGAGGTACCCCAGACCAGGACGCATCGTCACTATCGATTTCTTCGAAGCCAGCGGAGCTGCCACTGTTTGTATCCGAGTTGACCTTCTTGGAGTACCAACCAATACGGGTATTAATATCGGTGTTATTAACAGCTGACGCCCCTACCCGAATCAACACTTCACCTGATTTAGGGGACGGCACTGGCACATCGGTTCGATACTCAAGCTTATCGGCACCACCATACCCTGTGAGCAAAACAGCGTGCATAGTGTCGGGTATTGTATTATTCATTATCACTCCCTTTATTGACCGATGTCTTATATTGAATACACAACTAGGAATTCAGATGCCAATTGCACAGCAACAGCGAGATATACACCACCGTATAGGCGGCATCTGAGCGGGCAAAGCAATTTTTTGTGCTACAAGCTGATGAGATTTTTTTATGGTCCGACCATGTCGCGGCAAGCACACTCTATGCCACGGAGCCCAATCGCGATTGCCTAGGTTACTGGCGGTGTTGCTTTGCACCAACTCAACCGGATAGTCTTATCCGTTTGCGGGAGAGCTTTCAATGACGACAAGGTCTTCGAGACTGAGATCTTTAGGCCCTGCTTTTATCGTTCTAGCCACATCCCTGATGGCGCTTCAAGACGTCATGGTAAAGATCTTCAGCGATTCGCTACCCTTGTGGCAGCTTTTCTTTTTACGTTCCATTGCGCTGATACCTTTTCTTCTATGGATGGCCAATAAAAATAAAATTAGCTGGCGTGATGTATGTGGCGTAGCGGTTAACCTCAGAAGCCTACTCATCGTTGCCATGTATGTCGCATTCTATGCGGCAATGCCAAGTCTCGACTTGCCCGTAATCGCTGCCTGCTATTACACGGCACCACTAATTATCACAGCACTCTCCGCAGCAATTCTTAAAAAGAAAATTTCCAAGACACAACTGGCCCTTATGCTCATCGCCTTTCTGGGTGTTTTGGTTGTACTCAGGCCGGACAAGTACAGTTTCTCACTCTTCATCTTGATACCCTTCGCTGCAGCACTGTTTTACGCAACGTCAGCCATCCTGACACGAAGCGAGGTGAGCCACATCTCCCCTCTGGCAATTCTGCTTTCGCTTAACGTCATCTTTGTTATTGTGGGTGGGATTGGCATAGCAGTTTGCTTTGCGCTTGATTCAGCAGAAAGCTATCCATTCTTGCTTACGCCTTGGCAGCCACTGGAAGCTGAGAATGTTGGGACAACCATACTTCTAGGGCTAATTTCCCTCGCCATCCATTACCTGCTGGCAAGAGCTTACCAGCTCGGCCCTACGACCGTGGTGGCAGGCCTGGACTTTTCCTATTTGGCATTCGCATCGCTGTGGAGCTTCTTGCTCATGTCCTTGACGCCCGAAATCCATGTGCTGGTTGGGACTGCTATGATTGCAGGAGCAGGTCTGGTCACAGTGTTAATGTCAACCTCTGCACCACTTACAGGGAACAGGCAGCCTCTCACAGACTAAACCAGGCGCAGCAGTTAAATAGAACATGCGAGAACACGATGGACTTAGTTTATATACTGAAGGTTTTCATAGCCATTGCAGAGCTAGGAAATTTTGGTGAGGCCGCTGCCAAACTAGACGTCTCTCCTGCCGCTATATCACGAGCTATCAACGCCTTGGAGAAACGGTTAGGTGCCTCATTAGTGCTTCGTACTACAAGAAACGTTGGCTTGACTGAGGCTGGCCTTCGTTATTTAGAGCATGCAAAAAACATCATCCAGATAGTCAGTGAAGCAGACCAATCAATCACAGAGATCAATGCCAATCCGACTGGAAACATCTGCGTGACCGCCCCTACCCTGTTCGGCAAATTTTTTGTCATGCCGACGATCAGGAACTACCTGGAAAAATACCCTCAAGTAGATATTTCCGCGTACTTTAATGATCGCATCATCAACTTGGTCGATGAGGGGGTGGATGTAGCCGTGCGGATCGGCCATCTACCTGACTCTGGTTTCAAAGCCATTCGAGTTGGAACTGTCAGAAGGGTTCTCTGCGCATCGCCTGCCTATTTGGAAAAACACGGAACACCCGCCACCCCTCGTGATCTTCCAAATCATGCCGTCATCGCTGCAAGCGGTGTAGCGCCCAGGGTTGAGTGGAAGTTTACAATCGAGAATGAGTCCACAGTAATGCGCATCACCCCTAGGCTAACCGTCACCAGCAATGATGTCGCTATTGAGGCCGCGACAGAAGGTTTGGGGATTGCTCGCGTGCATTCCTATCAAATCCTCACAGAGCTGAAAAACAACAAGCTTGCCTTGATACTAGAAGATTTTGAAAACGACAGTTACCCGATAACCATCTTGCACCGTGAAACCAAACAAAGCTCGATCAAAGTTCGTGAATTCATTGACAACTTGACCAACGACCTAAGATCACACGATCTCAATTAAAACCCATAAACCAAGGAGCATTCTTTCGCAAATCGAATAACTCTTCCTCGCAGCGCGTTGTTGCGCTCTGTCGCCTGTCAGCAAATCATAAACACACCCCACAGCCGTGGGTACCCGCTGTTTACCTATTCCCCACGAGCAAACGCTCTGCGCGAGAGGCTTGGTGATGAAATTTGCTGACAAAGTAGCTCTTGTAACCGGTGGCCGCAGTGGCATTGGCCAGGCCATTGCAAAGAAGCTTCGGCTCGAAGGTGCTCACGTATTCACAGCCCAACGAGGGGCTGACCCTGAATTCGATCATGTCCAGGCTGATTTTTCAGAGCCTGATAGTGCTGCGGCGTTGATACAGGAGGTCATCAACCGCGCTGGCAGGCTTGATGTATTGGTGAACAACGCCGGCATGATGCAGGAGGTACTCGCTGAGGATATGAGCCTGGAGGACTGGCACAGGAACCTTACCGTCAACCTCACGACTCCATTTGCCCTCATCAAATCGGCGTTACCCTATCTGAGGGACGTGCAAGGCTCCATAGTGAATGTTGGCTCAACCGAGGGGATTGGCTCCAACCCCAAGCATGCAGCTTATTGTGCCTCGAAAGCAGGACTTCACGGCCTCACACGCGCCATCGCCGTTGACCACAGTGCAGAGGGCATCCGGTGCAATGCTGTCGCACCTGGGTGGATCGACACTGATTTGAATATCGACTTTATCGAGAGCATGCCCAACCCGAAGAGCTTCCGCGAAGGGTTGGCCAAAATCCATCCGGTCGGCAGGACAGGTAGCCCAGACGAAGTGGCCAACCTTGTCGTATGGCTGGCGTCAACGGAAGCCTCCTTCATAACGGGCCAGGTCTGGAAGGTCGACGGTGGTCGCATGACCAAGTTGAGCCTTCCCAATTGAACTCCCTGCCATGCGGCGCTGCTGCATGGCGTTTCTAAAGTTGTAGGTAGGAACAGTAAATGCCCAAGGTCGGCATGCAGCCAATTCGCAGAAAGCAGCTAATTGAAGCCTCACTGCGCGTCATCCATGACGTCGGCTTGGCAGATGCCAGCGTGAAGCTTATAGCTAAGGAAGCGTCTTTATCTAATGGCATAATTAGCCATTACTTCCGAGACAAAGATGACTTGATATACTCAGCAGCACGTCACTTAACGCTAGAAATAAAATCAAAAATTGATCAGTCTTTTGAGGCTAACAACTCCACATGCCCGGTCGAGAGTACCTCCGCATTCTTATCGGCAATTTTTTGCGTTGAAAACTTCCGCAATAATCATGGTTCGGTTTGGGTTGGCCTGTACGCGAAAAGCTATCACCATAAGGATTTGGGGCGATTATTAACCATTAGCCGACGGTACCTACAAGGCTGCATTGACCATCTGCTCACCTCAGCAACCCTCACAGAAGCAAAAAGCGGTAGGAACTTAACAGTATTAATAGAAAGTTTTTTCCTGCACGCCTCAATTAATCCAAGCGGGCATGCCCTGGAACTTTTTAAGAGCATTGCTCTCGCTCACTTAAAGGACTGCTTCGAGAAACGCTAACGCTTGAAGAAAATCCATAATAATATATCTGCGGTGACTGTAATTATCAATTCGAACACATCGGATTCGCAGAGTGCGGGTAGCTATCTTCTTCTTCGATGGTGCTGACAGCCTTGTGGATTGTCAGCGACGCTGATTTTCCAGGAAAAAATTCGGACAGCGAGCTGACCAGTTTCTTCTTGGTGGCCGCTCGTTTCAAAGCACTTTAGGCACCTGCCTACTTGAGCCCCCAACCTTCGGCAGTCGAGCTCAGCCATTCGAACGGCATGTACTCATGCGCTCCCGCCGGCAGTAGTGGCTGGTCAGTGATCATCCGTTGATGAGCGCGCAAGCCATCCGCTTTTCGACATCGCTGACCATGCCTACATCATGGCCACGGTTGTCGAAGGTGAAACCTCAGCCCTGCGCTACTGGCGTTCGGTTGGACTGGAACCCAAGGTCGCGTTTCGCACGTCTTCGATGGAAGCGTTGCGTGGGCTTGTCGCTCACGGATTCGGTGTCACCATCCTGTCGGACATTCTGTATCGACCTTGGTCATTGGAGGGGCGAAAAATCGAGGCACGCCCGATCACGGATGTGATTCCGCCGATGGAGCTCGGTCTAATCTGGCGGGCGGGGGAACTGAGCGCAGTTGCGTCAGCCTTTCAGCAGTTTCTGATTTCGGCCAACGAGCTCTAAGCTTTGTAAGAAAAGTGCCTGCGCTACTGAGCAGCACTCACACGAGTGTCTGCAAGAAGTCCAAGAAGCTTTGGGTGGTAGCGCTGCGCATTTCGCGTGGGTGGGCGACTACATGAAACTGACGGCTTGCCCACGCATCCTCCAAAGGGACTCTGACGAGCGCTGGCCCTTCTGGCGACTCGCAGACCGCTCGATCAGGAATGACAGCGATGCCTAGCCCGCCCTGAACCATCCTGCAGACGGCATCAAAGCTTTGAAGATGCACACCATAATTGATAGTCGCCTGCCCGGCCTTGGCCGCTTTATCCAGGGTCTGGTATAGAGGGCTGTCGCGATGCAGGGCAATATGCCGGTAGGTCAGGGTTTCAGCGAACTCGATGCTGACCCGCTCGGCTAATGCATGATCTTCCCGCACGACCAACGCCAGACGATCGACGTGGTAGTCCTGGACAGTCAGCCCAACCTGGACAGCCGACTCCAGGCCAGCGCCGATTCCAAGATCACACTGGTTACCCAGAAGGTTCTCAACGACCTGCTCGCTAGTGCGCTCTTCAAGCTCGACATCCACGTGCGGGTGAGCAGACAGGAAGCTGCTCAAGTCATCAGGCAAGAACTGGATGATGCTCGAGCGATTCGCGTGAATCCTCACATGTCCTCGTTCACCACTGGTAAAACGCGAAAGGTCGGCACTCAGCTTGAGCATCTCAGCCAGCAATCGCTGTGCATGCTCCAACAGGCATGTACCGGCTGGCGTAGGCTGAACCCCTTTACTAAATCGGTACAACAGCGGTGAGCCGACGGCTTCTTCGAGCTCGGCGATGCGCTTGCTGACTGCGGAGGCGCCCATGCATTCACGTTCCGCTGCCTTGGCAAAGCTGCCCTCTTCACAGGTTGCGATGAAGAGCCTCAGGGTGGTCGGGTCGTAACGCCAAGTCGTGTGCATAGGTAACCGGAATTTTTATCGTGGCAAGCAAGAAGAAATATCGCGGCAAGCCTAAGGCATAGCTTCCTATGATGATCCCCGTTGAGGAGATGATCATGACAAAAAAAATACGCTTTGCTGGCCGGTTCCTGTTTTTATCCTGCGACAGCGCCGTAGTGCAACGCCAAATTGCAGGCGAAGACCTCGATCTGCGGGCTGCGCTGCCACTGCGTGACAACATATCCACTGATGAAATTACGCCTGTCGTTATCATGATGACGTACGACGAGCGCCTGGGCACTTACCCCTACGTTGGCTTCAAGACGGAAGGACAACTACCGATCGGCAACGACGCGGTGAGGAACGGCGGCTTCGAGATCACCGTCGCCGGCAAGCGGTATGGGAAAGGCTCTTCACGTGAGTCCAGCCCACTGGCCGAGAAATCCGCAGGCATTCGGTTGATCATCGCTGAGAGCTTTGAGCGGATTTATCGGCAAAACTGCGACAATATCGGCATCTACACGTCGACCGATTTCTCACTCATTGATCGCATTCGTGCAGGCGAAGAGATCGCCCTCGAAGAGTTCCTGGCCGGTCGCGATGCAGTTACTCAGGACGTGATTCGCGCTGGCGGGCTGTTGCCGTACAGCAAGCAGCAGTTGCCTCGCAATCCGGAGAAGGTGTTCAAACCGCTCGCTGGCAACCGACGCCCGATGACGCTGGTAGAGAAGATCATTGAACGACGACGCGTCGCTCCCCAAGGGGATCTGGCACGCGGGGACGGTGTTTTCCTGTCCGCCGATTGGCGTTTCAGCCATGACTATTTCACGGGCATGTGCGCACACCTGATGCACGGTGCATTTGGCCAAGCGCTCGAGCTAGCGCGACCCAGCGAGATCATCGCATTCCAGGATCACCTGATCCTGGCCAGCCAGAGTTTCCCTCATGTACGCGACAACCTACTGGCAGCGGTGGGTGGGCTCGCATCGGCCCACGACGAATTTGTACGACGTTATCCAGTTCGTGCCCATGGTGCGCTGGTTGGGCTGAGTGGATCGGAAGGTATCTGCCATGCCCTCTTGACCGAGCAATACGCGCTGCCCGGCCAGGTCGTGGTAGGTACCGACTCGCATACACCGCATTCCGGTGCACTGGGCTGCCTCGCGTTTGGCGCCGGCGCCACAGATATCGCCAACAGTTGGGCAACAGGCTTCATCCGTTGCCGTATGCCTGAGGTCATCAAGGTTGAGCTGACGGGCAAACTGCGCGCAGGGGTAACGGCCAAGGATATCGTCCTTGAGCTTCTGCGCAGCGAGCCAATCCGACAGGGCCAGGCCATTGGTGCAGTTTTCGAATATTCCGGCGAGGCTGTGGCCGCGCTGTCCATCGATGAACGAGCAACGTTGACCAATATGGTTGCCGAACTGGGTGGATTTACCGGCATTGTGATCCCTGACCAGAAGGCGGTCGACTTTATCCGTGAGCGCCGCGGCGTAGAGATCGAGCTGGAGGATTGGCTATTCAGTGATCCTGAAGCTGAATACAAAGAGCAGATCAGAATCGACTGCAATGCGCTCGCCCCGCTTGTCGCTGCACCAGGTGATCCGGGAAATGGCATGGCGATCAGTGATCTCGATGCCGCGATTCCCATCGACATCGCCTACGGCGGCTCCTGCACTGCAGGTAAGCGAGAAGATTTCGATTACTACCATGAGGTGCTTGCCTGGGGTATTGAACGCGGATTGCGCATCCCTGATCACACCAAGCTCTATCTACAGTTCGGTACCCTCGCCGTCCGCGATTACTGCAAGCAGCAGGGTTATCTCGAGACCTTCGAGAAAGCTGGAGTTGAACTGATCATGCCGGGTTGCGGTGCTTGCGCCAATTGTGGCCCGGGGTCATCGACACGGGCTGAGCAGGTAACCGTGAGTGCTATCAACCGTAACTTCCCTGGGCGCTCAGGCCCCGGCCAGGTTTGGCTTGCCAGTCCTTACACCGTCGTCGCAAGCGCCCTGCTCGGGAAGCTCGCCAGCTTCGAAACACTGCAAGAGGTCGTGTCCTCTGAAGTGGCTACAGCATGATATCTACCGCCGACCTTTGCGATATGCACTCTGGCCTTCTCGCCACTGGCGAGTTGCGAATCCTGCACGGAACTTGGCGCTGGTTCAGCGAAGCCCGCTCTCTTTGCGGACAAATCATGACGCTGGAAGCGCGTGGCTGTAATGCCGAGCTACGCGATCTGCTGGCACAACCTGGTCATGCGAGAGTCCTGATCATAGATGCCGGTAATGATTCAGGAGCGTTACTGGGTGACAACCTAGCCAAAGAGGCGCTTCGCAACGGCTGGGGCGGCGTATTCGTGAACGGCAATGTACGAGACTGCTCCGCGTTGGCATCCATCGCACTGCCAGTGCTCGCGATGGGAAGTTGGCCGCAGCGATCAAAGAACCAACGCGGTGGAGGTGTTGGAGCACCTTTAACTATTGGCGGCGCACCTATCTCTCCTGGCGACTGGATCTATGCGGACGAGGATGGCGTGGTGGTAAGCAAGAGCGAACTGAAGTCAGGCTGAAACTCCCGGGGCAGCCGCCTACGACCGTGAGCTGAAGACCTGATTAGTGGCTGATGATAGCCTCATCGGCCAAGCATATCTCCGACAAATACAACTATGGAGAATTTGAATGGCTACTCTGACCCAAGGCGCAACCCACGTTGCTTCGGATGTGCAAGAGCTGCTGCTTTATCGTCGCATTGCCTGGCGCATCCTGCCGCTGACGATTGTCTGCTTCCTGTTTTCCTACTTCGACCGAATCAACATCAGCTTCGCCAAGACCCAGATGCAGGCTGAGCTGGGCTTGAGCGATGCCGCTTATGGATTTGCCGCGAGCATCTTCTTCTTCGGCTATGTGATGTTCGAGGTTCCAAGCAGCTATGGGCTGAAGAAATACGGCGCGCCCAGCTGGATCTGCCGGATCATGGTGTCGTGGGGGCTTGCAACCGCCTGCCTGGTGTTCGCCTACAACGAGTACACCCTGTACTTCCTGCGTTTTCTGATTGGTGTGATGGAGGCTGGTTTTGGCCCGGCACTGTTGTTCTATCTCGCCTGCTGGTTCCCGAAAAAGAACCTGGCCAGCATGAACGGCATCTGGTTCCTGTCCATACCCCTTTCCGGTGTGCTAGGCGCACCAGTTTCCGGTGTCATTCTGGAGTACATGAACGGTTTCCTGGGGCTGGCTGGATGGCATTGGCTGTTCGTGCTGTCGGGCCTGCCATGTGCGCTGCTGGGCGTCATTGTGTTGTTCAAGCTGGATCGCGATATCCAGTCGGCCAAGTGGCTCACCCAGCCGGAAAAAGACCTGCTCCAGCGCAATCTGGATAACGACAGGAAGGACTCGAAACCGATCCACGCCTCCTTGCTCAAGGTAATCCTGACCCGCGAGGTAGCGATACTTTCGGCGATCTACTTCATGGTCAAGCTGATCGGCTACGGCCTGAACTTCTGGATGCCGCATCTGATCGGCTCATCCGGGGTGCAGAACCAAATGGCGGTAGGCTTTCTCACCGCCTTGCCCTATCTCGTCGCGGCCATCGGCATGATCTTTGTTACACGCCGCTCGGACGCGAGTGGGGAACGTAAGCGGTACCTGTGGCAATGCATGGTCGTGGGCGGTATCGGCTATTTCGCGGCATGCTATTTCAATGACAATCACTACTTGCTGACCGCATTCCTGGTGCTTGCCACGGCAGGTGTGTTCATCGCCATTCCAATTTTCTGGACAATTCCCCAGACAGCGTTCGCAGGGCTGGCCATCGCCGGTGGTATTGCGGCTATCAACACCGTCGGACAGCTGAGTGGCATGGTGGCACCACTGCTGGTCGGCTATATCAACGACCTCACCGGCAATACCTATATGGGCATGCTGGCGCTGGCGCCCTTCTGCTTTATCTGTGTTGCCCTGATCCTGTGGGGCATTCCGAACGATCGCAAGATCGCTTGATCCCTAGGGTACCCAGCACTTTTGCCGAACTGGTCAGCACGCGAGCCTTGGCGCCGCGTGCTGTGCTCTGACGTGTGTGCAACTGGAGTCGACAATGATAAGAACATGCTCTGGCACGCTTTTCGTACCCCTTCTGGGACTTGCCATCCCTTGCGTATCGCAAGCCGACTTCCTGAGCGATAGCAAGGGTACGCTTGAGGCCCGAAACTTCTATTTCAGCAGAGACTTCCGTAGCGACGCCTCTGCCCAATCGAAGCGTGAAGAGTGGGCTCAAGGCTTCATTCTTCGGACTCAGAGCGGCTATACGGAGGGTACTGTGGGATTCGGACTCGATGCCATTGCCATGCTGGGTAGCAAGCTCGACTCGAGTCCGGATCGCACGAGTACCGGTCTGCTGCCAAAACAGGGTGATGGACGCGCAGCCGATGAGTTTTCGACCCTCGCCCCAACCGCCAAAGTGAAAATCTCGGCTACCGAACTGAAGGTTGGCGCTCTGACGCCTACTTTTCCGCTGCTGGCGGCCAACTTCAGCCGACTCGTCCCCCAGGCCTTCGATGGCGCGCTATTGACATCGAGCGACATCGAAAACCTCTCTGTATCCGTTGGCCGAATCGAAAAAGTAAAAGCCCGCGACTCCTCGAACTTCGAAGATATGACCATTACGTCCATGTCGGGAGCGTTTTCCGGCTCTGCGAGCAGTAACGGGATGGACTACTTGGGACTTGATTACAAACTCGGCTCAAGGCTCATTCTGAGCGCTCACCACGCCACGCTTGATGACATCTATCGTAAAAACTACCTGGGGCTGCAGTACAGCCTGCCGATCGGATCAGGTCGGGCCTTTACTGAAATCCGCTATTTCGACGCTGGCAATGAAGGACGCGCCATAGCCGGGAACGTGGACAACAGAACACTGAGTACAAACCTGGGTTACAAACTGGGCCCTCACACAATCAGCGGAGGGTATCAAAAGAGCCGCGGGGCTTCGGCGTACCCCTACCTCGCCGGCAGTGATACCTACCTGTTCAGCGAAATGCTGGTTAGCACGTTCGGCATGGAGAATGAGCGGGCTTGGCATGCCAGATACGACCTCGACTTTGTCGCGTTTGGGATTCCTGGGCTCACATTTACGGCCAGGTACGTCCGAGGGGATCAGATCGATCCTGAGCAAGTGTCCGGAAGGAAAGCAGCCAATCTGCGCAGGTCGAACGACGACGGCACTGAATGGGAGCGCTCGACGGACATCACCTACATTGTGCAGTCGGGGCCGCTCAAGGATTTCTCGATCCGCTGGCGTAATGCGACGTATCGTTCGACCTACACGAATAGCGCAGACGAGAATCGGCTGATCGTCAGCTACCTCTTCAACTTCTAAGTCAGTTCTACCGTACATAGCCTGTATGAATTCAGGCAGAGGCTCAATCTATTATATGGTCAGGACGCCATTACCTTGAATCGAGGCGATTTTAAATATAATTATCAAGTAATTTCGATCACTTAAATGTGCTGCATAATTCTCACAGCTTGACCAACCCATTCAAGAGTTTTGAAATATTTTGTTTAGCCTCTGAGAATGAGGGGTACCCACCTGTCATACAGCCATGAACAGCAGCTCCTTCCACATAGGCATATAAAAATCTCGATGCAACGCAACCGTATCGTGAATTCAAAGCGCCGATGGCGACGTTTCTCCACTCATGCAAAATACCATGATGACATGGCTTCCCTAGCAAAAACCAATAAAACTCCATTACAGCCTTTTTGCTTGGACTGTTTTCTCGGTTTCCGCCAGATGCAACTAATGCTAAGTAATCGCCAACCTCTTCACTTTTAGAGCCAACTAAAATCTCTGTATCTAAAAATCCACCAACATAGGGGATATACCTTGCTGCTGCCTGGCCAATGACCTGATCTAAACCGTCGAAATAGTATGTGATTGTTCCAGGTGATACGTCCGTCCTCAAAGACAATTTTCGATAGGTCAACTTCCTTATGCCCTCGTCTAAAATAATCTCTACAGCAGCATCAACAATGTCTTGCCATTTCCCAGAGGTGCCATGCGCTCCTTTAGGTCTACCCCTTTTTTTCATAGAGCAGCAATCCTTAGCGCTAATAGAGTGCAAATCACAACAAAAAGGCTCACCCTAAACACCATTGGTGTCTTAGGCGAGCCTATCTCAATCTACAATTAACAGCTTGATTAGAACACGGTGGTCAAAACTTGCTTACTGACCGCTTCCTCAATGCTCAGTGCTGCAAGCCAAGAAGTCTTGACATTGTCGGGCAACGGATTGTTAGCAAGCCAAATCCCCAACTCGCCGAATGCACCTTTCACCTTAACTTCATGAACGTTCTTCTGGACGGTAGGGTCGGCGACCAATTCAACTTGAGTCGCATCAAACCCGACACCAGACAGAGCAACGGCTGCGGTGACGTTAGCATTTTTCGGGAACTTCATGGACGCTTCAGCTGCGGTACCACGGAAAATAGTTGTTGGGACGGTGATACCTGCCAAGTCAAACTCCTGCTCTGCCGGAGTACCAGTCCAAGCCTGCGGAGGCTTACGCCCGGTATAAACCACTTCATCCAGGCCTGCAGCCCGAGCTGAACGCATAGCGTCAAGGCCGCCAATTGCACCCGATACCAGAATCAAGCGAGCACCGCCTTCCTCTGCAGCAGCTTCAAGATCCTTAGCCAAGGCCTTGTCAGCCAATGCGCCGATCGAAGCAATGACAACGTCCACACCAGCCTTAAGCACAGGCGGCACAACATGAACCACAGCACCATGCCCTGCGCATTCAATAACGAGGTCAGGCTTCCAACTGATCAGACTTTGCGCATCCGAGAAAAGCTCAATGCTGCTTTCTTTAGCAAAGCCTACGGAAGCTGCGGATGGGTCGATTGCGGCGTATGTTGCCTCAGGGAGGTGCTGGGTCTTGAGTGCATTCAAGACGCGTTTGCCGATTGCACCAAGACCGATAATGCCAACACGGTTGATAGTCTTTGTAGTCATTTTTGCGTCTCCCAGAAATTACGCAGCAGGGATGTATATACAGAAGTACGAGTAACCGGCGCAAAATGCCCGCCGCTCAACTCAATAAGTTTCGCGCCTGGAATCAGACGAGCCAACTCTTCGGAATGGTGATAAGGAATGATAAAATCATCCTGAGCACCAATTACGCATGCAGGGAGAGCAATATGTTTCAATTCATCCCGGCGAGTATAGCTCTGCAGCATATCCATCCGAGCTTGAGTCATATCCACATCAACTTCGGATGGCGCGCTGTAATCCAGAGTCTCGTCAACAGCAAACTGCTCGCCATACCAGCTAGACGGATACGCCACTAAACGGGTCATCGCGTTATAAGCGGTACCGCCCAGATTAGCCAAGACAAACTGACGATAAGCAAAGAAATCCAAGAACCGCTTATCCGGCTTTGTCCATCCACTGCTCAAAACGATGGATTTAACCCGGTGCGAATGGTCAAGTGCCATTGCCTGTGTGACGAGCGAACCCGTCGAGTGCCCTACAATATGAGCACGTTCGATACCACAGGAGTCAAGGACAGAAAGCAAAGCATCTACGATACCGGGAATTGTCGGTTTCCCGACAATTCCACTCTGACCTACACCTGGGTGATCGAAAGTAATCACACGGTAATCGCCAACCAACTCATTGACAACGGGCTGCCAAAAAGCACTCAAACCGCCCAAACCGGAGACCAATACGACCGCTTCGCCTGCCCCCTGGTCTACCGAGTAGATATTCTTACCCATGGTGCACTCGCTTAATTCTTGGTGTAAGCAAACACACCGCTTGCTTCAATTTGTTCAATGTTCGATGGACGCTCAAACGGTTCCGGAGCTGGCTCGCCATGAGTACGAGGACGACCGACATCACGGAAGAAATCTTCCAGTCCGCTTGGGTTCATGAACCAAACCCAGTGAAGATCAACGTCGCCGGTGTTTTCGAAAGTATGCGAGTTGTGCTCACCCAGGAAGAGAGTAACGCCAGGCTCGAGCTTGTATTCCTTGCCATCTACAATGGCAGTGCCGGTGCCAGAGACGAAGTGCAAGACCTCTTCGTTGGTGGAGTGCGCGTGCTCACGTACACGACCTCCCGGTGGCATCATTTGAGTACCAACGGAGAAATTGCGATTCATTTTGAAAAGATTCGGGGACACGGCTACCGATACATAGCCGTTCGCTGGCTTCGGCTGCCAGTAACTAGCTTCGGTTTCGCGAGTCACGTAAACCAAGGAGCCTTTGGTTACCTGGGTTTCAGTCTCATTTACTGCTTGATTGCTCATAATTATTCCTCTTATCAAACCAATGCAAAGACAGCATTCACGGACTCGTAAACGATTACATTTTTTTGAATAGGAAAGCCGTGCTTCCTCGCCGTCACCTCAGACGCAAGCCCGGGTGGTCAACCGATGGAAAAAACGGCATCCCTCATGACACCTTTGTAATCGTTTACTTTTCCGCTTGCAAGCGATTTCGACCAGCGAGAGGCCTACTCTCCGATTGCTTTTTACCGCAGCGCCGCCCTAGAGCGGTTGACGCAGATCAACAAATTTTTGCCCACCGTCGAGCAGGCAGTCGCTCAGGAACCAAAGAGTTGTTGCCTTGGCTGTCAAAGCAGCCCGCATCGAGTAGGCAGGCCGATGAGGACATGCAAAGCCATGCCCGACACCCTGGTGAATCTCGAATGAAGCGTCCCCACTCATCTCGATAAGCGGCTGCAACGTCCTTACCTCATTCATCGTGATCAGATGGTCTTCTGCTGCAAAGTGAAACAGGAACGGAAACGCCATCGACCTAATACGCTCCGCTGTGCTAGCGATTCCACTTCCGTAGTAGCTGACTCCCGCACTGAGCTTCGGATTGTCTGCTAGCTCGTAAGCGAGCTTTCCACCCATACAGAAGCCAACAACCCCCATCCGACCTGTCACGGCATCAAGCCGCTCAAGAAAGTCGACAGCCAGATCAAGATCGCTCTTCGCCTGAGACACATCCAAAGACTGGTAGTGGAGGTATGCACGCTCAGTTCCGCTCTGGTCGTAGCCAAGCTCCACGCGATGCTCGCTTCTCCAGAAGACATCGGGAGCCAGCACAACAAAACCTTCAGCTGCGTACTGGTCTGCAAGCTCACGGATGTGCGCGTTAACCCCCCAAATTTCCTGTATCAACAGTAGGCCGGGCCCGGAGCCCTCGCGCGGCAAGGTCAAGTAGCCGGAAAAGCTGTCAGGGCCATGCCCGGAAATATCAATCCAACGCCCCACGGCAGCCCCTTGCGCAATCAGAAATAAAATCAAAATCAACGTAGAAAAAA
Organism: Pantoea sp. Ap-967; assembly: GCF_011752565.1. GTDB lineage: Bacteria > Pseudomonadota > Gammaproteobacteria > Pseudomonadales > Pseudomonadaceae > Aquipseudomonas. Next base: position 80,081 of record NZ_VWXK01000013.1, read on the forward strand.
AGCCCGCGTGAACGCAGGCGAACGAGTGTGAGAAAGCCTAACGAAGCAACGGCCCCCAGAGCCTACTAGCGGGTGACCAAACCCAGTAAACCTCCGCAGCCTCATGCTCCACCTCAGACCTGGGGCATGAAAACCAAGCTTGAGATGCATAAATGTAATCGTTTACAAGGCCGCTCGTCAACCGTGAAATCAAGTCCTGCTGAGATCCGAACACGTAATGGCCAAGCACTATCAATACGCCACTGTAATCGTTTACGATCAGATCAACAATGATAAATCAGGGAATTGAAATGCAGTTCTTGCAGCTTGGAATCAAAGGGCGGATTGTGCTGTTCTCAAGCCTATGCCTTCTAGCGGTCGTGGGGTGTCTCGTCAGCTTCTCAGTGATGCATCTACGCGTCTCAACCGGTGTTGTCTCGGATCTGAGCTCCAAGTCACTGAGCGACTCTGCCCTGCTTTACTTGAGCTCGGCAGCAAATGAACAAGCCCACGTCATCCAGGAACGCTTCATCGTTGGCAACACGTTTCTGAACACCGTCGGAAACCAGCTACTGCAGCTGCGAAGCTTGTCCTCTCTTGACTCCAAACTTTCCCGCCGTTTGGAAGCCTTCAACCTTATCGAAGGGCAAGTAAAGCTGACCCCAGCAGTGCTTGGGGTCGCCCTCGCTTTTGAGCCAGACGCATTCGACGGCAAGGATAGCGAATGGATCCGTGGGCAAAATCACACAGGTAATGAGACTGGAAGGTTCGCCGCGTTTACCTCCACAAAAGAGAGCTTCACGATCCCGGGAGCGGACTTGGTTGATGATGGTGCCCCGAGCAAAGAGTGGTACAACTGCGCGAAAAAGAGCCTGAAGACGTGCGTATTGGAGCCTTATAGCTACGTTCTAGACGGACACACTACCCTCATGACAAGCATCGCGACGCCCTTAGTTGATGAGGGTAATTTCGTGGGGGTAGTGAGTGTTGATCTGACACTGGAAGGCCTAGACCAAGGGGCTCGCGAGGCAAGCACCAATCTCTACGGCGGCAAGGGCAATGTGACTTACCTCAGCCCTAAAGGCCAAATCGCCGGCACCAGCGGATCGTCTGATCGTTTGGGCCAAGCCTGGAAAACCTCTGACAACACCCACTGGAGCAGCAATGTCGATCAAGCTCGTAGCCTTGGGCAGACTGTTGTCGAGAAGCACAATGACGAAACGCTCAGTGTAGCAGTCCCCTTCGTTCCTACCCCGACCTCCGCTCCATGGCAGGTTATCTTGAATGTACCGGTTGTCACTCTGATGCAGCCTGCTCAAGCGCTAGAGAAGACGCTGAAGTCCTCAAACGAATCGAGTATCCAAACCCAATTATTCTTGGGCCTAGGAGTAGCTTCTGCAGGGCTTCTTGCCATGTGGTTTCTGGGTAACAGCATCAGCTGGCCAGTGAGCCGCGTGTCGGAGATGCTGGAGCAAATCGCAAATGGCGACGGTGACCTCACTCAGCGACTAGCCAGCAATCGCCAGGACGAGATCGGCAGCCTAGCCAAGTGGTTCAATCTGTTCCTAGACAAGATCCAACCGGTTATCGCAGAGCTAGGAAATACATCTCTTCAAGTACAACGATCTGCAGATACAGCCGCCGATGCCGCGGCCCAAACGAGCAGTGATATGGAACATCAGCTCCGAGAGGTGGAGCAGGTCGCCACTGCCGCACATGAAATGAGTGCCACCTCCCAGGATGTAGCACGCAACACAGCACTGGCCGCCAGCGCAGCCAGAGAAGGTGATGAAGCAGCACGCCAGTGTCGCAAGCTTATGCTGGATACCCAATATGCCATTGAGTCGCTCTCAGAGGGCATGAACTCGGCCATGGCCGACGTCCATAGCCTGGCTCAAAACAGTTCCACCATCGGCGGGGTTCTGGAGGTCATCAGATCAATCGCAGAGCAGACAAACCTGCTTGCCTTGAACGCGGCAATTGAGGCCGCGAGAGCCGGAGAGAGCGGACGGGGGTTTGCCGTGGTAGCCGATGAAGTCAGACATCTTGCCAAGAGAACTCAGGATTCCATCAGCGAGATCCAGGTGGTGATCGAGCGCCTGCAAGATGGCACCCGAACCGTTGTGGAAGCCATTGAACATCAGCATCGAAGCGCCAGCAGCAGTGCAGCTCAAGTGGTGGGTGCCACGGCAGCACTGTCGAAAGTGAACGAAAGCATCGACGTTATCGCACAGATGAACCTCCAGATCGCAAGCGCCGCCGAAGAGCAAAGTGCCGTATCAGAAGAGGTGAACCGCAACGTCTCTGCGATCCGAGACGTAACAGGGGTCTTAGCGGGCCAGGCGAAATCCTCAGCAGAATCCAGTCAACACCTTAGCCAGCTCGCCGACACCCAACAGAAATTGGTTAGCCGCTTCCGAACCTAGTCGATTGGCGGGCATCTCAGATGCCCGCTCCCTCACACATTTTCGGGCGCTAGTTTTTTATCTTGAGCGCCACGCCGTAAATGACAGCCGATGCAAAAGCCAAGACGGAACTGATGCTGAGCGCCAGGGAAAACGATGAGGTTTGTTCCACTAGAACCCCGGTCACAATGGGAGCGGCAGAGCCCCCAAGGTACCCACCAAAAGTCAGCAAACTGCCCATGCTGGCTACGAATCGGGTATCGACCATTACGCCAACCATGGCCCAAGTCCCGACATTGGCAAAATAGATGAAGAACATCGACGTGGAGATGGCGATCAGGGCAACCGTTAACGACGGTGTGTAGGCCGCCACTAAAGTGGCAATACCCGCCCCCACCAAACCGCCGCAAACCGGAATTTTCCGACTTGCCGAAATGGAAAATCCTCGGCGAGCCAACGCATCCATCAAAAAGCCGCACGACAACTGCCCGACTGTCCCCAGCGCGTAGGGAATTGCAGCCATCCAACCTGCCGTTGCGATGCTGACATGTCGTTCCATCTGAAGATAAACCGGCAGCCACGACATGAACAGCCAGATGGTATAGATGACCCCTGCAGATCCAAAAATCATCGCCCAGGTGTTCAGTGATTTGAACAGGCCCAGCCACTCTGCAAAGTTGATCGGCCGCGTCTTCTCCACGCTCGCCACTGGAAGCAAATGGCTCAGCTGATCACGATTGCGATAAAACATGAGCCACGCGCAGCCTAACGCGATACCCAAGGCACCCAGGACGATGAACATCCCTCGCCAGCCCATCGTCAGCATCATGAACGTCAGCAGCGGGGGCGCCAGTGCGGGTGCCACTGTACCCGCAATGAGAAACAGACCTGTCGGCCCTCCTCGCTTTTCCTTATCGAACCATTCGCTGACAGCTTTGGCACTCGCAGGGTAGTGAGGAGACTCACCAACGCCCAGCACTGCGCGCCCGATCAGCAACTGTGTGAAGCTGTTAGCAAGTCCGCAGAATGCTTGTGCTGAAGACCATATGATCAGCCCCCACCCTAGAACGAGCCTTGCCCCCACTCGATCAAGCAGTAAACCAACCGGTAGCTGGGAACACGCATAAATTAGAGAAAACGCGGACAGTAAAACCCCCATCTGCGCAGGGCTGAGTGACAGCTCCTGAGAAATTAAGGGGTTGGCGATGGCAAGCGCACTTCTGTCCAGATTATTGATCAGGCCGGCAACAACCAGCATAGAAAGGGTCGTGACCTGCATCCGCTTTAGTGAAGCGGCGCGCCATTGAAGTGTTGAATTTGTTGTATCCATGGCAATAGTTTCCCATCCCGCCAGGGCTGGCAGAATTATCTGTGGTCAAAAAAAAGCCCAGCAGGCTAGCTGGGCTTGTCTTTCACTTGTTCTTACGCCAGGTGTCGCTCAGCGTGTAACCCGTAGGGAACGGGTCATTCGGATCAAGCACATACTGGTGGAAACCAGTCAGGAAAGCTTGACCCTTGATAGTTGGGCGAATGCCGGGAACACCACCAACTGTCAGCGTCTCGGCAATCTCGCCAACAAACTCGGTACTCAGGATCGACTCATGGATGAGCTTCTCGCCCACCTTGATCTGGCCGCGGGCATGCATGACAGCCAATCGAGCACTGGTGCCTGTACCGCAAGGCGAACGATCCATGCGACCTGGCGAAACGATCACGCCGTTTCGGGCGCGCTTACCTAACGGATCATCGCGAACAGGGCCGGCGAACAGCGTTTGGTTGATGGTATGGATCTCCGGCTGCTCTGGGTGCACGGCGGGCAACTGCTCGGCGGCAGCGGCTTTGATCTGCTCGCCGACAGTCACCAGATCAGCAGCTTCATCAGGAAGAATGCCAAACCCAAGCGCTTGAGCATCGGCCAGTACATACATCATGCCACCATACGCCGCGTCGACTTTCAGCGTACCGAGGCCGGGTACCTCGATCACTTTATCAAGGCCGATTACAAAGCAAGGCACGTTCGAGAACTTGACGCTCAACACCTTACCGTCGCGGCACTCAGCTTCGACGCGCACCAGACCACCCGGGGCCTCAAGGGCGAGATGAGTAACCGGCTCCACCATTGGGATCATTCCCGTTTCGAGAAGCACAGTTACAGTACAGATGGTGTTGCTGCCGGACATCGGAGGGTAGAACTCCGACTCCATGATCACAAAACCCGCATCTGCTTCCGGGTGATTGGAAGGCAACACCAGGTTGACGCACTGGGTGACAGTCCCTCGAGGCTCCTGGAGGATGAGCTTGCGCAAATCGTCTCCCTTCGTTTCGAGATACTTCATTTTGTCGAACATCGTTTGGCCTGGAACATCCAGCACGCCACCGGTGATCACGTCGTTACGCTCGCCGGCTACGTGGGCGCCGACCACGTTTACCATTCGTTTGAATTTCATTGTCGTTCTTCGCGTAAATGATGCTGACTGTCGTAGCGAAGGGTGGGTCGAACCCACCCTCCCCCTTGTTAGTCGACGGTATTCGGCAGAACAGGAGCACGCTCACCCATTTTGATGAAGGTGGACTTGGTCTCCATGAACTCGCGCAGGCCGTCTACACCATTTTCACGACCATAACCGCTCTTCTTGAAGCCACCGAAGGGCAGCTGCGGCGAAGTCTCGAGGTAGGTATTCACAAAAACGGTACCGCTTTGCAACCGCTGCGAGACCTTGATCGCCTTGTCGACGTCCTTAGTCCACAGGCCATTGCCCAAGCCGTATTCAGTGTCGTTGGCCAGCGTAATCGCTTCGTCGACAGTCTTGAAGGTGGTAACGGTCAGCACTGGGCCAAAGATCTCTTCTCGGAAGATACGGTGCTCAGGCTTCACGTCGGTGAAGATGGTCGGCCCGACGAAGTAGCCTTTGTCCAGACCATTGGCGGTCAGGCGATCGCCACCGTATACGAGACGAGCACCTTCTTGCTTGCCGATCTCGATGTAGTTCAGCACGCTTTCCATGTGTTGAGCATGAATCAGTGCACCCACTTGGGTCTCTGCATCCAGCGGCAGACCAACAACTACTCGCTTCGAGCGCTCGATCAGTTTGGTGACAAACTCTTCAGCAACGGATTCTTCAATCAGAAGGCGTGTGCCTGCAACGCATTCCTCACCCTGGTTGAGAATCACCCCGAACAGGACACCATCAAGGGCCGCATCCAGATCAGCATCTGCGAAGACCACGTTAGCTGCCTTGCCACCCAACTCGAGTGCTACACGGGTCAGATCCGATGCCGCTGTGGCTGCGATCTGCTTGCCCACACGGGTCGAACCCGTGAAGGAAATCATCGAAACGTCAGGGTGACGAGTCAGGCGATCGCCTACCTGCGCACCGGTACCCGTCACGACGTTGATCAGGCCAGCAGGGAAGCCGGCCTCAGCCGCCAGCTTGGCCACTTCCAGAGCGGTACCCGATGTCAGCTCGGAAGGCTTGATTACCACTGGGCAACCTGCAGCCAGCGCATACGGCAGCTTCTGGAACAGGCAGACCATTGGGAAGTTCCAAGGTACGATCAGACCAACGACACCACGTGCTTCATGGGTCACCAAGCCAAGCTTGTTATCGCCCAGGTGGCTATAAGCCTCGCCCTGGATGTTCCAGGCCAGCGAAGCCGCATAACGAGTCAGCTCAGCCGACCACAGCACTTCACCCTTCGCATAAACGACAGGCTTGCCCACCTCCTCGGCCTCGATCAGTGCCAGGCGATCAGCATCACGCTCGATCAGGTCAGCCAACTTGCCAAGCAGCTTGGCACGCTCCGAACCCGGAACAGAAGACCACGCGCCGCTGTCGTGCAGCGTCTTGGCTACCAGTACCGCGGCATCGACATCAGCTTCAGTGCCGGCGGCAAATTTGGCCAGCAGCTCACCGTGGGCCGGAGAAGTCCGCTCTACATATTTGCTTTCGGCGGGTGCGTAGGTAGCCCCATTGATCCAATGATCGTACTGACGAACGCTCATATCAAAACCTCTATAACTTTGTATTCGTTTACATTTCTGTCCAGCATACGCTGCTGGATCAGGCTCGAAAATCGCTCGAGGGCTGTTCGAGGCCCAAGGGTTGCAGACGACGCGTTTCAATGGCCACAGCTGCACTCAGCGTAAGCACCGGGGCTTCTTCCGTCGAGGTCATCGCGACCACTTGGTTGGGGTCGGAAAACTCTGTCCCCCACAAACCGCATAGACGCTTGCGGGCCTCTCCCTTAACGCCACCGATCTGCTGAATCACACTGGCTGCTTTACCCGTGGGGCAGCGATAGCTGTGCAGGTAACGTGCGGCCGCCAGGCCTGCCTCACCCTCATCCAGCTTGGGAATCAACACTTGGAGAAACTGCTGGCTGACATGCTGTGCTGCTTGGGGCAAAAACTTCTCGCGCCAGTCATCGATCTTGATCAATTCCGCACGAAGGTGCGTTCGGGCATCCAACGACTCATACCGCCATACGTGCCGGAAAGACACCGTGTCGCCGATACGGTCGTACCAAAGCCCTCGCAACTGACCAAAGTCATTGCCGCGGATGGGCATGCACATACTGGTGAACAGCTCCCAGTATTGCTCCCAGGCCTCCACACTGAAGGTGTACTGACGCAGCTCATCGATCATGGTTTATTACCTCACCAGGCGGTATAGCCGCCGTCGACAGTGAACATAGCGCCAGTAGCGAAGTTCGAGTCCTTGGACGCGAGGAACAGGATCATGTTGGCGATGTCGATCGGCTCACCCATCTTGTTCAGCGGCGAGCGCGCTTCCAGGCCCTTCTTGAAGGCAACCGGATCTGGCACGGTTTCAAAGATTTTGTCGTAGTAGCTCGATGCGATTACGCCCGGAGCCACGCTGTTGACGCGCACGCCATCCAAGGCGTGATCCAGAGCCATTGCACGCGTCAGCGCGGCCACGCCACCCTTAGCGGCGACGTAGGCTGCACGATCCTTGATGCCGACCACCGAGATGGTCGAAGCCAGGTTCACTACCGAGCCACCGCCACGGCGGATGATTTCTGGCACCGCGTACTTCGAACAGAGGAAGACGCCTTTCAAGTTAACGTCCACCACCTGATCCCAGGTGTCTTCATCCAGGGTCACGACGGTGCCGAGGGTACCGAAACCAGCGTTGTTGACCAGGATGTCGAGGCCGCCAAAATGAGCCACGGTTTTCTCAACCATTGCTTTGACTTGCGCGGCATCAGCAACATCGACCTGCACTGCGATCGCGGCTTCACCCAGCTCGTCAGCGACCTTGCTGGCGAGTTCGATATTGCGGTCAGCAATGACCACCTTGGCACCTTCCTGCACGAACAACTTGGCGGTGGCTTCACCGATGCCAGCGCCGGCGCCGGTGATCAGGGCTACTTGGTTCTTGAGCTTCATTTGTCTTTCCTTCAGGAGTTCACGCCCTGCCCGCTTCGGGGCAGAGCAGGCAGTTAATCAAGCGGGTACGTAGTACTGAGCTTTGGCACGAGGCAGAGCGTTACGACCGCGGATGTCATCTGCGATTTTCTCGGCCATCATGATGATCGGTGCATTCAGGTTGCCGCTGACGATCTCAGGCATGATCGATGCGTCGACAACGCGCAGGTTTTCCACGCCGTGGACTTTAGCCCTGGCGTCAACCACGCTGGTCGCAGCATCGGTACCCATGCGGCAGGTGCAGGACGGGTGATAGTTGGTACCCGCCAGTTGACGCAGAGCAGCCAGAATCGCCTCATCCGATTGGACGGCAACACCCGGGGTGACTTCTTCACCACGGTAAGGATCCCAAGCCGCCTGCGAAACGACGTTGCGGATAGCCCGCACTGCAGCAATCGCGTCTTCCTGGTCTTCTTTGGTCGACAGGAAGTTGAAGCAGAATTTCGGCGCAGCGAGAGGGTCTTTCGAGCCCAGCCATACGCGACCGGTGCTGGTTGGACGCATCAGGCTGAAGAAGTACTGGAAGCCGTTTTCCAGCTTCACGCTACCGTGTTGGAACTCGCCCAGCATGGGAATGAACTCAAACTGTACGTTCGGCACCTTGAGCTCTGGACGCGTGCGGATGAATGCGCCGACCTCGAAGAAGTTTGTCGCCCCCAGACCTTTTTTGAAGAACGTCCACAGGGCACCCAATTTCAGCTTCCCGATCGGGGTTAGCTGCTTGGCAATTGAAACGTTCTGAGTGGCCCGATACTGAACCGGGGCAGCAATGTGGTCTTTGAGACCCTGGCCTACAGCGGGCAGATCAGCCACGCATGGAATACCGAATTCGGCCAGATGCTCAGCATCACCGATGCCGGAAAGCATCAGGAGGTGCGGCGAATGGATGGCGCCAGCAGCCAGGATGACTTCGCTACGCACATCCACCACTTCCGGATTGCCGTTGCGAATGAAGTGAACCTTGGTTGCGCGCTTGCCGACGAACTCGATCCGAGTAACCTGAGCTCGATCGCAGACATGCAGGTTTTCGCGATCACGATTCGGGTGAATGTAAGCCTGCGACGTGCTCCAGCGGATGCCCTTGTGGACGTTTCGCTGGGTGACGTGAACACCCTCTTGGCGATACCCGTTATGGTCTTTGACATGGGGATACCCTGCCTGGACACCCGCTTCAAGGAACGCTTTGTACAGCGGGTTGTTGGCAGCACAGGTTTGGATGTGCATTGGGCCACTGTCGCCGCGGTAGTCATCTGGGCCCTGGTCAAAGGTTTCCGCCTTGCGGAAGTAAGGCAAGCAATCTTTGTAGCTCCAGCCTTTCAGGCCCATCGCTTCCCAGTTGTCGTAATCCCATGGGTTACCGCGCACCCAGTTCATGCCATTGATGGAAGACGAACCGCCGAGCACCCTTCCGCGTGCTTCATAGATGGTTCGACCGTCGAGCTCTGCTTCAGGCTCGGAATGCATGTACCAGTTGAATTTGTCATCCATCAGTGGGAAGCCCAAGGCTGCCGGCATCTGGATGTAAATGCTCTTATCGGAAGGCCCCGCCTCAAGCATCAGCACCGAGCGGTTTGTTTCCTCTGAAAGCCGGCCCGCCAGCACGCTACCGGCCGAGCCGGATCCGATCACGACGTAGTCGTAGGCTTTGAGGGTATTACGGCCGTTAATATCACGCATGTGGCTCACCTGAATCGCTATGAAATGGCGCGTTTTTGTAATCGTTTACAAGCGCAGCCAAAGGATACATAACAGCCCTTAGGTATGCTACCCCTGGGAGGCGCTTTTGCTCATAAAAGCCAAAGTCGTGCCAGAATCCAAATTTCATGAGCTGATAGCCCTAGTCTGCACGTTTCGGCTGTTTACGTGCACAATGGTGATGCATTGAGCTTGGGGCGCGCACTGCTTAGGTGCGAAACTTGGTAACGTTTACAGGTAACGATTACAAGTATCCGCTACTGCTGACCACGCGCAAAGAGAGCGCTTCAAATGGATCAAGGCTTATGAGGAGTCAGCCGCCTTCGCTGAGGCCTCCTTTTACAGGGCCTTCGCTCGACCTTGCGCAGCTTTGATCATGGATTGGCCTACCAGCCAATCCACATAGCGCGGGCCTGGTGCTGTCATCACTACCTCCATCAAAAATCTGACGCGTCAACCATGCGCTGATGCCCATCCGGTGAAATCATTCTGAAAATCGCGAATAAACAGCCCTCCGGGAGCGTCTACAGCAGGGACTCGGAAAAATTCGCGGTAATCGTTATCATAGGATGATCCGCAGTGGGTCTTTTGCACCACGCTGAGATCACTGAAGAGAGGTTGATGTGTCTACAACAATGAAAGCACCTGGCCGCGTGAAGGTCACTGACGTTGCGAAAGCGGCAGGCGTCTCGGTGGCGACCGTATCCCGCAGCTTCAATCTGCCCACTCATGTACGTGACGACGTCCGGGAAAAGGTTCTCTCGATCGCAGCCAAGCTGGGCTACAGCCCGAACCCAGCGGCGAAGGCGCTGCGCCTTCAAAAGACCAACATGATTGGCGCGATCATCCCGACGCTCGATCACGCGATCTATGCGACGATGGTTAAGAGCTTTCAAGACAAGCTCGCAGAGTACGGTTATGTGGTTTACGTCTTGAGCTGTGGCTTCGACGCCGGCTCCATTTTCGAGAAGGTCAAGCTCCTGGTCGAACGCGGGGTTGAAGGGCTGCTCATCGTAGGTGAGGTTGCCGACCCGGCACTGAAAAAGTACCTGCAGGAGTATCGGATGCCTGTCATCTGTACCTACTCCTACCTGAAGGACAAAGAATTCCCGTTCATCGGCTTTGATAACTACCAAGCGACGCAGCAGCTGGTTGAGTACCTACTCGGCCTAGGACATCGAAATTTTGCGATGCTTACTGGGCCAATGAAGGGCAACGATCGCCAGCAAGCCCGCTACCAGGCCTTTATCGACACGTTGAGTGACTACAAGGAGAAATGTGAGCACTTTAAGTATGAAAGCGAAGGCGGCTACACGATTGAGTTTGGAGAGCGCACCCTTCGCCGTATTCGTCTAGAACACCCTGAGGTCACGGCTGTGATTTGCAACAGCGACGTTATTGCGTTCGGTGTTCTTTCGGCGTGTAAGAAGCTTCAGCTCAACGTACCTAAGGACGTCTCGGTTGTGGGCTACGACAATCTGGAGTTCGCTGAGTACCTTGAACCTCCACTCACGACACTGGCAATCCCAGCAGGTGAAATGGGTGTGCGTAGCGCGGAGAGTCTCATCTCCAACCTGAAGCACGGAACGGAAATCAAACCGATCCTACTCGGCACCCAGCTCATGATTCGCCAGTCCAGCCATTCAGTTGATTGAGTTTCTCCTCTGCACTATGCCCCTAAGCCTACGTTCAGGCCATGGGGCTAGTAAGCATCGCGATTCGGCAGTCGCACTCCTCAATCGCCGGGCGCCCTCCCCTTGTATTCTGCTCTTCCCTGCATAAGTCCTTTGCAACCCCGGCATTTTCCACTCTGGCTTTACTCCTCATAGTCATCGTGCAAACCGTGACCAAATGAGGATGTACCCATGAACCTCCCCGCCATTACCGGTGCAGTACACGCCATCGACCAATCATCGGATGCGCAGTTCTACGAATACAGCAAGGCTGCCAACCCAATTGGCGCCGGCCTGACACCCAAAATCCCCTACAGCCTCTTCCCTGAAGCTCTTTATGACTCAGGGCCTTCAAGGCTTGTCCCGCTTGATCTCAGCGCAAAGCTTAAGTGCACAGCCCCAGCCACTGGCCCTGGGCTTTGTGCCAACTTCATCAGGCTCAATGCTGAGGACTCCATGGATCTGCAGCCAAACGCGACATCCCAAGTCATGTATGTGATCGATGGCTCGGGGGAACTTAGCTACGGAGAGACAAGGCTGAGCTGGGACAAAGGCTGCTTCATTGCGCTACCCGGGCTTGAAATCACACACCTTACCGCAAAGACAGACTCTCGCCTTTACTACGTGCATGACGAGCCACTCCTGCAATATTTGGGCGTGAAAATCAGCGCCGATCGATTTCGCCCCACGCTGTACCCTGCCAATGTCGCCCAGCAGAAACTTCGCGAGGCCGCAGATGATCCCAGGGCAGGTGACCGGAGCCGCATCAGCATCTTGCTAGGAAATCGTAATTTTGAGCAGACCCGAACAGTGACCCATGTGCTTTGGGCCATGTACGGCATCGTGCCTCCCGGAGCAATTCAGAAACCTCATCGCCATCAGTCCATTGCACTGGACTTCATCGTCGACTGCCCAGAAGGATGCTACACCTTGGTCGGTACGCAACTCGACGACTCAGGCCAGATCAAGAACCCGAGGAGAGTGGATTGGTCACCAGGGCTCGCATTCGTCACACCGCCAGGCTATTGGCATGCACACTACAACGAATCGGAAGCCGAAGCCTTCCTCATCCCTATACAAGACGCAGGGCTGCAAACCTACCTCCGCTCACTCGACATCCGGTTTACCTAAGGACGCCAAATCGCTATGGAGTACAAATGTGCTCCATAGTGAAATCAATAAATGATCGAACCTTTGTCGAGACAATTTTCTTAGGTGGATAGATGAACCACAGAGCTGTTGCTCCCTTCGCAGGGTTACATTTCCATTGAGGCAGGCAATCTTGAAGCTCACCGCAATTGAGCGCCTCTTCTACCAGCCATACCGGAAGAAATGCGATGCCCATTCCATGTCGAGCAGCAACCAACTGCCCTTCCAGATCATCAATCTGGATGCGGCGCACATGCACATGCCGGAATATGTCACTACCACGCGACCAAGCCAGCTCAATTTGCCCCAGCTTGTCTCCAATGATTTCCAACTCGTCGAGCTCGCGAGGATGCAGTAACCCTTTCTGCAAGTAGCTTGGTGATGCGCAAGCCACCCATCGCTCATCAGCAATCCTTCGCGCCTTGAGAGAGGAGTCGTCCAAGCGCCCTGCTCTCACAGCAAGATCTGCTCCGGCGTCGATGAGGTTGAATTCAGCATCGACGCAAGTGAGATGAACCCTCACCTCCGGATGCCGGGCCATGAAAGCGCCGAGCAGAGGAATGAGGTAACGCCTGGAAAAGGCAGAGGGGGCAATCAAGTGCAGATGCCCACGCGGATGCTGATTCAGAGCCGAGGCTGCTGCTTTCGCACGTCCAAGCCCGTCAAGCACCTGGATAGCATGCTCAAGGAACGTCCTCCCACCCTCCGTGAGCGCTAGAGACCGTGTAGTGCGATTAAAAAGCGCGATACCGAGATCAGCCTCCAGGTCTCTCACTGACCTGGAGACCGTAGAAGCTTTAACATCAAGCTTCTCAGCCGCCCTCGAGAAATTGCCAAGGTGGGCAGCCTCAACGAATGCGGACAGAGCAGCAAAGTAATCCAAGAATTGCGCCTCCAGAGCATGATGAGATGGCTTGCGTTAGTCCCTCACAACCTCACCGCAAGGCAGCCTTGGGGTCGGCAAAGACGCCTTGAATCGTTGCATTCTGACCTTTTGGAAGTGACTCCCCATTAGAAGGATGAATGCAACGAAGGGGATGACCATAGAGAGCTTCAATCCGAACGACTCGGAAAGGAAACCAATCACTGGCGGAGCCAAAAGGAAACCCGTGTAGCCCAACGTCCCGTTCATAGCCAGCCCAAGACCTGGAGCCCCGGGGTATGCCTTGCTCGCCTGACTGTAGAGCAACGGTGTCATATTGGAGAGCCCTACTCCAACCAGGATGAACCCTGCGATGGAGGTTGCCGGCAGCGGGAAGATAACTGCCAATGCGACGCCCGCGGCACCAATGCCGCCCGAAACAGCCAGGACGGTATTGGCTCCCAACTTTCGGATCAACACATCCCCGCCAAGCCGCCCGATAGCCATAGCGAAGCTGAAGGCACCGAAAGCAAAAGCCGCAATGTTCGCAGAGGTGTGACTCACATCAGTGAGATAGAGGGAGCTCCAATCAATCACCGTGCGTTCGATAAACAGCGCCAAGAACGTCAGGCTTGCGATACAGATCAATGCTCGATTTGGCCAGGCAAAGCTCTTCGCCTTCGTCACTGGCTGGCAATCATCTCCAACTTTGACGCAAGGTCTCAGATCGCCCAGCCAAAATGCTGCAAACAATGCAACGGTAGCGGTGGCAGCAGCCGAGATGATCAGACATTGAAGTAAACCCAATGTATTCGAGAGCAGGGTCGCAACCGCGGAAGCTCCTGCAAGCCCCCCGATACTGAAAACAGCGTGAAACGAGGACATCAACGATCGCCCTTTTCTCGCCTCAATCAGAGAACCATGGGTATTCATCGCAACATCTAGGATGCTATTTGCGACACCCAGTACGAAAATAGCAGCAGCAAGCGACCAAGCAGAGCTCGCAAGCCCGCAGAGAGGGAGCACCGCCGACACTAAGCCCGCCCCCAACAGAAGGGATTTACGGCTGCCAATGCGTGTTACTAGCGCACCAGCCAAGCACATCATCAGCATCGTGCCTGCAGCAAATGCACTAAGGGCGATTCCGAGCTCCGAATCACTTAGGCGCAAAGCCTGCTTCATACCAGGGATATTGGTCGCCCAAATGGCGAGCACGGCACCATTTGTGAAAAATACGGCGGATGTGGCCACGCGCGCGCGACCCAGGATTTTTTGTTCAGACACGTCTACCTCTCACAACTTCAAGCATAGCCACAAGCCAGACAAAGCGTCAGGCACGGCAAAGCACGACGATCAGGCTCCTTGGAAAAGGTAACACTCAATCATCACAGCAGAATTAGCAGGAAATGTTCCACACCGAAGCCAACCTCTCGTTAAAGCGGATGGATGGTGCTATGAAGGGCAGACAAGCATTCAAGGCATTAGGCACTGTGTTTCCCCGCGTAGCGATTTGTTATTGGTTCTGGGGTTCATGCCAGCGAGGGCATGCAGGGTGCTTTACGTAAGGGCCAGAAGAGATGGATCTCCTAGCATTCCGATTCACTAGCTTGTGGCCGGTGTAATCGTTTACAGCATGACAGCAAAATTAGCAGAAGCTCCCTACGCCGTCGACATTTTTTTACAGCGCTCGGTAAGAAGCTCAGCTGAGTCCACAGTCACAGGGGAAGGGTTGGCGCCTGCGAGACAGGCGCCAGGAAGAAAGCCAAGCCGCACAAGGCCTAACGATGCTTCTCAAACACTGGAATAAATGGATCTGCCAAGGGAGGGCCGAATGCAGTCGTTTTCTCGATATCGAGCACGTTCTTCGGGCGAGGGAATGGCTCTGGATCAGGTTGACCAGGATGCTTCTCGATACCAATGTCGCGGAAAAATACCTCCAGCCCGTTGGGCTGAATGAACCACAGCCAGTGCAACTCCTCATCGCTGTCGTTGATGAACATATGCCTGCGGTTTTTGCCGACAAAAATTGTCACGCCAGGCTCAACGACATGCTCAATCCCATCAATCCTTGCCTTACCTTTCCCGCGGATGAAATGCAGCACCTCATCATGAACCGGATGGTAATGCTCCCGGACATAGCTTGATGGTGGTAGCGTTTGGGTTCCTAGACTGAAAGGGCTTTGGATATCCAGCTCTTCTGGATCAATGCGGACTGAGATGAAGCCATTGGCCGGGACAGGCTGCCAGTAATCCTTACCATCATCTGGCCCCAGCACCAGGATGTCCCCGAGGTCTTCGTTACCTTTCACCACTTTGCTCATGCAGCGCTCCCTCTACGATTGGAGATGGCGTCGACACATGCCAGCAGTGCCGACCCCCAGAATGTAATCCTTTACATAGACGTTTTGCAAAGCGAAAGGTTTACTCTGTCGACCTAGGCTCTGACGAATCGACCCGACATTGCGACCAGGAGTAACCCGATAGCCACGACAGCCAACGAGACCCCGAGCGAACTTGCATGCGCAATGAACCCTATGAAAGCAGGCCCGACAAGAACGCCGGCGTATCCCACAGTCGTCATGGCCGGGATAGCAACAGCTTTGGGCATGGACTTTTGGTCAGCAACTGCAGAAAACAGTACCGGCACGATGTTTGCGCATCCCAGGCCAATCAGGCTGTACCCCATCAATGAAACCATCCATTCGGTCGTGGCAAGGGAGATGACTAAACCCAGAGCGGCAATTGCCCCACCCAGGCCTACGACCAGCTTGCGCCCTACCTGGGCCACAATTCGATCTCCTAAGAGGCGCCCGACTGTCATTGCCGTAGCAAACGTGGCGTAGGCGAGCCCGCTTAGCTCAGTCTGCAGATTTTGCTGGGTAATCAGGTACAACCCGCTCCAGTCCAGCATTGCCCCCTCTGCAAGAAAAACGATGAAGCACAACGCACCAAGGAAGAGCACTTCTCCTTTTGGTATAGCAAAAAGCGGAGCCCGCTTTCGCTCGCCGATAGTCAGCAGCCCGGCGGAGCTTCGGTACAGCACCAAAAGGCTTAAGCCATCCACGATCAGAACCGCATGTAGCGGCGTAACCGACAACTTCAGGAGAGCCGTCATAGTCAACGCACCCATGATACCGCCCAGACTGAACAGCCCATGAAAACTGGACATGATCGGCTTGGAACTCTGGGCGTTTACCTCCACCGCCTGGACGTTCATCGCGCAGTCGAGAGACCCCATCCCTACCCCAAAGACGATAAGAGCGGGAAGTAAAAGCTCAAGCTTACTGAGCGTCGCCAGGAGTGGCAGCATCCCCAAAAGCACGAACGTCCCCGCAAGGATGATTCGACGGCAGCCCCATCTGGATACAAGCGCACCAGCAACTGGCATTGCAATGATGGAACCTATACCCAAACCGAGCAGCAAAATGCCCAGAATCCCTTCATCGAGGCCTGCCCGTTCCTTGATTAAAGGCACCAGCGGTGCCCATGAGGCCAGGCAAAAACCTGCAATGAAGAAAACGAGTCGCGTGGAAACAACCTCTTTCGGCGTGCCCGCGAAAGAGACAGAAGAAGTGGTGTCTAGCATTAAAAACCAAAGTGTCGATAGGATCAGAGGACATGGCCAGAAACTGGCAAAGGATTTGCTTACAGAAAATGTAATCCTTTTCATGATAGACGCTTTGGAGGCTCCCATGCACGTGCTTTCTTCCCTGGCAGGTTCACGCTTCACGGACGCTCAGCCCGCGCAAACCGTGCGTAGCGCGGAATCTACATACCCTCAAGCGCAAGATATGCCATTGATGCGCTTACTCAAAACCTGGTGCCAGCCTGGGCCGCAAGCTCCGGCTAGAACGCGTAAAGGCGAGTAGTTAAGAAACACAGTCAACAGACAGAGGGCGCATTCGCCCTCTGTTTTTGGTAGCAACTAAATCGCAGCCAGGGCAAGCGGCAAGAATATCGCTGTTCCTACCCCCATAAGACTCATCGCGAGCGCAGCATAGGCGCCATGCTCCTGTCCCTCTTCCAGGGCTCTTGAAGTCCCCACGGCATGAGCCGTCAACCCCAGCGCCATACCCATAGCAGCCGGATGCGTCACTCGACACATACGCAACAGCGAGGGGCCGAACACTGCACCCAAGATTCCGGTCAGCAGGACAAACACTGCTGCTAGTGCAGCGATGCCACCAGCCTGATTGGCTACAAGCATCGCAATTGGAGACGTCACCGACTTCGGCGCAAGTGTCATCAGCAACTGATGGTCGATCCCCATCAACCCACCCAAGAGAAGCGTGGATGCAGACGCCACGATGCCACCCAGTACGACTGTAATCACAATCGGCCAGAGCAAGCGCCGAATACGCGAAAGGTTCTGGTAGAGCGGCACCGCGAGCGCGACGGTAGCCGGCCCCAATAGTAGATTCAGGATACTGACGCCTTTGAGGTATTCGTCGTACGAAATACCTGCAAAAGTGAGCACTGCAATGACCACCGCCGCACTGACCAGTACCGGCTGCAGGATGACAATTCCACTCACCTTGCTCAGGTGCAACGCAGCCTGAAACGCTATCAATGTCAGCGCAAGATGAAAAAGTGGGTGCCCCACTACAGGCTCCAGAAACGTACTCATTGGCCACCTCGCTGACTACGTTTGACCAGCGCCTGCATCAGCAGCCCGGCAAAAATCATGGTTGGGACTAGCGAAACACACAGAACGACCAGCAGCGCCCAACCCATTGGTTGTATCACTGAGTACCACGCCATGACGCCCACTGCCGCGGGAACCAGCAACAGCGGCATGCACCGTAGTAGCCAGCCTGCCGCCTGCTCAACGGACGAACTCAATTCTCCTCGCACACACAGGAATACCAGCAGTAACACGAGGCCAACGATTGGCCCAGGAACTGGCTTCAGAATGGATGAGCTAATCAAAGAGCCCATCAGCTGAAAAATCACCAGCTCCGTTAAACCTCTCAAAACCTGCATTTCAATCTCCCCTACTCACTAACGCAATTCACCCAACGATTCCTGCTCACTCGAACGGGCGCCTCGAACGATTGAAGGCAAAATGACCATGAGGCCACTAATCAGGATCATCGAGATGCCCCACCAACCAAGGACATCCGGAAAGGTTGAGTACATGAGGTACCCCAGCAACGCTGAACAGGGAATTTGAACGTAGGTAAATGGAGCTAGCCTGGCAGGGCTTGCTCGGCTGTAGGCTGCGGCGAAAAGCCAGTGCGCAGTTGTTCCAACGAGCGCCATGCCACTTAATCCTAACCACTGTAGCGCTGAAGGCGCCTCCCAAAACCAGGGCAGCATCGCGCTGCAGAGGGCCAGGGCAAATAACCCGAGCCATAGCGTTGCACTCTCCGGCGTATCTTGATTAGCCGCTGCACGAGTCGCGAGCTGATAACAGCTCAAGAAGAATGCGGCTCCGCAGGGAAGCAGCGCTGCCCATGTGAAAAGCTCACCAGCTGGATTTACCACAAGCGCCACACCTAGCAGACCGACAAGAACGGCAATCCACTGCGATGGTCGTATCGCTTCACTGAAGAAAAGCTTGCTGAGCACGAGTACGAAGAGCGGTGCGAGGAAGTTCAGAGCTGTCGCCTCTGCCAACGGTACAAACCGCAGACCGCCGATGAAACACAAGCTCAATGCCACAAGAAAAAAGGCCCTGAGAAAATGCAGGCCCGGTCGGCGGCACGTCCATGCAGCGAGACTTCTTCTCGAGATCGCCGCACTGCCCATGACCAGGGTTTGACCGAGGTAACGCACCCAGATCACAACAACAACCGGCAACCCCTGAACCATCTGCCGTGCAATGGCGTCATGCATGGAGAGGCATGCCACTGCAAGAACAATGAGCAAGGCGGCAGTACGAGTGACACTCGAATTCATAGACTTCTCGATGACGCTGGACGTGGGGTTGCACGATAGTTAGCCGAGGCTGCTCCTGCTCGCCCGGATCAGCTGAGCTGGAATAAAAAAGCCCACGGAGGCCGTGGGCAAAAGTGTCGATTACGGTCGATAGTCCGAAGGGGTACCGTCCCTTTCAGCAATACCGTGTAAACGATTACAAGCCGAGCAACAAGAGTATCTGGTGCCTTGATCTTTAGCAAGCTTCACTCAACCACCTTTCATCTGGCTCCTCTGATTAAGTGAAGTGAGAACACATTCACTCCCACCAATACTCGACCTGAACTCCAAAATTGCTGCCATGACGAGCGCTGTTGAACGCCCCCGTCGAAGACAACGCAGAACCCTCAGCAATCTCATCTGCAGCGATTTGCGCGGCGCGATTCCATTTTGCGTAGGTGTAGTAGAGCCGCACCTCAGGGCGATCCCAGAAACCGGGGCCTTTCGG
Organism: Pantoea sp. Ap-967; assembly: GCF_011752565.1. Lineage (GTDB taxonomy): Bacteria > Pseudomonadota > Gammaproteobacteria > Pseudomonadales > Pseudomonadaceae > Aquipseudomonas. The sequence goes on from NZ_VWXK01000013.1 coordinate 99,660, forward strand.
AGACCAGGTCGGAGCAAACGTGATTTTGCTTAGCTTGCGAGTGCCGTCCGATGCCTCAATCTGATCATGTCCGACCTCGGCAACGAGCTTGAATTGATCCGAGATGGCATAGACTGGCCTCACACCAACAGAAACCCAGTCTTGCTTCTCCCCACCCTCTCTGTAGTCACGCTGCGTTACCACTTGGAACTGCCCACCAAATCGGGAGGTGACCTGCCAATCAAAGTAATCCAGCAGCCGCCAGCTTCGATTGCTGCGATCCAACTCAACATCCCCGGTGGTGCCCAGATTCGTTCCTGGGCCTTGACCATGCTGCAGAGCTACGGTGTTCGCGTTTCCCCCAAGTACATCACTTTGGCGATGTTGAACCGTGACGGCCCAGCCGCTATGGCTATCGCCTCGCTTCGGATCCTCGATGTAGCTGAAGCCGAACTCCAACTCCCCACCAGGGTTAGCGTCGATTCCACCGATGTTGAAATCATGTCGGTTGGTGTAGTCCTTCTGGAAAACGCTGTCTTTTCGGGAAAACGCATAGCTGTACTTCAGCCCGCCAAGCTCAACATCCTCGATACCGGCGCCAGTGCCACTCTGATCCCAGTAATAGAAATCTGAGATATGGATATCGTTACGCTTGTAAAAGCGTCGCCCCGCCCAGAGCGAGCCGTTGTTGAGGGCAGGTACCTTGCTCCACTCCACGTATGACTGAACGACCTTGGCATAGCCATTATCATCAGCAAACGTAGGCTTGTGCCCATAGCGACTGAGTAGAGCCACCATGCCCTCAACGCTGACCACCGACCCATCGTCAAGTGACACGAGATCCTGCCTCAGCCCCAGCTCCCCATACTGCTCACATTCGTTACCGAGCCGATACTTGGACGGCGCACCTGGAAGTTGAAAGCATGACTGAGATCCACCTGAGCTAGCTCCCCCTACCCCACTACGCAGGTATCCATTGAACTCTGCTGCTTCTGCAGCGACGGATGACAGCATGCTCAGCGCAGCCGAAAGCCCCAGCTTCTTGCCGTTGATCATTGGTATTCCTTAGTTTTGTTTTACGTAGCTAGACAGAGCAGGCGCAAATACCTGAAGACTGCCGCCCAAAAGGGGCGGCAGGAGAAACGCGGATTAATTTGTCAGCGGCTTGCCCGAGGTGCGCAGCTCCAGCTGACCTTTCCAGGCCACCAGGCTAACGATCAGCATGGCAACGAGCGGAAGCAGCATGCTGTACTGGAGGCCGATGTGGTCAGAGGTAGCACCAATGATTGGCGGGCAGACAAGGAAACCGAGATAGCCAATGGTGCCATTCATGGCCAACCCAAGGCTTGGCGCTTGAGGACACGCTTGAGCGGCTTTGCTGTACAGGATCGGAGTCATGTTCGAAAGCCCCAGCCCCACCAGCATGAAGCCCGCGATAGAGGTGGCTGGAGAAGGCGCCCCGATAGCCAGCGCAAAACCTGCAACGGCAAGCAGTCCGGAAGACACAAGCACGCAGTCACGACCGAAACGGATAATCAGCGGGTTGCCGGCCAGACGACCTACAGCCATGGCAAAACTGAAGCCGCCGAATGCAAATGCTGCAATGCCGGTGCTAGTGGTTGCCACGTCGGTCAAGTACTTGGCGCTCCAGTTGATCATGGAGCTTTCGGTGAACAGCGACATGATCGTCAGCATCGCCACGATCAGCAGCGTGATGCTTGGGCGAATGACGGCCTTTTTCTTGACCGACTCGGTGGCGCCATCCGGACGCAGATGACGTAATGGCGCAGCACATACAAGGGTAGTAACCAGCATCAACCCAGCAGCAAATGCGAGGTTGAACATCGCGGTAAGTTCGAAAGAGTCGAAGATCGACACGATGCCAGCACCTGCCATGCCGCCGAAGCTGAACGCAGCATGGAACCAGGACATCAAAGGCCGGCCTTCCTTCTCCTCGATGATGGACGCATGGGTATTCATCGAGATGTCGATCACACTGTTGCAGATCCCGAAGAACAGGAGGATGCCGAAGAACACCTCATAGGACGGAGACATCACCAACAGGGGCAACGAGATCGACAGCAGCACGCCACCCAAAACGATCGAAGCCCGGCTACCCAACTTGTTGGCCACACTGCCGGCCATGAAGATCATCAGCATGGTGCCCGCGGCAAACATGCTCAAAGCATTGCCCAGCTGACCGTCGGTAAGGCTGAGAGCCTTACTGATCGCCGGAATATTTGTAGCCCAGATCCCCAGAACCAAGCCGTTGACGAAGAAAATCAGAGTGGTGGCGTAGCGTGAAGACTTCAAATCGTTAATGAGGCCCATAGCCGTATCTCACTGTGTGGACATTCTTGTAATTGGGCACTGATACACGCAGCGGCCCTTATCTCAAACGAAACTGACGCAAAGCGCCGTAATCGTTTACATGCTAGCTCACACCGATTTTTGGGGAGGTTTACCTACCTGCCACGGCAATCGCGCCAATGCCAGTCGCAGTCAAACACCACGACCCTCCCATGCCGTCGGTATCAACTGGCAATGTAAACGTTTACAAGCATCGTTCATGCCAGACCTTCCTGAAGCATGTCTCCCCTGGGGAGCAGGCCTTATGCCACGCGGTTTAGACAGGGAATGTAGGTGTCCACACATCGATCAGAAGGGAGGTAGCGTTTGTATGCTTTGGTAACACCGACGCCCCGTACTGGGCCATTTTCACTCAGCTCGCACCTTCTTGAAGCGAAACGCACTCGAACCTTCACTTCACTCAGCAGACACCGCTGGAGAGCTCTGAGCCTTCTTCGGTGCCTCTAGGGCCAATGATCAGCCAACCCTGCCCAAAGTGAAAAATATCGTTGCAGGATGGATGGAAAACGTTTACAAAAAAATGTAATCGATAACAAAAGCATTGCTGTTCTTACTGCTGCATCTGCCCCACCACAACAAAAACCATCAACGGTACGGGAAGACAGACATGACAACACAAGGGATTACTCCGCCCCAAAACCCTGCCCTGCGCAAAGCCATCATCGCTGCTGCAATCGGCAACTTTATTACCTGGTTCGAGTACGCTTCCTACGGATTTCTAGCCGTCATCCTTGGTCGAGTGTTCTTTCCTGTCAGCACACCATCCGCCAGCCTTCTTGCCACCTTTGCAGCGTTCGGCATCTCATTCCTGATGGCCCCACTAGGGGCGCTATTTTTCGGCAGGCTAGGCGATCGGGTTGGTCGGAAAAAGATTCTGGCAAGCGTCATTCTCCTGATGTCCGGTTCGACCTTCGTCATCGGCCTTCTTCCCAGCTATGCAAGCATCGGCATCCTCTCTCCAGTTCTTATGGTTGCGATGCGCATGCTGCAGGGCTTTGCATCGGGAGGTGAGCCAGGAGGAGCAGCGACTTTTCTTGTTGAATCAGCCAATCCAGGGCGCCGGGCTTGGACTGTCAGCTGCTGGCATTGCTCAAGTTTCATCGCCAACGCAACGGCATCGGCCTTCATCCTAGGGTTGACAGCATCAATCAGCGAGGCAGCTCTGGAACAATGGGGATGGCGCATACCGTTCCTGCTGTCGGGGGTTCTAGGTGTCGTGGCGTTCTACATTCGCTCTCAGCTTGAAGACACCCACGCCTTCAAGACGCTCCAAGAAACCGAAGGTGTCAGCGAGGCGCCCATCAGCGACGCTGTAACTCGCCACTGGAGGCAAATTCTGCAGACGGCTGGCTGCATCGCGCTGCAAGGTGCAGCCTTCTATTTCATCTTCGTCTACATCGAGACCTACCTGAAGGTACAGCTCGGGTTGTCCTTCCTTCAGGCGTCAGTGTCGAATGTCACTTGTCTGGTCATGGCATCGCTCAGCATTTTCGCATTTGCACGAATCAGCGACCGAATTGGGCGCAAGCCGATCCTCCTATTGGGCGCTTTGCTTTGCACCTTGGCCATCTATCCTGTGTTCCTGATTTTCAGCACCGGAAATTATGGTCTGATCCTGATGGGGCACGCATTGCTGGGTATCTGCCTTGCCGTGTTCATGTCCGCCTCTGGGCCAGCGTTGGTGGAAATTTTCCCGACTCGTGTTCGCTACGCCGGCTTCTCGATCGGCTTCAACCTATCCGTCGCTGTATTCGGTGGCAGCGCCGCTTATGTCGCCACCTACCTCATAGACGTGACCGGCTCATCTCTCTCCCCTGCCCTGCTCGTATTGAGCACGGGATTAATCGCAACCTTCAGCGTCCTGACGCTGCGGGAAACAGCAGGCCGCCAACTTGAGCCAGACGGTTCATGCCCTGCATCGCTGACCAGCGCTAAGCGCGGCTAATCCAGTTCCTAACCACACCGCAATGTCTCTGAAGTAAGAGGTTGATATGAGCAAGAAACGTCTTCTGCACGAACGTTTAGCCGCATTGGTCAGCACTCTCCGACACGGGGAAATGATCTTTATCGCGGATGCTGGCAGCGGCACCTCGAGTGCGAGCCTGGTACCGCTTAACCCAGACGTCGAAATCATTGACGTGGCCATTCACACAGGCTGCCCAACGGTCGATCAGCTGTTACCTGTCCTGTGGGAGGTGGGTGATTTCGAAGCCGCATTTGTGACTGAAAACATGCGCCAGGCTAATCCTCCGATGAGGGAGTTGGTGCAAGGGTTGACTGGCCCGGATCATATTCATGAGCTGCGCTATTTGCCCGAGTTCTACGACCTGCGCAATCGATGCAAAGCCTTCATCCAAACCGGTGACTACGGCGTCCATAGCAACGTAATTTTGGTAGCGGGCTATCCCAGCCCACCGATCCCTGTTGAGTGGATGACCAACCCGAACTGGTTCGAAGAACTGCGTAAAGCACAGTCGAAGAAGGACTGAATCCATGCCCATTCAAAAAACAAAAACGGGTCAGTATTACTACCGAAACTGGGATTGCGAGGACGCCTTGGCCTCCGTCCTTCTGCTTCACGGTTTCGGTGAGCACACCGGACACTACCACCGTTTCGCCGCAGCATTGGTACACGCAGGCTTTGATGTCTGGGGCATTGATCATGTCGGCCATGGGATGACTGGAGGGGCACCTGGTCACTTCGAATCTATCAATCAATTGGTCGATCATGCCCGTGACCTGGCAACTTTCATCCGCACACAACACCCGAGTCGCCCATTGGTCATTGTCGGCCACTCACTTGGCGGCATCACCGGTGCAGCGCTTGCACTTTCACTTGAGCCAGAGGCGTCAGGTGTCGTCCTGACAGGCGCTCCCTTTGAAGGGCTTCCCGTAATCAAGGAAGGCATCGAGATGGTCATGTCACGAGACGCCGCCTACCTGGATGCGCTTGAGCATGATCCATTGAAATTCGACACAGCCCCCGCTGAGGCAAATCTATGGAGAGCAATCAGTGAGCAGACTGATGCACTCAGCAAAGGGCTTTCCAAACTCAGCATCCCTGTATTACTCATCAATGGGGAGCACGACGTTTTCGCCCCTCCTTCTCTCGCTCAGCGCTGGAGCAAACTCATTCCAAACGCACACGTCGTGGAGATTGCTGGGGGATACCACGACATTCCTAACGATACCGAGCACCGTAAGGTCGTCGGGCACGTCATCAGCGCGATCAATCGCTGGATAGGCGACAACGGCAGGAACGCCCCGCCCTATACCTGCTGCTAAGGCAAAGCTCTCTCCATCTTGAGGATGGGCCGCCCGGCCCATCCCGCCCCCTCTCGCCCGCTGGAGCACGACTGTGAACGACTCACGCTCTGCTATCTCGCTGTGCCCGCTCATTCTGCTTTCGTTGTTGACTGTTCAGAGTCATATCGCAAACGCCGATGAGCCATTTGCTCGCGATTCGCGATGGATGACAGGTGACTGGAACGGTTCACGCCAGGCACTTTCTGAGCAAGGCTATGATGTGACCTTGAACTACACCAACGAGCTTGGATGGAACGCCAACGGAGGCTTCAACCAAGACCGGAAGGTCGCCTATGCCGACGAGACCCTGCTAGGCCTAGGTATTGATCTCGAGCGAACGCTAGGTTGGCAGGGCGCATCAACTCAGCTGTACATCACAAACCGCAACGGCGAGGACATCACCAACCAACGGTTGATTGATCCACGTAGCGGTCAGCTGACCTCCACTCAGGAGGTCTGGGGCCGCGGTTCCATTTGGCGTCTCGCTGAGCTGTCGTATCGCCAGAACCTGCTCAACGACAAACTGAACCTACGAATTGGTCGCTTTGGACTAGGCGAGTTCGGAGAGTTCCCATGCGACTTCCAGAACCTGCTCTTCTGCGGGAACACAGGCGGCTCAAGCACCGGAACGGTCTGGTACAACTTCCCTGTGAGTCAATGGGGCTTGCAGCTGAAATACCATGTGTCGAATTCGCTGGCCGTACAAGCTGCTGTGTTCGAGCAAAACCCATCGCTACAAGAAAACAATAGCGGTTTCAAAATGAGCTTCTCGGGGGGTAAGGGTGTGATCATGCCTTTTGAAACCATCTATAAACCCAGACACGCACTGTTTGATTTACCTGCAGAGGTGCGAGTCGGCGCGTTCGTGTCGACGGCGGACGCAGATGATGTGTACATGGGTGCCGACGGTCAGCCCCAGCCGCTAACTCCAGATGGAGGGTATAAGCGGCACAGCACGAGCCACGGATTTTGGACGGTACTCCGCCAGCAAGTCGCGCTTATCAATGACGATCCAAACCGTCCCGTTGAGCTGTTCACCCAGGCACACTTCAACGAGAAAGACACAAGCTACATCCGCAGCTCTCTTAACCTCGGCATGACCATCGTGGGCCCATTCGACAGCCGCCCTTCTGATCAACTCGGGATCGCTGTTGGCCGCGTCGAAGTCAGCCCGCAGTTCGAAAAACGGCAGCGCTTACTCAACGCGATGTCCGGTAGCACCGACTACAACGACCCTACGTTCATCCCCGTACAAGACAAGGAGTACAGCGCTGAGATCTTCTACGGGGTGCAGGTGACCAATTGGTTGATGGTCAGGCCTAACCTGCAGCTTGTAAGCCATCCTGGTGGTGTAGATGAAGTCGATGATGCGGTCGTCATTGGCTTAAAGATTCAGTCTCGCTTCTGACAATGCTGGAGTTTCTCGATCGATAGTAGGAAATCCCGGGCCGGGGCACCTGAAAGATGCCCCGGCTCTGACTCATAGTATCGATGCGCGAATGGCCTTCTCGATCCCACGATAGATCCTCCTAGCACTGTCTTCCCTAGAGCTTTCCAGCGCCTCAAACGTCGATCCGTTCTCACACCCACCAAATGCAATTGCATTTTGCCATCACGCGAGCGCACACTCCCCGCCCTCGCACAACCCCAAGCGGCAAAACCAGGCTGCTAAGTTTACAAGGATCGAACATGAACGTATTACTCAGAATCATTGCACTCCCTGTGCTGCTGTACGGTGGGCTAGGAGCGATTTCCTCAATGATCACTGGCGATTGGTTCATGTTCTTCGTATTCGCCGGCTTTATGTTCGTGTACTTCAGCTTTGCAGAGTGGATCAGGTCTCGAACTCAGAACAAATTCAGCCGGCTGGTGAGTGCTCGGGGACTGCACCCTGATTTCATTTATCAATACGGCGGACAGGGCCTGGTGATTGACCTCGCAGCTCGGAAGCTCTTAATTGGAAGGGCACGGACTGGCGCGATTATTAACTTCAGCAGTGTCACTGAGTTTTTTACGAGCGACGTGCACAAGGGCAGCAATGTCTACATCAAAGAGATCAATGTGCGGACGAATGACTTCCACAACCCACTCATGACGGTGACCTTCGAGAACGAACCTCTGCGGAACATGGCATATGCAAAGCTTCATAGCGCTTTCAACTGCTAAAAAAGCTGCATGCAACACTAACGACTACCAGTAGATGTGCCTGAAAGCTTCGATCATACAAGCTTTGGCATCCATCACTCTATTGAAGATTACTACTCAAGATTTAAAGGCGTTCGGTAACCTGGTGAGAGAATCCAAGGCCACCCCGCCCGCGAAACACGAAATACTGATTCAAGGATTGCTCTAATGTTGAAATGCTCCATCACCCGTCTCGCTGCTTGCACCGTCCTGTCCGCGATGTGCTCCGGCATTGCTTTAGCGGGCAGTCGAACCTGCTCCGACCCACAGGTCAAGGAGGCTCTGACTCTTAAGGCTCAAAGCTCCCGCAACAGCTACGTTGACATGCTCAACCGACAAGGTCGCGGTGTCTGGGCCAAGGTTACAGGCATCCACGAGATCGAAAGCCTGTCGACCAACAAGGCGTCGGGCCGCAAGAAATGCTTTGCTAAGGCCTCGGTAGAATCCAACATGGGCATGCTGGCCCAGCCGGTTTGGATGACTTACACACTTGGCCAATACGATGACGGCAAGCAGTACACGGACATTCACGTGATGTCGGCAGACGAGCGCCAAAGCTTCGAACGCGACCACTGACTTCCTCGTCACCGAGCCGCAGGGCATGATCGACCTGTGAACTCGCAAAAATGTATGACTGCGCCCGTCATCCACAATGACCACACTGCACTAGGTTCAGAGGGTCGAATTTTCCGCGAAGCGGCTTAGCAAGCAGAGCGCGCAGGCGTGAGGATGGAAGCCCTCAGGGCCGAGACTAGGTAAACCTAGGCTCGGCTCACGACAGCCGTACCGCAGGTCACGCACTATTCCTCTCAAGCATCCCGGGCCCGGCGATTGCCCCTCTGCCAAAATTTGAAGAAATTATTCCTCAGCAATAATTATTGCCGAACCATAATTTGAGCTAATTGAGACCGGCATGGCGGTTAGCTACGCTTGCCATCACCATCTCGCGTAGCTTCTGTGACCCGACCGTAAGCCTCATCACCTAGGTTCTGTACGAAAACCTTTGAAACCCCGCAAAAGCCTCTGGAGGCCTGATTTTCCGTAGAGTTCTCGCCTTTTAGGCGAAGGATTCTGCTATGCCCAAGCGATACGAACTTTCTGACGAGCACTGGGCCATAGTCGCTGAGCTTTTTACTACACATCAACGTACAGGGCGCCCAAGAGCTGACGATCGCTTGATGCTCAACGGCGTGTTGTGGGTACTTTGCTCCGGCGCAACCTGGCGCGACATGCCTGAGCGATTCGGCCCGTGGTCAACGGTTTATCAGCGATTTCGAGACTGGCGAAACCAGGGCATCTTCAACCAGATGCTTAAACGGCTGCATATCAGGCTCAATGCTGAATGCCTGATTGATCTGGACACTTGGTGCATTGACTCAACGGCGGTCAAAGCGAGCCGAGCCTCATCTGGAGCAGGCAAAAAAGGGGGCGCAAGAACCTGCGGACCACGCGCTCGGTAGAAGCCGCGGAGGATTAACTACGAAAATTCATATGGTTTGCGACGCCCGAGGTGTTCCATTGCACTTCACCCTTTCTGGCGGACAAGCCAGTGACATCTCCCATGCCCAGCCTTTGCTCGACGGCGTCTACCTCCCGACCAAAGGGGGCCGGCCGCGCAAGCGATGCCGCATGCTGGTAGCCGACAAGGGCTACGACTCAGATGCTCTACGGCGGTACTGCGACCGGTATCACATGCAGCCGGTGATTCCTTTCCGAGCCATGAAGCGTAAGCCTAAACTTGGATTGCCACGCCTGCTCGACAATCCGAAGTACAAAGAACGAAACATCATCGAGCGGCTGTTTGGTTGGTTGAAGGAGCACCGTCGCTTGGGAACCCGTTACTGCAAGCTCGCGCAAAGCTACGCCGCCATGGTTACGCTGGCCTGTTGGCGGCGGTGTCTACGACATTACTTTTCGTACAGAACCTAACGTGAGGCTCATGTCCTACGCCGCCAAGTATGCGTCCGGCTTCTTCGGGCCGTTTCGGGATGCGCTGGGCTCTTCGGGGGCCCTGTTTGCCGTACCGACATTCGCCTATCAGGTCAGCGGCGAATATTCGATGATCAGGGCCGCGATCGACAACGGCTGGCTGGACCCGGATAAAGTCATCCTGGAGTCACTGATGGCATTCAAACGCGCGGGTTGCTGTGGCATTTTCAGCTACTTCGCGATCGAAGCCGCTGAACGACTCAAGCGCGGCTGACACCTGCGCACGGCCCACGTTGTATCAATAGGCGACTTTGGCAACGTGAGCCCTTACCTCAGAAGATGTCGGTCGAGGAAAAGTTTCATGATAAACCGCCACGGCGAGGCCTAGGATAAACACCAAAAGGTCATGTTCCCGCGCCTCAACTCCACAGGAAGTCAAAAATGATCGCTAACCTCGTCAAAGTTTCACTGCTGGGCGGTGTTCTGTTCCTGAGCGCCTGTTCGGTATCAGGCGTGAGCACCCGAAACGATTATTCGACCGACTCCGTGGCGCCAGCGGGGTTTGGCCCGGGGCCGACGAACAGTGGAAAGCAGATGAATTTCCACGGTAACGCCTTGAGCAACAGCTTTGGCGAGTACAGTTCCGGGTTGCTGCATGACGATTAACGAGCGCCTTGGACAGGCACCTCGCGAGCAAGGCCAGCCCTTCTGGCTAGCCCCCCGTACAGGATTGATCTAGAGCTCTACAACGATCTTGCCCACCTGGTTGTTTGATTCCATATAGCGGTGCGCTTCAACGATCTCGTCGAACTTGAACACCTTGCCGACAATTGGACGCAAGCTGCCATTCTCCAAACCGTCGGTGATAAACGCCTTGGCCCTGTTCAGCCGTGCCTCATCCTGGGTAACCTCGAAAAGCTGGTAACCCCGAAGGGTCAAGTCCTTGCCGAGCAGTTCCATCACCGGCACGCTGATGCCAGACGTTTCCAGCGCACCGTACTGGAAGAAAATCCCGAGGTAAGACAGCGACCGCAGGATATTTCCCACCTCGGGGCCACCCACGGGGTCGAAGGCCATGCGCGCCCCCTTCCCGTCTGTAATGCGAGCCACTGCGGCGACCAGGTCCTCCTCAGCCGTTGCGATCACGTGCACTGCCCCAGCATCCGAAGCTGAATTGACTTAGACACAGCCGGCCGGTGCATGTGGAGCGACTGTGCAGCGTTGGTAAAGCTGCCCGTCTCCACGACGCTCACGAACACCTGCATCGCATTCAGCACATCCATTGATGACTCCAGGTAAAGAGGTTGAACCGCCGCAGCTTACCAATGCTGTTCAGTCAAGCAACCTGTTGACCCAGCCGCACTGACTTGTGCATTATCCAAACGCACCGCTTTGCAACGGATCATCCATGATTCTCATCACCGACCACATGCTGACTGCCAAGGGCTTTTCTGCCCTGGCATGCGCATGCGTGTCCGTTGCCAAGAAATCCAAGAAACAGCCGCTCATTTGACCGGGGCGCTGTCCCGTCAGATGAGCTGACAGGACAGATAGCGCAAGGTCTCCTCCCCGCTTGATTCCCATCCCCTCCTCTGACGTCGACTATCGGTCTTCCTGAGGAGTAATGCATGTCTAATTTCCGCGGTATCTGGGTAGCGCTGGTCACACCTTTTCGTTTGGGCCAGGTCGATTTCGAGGCGCTTCAAGGGTTAGCGAAGAAACTGTTGGCTGAAGGTGTGAGAGGCTTGGTCGTGTGCGGTACTACTGGCGAAGCTGCCGCGATGAGTGAGGATGAGCAGCTCAAGGTGCTGGATGCCGTACTGAGGGTCGCCCACCCGAGCCAAGTCATCATGGGCCTCTCGGGAAACAATCTGCAGGAAGTGCTGGCGTTCCAGCAGAAACTCCAAAGCTATGCCATTGCCGGCATTCTAGTCCCCGCGCCCTACTACATCCGTCCCTCCCAGCAAGGCATCGAATCCTTCTTCAAAGCCGTTGCTGACGCGTCTTCCGCTCCTGTGGTGCTTTACGACATTCCTTACCGGACTGGCGTTAGGATCGAGCGGGCGACGATCAGACGGATCGTCCAGCACGCAAACATCGTCGCAGTAAAAGATTGCGGCGGAGACATCGAAACCACCATGGCGCTGATCAACGACGGCCATGCCCAAGTGCTCACGGGCGAAGACATCCAAATCTTCACTAACCTCGCCCTGGGCGGTGCTGGCGCCATATCAGCTTCGGCGCATATCCATGCAAGTCTCTACGTTCAGGTGGTGCGCGATCTGGACAGGGGGGCCATCCACGATGCTCGATCGCTGTTCTACCGACTGCTGCCGTGGATACAGTCAGCTTTCAGCGAACCAAACCCAGCTGTAATAAAAGCCGCGCTGGCTGTTGAAGGCCTTATCGCCAATGAGCTTCGCGAACCGATGCAGCCCTGCAGTGCAGTGACAATGGAGCGTGTTCGCGAAATGCTCCCGTCTATATCGCTGTAAAAACCCCATGCAGGCGGCTAAGGCTCATGGTTGCCTACTCTGCAAACCATGGTAACCGAGGGCGGCGCGGGCTTCCTTGAGGCGCTTTCCGCTGGCGATCTGCTCGCGGATCTGCGCTTCAACGTGTTCGATACGGCGTGCCGTTTCAGCCACTTCCTGGGCACGATCACGTGGGACGATGACGACACCATTGACGTCAGCGACGACGATGTCGCGTGCACAGACCCGGGCATGGCCAATTGAAACGGGCTGGTTGATGGCCACGACTTCCACGCGGTCCTTGCCGGTACGCATGAAGCGGCCCTTGCTGAACAGCGGGTAGCCTTCGCCCAGTGCCTTGTTCACATCGCGGCAGACGCCATCAATCACGGTGCCCGCGATACCGCGCGCCAGGGCGTACTGGGTCATGATGTCGCCCCACACCGTGCAATCGGTACGGCCTTCGTTGGCGATGACCACTACGTCACCTGGTGCTACCTCATCAATGAAGTCGCCCACCGTGCCGGGCGGCGTGCTCGCACTGACGTACTGCACAGTGAAGGCTGGACCGACCACCACCTGGCTATAGTTGGCCAGTGGTGCAATTCCGAAGGCCTGGCCTGGGAGGCCCAGTTTGTCCATCGCGTCGGACACGCCCGGGGTATCCAGGCCATCGAACAAGGCAACGAGATCTTTATCGCAAAGGCTCATGTCAGTGCTCCACCGTGATGGCTTCGAATTGGCTGTCGTGCATCACTTCCTCGACCGAGCGGCCGGCCCGGACGGCATCCACCATGCCGGCTTGGCGCCGGTCAATACGCTCGGCCAGATCGAGCACTTTCTCGATGGCGTCGGCCGAGACAAAAACGGTGCCGCATTCGTCGGCGATGACGTAGTCGCCCTCCTCAACCTCAACGCCGGCCATGCGAACGCCAACAGCCGCGTCGATCTGGATGAGCCGTTTACGTGCGCTGATCATGGTCACGCCGCGACCGAACACCGGATAGCCGATATCGGCGCTGCCGCGGATGTCACGGCTGAAGCCATCGATGATCGAGCCGCGGATGCCTTTGCGCTGGGCTGCGTTGGCCAGGATGTCGCCCCAGCTGGAGATGCCATCGGCGCCACCGGCAATCACCAGCACGCGGTCGTCGCTGGTGATCTGCTCCACGACCGGGGTAATCAGGTGAGCGGTGGGCGCCACGTCCTGCTTTGGCCCCAACTGCACAGTACTGGCGCGGCCAACGATCTTCGGGCAGTTCCAGAGCGGCATCAGGCCGTTGGTGGCGCCAGGAAGCTGGAGGAAGTCGAGCGCGTCCGACACCGTGTTGGTATCGAGCGCAGCCAGGCGATCAAGCGGGGCGTTCAAGCTCATGGGTTGCAGGCCTCTGGTAAGTGAGGCTTGAGTATCTGCGCCGATATTTGATACGTATATTACCAATAACCTAAGCTATCCATACTACAAACCTATGGAATAGCGCTGTGATCAACTTTCGCTTGATACGCCACCTCTGGTTGTTCCTGGCCGTTGCCGAGGACCAGAACTTCAGCCGTGCGGCCAAGCGCCTGGGCATGTCGCAGCCCCCGTTGACCGAGCAAATTCAAGCGCTCGAACACTCCCTTCGCGTTCAACTGTTCACCCGCTCTCGCCGTGGCGCCCAACTCACCGCCGCCGGCGCTGCAATCCTCCCTGCAGTGCGAAAATTTGCCGATCAACTGGAGCGGCTGGAGTTGGCGGTTCACGAGGCCGTGGCCGGGCACTCTGGCGTGCTGACCATCGGGGCGATCACATCGGCCATGATCGATGTGCTGCCGCAGCTGATCGAGCGCTTCAAGCAGGACCACCCGTTGATCACGGTTTCGGTTCGAGAGATCGATAGTGCGGAGGCCATTCCGGCGCTTGAGGCCGGCGATATCGATATTGCGTTCGCACGCCTGGAAGGCAACCTGGGCCGCCACCTGCAGTCGATGGCGCTGTCAGAAGACCGCCTGGCGGTCGCGATGCCCAAGGATCATCCTTTGGCCGCCCGTGAAGCCATCGACCTGAAGGCGCTTGCCGATGAAACGCTGGTGATGGCGTCCAGAGACGTAAGCCCTGTGTACTTCGATTACCTGGTTGGGCTATGCAAAGCCAGCGGCTTCGCGCCGCGCATCGTGCATCAGGTGCGCTCTGTTTCATCGCAGGTGGCGTTCGTCAGTTGCGGCCAGGGCATCGCCTTGGTGCCGACCTCGATGAACAAACTGGCGCCGGAAAATGTGCTGGTGCGGCCTTTGCAGCCGGAAGTGAAGGTTGTCACTACCGCCATGGCGTGGCATGGCGTCAACGGTAACCCGCTGGTGGAGGCGATGATCGATCAGGCCAAGCAGGTTTTTCCATCATAGGCTGGGCATATGGCTGGGTTCGCAGCTTCGTATTTTACAAAATGCCGGGCTGGACCGACATTGCGGCCTCTGTAAAAGGAGCTCCCACCGTGGCACACCCTGCTCGCTTCACTCACGAGAAATTGCCGTTGAACATCGATGGCGTGTTGCTGGACCTGGCAGTGCTCCATCGGTCCGGTCCCAAGGCACCCATCCTCTTCCTGCATGGGTTCGGTTCAACCAAGGAAGACTATGCCGACATCACCCTGCAACCGGCATTCGAAGGGCACCCCTTCATTGCCTACGATGCGCCTGGTTGCGGTGAAACCGAATGCAGCGATCTCGCTCGCATCAACATCCCGTTAATGGTGAAGACAGCCCTGGCCGCACTTGCACATTTTGGCGTCGACAGGTTCCATCTGGTCGGTCACTCCATGGGGGGCCTGACCGGGCTGATGCTCGCTGACGCCTCTGCAGAGCGCGTGTTGAGTTTCGTCGACATCGAGGGCAACATCGCGCCTGAGGATTGCTTCCTCAGCCGACAGATCTTTGAGCACAAACGCGAGGATGATGCACGCTTCATGCGCGACTTCATCGCGCGCACCCGGCTTGCCGCCGACCCTGCCAGCGCGCTTTACGCGGCGAGCCTCGCGCACAAAGTCCGTACCGGGGCGGTCCGTGGCATCTTCGAGTCCATGGTCGAGCTATCGGACAACGGCGGCCTGATGGAGAAATTCCTGGCGCTGCCTTTCCCGCGCCAGTACATGTACGGCATCACCAACGCCCACCTTTCCTACCTCGGCGACATCGCTGCCAAAGGGGTGCAACTGGCATGCATCCCCGATTGTGGCCACTTCCCGATGTATTCCAACCCGGCGCTGATGTGGCAGCACATCAAGGCACTGCAAGCGCGCGTCTGAGCTGATCGATGATGGCTTCAGGCAACGCATCATGCAGTTGCCCGAAGCTTGCAGATGTCAGTTGCGGGCGGACGTAAAGTCCGGGCGCGAGCGCCAGCCGGTGTTTTCCTCGACCGCACCGCAACCGTCAAGGTAGCCGTGCTTGCGCAAGTCGGGCATAAGCACCGCAGCCAGCAAGGTAATCGCGCTCATGGCGGCGACGTAGTAATAGAAAACCGACTCGACACCGGCGCCTCGCAACATCAGCGCGACGTACTCGGCCGTGCCGCCGCACAAGGCATTGCCAATGGCATAAGGCAAGCCAACACCGAGCGCACGTACCGTTGCCGGGTACAGGTCGGCTTTCAGCACGCCCGTCACTGGCGTATAGAACGCGGCGATCAGCAGGAGCACTGGGGCGGCCATGCCGACGGTGTCATAGGTGGGCAGTACCGCGATCATCAGCGAACCGCCGCACATCAGGAACACCGAGATAATCATGGAGAACCGTCGGCCGCGGGTGTCGGCCAGGTAGCCGAAGATCCATCCGCCCAGCGGGCGCATGAAGAAGCCGACGGCGAAGATGCCTGCCGTGGCGAGCAGTTGCGTGGTCTGATCGCCCTGAGGGAAGAACAGCGCGGCGAAGTAGATCGAGGCATAGGCGTAGATTATGCCTGGCGGGCATGGCCCGCCGTACTACGGGCGGGAGAGCCGTTGCTAATTGGGGCCGCTCTGCGGCCCACGCAGCGGTTCATCGCCACGACAAGCCCCATCTCCAGGCCAGCGCCGCCCCTGGTAGGAGCGAGCGCAGCTCGCGATGGGGCGCGCAGCGGCCCCAGGGTTTCAGCCTCGCGGCTCATAGTGCTGGGGCTGCTTTGCAGCCCATCGCGAGCTGCGCTCGCTCCTACCGGATCCTGTGGGAGCTGGCTTGTCGTGAAGTGAACAGCATTAGCCATAACGCTGTTTTCGGAAGGAGCACATCTGTACTCCAAGCATGTACAAAACCCACGCAATCTCGACAATGCCCAAGCTCAGCACGTCGCGCACTGCGGGCCATTGTTCCCACAGTGGGCCGATTCCCTGCTTAACTCACTCCTACCACTGCAGGAGCTGACACAATGAGAGCACTGACCTATCACGGCGCCAATGATGTTCGAGTGGATACCGTCGCCGACCCCATCATCGAACACTCCGACGATATCATTCTCAGGGTCACCGCCACCGCCATCTGTGGTTCTGACCTTCATCTTTACCACGGCAGGGTTCCAGAAACCGAAGCGGGTGATATCTTCGGCCACGAGTTCATGGGCATTGTCGAGGACGTTGGCGCGGATGTAACCAACGTCAAAGTTGGCGACCGCGTGGTCATCCCGTTTGTCATCGCCTGCGGCAGTTGCTTCTTCTGCCAGCACGACCTGTTCGCGGCCTGCGAAACCACCAACACCGGGCCCGGCGCCGTCATCCACAAAAAAGGCATTCCACCTGGCGCAGCGCTGTTTGGCTACAGCCATTTGTATGGGGGTATTCCTGGTGGGCAAGCGGATTACGTCCGGGTGCCCAAAGCCAATGTCGGGCCATTCAAAGTGCCAACTACCCTGGCTGACGACAAAGTGCTGTTCCTCTCCGACATCCTTCCCACCGCGTGGCAAGCCGTCACCAATGCCGAGGTCGGCAAGGGGTCGTCGGTGGCCATCTATGGCGCCGGCCCAGTGGGGCTGCTGAGCGCCGCCTGCGCACGAATGCTGGGTGCGAGCATCATCATCATGGTGGACAACAGCGACCATCGGCTGGCCTACGCCCGGGACGCCTACGGCGTCATCCCGATCCACTTCGAAAAGGATGATGACCCCGCCGACAGCATCATTCGCCACACACCCGGTATGCGTGGTGTGGATGCGGTGATCGATGCGGTCGGGTTTGAAGCCAAAGGCAGCGCCACGGATTCGCTGATGACCGCCTTGAAACTGGAAGGCAGCAGTGGCAAGGCCCTGCGCCAGAGCATTGCGGCGGTACGCCGTGGCGGCGTGGTCAGTGTGCCCGGGGTCTATGCGGGGTTCGTACACGGCTTTAGTTTCGGCGAAGCCTTCGACAAGGGCCTGACCTTCAAGATGGGCCAAACCCATGTTCAGAAGTACCTTCCCGAGCTGCTTGAGCATATCGAAGCTGGGCGCCTGCAGCCCGAGCTGATTGTCACCCACCGCCTTGCGCTAGAGGACGCAGCCAAGGGTTACAAGATGTTCGATCAGAAAACCGACAATTGCCGGAAAGTGATCCTTACGCCCGGGGCAGCATCAGGAACACTGGGCTCAGCCACCGACCGATAGCGGGTACAGAGTGATACACGGCGAGCCATTCCCGACATAACCCGGATAACCGCCGTTGTCACCATGGCGCCTCGAAACGCGGCAACTTCCCGTATGCCGCGTTGCCACTTCGGAGCCCGCCATGAACCGCCAAGTCAAACCCGCCAGCCTGCAAGGCTGGCCACTGTTCACCCTGTTGTCCCTGCTGGTACTGCTCGTCACCTCACTGGCCCTGTGGGCCCAGCCACATTGGGTGGACGCCCTGCGCAGCGCAATCCGAACCACAGCCCGCACGTCGTTCATCCTGTTCCTGGCCACCTTCCTCGCGTCGTCCGTTGCCGCCCTGGTGCCCACTGACTTCACCCGCAACCTGCTGCGCAACCGCCGCTTCCTGGGCCTGGCCTTTGCCTTTTCCCACGCGGTGCATGCGCTGCTGATCCTTCTCTATGTACAGTTGTTTCCCGAAACCTTCTGGCAGGGCCGCACGGCAGCTGCGAACATTCCCGGCTCAATTGGCTACCTGTTCATCATCCTGCTGACCCTCACCTCCTTCCCAGGCGCCATGAAACTGCTCGGCGCGCGTGCCTGGAAGGGGCTGCACAGCACCGGAACCTGGGTGATTGCGGGCATTTTCATGCTGTCGCTGTACAAGCGGATCCCTATGGGTTCCTGGTATCCGCTGGGCTTTGCGCTGATGGTCAGCGCCGTACTCTTCAAGCTCACCGCGAAGCTGGCCATCCGCGCACGCCGCAACCCCAAGGCCGCTACGGCATCAGGTAATGCCAGGTAGTGCCAGGGGCCTGTGCTTGAGGCCCCTGCTGCCCTACCCATCTGTGCGTCACTCACGCCCAGCGGTGCTTGCCTCGGGACGTGCCTCGGTAACCGTTGGCAGCCATTGCAGTTGCGTGGGGGTTCGGGTGAAGCTGGCCAGGTTCTGCGGCTCGCCCGGGTCGCACGCCAACCACAACGCCGGGGCCTGGCGCATGGCCGCCCACCTGGCCGACAGTTGCGCCTTGCTGCGCTCGCCAAGCACGCTGCTCATGCGCTGAACGCTGTTGTAGCCGTGCTCACCGATGACCATTTCTGCCCAGTAGCGATCGGCCAAAACATTCGCGCTCTGGACGCGGGCGTTGAGGTTGGCCACCACGGCGCCGCGCAGTTTGCCCAGCGACTGCTCGTCAAGCTGGGCGATGCGCTGTTCCACATTGTCGAGAAAGGCCTGCATGCGGCGGCGGATCTCGTCGCTGCGGTAGGCGCTCGATTGCACGGTCAGCCGTAACCCCGGGCGGCGCCAATCCGGGTGGGCTTCGGTGAAAACCAAGTAGCCGGTCTGCTGTTCTGTGCGCAGCGTTTGGTAGAACGGCGTACGAATCAGTTGCGCCAGCAGCAGGCTATCTGCCTGGGTTTCAAGCCCCTCGCCGGGCAGCGGCCAGAGCAAGGTCAGCCCGCTGTCGCGGCTGGTGCTCTCGGTGCGGGCCAGGGGCAAACCTGCGGCCAATTGCCGGTTGCGGGTAAAAGGAACCTGTGCGGCGGCAACCCGTGGGTGCAGCCGGCTTTCCAGCAACTGGCCGATGGCCTCGGCATCGTGCGCCGCCAGGTTGCCGACGGCCATGGCGTCCACATGCAATTGGCTCAGCCATTGGAGGCGCCATTGGCGAAACTCGGCGAGGGTGACCTGACTCAGCGCCTTGAGGCTTTCAGCAGGCAGCCAGTTGCCAGGGGACAGAATGAGCTGCACCGAACTGTCCATGGCTGCAGCCGGGGTCGAAGGGCTCTGCGGCTGCCAGTACTCCCGGGCTCGGCCAACCACCCGGTCGAAACTTGCGGCGTCGACCTCGGTATCGGCCAGCACTGCGAGCATGCTTTCGAGCAACAGCGGCTGGCGCTGGCGCAGGCCGTCCAGGCGCAGCATCAAGCCTCCATCGTCGATGTCGACAGTGCCTTGCAAACCCGCGCCACGGGCGTCGCGCAAGGTATTCTGCAGCCGGTCCTGCGCCCACAGCACGTAGAGGCTCAGGTAAACATATTCGGCCGCAGAGTCCGCAGCGGGCGTGCGCAGCGACAACCGCCAGGAGGCACGAGGAGCCTCGAAGCGCTGTTCAGGCGCGTGCCAAAGGCGCAGCCCAGGGGTGTCGATCAACTGGCGCGGGGCATGCTCGGCCAGGGGCAACAGCGTGAAGTCGTCGGCCACATAGGGGTTGGCTGGCGGCAACGCCAGCTCGCTCACCGGCTGGGCTGTGGGCCAGTCTGGCAGGCGTGCCAATGTGTAGGGCACGTTCATCCATGGCGTTGCCGTATCCGTCTGCGCCTCGGGCGATATCCAGACGCGCAGCAGGTTGTTCGGCGTCAGTGCTGCAAGCAGCGTGGCGGCCGGGCGCACGTCACTGTCGCTACGCCGGTAAGGGCCGAACAACCAGTCCTGCAGTGGGTAAGCCTTGCTGTTCTCGGCAATTTCGCGCACCAGTTGCAGCGGCTGGCGCGGCTGGAATTCGGCGAAGCGTTGCGCAGCCAGTTGGGCGTCCTGGCGCAACCGCCAAGGTTCCAGGCCCTGCTGGCGAATCAGATCGAGGTAGGCGAAGACGCTGGCCTGAACACGGTCAAGATCGGCGCGGGTGTGTAGCCCAAGGTCGATTTCAATCCCCAGCAATGCTTGCTGATGCTGGTGCAGCATCCAGTGAACGCCAACACCGCGAGCCAGCCCGGCCTTGCGCAAGGCGTCCTGCAAGCTGCCCGGCCCGCGTGCGGTGATCTGCGAAAGCACCACTGCCGTGTCTGGCGCCGCCGGTGCATTTCGATTGACGGGGAAGACAAACAACAGGCGCTGGGTTGGCTTGATCGGCTTCACGTTCAAGGTGGCCGGCAGCAAGCCCGGCGTCACCAGGTCAGCACTCGCCGAAGTCGCTGCCACCGAGCCTTGCGGGAGCTGGGCGAAGCTCTTGCTGGCCATCGCCTGCAAGGCATCAAGCGACTGCGGGCCGCTGAGCACCAGTTGCATGTTCAGGCTGCTGTAGTGCTCACGGGTGAACGCCGCTACCCGCTCGCGCAGACGCGCTGGGTCACCGCCCAAGGTCTGCAGGTTACCGATATGAAATGCCGCCATCGCGTGACGAGGGTTGAGGCTTTGGCCAAGCGCCTCGCCTACGCGCACCCCCTCCCAGTCAGCACGCAGGTGGAACTCGGCATCCACCGCATTGCGCTCACGGTCGACATAACGCGGGTCGAACAGCGGCGTCGAGAGGGTGGCACCCAGGCGATCCAGCGCCTCGGGCAAGGCGTTGGCGGGTACAGAGAAGTAGTAGTCGGTACTGTACAGGCTGGTGGTGGCGTTGAAGTTGCCACCTACCCTGCCCATGAACCCGCTGTAGCCATTGGGATCCGGGAACGGTTTGCTGCCGAGAAACACCAGGTGCTCGGTCAAGTGCGCCAGGCCAGGCAGGTCGGCGGGGTCGGCGGCGGCTCCGGTGGCCACCGCAACGTTCGCGGCGGCGTGGGTGGCGCCCGGGTCGTGGATGACCAGGACAGGTAAGCGGTTGGGTAACTGGAAACTGCGATACTGGTGTGGGTCCTTGGGCGAGACGATCAACGCCGTCGCCATCGAGGTGCAAGGTAACAGTGCTGCCATCAACAATGTTGGCAGACGAAAGCTGGGCAAGGCCATTCAACGCATCCATTCGAGTCAGAAACCTGTCAGTCCTGACAGGTATAAATGCGCCATGTTACAGAATGGCTTGCCGCACATGAAGCCATCAGGCCGGCGCCACTGCCCGGTTGGCCCGCAGCCTGATGGCCATGTAGCTCAGCGCAGAGCCGATACCCGCAGCGGCAATCACCAGGCACATCGGCCGCGGTGAATCATGGGCCAGGCTTCCCACCCAGGCACTGAACGCGGCGCCCAGGGCGAATTGGGCCGACACCGCAAGCCCAGCTGCAGCGCCTGCGTTTGCAGGGAAGCGCTTGAGCAAGCTGGCCACACAGTTCGCCCCCATCAGCCCCGTGACGCTGACGTACAGGATCACCAACCCGACGATGCCCCAGAGCGTCACCGACTCGCGGCTGCCAAGCACCAGCAGGCCCACGGCGGACAACCCCGCGAACAGTGCCCCGACGCCCAGCATGCGCAGGGCGCCGAGCCGGCTGACCAAGCGGGCGTTGGCCACGGTCATGATGATGACGCCGCCAATATTCAGGGCGAACAACCAACCATAGCCATGGGGCGAGACGCCAAAGTAGCCGATGTAAACGTAGGGGGACGCCGTGATGAAGGCGAACATGCCACCAAACGAAAGCCCCATGCACAGAATGTAGGCGATGGCCGTCGGGTCGCTCGCGATGCGCCAGTAACCCATCAGCGCAGCGACGAGCGACTGGCTGCGATTGTCGGGGTGATGCGTCTCGCGGATGCTGAACACACAGGCGAGCAGGCAGATGGCCGCGAACCCGAACAGCGCGGCAAATATCACCCGCCAACCCTCGATCAGCATCAGGAAGCTACCGGCCAGCGGCGCCACGAGCGTAGCGAGCATGGTAACCAGATGCATCAAGGACAAGGTTTTCGCAGCGTCGCCCAGGGAGAACAGGTCCCTGACGATGGTACGCGCCAGCACCGAAGCTGCAGCCCCGCCCAGCGCCTGAAGGAAGCGCCAGGCGATCAGTTGCTCCACGGAGCCTGCCAGCATGCAACCCACCGACGCCACCAGGTACAGCACCATGCCCCCCAGCAGCAAGGGCTTGCGCCCGTAACGGTCCGACAGTGGGCCGTAGAACAGCATGCCAATGCACAATCCCGCCAGGAACACGCCAATGGTCATCTGCACGCTGGCCGCACTGGCGTTCAAGTCCTCGGCAATGGATGGCAGGCTGGGCAGGTAGGTGTCTATCGATAACGGTGCAAATGCCACCAGGGCGGCCAGCACTATGATCAGGCGTCGCGGGTTGTCCAGCATGTGTGCTCCACTGCGAGTTCAAAGGTCGAGGAAAACGATAACATCTTAACGTTATGCGGGCACTTACTGCCTGCAGGCACCGTGACCCTAAGGCTCGATGCGCTTGAGGTCGTTGAGCAAGGCGATGAGCTGTTCCATTTTTTCCTGGCCGAATTGCGCGTGGATCCGCTGGTAGTTTTTCTCCATGTCACCGCTCATGGCCGCAAACAGCGCCTGCCCGCGCTCACTCAAACTCACGAAGACCCGGCGCTGGTCCTGCTGGGATTTCTGCCGCAGCACGATGCCATCGCGCTCCAGCCGGCTGAGCACACCGCTCATGCTGGGTTTCAGGATGCAGGCCTGTTGCGCCAGTTGATGGCTCTCCAACTCGCCCTGCTGGCTGAGAATCCGAATTACCCGCCATTGCTGTTCGGTGAGGTCATGCTCATTGAGCGATGGCCTGAAAAATGCCATCGCCGCTTCCCTGGCCTGCAGAAGTGTCAATGTCAGTGAAGGTCTAGGTTTAGCCATGATCCAACCATGTCAATTAAACGAAACGGCAGCTGGGAAGCATGCCGCCGTAGGTTTGGCGAAGGCCCTGCCAGCGTGGGCAGAACCCATGAAAAGTACAATTTCTCCCACGAAAACCTCATTTTCCAGCGCCGGCGAAGCTGCCACCATCGGGCTACAACAATCAAGATGGCCGGAGCCCTTCAACCGTGTCCAGATCAACTCAGCCCCGCGTGGCGCTGCCGATAGTCGCCAGGCGTCAAGCCGGCATAGCGCTGGAAGAATCGGCTGAAATAAGCCGGGTCCTTGAAGCCAAGCTGGTAGCAGACTTCGTTTGCCGAACTGCCACTGAACAGCAGCAGCCGTTTGGCTTCCTGCATCAGCCGCTCCTGGATCAGGCGCTTGGAAGGCAGGTCGGCAATGCGCCGGCACACATCGTTGAGCCTCGGCTCGGTCACACCAATGCCCGCCGCGTAGCGAGACAACGGCCAGTGCTCCCGGTAGTGCGCCTCGATCAGCTCGTTGAAGCGGTGGAATATCTTCAGGTCCTCGCGCCGCGCCGGGGTCGCTTTCGCGGAATGGGAGCACAGCCGCAGAAGGCTGATCATGATCAGCCGGGTCAGGTTCTCCAGGGCGGCGCCGCGCCCCACCCGCTGTTCGGCTATCTCATAGCTCAGTTCTTCGAACAACAGCTCAACGCGCCGCGCCTCGGCCTGGTAGATCGGCGCAAGGCCAGACAACGCCACGCAGGCCGGCGCCACCTGAAGCCCCGACGCCACCAGGCTACCGTCGGCCTCAAGCAATTGCCAGACCAGCTGCTGGCGCACGGTCAGCACATGCCCGTCGCTGTCGGCCTCGGTGACGAAGGAATGCGCGACCGTCGGCGGCGTCAGGAAAAACATCGGGCCGGCCTCGATGTACTGCTGGTCATCCAGGTACACCCGCACGGTGCCGGTCTTCACGTAATGAACCTGGAAAAACCGGTCGTGCCGGTGAACCGGCATGTTGCGCCCGAAGAACCCGGCCAGGTTGCCCAGGCGGTCGTAATGAACCTCGCTGTCGCTGTAGCGCTGGTCGTAGACCTGGCCAATGTTGATATTCGGGATGGGTTGCCGATCGCTCATCAAGGCGTACTCATTGTTGTCATCGTCCAAGCGGGCCGCCCGGCCTATGTTGCACCGGCCAGAACAGCAGCGCCACGCATGAGTGCTTGACGATCGTTAACATATTAAATATAACGTTAACACATTAACGAATTGCCGGTAAGGCTTTTCCGCCCTACCACTGCCAGGAGAGAAGCATGAGCCATGCCTTGCATGACGCTGCGAACGGCACCTTGTTTGGCGTTGCGCTGAACTACAACGGTCTGCTGCAGCAACGTCTCACCGAATTTGAACAGCCACCTTACAAACAGGCGCCGGTCAAGCCGGTGCTGTTCATCAAGACCCCGAACACCCGTAACGCCCATGGCGCCGATGTCATCCAGCCTGCCGGCGAGCGCCTGCAACCCGGCCCTGCGCTGGGCGTGGTGATCGGCAAGGACGCCAGCCGGGTGAGCGCCGCCGAGGCCCTGGCCCATGTGGCCGGCTACACCATCGTCAACGAATACAGCCTGCCCGAAGACAGCTACTACCGCCCTGCCGTCAAGGCCAAGTGCCGCGACGGGTTCTGCGCGATCGGGCCAGAACTGGTCCCCGCCGATGCAGTGAAAGACCCTCATCAGTTGACCTTGAAGCTCTACGTCAACGGCAACGTCGTGCAGGAAAACACCACGGCCAATTTCGTGCGCAGCATCCCGCAGCTGATCGCCGAGCTGAGCGAGTTCATGACCCTGCACGCCGGTGACGTGCTGATCACAGGCACCCCCGAGGGCCGTGTCGATGTGCAGCCTGGCGACTTCGTCGAGGTGGAGATCACCGGCTTGGGCCGTTTGGCAAATACCATCGTGGCTGACACAGAGGGCCAAGCATGAAACACGCGCGCATTCGCTATGAGGGCAGCGTCCAGGCTGTCACCGTCGAAGACAACAGTGCCGTTCGCCTCAACGACGGCCGGCTTGTCGCCGCCGACCAGGTCGAGTGGCTGCCACCTGCCAACGGCAGCATGTTCGCCCTGGGCCTGAACTACGCCGACCACGCCCGGGAACTGGCCTTCGCACCGCCCACCGAGCCCCTGGCCTTCATCAAGTCGCCGGGCACCTACACCGGCCACAACCAGGTTACCTGGCGCCCGGACAACGTCGAATACATGCACTACGAGTGCGAGCTGGTGGCCGTCATCGGCAAGCCGGCCAAGAACGTCAAGCGTGAAAACGCCCTGGACTACGTCGCCGGCTACACCGTGTGCAACGACTACGCCATCCGCGACTACCTGGAAAACTACTACCGCCCCAACCTGCGGGTAAAAAACCGCGACGCCACCACCCCGGTCGGCCCATGGATCGTCGACGCCGCCGATGTGCCGGACGTCAGCAACCTGAAGCTGCGTACCTGGATCAACGGTGAGCTGAAGCAGGAAGGCACCACCGCGGACATGATCTTCGACATCCCGCACCTGATCGAATACTTCTCAAGCTTCATGACCCTGCAACCGGGCGACATGATCGCCACCGGCACCCCAGAGGGCCTGGCCGACGTGGTGCCGGGCGATGAAGTGGTGGTGGAAGTGGAAGGTGTCGGCCGCCTGGTCAACCGTATCGTCAGCGAAGCTGACTTCTTCAAGAACAACAAGGCATGAGCAGCATGATCAAGCATTGGATCAACGGCCGTGAGGTCGAAAGCAAAGACACCTTCGTCAACTACAACCCGGCCACCGGCGATGCCATCTGCGAAGTCGCCAGCGGCGGCGCCGAGGAAGTCGCCCAGGCCGTGGCTGCGGCCAAGGAAGCCTTCCCCAAGTGGGCCAACACGCCCGCCAAGGAACGCGCCCGCCTGATGCGCAAACTGGGTGAGCTGATCGACCAGAACGTGCCGAAGCTGGCCGAACTGGAAACCCTCGACACCGGCCTGCCGATCCACCAGACCAAGAACGTGTTGATTCCGCGCGCCTCGCACAACTTCGACTTCTTCGCCGAAGTGTGCACCCGCATGGACGGCCACAGCTACCCGGTCGACGACCAGATGCTCAACTACACCCTGTACCAGCCGGTGGGCGTGTGTGGCCTGGTATCGCCGTGGAACGTGCCGTTCATGACCGCCACCTGGAAGACCGCGCCATGCCTGGCCCTGGGCAACACCGCGGTACTGAAGATGAGCGAGCTGTCGCCGCTGACCGCCAACGAGCTGGGCCGCCTGGCGGTCGAGGCCGGCATTCCCAATGGTGTGCTCAACGTGATCCAGGGCTACGGCGCCACCGCTGGCGACGCCTTGGTGCGCCACCCGGATGTGCGTGCGATCTCGTTTACCGGCGGCACCGCCACCGGGCGCAAGATCATGCAGACCGCTGGCCTGAAGAAATACTCGATGGAGCTGGGCGGCAAGTCGCCGGTGCTGATCTTCGAAGATGCCGACCTCGATCGCGCCCTGGACGCTGCGCTGTTCACCATTTTCTCGCTCAATGGCGAGCGCTGCACCGCCGGCAGCCGCATCTTCATCCAGGAGAGCGTATACCCACAGTTCGTCGCCGAATTCGCCGCCCGCGCCAAGCGCCTGATCGTCGGTGATCCGACCGACCCGAAGACTCAAGTAGGCTCGATGATCACCCAGGCGCACTACGACAAGGTCACCGGCTACATCAAGATCGGCATCGAGGAAGGCGCGCGCCTGGTTGCCGGCGGCCTGGAGCGCCCTGCCAACCTGCCGGCGCACCTGGCCAAGGGGCAGTTCATCCAGCCCACCGTGTTCGCCGATGTGAACAACAAGATGCGCATCGCCCAGGAAGAAATCTTCGGCCCGGTGGTGTGCCTGATTCCCTTCAAGGACGAAGCCGAGGCACTGCAACTGGCCAACGACACCGAGTACGGCCTGGCCTCGTACATCTGGACCCAGGACATCGGCAAGGCCCACCGCCTGGCCCGTGGCATCGAGGCCGGCATGGTGTTCATCAACAGCCAGAACGTGCGCGACCTGCGCCAGCCGTTCGGCGGCGTGAAAGGCTCGGGCACCGGCCGCGAGGGTGGGCAATACAGCTTCGAAGTGTTCGCCGAAATCAAGAACGTGTGCATTTCCATGGGCAGCCACCATATCCCGCGCTGGGGCGTGTAAAGGCCGCTCTCATGGAAAAATCATAAATTAAAGGGAATTTCTGTAGGAGCGGGCTTGCCCCGCGAATCGGGCGACGCGGTGCGTGGCACCGGCTTTGCCGGTGTTCGCGGGGCAAGCCCGCTCCTACAGAGATCGCGGCAACATCCCCGCTCCCACACGATAACAACAACGTCTTAACGGAGGCTTCCATGGGCAAAGTCGCACTTGCCGCCAAGATCACCCATGTACCGTCCATGTACCTGTCCGAACTGCCTGGCCCACGCCAGGGCTTTCGCCAGGCAGCCATCGACGGCCATTACGAGATCAGCCGCCGCTGCCGTGAGCTGGGCGTAGACACCATCGTCGTGTTCGACACCCACTGGTTGGTCAATGCCAACTACCACATCCTCTGTGGCGAACACTTCCAGGGGGTGTACACCTCCAACGAGCTGCCGCACTTCATCAGCAACATGCAGTACGAATTCCCCGGCAACAAGGAACTGGGCCTGATCCTGGCCGAGGCATGCAACCGCCTGAACGTCGAGACCATGGCCCACCACGCCACCACGCTCGGCCCGGAATACGGTACCCTGGTGCCCATGCGCTACATGAACCAAGACCAGCACTTCAAGGTGGTTTCGGTATCGGCGCTGTGCACCTCGCACTACCTGGCCGACAGTGCCCGCCTCGGCTGGGCCATGCGCAAGGCCGTGGAAGACCACTACGACGGCACCGTGGCGTTCCTTGCCAGCGGCTCGCTGTCGCACCGTTTCGCCCAGAACGGCCAGGCCCCGGACTTCGCCACCAAGGTGTGGAGCCCGTTCCTGGAAACCCTCGATCACCGCGTGGTGAAGATGTGGGAAAACGCCGAGTGGGCAGACTTCTGCGCCATGCTCCCCGAGTACGCCTCCAAGGGGCATGGCGAAGGCTTCATGCACGACACGGCGATGCTGCTCGGCACCCTCGGTTGGTCGAACTATGACGGCAAGGCCGAGGTCGTGACCCCCTACTTCGGCTCGTCGGGAACTGGCCAGATCAACGCCATCTTCCCGGTCACCCCCCAGGACGGTTCGGCGATCCCGCAAGCGCAGGCGGCCAATCCGGCCGCCGTGGCGTCCACCAGCCGCCTGTAACCCACCCGTTCGCAACTGGCCATCCCCGCGATGGCCGGGTGCTTCTCGCTGAGGATGCCCTCATGCCACACCTGGTTCTGCTCTACACCCCCGACCTGGAAACCGATGCCGACATTCCCGGCCTATGCCGCGCACTGGCCGACACCATGCTGGAACAGCGCGACGGCCAAGGCCACGCCGTGTTCCCAACAGGCGGCACCCGCGTGCTGGCCTACCCCGCCGCGCATTGCGCAGTGGCCGACGGCAAGGGCGAATACGGTTTCCTGTACGCCAACCTGCGCATGGGTACCGGCCGCAGCGCAGAGGTGCACAAGGCGGTAGGCGACAGCCTGCTGGCGGTGCTCAAGGCCCGCCTCGACCCGCTGCTGCAGCAACGCCCGATCGGCATCACCGTGCAGATCGACCACAGCACCGCCCAGGTCTACGACGCCAAGCACAGCACGCTGCACCCGCTGTTCAACCGCTAGCCCTCGGCACGCCCCGACTCATTACAGAACAAGTACAAAAACATGAGCACACTCGACCACGCCTCACCCAACGAGGCCCCTGTTGACCGGGCCGAAAGCACCCACCGGGCAGTTACCTGGCGGCTGATGCCGCTGCTGCTGGTGTGCTACCTGTTCGCCCACCTGGACCGCATCAACATCGGCTTTGCCAAGATGCGGATGAGCCAGGACCTGCAGCTGTCAGACACCGTCTACGGCCTTGGCGCCGGGCTGTTCTTCATCGCCTATGCCCTGTTTGGCGTACCCAGCAACCTGATGCTCGACCGGGTTGGCCCACGCCGCTGGATCGCTTGCCTGATGGTGGCCTGGGGCCTGCTGTCGACCGGCATGCTGCTGATTGAAAGCAGCAGCGCCTTCTACCTGCTGCGCTTTGCCCTGGGCGCGGCCGAGGCCGGGTTCTTCCCGGGCATCCTGGTGTACCTCAACCGCTGGTATCCCGCCGGGCGCCGTGCCCAGGTAACCGCACTGTTCGCCATTGCCGTGCCCTTGGCCGGCGTGATT
The DNA here is from genome assembly GCF_011752565.1 of Pantoea sp. Ap-967. Classification (GTDB taxonomy): domain Bacteria; phylum Pseudomonadota; class Gammaproteobacteria; order Pseudomonadales; family Pseudomonadaceae; genus Aquipseudomonas. Next base: position 129,218 of record NZ_VWXK01000013.1, read on the forward strand.
GGCGGGCCCGTGTCGGGCGCTATCCTGGCCTTCATGCACGACACTGGCGGGCTGCGCGGCTGGCAGTGGATGTTCCTGCTCGAAGGCGCACCGGTGGTGCTGCTGGGCCTGGTGGTGCTGGCCGTACTGCCCGAGCGCTTCGAGCACGTCAGCTGGCTGACTGCGCAACAAAAGGCCACCCTGCGTGGCCAGTTCGGTGAGGAAGAACAGCGCAAGCCGCTGACCTCATTCAGCGCCCTGTTTGCCAGCCCCGCCGTGTGGCTGCTGGTGGCGGTGTATTGCGCGGTGATGCTGGCCGTGAACACCCTGGCGTTCTGGATGCCCAGCCTGATCCATGGCGCCGGTATCGGCAGTGATGCCAGTGTCGGCCTGCTCAGCGCCCTGCCTTACTTGGCCGGCTGTGTGTTCATGCTGGCCTGCGGGCGCTCCAGTGACCGCCAGCGTGAACGCCGCTGGCACCTGTGCGTGCCCCTGCTGATGGCCGCCGCCGGTATTGCCATTGCCGCCATCGCCCCGCAACAGGCAGTGCCGGTGCTGGCAGGCCTGGTGCTGGCCGGCATGGGCGCCAGCGCCGCCTTGCCGATGTTCTGGCAATTGCCCCCGGCCTTCCTCAGTACCCGCACCCTGGCCGCCGGTATCGCCCTGATCAGTTCGCTGGGCAGCATCGCCTCGTTCTTCACCCCCTACTTCATCGGCTGGGTACGCGACACCACCCACAGCGCAAGCCTGGCGCTGTACGTGCTTGCCGTGTTCATCGCCCTGGGTGGCCTGCTGGTGCTGCGCACCCGGGCTGCCATCGTCAACCCTTGAATCAAGAGACCGCTACCATGCTAGACAACGCTTTCATTCAACACGCTGCCGAACGCCTCGACCAGGCCGAACGCTCCCGCGAGCAGGTTGGCCAGTTTTCCCTGGAACAACCCGCCATCACCATCGAAGACGCCTACGCCATCCAGCGCGCCTGGGTTGCGAAAAAGATCGCTGCCGGGCGCAAGCTGGTGGGCCACAAGATCGGCCTGACCTCCCGCGCCATGCAAGTGTCGTCGAACATCACCGAGCCCGACTACGGCGCCCTGCTCGATGACATGCTGTTCGACGAAGGCAGCGATATTCCGTTCGAGCGGTTCATCGTGCCGCGTGTGGAAGTCGAGCTGGCGTTTATCCTCGGCAAGCCGCTGAAGGGCCCTAACGTGACGGTGTTCGACGTGCTCGACGCCACCGAGTGGGTGATTCCGGCGCTGGAGATCATCGATGCGCGCATTCAGCAGGTCGACCCGCTCACCCAGGCCACCCGCAAGGTCTTCGACACCATTTCCGATAACGCCGCCAATGCCGGCGTGGTCATGGGTGGCCGCGCCGTGCGCCCTACCGACATCGACCTGCGCAAGGTGCCGGCCGTGCTCTACCGCAACGGCGTGATCGAGGAGTCCGGGGTTAGCGCCGCCGTGCTCAACCACCCAGCCAAAGGCGTGGCCTGGCTGGCCAACAAGCTGGCGCCATACGACGTCACCCTGCAGCCAGGGCAGATCATCCTCGGTGGCTCGTTCACCCGCCCGGTTGCTGCACGCCCAGGCGACACCTTCCACGTCGACTACGACATGCTCGGCTCGATTGCTTGCCGCTTCGTTTGAGGACCTGCCCATGGACATGCCTATCAACCATTTCAAGCAGCGCCTGCGCAGCGGCGAGCCACAAATCGGCCTGTGGCTGGGCCTGGCCAATGCGTACTGCGCTGAACTGGCAGCCAATGCAGGTTTCGACTGGCTGCTGATCGATGGCGAACACGCGCCCAACGACCTGCGCGGCATGCTCGCCCAGTTGCAGGCAGTGGCGCCCTACCCCAGCCAGGCGGTGATTCGCCCAGTGATTGGCGATACTGCGCTGATCAAGCAGGTGCTGGATATCGGCGCGCAAACCTTGCTGGTGCCGATGGTCGAAAGCGCCGAACAGGCGCGCCAGCTGGTCAAGGCCATCCACTACCCGCCAACGGGTGTGCGTGGCGTGGGCAGTGCGCTTGCCAGGGCTTCGCGCTGGAACAGCATTGCCAGCTACCTGGATCATGCCGACGAACAGATGTGCCTGCTGGTACAAATCGAGAACAAGGAAGGCCTGGCCAACCTGGACGCGATCGTAGCCGTTGAGGGCGTCGATGGCGTGTTCATCGGCCCGGCAGACCTCAGCGCAGCCATGGGGCATCGCGGCAACCCTGGGCACCCCGAGGTTCAGGCCGCGATCGAAGCGGCCATCGTGCGCATCAGCCAGGCGGGCAAGGCCGCCGGTATTCTCAGTGCCGACGAGAAACTGGCGCGGCGCTACATCGAGCTGGGGGCTGCATTCGTGGCGGTTGGCGTGGACACCACCGTGCTGATGCGGGGTTTGCAAAGCCTGGCGGGCAAGTTCAAGGGAACTGCCGTGGCCACCACCGGTGGCGGCGTGTACTGATACTTCACGCCCGCGCGCGCCCCACCCCCCCCTGTAGGAGCGAGCGCAGCTCGCGATGGGCTGCAAAGCAGCCCCGGCGTTCTAAGCCGCGAAGCTCAAGCCCTGGGGCCGCTGCGCGCCCCATCGCGAGCTGCGCTCGCTCCTACCTGGGCAGCGTCGGTCTTGAGAATAGGCCTGATCAGCAGGCCAGCCCACGCACGCTCGCGCTTTGCGAGCGCAGTACCGCAGCGCCATAGATCGCCAGCACACTGATCGAGCAGGCCCCAGAGAACAACAGCACGGCCATGTAGCCATAGGTTTCGATCAGCAAGCCGCCAACCGCAGGCCCTACCGCCGCGCCGATCGACAGGCACAACGCGCCGAGCACCACCAGTCGCCCTGACACATCGAACTCGGCCGTCACCCCGAAGGTGTAGGCCAGCACGAAGCTGATGGAAAACAGGAAGCACATTACCCCGGCAACGTATGTGGCAAGCGAGGAAAACTGCGCCAGCAACACCAACCCGCCGACCTCCGCGGCGATGATCAGCGCCACCGGCAAAAAGCGCCCGGCCTTAAGGCCAATCGAAGACGCAATGAAACCGCCGCCCGCATTGATGATAAAGCCCAGCGCCAGCACCGTCCCGATGGTGTCCGATGACAAACCGCTCTTCTTGCCCATCAGTTCGAGAAAGGCCCACACCGACATGATGCCGGTGAGAAACACCAGGCTGGCCAGCAGGCTGAGCCAGGCAATGGTTTGGCTTTGCCGGCATACCGGCAACGGCTCCCCGGCCCCCGCCTCCTGGCGTCGTGCGCTGTGGCGAGGCACCCAGGGCAAGGAGGCAATGCCCATCAGCAGCATGCTGATCGCCAGCGTGATCAACATGCCCTGCAAGCCCCAGCGGGGCGCCAGCGCGACCGGCAGCACGATCAGCAGCAACGCGCCCGGCACGGTTTCCATGCCCAGCTTGAAGCCGAACGCACGCTCAGGTTGCGAGCTGTCCCCGAAAATGGTCATTGCCAGCGCATACAATGCGCCGGTTCCCGCACCTGCCAGGGCCATCAACAACACCAGCGCCGGGTAAGCCGGGCCACTGCACATGCCGATCAGCGCAGCGGCGACCAGCAGCGAAGCCAGGGTGGAAATGACCCGCCAGCTCACCCGCTGAATCCACAGTACCGACGCCAGGGCAACCAGCCCGAAGCCCAGGTTCATGGCCATCGCCAGGTTCCCCAGCTGTTGCTCGCCATAGCCGAATTGCTCGGCAAACGCGCCGAACAACACCGGGAGCACGTTGAGCAACAAGGCGCCGCCGGCCGATACCAGGCCTGCGCAGAGGTAAACGGAGGTTTTGTCGATCGGATTGGATATTATTGTTTTCATAGGCTGATCCTGGGCTGAATAGGCTTGTCTACAGCGGTTTCGCAACACTCCCTGTCGCCGTCGGGGCGAATTACCGGCGCCCCACCCGGTACGCATTGAGCTGGCGGCTGACCTTGCCAAGGCTGCAGATCACCGCACGGAAACGCTCCTTGCCGGGAATTCGGCGGCGCGGGATCGAGCGCATGGCGTGCCAGGCCGGCGAGCCGCCAGTCATGCCGTCGACGATGACCTTGGCAATCACCTGGCTGGGCGTGACGCCGAACCCGGAATAGCCCTGCACGTAGAACACGTTGTCGTGCTCCGGCAGCGTGCCCACTTGCGGGAACAGGTTGAGCGTGCAGTCCATCGGCCCGCCCCAGGCCAGGTCGATGCGCGTGTCGGCCAGGTAGGGGAACAGGCGCATGAGCTTGTTGTGGTTCCAGGCCTTCAGGTCACGGGGCACGTACTCAAGCAACATGCCGGCCGTGCCGTACATGAGCCGGTTGTCCGGCGTGATCCGGTAGTAGTCGATGATCGGCGTGATGTCGCTGAAGGCGCCGCGAATGGGGCTGATACGCTGGATCAGCGCATCGGACAACGGCTCGGTGACCGTGTTGAAGGCGTACACATTGATCGCCGTGCTGTCGAGCGAGCGGTCGAGCTTGTTGAGGAAGGCGCCGCAGCTGAACAGCAGCTTGTCAGCCCGCACCGTGCCCTTGGCGGTGCGCACGGTCACCTTCGGCCCATACTGGACCTGCAGCACCGGCGACTGCTCGAAGATGCGCCCACCATACTGTTCGGTGAACGCCTTCGCCTGGCCCAACAGCAGGTTCAGCGAATGAACCTGGCCATTGCCCATGTGCTTGAGGCCGCAGGTATAGATGTCAGCGCCCACGATACTACGCACCTCGGCGCCCTCCAGGTAGCTGATTTCCTGGTCGGGGTTGAGGCTTTGAAAATCCTTCGCCCAGGCCTGCAGCAGCTTGCCCTGGCGTTTGTTGAAACCCATGTAGCCATAGCCATGGCGAAAGTCTGCCTGGATGTCGTAGCGGGCGATGCGCTGCTTGATCAAGCTGGCACCCAGGTCGCTAATCTCGAATATCGCCTTCAAGCCCTCGGGGCCGACGTCTTTCTCGATGGTTTCCAGGTCGTGGCCGATGCCGGCCATCACATGCCCGCCGTTGCGCCCGGAGCCGCCAAAGCCCAGGTAGTTGGCTTCCAGCACCACCACGTCGGTAATGCCTCGTTCGGCCAACTCCAGGGCGGTGTTGATACCTGAAAAACCACCCCCGACAATGACCACCTGCGCGTCTATATCCCCTTCCAGGTCACCGTAGTGCAGGTCGTACTTGCGGGTCATGGTGTAGTACGAGGACGGGTTTTCCAACGAGAGCGACATGCAGGCCTACCTTATTGTTAGGAAATACGCACCTTCCAGGCTTGCGCAGCGAACCGGCTGCCCGGGGGCTCGGTGTGTTGCCACCCAACCAGTGTGCAACGCACGCAGGTGCGCGGCATGTACCGCCTTGCCGGACTTTTGGTCATGGTTGCCATTGCCGTCTGCCCGGGGCCCGGGCAGCCTGTGGCCGGTCAGAAACGCTCGGCGGGGTCGGTGGTCATCAGCATCTGTTGAAACCGCTCAAGAAAGATCGACTCCGCCTGGGTCAGTTTCTGTTCCCGGTTCCACAACAGGTAGATGTTGACGTCGATGACCCCCTCCCACGGTGGCAGGCGCCACAGCGCATTGCTTTGCACCTGCGCGGCGACGATATGCTCCGGCAGGCAGCCGATGCCATAGCCGGCATCGACCAGGCGCAGGATTTCATCCAGGCTCGGCGACGAGGCGATCAACCGCCCGGTAAAGCCGTGCTGGTCGCGAAACACCGTCAGCGGCGACAGGTTGCCGCCAATCTGGTCACTGGTGAAACTCACGAAGTTCTCACCCTGCAGGTCGCTCACGTTCAGGTTCTTGCGCCCGAACAGGCGGTGGCGTTGGCCACAGAAGAAGGCGTAACGCTGCTCCAGCAATACCCGCTGCTCCAGCCTCGGCTGGGGCGTGCGGCACAGGCTAAGGCCAAACGATGCGGTTTTCTGCAGCAGCCCGCTGACCACGTCGGCACTGCGCAGCACGTCGATTTCCAACTCCACCTGCGGGTAGTCGCTGTGAAACCGTGCAAGAAACTCGTCGTAGGCACGCGACTGGATACGGCTGATGCTCAGCAGGCGAATCTTGCCGGTGACCGTCTCGGCCGGGCTGTCCAGCGCCGGCCCCAGGCGCGACACCATGCCGTACAACTCAGCGGCAATCTGCATCACTTCCTCGCCTGCCTTGGACAACGTGATGCGCGGGCCGCGGCGCACCACCAGGGCGCTGGCCAGTTGTTCCTCCAGGCGCCTGAGCGCCTGGCTGACCGCCGGCTGGCTCAGGTGCAGGCGCGCCGCCGCACGGCTGATGCTGCCCTCCTGCCCGATCACCAGGAAGGTGCGCAGCAGGTTCCAGTCCAGCCGGTCGTTGAGAAAGCGCTTGGCTTCCGGGTCCCGGGCGGACGGCATGGCAGGCTTGGTCATTATTGGCCCTACTTATACTCAAGTATTTAAATTAGAAGCTTTTCGTAGGGTACGACTTGCCTCACCATCCGGCAATGCACCGCCAGAGTGCCGTGGTCCAGCCTGCGCCGGACGCCCTTTCTCCTGCCTATAGAACAATGACATCCAGGAGCCTCAGATGACGAGCCACACCCCCACCCCGCGCCGTGCCGCGGCGGCTGCCTTCATTGGCACCACCATCGAGTTCTACGATTTCTACATCTACGCCTTCGCCGCCGCCCTGGTGCTGGGGCAGCTGTTCTTCCCCAGTGAAAACCCGATGCTCAGCACCATGGCCGCGTTCGGCAGCTTCGCCGTGGGCTTTATTGCACGGCCATTCGCCGGCATGGTGTTCGGCCACCTGGGTGACCGTCTGGGGCGCAAGAAGATGCTGCTGGTGACCATCGTACTGATGGGCGTGGCAACCACCTGCATCGGCCTGCTGCCTACCTATGCCCAAGCGGGTATCTGGGCACCCATTGGGTTGATTTTCCTGCGCCTGTTGCAAGGCATCTCGGTTGGCGGTGAATGGGGCGGCGCAGTACTGATGGCCAGCGAACATGCGCCCAAGGGCCGCAAGGTGTTCTTCGCCTCGTTCGCCCAATGGGGCAGCCCGGCCGGCCTGCTGCTGGCCTTGATCGCCTTCCGCTTCATCACCGGCATGGAACAGGAAGCGCTGATGAGCTGGGGCTGGCGCATTCCGTTCCTGATGAGCGGGCTGCTGATGATCGTTGGCCTGGTGATCCGCTTCGGCGTACCGGAATCGCCGGAATTCGCCAAGGTCAAGGACAGCGCCCAGACCAGCGACAACCCGGTACTGGAGGTTCTGCGCAAGCACTGGCGCAACATCCTGTTCGCCGCCCTGGCGGTGACCATTGGTTCCGGTGGCTTCTTCTTCACCAACACCTTCATGATTACCTACGTCACCCAGTACCAGGGCATCGCCAAGACCACCATCCTCAATTGCCTGTTCGTGGTCACGATCCTGCAGTTTCTCTCGCAGCCCTGCTCGGCCATGCTGGCCGAGCGCCTGGGCGAGGGGCGCTTCCTGAAAGGGGTCGCCTCGCTGTGCATCGTCGCGCCCTACCCCATGTTCCTGCTGGTACAAACCGGCGACGTGGTCTACATGACCGCTGGCATTACCCTGGCCGTGGTCCTGCTTTCTGCCTTGTATGCCGTGATCGCCGGCTACATGGCCGAAGCCTTCCCGGCCCGGGTGCGCTATTCGGGCATTTCCATCGCCTACCAGCTCGGCAGCGGCCTGACCGGTGGCCTCACGCCGATGCTGGGCACCTTCCTCGCTGGCCAGTTCGCCGGACAATGGCTGCCACTGGCGCTGTTCTTCAGCGTGCTGGCCCTTATGTCGCTGACCGGTGTCATGGGCCTGTCGCGCTTGCGCAGTGCGCAGAAACGCCCGGCCGCCCTCTCCACTTCCCAAGGAATCGCCTGATGAGCAAGCCTCTTCTCATGTCGGATATCGAATGGCAAGCGCGCTGCGAGCTTGCCGCGCTGTACCGGCTGGTCGCCTACTACCGCATGACCGACCTGATCGACACGCACATCACCCTGCGCGTGCCCGGCCCCGACCGGCACTTTCTGATCAACCGTTACGGCGTGGCCTTCGAAAAAATGCGCGCCAGCGACCTGGTGCTGATCGACCTGGACGGCAACGTGGTCGACAGCCACTACAACGGCGGCAAGGTCAACGCGGCCGGGTTCGTCATCCACTCGGCCATCCACGAGGCGCGCCCGGACCTGCACTGCATCGTCCATACCCACACCGCCGCCGGCATGGCCGTGGCTGCCCAGCGTGACGGCCTGCTGCCGCTGACCCAGCACGCGCTGAAGTTCTACGGCAACCTGGCCTACCACACCTACGAAGGCATTGCCCTGTCGCTGGCCGAGCGCGAGCGCCTGGTGGCCGACCTGGGCCCGCACAAGGCGATGATCCTGCGCAACCACGGCTTGCTCGCGGCCGGTGGCAGCGTGGCGGCTGCCTTCCATGAAATCTACTTCCTCGAACGCGCCTGCCAGGCGCAGGTGCAGGCCATGTCCGCAGGCGTTGCGCTGAACGTGCCTTCGGAGGATGTGTGCCGGCACACTGCTGCGCAGTTCGGCCGTGATGGCATCGACGGCATCATCGACATGGCCTGGCAGGCCGCGCTGAGCCTGATCGACGAGCAACGCAGCAACTGGTGCAGCTGACATGGGCAAACTCATACTGCTTTGCCAGAACCCCGCGCTGACCGACTGGTTGGCCGCGCTGTTCGCCGAACACGCCCCGCAGCTCGATGTGCTGCGCCCAGGCGACGCCCAGGCACACCTGGCCGAGGTGGCCGTGTGCTGGTTCCCGCCCGCGGGCAGCCTGGGCCAGCTGCCGAACCTGCGCTTGCTGCACTCGATTGGCTCGGGGGTCGATCACCTGGCCCAGGACAGCTCGCGTGACCCGGCCGTGCCGGTCTGCCGGGTGGTCGACCCCGACCACACCTTGGGCATGAGCGAGTACGTGCATTGGGGCGTGCTGCACTTTCACCGGGGTTTCGACCAGGTAATTGCCGGCCACGGCCGGCAGCACTGGCAACGGCCGGTGCAGCGCAAGGCCGAGCACTTCAAGGTCGGCGTAATGGGCCTGGGTGCGATTGGCGCGCCGGTGGCGCAGCGCCTGGCCGGCGCAGGCTACGACGTGCGCGGCTGGGCCCGCACGCCAAGGCAGATCGAGGGCATCAGCACCTTCGCCGGCGCCCCTTCGCTGCACGGCTTCCTCGCTGGGCTGGATGTGCTGGTCAACTTGCTGCCGCTCACCGCCAGCACCCAGGGTGTGTTGAACCACGCGGTTTTCCGCCATATGGCGGACGGCAGTGCCCTGATCAACTGTGGGCGCGGCCAACACCTCGATGCCGAACACCTGCGCCAGGCGCTGGCCAGCGGCAAGCTGCGTGGCGCCTTGCTCGATGTGTTCGAGCAGGAACCCCTCCCCGCCGACGCGCCACTGTGGCACATGCCCGGGGTCTGGGTGACCCCGCACATGGCGTCGGCGGCGTCCGACCTGTGCATTGCCCGTCAGGTGGCCGACAACGTGTCGCGCCTGGCTGCCGGGCTTGAATTGAACAACCGAGTCGATGCCGAACTGGGCTATTGATCGCACGCTTTACCAGGAGGTCCTACATGAAGACGTTTTTCCACCCGGCGCAGCGCCTGCACCACCCCCGCTCCTACCTGTCGCGTGGCCAGATGCGCGAGCCCCAGGAGCTGCCCAGCCGCATCGACCCGCTGCTGGCAGTGGTCGAGCAACTGGGCTACCCGCTGCACCAGCCCGCCGACCACGGCCTGGCGCCGCTGGCAGCCGTGCACAGTGCGGCCTACCTCGACTACCTGAGCAGCGCCTACCAACAGTGGCACGAAGTGCCGGAAGACTGGGGCGATGAGGTGATGTCCAACATCTTCATCCGCGAAGGCAACCCGCTGCGGGGCATTCTCGGCAAAACCGCCCGCTACCTGGCGGACGGCAGCTGCCCGATTGGCGAGCACACCTGGCAGTCTGCCTATTGGTCGGCGCAAAGCGCCGTCGCTGCTGCCCATGCAGTGATCGAAGGCGACCAGGCCGCCTACGCCCTGTGCCGGCCACCGGGGCACCATGCCCGGGCCGAGGCCGCCGGTGGTTTCTGCTTCCTGAACAACGCCGCCATCGCCGCCCAGGTACTGCGCGGCAGGTTCGCCAAGGTGGCGGTGTTCGACACCGACATGCACCACGGCCAGGGCATCCAGGAAATCTTCTACGACCGGGATGACGTGCTGTACGTGTCGATTCACGGCGACCCGACCAACTTCTACCCGGTGGTCGCCGGCTTCGATGACGAAACCGGTACGGGGGCAGGTGCAGGCTTCAACCTCAACCTGCCCATGGCCCACGGCGCCAGCGAGGCGGACTTCTTCGCCTGCATGGACCAGGCCGAAGCGGCGCTGCGGGCGTTTGCCCCGGATGTGCTGGTGTTGTCGCTGGGCTTCGACATCTACGAGAACGACCCGCAATCGAAGGTTGCCGTGAGCCATGAAGGCTTCCGCCGCCTCGGCCAGCGGATCAAGGCGCTGGGCCTGCCGTGCGTGGTGGTTCAGGAAGGGGGGTACGACATTGCCACCCTGGATGAAAATGCCTCGCGGTTCTTCCACGGTTTGACGGCCTGACGGCCTGAAGGGTGTTCGCGCGGGTATTTGCAGCGCCTGGGAGATCGAGCGCCGCCCGTGCGGCGCTTCGCGAGCTGCGCTCGCTCCTACGTTTGTTTCGGGCCAGTGAGTCCTGGGGGTTTGGCACGCGAACGCCTTGGCGCATGGCGCAATATCGCGTCGTACCAACAAGGCGGTCGCGCGCGCCTGTCACAGGCGTTACTGGCCAAAAACAAACGTAGGAGCGAGCGCAGCTCGCGAAGCGCCGCGCGGGCGGCGCTCGATCTCCCAGGCGCTAAAAAACCAACGGCGAACACCTGGCGGCCCACACCCCCTCTCAAAACAGGCGCACAACGCTCACAAAATCCCCAGGCATTTCCTACAAAACCGCACTGGTAGCAGCACCACTCGCAAAATATCCTACAACCTCTGTCGGCTCGCGTCTGATTGTGACTGGAAACCCATCCTTCTAGGCTTTCCAGGTCGCTGAATAGTTCAGCGATCGGGGTGTGGAAACCCTGGCAATTCATATGGCTGCTGTTGTCATGACAGCCGTACACGGGAGGCTTCCGAGCCTACCGGGTTTGCCATGTGCCTGGTTTTCCACCCCGTGTACGGCTGTCACCCTAATGTGTGGAAACGGATGGGTGGCACGTGATCACATGGAGCTGCCATGAAACAAATCGTCCCCGACCCTCCCTACGAATTCAACCTGCCTGACGGCGTCACCCTCCCCCATGCTGTGATGATCGCCGCATGCACACCCACCATTCAGGGAGAGAACGCATGACCGCCGACAACCACACCACCCCCGGCAAAACCTGCTTCTACCAAGGCGATACCCTCAAACAGCCTTTATTCCAGATAGCACCTGGCATCCCTTGCCAGCATGCCCGCGACCAGGCCTCGGAACTGATGGGCTGCGTGCGCGACCTGACGCTTTCCGCCGTGATGGACAGCGATCCGCAATTGATCTGGGCTGCGCATTACTTGAGCGCGCTAGCCAAGGCCTTGCTGGATGATGCGGAGCTTGGGATGGGCCGCTAAATCTTGTGCCGGTGAATCCGCAATGTTTGAAATTGCGGGTGGGGCCGGCAGGTGTTCGCCGTTGGATTGTTTGCGCCTGTGAGATCGAGCGCCGCCCGCGCGGCGCTTCGCGAGCTGCGCTCGCTCCTACGTTTGTTTCCGGCCAGTAACGCCTGTGGCAGATGCGCGCGACCGTCTTGTTTGTACGACGCTATATCGCGCTATGCGCCAAAGCGTTCGCGCGCCAATCCCCCAGGACTCACTGGCCCGAAATAAACGTAGGAGCGAGCGCAGCTCGCGAAGCGCTGCGCGGGCGGCGCTCGATTTCACAGGCGCTGCAACTCCCTCGACGAACCCGCATCATCCCACCCCAACCCCAGCGACTTGTGCAAGGCGGCGAAATCCTTCAACAACTGCGCATCGCCCGCTACCCGGTTCTGCTGGGCGTCGAAGCGGGTGCGTTCGGCGTCCAGCCAATCCAGGGTACTGGCGGTGCCGGCGCGGTAGCGCTGGCGGGTCAGCTCGGCTGCGCGCTCGGCGCTGGCCTGAATGCCGCGCAGCAGCACCACGCTCTCACGCTGGTGGCCGTAGCGCACCAAGGCACTGTCGGCATCGCGCAGCGCTTGCAGCACGGTGCCACGGTATTGCGCCAGGGCAAGGTCGCGGCCCGCCTCGGCGCCTTCGACCGAGGCCTTCACCCGGCCAAAATCAAGGGCATTCCAGGTCAGGCGCGGCACCAGCAGCCAGGTGGCGTTGTCCTTGCGTGCCAGGTGGCCTGGGTCGGCGGCGCTGAAGCCCAGGTCGCCCAGCAGGCTCAGCTTGGGAAACCAATCGGCGGTCTTCTCGCCAATCTGCGCATTGGCCGAGGCCAACTGGCGCTCGGCTGCGCGGATGTCCGGGCGCGCCTTGAGCATGGCGGCCGGGTCGGCCAGCGGCACCTGGGCCGGCACGCTGGGTAAGGCGGCGGAAGCTTGCAACTGCGCGTCCAGCTCGCCTGGTTCCTGGCCGCATAGCAGGGCCAACTGGTCGAGGGATTCAACGATCTGCGCCTGCAATGGCAAGCGTTGCGAGCGCGTGGTGTCGGCCTGGGTAATCACCTGCTCCAGTTGCAACTCGCTGGCCACGCCGCGACTGCGGCGCTGGCGGGTCAGCTCCAGCACCTGCTGCTCCAGCTCACTGGACGCATCCACCAGCGCCAGGCGCTGCTGGCGATCACGCAAGTCGACATAGGCCTGCACCACTTCGGCGGCCAGCTGGACCTGGGCATCGGCCAGCTGCGCAGCACTGGCGGCGGCACTGGCATCGGCCGCCTCGATGGCGCGGCGGGTGCCGCCGAACAGGTCGACCTCCCAACTGGCATCGAAATCGGCCAGGTACAGGCTCAACGGCCCACGCCCGCCTCCGCCCCCTTCACCACCGGCGAATTGCGAGACATCCGGCGAACGCATGCGCAACATCGTGGCGTTGGCCGACACCTTCGGCCGCCCGGCGGCCTGCTCGCTGGCCAGGCCCGCACGCGACTGGCGCAGGCGCGCTTCGGCCTCGGCCAGGGTCGGGCTATGGGCCAGGGCTTGGTTGACCAAGGTGTCGAGCTGGGCATCCCCCAGGCTGTGCCACCACTGGGCCGCAGGCGGCGCATCGGGCCTGGCGGGCTGGTCATGGGCCAGGCGCCCGGCGGCCAGGGTTTTTCCGGCCACCTGCGGCGCGCCTTGGTAATCGGGGCCCACGGTGCAACCGGTGATTGCCGCCAGCACCAGGGTGGCCAGTAAAGTCTTCTGAATCATCGGGCATTACCTTGGGGTTTGCGGGTTTTGAGCAACAAGGCCAGTGGAATGCAGGCCAGCAGCGCCAGCCCCAGCAGTAGGAACGTTTCACCGTAGGTCATCACCAGTGCTTCGCGGGCGATGGTTTGCGCCAATTGCCCCAACGACTGCATCTGCGCGTGGGCCAAGTCACCACTGCGACCCAGGAAAGCAGCGGTACTGGCAGCCATCTGGTCCTGCACCAGGGTGCTGTTGGCATGCACCGACTCGCGCAGCACGGCATCGTGGTACTGCTCGCGGCGGTCGACCAGTACGCCGATCAACGCCAGGCCAATGGAGCCGCCGAGGTTGCGTGCCATGTTGTAAAGGCCCGCCGCATCGCCGGCCTCCTCGGCCTTCACCGCCGACATCGAGGCCTGGTTCAGCGGCATCATCGCCAGGATCTGGGCAAAGCCGCGCAGGATCTGCGAGCCCCAGAAGTCGTGGCCAACGCTGTCGGCAGTCAGGTTCACATCAAGCAGGCAACTGATGCAGAACAGCGCGAGGCCAAGGCTTACCAGCCAGCGCGCCGGATAGCGCCCCAACAGCCTGGGTAGAATAGGCATCAGCATGAAGGCCGGTATGCCCGACAACAGCATGATCGAGCCTGCCTGCTGGGCGTTGTAACCCGACACGTTGCCGAGAAACTGCGGCAGCAGGTACGAGATGCCATAGATACCCGCGCCCACCACCGAAACGATCAGGATCACGCTGGCGTAGTTGGCGTTGCGCATCAGGCTCAGGCGAATGATCGGCCGCTTGGCGGTGAGCTGCCCAAGGGTGACCAACACGAAACCGAGCACCGTCAGTAGGCTCAGCCAGATGATCATGTGCGAATCGAACCAACGCTCACGCTGGCCCTCCTCCAGCACCACGGTCAGCGAGCTGAGGCCCAGGGTCAGGCCGACGATGCCCAGCCAATCGGCTTTGAACAGCTGCTCAAGGTCCAGCTTGTCGCTCTTGAGCCCTGTCCACAGCAAGGTCACCAGGGCAATGCTCACCGGCAGGTTGAGGAAGAAGCACCAGCGCCAGCTGGCATTCTCGGTCAGCCAGCCGCCCACCACCGGCCCCATCAGCGGGCCGAGCAACACCGTCAAACCGAACACACTCATGCCAATGGGCAACTGATGCTGCGGCAACCGGGTGCGGATGATGGTTTGCGCCGTCGGGATCATCGCCCCGCCGGCAAAGCCCTGGCCGATACGGCCCGCAATCATTCCGGCCAGGCTCTCGGACATCCCGCAGTACATCGAGAACAGTGTGAACAACACGGCCATGCACATCAGAAACCGGCGCAGGCCGAACACCCGGGTCAACCAGGCGGCCAGCGGAATCATGACGATCTCGGACATCAGGTAACCGGTGCTGATCCAGGTGCCTTCGGTGCCGGTGGCGCCAATCTGGCCCTGAATTTGCGGCAATGCCGAGTTGGTGATGGAAATGTCCAGGGTCGCCAGTAGCGCGCCAAGCGAGCCCGCCGCCACGGCGATCCAGTCGGTCAGCGATGCATTGGCCGGGCGTGCCTGAGCGTTGCCTGCACTGAGCGCCGCCTCAGCCATGGTGGGCATCCGGGCCGGTGCGGGTGTCGACATCCACGGTCACCGACAGGCCGGGCACCAACGCCGGGCGCACTGCCTCGGGGATATCCAGCACGATGCGTACCGGCACCCGCTGCACGATCTTGGTGAAGTTGCCGGTGGCATTGGACGGTGGCAACAGCGCGAACTGGGCACCGGTACCGGGCGAAATGCTGTCGACATGGCCGCTGAGGTTTTGCCCCGGCAGCGCGTCGACGTGCACGGTCACCGTTTGGCCAGGACGCATGGCGCCGATCTGGGTTTCCTTGAAGTTGGCGGTCAGGTACAGCGACTGCACCGGCACAATGGTCATCAGCCGCGTACCCGGCTGCGCGAACTGGCCAACTCGCACGCTGCGGTCGGCCACGCGCCCGGCGATCGGGCTGGTCAGCAGGGTGTCCTGCAAGTCGATGTCCGACTGCCGGGCGCTGGCCTGGGACACCGCCAACTGCGCCTGGGCCTGCTGCAACTGGGCTTGCAGGGTGCCGACCTTGACCTGGGCGGCGCGCAGTGCGGCCTGCTTGGCGACCAGGGTGGCGTCGGCCCGTGACTGCTCGTTGGTCAGGTCCGCCAGGCGCTCTTCGGTTTCGGCGCCAGAGCGTGCCAGTGGCGCGTAACGCTGAACCTGCCCACGGGCATGGCGCAGGTCCGCCTCGGCACCGCTGAGCTCGGCCTTGGCCTGGGCAATGCTGGCGTCCTGCTGGGCAAGTTCGGCTTCGGCACGGGCCACGTCGGCCTGGCGAGCCTTGACCGTGGCCGTGGACTGGTCGGCCGCGGCTTGATAGTTGCCATGATCGAGGCGCGCGACCGGTTGGCCCGCCTCGACCTGCTGGTTATCGGCCACCAGCACCTCGGCGATGTAGCCACCGACTTTCGGCGCGACCGTCATGCTGTCGGCCTGCAGGTAGGCATCGTCGGTGGTTTCGATGTACTGCCCGACAAAGTACCAGTGCCCTCCCCAGCCCAGTGCGGCAACCGCGGCAATGGCACCGAGCGACAGCAGCACGCGCTTGGGACTGCGGCGCTTTTCGCTGGGTATTTCAGGGGCCTGGGCAGGCTGCAGACGGTCTTGCTGACCGAGGGGGCGATCGGAGGACATGCCGGGAAATCTCGAAATTATTCCAGTTGCTACAAAATGAGATTTTGGCACTTTTATGTCAAGTGGTATATTTTCACCACCCACTCCACCAGGTTGTTTTCATGGCCCGACACAAACCCACCGCCGAAGGCGGCTACCAACGCGGTGAAGAAACCCGCGCACGCATCGTCGACAGCGCCTTGCGGCTGTTTGGCGAGCGCGGGTTCGAGGGCGCCTCCACCCGTGATATCGCCACGGCAGCTGGGGTCAACGCGCCGGCGCTGCAGTACTACTTCGACAACAAGCAAGGGGTGTACACGGCCTGCATCGAGTTGATCCTCGACCGGGTCTGGGAGCAACTGGCCGCCCCAGTGGCCTGTGCCGAAGCGCTGGTGGAGGATGCCGCGTGCTCCGACGCGCAGCTGATCGATTGCTACCTGGGCCTTCTGGGCAGTTTCATCGCGTTCATCCATGACAGGCCCTCAGCCGTGGACTGGCGCCGTTTCATGGCGCGCGAACAGGCCGGCCTCGGCCCGCCCGGCACCCTGGCGCTGATGGACGAGCGCCTGCACCGGCGCCTGGGCACCGTCACCTGCACGCTCATCGGGCGCCTCACCGGGTACGCCGCCAATGATGAGCGCACCCTGATCCGCACTTTTGCCCTCAACAGCCAGGCCATGGTGTTCCGGGTGCTGCGCCCCCAGGTACTCGGGGTGCTGGGGTGGGATACGATCGATCAACAGCGCACCCAGGCGGTGCGTGAGGTGCTGCTGGGGCAGACCCGGCTGACCCTGCAAGCGCTGGTTGCCGATCGCGATGCGAGGCTTGCAAGGTAGCGCCTTGGCGATAAAAAGCCCCTTCCTACAGATTTGAGCCGCCTCAATCCCCTGTAGGAGCGAGCGCAGCTCGCGATGGGGCGCGCAGCGGCCCCAGGTTCTCAGCTTCACAGCACAGGATGCCGGGGCTGCTTTGCAGCCCATCGCGAGCTGCGCTCGCTCCTACCGGGCCGGATCCAGCGGCCGCGCTGGAAAGCGCGATTCGCAGCGCAGAATTTCGGCCACCACCTGCGCCGTTGCCGCCTCCAGGGTGCCCTCGTTACGGCACAGCACCCAGCCCTGCTCGGCCACCGCTCGCTCGAAGGCCTGGGTGCAGGCTGCCTGCTCTTCAACGGTGAACAGCACCGTACTGCCAAGGCCCCGTGTGCGGGCGGCCGCCCTGGCCCAGGAAATACGCGGGTCGGTGACCACGCCCACATGCAGGTCGGGCACCTGCACGCCCCGTTCCAGGTTCAACTGCAGGATGTCTGCAAAGGGGATGTTGCGGCGAAAGGCGGCATCGGACGGATACCAGCGGTCGATCAGGATGATGCTGTCCGCCGGCTGCCTGGGCAGCACATGCTGTGAAATCCAGGCGCGGCTGTCGGCAAGCCGCTCACACACGTTGAGTTCCAGCGCCCGCGAGGGCGCCCTTGCGAGGGCGTTGACCAGGGCCATGGTTTCGCCCCGAAAAGGGTCGCTTTTGCGTTCGCAAAGGCGGATGACCTTGCGCTTTTCTACGCGCAGGGCCTGGGTGACGGCCTCCAGCAACGTGGTCTTGCCGGTGCCCTTGGGGCCATCCAGGGAAACGAACAACGGACGATTCATGGTGCGATGAGGGTTTGGCGCAAGTGAGCGGGGGGGCAGGCATGATGCACGGAAAGTGGGTCAGGGTCGCCTTTTTTCGCCGCGCAGCTGTCGAACGATGCTGTACTGTACGTCAGATATCTCTCCAGGCACGGGCCCAATGACATTCGACCCCCAAGTAAACCTAACCAACTGCGATCGCGAGCCGATCCAGATCCCGGGCAGCATCCAACCCCATGGCTGCCTGCTTGCCTGCGATGCCTCAGCCCGCATGGTGTTGCGCCACTCGGCAAACCTGGCCTCGATGCTCGGTATCAGCGGGGAGATCAACGGCCAGAAACTGCATGCGGTGCTCGGCGACGAGGTGGCGCACACCCTTCGCAACGCGCTTGCGCGCACCCGGGAAGGGGCCCGGCCTTCGCTGACCTTTGGCGTGCAGCTCCCGTGCGGACGGGCCTTCGACATCTCCGCCCATGTGTTCAAGGGCACCGCGATCATCGAGTTCGAACCTGCCGGTGCCAGCATTGCCGAGCCCATCGAGCTGGCCCGTACCCTGATCGCACAACTGCGGGAAATCGACCAGACCCATAAACTGTTTCGCGACGCCGCCCGCTTCGTGCGGGCCGTGCTCGGCTATGACCGGGTGATGATCTACCAACTGGGCGCCGACGGCGCCGGCAAGGTGGTGGCCGAAGCCAAGCGCGGCGACCTGGAAAGCTTCCTCGGCCAGTATTTCCCTGCCTCCGACATTCCCCAGCAGGCCCGTGCGCTGTACCTGCGCAACCCCATCCGAATCATTTCCGACGCCCAGTTCAAGCGCGTGCCGGTCGAGCCGGTGCTGGACCTCTCAGGCGAACCCCTCGACTTGTCCTACGCCCACCTGCGCAGCGTCTCGCCGATTCATTGCGAGTACCTGACCAACATGGGCGTGGGCGCCTCGATGTCGATTTCGGTGATTGTCGATGGCCAGTTGTGGGGCTTGATCGCCTGCCATCATTACGCACCGCGCACCCTGGCCATGGGCCAGCGCGTCGCCGCCGAAATGTTCGGCGAGTTCTTCTCGCTGCACATCGAAACCCTGCGCACCCGGCAGCACCTGGAGGCCGCTGTCAACGTGCACAAGGCGTTGGATTCCTTGTTGCGCGATGCCAACCATTCCCAGGACATAGAAGCGTTCTTTCATTCACGCCTGGCCGAGTTCCAGTCGCTGATCCCCTGCGACGGTATCGGCATGGCGCTGCAGGGCCGCTGGACATCGGCCGGCCTCACCCCACCCAAGGCCGCCCTGCCCGACCTGCTGCGCCTGGCGGAGGTGGTCAGCGAAGGCCGCACCTGGGCGTCGAACCGCCTGTCGATGGCCCTGCCTGCTGCCCAGGCCTATTTCGCCGACGTGTCAGGGGTACTGCTGATCCCCATGTCGCAGCAGCCGCGGGACTACCTGATGCTGTTTCGCAAGGAAGTGGTGGAGACGCTGGATTGGGCCGGCGACCCGAACAAAACCTACGACAGCGGCGCGCTGGGCGACCGCCTGACCCCACGCAAGAGCTTTGCCATCTGGAAGGAAACCGTACACCAGCAATCGCTGCCCTGGAGCGAACAGGACCGCCAGTTCGGCGAGGCCATCCGCACCGCCGTGGTCGAGGTGGCGCTGCACAACAGCGAGCTGCTGGCCAACGAGCGTTCCAAGGCCGAGGTGCGCCAGCGCATCCTCAATGAAGAACTGAACCACCGGGTGAAGAACATCCTGTCGCTGATCGGCGCACTGGTGGCCCACCCGACCTCGGAAAGCCAAACCCTCAAGGACTACGTGGCAACGCTCAAGGGCCGAATTCACGCCCTGTCCCTGGCCCACGACCAAGTGGTGCGCGGCGACGGTGGCGGGCGCCTGGCGGCCTTGCTCGAAGCCGAGCTCTTGCCCTACCGCACTGCGGCGCAAGCCATCGAACTGTCAGGCCCCAACGTGATTCTCGATGCCCGCGCCTACTCGGTGATGGCGCTGGTGCTGCACGAATTGGCGACCAATGCGGCCAAGTATGGCGCGCTGTCGCGCGCTGGCGGCAAATTGTGCGTGAACTGGACACTGGACGCCGGCAATGCCTGTGACATCACCTGGCGTGAAAGCGACGGCCCAACGGTTCGCCCGCCGAGCCGCAGCGGCTTTGGCACGGTATTGATCGACCGCAGCATCCCCTTCGACCTCGGTGGCACAAGCAACGTCGAGTACCTGCCCGAGGGGCTGCGCGGGTTCTTCAGAATTCCGGCCAAGCACCTGTCGGTGGCACAGCAGCCAGAAGCCGCAAGCCCGGCCGCACCCTTGGCCCAGGCCCACGAGGCTTTCGCCGCGCGGGTGGACACCTGCGTGCTGATCCTCGAAGACCAGTTGGTGATTGCCGTGGGGCTGGAGCAGATCCTCAACGATGCGCAGATCAAGGATGTGATCACCGCCAGTTCCGAGGATGAAGCCCTGCGCCTGTTGGGCAGCCGGGTGCCGCATGCGGCGATCCTGGACATCAACCTGGGCACCGGTACATCGATCTCGGTGGCCGATGAGCTGCTGCGCCGGGGCATTCCGTTCCTGTTCGCAACGGGCTACGGCGACAGCGTGAGCATTCCCGAGCACTTGCGCCAGGTATCGGTGATCCGCAAGCCCTACGATGCCAATGCCATCCTGACCAGCCTGCAAAGCCTCCTCTGACCGCTCTCTGATTTAACCGATAACCCTGTAGGAGCGGGCTTGACCCGCGAACACCGGCTTAGCCGGTGCCATGCACTGCGGTGCCTGCTTCGCGGGGCAAGCCCGCTCCTACAGGGCAATGTTCCCTGCGCGACCGCGCCGTACCGAAGCTCCCCCCAAAGGGTGATTCCGGCCACCTGCACAGTGTGCGAGCATTCGACTCGCCCCACCTCCAGCGTCACCCCTGACTGAACTCCCTTGCCAGTAGCGAGCTTGCTCGCCTGCTGCGGCTTCCTGCATCCCCTTCCAGGAGTTAGCTATGCATACAACAACAACTACAGCCCAACCCCACCATCCAGCCTCGCCCACCGCCACCGACCGTTTCAGAAAGTCCATGGGCATGACCGCCCTGGTGCTGTTCGGCCTGGCCTACATGGTCCCGCTCGCGGTCTTCACCACCTACGGGCTGGTCACCCAAATGACCAAGGGCCACCTGCCTACCGCCTACATGCTCACCCTCGCCGCCATGCTGCTGACCGCCTACAGCTATGGGCGCATGGTTCAGGCCCACCCCTACTCGGGCTCGGTCTACACCTATACACGCAAAGCCTTCGGCAGCCATTTCGGTTTCATGGCAGGCTGGACGCTGCTGCTCGACTACATCTTCCTGCCGCTGCTCAGCTACCTGCTGATCGGCATCTACATGTCCGAATACTTCCCGGCCATTCACGCTTGGGTGTGGGTTGCAGGCTCGATTGCCCTGGTGACCTTCCTCAACCTTATTGGCATCGAGTCGGTCACCCGGGTGAACTGGGTGCTGGTGGTCGCGCAACTGGTGTTCATCGTGGTGTTCGTGGCGCTGTCAGTGCGCAACATTGGCGAGCACACCACCCCGGTGTCGCTGTTGGCGCCGTTTCACCATGAAGGCTTCAGCGTGCCGCTGATCATGACTGGGGCTGCGGTGCTGTGCCTGTCGTTCCTGGGCTTCGACGCCGTGTCGACCATGGCCGAGGAAACCAGCAACCCAACCACGCGCATCCCCCAGGCGATCCTGGCGGTGTCGTTGATCGGCGGCCTGTTGTTCCTGGTCGTGTCCTATTTCGCGCAAATGGTGTTCCCCGACTGGGGCAGCTTCGCCGACCCGGATTCAGCCTCGGTGGATGTGATGCGCCGGGTGGGCGGCGAATACCTGGTAACCGCCTTCACCGCCACCTATGTAGCCGGTTGCTTCGCCTCGGCCATGGTGTCCCAGGCGAGCGTGTCGCGGGTGCTGTTCGCCATGGGCCGCGACGGCGCGCTGCCACGGGTGTTCGGCCAACTGGTCACGAAGAAGCGCGTGCCGGCGACGGCGATCCTGCTGGTGAGCCTGCTGTCGCTGGTGGCACTGTTCATTACCCTGGACACCGTGGCCAACATGATCAGCTTTGGCGCGCTGTTCGCCTTTTCGGCGGTGAACCTGGCGGTGGTCAAGCATTACCTGGTGGACCAGCAGCTGCGTGGGCTGCGCAACTGCCTGCTGTACGGCGCCATTCCGGCGCTGGGGTTTCTCAGCACGATCTGGCTGTGGACCAGCTTGTCGCGCATGTCGTTCACCATTGGCCTGTGCTGGATGGCCGTGGGGTTCGTCTGCCTGCTTGGGCTTACCCGGGCGTTTCGGGTGAAACTGCCGGAATTGCAGATGGCCGAGTGATTGGCTGAGGCCTGGTAGGGCGCTTTCGCGTGTAGGAGCGGGCTTGCCCCGCGAAGGCGCCCGCCAGGATTTACCCTTTCGCCAACCAAACCTGCTGGCGGCCCAGCACGGAAGCGGCCGTCTCCCCCACCAATTCGGCATACACGCCCGGCGCGGTTGCACCTTCGGTGTTGATGAACAGCACCCGCGCATTGCCATCCAGGCCGAGCCTCGCCGCCTGCTCGGCGTCCTGCATCAGCGCCACAAGCCCTGCCAGCCCGGCAACCCCCGACTCCCCCGCCAGCAGCGGAACGTCCCGGGCACTGCCCGCCGCCAGGCGGCGCATGGCGGCCACGGCCTGTGCATCACTGATGGTCATGAACCCAT
This sequence comes from Pantoea sp. Ap-967, assembly GCF_011752565.1. Classification (GTDB taxonomy): domain Bacteria; phylum Pseudomonadota; class Gammaproteobacteria; order Pseudomonadales; family Pseudomonadaceae; genus Aquipseudomonas. The sequence continues at coordinate 151,587 of NZ_VWXK01000013.1, forward strand.
CGACACTGGTTTCCAGGAACCGCCAGGCCAGCGGTGACGTCTCGCCGCAAGCCAGCCCCGCCATTACCGAATCCACGGAACCCGTGGCCCGGGCGGCCCGGCCCTGAACCGCGCTCTGCAACAGGCAATCGGCCTGCTCTGGCTCAACCATGACGAAGCGCGGGCGCTGCTGGCCATGCAACTCCCACAGGTAACTGACAATGCCCGCCGCCAGGCCACCGACCCCGCCCTGCAGAAACACATGGGTCGGCGCGCTGGCCTCGGCAATTTCCGCCGCGATGGTGCCGTAGCCCTGCATCACATCGCGCGGAATCACTTCGTACCCTGCATAGGACGTGTCCGACACCACGGTCCAGCCATTGTTGGCGGCCAGCTGCGCCGCGTGCGCCACCGACGCATCGTAGTTGCCGCTGATGCGCACGATCCGCGCGCCGTAGTCGGCAATCGCTTGCTCGCGTTCGGCACTGACCTGGGCATGCAACACGATCACGCAGCGGCAACCCACGCTCTGCGCAGCCGCCGCCAGGCCCTTGCCGTGGTTGCCATCGGTGGCGCTGATCACTGTGAAATCGGCCAGTGCCTGGGCGTAGCGCCCCTGCAACAGCCCCTGGGGGTCGAAGCCCTGCTCGGGAAAACTACGCAGAATCAGCCGCACCAGGGCGATGGGTGCGCCCAGCGCCTTGAAGCTGCCCAACGGCGAGCGCACCGACTCGTCCTTGACCAGCAGCTGGGCCACGCCCAGTTGCTCGGCAAGGCCCGGCAACGGGTACAGCGGCGTCGCGCCGGGGTTCAGCCGTGGCCAGGTCGCCAGCCACTGGCGGCTCTGCTCGGCACGGGCGATGTCCATCACGTCCTTGAGCGCGGACGGGTATGGCTGGCGCGTGGCCTTGGGGTTAAAAACGAACATCAGACACTCCTTTCAACAGGCAAGGGCAAGGCGACGGCCAACGACATCCAGCAGCACCTGGGCGCCCTGGATCAGTTGCGCGTCATCGGTGTGCTCGCGGGGGTTATGGCTGATACCGCCACGGCTGGGTACGAAGATCATCGCCGCCGGGGCGATGCGCGCGATCATCTGCGCGTCGTGGCCAGCGCCGGAGGTCATGCGCCGGTGGCTGAAACCCAGGCGCTTAGCCGAGGCTTCGATCTCATCGGCAAGGCCGGCATCGAAGGTCACCGGCGCAAAGCGCACCAGGCGCTCGGTGCTGATGGTCACCCCCTCCTGCTCGGCCAGGCTGGCCAGCAGCTCAGCCAGGCGCTGCTCGGCGCTCGCCAGGCGGGCCTCGTCGGGGTCACGCAGGTCGACGGTGAAGCGCGCCTTGCGTGGGATGACATTGATCACGTTGGGCTCGAACTGCATGCAGCCAACCGTGGCCAGGGTGGTGCCCGACGCCAGCGCCAGGCTGCGCAGTTGCGTGACAACGGCGCTGGCGACGTAGCCGGCATCATGGCGCAAGCGGGTTGGGGTGGTGCCGGCATGGTTGGCATTGCCCTGCACCTGCACCTGTTGCCAGGAAATACCCTGCAGGTTCTCCACCACGCCGATCAACGTGCCTTCGGCTTCCAGAATCGGCCCTTGCTCGATGTGCAATTCCAGGTATTCGTGGGGCACGATCGCGCCCGGCTCAAGTGTGCCGGCGTAGCCAATACGGGCCAGTTCGTCACCCAGCCGGGTGCCGTCGGTGCCCTGGGTATCCAGCGCCTGCTCAAGCCCCAGGCCCCCGGCGTACACCAGTGAGCCCATCATGTCGGGTTGGTAGCGCACACCCTCCTCGTTGGTAAACGCGGCCACGGTGATCGGGCGCGCCGGCAGCACGCCCGCAGCGCGGTAGGCACGCACCACCGCCAGCCCCGCCAGCACGCCATAACAGCCATCCAGGGCGCCCGCGTTGGTGACCGTGTCGATATGCGAGCCGATCATCAGCGGGCGCGGGTCGCCCTGCCCTGCGGCCGCCCCCAGGGTGCCGAAGATATTGCCAATGCGGTCTACCTGAACATCCAGTGCCAGCTCGCGCATCCACCCCACCAGCAGGTCACGGCCTGCTTTTTCCGCATCGCTCAGGGCAATGCGCGTGCGGCCACCGTGCGCGGCGTCCGCGCCCACCTGCCCCAGCACCTGGATCTGCTGGAGCAGTGTCGGGCCATCGAGTTGCAATTGCCTAGGTGCGTTCATCCGCTGTTCCTCAGTCACGATGGGGAAATTCTATTCGCCCCTAATGCATGAAAAACTTGATTTTCAGCCGTTTTGTGCAATTTCATTACGCTATCTACCGATCTTCACTCACCCACGGACGCTCGAACCATGGCACTCGATCATTTCGACAAGGCGTTGCTCGACGCCGTACAGCGCGATGCCAGCACGTCGCAACTGGACCTCGGCGCCCAGGTCAACCTTTCTTCGGCAGCGGTGAACCGCCGGCTCAAGAAAATGACCAGCGATGGGGTCATACGCGGCACCCAGGTGCAGGTCGACCCGACGATGCTGGGCTACACGCTGACCGTAATCACCGAGGTGGAGGTGGAAAACGAGCGCCTCGACCTGCTCGACGCCATGAAGAAGACCTTTCTCGCCTGCCCCCAGGTGCAACAGTGCTACTACGTGGCGGGCGAATGCGACTTCGTGCTGATCATGCTGGTCAAGCACATGGAGCAATACACCCAGTTGACCCGCGAGCTGTTCTTCGAAAGCAACAACGTCAAGCGCTTCAAAACCTTGGTGTCGATGAGCACGGTGAAGAGCGGGCTGTTCGTGCCAACCGATAACTGACCAAACAGTCAGCCCGAAAAGCCCGATTTAGAGCGGTTATTTCACTTTTTGTTACAGAAAAATTGCGCTACTCTCGCCCCGCCAAAACAACAGCAAGGAAGGAAAGGGGCATGAAAATCGAGATCGCGCAAAACGAGCACGATGCAGGCTGCAAGGTCATCATCGATGGGCATCCGGTGTCGTTTGCCAGCCTGGCAGACGCCGAAGCCTACGTAGCGCGCCTGACAGAACGCCTGCAAGCCGCGCCGCAGGCATTCGCCCCGGCCCCTGCAGAACCGGCCTGAGCCGCCAGCCTTACCTCCCACCCCACCGTGGGATGCTTGAATGGTATGATCCCACGTTAAACGTTTCAGTATGTTTCAAGGGATCCCAATGTCCGTTCAGGAATTACCGCCCCTCGCCGTTTCCAAAGGCGAAATCGGCAAGATGGAAGCTGCCATGGCACTGGGCAGCTTCGCCATCGGCACCGGCGAATTCGCCATCATGGGGCTTATGCCCGACATCGCCAGCAACCTGCAGCTCAGTGAGCCACAAGTCGGCCATGCCATCAGCGCCTATGCGTTGGGCGTGGTGGTCGGTGCCCCGGCGCTGGCGATACTGGGGGCCAAGCTGCTGCGCAAGCACATGCTGCTGTTGCTGATGGCGCTGTACGCCATCGGCAACCTGGCCACCGCCTTCGCCCCGTCGTTCAGCAGCATGGTGGCCTTCCGCTTTATCAGCGGCCTGCCCCATGGCGCCTATTTCGGCATCGCGGCCGTAGTGGCATCGAGCATGGTGCCAAGCAACCAGCGTGCAGGCGCGGTGGCCCGGGTGATGATGGGCTTGACCCTGGCGATGCTCCTGGGCAACCCCGTGGCCACCTTCCTGGGCCAATTCTTTGGCTGGCGTTCGGCATTCATCCTGGTGGGGGCCATCGCCCTGTGCACCATCGCCCTGGTGTGGCGCTACGTACCACAACCGGCTAATGAGGCCCGCAGCGACCCACGCAAGGAACTGCAAGCCTTCACCCTGCCCCAGGTATGGATGGCCCTGGGGATCGCCGCCATCGGCTTTGCCGGGATGTTCTGCGTATTCAGCTACCTGGCCCCGACCATGCTTCAGGTGACCCAGGTGTCGCCGGAGTGGATCCCCTTCGGCCTGGCAGCGTTTGGCGCTGGCGGCATCATTGGCAACATTGCCGGGGGCAAGCTGTTCGACCGCCTGCAGTTCCGCGCCGTGGGCATCGTGCTGGTGTGGTCGATGGCCGTGCTGCTGTTCTTCACCTTCGCCGCCCATGCGCTGTGGTCGGTGCTGCTGGGCATCGGCCTGGTCGGCACCATGATCGCCCTGGCCGCGCCCTTGCAAATCCGCCTGATGGACATCGCCCACGAGGCGCCAAGCCTGGCGGCAGCGTCCAACCACGCCGCATTCAACCTGGCCAACGCCCTGGGCCCCTGGTTCGGCGGCATGGCCATTACCGCCGGCCTGGGCTGGACCAGCACCGGCTACATCGGCGCCGCCACGGCACTGGCTGGGTTGCTGATCTACCTGGCAGCACGGCGGATGAAAGGCGGCCACTGAGTTGGCCGTGTTGTAGGAGCGGGCTTGCCCCGCGAACCCGGCGCCCCGGTGCCTGGCACGGGCTTCGCCCGTGTTCGCGGGGCAAGCCCGCTCCTACAAGAAAGGGTATGCGGCAGGGCCTCAAGGCATTTTTCACATTGCCCTCACTTGCTTACAACAAACGCCGTGGCATTATTGCAATGCGCATCCATTGACTGAATAAAATCAAACACTTCCTTAACTTTTGTTTCATACGAAAGTGCCATTTCGTTAATTGCTTTTCCCTTCCCAAGGCGTCGACAATCGCCCCCGCTCCGAGCTGAACGCCAGTACCTGCGCGCCCTTGGCACGAGCCTAGAAAACTACCCAGCCCGTGCCTTCGTCCCGAAGACAATCAATAAACTTTTCAGAGGAAGTTTATGAACGCGCCAGCCCACCCTATTAACTTCGCCCTTCACGAACATATCCTGCTGACCGGTGCCACTGGTTTTCTCGGCGGGTCGGTCACGGCTCAATTGATCGACAACGGCCGCAGCGCCAACCTGTGTTTCCTGGTGCGAGCCAACAGCCCGGAGCAAGGCCTGGAGCGCCTGCGCGACAACCTGCGCCAGCACGGCGTGAGCGAAGCAGACTGCCAGGCCCTGCGCGCCGAGCAGATCCTGTGTGGCGACTTCCTCGACACTCACTGGCTGGCAGCCGCCACACCGCGGCTGATGCAGATCGACCGTGTAATCAACTGCGCCGCCGTCGCCTCGTTCTCGAAAAACCCCAACATCTGGCCGGTAAACGTCGAAGGCACCTATGCGTTTGCCGAAGTGATGAGCCGCTCCACCCGCCTCAAGCGCTTCCTGCACGTGGGTACCGCCATGAGCTGCGGCCCGCAGCGCCAGTCGCCGATCAGCGAGTCGTGGGACTTCCCGGCCGCCGAGCAGCAACTGGTCGACTACACCGCGTCCAAGGCCGAGATCGAGCGGCGCATGAGCGAACAGCTGCCAACGCTGCCGTTGGTGGTGGCGCGCCCGTCCATCGTGGTGGGCCACCGCACCCTGGGTTGCCAGGCCTCGGCGAGCATCTTCTGGGTGTTCCGCATGGGCTTCGCGCTGGAAAGCTTCACCTGCGAACTGGACGAGCAGATCGACGTGATCCCGGTGGACTACTGCGCCGAGGCGCTGATTGGCCTGACCCTCAAACCAAGCCTGGAACACGACCTGTACCACATTTCCGCCGGCCACCAGGCCGCCTGTACCTTCGCTGAAATCGACCGTGCCTTCGCCCACGCCAATGGCGCGGCGCCGGTGGGTGAGCGCTACCGCAAGGTGAATGTCGACGACCTCAAGAGCCTGGCCCAGGACTTCGAAGCGCGCATTGGCCCGGCCAACCCACGCCTGGTACTGCGCGCCCTGCGCCTGTACAGCGGCTTTGCCGACCTCAACTACCTGTTCGACAACAGCCGCCTGCTCGAAGAAGGCATCGCCATGCCGCCGCGCTTCACCGATTACCTGGATGTGTGCGTCAAATCCTCCAGCGGGGTAAGCATCGCCACCCAGATGCAGTGGGACTTTAAATAACTGTGTAGGAGCGGGCTTGCCCCGCGAAGCAGGCACCGCGGTGCATGGCACCGGCTGCGCCGGTGTTCGCGGGGCAAGCCCGCTCCTACAATCAGATATTGGCGGGCGTGACCAGGTTCGGCGGCCTTTGCCCGCTCAGCGCGGCCAGCAGGTTGTCTACCGCGCAGCGCGCCATGGCCTCGCGGGTTTCATGGGTGGCCGAGCCGATATGTGGCGTGGCCACCACATTATCCAGCTGCAACAACGGCGAGTCCTGGGCCAGCGGCTCCTGTACGAACACATCCAGCCCTGCCCCGCGAATCCGCCGTGCCCGCAGCGCCTCGATCAACGCCGCCTCATCCACCACCCGGCCACGGGCGATGTTCACCAGGATCGCTTCGGGCTTCATCAGCCCCAGCTCCCGAGCACCGATCAAACCCTCGGTGCTGGCACTCAGGGGCACCGTCAGGCACACGTAATCCGCCTCCCCCAGCAAGGCATCCAAGGTGCAGTAGCGTGCACCATAACGCGCCTCGACCTGGGGCTTGGGCCGCTGGCTGTGGTACAGCACCTGCATCCCGAACCCGGCAGCGCCGCGCCGCGCCAATGCTTCACCGATACGCCCCATGCCGACGATACCCAAGCGCTTGCCATGCACATCGGTGCCGAAATGCGCTGGCCCCAGGCTCGCCTGCCAGTGCCCGTCGCGCACCCAGCCGGCCAGTTCCACCACCCGCCGCGCGGTGGCCAGCAGCAAGGCGAAGCCAGTATCGGCAGTGGTTTCGGTCAGTACATCGGGGGTATTGGTCAGCATGACCCCGCGCCGGTGCAGGTCGTCGATGTCGTAGTTGTCCACGCCCACCGACACACTGGCCACCACTTCCAGCTGCGGCGCCAGGTCCAGCAGTGCGCTGTCCAGGCGCAAGCTTGCGCCCAGCAGGCCGTGGGCGCCGGGCAAGGCGTCACGCAGGCGCGCCAGGCCGTCCGGCTTGGCCATGTCGACCCAGGTTACCTCCACCTGCGCCTGCAGTTGCGCCAGCAGCCCCTCGGACAGACACTTGTACAGCACGATTCGTTTTTTCATTGCGGCTTCCTATGGGCCCATGGCCCGATGAGGTTTTCAGTACGGCCGTCAACGCCACCGCGGTCAGCAGCGCCCCGGCCATGAACAGGTAGGACGCGCCCGGCCCGCCGGTCGCGCCATTGAGGTAGCCCACCAGCCACGAGCCGCCGAACGAACCCAGCGCGCCCATGCTGTTGATCAGCGCCATGGCGCCACCGGCCACGTTGGCCGGCAGAATTTCCGGCACGATGGCGAAGAACGGGCCATAGGGCGCGTACATGCACGCCCCGGCCACCACCAGCAAGGCGTACGACAACCAAAAGTGCTCGCTGCCCAGGGCGTAGGAGCCATAGAACGCCACGGCCGCGATCAGCAGCGGTGGCCAGACGAAGCGCTTGCGCTTCTGCAGGCGGTCCGAGGCCCACGACACGCCGATCATCGCCAGCACCGCCGCCAGGTACGGCACCGAGGCCAGCCAGCCGGCCTCGACGATATCCACATTGGCCGCCTGCTTGAGTATCGACGGCAGCCACAGCACGAAACCGTAAACGCCGATGCTCCAGCAGAAGTACTGCAGCGACAGCACGATCACCTGCGGCGAGCGAAACGCCTCGCGGTAGTTCTTCACCGGCCGGATGCCCTGCTGCTCGGCCGCCAGGGCCTGCTCCAGGCGCGCCTTGTCGGCGTCGCTCAGCCACGCCACCTGGGCGGGCCGGTCATCCACCAGGCGCCACCAGATAAACGCCCACAACACCGCCGGCAGGCCTTCGATGATGAACATCCAGCGCCAGTCGAAATGCTTGATCAGGTAACCCGACACCACCGACATCCACAGGATGGTCACCGGGTTGCCCAGCATCAGGAAGGTGTTGGCCCGCGAGCGCTCGGCACGGGTGAACCAGTGGCACAGGTACACCAGCATCGCCGGCATTACCGCTGCCTCCACCACGCCCAGCAGGAAGCGGATGGCGATCAGCAGGTAGACGTTGCTGATCATCCCGGTCAGGGTCGCCAACCCGCCCCAAAGAATCAGGCTGGCGAAAATCAGCTTCTTCACACTGCGCTTTTCGGCGTAGATGGCCCCCGGCACCTGGAAGAAGAAGTAGCCCAGAAAGAACAGCGCCCCCAGCAGCGACGACAGCGCCGGGGTGATCTTCAGGTCGTCGGCCATTCCCGAGGCTGCGGCGAAACCGTAGTTGGCGCGGTCCAGGTAGGCCAGGCTGTAGGTGATGAACACGATGGGGATGATGTACCACCACCGGCGTGGAGCAAGGCGGGACGTTTGCATGAATCGATCTCCTGAGCTTGTTGTTTTTGTCGCAACAGGGCCGGCGTGCCGGCGATCAGCGTTTCAAGCACTTCTGCGTAACAGGTGCGCCTCCAGCTCATGGCGCTGCGGCAGGCCTTCCATGTCGCCGCGCGATTGCACCGCGCGGCTGCCGCACCAGTTGCCGCGGGCCACCGCGTCATCCAACGCGCAGCCTTCGAGCAGCGCGCTGATGACACCGACGGCAAAGGCATCGCCGGCACCTACGGTGTCCACCACCTTGGCCACCGGCACCGGGGCGACCAGCCCTTGGCCCTGGGCATTGCGGTAGTAGGCACCCTCGCCGCCCAGCTTGATCACCACCTGCTCGACACCCTGGGCCAGGTAGAATTCGGCAATGTCGGCGGGCGCCTGCCGGCCGGTGAGCAGGCGGCCCTCCTCAAGGCCCGGCAGCACCCAATGGGCCTTGACCGCCAGGGCATTCACTTCGCGCACCATGGTGGCCGGGTCGGGCCACAGTGACGGGCGCAGGTTGGGGTCGAAGGAAATGCTGCAACCGGCGCTGCGCATGCGCTCGACCAAGGCGTGGGACAAGGCCCGGCAGCTGGCCGACAGCGCCAGCGGAATACCGGTGGCGTGCAGGTGGCGGGCCTGCAGCAAGGCTGGTGCAAGCTGCGCGGTAGATAATTGGCGGGCAGCCGAATGGCCACGGAAATACTCAACCGCCGGGTCGCTGCCATCATCGCAGCGGCCCTTGAGCTGAAAGCCGGTCGGCCATGCAGGGTCGACGTGCACATGGCTGCAGTCCAGGCCTTCCTGGCGCAGGCTGGCGAGCACGAAGCGGCCCAGCGAGTCGTCGCCGACACGGCTCAGCCAGCGCACCCGAAACCCCAGGCGGGCAAGGCCAATGGCAACGTTGCTGTCGGCGCCGGCGATGCGCTTGCTGAACGTCGCCACCTCCGCCAGGTCGCCGGTTTGCCCGGCAATGAACATCGCCATGGTTTCACCGAAGCACAGCACATCATGCTCAGGCATGGCTCACCTCCTCGCCCAGGCGGGCCAGGTTGTGCACCTGGGCCCGGGTTACCGCCAGCAGGTCGGCGCCCACCAACGGGAACTCCACTGCCCGCACAAGGCCGGCTGCGAATTCATCGAACAGTGCCTGCCAGGCCAGCAGGTCGGCGGCCTTGGGCGGTACGGCGGCCAGGCGGCCATCGTCTTGGCGCTGCACCGCCTTGCAGTGCACGTAGCGCACCCAGCGGCCGAGCTGGCGCGCCGCCTGCAGCGCCGACTCGCCTTGCCAGTGCCAGTTGCCGATATCGAACGTCATGCCCAGCGGCAACCCCCAGCCCTCGACGCGGCGCCAGAACGCCAGCATGGGTTCGATGCGCCCGCCGTGCTCGGTCTGGTCGTTTTCCACCAGCAGCAAGGGGCACCCGTGGCTGAGCATCGCCTGCAGGGCGCCGACCTCGCAGCGCTCGCTGTAATGCCCCAGGGACACTTTCAGCGCCACGGCGCCCAAGGCCTTGGCCAGGGCGAGCTTGGCTGGCAGGCGCGGGTCGGGTTGCCCGTCTGCGCCCCACAGTTCCAGTGGCGAGGAATACAGGCATTCAAGGTTGGCGGCGCGAATGGCAGCGCCGAGCGCGGCAGCGTCCGGTGCGCCCTCGAACAGCTCTTCGCGCAATTCGATGCGCGCCACACCGGCTGCAGCCAAGAGGTCGATGAAACTTTCCTGGCCACGCTGGCGAACCAGGCTGGCGCCGTAGCTGGAAAGGCTGATGGAAACGGGGTTCTGGTGCATTGTTGTTATCCTATGAAACCGGTTTCATTTTTTCAGGGCGTAATGCCCATGGCATTGCCGTGGGCAGGTTATTGCAGGTTCTGCGTGGACCCTCGAACGATCAGCTCGGCCTTGAAGTCGATTCGCCGTGGTGCTGGAGTGCCGCCGCGCAAGCGTTCGAGCAGGCACTCGAAGGCGGCCACGCCAATGCGGCCGGTAGGCTGGGCCAGGGCGGTAATGCCAGTGCCCACCAGCGGGTACCAGTCCAGTTCGTCGAGGGCGATCAGGCCCACGTCGCTGAACAGGTTGCACCCGGCGTCGTGCAGCACGCGGGTGACGGCCAGGGTGGCGACGCCGTTGAAAGTGAAGATCGCCTGCGGGCCGTGGCCTTTGCTGGCGAGAAACGCACCCAGCTTGGCGTGCAGGCCGCTGTCGACCTCCAGCAGTTGCTGGCGCATGCCGCTGCGGTTGCTGATGGAGGCGGTAAACGCCTGCACCCGTTCCAGCCGCGAACTGGTGCCGTCCAGCGGTTCGGTGACTGCCAGGATGTCGCAGTAGCCGCGTGCCTGCAGGTGATCCAGGGCTTGTTCGATGGCATCGGCGTTGTCCAGCCCCACCAGGTCGACGTTCAGCTCCGGCAGCTGCCGGTCGACCAGCACCATGGGAATGTCGCGCTGCAGGTTCAGCAGTTCGCCGGGGTGGCGGCCAAGGGTGTTCACGATCAGCCCCTCGACGTTGTAGGACTGCAGGGCCGTGAGGTGATGACGCTCCTGCTCGTCGTCGCGGTTGGTGTTGCACACCACCAGGCTGTAGCCGTGCTGGCGGCAAGCGGTTTCCACGCCATGCATCACCGCTACCGAATAGGGGTTGAGGATGTCCGCCACCAACATGCCGATCAGCCGCGTTTGGCCGCGCTTGAGGCCCCGGGCCATCTGGTTGGGCCGGTAGCCCAGGCGCTCGATGACCTGCTCCAGGCGCTGGGCGGTGGCTTCGGCCAGCAACTGCCGGTCGCCGCCGATATAGCGCGAAACCGTGGCCTTGGACACGCCAGCCTGGCGCGCCACTTCGCTGATGGTTACCCGCTCACGGGCATTGGAGGGTGAATCGGTCATTGCGGGCCCCTTGTGATTGTTGTCGGGTGACGGCGAATGAAACCGGTTTCAATACAGCAAAACCACGCGCGTTCGTCAACCCGTCGATGAACGAAAGTGTCACAGGGTGGGTGAGACAGAGCAAGAAATATACGGCGTAACTACTTGATATAGAGGGTGGTAGGAGCGAGCGCAGCTCGCGATAGGCTGCAAAGCAGCCCGACATCATGAGCTGTGAAGCTGGAACCATGGGGCCGCTTCGCGCCCCATCGCGAGCTACGCTCGCTCCTACCAGGTCGGCGCATTCTTGTTAGCGAAGGGCTTTCACATCGCTGGCGCTGACCGCACTGCCCTGGTTACCCCAGCTGGTGCGAATGAAATTCACCACATCCGCCACTTCCTGGTCGCTCAAGCGCCAGCCGAACGCCGGCATGGTGAAGTTCGACGGTGCACTGTGGGTGGCCGGCACCGTGCCACCCGCCAACACCACATGGATCAGCGAGGTGGCATCCGCCGTCTGCACCACCGGGTTGCCGGCCAGCGCCGGGAACACCCGGGTGTAACCATGGCCATCGGTACGGTGGCAGGCGGCGCAGTTGTCGACATACACCGACGCGCCGGCCTTGCTGTCGTCGCCGCGCCACAGGGCATCGGCCACTTGCTGGTCGTAGGCATGCGGCTTGTCGTCCGGGTTGCTCGGCGGCAAGGTTTTCAGGTAGCGGGCGATGGCCGTGAGGTCGGCGTCGTTCAGGTGCTGCAGGCTGTGCTCCACCACATCGCTCATGCCGCCGAATACCGCGCTGCGGTCACTGCGCCCGGTCTTGAGGAACTGCACCAATTGCGCCTCGCTCCAGCTCCCCAGGCCGTCCTTGTGGTCGCCACGCAGGCTCTTGGCGATCCAGCCTTCCAGCGGCGCACTGCCGGCCAGAAACTGCGCGCCATCCTGCGGGTTCAGGGCTTTTTCCTGCATGGTCAGCGCCCGCGGCGTATGGCAGGCCCCGCAATGGCCCAGGCCTTCGACCAGGTAGGCGCCGCGGCTGACCACCGGGTCCGCCCCGGCCTGGGGTTGCCAGGCCTTCGCCTCGGGGGAGAACAGCCCGCGCCAGATCGACAGCGGCCAGCGCATGCTCAATGGCCAGGGAATGTCGCTGGCCTTGTTCGGCTGCGCCACCGGCTGCACGCCCTGCATGAAATAGGCGTACAGCGCCTGCATGTCCTCGTCGCTGACGCGGGCATAGGACGGGTACGGCATGGCCGGGTACAGCGTGCTGCCGTCCCGGGCGATGCCTTTGCGCACCGCCTGGTCGAACTCGGCGAAGCTGTATTGGCCGATGCCGCTGGCATCGGGCGTGATGTTGGTGGAGTACAGCGTGCCAATGGGCGTTTCCATCGGCAGGCCACCGGCAAACGGCTGGCCACCCTTGGCGGTGTGGCAAGCCACGCAGTCACCGGCGCGGGCCAGGTACTCGCCCTTGCTCACCAGGGCATCGTCGGCGTGGGCAGTGGTGCTGGCACCCAGCAGCAAGGTGGCGATCAACAGGTTTCTCATGGTCATCGCTCCTCAAGCCTGAACCAGCGGGCCGGGGTTTTTCAGGTACTGCTCGCGGATCGCCCGCGCCGACCAGTAGGTCAGTGCCGCCACCAGGCCTGTCGGGTTGTAGCCCAGGCCCTGGGGGAACGCTGAAGCGCCTGGCACGAACACGTTGTGCACGTCCCAGCTCTGCAGGTAGCGGTTCAGCGCGCTGGTGTTGGGGTCGGTGCCCATGATCGCGCCACCGTTGAGGTGGGTGGTTTGATAGTTGGCGGTGTTGAAGTGTTCCTTGACCTTCTTGCCGAGGATGGCGATGGACTTGGGGTTCATCGCCTGGGCGATCTTGCTGAGCTTGTCGACCATGAACTGGTTCATCTTGATGTCGTTTTCCTGCCAGTCGAAGGTCATGCGCAGCAGCGGCTGGCCGTAGGCGTCGCGGTAGGTGGGGTCGAGGTCCAGGTAGTTGCCGCGGTACGACTGGTGCGCGCCGTGGGCATCCATCGACACCTGGTGGGTGTAGTAGTCGGCAGCGGCCTTCTTCCACGCACTGCCCCAGGCCGGGTTGCCTGCAGGCACGCCAGCCCCGGCGATCGGCCGGCTGCCGGCCTGGTTCACCCACATCGGCGAGCCGCCAACGAAACCATGCGGGCCATGGTCGAAGTTGTCGGCGTTGAAGTCATCGATGGCCACACCGTTACCGCCGGCGCCGATGAAGTTGTTGGTATGGGTGCCCTTGTCGAAGAACGCCTTGACCGTGCCCATGTTCTGGTAGGCGAAGTTGCGCCCGACCACGCCTTCGTTCTTGATCGGGTCGTAGGGCTTGCCGATGCCCGACAGCAGCATCAGCCGCACGTTGTTGAACTGGAAGGCGGCGAGAATGACGATATCCGCTGGCTGCTCGAACTCACGCCCCTGGGCGTCGACGTAGGTCACGCCGGTGGCCTTGCGCTTGCTGTCGTCCAGGTTCACCCGCAGCACATGGGCATTGGCACGCAGTTCGAAATTCGCCACCTGGCGCAGCGCCGGCAGAATGTTCACGTTCGGCGAGGCCTTGGAGTACATGTAGCACACGTAGCCGCTGCAGAACCCGCAGAAGTTGCACGGCCCCATCTGCGCGCCGTAAGGGTTGGTGTAGGGGCCCGAGGTGTTGGCCGACGGCAGGTTGTAGGGCTTGTAGCCCAGGCTTGCGGCAGCTTTTTCGAACAACTTGGCCGACACCACGTTCTTTTGCGACGCCAGTGGGAACGGGTTAGAGCGGTCGGGCGCGTAGGGGTTGCCGCCCTTCCCTTCGCCCACCCGCGTGCCGTTGACCGTCCAGGCCTGGCCGGAGGTGCCGAACACCTTCTCGGCAAAGTCGAAATGCGGTTCCAGTTCCTCGTAGCTCACGCCGAAGTCCTGAATGGTCATGCCCTCAGGAATGAAGCGCTTGCCGTAGCGTTCTTCGTAATGGCTGCGCATGCGCAGCTCCATCGGGTCTACCCGAAAGTGCACGCCCGACCAGTGCAGCCCTGCCCCCCCGACACCCTTGCCGGGCAGGAAGGCGCCAAGCTGGCGGTTGGGCAGCGCGACATCATTGACGCTGTGGCGAATGGTGACGGTTTCCTTCGAAACATCGACGAACAGTTTCTTGCGAATGCTGTAGGTCAGCTCGTCGATCACCTGGGGGTAGCTGCCGTCGGGATAGGTGTCCTGCATCGGCCCGCGTTCCAGCGCTACCACCTGCAGCCCAGCCTCGGTCAATTCCTTGGCCATGATCGCGCCGGCCCAGCCGAAGCCGACGATCACCGCGTCGACCTTTTTCATTGCATTGGCCATGCCTTACGCCCTCTCGCCACGAATCGATACTGCCGAGAACGGGTATGGCTCGTTGCGCTCCACCCAATCCATGAAATCTGCCCGCGCGCCGGGGAAGCCGATTTGCGTCCAGCCCACCATGCCCCTGTTGCCCCCGTGAATCGGGTCGCAGAAGAAGCCTTCGCGGGTGTTTTGCAGCAACAGGCTGAAAAAGGTCTTGGCCGGCAACTGGTCGAAAACGATCTCCCCGGCTTCGATCTTGCCGAGAACCTTGTCTCGGGTAGCGCTGTCTTGCTCGGCAAAGGTTTTGCCGCTGGCGTTCTTGCACCAGGCGTCGGTGGCAGCAATTCCCAGGCGGTAGATTTGCTGCGGGGTGAGTTGCAGCTGGTAGCCCAGCTCAGGCGCGGCATCGGCCTTGAAGGGGCCTTGCATGTACCACTGGGCGCCCGTGGCATACGGGGTGTTCATCTGGCGGTCGATGAATTCGCCAGCCCCGGCTTCCAGGGCGCCAGGGCCAAGTTCATCGGCGGGGATGAGACGCGACACGGCCGCTTGCACGAAGGCCCATTCCTCGGCGGTGAAGAAGGTCGGCTGGTAGTGGCTGGCGGGCGGCGTGGCCGGCACCTTGGGCTCGCGAACCGGGTCTGCCAGCAGTTGGCCGGCACCCAGGCCGGTGCTGGCCACGGTGACCACCGGGATCAGGGTCAGGGTTTTGCGCAGGAAGTCCCGGCGTGGGTTGTCGGGGGCATGGTCAGCCATTGTGGGGTCCTCATCAGCAAGGGGGCGGCCTTGAAATTGCGCCATCTGGTGTCCGGTCGGGCCGGAAAAGCCGCGTAATCTAGCCGGTTTTGCAATGCTTTGAAACCGGTTTCATCGCCTGCGGCATTCTGGACCTGGAACAAATCGTAATTATCTGATTTAACCGGAAACCCTGTAGGAGATCACCCAGCCCTCTTGGGGCTGCGCTGTCGCGCAGCAAACATGATGGTGCACGACTTCATATCTGCGTTGGCGCTGACATTTTGCAAAAGAAAAGGCGTCTGGCCCGTTAGGGCCA
>NZ_VWXK01000014.1 GCF_011752565.1 Pantoea sp. Ap-967
TGATTCGTTGATCCATGGGGGACTCTTGGTTCCAGGGCATGATCAGATACCTCCTGATCATGCGTATTAGCCTGTAAACCATGTCCCCGGTTTGGAATGTAAACGATGTCTCCGGTTTGTACCCGGGGCAAGCCCGCTCCTACAAGGAGCGGGGTTGGCCGCGAAGAGGCCGGTACGGTCAGAGCACCTGGCGCAGGAAGGCCTGGGCCCGTGGGTCTTTCGGCGCAGCGAAGAACTCAGCCGGGGCCGAGTCTTCCAGCAGCTTGCCATGGTCGAAGAACAGCACGCGATCCGCCACTTCCCGGGCAAAGCCCATTTCATGGGTCACGCAGACCATGGTCATGCCTTCCTGGGCCAGGGTCTTCATCACGTCCAGCACTTCACCGACCATTTCCGGGTCGAGCGCCGAGGTCGGCTCGTCGAACAGCATCACCTTCGGGTCCATCGCCAGGGCGCGGGCGATTGCCACCCGCTGCTGCTGGCCGCCAGACAGGCGCGAGGGGAACTCGTTGGCCTTCTGCGCGATACCCACTTTTTCCAGCAACGCCCGCGCCTTGGCTTCACGCTCGGCCTTGTTGCGCTTGCGCACCACCTTCTGCGCCAGGCACAGGTTTTCCAGCACGGTCATGTGCGGGAACAGGTTGAAGTGCTGGAACACCATGCCCACTTCGCGGCGGTAGGCGTTGATGTCGGTCTTGGGGTCGGCCAGTTGCAGGCCGTCGATGGCCACATGGCCTTCGTCGAAATGCTCCAGGCCGTTCAGGCAGCGCAGGAAGGTCGACTTGCCCGAGCCGGACGGGCCAAGCACTACCACCACCTCGCCCTTGGCGACCTGGGTGGTGACGTTATCCACAGCCCGTACCACCTGGCCACGGGTGTCGAAGACTTTCAGCAGGTCACGAACTTCAATCACTTTGCGCAAGCCTCCGCTCGAGCCGGCTGGCGATGTGCGACAGCGGCAGGTTGATCAGCAGGTACAGGCCTGCCACGCAGAACCAGATCTCGAAGGTCGAGAACGACGTGGTAATGGCCTCGCGGCCGCTCTTGGTCAGCTCGGTGATGGCGATCACCGACACCAGCGAGGTGTCCTTGACCAGGCTGATGAACTGCCCGGCCAACGGTGGCAGCACGCGCTTGAACGCCTGCGGCAGGATCACATGGCGCATCGACTGGCCGGCATTGAGGCCCAGCGAACGGGCCGCCTCGTTCTGCCCCTTGGCAATCGACTGCACGCCAGCGCGGACGATTTCCGCCACGTAGGCGCCAGTGAACAGCGCCAGCGCCGCCACCCCGGCGAACTCGCGGGACAGGTTGAGCACGGTGCCGATGAAGAAGTAGAAGATGAAGATCTGCACCAGCAACGGCGTGCCGCGCACCAGTTCGACGTAGACGGTCGACAGGTCGCGCAGGGTCGGGTTGTTCGACAACCGGCACAGCCCGGCAAACAGGCCGATCACCAGGCCCAGCGCGCCAGACACCACCGAGATCCACAAGGTGGTCCACAGGCCCCAGGCCAGCGGGCCGGCCGCCCAGTGGCGGGTGACGCCGATCTGGTCGCCTTCGGAGACGTCGTCGCCGCGGCTCAGTTGCAGGCTGTCCTTGGCCACGTCCAGCACCTGCTCGGCACCGCTCTCGTCCTTCAGCGTAACGCGGGCGTTATCGCCGGAAACGACGATTTCCTGCACAGTGCCGTAGCCGCTGGCACGCTGCGCCTCTTCGGCCTTGTAGGCGAAGTATTGCGGAACGCGGTTCCAGCGCCACTCGTAGGAAATCATCGAAGTGGCCAGGTACAGGCTGAGCGCCAGGCCCACCAGGACCAGCGCGGTCAGCGCATGCCAGGGCCACTGGGCTTTCTTGTGTTTGATCACGTGGGTACTTCCGTAAAAGCGAACGCGCAGGGTTTACCTGCGCGTCGGGGGTCAGAGCCTGGGCTTGTGGCCTGGGCCTTATTCCATTTCCTTCAGCCAGTCCTTGTTCTTGAACCACTTGTCGTGGATACGATCGTAGGTCCCGTCATGCTTGATCTGGTGCAGGAAGTTGTTGATGAAGTTGATGCTGTCGTAGTCGCCCTTCTTGAGGCCAAAGGCCAGCGGCTCGTAGGTGAAGGGTTCTTCGAGGAACAATAGCTTGCCAGCGCCGGCCTTCTCCACCGCCACCACGTTGTACGGCGCGTCGTAGACGAAGGCGTCGGCCTTGCCGTTGACCACGTCCATCACCGCTTCCTGTTCGTTGTCGTAGCCGTGGTACTTGGCCTTGCCGATCAGCTTCTTGGACACCATCTCGCCGGTGGTGCCGAGCTTGGAGGTCAGGCGGTATTTCTCGTCGTTGAGGTCTTTGTACGACTTGATCTCGCCGGCCAGCTCCTTGCGGATCAGCAGGGTCTGGCCCACCACGATGAAGGGTTCGCTGAAGTTCAGGCGCAGGTTGCGTTCCTGGGTCAGGGTCATGCCGCTGCCGATCATGTCGAACTTGCCGGTCAGCAGGGCCGGGATGATGCCGTCGTAGGCCGTGGAAACCGCCTCGAACTTCACGCCCATGGACTTGGCCATGGCCTTGAGGATGTCGACTTCGAAGCCGATGATTTCACCGCGCTTGTTGGTCATCTGGAACGGCATGTAGGTGGGGTCCATGCCCACTTTCAGGGTGCCACGCTTGACCGCATCGTCGATGGCGCCAGCCTGGGCCGCAGTTACCGCGACCAGGGCGGTGACACCG
This sequence comes from Pantoea sp. Ap-967, assembly GCF_011752565.1. Lineage (GTDB taxonomy): Bacteria > Pseudomonadota > Gammaproteobacteria > Pseudomonadales > Pseudomonadaceae > Aquipseudomonas. The sequence continues at coordinate 2,716 of NZ_VWXK01000014.1, forward strand.
ACCAGCAGGCGCGAAAGGTATTTCTTGATCATCACCAAGTCCCCTAGGAAAAAAGAAACCAATCTTATTGTCTTGGCACGGCCGTACCGGCCGATGCGGATTATCGGAGAGGGATGCTAACGCATGGCGGCCCTGGGACCTAGAGCCGGGGGGGACTTTGTTGGCCAAAATCGAGGGATGGCGGGGAATTGAGCGCCGCTTGGGCGGCGCATCGCGAGCTTTGCTCGCTCCTACAGGTGTTCAGTGTAGGAGCGAGCGCAGCTCGCGATAGCGGCCTGTCAGGCGCCGGCGAGTGCCGGTTGGCCTTCGTTCTCCGGGTGCAGCGGCAACAGCGGGGAATGCGGGTCGTTGTTGATCGACGCACGCCACAGGTCGATCCAGGCCGCATTGTGCTGGGCCCAGACCTGCTCGTGCAGGCGGCTCAGGGCCACCGGGTCGCTGAGCAGCGCCAGGCGGGTGCTGAGGTCCAGCCCTTTCGGGCCGGCTTCCAGGGCCTTGGCCACGCGCTCGGCACGCATCGCCTCGATCGGCGCGGCCTGGCCATGGCGGGCAGTGGCCATGGCGCAGGCCAGGGCATTTTGCCGCGGGTCGACCACAGCCCGCACGAACCCGTCATGCAGGGCATGCCAGCGGTTCTCGTGGGTGTACTGGTCGGTGGCCAGCAGCTCTTGCGGCGTGGCGTATTCCTCGGGGATGAGGAACAGCTTCTCGTCCTTGGCCGCCAGGCCCAGGCGCGTGCGGCTGGAAATCACCGACACCGGAATCGACAGCACCAGCGAGCCGACGATTGGCGCCAGCCACCACAGGAAGCTTGGGTTCAACCAGGCCACCAACCCGGCCCAGCACACACCCAGCAGGGTTTGCGGGCCATGGCGGCGCACCGCCTCGCTCCACGGCGTGGAGTCGTCGTCACGCTGCGGCGAGTTCCAGGTCGCTGCCCAGCCGAGGAACGCGGCCAGCACGAAGCGCGAGTGGAAGATCATCCGCACCGGCGCCAGCAGCATGGAGAACAGCATCTCCATCAGCATCGACAGGGTAACCTTGATGCGCCCACCGAACTCGGTGGCGCCCTTGGCCCAGATCAGGATGACGCTGAGCAGCTTGGGCAGGAACAGCAGCACGATGGTGGTGGAGAACAGCGCCACGGCTTTTTCCGGGTGCCACTGCGGCCACAATGGGTAGAGCTGGTACGGCTCGATGAAGTACTGCGGCTCCATCAGCGTGTTGGTCGCCAGCAAGGCGGTCGACAGCACCAGGAACAGGAACCACAGCGGCGCCGACAGGTACGACATCACCCCGGTCAGGAACACCGCACGGTGCACCGGGTGCATGCCCTTGACCAGGAACAGGCGGAAGTTCATCAGGTTACCGTGGCACCAGCGGCGGTCACGCTTGAGCTCGTCGAGCAGGTTCGGCGGCAATTCCTCGTAGCTGCCCGGCAGGTCGTAGGCGATCCACACGCCCCAGCCGGCGCGGCGCATCAGCGCGGCTTCGACGAAGTCGTGGGAGAGGATGGCCCCGGCGAAAGCGCCCTTGCCCGGCAACGGCGCCAGGGCGCAGTGCTCGATGAACGGCTTCATGCGAATGATCGCGTTATGGCCCCAGTAGTGCGACTCGCCCAGCTGCCAGAAGTGCAGGCCGGCGGTGAACAGCGGGCCGTACACGCGGGTGGCGAACTGCTGCATGCGCGCATACAGGGTGTCCATGCCCGAGGCCTTCGGCCCGGTCTGGATGATGCCGGCGTCCGGGTTGGCCTCCATCAGGCGCACCAGGCTGCTCAGGCACTCGCCGCTCATGACGCTGTCGGCGTCGAGCACGACCATGTACTTGTACTCGCCGCCCCAGCGGCGGCAGAAGTCGTCGAGGTTACCGCTCTTGCGCTTCACCCGGCGCCGGCGGCGGCGGTAGAAGATGCGGCCAAAGCCTTTGGTTTCACGGCACACATCGAGCCAGGCCTGTTGCTCGGCCACGGCGATGTCGGTGTCGTTGGTGTCGCTGAGGACGAAGAAGTCGAAGCGGTCGAGGTTGCCGCTGGCGGCCACCGACTCGAAGGTAGCGCGCAGGCCTGCGAACACCCGTGGCACGTCTTCGTTGCAGATCGGCATCACCAGCGCAGTGCGCGCCTCGGGTGCAATCGGCTCGTTGCCGGCGCTGCTGCCCGAAATCTTGTACTTGTCGCGCCCGGTGAGCAGTTCGAGGAAGCCCATCAGCGCGGTCCAGAAGCCCGCCGACACCCAGCAAAAAAGGATGCCGAACAGCACCAGGATGGACGTTTGCAAGGCATACGGCCACACCTGCACCACGGTGTCCCACAGCGGCTGGCGCAGCACTTCGTCGAGGTCGACGAACGACCAGCCCTGGTACGGCAGGATGCCCTTCATGTACCAGCCGGCGACGATGGTCTGGCCTATCATCAGGGTCAGCAGGATGTAGCGGCGGATCGACCCGACCGTACGCCAGCGCGCCGCCGGCAGCTCGCGCTTGGGCGGTTGCGGGGCGTTGGGGCGGCCGGTCATGCGCCGCCACAGGCGAATCAGCACGTTGGTGCGCCATGGCTCAGGCACCACCTTGGTGCGCTTGATCGGCGGTGCGATCTTCAGGCACAGCCGGCCGCTGCCGTCGACGCCGAGCATCTCGGCGTCTTCCAGCTCGGCCGCGCTGCCCACGGTCAGGCGTGGGCCGACTGAGGCCTGCACGGCCTCGGTGGCGTTGGCGGCCGGGTGGGCCGCCAGGCGTTGGTGCAGCTCACCAAACGATGTGCAGCTGGCGAGTTCCGCACGCTGCTCATCGCTCAGTGGGAGGTGGGCCAGGTATTCGCCAAGCGATTCTGGCCTTGCGCTTGAGTTACTCATCGGCAGGCAACTGATAGCTCCAGGTCTCGGTCAGCACCTGTTCGGTGGTGGCCGGGGTCCCGTTGGTGGGCGCCGCATCGGCGGCTGGTTGTTCGGCCTTGGCGGGCTCCGCCTTGGCTGCCTTGTCGTGTTTGGCGTGCTTGGCGACGGCCTTCTCGTGCTTGGCTTCCTCGGCAGGCTTGGCCGGCTCGACAGGTACGTCACGCACCAGCGCAGCGCGCATTTCGGTGGACTTGTTGGCTTCCTTGACCTTCAACCGCAGGGTCAGGCGCCAGCCCTTGGTTTCCGGGTTGTAGCGCAGGTTGTTCTCGACCACCTCGGCGTTGTCGCCGACGCTGATCTGGCTGCGTACCGGGGCGTCTTCAGGCAGGGTGGCCAGGGCCGGGCCCGTGAAGTCGACCAGGAAGGCCACGCTGCCGTCAGGCTGGCGGATCAGGTTGGACTGCTTGACGTCACCGGTGGAGCGCATGGTCTGGCTGACCGAACCCAGGTCCTGGGCCTGGAACTGGGCCTCGTTGATGGTCCAGTGCAGGCGGTAGGCGTACTCGAACGGCTTGCCCGGCTCTGGCAGGGTTTCCGGGCTCCAGAAGGCAACGATGTTGTCGTTGGTTTCGTCGGCGGTCGGGATTTCCACCAGGTCGACGGTGCCCTTGCCCCAATCGCCCTTCGGCTCGATCCAGGCGCTTGGGCGCTTCTGGTAGTTGTCGTCGAGGTCTTCGTAGTCCTTGAAGTCACGGTGACGCTGCATCAGGCCGAAACCACGTGGGTTTTCCACGCTGAAGTTGCTCACGGCCAGGTGTTTCGGGTTGTTCAGCGGACGCCAGATCCACTCGCCATTGCCGGCGTGGATCGACAGGCCTTCGGAGTCGTGCAGGGCTGGGCGGTAGTTCAGCACCTTCGATGGCTGGTTAGGGCCGAACAGGTACATGCTGGTGAGCGGCGCGACACCCAGGCGGCTGACGTGGTCACGCAGGAACACACGCGACTGCACATCGACCACGGTGTCGTTGCCCGGACGCAGGATCAGCTTGTAGGCGCCGGTGGAGCGCGGCGAGTCCAGCAGGGCGTAGATCACCAGGTGCTTGTCGGCAGGCTTTGGCTTTTCTACCCAGAACTCGGTAAAGCGCGGGAATTCCTCGCCAGACGGCAGCGCGGTGTCGATCGCCAGGCCACGGGCCGACAGGCCGTACACATGGCCCTTGCCGACCACGCGGAAGTAGCTGGCCCCCAGCAGGGTCATGATCTCGTCCTGCTTGTCGGCCTTGTTGATCGGGTAGAGCACACGGAAGCCGGCGTAGCCGAGGTTCTTGGTGGTTTCCGGGTCGTGCGGGACGTCACCGAACTCGAAGCGGCTGGCGTCGTACTTGATTTCCTCGACCTTGCTGGCGGTGACCTCGTTGATCTTCACCGGCGTATCGAAGTGCATGCCCTGGTGGTAGAACGACAGCTTGAATGGGGTCTTGTCCTTGGCCCATTCGGCCTTTTCCTGCAGGAAGTGGATCTTCTGGTAGTCCGCGAACTTCATGTCGCGGAACACAGCAGGCAGGTTGCTTTTCGGTGCTTCGTATTTCTGGCCGGCCAGATCCTTTGCCTTGGCTGCAACATCGTCAAGATTGAATGCCCACAGCTGGCCCGCGCTCATCAGGCCGACCAGTGCCACACTGGCCATCAGGGCCTTGCGCAGCCCGGTGCCGGGGATTCTTGATGCTTTTTGGGGACTAACAATCACGAGCAACCCTCGCCGAAAACAGATCATGAAACCAACGGCCAGCGACAAATGCCGGGTTGGCGAGCACTGTTCGGACCCCGTGAGGGCGTAATGATTCCCCAAACGGATCCAGACAATGCTCGAGTCAGAGTGAAACGAACCCGCGAACGCAGGCTCACGCAGCGCGCGATTATCCAGCAGGATGCGTTACAACGCATCAGGCTGGACTAACTATTTATCGTACAAAACCCCTTGTTTTCCTACAAACAAAGGGTTTTTTAACCTCATATTTGTAACAAGAATGTCACGGGGCCATCATTGACCAGGTGTACCTGCATGTCGGCGCCGAAGCGCCCGCTGGCCACATCGGCGTGCTGTTGGCGCGCCTGCTGGAAAAGATAGTCGAACAACTCGGCGCCCAATGCCGGCGGCGCTGCGGTGGAAAAACTCGGGCGCATGCCACTGCGGGTATCGGCCGCCAGGGTGAACTGGGACACCAGCAACAAGCCGCCCTGCACGTCCTTGAGCGACAGGTTCATCTTGCCCTGCGGGTCACTGAACACCCGGTAGTTGAGCAGCTTGTGCAACAGCTTATCGGCATGCTCGCGGGTATCTTCAGGCTCGACCGCCACCAGCACCAGCAAGCCCTGGTCGATGGCGCCGACGATTTCCCCGCCCACTTCCACCCGGGCGCCGCGCACACGCTGCAGCAAGCCCCTCATGCTTCTTCCAGGGGCAGGTCGAGCAGGCGCCGCGCCATCTGGTCGGCGGCACGTACCAGGGCATCGGTGATACCCGGCTCGGAAGCGGCGTGGCCAGCATCGCGAATCACCTTCAGCTCACTGTTCGGCCAGGCCTGGTGCAGCGCCCAGGCGTTGTCCAGCGGGCAGATCACGTCATAGCGGCCATGCACGATCACCGCCGGCAGGTGGGCGATTTTCGGCATGTCGCGAATCAGTTGGTCGGGCTCCAGGAAGGCATCGTTCATGAAGTAGTGGCATTCGATGCGGGCAATCGACAAGGCCCGCTGCGGCTCGGAGAAGCGGTCGACCACCAGCGGGTTCGGGCGCAGGGTGGCGGTGCGGCCTTCCCAGGTGGACCAGGCCTTGGCCGCGTGCATCTGGGCGATCTGGTCGTTGCCGGTGAGGCGCTTGTGGAAGGCCTTGACCAGGTCGTCGCGCTCTTCCGGCGGAATCGGTGCAATGTAATCCTGCCAGTAGTCGGGGAACATGCGGCTGGCGCCTTCCTGGTAGAACCACTGGATCTCCTGTGGCCGGCACAGGAAGATGCCGCGCAGGATCAAACCATGCACGCGCTCGGGGTGGGTCTGGGCGTAGGCCAGGGCCAGGGTCGAGCCCCACGAGCCGCCGAACAGCACCCACTTGTCGATGCCAAGGTGCTTGCGGATGCGCTCCAGGTCCTCGACCAGGTGCCAGGTGGTGTTGTTCTCCAGGCTCGCGTGCGGCGTGGAGCGGCCACAGCCGCGCTGGTCGAAGGTGATGATGCGGTACAGGTTGGGGTCGAAGTAGCAGCGGCTCTGGGCATCGCAGCCAGCGCCCGGGCCACCGTGGATGAACACCACGGGCAGGCCTTCCGGTGAGCCGCTTTCATCGACATACAGCACATGCGGCGCTTCCACGGCCAGATCGTGCCGGGCGTAGGGTTTGATCTGCGGGTAGAGGGTCTGCATCGCGCACTCCGTGTGAGGATTAATTCGGCCGTGGGCCATCATAAACCTGAATTGCGCTTTGAGCATGTGTCTCGGCAAGATCATCTTATGTGCAGGGCGCAGGCAGCGCTCAATAGCATCGGGAGAACTCAGCCAACGTGAGATTTCCCCATGTTCGACCCGGTCAAACCCACAGCCTCCAACCCAGGCCACTACCACCAGCTGGTCAGCAGCAAGCTGCCGGGTTGGGTCGCCAATGCCCAGCCCGAGCAGCGCCAACGCATGCGCCAGGCGGCCAGCCAGCGCGACCCGCAGCTTGAACGGGCCTGCCTGGCCCACCCGGCGGTGGCCAAGGCGCTGACGCACACCTATGGAAAGCACCAGCAGGCCGAGGCCGGGCTGAAGGCGCTGCTGGCCACCGTGCCGGCGCTTGAGCCGTACGCCACCGGCCTGCTGACGGAGGCGATCAAGCAGCGCTTCGGGCAGGCGCTCGACGTATCACGCACCTACCTGATGAACCTGCAGCGGGTGGCCGAGCTGAAGGAAGCGTTGTCCAGCCTGGGCGACGATCCCTTTGCCACCTCGTCCCGTGCCTTGAAACTGGCCACGCAATCGCTGCTGCACAGTGCCCTGCAGAATTTCGAGGCGTTCGAGGCGCAGCCCGGGGGGCTCAGCGCCGGCAACAATGCATCAGCCATTCTCGACAGCAACGACGTCAGCCTGTTATCCAGGGCGCAGAAGCTGCCCATCCTCGCAGAGGAGTTCGCAGCCCTGGCGCGCGAGCTGGATATCGGTGGCAAGTACCAGGGGCTGCTCGATGCGCTCGACCCGCCAGCCGACCAGCCTGACGCCGACGCCGTCCGGGCGGTATTCAAGACTGCCGAGCGCTCCTCGTTTACCTTGCAGGTTCACCAGGCCTTCCTGTTGGGCAAGATCGACAGCGCCGTCCATGCAACCCTGCTCAAGCTCGACCGCGACAGCCCGGTCGAGCATGACGGGCGCCCCGTACTCTGCGCGGGTGTCGAACTGCTGCACACTACGCTCACCGGCGCCATGGCCATTGGCATCGACGCCCGCGTTGAAACCGGCGCGGGCCGATTCCCGCCAGGGCCTGAGTTTCCCTATGACGGCTGGCTGGTGCTGTACCTGCCCGGCATGCCCGAGCCCTTGACCCAACATGCCAGCAGGGCCGATGCCGAAGCCTTCCTGCTCAAGCAACTGCCCACGCTGCGGCGCAAGGAACACCAGCAACTGCTACCCGACCGCCACAAGGCCGGTTTCCTTGAAAAGCTCACCGACACCCTGGAACCCTACACCTGGAACGCCAGCGGCCAGTTCAAGGAACGTATCCCCGATCCCGATGCCCACGTGCGCTTGCACGTGCAGCCCTTCACCCAACCGTGCCTCGATGCGTTGGCGGCCCAGCGCCAGCAGCGCCTGAGGGACGACGCACTGTTTCACGCGGTGCCCACCGCCACCCAGGACGGCATCACTGCCGAGCGCCACCTTGGCTACTTCAAGGCCCTGTCGCTGACCAGCCTCAATATCGCGGCCCTTTTCATCCCGCCGCTGGGCGCGGTGATGCTCGGCGTTACCGTGCTGCAGCTGGCCAATGAAGCCTTCGAGGGCATCGACAGCTGGCTCGAAGGCGACCGTCAGCAGGCCTTCGACTACTTGATGGATGTAATCGACAACGTCGCCATCATGGCGGCGCTGCTTGCTGCGGCCCAGGGCCAAGGCATCCCGGTGGTGGAACGAATCCCGGTGGAAACGCCGTCGTTCATCGAAGAACTGCAACCGGTCGAGCTGCCCGACGGCGAGCACCGCCTGTGGAAACCTGACCTGGCCCCCTTCGCTCACGACCTGGTACTGCCGGCAGGGCTCAAGCCAGACGCCTCCGGGTTGATTCACCACGCCGGCAAAACCTGGCTGCCAGTTGAGGACCGGGTGTTCTCGGTCAGGCAGGCGGGCAATGAGTACCGCCTGGAACACCCCACCCGCCCCCAGGCCTACCAGCCGGCTGCCCGGCACAACGGTTTCGGGGCATGGCTGCTGGAAACCGAGCAGCCGCAAACCTGGCGCGGCCCTGCCCTGCTGCGCCGCCTGGGCCATCTGAGCGCCCAGGTCGACGAGGCAAGCCTGCAGACGGCCCTGAAAACCTGCGATATCGACGAAGACGTGCTGCGCCGAACACTGGCAGAAAACCGCCGCTTGCCCGCCTTGCTGGAAGACACCCTGCAACGCTTCAAGCTGGGCCAAACCTACCTCTCGCCCGGCGAGTTCGCCCGCGCCTATGAAAACCTGCCCGGCCCTCAGGCGGCCAGCAGCGACAGCATCCAGCGCGTCTATCCCAACCTGCCAAGCCCGGTTGTGGATGAACTTATCCACAGCGCCAGCGCCCTTGAGCGGGAACAACTCGCCACCGGCAAGATCCCCCTACGCCTGGTCGAGGAAATCCGCGTTTACCAACAGCGCATTCGCCTCGCCCGGACCTACGAAGGCCTGTACCTGGCTGGCGTGCAAAGCTGGGACAGCGACCGCCTGATCCTGCAAACCCTGCAGCGCCTGCCAGGCTGGCCGGCAGAGACAAAGCTGCAGCTACTCCAGCGCAGCCACTGGCCCGACCAGCTGCATGCCATCGGCCCGCTGGACGCCCGGCCTTCCCCCACCATCACCCATGCCCAAGCCGGTTACATCGTGCGTGAGACGACCCTGCGCGAAACACCGGTAACCCTGCACCCAGACCTTTTCACCGCACTGCACCAAGCCCTGCCCGAGGCCATGGCGCAGTTGCAGGTGGCCGATGGCAAGGCGTTGCAGCGCCTGATGCAGCACAGCCCACTGCTACCGCGCCCAGCCTTGCGCGCCACCCTGGCCATGCAACCCATTCGCCCCGGCTTGCGTTCGCCCATGCGCCTGGCCGATGGCCGCCTGGGCTACCCACTGAGCAGCGGCGACAACGCAGCCCAAGGCAGCACGCGCCAGCACCTGCTCGCCACCGTGCGAGCGACCGGCATCCCGGAGCGCACCAACAGGCCGGCCGAGCACATCCTGATGTCGATTGCCGGCCAAGGCCGCAACCGCCTGCAGATCGTCGAATACCTGACCGCACTGCTGGAAGAACGCAGCGCGCTGCAACGCGGGCTGGACGACTGGAGCGAGGCCATTTCACCCGCCTCCGACCAGGCCGCCCGCGCCTATGACACGCTGCGCGAAGCGATCATGCAGCATTGGTACGACACCGCCCTGGAGGATGACCACGCCCTCGGCGCCGAACTGAGCGTCCAGGGCGTACCGTTGACCGACATCCCCATGACCCTGCCCGGTTTCTTCTACCGGCGCATACGCAGCCTGCACCTGCTCGACCTGCCCAGCGGCACCCTGGCCGGCTGGGGGCAGAACGAGCGCCTGATGCAACGCCTGTTCGGGCTGCTGCCGCAACTCGAAGCCCTGGAGATCAGCCGGCCCAACCACCCTCGGGCAACGCCCTCGCTGCTGCCCAGCGTAACGGGCATCGCCACGGCCCTGCCCAACTTGCGCAGGCTGGCACTGACCAACCAGAACATCGCCTTCACCGGCAGCCACCTGAATGCGCTGGCGGAGCTGGAGCACCTGGGCCACCTGGACCTCAGTGGCAACCGCTTGCAGCAAAGCGGTGACCGGCCAAGCTTCCATGCATTCAACCTGGATTACCTGGGGCTCAACCGCATGCAATTGAGCCAGTGGCCCCTTGGCATCGGCAGCGACGCCCTGGGGCGCCTGGGCCACCTGTCGTTGCAGGACAACAACCTCACCTCGCTACCCGCCTTCCTGCTCAACGAGGCAGACACGCTCACCCGGCCGCCAGCCATTGCCCTGGAAGGCAACACCATCAACGAAACCCACCTGCAACGCCTGTTGCTCAACGAGCGCGCCGAAACGGCCCAGGTGACCGTGGACCAGCCCTCGGCACTCAATGAGCGCCTGGCGCTTATCCGCAATGAACGCCAACAAATGCGCGATGCGATCGATGGCTGGGCCCAGGCATCGAGTTCGAACAACCCGCTGACCCAGGCCGCACTGGAAGACCGGCAGCGCATCGCCACCGCGATCAATGAATTCTGGGAGCGCCAGGAACGCGGCCAGCAATACCTGCGCCTGGCACTGGAAGACGTTGCCATCGAGCACTTCCCACGTCGGCTGCCGGCGTTCTTCGGTGGCCGCGTGCATTCGATGACACTGACCCGCCTCAGTGGCACCGCCTCGCAACTCAGCGAACTGCTTGCGCGCTTCCCGAACATCACCCGCCTCACCATCGATGCACACCAGGGTGCAACACCGGCGCTCGCCTCGGCGCTGCTGCGCCTGCCGCAGCTGACGTACCTTGAGTTTCGCAACATGGGCCTGGAAGTCGACCAGGCCATGCTCGAAACCTTTGCCGGGCTTGAACACCTGACATCGCTGGACCTTTCCGGCAACCGGGTCGGCACCATCACCCAGGTGCCGGCCCGCCTGTCCAGCAACCTGAACTCCCTCGGGCTGACCAACATGAACCTGCAAGCCTGGCCGCAATGGTGCAATGATCTGCTGCCCCTGGAGCTGCTGGACCTGAGTGCGAACAACCTCACCGACCTGCCGGCGCACATTCTGGAAAACCTGAACGATGCCATGCCGATCTCGTCGATTTCCCTGTTCGACAACCCTTTGCCGCTGGAAACCATCCTGCGCGTGCGGGCGTTTTCCGACAGCCAGCGCACCTACTCCTTCGCCCTGGACATCCCGGACAACCTGTTGCTGGTCAGCAACTCCAGCGAAGAGTCGCTGAGCCACCCGCACTTCCCGCTGCTGGGCGACGATACCCCCAGGCTGGAAGACTGGATGCTGGGCAACGATGCACAGAACGAGGCGTTGCAGGCCTGCTGGGAACAACTCGAAGGCAGCGACCTGTTGCGCCTGGTGGGCCGCCTGCACAATGCCGCGCCGTTCGTCGACCCCACCACCCAGGCCAGTTTCTGCGAGCGCGTGCGCCTGATGCTGGTGGCGGCCGTGGCCAACCAGGACGAGCGCCCGGTGATGGAAAGCATTGCCGCCGCCGCACTGCCCAACCCTGAAACGGGCACGCAAACCTGCCATGACGGCGCACTGCAGGAGTTCAACAACATCGAGCTGTACCTGATGGCCAAGCGCTTGCTGATCGACGCGGGGGATACCCTGCAAACCCTGCATCGGCGCCTGCTGCAGCTGTTTCGCATCGGCCAGCTGGAAAAGCTTGCCAGCATGCGCACAGGTTCCGGCGACCTGGTTTCGGTGCGCCTGGCCTACCGCCGGGAACTGGCGCGGGAGCTGGACCTGCCGATTGCCGACAGCATGCGTTTTCGCGGCGCCGCGAACCTGGCACGGGGGGAGCTTTCCAGGGTGTTGGAGAGCGTGCGCCAGAGCGAGCACAGTGAGGCGTTCATCGATTACCTGCTGGCCAATGGCGACTGGACCGCACGCCTGCGCGCCGAGCACAGGGCCCGCTTCGAGGACATAGAGGCGCGCTTCGGGCAGCGGGTGTTGGAGCTGGCCGGTGCCGACCATCCACTGGAGGAGGAACTACGCCTGCAGCAAGGCCTGCAGGATGACAGGGACCAGGAAGCGCTGGCGCTGCTGCGCGAGCTGACCCTTGGCTACGTCAATAACGGGTGAAGATGGCACCGGCGTTGCCGGTGATCGCGAGCTGCGCTCGCTCCTACGGGGACCGGGGAGGCTGGCCCTTCGTAGGAGCGAGCGCAGCTCGCGATGGGGCCGCCCCCGTTATACCCGCCTCCCATAACGCTCCCGGCCCCACGCCAGCATCGCCTGCAACAGCGCCTGCAACACCTGCTGGGTGGGCTGGGCGCGGTCTTCGCGGTAGGCGAAGGGCTCGTACTCTTCCATGTAGGTACTTTGCGCCAGCTCCAGCTGTACCGCGTGGATGTGGTTCGCCGGGGCGCCGTAGTGCCGGGTGATATGGCCACCCTTGAAACGCCCGTTGAGCACATGGCTGTAGCCCTGCGCCTCGCCACACACGCCCTGCAGGCGCTCGGCCAGCGCCGGGTCGCAACTGGCGCCGTTGAAGGTGCCCAGGTTGAAGTCCGGCAGCTTGCCGTCGAACAGGTGCGGGATCAGCGAGCGGATCGAGTGGGCATCCCACAACAGGGCATAGCCATGGGCTTCACGCAGGCGTGCCAGCTCACTGCGGATCGTGTTGTGATAAGGCCGCCAGATCGTCTCCAGGTAGCGCTCACGCTCTGCGGCGGTGGGCGCCAGGCCTTCCTTGAACAGCGGCTCGCCATCGAACAGTGTCGAGGGGTACAAGCCCGTGGTGGCGCCGGCATACAGCGGCTTGTCATCGTCCGGGCGGTTCAGGTCGATGACGAAGCGCGAATACTCCGCCGCCACCACGCTCGCCCCCAGTTCACGGGCAAATTCATACAAACGCGGAATGTGCCAGTCGGTGTCGGGCAGGCTGCGTGCGGCCTCGACCAGCCCCTGGTCCACGGCGGGTGTCAATTTCAGGCCGGCGTGGGGCATGCTGATCAGCAGGGGCAAGCGGCCCTGGTGGAAACTCAGTACCTTGTCCATCGTGCCTCGCTCAATGGGAGATTTCATGGCCCAGGCGCACCACGCGCTTGGGCAGGTCGCCGCCCAGCCAGTAGGCCAGGTCGGCAGGGCGGGCGATTTGCCAGGCGACGAAGTCGGCCACCTTGCCGGTTTCCAGCGAGCCATGGCTGTCGCCCAGGCCCAGCGCGGTAGCCGCATGCAACGTAACGCCAGCCAGGGCCTCTTCCGGGGTCATGCGGAACAGCGTGCAGCCCATGTTCAGCATCAGGCGCAGTGACAACCCGGGCGAAGTGCCGGGGTTGAGGTCGCTGGCCAGGGCAATTTTCACCCCATGGCGGCGCAGTGCATCCATCGGCGGTAACTGGGTTTCACGCAGGAAGTAGAAAGCGCCCGGCAGCAGCACGGCGACGGTGCCGGCCTTGGCCATGGCGATGGCATCTTCCTCGGTCATGAACTCCAGGTGGTCGGCCGAGAGCGCCTGGTAACGTGCAGCCAGGCTTGAGCCGTGCAACGACGACAACTGCTCGGCATGCAGCTTCACCGGCAAACCCAGTTCACGGGCCTTGATGAACACCTTTTCCACTTGCGCCGGGGAAAACGCCAGGTGCTCGCAAAACGCATCCACCGCATCCACCAGCCCTTCGCCAGCCAGGGCCGGCAGCATCTCGTCGCAGATATGGGCGATATAGGCGTCGGCCCTGCCGGCGTACTCCGGCGGCAGGGCGTGGGCGGCCAGGCAGGTGGCGCGCACCGTCAGCGGCAACTCATCGGCCAGGCGCCGGGCCACACGCAGCATCTTGCGTTCGTTGGCCAGGTCCAGGCCGTAGCCGGACTTGACCTCGACGGTGGTCACACCATCGCGCATCAACGCCTGAACCCGCTGGCGGGCACTGGCGAACAGTTCGTCCTCGCTGGCGCTGCGGGTCGCCCGCACGGTGCTGGCGATGCCGCCCCCCTGGGCGGCGATCTCGGCATAGCTCACGCCCTGCAGGCGCTGCTCGAACTCGCCACTGCGGTTGCCGCCGAACACCGCGTGGGTGTGGCAGTCGACCAGCCCCGGGGTGACCCAGGCGCCGCCCAGGTCGACGGTGCGCTCGGCCTTCACCAGCGCCAGCTCGGCACGCGGGCCGATCCACTCGATCAACCCCTCGTGGGTAACGATGGCCGCGTCTTCGATGACCGAGTAACGGCCCTCGCTCAGGGTTGCCGCATGGCAGTGCTGCCAGAGGGTTCTCATGTGCAATCTCCTAGGCTAGCGGTGCAGCTCGGCAGGCACGTGCTTGCCTGCACGTGGCTTGCACCACAACAGGTAGGACGCCACCAGGAATACCACCCAGACCACGCCGACCAGCAAGGCTGCCTGGGTATCGGGGAAGTAGCCGAGCACGCCGAAAATGAACACCATGAAGGCAATCGCCATGGCCGGCCCGTAAGGCCAGAACGGCACCGGGAATTTCAACTGGGCCGCCTCTTCACGGCTCATGCGCCGGCGCATGGCCACCTGGGTGACCAGGATCATCAGCCACACCCACACGGTGGCGAAGGTGGCGATGGAGGCGATCAGCAGGAACACGTTTTCCGGAATCAGGTAGTTGAGCAGCACGCCCAGCAACAGCGCCGCGCCCATCACCACCACGGTCATCCACGGCACGCCATGTTTGGACAATTTGCCGAAGCTGCGCGGTGCATGGCCTTGCTGGGCCAGGCCATACATCATGCGGCCGGCGCCGAAGATGTCACTGTTGATGGCCGACACCGCCGCCGAGATCACCACGATGTTCAGCACTGCGGCGGCAGAGCCGATGCCCAGGTGGCTGAAGATCTGCACGAACGGGCTGCCTTCGCTGCCGATCTGCGGCCAAGGGTACAGGCACATCAGCACCAGCAGGGTGAGCACGTAGAACAGCAGGATGCGCAGCGGCACGGCATTGATCGCCTTGGGAATCACGCGCTGTGGGTCTTTCGCCTCGCCGGCGGTGACACCGATGATCTCGATGCCGCCGAAGGCAAACATCACCACGGCGAACGAGGCAATCACGCCGGTGATGCCGTTGGGCATGAAGCCGCCATGGGCGAACAGGTTACCCAGGCCCACGGCATGCTCGCCGGTGACCTGGCTGAAACCGAAGGCCATGATGCCGATGCCCGCCAGGATCATCGCCACGATGGCGCCGACCTTGAGCAGCGACAGCCAGAATTCCATTTCGCCGAACACTTTGACGTTGCACAGGTTCAGGCCGCCGATGACGAAGACGATGCCCAGCACCCAGATCCAGCGGGCCACTTCCGGGAACCAGAAGCCCATGTAGATACCGAAGGCGGTGACGTCGGCGATGGCGACGATGACCATCTCGAAGGCGTAGGTCCAGCCCAGGATGAAGCCTGCCATGGGGCCGAGGTAGGTGGTGGCGTAATGGCCGAAGGAACCGGCGACGGGGTTGTGCACGGCCATTTCGCCAAGCGCGCGCATGACCATGAATACCGCCGCGCCGCCAATCAGGTACGCCAGCAGCACCGCCGGGCCGGCCATCTGGATGGCCGAGGCAGAACCGTAGAACAGGCCGGTGCCGATGGCCGAGCCAAGGGCCATGAAGCGGATGTGGCGGGCCGTTAGCCCGCGCTTGAGACCTTGAGCTTGTTGCATGTCACGTCCTTAAATTGTTTTTGTGGTCGTGAGATCGAGGAGGGCTGCCCTGCAGCCCTGTTCGCCGGGCGAACCTGCCCCCTGTAGGAGCGGGCTTGCCCCGCGAATGGGCCGCCAAGCGGCCCCAGGTGCATCAAAGGCTAGGCAGGACCCCAGCAGGCAGCAGCCCGGTCAGGCTCCCTTGGGCCAGCAACTCGACAGCCGCCTCGATGTCCGGCGCAAAGAAGCGGTCACGGTCATAGTGCGGCACCTCACGACGCAGCGCCTGGCGGGCCTGCTCCAGCTTCGCCGAAGTCTTCAGGCCCTTGCGCAGGTCCAGCCCCTGGCACGCACCCAGCCATTCGATGGCCAGCACGCCCCGGGTGTTCTCGGCCATTTCCCACAGACGCTTGCCGGCGGCAGGCGCCATCGACACGTGGTCTTCCTGGTTGGCCGAGGTCGGCAGGCTATCGACACTGTGCGGGTGGGACAAGGCCTTGTTCTCGCTGGCCAGCGCGGCGGCGGTGACCTGGGCGATCATGAAGCCGGAGTTGACCCCGCCGTTTTCCACCAGGAAAGGCGGCAGCTGGGACATGTGCTTGTCCATCATCAGCGAAATGCGTCGCTCGCTCAGCGAGCCTATCTCGGCAATCGCCAGGGCAAGGTTGTCGGCAGCCATGGCCACGGGTTCGGCGTGGAAGTTGCCACCGGAAATCACATCGCCCTCGGCGGCGAACACCAGCGGGTTGTCCGACACGGCGTTGGCTTCGATGCCCAGCACCTCGGCCGCCTGGCGGATCTGGGTCAGGCAGGCGCCCATGACCTGTGGCTGGCAGCGCAGCGAGTACGGGTCTTGAACCTTGTCGCAGTTCTTGTGCGACAGCGACACTTCGCTGGAATCGCCCAGCAGGTCGCGGAAGCAGGCAGCGGTGTCGATCTGGCCGTGCTGGCCGCGCACGGCATGGATGCGCGCATCGAACGGCGAGCGCGAGCCGAGTGCTGCTTCGACGCTCAGGCCGCCGCAGGCGATGGCGGCGGCGTACAGGTCTTCGGCCTGGAACAGGCCGCGCAGGGCATAGGCGGTGGATGCCTGGGTGCCGTTGAGCAGCGCCAGGCCTTCCTTGGCGGCCAGGGTCAGCGGTTCAAGGCCGGCGACGGCCAGGGCTTCGCTGGCTGGCAGCCACTGGCCCTGGTAGCGGGCCTTGCCTTCGCCGAGCAGCACCAGCGACATGTGCGCCAGCGGGGCGAGGTCGCCGGAGGCGCCCACCGAGCCCTTGAGCGGAATGTGTGGGTAGACTTCGGCGTTGACCAGGCCGATCAGCGCATCGATGACCTTGCGCCGGATGCCGGAGAAACCGCGGCTCAGGCTGTTGATCTTGAGCACCATGATCAGCCGCACCAGGGCGTCGTCCAGCGGCGCGCCAACACCGGCGGCGTGGGACAGCACCAGCGAACGCTGCAGGTTTTCCAGGTCGTGGCTGGCGATGCGGGTCGAGGCCAGCAGGCCGAAACCGGTGTTGATGCCGTAGGCGGTGCGGTCCTCGGCGATGATCTGCTCAACGCAGGCAACGCTGGCGTCGATGGCCGGCGCGGCGCTGGCATCGAGCTGCAGGCGCACGGGGGCGGCGTGGATGGCGCGCAGCTGGGCCAGGGTCAGGGTGCCGGGCTTGAGGGTCAATTCGGTCACTTCGCTACTCCATTGTGGCGGGGGCCCACAGGCCCCTCTTGTTGTTCAGTATCACTCAAGGTGCAGCGATCAACCTGTGATCATCGGCAGGTCCAGGCCCTGTTCTTTGGCGCAGTCGATGGCGATGTCGTAACCGGCATCGGCATGGCGCATCACGCCGGTGCCTGGGTCGTTGGTCAGCACACGGGCGATACGCTCGGCGGCTGCGTCGGTGCCGTCGCAGACGATGACCATCCCGGAGTGCTGGGAGAAGCCCATGCCCACGCCGCCGCCATGGTGCAGCGACACCCAGGTGGCGCCGCCGGCGGTGTTGAGCAGGGCATTGAGCAGCGGCCAGTCGGACACCGCGTCGGAGCCGTCGCGCATGGCTTCGGTTTCGCGGTTGGGGCTGGACACCGAGCCCGAGTCCAGGTGGTCACGGCCGATCACCACCGGCGCCGACAGCTCGCCGCTGCGCACCATTTCGTTGAAGGCCAGGCCCAGCTTGGCACGCAGGCCCAGGCCTACCCAGCAGATACGTGCTGGCAGGCCCTGGAAGCTGATGCGCTCGCGGGCCATGTCCAGCCAGCGGTGCAGGTGGGCATCGTCTGGGATCAGTTCCTTGACCTTGGCGTCGGTCTTGTAGATGTCCTCGGCATCGCCAGACAACGCCGCCCAGCGGAACGGGCCGACACCGCGGCAGAACAGCGGGCGGATATAGGCCGGAACGAAGCCTGGGAAGTCGAAGGCATTGGCCACGCCCTCTTCCTTGGCCATCTGGCGGATGTTGTTGCCGTAGTCGAAGGTCGGCACGCCCTGCTTCTGGAAGTCGAGCATGGCCTGCACGTGCACGGCCATCGACTGCTTGGCAGCCTTGACCACGGCGGCCGGCTCGGTCTGGGCGCGGTCGCGGTACTGCTCCCAGGTCCAGCCGGCGGGCAGGTAGCCGTTCAGCGGGTCGTGGGCGCTGGTCTGGTCGGTGACCATATCCGGGCGCACGCCGCGCTTCACCAGTTCCGGCAGAATTTCAGCGGCGTTGCCGTGCAGGGCGATGGAGATGGCCTTGCCTTCAGCGGTGTACTTGGCGATGCGCGCCAGGGCGTCGTCGAGGTCGCTGGCCTGCTCGTCGACGTAGCGGGTTTCCAGGCGGAAATCGATGCGGCTCTGCTGGCACTCGATGTTCAGCGAGCAGGCGCCGGCCAGGGTTGCCGCCAGCGGCTGGGCGCCGCCCATGCCGCCCAGGCCTGCGGTGAGTACCCACTTGCCTTTCAGGCTGCCGCCGTAGTGCTGGCGGCCGGCTTCGACGAAGGTTTCATAGGTGCCCTGGACGATGCCCTGGCTGCCGATGTAGATCCAGCTGCCGGCGGTCATCTGGCCGTACATGGCCAGGCCCTTGGCGTCCAGTTCGTTGAAGTGTTCCCAGTTGGCCCAGTGCGGCACCAGGTTGGAGTTGGCGATCAGTACACGGGGGGCGTTGCTGTGGGTCTTGAACACGCCGACCGGCTTGCCCGACTGCACCAGCAGGGTTTCGTCGTCTTCCAGGCGGGTCAGGGTTTCGACGATCTTGTCGTAGCATTCCCAGTTGCGTGCGGCGCGGCCAATGCCGCCGTACACCACCAGCTCCTTGGGGTTTTCGGCAACCTGCGGGTCGAGGTTGTTCATCAGCATGCGCAGTGGCGCTTCGGTCAGCCAGCTTTTGGCGGTCAGCTTGTTGCCACGGGGGGCACGGATTTCAACGTCACGGTATTTGTTGTTGTCGGTCACGGGGAAGGTCCTCGGCGGATGTCCGCGGGCAGGTGTGTCGTGGTGAATAGATAAACACACCTTTACTTGTATGTACAAGCATGGACAACCAAAATAATCGGAACTCGCCGTATGGCGGGGGTTAGGGGGTGGGGCGAAGATCGAGCGCCGCCCGCGCGGCGCTTCGCGAGCTGCGCTCGCTCCTACGTTTGTTTTGGGCCAGTGCGTCCTGAGAAACGCCTTGGCGCATGGCGCGATATCGCGTCGTACCAACAAGGCGGTCGCGCGTGCCTGTCACAGGTGTTACTGGCCAAAAACAAACGTAGGAGCGAGCACAGCTCGCGAAGCGCCGCGCGGGCGGCGCTCGATCTCAAAGGCAATGAAAATGCACCGCCAACCTCACCGCGCGTGCAATTCAATCAAACAAACCCGTCCCTGCACATCCAGCTCCAGCAACCCGTCATTACCTTCCAGCCGCAAGCAATCGTACCGCCCCAGCAGGTGCCCTTCCCCCGCCACCGCCACCTCAACCTGGCCACTGGCCGCAAACAACAACACCGTCGACGCCGAGCTGTACAACCGGCTGCTGCCATCGAACCACTGCAACCGCGCCCGATACCGCTGCGGCGCATAGATCAGGTTGAAATCGCGAATCGCCCCGCCCAGCAGGTTGCAACTGACCTGGCTCTGGCCACTGAAGGCGAATGCATCGAAGGCCAGCAGCGGCCGGCTGAGCTGGCCGTCGACCAGCAGGCGCATGCCATCACCCTGCAGTACGCTGATGATCCGCTGGTAACCGGCGAACACGGAAAACCCACCCGATTCCTCAATGTCGGCAATCGACAAGCGCCAGCCGAAACCATCAAGGCCCTCGCCGTCGTCGCGGGTGATCTCTTCGGTGAAGCCGCCACCGTTCTTCCACGGCATGCGCGGGTAGTCCTGTGCACGCAGCACCTGCAATTGGGTCATTTGCTGAAACGTCCTTCAAGGCGGTGACGGGAACCTGGGTGAATCAGCCGCGCTGCCGTGACCGGCTGGCGGCCAGACCAGGTGCGCCGGCGAATCAACAGGCACGGCTCGCCACGCTCGATCTGCAGCAGGCGGCACTCTTCGGGCTCGGCAAGAATCGCTTCGACCACGTGCTCGCCCTCGGTCAGCGGGGCGACCTGGGACAAGTAGGCATATGGGGTTTGCCGGGTGAAATCCTGCTTGAGGTAATCCGGGGCGATGGCCGCGTTGACGTAGCGGTCTTCGATCTGCACCGGCACGCCGTTCTCGTAGTGCACGATCAGCGAGTGGAATACCCGCTGGCCTTCGCGCATGTCCAGGGCCAGGGCGCGCTCGGAACCGGCGGCCTCCTCGGCCAGGGTAATCACCTGGCAGCTATGCTGGTGGCCACGGCCAGCGATCTCGTCGGCAATGTTGTTCACCTCGAACAGCGCCGAACGGCTCTTGGGCTCGGCGACGAAGGTGCCGACGCCCTGCATGCGCACCAGCAACCCTTCGGCGGTGAGTTCGCGCAAGGCCCGGTTGATGGTCATGCGGCTGAAGCCCAGCTGGCTGACCAGCTCGCTTTCCGACGGCACCCGGTGGTGCGGCGGCCAGGTGCCATTTTCGATCTGCTGGATGATCATCTGCTTGACCCGCGCATACAGCGGCGCCGGGCCCTCGCCCATCTGGGCAACCAGCGCGGAGACAGGAGGTGTCGGCACGGCTTGAGTCCTTAGGCTATGGAATGAGCGGTAGCTTGCCGCAGTTTACCCGGCAGGCAAACGCCTGTATATGTATATACAAGTCAAACAATAACAGGATTTGTGCCAATGCCCGCCTATTTTGCCGAACGCGCCCTGCTGCCCAGCGGCTGGGCCCGCGATGTGCGCCTGGAGGTGTCCGCTGCCGGGTTGTTGGCCCGCATCGACGCCAATACCAACGCTGACGGCGCCGAGCGCCTGGCCGGCCCCCTGCTGCCGGGCATGCCCAACCTGCACTCGCATGCCTTCCAGCGGGCCATGGCGGGGCTGGCCGAGGTGGCGGGCAACCCCAATGACAGCTTCTGGACCTGGCGCGAGCTGATGTACCGCCTGGTTGGCAAGATCACCCCGCAGCAGTTGCAGGTGATCGCCCGCCAGCTGTACATCGAAATGCTCAAGGCCGGCTACACCTCGGTGGCCGAATTCCATTACGTGCACCATGACCCGGCAGGCAGCGCCTATGCCGACCCCGCCGAGCTGTCCCTACGCATCAGCGCCGCCGCGGCGGCCAGCGGCATCGGCCTGACCCTGCTGCCGGTGCTGTACAGCCACGCAGGCTTCGGTGGCCAGGCCCCCAACGAGGGCCAGCGGCGCTTCATCAATTCCACCGAACAGTACCTGCGGCTGCAGGCGCAGTTGGCGCCGCTGTTGGCCGCGCAACCGGCCCAGCAGCTGGGGCTGTGCTTTCACTCGCTGCGCGCGGTAACGCCTGGGCAGATTGCCGACGTATTGGCGGCCAGCAACCGGCAGTGCCCGGTTCACATCCACATTGCCGAGCAGCAGAAGGAAGTGGATGACTGCCTGGCCTGGAGCGGGCTGCGGCCGTTGCAGTGGCTGTATGAACATGTCGAGGTGGACCCGCGCTGGTGCCTGGTGCATGCCACCCATGCCGAGGCCGACGAGGTCAGCGCCATGGCCCGCAGCGGTGCGGTGGCAGGGCTGTGCCTGACCACAGAGGCCAACCTTGGCGACGGGATTTTCCCGGCAGTGGACTTCCTTGCCCAGGGTGGGCGCATGGGCATTGGCTCGGACAGCCATGTGTCGCTGAGCGTGGTCGAGGAACTGCGCTGGCTGGAATATGGCCAACGCCTGCGCGACCAGCGCCGCAACCGGCTGTACCGTGGCGATCAGCCGATGGTTGGGCGCACCCTGTACGACGCGGCGCTGGTGGGCGGGGCTCAGGCGCTGGGGCAGCCGATTGGCGAGCTGGCGGTGGGCAAGCGTGCTGACTGGCTGGTGCTGGATGGGCAGGACCCCTATATCGCCATAGCGGAGGGGGATGCGATTCTGAACCGCTGGCTGTTTGCCGGGGGGGACCGTCAGGTGCGGGATGTGATGGTCAATGGGCAGTGGGTGGTGCGCCAGGGGCGGCATGGGTTGGAAGAAGAGAGCGGGCGGGCGTTTGCCGAAGTTTTGCGGGGGCTTTTGGGGTAGTCGGTAGGTGGGGCTGCTTTGCAGCCCATCGCGAGCTTTGCTCGCTCCTACGGGGGGACCGCAACGCGGCCCCCGTTCATTTAATGCATCTGCACGATCTGCTTGTCGGGGGTGCGCCAGATCAGGCGGCTGGTGTCATAGCCCTGCTGGCGGGCCTTGGACATCAGGCTCTCGCGCTCCCAGGCCGGCAATGTCGGCGTGCGCGAAAGAATCCACAGGTACTTGCGGTCTGGGCTGCCGACGATGGCCGTGCGGTAGTGATCGTCCACGTACAGGATCCAGTACTCGCCCCTGGCCACGCCCGGTACCAGGCGGGTGAACCAGTTGTCGAACTCCACCCACAGCCGGTCGGTATGGCCCGGTTCCTGGATGTTGGCATGCCCCTCGGCGCGCAGCCATTCATCCCCCAGGGTACGGCAGCGGTTCAGCACACCGTAGGAGCCATCGGGCTTGAGGTTGTAGTGGGCTTCGGACTGGGCGCAGTCGGCCTGGTACTTCATCGGCAGGCGCGCCAGCTCGTACCATTTGCCCTGGTAGCGCTTGAGGTCGACATTGCCGGCGGTCTTCGGCGTCAGCGGGTCGGTGGCGGAGGTGGCGCAGCCACCCAGGAGCATGACCAGGCACAACCCCAGCAGTAGGTGCACACGCCTCATTTGAGGCCCTGCCCGGAGTAGATCAGCACCTTGTCTGCCGCGTACTGCACACTGATGAAGCTCTTTTCGTCCCCCCACGTACAACTACTCATGCCCAACGCACCGGAGCATTCGGCTGGCGTACCGAGCAGTTGCTCGACCTCGGCCTTGCTCATACCGGTCTTGAGCTTGGAATAGTTTTCCTGATTGATCTTGCTGCACGCGGTCAGTACGACGCACAAAGACAACAGGGCGAGGGAACGCAACGACATGAAGGCACACTCCTGGCAAATGGGGACAGGCGAGTGGCCTGCAGTGATCTTCGACGGAAAAATCGGTCCCCGGTTCCCTGGCAAGGCGGCTTTCGTTGTACACCGCTGGTCGGCTTGTCATGCATGGGCGGTTAATGTTTTCCCGCGCCGCGACGACACAGCGAGCACGCTGTGGCAACTCGCCGCAGCCCCCCTTCTACGCCTTGCCTTGTGCAGACCAAAAATGACCAAGAACCTCAAGTTCAGCCACAAGATCCTGCTGGCCGCCGCCCTCGTGGTGGCCCTTGCCTTTACCTGTTTCGTGCTGTTCAACGACTACCGACAACGCCAGTCCCTGCGCCACGACACGCAAACCACCTTGCAGGACCTGGGCAACCTCACCGCCGGCAACATCCGCAACTGGCTCGACAGCCGCATCCAGTTGCTCGACTCGCTGGCCCAGCAAATTGCCGTGGACGGGCCGGATAAAACCAGCCTGGGCCGCAGCCTGGCACTGCCGGTGTATGGCAACAACTTCCAGCTCAGCTACTTCGGCGGCCAGGACGGCAGCATGCAGTCGGTGCCGGCGGGCAACCGCGCCGCCGACTACGACCCGCGGGTGCGCGGCTGGTACAAGGCGGCCAGCGCCAGCGGCCAGACCATCGTCACCGAACCCTACATCTCGGCCTCGGCCGGCAAGCTGGTGATAACCCTGGCCACCCCGGTACGCCAGGCCGGCCAGTTGATCGGCGTCAGCGGCGCCGACACCGACCTGCAAACCATCAGCAAGCTGATCAACACCCTGGACTTCGACGGCCAGGGCCATGCATTCATCGTCAACGGCGAAGGCAAGATCCTCATCCACCCCAAGGCCGAGCTTGCGCTCAAGAGCCTGGCCGACGTCTACCCGAACGACACGCCGCGCATTGGCAGCGGCCTGAAGGAAGTGGAGGTCGATGGCCACAAGCAGTTCATCAGCTTCACTCACGTCGACGGCGTGCCTTCGGCCGACTGGTACGTGGCCCTGGTGCTCGACCAGGACGCGGCCTTCGCCATGCTCGGTGAACTGCGTACCTCGGCCATCGTTGCCACGCTGATTGCCGTGGTGCTGATCATCGCCCTGCTCGGCGTGCTGATTCGCGTGCTGATGGAGCCCCTGCACCTGATGGGCCGGGCCATGCATGACATCGCCGAAGGCGAAGGCGACCTTACCCGCCGCCTGACCATTCACGCCCAGGATGAATTCGGCAGCCTCGGCCAGTCGTTCAACCGCTTCGTCGAGCGCATCCACGCCTCGATCCGCGAAGTGGCCTCGGCCACCGGCCAGGTGAATGCGGTGGCGGCCCAGGTGGTGAGCGCGTCGAACGCCTCGATCAGCAATGCCGACCAGCAGTCCAGCCGCACCAGCAGCGTGGCCGCGGCGATCAACCAGCTCGGCGCCGCCGCCCAGGAAATTGCCCAGAACGCGGCACTGGCCTCGCAACACTCCAGCGAAGCCCGTGGCCTGGCCGAAGATGGCCAGCAGGTGGTGGGCCGTACCATCGAGGTGATGAACCAACTGTCGGCGCGTATCAGCGACTCGTGCGGCAACATCGAGACGCTGAACGCCCACACGGCGAACATCGGCCAGATCCTCGATGTCATCAGCGGCATCTCCCAGCAGACCAACCTGCTGGCACTGAACGCCGCCATCGAAGCCGCCCGCGCCGGTGAAGCCGGGCGTGGCTTTGCCGTGGTAGCCGACGAGGTACGCAACCTGGCCCACCGCACCCAGGAATCGGCGCAGCAGGTGCAGCGCCTGATCGAGGAGCTGCAGGCCGGTGCCCAGGTGGCGGTCAGCACCATGAACCAGAGCCGCGAGCACAGTGACCATAGCGTGGGCATCGCCAACCAGGCCGGCGAGCGGCTGGGCAGCGTGACCGTGCGCATTGGCGAGATCGATGGCATGAACCAGTCGGTTGCCACCGCCACCGAGGAACAGACGGCCGTGGTCGAGTCGATCAATGTCGACATTACCGAGATCAATACGCTGAATCAGGAAGGGGTGCAGAACCTGCAGAGCACCTTGCGCGCCTGCAACGACCTGGAGCGCCAGGCCGAGCGGTTGAAACACTTGGTGGGCAGTTTCAGGATTTGAGGACGCTGGGGCCGCTTTGCGGCCCATCGCGACCTTTGGTCGCTCCTACCAGGGGCCGTATGCGATTCCCTGTAGGAGCGACCAAAGGTCGCGATGGGCTGCGAAGCAGCCCCACCGCCCCTAGAACCTGGACCCAGGCTCCAGCAAAAAGTCCATCTCTTCACTGGTACTCGGCCGCCCCAGCACCAGGTTACGGTGCGGGAAACGCCCGAAACGGGCAATCACCCGCTGATGCTGCTCGGCATAGTCAAGGAAGCCTGCGAACAAGCGCTGGTTGGCCTCCGGCTGCTCGTCCAGCAGCTCCTGGTAGCGCTCGACACACAGGTTCTGCCAGTCCAGCACCTCGGCATGCTCCAGCACCAGCAGCACGAACACCCGCTGAATCGGCAGCAACTGGCAGTCCCAGTGCTTCTGCAGGCCCTGCAAGGCCACCACCTGCGCCCGCCGGTCACCCTCGAAGGCGCGCGGCGTGTCGCGGTAGAGCATGCGCGGCAGCTGGTCCAGCAGGATCAGCAAGCCGAGCCAGCCTTGCGGGCTCTGCTGCCACTCGTCCAGCCCGCCCGCCAGGGCGTGCTCGACCAGGTCGCCAAACAGCGCCTGGGCCTCGGCATCGTGATGCTTGCCGAACCACAGCGTGCTCTTCTCGTCAGCCACGGCCTGGGGACTGGTGCCCCAACCGAACCACCACTCCAGCAACGGCTGCCAAGGTGCGAGCATGACTTACTCCTTGTGGTAGGCGGTGACGCGCTCGACCTCTTCCTTCGAGCCGAGAATCACCGACACGCGCTGGTGCAGGCTTTCCGGCTTGATGTCGAGGATACGCTCGTAACCGTTGGTGGACGCACCGCCTGCCTGTTCGATGATGAACGACATCGGGTTGGCTTCGTACATCAGGCGCAGCTTGCCCGGCTTGCTTGGGTCGCGGGCATCGCGCGGGTACATGAACAGGCCGCCACGGGTCAGGATACGGTGCACGTCGGCCACCATCGAGGCGATCCAACGCATGTTGTAGTTCTTCTTCAGCGGGCCGGTCTCGCCTGCCAGCAGTTCGTCAACGTAGCGCTGCACCGGGGCCTCCCAGTGACGCTGGTTGGACATGTTGATGGCGAACTCGGCGGTGCTTTCCGGCACGCGGATGTTCTCGTGGGTGAGCACGAAGCTGCCCAGTTCACGGTCCAGGGTGAAGCCCTTGACGCCGTTGCCCAGGGTCAGGATCAGCATGGTTTGCGGGCCGTAGATGGCGTAACCGGCGGCGACCTGCTGGGTACCTGGCTGGTGGAAGGCTTTTTCGTTCAGGGTTTCGTTCTGGCTCAGGTACTCGTTAGGGCAACGCAGTACCGAGAAGATGGTGCCGACCGAAACGTTGACGTCGATGTTCGACGAGCCGTCCAGCGGGTCGAAGACCAGCAGGTAGGCGCCTTTGGGGTACTTGCCTGGAATCTGGTAGGCGTCGTCCATTTCTTCCGACGCCATGCCGGCCAGGTGGCCGCCCCACTCGTTGGCTTCGAGCAGGATGTCGTTGGAAATCACATCGAGCTTCTTCTGCACTTCGCCCTGCACGTTCTCGGTGCCCATGCTGCCCAGCACGCCGCCAAGGGCGCCCTTGGACACGTGGTGGCTGATTTCCTTGCACGCACGCGCCACCACTTCGATCAGGAAGCGCAGATCGGCAGGGGTATTGTTGCTGCGGGTCTGCTCAATCAGATAGCGACTCAGGGTAACGCGGGACATGTATGGCTCCGAAAGGATTGGGGGAGATAAACCCCCGCAGTTTACAGGGAGAGTTGCGGGCTAGCGAGCAAAGAGACTCGACTTCGGGCCTTGAGTTCAGCAAGGGCCCGGCCAGTGGTCGGTTGGGGCTGCTGTGCAGCCCTTCGCGGGGCAAGCCCGCTCCTACAGTCAAGGCCCTGTAGGCGCAGGCTTGCCCCGCGAAGGGGCTCGCCTCAATCCAATGCCTTCCAGATCTCGGTGGCATACTCGCGAATGGTGCGGTCGGACGAGAACCAGCCCATCCGGGCCGTGTTCAGCACCGCCATGCGCCACCATTCCTGGGGCGTGTGCCACAGTTCCTCGACCCGCCGCTGGGCGTCCCAATAGGCATCGAAGTCGGCACACACCAGGAAGCGGTCATAGCCCACTAGGCCGTCGACCAACCCCGCGTAGCGCGACGGGTCGTCCGACGAGAACACCCCGCTGCGGATCGCCTGCAGCACGTCTTGCAAGCGGCTGGAAGCAGCAATCGCCGTGCTCGCGCCGAAGTCACCTGTCTTGCGCCGTGCTTCCACCTGCTGCGCGGTGAGGCCGAAGATGAACATGTTGTCCGCCCCCACCTGCTCGCACATTTCCACGTTGGCACCATCGAGCGTGCCGATGGTCAGTGCACCGTTGAGGCCGAACTTCATGTTGCTGGTGCCGGAGGCCTCGTAGCCGGCCGTGGAAATCTGCTCCGACAAGTCCGCCGCCGGAATGATGCTTTCGGCCAGGCTGACGTTGTAGTTGGGCAGGAACACCACCTTGAGCAGGCCGCGCACCGTCGGGTCGTTGTTGACCACCCGGGCGATGTCGTTGGCCAGCTTGATGATCAGCTTGGCCTGGTGGTAGCTGGCCGCCGCCTTACCGGCGAAAATCTTTACCCGTGGCACCCAGTCGGTGCCGGGGTCGTTGCGCATGGCCTGGTACAGCGCCACGGTGTGCAACAGGTTGAGCAACTGGCGCTTGTATTCGTGGATGCGCTTGACCTGTACGTCGAACAGCGCCTCCGGGTTGACCGTGACGCCCAGGCGGTCCTGGATGATGCCGGCCAGGGCACGCTTGCTGTGCAGACGCTGAGCGGCGAACTGCTTGCGAAAGCTTGCCTTCTCGGCAAACGGCACCAGCCCCGCCAGACGCCCTTCGGGGTCGTCCTTGAGTTCCGGCCCCAAGGCTTCGACCAGCATTTCAGTCAGTTGCGGGTTGGACTGGTACAACCAGCGGCGGAAGGTGATGCCGTTGGTCTTGTTGTTGATGCGTTGCGGGTAGAGCTTGTGCAGTTCGGCGAACACCGTGCTCTTCATCAGCTTGCTGTGCAGCGCCGACACGCCGTTGACACTGTGCGAACCGAGAAACGCCAGGTTGCCCATGCGCACACGGCGGCCGTTGTCTTCCTCGATCAGCGACACCGCGCGCAGCACGTCGAAGTCGTGCAGGCCTTTGGCGCGCAGGGCATCGATATGGTAGGCGTTAATCAAGTAGATGATCTGCATGTGCCGCGGCAGCATGCGCTCCATCAGCGCCACCGGCCAGGTTTCCAGGGCTTCGGGCAGCAGCGTGTGGTTGGTGTAGGCCAGGGTGCCGACGGTCAGCTCCCAGGCGGTTTCCCAGGGAATTTCGTGCTGGTCGACCAACAGCCGCATCAGCTCGGCCACGGCGATCGAGGGGTGGGTGTCGTTGAGCTGGATGGCCGCCGCATCGGGCAGGTTGAGCAGGTTGTCGTGCATGTTCAGGTGGCGGCGCAGCAAGTCCTGCAGCGACGCCGAAACGAAGAAGTATTCCTGGCGCAGGCGCAGCTCCTGGCCGGCCTCGGTGCTGTCGGCCGGGTACAGCACCCGCGAGATGCTTTCGGCCCGGGCCACCTCGGCCACGGCGCCCAGGTGGTCGCCGGCGTTGAAGCGCTCCAGGTGCAGCTCTTCCAGCGCCCGCGCCCGCCACAGGCGCAGGGTGTTGACGCTGGCGCCGCGCCAGCCCACCACCGGAGTGTCATAGGCCACCGCCCGCACCGTTTCGCCCGGCCACCATACCTGGCGCGGCTTGCCGTGGGTGTCGTGCACCGTTTCAACGCTGCCACCGAAGCTGATCGGGTAGATCACCTCGGCCCGTTCGAACTCCCAGGGGTTGCCGAAATCCAGCCAGTTCTCGGTCTGTTCCTGCTGCCAGCCATCGACCACCGCCTGGCGGAACAGGCCGTGCTCGTAACGAATACCGTAGCCGTGGGCGGCGATGCCCAGGGTCGACATGCTTTCCATGAAACAGGCCGCCAGCCGGCCCAGGCCACCGTTGCCCAGTGCCGCGTCGGGTTCGAGCAGGCGAATGCGCTCCAGGTCGACGTCCAGGCCTTCCAGCGCTTCACGGGCGATGTCCAGCAGGCCCAGGTTGCTCAGGCTGTCGTAGAGCAGCCGGCCAATCAGGAACTCCAGGGAAAGGTAGTACACCCGCTTCTGGCTGCGTCGGTAGGCCTGGCGGGTGTGGTCCATCCAGTGGTCGACCATGTGGTCGCGCGCAGCCAGGGCGATGGCTTCGAACCAGTCATGGTCGAAGGCGTGGTCCGGGTCCTTGCCAACCGCATAGGTCAGCTTGTTCAGTACGGCGGCGCGAAAATCCGCGACTTCGGCGTCACGTGCTTTGGCATCCTGGGACATGCGGCATCCTCGGGCAAGTTTGACGAAAGCGGAGCGAGACTGTTGAGACTAGACGCTTGGACCGGGAGCGACAGGCTGTGTTCACGGTTTTCATCTGCCCTTGTGCAATCGGTCAAAAGGTTGTTCATAAATTGAGCAATTCCGGTATGATCGCGCGCCCCAAGACCGTGATTCACCCCCATAACGATGAAAACAACCCTGATTGCCGCCGCCGAAGTCGACCGCCTGGAGACCTGGCAGCGTTACACCAGCAACATGTGCCATGGCTGCCATTCGACCTGTTGCACCCTGCCGGTGGAGGTGAAGATCAAGGATCTGATCCGCATTGGTGTGGTAGACGAATTCGAGAAAGACGAACCGCCGAAGAACGTGGCCAAGCGTTTGCAGAAGGAAGGCATCATCGAGCGCTTCAACCAGAAGTCGGGGATCTTCACCCTGACCCGGATGAGCAACGATGACTGCATGTACCTGGATCGCAAGAGCCGGCTTTGCACCATTTATGACAAACGCCCGGATACCTGCCGCAACCACCCCAAGGTCGGGCCACGGCCGGGGTATTGTGCGTATAAGCCGAAGGTGGTTGGGCGTTGACGGTCTGGCCAGGACTCAATAGACTCTCACCTGTCTCGATGTACACGGAGCTTCCGTCAGGAAGTGTCTAGACGCCGCCATATGGTTCCGGCCGTGCCGGTTGATGGGACTAGTCCCTAAGGGCATCCGCGATACGACCCCCTTCATTGGGGGTTTCGTATTTTTACAGAATGCTATCGCCTTACAGGCCGTCGGATCGGCTCATTTCTCAGTTTTTTCAGCATAAGCAACCAGCCTTTGATCTTTTCGTGCCGCTTCAACACCGTAGGCCGGTTCGAAGGATGGCCAGGGTCACGCACATAAGCGCTTTCTACATGAAGCTTGAGGCTACGGGGCGAGTCTCGACGCAAGTTGAAATACACCTCATAACGACTGCCCTCCGGATACCCGAACTGATTACCTTCAATGGATTATTTATCCATTCACCAAGTAAATTTCCACTATTGATACAGATGTATCCTACAAGTTTGGGCTGGCGATATCAGACATCGCGAAATACCCTACAAGCCCTGTCGACTCGCGTCTGATTGTTACCGGGAAGCTGTCTCTTTAGGCTTTCCGGGTCGCTGGCTGTTCAGCGATCGGGTGTGGAAACCCGGAAAATCTTCAAGCGTCTGTCGTAATGGCAGCTGTACGCGGGAGGCCATCGTGCCTGCCGGGGTTCCTTGAAGACCGGTTTTCCACCCCGCGTACAGTTGCCGCCCTTCGTGTGGAAACGTCGGTGGCAGCTCCTTAAATCTTCAAGGAATTGCTATGACCGCCAACAACCACACCACCCCCGGCAAAACCTGCTTCTACCAAGGCGAGACCCTCAAACAACCCCTGTTCCAGATTGCCCCAGGCATCCCCTGCCAGCACGCCCGCGACCAGGCCTCGGAACTGATGGGCTGCGTGCGCGACCTGACGCTGACCGCCGTGATGGACAACGACCCGCAATTGATCTGGGCTGCACACTACCTCAGTGCATTGGCAAAGGCCTTGCTGGATGATGCGGAGCTTGGAATGAGCCGCTAGAGCTTGCACTTGGGAGATCGCATCGCGAACTGCGCTGTGGCGTAGGGAACAGTGCACGCTGGCTGGCCGCGATCCCCTGTGGGAGCGGGCTTGCCCGCGAAGCAGGCGACGCGGTGCATGGCACCGGCTTCGCCGGTGTTCGCGGGCAAGCCCGCTCCCACAGGGAATTGCGGCGCGCCTGCTAGCACTGTTCCCTGCGCTTATCTCCAACAGGGTTCTCTGACCAGTCAGCTATTTGAGATTTGTTCCAACACCGGTGCCATCCCACACAAAAACCGCCGCCAAAAAAAACGCCCCCGGCCTTTCGACCGGGGGCGTTTTCATTCAGCCTGAGCTAACTCAGTTCTTGGCTTTCTTGGCAGCGCGGGTACGCTCGCCTTCGTCCAGGATCTTCTTGCGCAGGCGGATCGACTTAGGCGTCACTTCGCACAGCTCGTCGTCCTGGATGAACTCCAGAGCCTGTTCCAGGGTGTGGCGAACTGGCGGAACCAGGGCGATGACTTCGTCTTTGCCCGAAGCACGCATGTTGTCCAGCTTCTTGCCCTTGGTTGGGTTCACGCCCAGGTCGTTGTCACGGCTGTTCAGGCCGATGATCTGACCGTTGTAGATCTCCTGGCCGTGTTCAACGAACAGCTTGCCGCGAGCCTGCAGGGTTTCCAGCGAGTAGGTCAGTGCCTTGCCAGTCTCGACCGAAACCAGAACACCGTTCAGACGGCCGGACATCTGGCCCGACTTCATGGTGTCGTAGCGATCGAAGATCGAGGTCAGGATGCCTGCGCCGTTGGTCAGGGTCAGGAACTGGTTACGGAAACCGATCAGACCACGGGCTGGAATGTTGTATTCCAGGCGAACACGGCCCTTGCCATCCGGAACCATGTTGGTCAGGTCGCCTTTACGCAGACCCATCTCTTCCATCACCTTGCCCTGGGATTCTTCAGGGATGTCGATGGTGACGTTTTCGAACGGTTCCTGCTTCACGCCACCAACTTCGCGGATGATCACTTCAGGACGGCCTACGGCCATCTCGAAGCCTTCGCGACGCATGGTTTCGATCAGTACCGACAGGTGCAGCTCACCACGGCCCGATACCTTGAACTTGTCTGGGGAATCGGTTTCCTGAACGCGCAGTGCAACGTTGTACAGCAGCTCTTTGTCCAGACGGTCCTTGATGTTACGGCTGGTGACGAACTTGCCTTCCTTGCCGCAGAACGGCGAGTCGTTGACCTGGAAGGTCATCGAAACGGTTGGCTCGTCAACGGTCAGCGGCTTCATCGCTTCTACCGCGTCCGGGGCGCACAGGGTGTCGGAGATGAACAGCTCGTCGAAACCGCTGATGCAGACGATGTCGCCAGCCTGGGCTTCTTCGACGTCGACGCGGTGCAGGCCGTGGTGGCCCATCAGCTTGAGGATACGGCCGTTACGCTTCTTGCCGTTGGTGTCGATGGCGACCACCGGGGTGTTCGGCTTGACGCGACCACGGGCGATACGGCCAACACCGATAACACCCAGGAAGCTGTTGTAGTCCAGCGCCGAGATCTGCATCTGGAACGAACCGTCACGGTCAACGTCCGGCGCCGGTACGTTGTCGACGATCGACTGGTACAGGGCGGTCATGTCTTCGCCCATGGCGGTGTGGTCCAGGCCGGCGATGCCGTTCAGGGCCGAGGCGTAGACGACTTTGAAGTCCAGCTGTTCGTCGGTGGCACCGAGGTTGTCGAACAGGTCGAAGATCTGGTCCAGAACCCAGTCAGGACGCGCGCCCGGACGGTCAACCTTGTTGATCACGACGATTGGCTTCAGGCCAGCTTCGAACGCCTTCTTGGTCACGAAGCGGGTTTGCGGCATAGGGCCGTCCTGGGCGTCGACCAGCAGCAGCACGGAGTCGACCATCGACATTACACGCTCAACCTCGCCACCGAAGTCGGCGTGGCCGGGGGTGTCGACGATGTTGATGTGGTAGCCGTTCCAGTTGATGGCGGTGTTTTTCGCCAGAATGGTAATACCGCGCTCTTTTTCCTGGTCGTTGGAGTCCATGACGCGCTCGTCGTTGAGCTCGTTACGCTCCAGGGTGCCGGACTGACGCAGGAGTTTGTCGACCAGGGTGGTTTTACCATGGTCAACGTGGGCGATGATGGCGATGTTACGCAGATTTTCGATCACAACTGTATCTCGATCAGAGGATTCGGTTGCCACCTAGTGTAGGCGGCGAATATGTACGGTTTTAGGCTCAGCGGGCCCGGCGGTCGGGAGGGCGATGGCGGATGCTGCCGCCATACAGCCCTGGCGTCTTATGTCGGACGATAAACACGCACATTGGCATGTCCCTCACTGAGCAGGTGGTGTGCGTGCAGGCGGCTCATCACACCTTTGTCGCAATACAGCAGGTACTGGCGCGTGGGGTCCAGGTGCTTGAACTTGCTGTTGATCGCGTAGAACGGCATGGCCTGGACTTCGATGCCGTCCAGGGCCAGGGGTTCGTCTTCCTGGGCGTCGGGGTGACGAATGTCGATGACGATCTGGCCCGGCAGCGCCTCGGCCACTTCCTCGATTTCGATGTCCTTGCCCAGCTCATCGATCACGTGGTCGATGGAAATGAATTTGGCACGTTCCAGGGCACGTTCGAGCACAGCCATGTCGAACTGCTTTTCTTCGTGCTCCATGCGGTGGCGCTTGGCATGGGTGGTTGGGTTCACCGAGATCACGCCGCAGTATTCCGGCATGTGCTTGGCAAAGTCGGCGGTGCCGATTTCGGTGGCCTGGTCGATGATGTCCTGCTTGTGGCTGGCCAGCAACGGGCGCAGCACCAGCTTGTCGGTGGCCGAGTCGATGATCGACAGGTTCGGCAGGGTCTGGCTGGACACCTGGGAAATCGCCTCGCCGGTGACCAGCGCGTCGATCTGCAGGCGCTCGGCCATGTGCGCGGCGCCGCGCAGCATCATGCGCTTGAGGGTCACGCCCATGTAGCTGTTGTCGACCTTGTTGAGGATTTCCCCCACCACTTCCTCGAACGGCACGCTGATGAACAGCACGCGCTGGCTGCTGCCGTACTTCTTCCACAGGAAGTGGGCCACTTCCATCACGCCCAGCTCATGGGCACGGCCGCCGAGGTTGAAGAAGCAGAAGTGGGTCATCAGGCCACGGCGCATCATCTGGTAGGCGGCCACGGTGGAGTCGAAGCCACCGGACATCAGCACCAGGGTCTGCTCCAGGGCACCCAGCGGGTAGCCGCCGATGCCGTTGTGCTGGTTGTGGATCACGTACAGGCGCTGGTTGCGGATTTCGATGCGCACCAGCACTTCAGGCGCCTTCAGGTCGATGCCGGTGGCGCCGCATTGCTGGCGCAGCTGGCTGCCGACGTAGCGGTCGACGTCCATCGAGGTGAAGTCGTGGTGGCCGCCGCGCTTGCAGCGCACGGCAAAGCGCTTGCCGGCCAGCAGGTGGCCGAAGTGCTGCTTGCACTTGGCGACGATATCGTCGAAGTCGCCCAGTGGGTATTCCTCTACCTGCAGGAAGTGGGTGATACCCGGGGTGCAGGTAAGGCGCTCGATCATCTCGCGCTGGACCTTCTCGTCCTCGACGCGGGTGACCACTTCGAGATTGTCCCAGACACCATCGACCACGAGCTCTGGATCGAGGTCCTTGAGCACGTTGCGGATGTTCTTGCCGAGCTGGCGGATGAAGCGCTTGCGCACCGGCCGGCTCTTGATGGTGATCTCTGGGAAGACTTTGACGATAAGTTTCATTGGTTTAACAGCGCGCGCAGGGCCTGCCGAAAATGAGGGGCGCGAATTATAGCGGAAATTGCTCAGGATTTGAGCAACTTTTGATCAGAAGGTTTCAGATAAATGCCAGAGCGGGGTTTTGTGATGGCCGTGAGATCGAGCGCCGCCCGCGCGGCGCATCGCAGGCAAGCCTGCTCCTACATTTTCTGGGCCAGTGTTCATGTGGCATTCGCGCGCGAAGGAACAGGAATGATTGGCCCGAAACAGATGTAGGAGCAGGCTTGCCTGCGATGCGCCGCGCGGGCGGCGCTCGATCTCACAGGCACCACAACAACCAAGGCATGCATCATATTGGTGCGCACCCAACAAAACCTGCATCCAAAGGGTGCATTTTTCCCGGCGCATGGCCCGACAAATGCCCGCAAACGCCCCCTTTTATCCCGGCCTCGCCATTTTCGGGCACTGGCATGCAATTTGCTCCCTTGTGAGGCAGGTAAGCTTGGCCGACTATCCGCGCCCGGCAACACCCTTTTTCCAGAGCAGCGGCCCACCGCGCTCTAGACCATCCGGAGGACAACATGTCGAAGTCGGTTCAACTCATCAAAGATCATGACGTCAAGTGGATTGATCTGCGTTTCACGGACACCAAAGGCGTTCAGCATCACGTGACCATGCCGGCGCGTGATGGCCTGGACGAAGACTTCTTCGAAGTCGGCAAGATGTTCGACGGTTCCTCCATCGCTGGCTGGAAAGGCATCGAAGCTTCCGACATGATCCTGATGCCGGTTGACGAAACCGCCGTTCTGGACCCGTTCACCGAAGAACCGACCCTGATCATCACCTGCGACATCGTCGACCCGTCGAGCATGCAGGGCTACGACCGCGACCCACGTGCGATCGCCAAGCGCGCCGAAGAGTACCTCAAGAGCACCGGCATCGGTGACACCGTGTTCGCAGGCCCAGAGCCTGAGTTCTTCATCTTCGACGAAGTGAAGTTCAAGTCGGACATCTCCGGCTCGATGTTCAAGATCTTCTCCGAGCAAGGCTCGTGGATGTCCGACGCTGACGTGGAAGGCGGCAACAAAGGCCACCGTCCAGGCGTGAAAGGTGGCTACTTCCCAGTTCCGCCGTTCGACCACGACCACGAAATCCGTACTGCCATGTGCAACGCACTGGAAGAAATGGGCCAGACCGTCGAAGTTCACCACCACGAAGTGGCGACTGCCGGCCAGAACGAAATCGGCGTCAAGTTCAACACCCTGGTGAAGAAGGCTGACGAAGTACAGGCCCTGAAATACGTCGTGCACAACGTTGCCGACGCCTACGGCCGTACCGCCACCTTCATGCCGAAGCCACTGTACGGCGACAACGGCTCGGGCATGCACGTGCACATGTCGATCTGGAAAGAAGGCAAGAACACCTTCGCCGGTGAAGGCTATGCCGGCCTGTCGGAAACTGCCCTGTACTTCATCGGCGGTATCATCAAGCACGGTAAGGCCCTGAACGGCTTCACCAACCCGTCGACCAACTCCTACAAGCGTCTGGTTCCAGGCTTCGAAGCCCCGGTCATGCTGGCCTACTCGGCACGCAACCGTTCCGCCTCGATCCGTATTCCTTACGTCGGCAGCCCGAAAGCCCGCCGTATCGAAGCCCGCTTCCCGGACCCATCGGCCAACCCGTACCTGGCCTTCGCGGCCCTGCTGATGGCTGGCCTGGACGGTATCCAGAACAAGATTCACCCAGGCGACGCCGCCGACAAGAACCTGTATGACCTGCCGCCAGAAGAGGCCAAGGACATCCCGCAGGTTTGCGGCAGCCTGAAAGAGGCCCTGGAAGAGCTGGACAAAGGCCGTGCGTTCCTGACCAAGGGCGGCGTGTTCTCCGACGACTTCATCGATGCCTTCATCGAGCTGAAGAGCGAAGAAGAAATCAAGGTCCGCACCTTCGTGCACCCGCTGGAATACGAGCTGTACTACA
Source organism: Pantoea sp. Ap-967 (assembly GCF_011752565.1). Classification (GTDB taxonomy): domain Bacteria; phylum Pseudomonadota; class Gammaproteobacteria; order Pseudomonadales; family Pseudomonadaceae; genus Aquipseudomonas. The sequence goes on from NZ_VWXK01000014.1 coordinate 39,444, forward strand.
GCTGCTGATCTGATCGGCGCCTTGCGCTGACGACATGATCAAGACGGCCTCCCTCGGGAGGCCGTTTTTGTTTCTGCGTTCTGTGGCTTGAGATCCTTCCTGCCTTAGACCCGATGAAACCTCTATGCTCTATATTGGTGCGCTCAACGCGCTGGCGCCCTTGAATGCACCCCAAAAAAAGGCACGTGAAACGTTTAACCCAAGGATTCTGGTCCGAATCTGCGCAATTTCAGGCCTTTATGGGCAAATTCCGCTTCTTTTCGGAGCCTTGGTTTGTTTCTTGCAGTTTCTTGAGAAGAGACTGGCATCCGCGGAGCCTCCGCGCGCCCGGCCCTGGCCGCGCCATGCCTGACAAGCGCCAAAAGAGGTCAACGACGCCTTATGACCATCAGCGATGCACAGCACCGTCTGCTTCTGGACAACCTGACCACCGCCACGCTGCTGCTCAATGCCGAGCTGCGCCTGGAATACATGAACCCGGCCGCGGAAATGCTGCTGGCCGTCAGCGGCCAGCGCAGCCACGGCCAGTTCATCAGCGAGCTGTTCACCGAATCGACCGAGGCGCTCAACTCGCTGCGCCAGGCCGTGGAACAGGCGCACCCGTTCACCAAGCGCGAAGCGCAACTGACCTCGCTGACTGGCCAGACCATCACCGTCGACTACGCCGTGACGCCAATCCTGCACCAGGGCACCACCCTGTTGCTGCTGGAGGTGCACCCGCGTGACCGCCTGCTGCGCATCACCAAGGAAGAGGCCCAGCTGAGCAAGCAGGAAACCACCAAGATGCTGGTGCGTGGCCTGGCCCACGAGATCAAGAACCCGCTCGGCGGCATTCGCGGCGCCGCGCAGCTGCTGGCGCGCGAACTGCCTGAAGAAAGCCTGCGCGACTACACCAATGTGATCATCGAAGAGGCCGACCGCCTGCGCAACCTGGTCGACCGCATGCTCGGCTCGAACAAGCTGCCGTCGCTGGCCATGACCAACATCCACGAGGTGCTGGAGCGCGTGTGCAGCCTGGTGGAGGCGGAAAGCCAGGGCTGCATCACATTGGTGCGCGATTACGACCCAAGCCTGCCCGATGTGTTGATCGACCGCGAGCAGATGATCCAGGCCGTGCTCAACATCGTGCGCAACGCCATGCAGGCGATCAGCTCGCAGAACGAGCTGCGCCTTGGCCGCATCAGCCTGCGCAGCCGCGCCGTGCGCCAGTTCACCATCGGCCATGTGCGCCATCGCCTGGCGGCCCGTATCGAAATCATCGACAACGGCCCGGGCATTCCTGCGGAACTGCAGGACACCCTGTTTTATCCCATGGTCAGCGGGCGCCCGGACGGTACCGGGCTCGGCCTGGCCATTACTCAGAACATCATCAGCCAGCACCAGGGCCTGATCGAGTGTGAAAGCCACGCAGGGCACACCGCCTTCTCGATCTTCCTGCCCCTGGAACAAGGAGCCATCGCCTCATGAGCCGCAGTGAAACCGTATGGATCGTCGACGATGACCGCTCCATCCGCTGGGTCCTGGAAAAAGCCCTGCAACAGGAAGGCATGACCACCCAGAGCTTCGACAGCGCCGATGGCGTGATGGGCCGCCTGGCCCGGCAGCAGCCGGACGTGATCATTTCCGACATTCGCATGCCCGGTGCCAGTGGCCTCGACCTGCTGGCGCAGATCCGCGAACACCACCCGCGCCTGCCGGTCATCATCATGACCGCGCACTCGGACCTGGACAGCGCCGTGGCGTCGTACCAGGGCGGTGCCTTCGAGTACCTGCCCAAGCCGTTCGACGTCGACGAGGCCGTCTCCCTGGTCAAGCGTGCCAACCAGCACGCCCAGGAACAGCAAGGCCTGGACGTGCCCCAGGTGCTGGCGCGCACGCCGGAGATCATCGGCGAAGCGCCGGCGATGCAGGAGGTGTTTCGCGCCATCGGCCGCCTCAGCCACTCCAACATCACCGTGCTGATCAACGGCGAGTCGGGCACCGGCAAGGAGCTGGTGGCCCATGCCCTGCACCGCCACAGCCCGCGCGCCGCTTCGCCGTTCATCGCCCTGAACATGGCGGCCATTCCCAAGGACCTGATGGAGTCGGAGCTGTTCGGCCACGAGAAAGGCGCCTTCACCGGCGCGGCCAACCTGCGCCGTGGGCGCTTCGAGCAGGCCGACGGCGGCACCTTGTTCCTCGACGAGATCGGCGATATGCCGGCCGATACCCAAACCCGCCTGCTGCGGGTGCTGGCCGACGGCGAGTTCTACCGTGTGGGCGGGCATATTCCGGTGAAGGTCGACGTGCGCATCATCGCCGCCACCCACCAGAACCTGGAATCGCTGGTCACTGCGGGCAAGTTCCGTGAAGACTTGTTCCACCGCCTGAACGTGATCCGCATCCATATCCCGCGCCTGGCCGACCGCCGCGAGGACATTCCAGCGCTGGCCCGCCACTTCCTTGGCCGCGCCGCCCAGGAGCTGGCGGTGGAGCCGAAGCTGCTCAAGCCGGAAACCGAAGAGTTCATTCGCAACCTGCCGTGGCCGGGCAACGTGCGCCAGCTGGAGAACACCTGCCGCTGGATCACGGTGATGGCGTCCAGCCGCGAAGTGCTGATCGGCGACTTGCCGCCAGAGCTGCTGAACCTGCCCCAGGACGCGGCGCCGGTGACCAACTGGGAGCAGGCGCTGCGCCAGTGGGCCGACCAGGCCCTGGCGCGCGGGCAGTCGAACCTGCTCGACAGCGCGGTGCCCAGCTTCGAGCGGATCATGATCGAGACGGCCCTCAAGCATACTGCCGGGCGGCGGCGTGATGCGGCGGTGTTGCTGGGTTGGGGGCGCAACACCCTGACCCGCAAGATCAAGGAGCTGGGGATGAATGTGGATGGCGGGGATGATGATGAGGGTGAGGACCACTGACCTGTTGCGTCACCTGTGACACCTCTGGGGCTGCTGCGCAGCCCATCGCGACCTATGGTCGCTCCTACAGGCGTTCATATTCCTGTAGGAGCGACCGCAGGTCGCGATGGGCCGCGAAGCGGCCCCAGCCCTTTCTGCCCAGATGCACCGATCCTGTGCCCCGTGCACCTCCCCAAGGCACAAATCCCCTCAAACCCCGGCCAAATCACCCTGAAAGCCCCGTATTCCTGGGCTTTGCAAACTTGGCACGCCCCCTGCAATAGGTAATACATACCCAGTTTCGGGGGCCCTGGTACAGGCAGGCCGGGTGACCCCTCTTTTATTCGCTGTAACGCCGCTTTTGGGGACCTCGGTACAGGCAGGCCGGGATATCCCCTCTTTTATTCGTGCAGCCTCACCTGCACCCGCCAACGCCCAGCGTCCTCTGCACCGGCCCATTGGCCGTGCAGGGGGCGCGCGGCAACCACCGTCAGCAGCAGCCCCTTGTCACTCTTCTGCAAACGCCAGCCAACCGGCTTGCCCTGCAGGTCTAGCTGACCACGCTGCGCCTTGCCCTCGGCCTCGAACAACAGCGCCACGGTACCTTCGACATTTTCGCCATGCAGCCTGGGTTCTTCGTTGAACCACAGATCCAGGCCATCCTGCACCACCTCGACCTGCTCCAGCACATGCTCATCCGGGGCAGTCAGGCGGCCTATCATCAGGCCTACCAAAACGCCGAACAGCGCCAGTGAAAGCAGCATGCGCGGCCAGGCCTTCGAACGTAGGTCGGGTTCGGGGGTAGAATGCTCGTCATCTTCACGTTTGGAGCCGTGCATGTTTCACGTCATCCTTTTTCAACCAGAAATTCCGCCGAATACCGGCAACATCATTCGCCTCTGCGCCAACAGTGGCTGCGCCCTGCACCTGATCGAGCCGATCAGCTTCGAGCTGGACGACAAACGCCTGCGCCGTGCGGGGCTGGATTACCACGAGTATGCCACGCTCAAGCGCCACGAGAGCCTGGCCGCCTGCCTGGAAAGCCTGGGCAATCCACGGCTGTTCGCCTTCACCACCAAGGGTTCGCACCCGTTCCATGAAGTGGCCTACCAGCCGGGCGATGCCTTCCTGTTCGGGCCAGAGAGCCGTGGCCTGCCGGCCGAAGTGCTGGACAGCCTGCCAGCCGAGCAGCGCCTGCGCCTGCCGATGCGGCCTGGGTGCCGGAGTTTGAACCTGTCCAATACCGTGGCGGTGACGGTGTATGAGGCCTGGCGGCAGAATGGGTTTGCCGGGAGTTGAGATCGCGCACGGCCTTGCCTGAGCATCGCGAGCTACGCTCGCTCCTACAGGGGGTACCAAACCCTGGTAGGAGCGAGCAAAGCTCGCGATGCGCCGCCCACGCGGCGCCGGCTCCCAAACCAAAAAAAGCGCCCCGAGAGGCGCTTTTTCAATACCGGCAAAAATTACTGCACGGTCGGCGTTTCGCCCGCTTCCTGCATACGCTGCAGCTCTTGCGCGTACAGGGCGTCGAAGTTCACCGGCGACAGCATCAGGGCCGGGAACGAACCACGGGTCACCAGGCTGTCCAGGGTTTCGCGAGCGTACGGGAACAGGATGTTCGGGCAGAACGCGCCCAGGGTGTGGCTCATCGAAGCGGCGTCGAGGTTGGCGATCAGGAAGATGCCGGCCTGTTGCACTTCGGCGATGAAGGCCACTTCGTCACCGTTCTTCACGGTGACCGACAGGGTCAGCACCACTTCGTGGAAGTCGCCTTCCAGGGCTTTCTGCTTGGTGTTCAAGTCCAGGGCAACGCTTGGCTCCCACTGCTGGCGGAAGATCTGCGGGCTTTTCGGGGCTTCGAACGACAGGTCACGCACGTAGATGCGCTGCAGGGAGAACTGAGGGCTGTTGTCTTCTGCAGCAGCGCCGTTGGTCTGTTGGTCAGTCATGGCAGATCCTTATCCTAATGTTTTTGAATGCAGTGCAAATCAGGCCGCCAGCAGCGCGTCGAGCTTGCCGGCGCGCTCCAGGGCAAAGAGGTCATCGCATCCACCGACGTGGGTGCTGCCGATCCAGATCTGCGGCACCGAGGTACGGCCGGCCTTCTGGCTCATTTCAGCGCGCACCTGGGGCTTGCCGTCGACCTTGATCTCTTCGAAGGCCACGCCCTTGCTTTCAAGCAGGTACTTGGCGCGCATGCAGTAGGGGCAGTAGTCGCTGGAATAGACGATGACAGGCTTCATATCACTTCACCAGGGGCAGGTTATCGGCTTTCCAGCTGGAAACGCCACCGCTCAGCTTGGCAGCGGTGTAACCAGCCTTGAGCAGTTCGCGGCAAATCGTGCCGGACTGCTGGCCCATTGCATCGACGATGATCAGGGTCTTTTCTTTGTGCTTTTCAAGCTCGGCCATGCGGTTGGCCAGTTTGTCCTGCGGGATGTTCAGCGCGCCGACGATGTGGCCGGCCGAGTATTCCTTCGCAGGACGAATGTCGATGACCAGGGCTTTGTCGGCGTTGACCAGGGCGGTCAGCTGGCCATTGCTCAGGCTCTGGCCACCACGGCGGACTTCATTGACCAGCAGTGCGACCAGCAGCACAACGAAGATCGCCACCAGGATGTAGTGATCTGTCGCGAATTGAATCAGGTGAGCAACCATCAGCGGTGTTCCAGTCGATTGAAAATGCCGGCCAGTATACACAGCCCCCCAGTACCACCAAAGCCCGGTTGGCCGGCTGTAAAAGTACCTTCATGTTGCCAGGCGGCCCGCGCTGGTCGGTGAGCAGGACGATTATTCGCCGCTGATGGCGCATTTGCCCTAAAATGCGTGTCTTTATCATCTTTGAACAACCGTGAGTTTGATTGATGACGAGCACGCCCAAACCCCTGGTCCTGATCATCCTGGATGGATTCGGCCATAGCGAAAGCCCCGAATACAATGCCATCTACGCCGCCAACACACCGGTCTACGACCGCCTGCGCGCCACCCAGCCGCATGGTTTGATTTCCGGTTCCGGGATGGACGTTGGCCTGCCGGACGGGCAGATGGGCAACTCCGAAGTCGGCCACATGAACCTCGGGGCCGGGCGCGTCGTCTACCAGGACTTCACCCGGGTGACCAAGGCCATCCGCGATGGCGAGTTCTTCCAGAACCCGGTGCTCACCGGCGCCGTCGACAAGGCCGCCGCCAACGGCAAGGCCGTGCACATCCTTGGCCTGCTGTCCGACGGTGGCGTTCACAGCCACCAGGACCACCTGGTGGCCATGGCCGAACTGGCCGTGCAACGCGGTGCCGAGAAAATCTACCTGCACGCCTTCCTCGACGGCCGCGACACCCCGCCGCGCAGTGCCCAATCGTCCATCGAACTGCTCGACGCCACCTTCGCCAAGCTCGGCAAGGGCCGCATCGCCAGCCTGATCGGCCGTTACTACGCGATGGACCGCGACAACCGCTGGGACCGGGTCAGCGCCGCCTATAACCTGATCGTCGACAGCACCGCCGAATACACCGCCGACAGCGCCGTTGCCGGCCTGGAAGCGGCCTATGCGCGTGACGAGAGCGACGAGTTCGTCAAGGCCACGCGCATTGGCGAGGCGGTGAAGGTCGAAGACGGCGACGCGGTGATCTTCATGAACTTCCGCGCCGACCGCGCCCGCGAGCTGTCGCGCGTGTTCGTCGAGCCCGATTTCAACGAATTCCCCCGCGCCCGCCTGCCCAAGCTGGCCGCCTACATCGGCCTCACCCAGTATTCGGCGAAAATCCCGGCCCCGGCGGCATTTGCCCCGGCCAGCCTGAACAACGTGCTTGGCGAGTACCTGGCGAAGAACGGCAAAACCCAGCTGCGCATCGCCGAAACCGAGAAATACGCCCACGTTACCTTCTTCTTCTCCGGTGGCCGTGAAGAGCCGTTCGAAGGCGAAGAGCGCATCCTGATTCCATCGCCAAAGGTCGCTACCTACGACCTGCAGCCGGAAATGAGCGCGCCGGAGGTCACCGACCGCATCGTCGAGGCCATCGAGCAGCAGCGCTACGATGTGATCGTGGTCAACTACGCCAACGGCGACATGGTCGGCCACACCGGCGTGTTCCAGGCCGCGGTCAAGGCCGTGGAAGCCCTGGACGGCTGCGTTGGGCGCATCGTCGAGGCGCTGGACAAGGTCGGCGGCGAAGCGCTGATCACGGCCGACCACGGCAACGTCGAACAGATGGAAGACGAAAGCACCGGCCAGGCGCACACCGCCCACACCACGGAGCCTGTGCCCTTCATTTATGTTGGCAAGCGCAAGGTGCAGGTTCGCGAAGGCGGCGTGCTGGCTGACGTGGCGCCAACCATGCTGAAGTTGCTGGGGCTGGAGAAGCCTTCGGAAATGACCGGTACTTCGATTCTGGTTGACGGTTGATTGTGGAGCGGGGCCGCTTTGCGGCCCTTCGCGACTTGGCAGTCGCTCCTACCAGGGAATCGCGTAACCCCCGTAGGAGCGACTGCCAAGTCGCGATGGGCCGCAAAGCAGCCCCACCCACGCATGAATTCCAGACAAACGCCCCCCTGTCCCCACAGCGAGGCGTTTTTTTTGCCTGCCCGCACGGGCATACTAGGCCGGTCTCCAGCCCCGGTACGCCAAACCCCATGCTACGCGCCCTGATCCTACTAGCCTTGTCCTGCCTGCTCAGCCCGGCCTTCGCCGACGAGCGCGCGCAGACCCAGCAACAACTGGACTCCACCCGCCAGGACATTGCCGAGCTCAAGAAGACATTGGGCAAGCTGCAGGAAGAAAAAGCCGGCGTACAAAAAGACCTCAAGGCCACCGAAACCGATATCGGCAACCTGGAGAAGCAGGTGGAGGCCCTGCAACAAGAATTAAAAAAGACCGAGGGCGAGCTGGAGCGCCTTGATACCGAGAAAAAAAAACTCCAGAGCGCCCGCGTTGAACAACAACGGCTGATCGCCATCCAGGCCCGCTCGGCCTACCAGAACAATGGGCGCGAGGAATATCTCAAGCTGCTGCTCAACCAGCAGAACCCCGAGAAATTCGCCCGCACCCTCACCTACTACGACTACCTGAGCAAGGCACGCCTCGACCAGCTCAAGGCCTTCAACGAAACCCTGCGCCAGCTGGCCAACGTCGAGCAGGACATTTCCCGCCAGCAAGAGCAGCTGCTGGCCCAGCGCGCCGACCTCGACAGCCGCCGCCAGGCCCTGGACGCCGAACGCGGCAAGCGCCAGCAGGTGCTGGCCAAGCTCAACAGCGACGTCAAGGACCACGACCAGAAGCTGCAGGCCCGCGAGCAAGACCAGGCCGACCTTGCCAAGGTGCTCAAGACCATCGAGGAAACCCTCGCCCGCCAGGCCCGCGAAGCCGAAGAGGCACGCAAGAAGGCCCTGTTGGCCCAGCAGGAAGCCGAGAAGCGCCGCCAGCAGGAAGCCTTGGCGGCGGCCCGTGCCGACAAAGCGGAAAAAGAAGACGCCGAACCGCCGAAAAAGGCCCGCACTACCCTCGGCCCGATGGTTTCCAGCGACGGCGCCAGCTACGGCGGTGCATTTTCCGCAGCACGGGGAAAACTTCCGTGGCCGGTCAATGGTCGATTACTGGCACGCTTCGGTGATGCCCGCGGCAGCGATGCCCGCGCCAAATGGGACGGGGTGATGATCAGCGCCAGCCCCGGCACCCAGGTGCACGCGGTGCATGGCGGGCGCGTGGTGTTCGCCGACTGGTTGCGCGGCGCTGGACTTCTGGTCATTCTCGACCATGGTAATGGTTACCTGAGCCTCTACGGCCACAACCAGAGCCTGCTCAAGAGCGCCGGGGACATCGTCAAGGCCGGCGAGGCCATTTCCACCGTTGGCGACAGCGGCGGCCAGGACGCCGCAGGCTTGTACTTCGCCATCCGTCAGCAGGGCCGCCCCACCGACCCTGCCCAGTGGTGCCGAGGCTGACACAACATTGACGGCGTAGCGCCTGGCGCTGCGCCGATGCTCCCACGGGAGCGCCTACAGGATCAGGAGTTCGTTCGACATGCTGCACTCGCCTCGCCTCACCCAGCTGGCCCTGACCATCGCCCTGGTGGTCGGCGCTCCCCTGGCCGTTGCTGCCGAGCCGGCCAAGGCCGCCAAGCCCGCCGCGGTGCCGGCCACCGAGGTGACCGCCAAGGCACCGCTGCCGCTGGAAGAGCTGCGCACCTTCGCCGAGGTCATGGACCGCATCAAGGCCGCCTATGTAGAGCCTGTTGACGACAAGACCCTGCTGGAAAACGCCATCAAGGGCATGCTCAGCAACCTCGACCCGCACTCGGCCTACCTGGGCCCCGAAGACTTCCAGGAGCTGCAGGAAAGCACCAGCGGCGAATTCGGCGGCCTGGGCATCGAAGTGGGCCAGGAAGACGGCATGATCAAGGTGGTGTCGCCGATCGACGACACCCCGGCGTCCCGTGCCGGTGTGCAGGCGGGCGACCTGATCGTCAAGATCAACGGCGCCCCTACCCGCGGCCAGACCATGACCGAAGCGGTCGACAAGATGCGCGGCAAGATCGGTGAAAAAATCACCCTGACCCTGGTGCGTGACGGCGGTAACCCGTTCGACGTGACCCTCGCCCGTGCGGTGATCCAGGTCAAGAGCGTGAAGAGCCAGCTGCTGGAAAGCGGCTACGGCTACATCCGCATCACCCAGTTCCAGGTCAAGACTGGCGAGGAAGTGGGCAAGGCCCTGGCCAAGCTGCGCAAGGACAGCGGCAAGAAACTGCGCGGCCTGGTGCTGGACCTGCGCAACAACCCAGGCGGCGTGCTGCAGGCGGCCGTGGAAGTGGCCGACCACTTCCTGACCAAGGGCCTGATCGTCTACACCAAGGGCCGCATCGCCAACTCCGAGCTGCGCTTCACCGCCGACCCCGCCGACGCCAGCGAAGGCGTGCCGCTGGTGGTGCTGATCAACGGTGGCAGCGCCTCGGCCTCGGAAATCGTCGCCGGCGCCCTGCAAGACCAGAAACGTGCCGTGCTGATGGGCACCGACAGCTTCGGCAAAGGCTCGGTACAAACCGTGCTGCCGCTGGCCAACGACCGAGCGCTGAAGCTCACCACCGCGCTGTACTACACCCCCAACGGCCGCTCGATCCAGGCCCAGGGCATCGTTCCCGACATCGAAGTGCGCCCGGCCAAGCTGACCACCGATGCCAGCGACAACGACACCTTCAAGGAAGCCGACCTGCAAGGCCACCTGGGCAACGGCAACGGCGGCGCCGACCGCCCCACCGGCAGCAGCGGCAAGCGTACCGAGCGCCCGCAGGACAGCGACTACCAGCTGAGCCAGGCCTTGAGCCTGCTCAAGGGCCTGAACGTCACCAAAGGCGACTGATACTTCCCCATGCGTTATCTGCTGTGTCTGCTGTTCTGCCTGTTGGCCGGCGTCGCGCAAGCGGCGCCGGCCGGCAAGGCCTACCTGAGCATCATCATCGACGACCTGGGCCAAAGCGCCGAGCGTGACAGCCGTACCCTCGCCCTGCCAGGGCCTGTGACCATGGCGATCATGCCCGACACCCCCCATGCCACGGATTTCGCCCGCCAGGCCCACAAGGCAGGCAAAACGGTGATCCTGCACATGCCCATGGACCCGGCCACCGGCCCCTACGCCTGGCACCCTGAAATTCCCCTCGAAGAACTGGCCCGGCGCCTGGACGCCGCATTGGCCAAGGTGCCCTACGCCGCTGGCATCAACAACCACATGGGCAGCCGCATGACCGCCCAGCGTGCGCCGATGACCTGGTTGATGGGAGAACTGCAGCGCCGCCACCTGTTCTTCGTCGACAGCCGCACCAGCGCCGCCACGGTCGCCGCCGCCGAGGCCCAGGCGCTCGGCCTGGCGCACGTGTCGCGGGATGTGTTCCTCGATGACGTGCGCACCCCCGAAGCCATTGCCGGGCAGTTGCAGCAAGGCATTGCCCTGGCCCACAAACAGGGCTCGGCCGTGCTGATCGGCCACCCCTACCCGCAGACCCTGGCGGTACTGGAACAGGCCATCCCGCAGCTCAAGCGCCAAGGTGTGGAGCTGATCCGCCTGCAGCAGATGATTGCCGAGCGTGGCAACCAGGCGATGCCCGCCCACGGCCGCCAGGGGCGCTACAGCAACGCTGCCGCCCCGCGCTAGCGGGAGCAGCAGCGGCTCGTACCGGCAGTCACGCGAAGGGGAACAGGTCCGCGACCTGCTGGGCCTTCAGTTCACCGCGATAGATGAACAGCAACTCGTTACGGGTTTGCGCAGCACGCATTTGCGCGTTGCGCCCCAGCTTGCGCTCGGACCAGATTTTCAAGTGGCCCTTGTCGAACTCAAGCGCCGGCGTGGCTTGCGCCCGATAATGAAAATGCGCTTCCCACAGGCCACTGCCCTGGGCCTGCTTGCCCACCGGGCGCCTGCGGATTTCATAGATGTCCAGGTAATCACCGGCCTGGGTCGGTTTGCGCTGTTCCGAGCGGGTGACCGTCACCTCGCCGCTGCGCAGCAGAAAGCGCAGGCTGTCTGCCGTCGGGTGGCGGGTTGTGAGGTACAGGCCGCGCAGCAGGTCGTCCTTGGCCAGGCGCAAGCGGTCGATGCCGTCGTTCAATGCCTCGTGCAGGGTTTCATGCGTGGCCACCGTCAGCTTGCCGGTGAACTCGGCGAGCTTTTCGATATGGCCGTCGATGACCGTTTCCAACCCGCGCGGCTCGTCGGACTTCACGTACTGCCTGGCCAGGGCGATCACCTGTTCCACTTGTGCCAGCAGGCCCTCGGCCCGCGCCGCGCCTAGCGCGTCGTCGCCTGGAAGCGCGGGCTCCGGGCTGGTCGGTGATGTGCCGCTGTCCTCTACCCATTGGCCGTCATGCTGGTGGAAGGTCTTGAGCACCGCCTTGCGAAAGTCCAGCTGCTGGATAACCGTTTCCCCGTCGACATCGGTTTCCTCACCCACCACCTTATGGCCCCGCCGCGTGGTCACCACCTTGCGTCGGCCCCCACGGCTGGCGTAGAGCGTCACCCGTGGCCGGCGTGGCTCGGCCAGTTCGAGCTCGCGCACGGCCTGGTTCAGGTCTTCCTGAATGGCGTCCATCAGGCCTTTGAGCACCTTGCGGTAGGCGGCCAGCGGCGCCTGCCGGATACCCTCCCCACCCAGGCTGGCCAGGTAGTCGCTCATCGCTTCGGCCTGCTGGTAATCCTGCAAGACGCCGGAGAGGATATCGACGCGCTCCTTCAAGTCCGGCTGGGCCGCGACCTCGCCATGGGCACTGCCGGAGCTTTTCAGCTCGGCACTGGCCAGGTAACCGGCGTAATCGACCAAGACCTGCTCATCGATCGGCGCCAGACGGTTCAGGCTGGCTTCGGCCAGGTCCATCAACAGGCCGAACTGCTGGTCGATCGAGGTCAAGCGGCGCTCCTCGATGATTTGCCCAAGCCAAGCCTCTTTGCCAATACGTTCCCCGGTATCTTCATCCCTGAACACCACCGAGCGGTCGCCCAGGGTGTTCTCCAGCAAGGCATCGAACTTCCCGGAAAGGTTCACCAGGTCGGTGCGCCAGCCCACCACCGCTTCCACCTGCTGGTAATAGTCCAGGTAGCTCTGCTTTTCCGCGTCCGTTTCCGGCAGCACGGCAATGCTGTCGCCCAGGCCCTGCAAGTTCGCCTGTGCAATCAGCCCGCTCAGTTCCCGGGTATACAGGTCGCAGCGTTCGATCAGGTCATGGCGGGTGGTATTGCGTTGCAGGCGAATCGCTTCCTGCATGCTCACCGCCGTTCGCCCCACTGCGGCGATCTGGCTGACGAGCTCGTCATGGACGATGCCCTTTTCTACCAGTTGCTTCATGTCGGCGAGCAGCCGCAAGCGCGATTGCCTCATCAGGTTGGTGAGGATCCTGTGCCGCTCGTCATTGGCCTCCCCCGGGTAGGCGTCCAGGTCCTCAATGGACTTGTTTAGGAACCTACGGTGCTTCTTGAAGTTCTCGCCCAAGTCGTTCAGCTCGGTCAACAAGCGCGACTCGCGGGATTGCAACGACTCCAGCAGGGCCATGTTGGCCTCTTTCATGCGCTCCACTCGCCGCTTGGGCATGCCGCCCAGGCCACGCATGGCGCGGTCGATGCGCCACGCGCCGGCCTCGAACTGCAACCAGGGCCCGGTCAGCTGCTGGCCATCGAATATCCTGATGCCGCCTTCCACCTGGCCCACGTGGTAGGTCAAGCCCGCCATGGTCAGGTAATAGGCGCCATCCACTTCATGCAAACCCTGGCGAACCCCCGAAGCGATGGGCTCCACGCCTTCGAGGGCGACCGCCACGGCCAGGCGTTGCAGCGCACGCTTGTTCTCTGCCGTGAGGTAGTTGAACCCCTGGTTGCCCCGGAAACGCAGGTCGAGCTGGCTCGCGGCAAGGGGCATGGCCCCGGCGAGCACGGTTTTCCCCTGCGCCACCTGGGCGGCGGGTACGACCGGGCGCAATGGCAGGCGCGGAACAAGACGGGCCGGGTCCACCGCCGCCGGTGGTAGCGCCGGCACAGTGGGCTGGCGCTGATGGAGCAGCGCCAGCCCAAGGTTGAGCAACACATCGACCACCGCCGCCGAACGCCCGAACGCATCGTGGCCGGCCAGCATTTGCAGGTCATCGTCCAACCCCTTGAACAGCTGCAGTAGCCAGGCCACGCTGGCCACGGGCCCGCCAATCAGCAGCGTCGCGGTATCGAACAGCAGCCACGCGCCTTCGGCCAGGCGCTCCCAGCGGCTACGGGCCGTGGAGGTCGACTGCAACTGGGCAAGCTCCACCAGCAGGTCGCGGTTGGCAGCATAGAGTTTTTCATCCACCTGGCTCAGCCAGAGCTGAACATCCAGCAGCGCCGGGGCCCCTTGTTCGGGCAGGTTATAGGGGTCGATGCCGATGATGGCGACGTGGGGGTCGGCGAATCCGCCGTGTGCGTAAAGGCTGTGTGCGTCCGGCGCCATCCAGGCCAGCAGGCTTTGCTGCAGCACATCGCTTTGGCGTATGGCCTGCAGCATCGCCTCAAGGCTGGCGAACTCCTTGAGCACGGGTTGCTCGAACAGTGGGCAATACAGCAACGCCCTGCGCGGCTCGGCCGAAAACACCACGTAGGCGCCGCGCACCAGGTCGTGCCGGGTGGATGCCTGGCGTGGCTTGAAGGCCAGCGGGAACAGCGTGATGTTCGGCGTCTGCCGGTCAACGTGGCCCCGGCAGTAATCGACGATGACCTGCAAGCCCGCCTCACTCAAGCCACCCTCAAGCCTTGCCGACAGCGCCAGGAATACCAGCGCACTACGCCACTCGCGGGCAAAGCGGCGCACCCGCTCGGGGCGCTGGCTGCGCTCATCCAGTTGCTGCGCCACCGCTTGGGGGTAATGGCCGCCGATGTCGACCTCGCCCACCAGGCGCTTGAGGTAGTCGGCGTTCAGCCAACCCGGCAACCGGCGGCCAGTTCGGTGTGCAATGCCCTTGATAAAGGCGCCGTGCAGCGAACCCAGGTTGCCGATGGCGAACTGGGTAAGGGTTTTTTGGCCGAGGCTTTCCAGCGGTTCACCGCCGCCACTGCCAACCCCGGCGCCACCTGGCTCACCGCGGGCGATGGCAAGCTCCAGCAGCAGGTCATCACTGTCGTAGAGTGCCGCCTGTGCATGGTCTGCCTGCATCGCCTCGGCCAGCCGCTGCTGGGTATAGGTGTGCAGGTCGGGAATGCCATCCAGGGCGGCAATGCCGTCCGAATCTAGTTGGTCGAGGGCCAATGCCAACAAGGCCGACTGGTAGGCGAAGCTGTCAGCGGCCCGGGCGCGGGCAAGGCCAGGCGGCGCCGGTAGCGCAGCGGCAGCGGGCGCCAGGTAGCCTTCGACGAAATGGCTCGACGGGTCGCTCAAGGCCAGGAACACCCGCTGCAGGTGCTCCACATCCTTCAGGAACGTGTACGGCACCTGCGCCAGGCGCTCGAACAGGCCTTCGAGCATCAGCGTGGCCTGGTAGGCGAAGGCATCCCCTTGCAGCGCGTAGCGGTCCCAGCTCATGTGCTCGAAGCGGTACTGCCCGGCCAACTGGTCACGCAGCCCGATGGCAAAGGCATCAAGGGTGTCGAACGCCCGGATCACACCCGAGGGTGCGCACCAAAGGATGACTTCGCGCTCATCCCATTCGCCCGTGACCAACAAAGCAGGCAAGCAAACCTGGCGGCGCCGTTCGCCCTCAGTGAGGGTTGCCTGCACGGCGAAAACCGTGGGTGCCTGGTCGCCGCCCTTGAGCAGCCCGCGCACGCAGCGCTGCTGCTGGTCGTCCAGGCCTTGCAGGGGCAGGCCCTGCAACAGGGCCATCTTCACCACCAACTGCAGCCAGCGCTCACGGCTGACACCGGCGCTGCCCATGGCATTCCAGTAGTCGACCTGGGCTTGCTGGAACCACACCGGCAGCTCGGCCAGCAGTTCATTGATCGCGGAGCCTGCGCTGCCGAGGTCCAAATACCCCAGCGAGTCATCATCGCCGGCAAACCGGTGCGGTGCAGCCAGGCCGATCTTGTAGGCGCGGCCAGCAATGGGCAAGAAACCCAGTGCCTGCTGGTCGAGCACTGCTTGCAGGGCAACGTCCACCAGCGGCTGGGTGACCCAATGCGGCTGTGTTGGATGGGGGCTGATCAGCGTCACCGCCTCGGCACTGCCCAGCGGCGGCTGCACGCTGGCGATGGCAGGCAAGGTGTGTTCGAGAATGGCCAGCAAGCGCCGGGCCAGCACCTCGCGCAAGGTGGGGCGGGTGGCGAACTGGGTCGCGACGAGGGTTTTGAAATCGGCAGGCAGGTATTCAGACATGGCGGGGCGACCTTGACGGAGAATGTTCCGCCAAGGTCGCCCAGCCAAGTGCCTGCAGGGGGCTAGATAGTTATGCCTGGCCCCCCGAGGGCTTAGCTGTAGACCCGGCCCAGCAGCTGCCGGTGGCTTTCGAACTGGTCCAGCACATCGCGCACGATCTGCTCAGGCGCAAAGCCCATCAGGTCGTACTCCTGGCTGCCATCGTGCAGGTACACTTCGGCACGGTAGAAGCGCTGGCGCTCCTGGGGTTCGCCCTCGACCGGCGCCTCGCTCGGCGCGGCCAGGTAGCCGTCCAGGCTCACTTCGTAAACGAACGGGTTACCCTCGTCCATCATCACCCGCAGGCCCATCATGTTGCGCGACTGGCCAACCCGCGACTCCACCTCGAAGCCCAGTGCCTGCAGTTGTGCGACAGCGTCCTTGAGCGCAGGGCTGACCTGCTTGTCCATGAAGCGCTGCACCACGGCCTGGGTCGGCTGCAGTTCCAGCTGGGTCAGGCGCTCGCTGAAGCCGCGGCGGCCACGGGCGGCCAGTTCGGCACGTTCCTGCTCCACCGCCACGTCCTGCTTCATGGCCTTGTACAGGCCGAACATGAACAGCACCAGCACCACCGAGAACGGCAGGCCCGCCAGTACCACCATGGTCTGCATGGCTTCGAAGTTACCGGCGAACAGCAGGCCGATGGTCACCAGGGTGATGATCACCGACCAGAACACCACCATCCAGTGCGGGGCGTCTTCGTCGACCTTGCCGCCTTTGCACGACAGGTTGGCCATCATCACCGCGCCGGAGTCGGCCGGGGTGAGGAACAGCACGAAGCCAACGAACACCGCCACGCCGATCACGATCTTCGCGGCTGGGAAGAACTCCAGCAGCTGGTAGATCGACATCGAGGGCTGTTCCAAGGCGGTCTTGCCCAACTCCACGGCGCCCTGGTTGATCACCAGGTCCAGCGCGGTGTTGCCGAAGATCGACAGCCAGGCCAGGGTGAAGCCCAGCGGAATCAGCAGCACGCCGCTGACCAACTGGCGCACGGTGCGGCCCTTGGAGATACGGGCAATGAACATACCGACGAACGGGCCCCAGGAAATCCACCAGGCCCAGTAGAACACGGTCCACAGGCCCAACCAGCGCTCGGATTTGCCGGCCTCGCCTTCGTACACGTAGAGGTCGAAGGTTTTCAGCACGATGCCGTTGAGGTAGTCACCCACGTTCTGCACCAAGCCGTTGAGCAGGTGCAGGGTGTTGCCGCCCAGCAGCACGAAGATCAGCAGGCCGCTGAACAGCATGATGTTCAGGTTGGACAGGCGGCGAATGCCGTTCTCCACGCCCGATACCGCGGCCACGGTGGCAACGCCGGCCATCACCAGAATCACCACCAGCAGGTTGGTCTTGCTGTGGTCCATGCCGAACAGGTATTCCAGGCCAGAGGCCACCTGCATCGAGCCGATGCCCAGGTTGGTCACCAGGCCCAGCAGGGTCACGAACATGCCGAAGATGTCCACGGCATTGCCCGCAGCACCCTTGACCCAGCGCTCACCCACCAGCGGGTACAGCGCCGAGCGCAGGGCCAGCGGCTGGTTGTGGCGGTAGGCAAAATAGCCCACGGCCAGGCCCACCAGGGCGTAGATCGCCCAACCATGCAGGCCCCAGTGCAGGAAGGTCAGCTGCAGGCCCTGGCGCGCGGCCTCAAGGCTGGCAGGGGTGCCCTCGGGTGGGTTGAAGTAGTGGTCCAGCGGCTCGGAGGCGCCGAAATACAGCAGCGAAATACCGATACCGGAGGAGAACAGCATGCCGGCCCAGGCGCCGTAGCTGAAATCTGGCTGGTCATCCTTGCCGCCAAGCTTGAGCTTGCCGTAGTCGGAGAAGGCCAGGTACACGACGAACAGCAGGTAACCGCAGATCACCAGCATGTAGTACCAGCCGAAGGTGCGCGTCAGCCACTTCTGGGCAACGCCCAGCACCTGGCCGGCAGTTTCGGGGACAGCGATCAGCAAGGCAGTCAGAACGAGGATCATCAGCGCGGAGGTGAAGAACACCACGCGGTTGACCCGTACCCTCTCGGCGGGGGGCTTGGTAAGTGAGGCAGAACTCATTGCACGAATGCTCCGGGCAGTACGGCTTGTGGAGGCTAATCAGTCTTTCCCGAGCAATTGGTGGAATATCCCCACTGCATCAGGTGTTATAAAAGCACCCTGGAAACCGTGATCCCGAATCGATACGTTGCAAAAAACAGACAGGTGGCCTGCTGCAAATGCCGTTACCTCATGCGAGGTGCGCGCATTCGCCACAGATCACCCCGCCCGCTCCAAGGGCCTGTCGCAGGGCCAGTGGCCGCACGGCAGAATCTGCATTTCGCATCGCTGATGCCCGTCAACGCCTTGTATTCCGGGGGTTACACGATTTCCTGGGGTGTCAATCCGTGCCTTCTCGACCGCCTGAAAAACTGTCAATGGCACAAATTGTCGCAGAGCTTATTCTTTATTGATTGAACGTTCAATCAAAACAAAATAGACTGGCCTTCGCCGAGTCAGCCGCCTGTCGTCTGCTCGCAGGCCTGAGGAGATAGCAAGATGCCCAAGGTCGGTATGCAACCCATCCGCCGCCAGCAGTTGATCGAAGCCACGTTGCAGGCGGTCGATCAGGTCGGACTGGGGGACGCCAGCATTGCGCTGATTGCCCGTTTGGCCGGTGTGTCGAACGGCATCATCAGTCACTACTTTCGGGACAAGAACGGCCTGATCGCAGCGACGATGGGTTACATCATGAACATGCTCAACGAAGGCGTTCGAGCACGTCGCCAGGCCCTGACGGACGACAGCCCGCGCGCTCACCTGAAAGTGATCATCGAGGGCAACTTCGATGCCAGCCAGGTGAACGGCCCGGCAATGAAAACCTGGTTGGCCTTCTGGGCTTCCAGCATGCACCAGCCCGATTTGCACAGGTTGCAGCGGATCAACGATCACCGCTTGTATTCAAACCTGTGCTGCCAGTTCCGCCGCGCCCTGCCGCTCTACCATGCGCGCAAGGCTGCCCGCGGCCTGGCGGCCCTGATCGACGGCCTGTGGCTGCGTGGTGCCCTGTCGGGTGATGCATTCGACACCGACCAGGCGATACGGATTGCTAACGAATACATGGATCTACAACTGGCTAAGCAGCACACCCTGGGCACAACCGACCAGGCTGCTGACCCAACGCGCACAGCCCACGCCAACCCGGCAGGAGCGTGACGCGCAAGCCAACCACACACTGCACTTGCGAGGACACTATGGCCCGTTTCGGAACGCAAAAACTCTACATTGATGGCGCTTACGTCGACGCTGGCAGCGATGCCACCTTCGAAGCCATCAACCCGGCTACCGGCGAAGTCCTCGCCCACGTGCAACGTGCCACCGAGGCTGACGTCGAGAAGGCCGTGCAAAGCGCCGAGCGCGGCCAGAAGGTCTGGGCAGCGATGACTGCCATGCAGCGTTCGCGCATCCTGCGCCGCGCCGTCGACATCCTGCGCGAGCGCAACGATGAGCTGGCCATGCTGGAAACCCTGGACACCGGCAAGTCGTACTCGGAAACCCGCTACGTCGACATCGTCACCGGCGCCGACGTGCTGGAATACTACGCAGGCCTGGTGCCGGCCATCGAAGGCGAGCAGATTCCACTGCGCGAATCGTCCTTCGTCTACACCCGCCGCGAGCCACTGGGCGTGACCGTGGGTATCGGTGCCTGGAACTACCCGATCCAGATCGCCCTGTGGAAGTCCGCCCCGGCCCTGGCCGCCGGCAACGCGATGATCTTCAAGCCGTCGGAAGTCACCTCGCTGACCACCCTGAAACTGGCCGAAATCTACACCGAAGCCGGCCTGCCCAATGGCGTGTTCAACGTACTGACCGGCAGCGGCCGCGAAGTCGGCTCCTGGCTGACCGAGCACCCGCGCATCGAGAAAGTGTCCTTCACCGGCGGCACCACCACCGGCAAGAAGGTCATGGCCAGCGCCTCGAGCTCGTCGCTCAAGGAAGTGACCATGGAACTGGGCGGCAAGTCGCCGCTGATCATCTGCGCCGACGCCGACCTGGACAAGGCCGCCGACATCGCCATGATGGCCAACTTCTACAGCTCGGGCCAGGTGTGCACCAACGGCACCCGCGTGTTCATCCCGGCTGAAATGAAGGCGGCCTTCGAGGCCAAGATCGCCGAGCGCGTTGCCCGCATCCGCGTTGGCAACCCGGAAGACGAGAACACCAACTTCGGCCCGCTGGTCAGCTTCCAGCACATGGAAAGCGTGCTCGGCTACATCGCCAAGGGCAAAGAAGAAGGTGCCCGCGTGCTGTGCGGCGGCGAGCGCCTGACCGACGGCGCCTTCGCCAACGGTGCGTTCGTGGCCCCGACCGTGTTCACCGACTGCCGCGACGACATGACCATCGTCAAGGAAGAAATCTTCGGCCCGGTGATGAGCATCCTCACCTATGAAACCGAAGAAGAAGTGATCCGCCGCGCCAACGACACCGACTACGGCCTGGCCGCCGGTGTCTGCACCAACGACATTTCCCGCGCCCACCGCATCATCCACCAGCTGGAAGCCGGTATCTGCTGGATCAACGCCTGGGGCGAATCGCCGGCGGAAATGCCGGTTGGTGGCTACAAGCAGTCGGGCGTGGGCCGTGAGAACGGCGTCAGCTCGCTGGCTCAATACACTCGCATCAAGTCGGTCCAGGTCGAGCTGGGCGGCTACAACTCGGTCTTCTAAGGCCTTGTCACGCCACGCCCGTGCCGCTGCGCACGGGCGTTCCCGCTCCCTGTTCACCGCCAACACGAGGGTACTTCCGTGTCCCAAGAATACGATTACATCATCGTCGGTGCCGGCTCTGCCGGTAACACCCTGGCCACCCGCCTGACCGAAGACGCCGGCGTCAGCGTACTGCTGCTCGAAGCCGGTGGCCCCGACTACCGCTTCGACTTCCGCACCCAGATGCCAGCCGCCCTGGCCTTCCCGCTGCAGGGCCGGCGCTACAACTGGGCCTACGAAACCGACCCAGAGCCGCACATGGACGGCCGCCGCATGGAATGTGGCCGCGGCAAGGGCCTGGGTGGCTCGTCGCTGATCAACGGCATGTGCTACATCCGCGGCAACGCCATGGACTTCGACGGCTGGGCAGAGCTGCCAGGCCTGGAAGACTGGACCTACCTGGACTGCCTGCCGTACTTCCGTAAAGCCGAAACCCGCGACATCGGCCCGAACGACTACCACGGCGGCGACGGCCCGGTCAGCGTGGCCACGCCCAAGGCGGGCAACAACCCGCTGTTCCACGCCATGGTCGAAGCCGGCGTGCAGGCCGGTTACCCACGCACCGAAGACCTCAACGGCTACCAGCAGGAAGGCTTCGGCCCGATGGACCGTTCGGTGACCAAGAACGGCCGCCGCTCCAGCACCGCCCGCGGTTACCTGGACCAAGCCAAGAAGCGCCCGAACCTGACCATCGTCACCCATGCCCTGAGCGACCGCGTGCTGTTCGACGGCAAGCGCGCCGTTGGCGTGACCTACCTGGTTGGCGACAGTGAAGAGCGCGTCGAAGCCCGTGCCCGCAAGGAAGTGATCGTCAGCTCCGGCGCCATCGCCTCGCCACAGCTGCTGCAGCGCTCCGGCGTTGGCCCACGTGCCCTGCTGGAAAGCCTCGACATCCCGGTAGTGCACGACCTGCCAGGCGTTGGCGAGAACCTGCAGGACCACCTTGAGCTGTACCTGCAGTACGCCTGCACCCAGCCGGTGTCGCTGTACCCGTCGCTGCTGTGGTGGAACCAGCCGGCCATTGGCGCCGAGTGGATGTTCAACGGCACCGGCATCGGCGCCAGCAACCAGTTCGAGGCCGGTGGCTTCATCCGCACCCGCCCTGAATTCGAGTGGCCGAACATCCAGTACCACTTCCTGCCGGTGGCCATCAATTACAACGGCTCCAACGGCGTGAAGGAACACGGCTTCCAGGCGCACATGGGCTCGATGCGTTCGCCAAGCCGCGGGCGTATCCAGGCCAAGTCGAAGAACCCGCGCCAGCACCCGAGCATTCTGTTCAACTACATGGCCACCGAGCAGGACTGGCAGGAATTCCGTGACGGCATCCGCCTGACCCGCGAAATCATGGCCCAGCCGGCGCTGGACCCGTACCGTGGCCGCGAGATCAGCCCGGGCGAGCACGTGCAAACCGACGAGGAACTGGACAAGTTCATCCGCGAGCACGCCGAAACCGCGTTCCACCCGTCCTGCTCGTGCAAGATGGGCACCGACGACATGGCGGTGGTCGATGGCGAAGGCCGCGTGCACGGCATGAAGGGCCTGCGTGTGGTGGATGCGTCGATCATGCCGATCATCATCACCGGCAACCTCAACGCCACCACGATCATGATCGCCGAGAAAATCTCGGACAAGATCCGTGGCCGCAAGCCATTGGCACGCAGCACGGCCAAGTACTACGTGGCCAACGGTGCACCGGTGAAGGGCAAGGCGATGCGTGAGGTGAAGCAGGCGTAAGCCTGACCTGGCCTTTTCGCGAGCTTCGCTCGCTCCTACCGGGCCTGCGTCAATCCCGTAGGAGCGAGCAAAGCTCGCGAACAGGCCCTCCCGCGCAGCACAAGAAAAGGCACCCACCGCGGTGCCTTTTTTTCATCTGCAGAAACGCTTTACATGCTGCCAATTCATCAGGTTAGAATCGATTGGCACGCGACTTGCCATGTCAAAAGCGAAAGCCAATTGGCCAAGTCCCTTTCCCGCGCCACCCGGAGTACCTGCCCTTGGATGCCAGCACCATCAACAGCCTGTTCCTGATCGGCGCATTGCTGGTGGGTGCAAGTATTCTGGTCAGCTCGCTGTCCTCGCGCCTGGGCATCCCGATCCTGGTCATCATCCTCGCCGTGGGCATGGTCGCCGGTGTCGATGGTGGCGGCATCATCTTCAACAACTACCCCACCGCCTACCTGGTGGGCAACCTGGCACTGGCGGTCATCCTGCTCGACGGCGGCCTGCGCACACGGGTGGCAAGTTTCCGCGTGGCCCTGTGGCCGGCCCTGTCGCTGGCCACGGTGGGGGTGATGATCACCACCGCGCTGACCGGCCTGGTGGCCGCCTGGCTGTTCAACCTGAGCCTGATCCAGGGCCTGCTGATCGGCGCCATCGTCGGCTCCACCGACGCAGCGGCCGTGTTCTCGCTGCTGGGCGGCAAGGGCCTGAACGAGCGGGTAACCGCCACCCTGGAAATCGAGTCGGGCAGCAACGACCCGATGGCCGTGTTCCTCACCGTCACCCTGATCGACATGATCGCCAGCGGCCAGACCGGCCTGCACTGGAGCCTGCTCACCCACCTGGTCCGCGAGTTCGGCATCGGCAGCCTGCTGGGCCTGGGTGGCGGCTGGCTGATGCTGCAACTGGTCAACCGCATCAACCTGGCCGGTGGCCTGTACCCGATCCTGGTGGTGGCCGGCGGCCTGGTGGTGTTCTCGCTGACCAACGCCCTGCACGGCAGCGGCTTCCTCGCCGTGTACCTGTGCGGCCTGGTGCTGGGCAACAAGCCGATCCGCAGCCGCCACGGCATCCTGCACATGCTCGACGGCATGGCCTGGCTGGCCCAGATCGGCATGTTCCTGGTGCTGGGGCTGCTGGTCACGCCCCACGACCTGCTGCCCATCGCCCTGCCGGCGCTGGGCCTGGCCCTGTGGATGATCCTGGTGGCACGGCCGCTGTCGGTGGTGGCCGCCTTGCTGCCGTTCAAGGCCTTCCATGGCCGCGAGAAGGGCTTCATTTCCTGGGTTGGCCTGCGCGGGGCGGTGCCGATCATCCTCGCGGTGTTCCCGCTGATGGCCGGGCTGCCCGACGCCCAGCTGTTCTTCAACCTGGCGTTCTTCATCGTGCTGGTGTCGCTGCTGGTGCAGGGCACCAGCCTGCCGTGGATGGCCAAGCTGCTGAAAGTGACCGTGCCGCCGGACCCGGCGCCGATTTCCCGCTCTGCGCTTGAGGTGCACATCACCAGCGAGTGGGAGCTGTTCGTCTACCGCCTGGGCGCGGAAAAGTGGTGCATCGGCGCCGCCCTGCGCGAACTGAAGATGCCCGAAGGCACGCGCATCGCCGCGCTGTTTCGCGGTGAGCAACTGCTGCACCCCTCCGGCAGTACCGTGCTGGAAGTGGGCGACATGCTCTGCGTGATCGGCCATGAACACAACCTGCCGGCCCTGGGCAAACTGTTCAGCCAGGCGCCGCAACGTGGCCTGGACCTGCGCTTCTTCGGCGACTTCGTGCTCGAAGGCGATGCCGAGCTGGGCGCGGTGGCAGCACTTTATGGCCTGAAACTCGATGGTCTGGACGCGAAAATGCCGCTGGCGCAGTTCATCCGACAAAAGGTCGGAGGCGCTCCAGTAGTAGGTGACCAGGTCGAATGGCATGGCACGATCTGGACCGTGGCGACCATGGACGGGAACAAGATCCAGAAAGTGGGCGTCAGATTCCCCGAAGGAACGCGACCCGGACCAGGATTGTTCCTCTAAACTGCGTTTTCGCCCGATCCTAAGTAGTCTGCCTATGTCCCTGCGCGTGCACCTTCGCGCAGCCCTGCTCGGGCTGTGCCTGTCCCTCTCTTTTGCCGCCACCGCGGCAGAAGCCCCGACCACCGCCAGCATCCAGAACAGCCTCGACAAGATCGCCGAGCGCAAGCTGCCCGAAGCCGACCAGAAGGCCCTGCAGCAGGTGCTTGAACAGACCTTGGCGCTGCTGGCCAGCAAGGATGACAGCGACAGCAAGCTGGCCGCGCTCAAGCAGCAACTGGCCAGCGCCCCCAAGGAAACCACCGACAGCCAGAAGGAACTGGCCAAGCTCAAGGACAGCAAGCCGCAACCGGTGGCCCAGCGCTATGCCAACCTCACCGTGCCGCAGCTGGAGCAATTGCTCAGCGAGCGCAACACCTTGCAGGGTGAGCTGCAGAAGGCGTTGTCCGAAGCCAACAGCCTGATCATCAATTCCCAGACCCGCCCCGAGCGCGCCCAGGCCGAGATCAGCAGCAACCAGACCCGCACCCAGCAGATCAACAACATCCTCAAGAGCGGCAAGGACGGCGGCAAGCCCGTCAACGCCGACCAGCGCAACCAGCTCAATGCCGAACTGGCCTCGCTCAATGCCCTGACCCTGCTGCGCCGCCAGGAACTGGCCGGCAACGGCCTGCTGCAGGACCTGGGCAATGCCCGCCACGACTTGCTGATCGAACGCGCCGCACGCCTGGAGCAGGAAATCCAGGACCTGCAGACGCTGATCAACGAAAAGCGCCTGGCCCAGTCCCAGCAAACCGTTACCCAGCAGTCGATCGAGGCGCAGAAAGCCGGCGGCAGCACCTTGCTGGCCAGCGAGAGCGCGGCCAACCTCAAGCTGTCGGACTACCTGCTCAAGAGCACCGACCGCCTCAACGAACTGACCCAGCAGAACCTGCGCACCAAGCAGCAGCTCGACAGCCTGACCCAGGCCGACCAGGCGCTGGACGAGCAGATCAGCGTGCTCAAGGGCAGCCTGCTGTTGTCCAAGATCCTCTACAAGCAGAAGCAGGCCCTGCCGCACTTGCGCGTGGACCGCGACCTGGCCGACCAGATCGCCGACATCCGCCTGTACCAGTTCGAGGTCAACCAACAGCGCGAGCAGATGAGCAACCCGGTGACCTATGTCGACAAGCTGCTGGCCAGCCAGCCGCAGGAAGACGTCACCCCGCCCCTGCGCAAGGCCCTGCTGGAAGTGGCGATCACCCGCAGCGACCTGTTGGAACGGCTTAACCGCGAGCTGTCGGCGCTGCTCAACGAATCGATCACCCTGCAGCTCAACCAGAAGCAATTGCTCGGCACCGCCCAAGGCCTGCGCACCACCCTCGACGAGCAGATGTTCTGGATTCCCAGCAACAAGCCACTGGACTGGGACTGGCTGCGCTACGTGCCGGAGCGCTTCGCCGACCAGGTCGCCAGCCTGCCCTGGGGCTCGGGCATTTCGGAACTGGCCGATGGCCTGATCCAGCGCCCGCTGCTGTTCCTGCCGCTGCTGCTGGTGATCGGCGGCCTGCTGTGGCGGCGCAAGTACCTGTACCAGCGCCTGGGCAAGGTACACCAGGACATCGGCCACTTCCGCCGCGACAGCCAGTGGCACACGCCCCAGGCGATCCTTATCAACATCCTCCTGGCAATGCCGGTGAGCCTGGGCCTGGCCCTGTGCAGCTACGCCCTGCAGATCGACGCCCGCGGGCAGAACGCCAACCTTGGCGCGGCCCTGTGGCAACTGGCCCAGGCCTGGCTGGTGTTCTACACCGCCTACCGCATCCTCGCCCCGGGCGGCGTGGCGGAAATTCACTTCCGCTGGCACAAGCCGCAGGTCGAATTCCTGCGCGGCTGGGTGCGCCGCCTGGGCACCGTGGTGCTGTTCCTGGTGGGCGTGGTGGCGGTGGCCGAGCACCAGCCTTCGGCGTTGGCCGACGACGTGCTCGGCATTGGCGTGGTGCTGGCCTGCTACGCACTGATGGCCTGGCTGCTCAGCCGCCTGCTGCTCAGCAGCCCGGCGCACCGCGACACTTCGCTGTTTCGCAAGGCAGTGGGGGTAGCCTTCACCGCCCTGCCCATCGCCCTGTTCGTGGCGGTGTGCTTCGGCTACTACTACACCGCGCTGAAACTCACCGACCGGCTGATCTACACCCTGTACCTGCTGATGTTCTGGCTGGTGATCGAGGCTGCGTTCGTTCGCGGCCTGTCGGTGGCGGCGCGGCGCCTGGCCTACCAGCGGGCGCTGAGCAAGCGTGCGGCGGCCAAGGAAGGGCTCGATGGCGAAGTGGTCACCGAAGAGCCGACCCTGGACATCGAGCAGGTCAACCAGCAGTCGCTGCGCCTGATCCGCCTGGCCCTGCTCGGCGGGTTCATCGCTGGCCTGTACTGGGTCTGGTCGGACCTGATCTCGGTATTCGCCTACCTCAACAACTTCACCCTGTACGAATACACCAGCGGCACCGGGGCTGCCGCCAGCATGGTGCCGATCAGCCTTGGC
Source organism: Pantoea sp. Ap-967 (assembly GCF_011752565.1). GTDB lineage: Bacteria > Pseudomonadota > Gammaproteobacteria > Pseudomonadales > Pseudomonadaceae > Aquipseudomonas. Next base: position 66,156 of record NZ_VWXK01000014.1, read on the forward strand.
GACCTGCTTGGCGCGCTGGTGATCGTCGGCATCACCTTCGCCTTGGCCGGCAACTTGCCGGGCCTGCTGGAGGTGCTGGTGCTGTCGCGCCTGAACCTGGCCCAGGGCAGCGCCTACGCCACCACCACCCTGCTGTCGTACACCATCGTCGGGGTGGGCATCGTCAGCACCTTGTCCACCCTCGGGGTGAGCTGGGACAAACTGCAGTGGCTGGTGGCCGCGCTGTCGGTGGGCCTGGGCTTCGGCATGCAGGAGATCTTCGCCAACTTCATCTCCGGCATCATGATCCTGTTCGAGCGCCCGGTGCGCATCGGCGACACCATCACCATCGGCAACCTGTCGGGCACGGTGAGCAAGATCCGCATCCGCGCCACCACCATCACCGACTTCGACCGCAAGGACATCATCGTCCCCAACAAGACCTTCATCACCGGCCAACTGATCAACTGGTCGCTGACCGACACGGTTACCCGAGTGACGCTGAAGCTGGGCATCGACTACGGCTCGGACCTGGACCTGGTGCGCGAGCTGCTGCTCAAGGGCGCCCACGAGAACCCGCGGGTGCTCAAGGACCCGGAGCCGATCGTGTACTTCCTGAACTTTGGCGAAAGCTCGCTGGACCATGAGCTGCGCATGCACGTGCGCGACCTGGGCGACCGCAACCCGACCCTGGATGAGCTCAACCGCTACATCAACCGCGAGTTCAAGGCGCACAACATCAAGATTTCGGTGCGCCAGGTGGAGGTGTTCCTGATGGACACCAAGGCTGGCAAGCAGCAGTTGGTTGCGATGGAACAGCCGAAATCGGATGGCACTGCTTCGGCCTGAACGGGCTCGAATACTTTATTCTGTGCAGAATCATTGCGAGGGCTTCGCCCTCGTTCGCGGGGCAAGCCCGCTCCTACAGGGACCGTGCCTTTCCTGGCACCACCAATTCCTGTAGGAGCGGGCTTGCCCCGCGAAGGGCCGCTACGCGGCCCCTTGCCACCGATACCCAGGAGCCGGCCCCGTGAAAGCCCTCGACCAACTCACCTTCGACAACCGCTTCGCCCGCCTGGGCGATGCGTTCTCCACCCAGGTCCTGCCCGAGCCCATCGCCGACCCGCGCCTGGTGGTGGCGAGCGAGGCGGCCATGGCCCTGCTCGACCTCGACCCCGCCCAGGCCGAACAGCCACTGTTCGCCGAGCTGTTCAGCGGCCACAAGCTGTGGGAAGAAGCCGACCCACGGGCGATGGTGTACTCCGGCCATCAGTTCGGCTCCTACAACCCACGCCTGGGCGATGGCCGCGGCCTGCTGCTGGCCGAAGTGCTCAACGACCGGGGCGAACACTGGGACCTGCACCTCAAGGGCGCCGGCCAAACACCCTATTCGCGCATGGGCGATGGCCGCGCCGTGCTGCGCTCGTCGATCCGTGAATTCCTGGCCTCCGAGGCCCTGCATGCCCTGGGCATTCCCAGCAGCCGGGCCCTGTGCGTGGTCGGTTCAAGCACCCCGGTGTGGCGTGAAACCCGTGAAAGCGCCGCGATGCTCACCCGCCTGGCGCAGAGCCACGTGCGCTTTGGCCACTTCGAATACTTCTACTACACCCAGCAGCCCGAGCAGCAGCGGGTGTTGATCGACCATGTGCTGGACCAGCACTACCCCGAATGCCGCGACGCCGAACAGCCGTACCTGGCCATGTTCCGCACCATCGTCGAGCGCAACGCCGAGCTGATCGCCCGCTGGCAGGCCTACGGCTTCTGCCACGGCGTGATGAACACCGACAACATGTCGATCCTCGGCATCACCTTCGACTTCGGCCCGTTCGCCTTCCTCGACGACTTCGACGCCAACTTCATCTGCAACCATTCCGATGACCGTGGCCGCTACAGCTACGCCAACCAGGTGCCGATCGCCCATTGGAACCTCAGCGCCCTGGCCCAGGCCCTGACCACAGTCATCGAGGTGGAGCCGCTGAAGGAAGCGCTGGGCCTGTTCCTGCCGCTGTACCAGGCGCACTACCTCGACCTGATGCGCCGGCGCCTGGGCCTGACCACGGCACAAGACGAGGACATGGCGCTAGTCGAACAGCTGCTGCAGCGCATGCAGAGCGGTGGCGTGGACTACAACCTGTTCTTCCGCAAGCTTGGCGACAAGCCGGTTGCCGAGGCCCTGCAAAGCGTGCGCGACGACTTCGTCGACCTGGCCGGCTTCGATGCCTGGGCGGCGGATTACCAGGCCCGCTGCGAGCGTGAAGCCGGCAATGGCGAAGGCCGCCGCCAGCGGATGCATGCGGTGAACCCGCTGTATGTGCTGCGCAATTACCTGGCGCAGAAGGCCATCGAAGCGGCCGAGGCGGGGGATTACAGTGAAGTGCGGCGGCTGCACCAGGTGCTGAGCAAGCCGTTCGAGGAGCAGCCAGGGATGCAAGGCTATGCCGAGCGGCCGCCGGAGTGGGGCAAACACCTGGAAATCAGCTGTTCTTCATAATCATCAAGGAACCGACATGTCCGACCCACTGGTAATCCCCTGCCCCCACTGCAACGGCCTTAACCGTTTGCCTGCTGCCCGCCTGGGCGATGCGCCGAAATGCGGCCGCTGCAAACAGAGCGTGGTGTTGAGCACCCCGTTCGAACTCACCGAGGCCAGCTACCCCAGCCAGGTCAAGGGCGACTTGCCGCTGCTGGTCGATGTCTGGGCCGATTGGTGTGGCCCGTGCAAGTCCTTCGCCCCCACCTTCGAGCAGGCCGCCCGCCAGCTCAGCGGCCGCTGCCGCCTGGCCAAGCTCGACAGCGAAGCCAACCGCAACCTCGCAGGCCAACTCGGTATCCGCTCGATCCCCAGCTTGATCCTGTTCAAGAATGGTCGCGAAGTCAGCCGCCAGGCTGGGGCGTTTCCCCTGCAGTCGTTGCTGGAGTGGTTGCGTAGTCAGGGGGTTTAGGGGCGTACGCCTTGAGGGATTTGGCGCCTGCGAGATCGAGCGCCGCCCGCGCGGCGCTTCGCGAGCTGCGCTCGCTCCTACGTTTGTTTCGGGCCAGTTACGCCTGTGCCATCGCGCGCGAACGCCTTGTTCGTTCACCTCGGTATCGTGGCATGAACACCGGCCCGCAACAAACGTAGGAGCGAGCGCAGCTCGCGATGCGCCGCGCGGGCGGCGCTCGATCTCACAGGCGCTGAAGCTGCCGAGCCAAACTCACCCATTCTCCTCAAGCAACGAATGCAACTCGACAAACTGCTGAGTCAGCTTGTGCCGCGGCTCCAAGTGAATCAGCGGCAAGCTGGCATGGTGCGATTCACGCATCTTCACCGAGCTCCCCAGGTACACCGGCAGCACCGGCAGGCCCTCCGCCAGCAACTCATCGAGCATCTGCTGCGGCAGGCTGGCGCGGGACTGGAACTGGTTGACCACGATGCCCTCGACCTGCAGGTCTTCATTGTGGTCGTCCTTCAACTCCTCGATTTCCGCCAGCAAACCGTACAGCGCCTGGCGCGAGAAGCTGTCGCAGTCGAAGGGGATCAGCACGCGGTCGGCAGCGATCAGCGCGGAAACGGCATAGAAGTTCAGGGCCGGCGGCGTGTCGATGTAGATCCGGTCGTAGTCCTCGTCCAACTCGTCCAGCAGCTTTCGCAGCTTGTTGATCTTGTGCTTGGCCTCAAGCTTGGGCTGCAGGTCAGCCAGCTCCGAGGTGGCAGTAACCACGTGCAGGTTGTCGAACGGGGTTTCGTAGATATCCACCTTGTTCTTCTTGCTGAACGGGCCGGTGGACAGGCTCTGCTTGAAGAAATCGGCGATGCCCATGGGGATGTCGTCGCCGGTCAGGCCCGTCAGGTACTGAGTCGAGTTGGCCTGGGCATCCAGGTCGATCAGCAGGGTCCGGTAGCCTTCGTTGGCGCTGACTGCCGCCAGGTTGCAAGCGATGCTCGACTTGCCCACGCCACCTTTCTGATTGAACACCACGCGCCGCATGATTGACCTCCGTGTATCAACGAATGCCCGAGTATGTGGCGCGGCGGCAGCATTGGCCAGCATTCTTCACTCAAGATCGCGCCGGCCTGACCGACAACCTTGCCCTGACCGGTTGTCGGAAAATGCGTACATCGTCTTAAGAGAATGCCATGTCGCCGTGAAGGTAATGTCTGATTGAAACAGTATGCATTGATACATGGGCGCGGCACCGGGATAATGCGCGCCACTCGATGAATGCGCCAACCCTGTCAGCGTTACGCCGAGTCATTCCCTCGGCATGGAAGTCCCTCAGGGCGGGAAGTAAGAAAGCACCGTGATTACCTTCGATATCAGCCAATGGCGCGCCTGGGCCCCTGGCCGCTCGGCGCCTGCCGACTGGCAGTCTTGGGCAAATGGCCAGCACCTTGCGAGCAGCGACGCCACCGCGCCTGACGTAAGCTTTCTGCCCGCCATGCAACGCCGTCGCCTCAGCCACCTGGCGCGCATGGCCTTTGCCGTGGGCTGGCCATTGAGCGAAGGCCACGCGCAACTGCCACTGGTGTTCGTCTCGCGCCACGGTGAAACGCCCCGCACCTTCTCGATCCTGAGCGAACTGGCCGCACGCCAGCCACTGTCGCCCACCCAGTTCAGCCTGTCGGTGCACAACGCGGTGATCGGCCTGTGGTCGATCCTGCGCGGCGCCACCTGCGAAATGACCGCCCTGGCCGCGACCGGCGACGGTTTCGAGCATGGCGTGCTGGAAGCGGCGGCGCTGCTGGCCGAAGGCGCACCCGCCGTACTGCTGATCATCACCGAGGAGCTGCCCCCCGAGGCCTACAGCCCGTGGATCGATGACGTGCCCTTTGCCTATGCCCTCGGCCTGCTGCTGACCCCGGGCAAGCAATGGCAACTGGCGCCCGGAGCAGCGCCTGCCAACCCCACACTGGAATTGCCCCACGGCCTCAGCTGGCTCAAAGCCATGCTGACCGGCTGCACTTCCTTCACTCACACAGGGAAGCGTCGGACATGGAACTGGCAACGGCAGCCGTGAGCAGGCCACGCGATGCCTACTACTGGCGTTTGCTGGCCACCGCCGCGAGCTTCTTTCTGTTCGGCCTGGGCGGGCTGTGCCTGCGGTTGCTGGTGTTCCCGCTGCTGGCCTGCCTGCCCGGTGGCGCCGAGCGCCATCGCCAGCGCGCACGGCGCACCATCAGCTGGCTGTTCTGGCGTTTCGTGCGCTTCATGCGCGCCGCCGGCGTGCTCACCTACCAGATCGATGGCGCCGAGCAACTGGGCCGGCCCGGGCAGATGATCATCGCCAACCACCCGTCGTTGATCGACGTGGTGTTTCTCATCGGCCTGGTGCGCCAGGCCAATTGCGTGGTCAAGCAGAGCCTGTTCGACAACCCGTTCACCCGCGGCCCGGTCAGCGAAGCCCAGTACATCGGCAACGACGGTAGCCTGGACATGCTCGACACCGCCGTCGAGTCGCTGCGCCAGGGCCAGCCGCTGGTGATCTTCCCCGAAGGCACGCGCACCGCGCCAGGCCAGGCGCCGGCCTTTCATCGTGGCGCCGCCGCGATTGCCCTGCGCGGTGCGAAGATCATCACCCCGGTGACCATCCAGGTCAGCCCCACCACCCTGACCAAGAACGAACCCTGGTACCGCATTCCCAGCCGCCGCGTGCACTTCACCCTCAAGGTCGGCGCCGACATCGACCCCCAGGCCTTTGCCGCCCTGGGCCCGGCGCCGAAGGCATCGCGCCTGCTCAACGACTACCTGCACAATTACTTTACCAAGGAGCTCGCCGCCGATGAGCGCGCCACAGCAAGACCTGAACCGTGACCTCAAACAGCTGATCATCGACGCCCTGGGCCTGGAGGACATCAGCGTCCAGGACATCGACGATGAACAGACCCTGTTCGGCGAAGGCCTTGGCCTGGACTCGGTGGACGCCCTGGAACTCGGCCTGGCCATCCAGAAACGCTACGGCATCAAGATCGATGCCGACGCCAAGGACACCCGCAACCATTTCAGCAATGTCGCCACCCTGGCGGCGTTCGTCACTGCCCGTCAGGCCGCCTGAGACCGCACCATGCAAACCCGTGAAGACATCTTCAACATCCTGCGCGACGCCCTGGTCGAACTGTTCGAACTGGACCCGGCCAGCATCACCCTGGAATCGAACCTGTACCAGGACCTGGAAATCGACAGCATCGACGCCGTCGACCTGATCGACCACATCAAGCGCCAGACCGGCAAGAAAATCGCCGCCGACGACTTCAAGTCGGTGCGTACCGTCAATGACGTGGTCGAGGCGGTGTTCCGCCTGGTATCCCCGGCGGCATGAAACGCCTGATCGGCCTCGGCCTGCTGCTGGCCGGCCTGTTGTATCCGTTCGCGGTGCATTTCGGCATGGCCCATTTCGCCCCCTGGCAATTCGGCCTGCTGTTGGGCGCCCTGTGGCTGGCCCGCGCCCTGAGCGCGCCGCGCCGCCCGGGCAGCCTGTGGATGGCCGTGGCCGCCCTGGCCTTCTGCGCCCTGCTGGGGCTGTCCGACAGCCCGCAACTGCTGCGCTGGTACCCGGTGCTGATAAGCGCCTTCATGCTGGCCCTGTTCGGCGCCAGCCTGCTGCATGGCATGCCGATGGCCGAACGCCTGGCGCGCCTGCGCGACCCAGACCTGCCACCACGGGCGGTACGCTACACACGCCGGGTCACCCAGGTGTGGAGCCTGTTCTTCCTGCTCAACGGCCTGATCGCCGCGGCCCTGACGCTGTGGGCGCCGCTGAGCTGGTGGACCCTGTACAACGGCGTGATCGCCTATGCCGCGATGGGCCTGCTGTTCGCCATCGAATGGCTGATAAGACAACGTGTGCGAGGACGCTCATGAACTGGATCAACCTCGAACACCTGCTGCGCCCGCTGGATGCGCCGCGCCAGGTGACCCAGGCGCCGGCCCTGGGCCACGCCGAACTCTGCCAGCAGGCCCTGCAACTGGCCGGCGGCCTGCGCCAGCGCGGTATCACGCGCCTGGCCGTGCACCTGGACGATGCCGCACAACTGGCCGCCGCCCTGCTGGGCGCCTGGCGTGCCGGCGTTGAAGTGCTGCTGCCCGCCGACCTGCAGCCTGCCACCCGCGCGCGCTGGCAGGCGCAGGTCGACCTGTGGCTCAGCGACCAGCCAGGCGACGCCACGCTGGCAAGCCTGCTCGGCACCGCCCTGCCGGCCGCCGACCTCGACCTGGCGCACTGCCGCATCAGCCTGTGCACCTCAGGCTCCAGCGGCGAACCCAAGCGTATCGACAAGCAGCTCTGCCAGTTGGCCAACGAGGTCACTGCCCTGGAGCAGTTGTGGGGCAACACCCTGGGCAATGCCTGGATCATTGGCAGCGTCGCCACCCAGCACATCTACGGCCTGCTGTTCCGTGTGCTCTGGCCGCTGTGCGCCGGGCGCGGCTTCGAGCGTCGGCAGCTGCCGTTCCCCGAAGACCTGCAGCGCGCCAGCCGCGAACACCCGGCATTTGCCTGGGTTGCCAGCCCGGCGCTGCTCAAGCGCATGGGCGACAACCTCGACTGGCCGGCATTGGGCCCGGTGCGCAAGGTGTTTTCCTCAGGCGGCGAGTTGCCGGCCGAGGCCGCCGAACGCCTGCAACAGCGCCTGGGCCAGTGGCCCACGGAAATTCTCGGCAGTTCGGAAACCGGTGGCATCGCCTGGCGCCAAGGCGACGCCCTGTGGCAGCCGTTCGCCGGTGTGCAACTGAGCCAGGATGCGCAAGGCGCCCTGCGCATCGCCTCGCCTTACCTGCCGGATGGGCAGGTCGAGCAAAGCGCCGATGCCGTCGAGTTCAACCAAGCCGGGCACTTTCGCCTGCTTGGGCGCCTGGACCGCATCGTCAAGCTGGAAGAAAAACGCATCTCCCTGCCCATGCTGGAGCAGGCCCTGTGCAGCCACCCATGGGTTGCCGAGGCGCGCCTGGGCATGATCGAGGAAGGCCGTGCCTACCTTGGCGCCCTGCTGGTGCCGACTGCGGCAGGCCTGCACGCACTGCGTAACCAGGGCCGCCGGGCACTGGTGGCAACCCTGCGCGCCCACCTGGCCGGGCACTGCGAAGCACTGGCCCTGCCACGGCGCTGGCGGCTGCTGCGCCAGCTGCCGCTGAACAGCCAGGGCAAGCTGCCCCAGGCCACCTTGCAAGCCCTGCTGCTGGCCCAGCGCAGCCTGGCCCCGGAGGTGCTGGAGCAACGCCGCGAAGGTGGCGAACTGCACCTGCGCCTGGCGGTGCCGCTGGACCTGGCCTGCTTCCCCGGGCACTTCCCGCAAACCCCGGTGCTGCCGGGCGTGGTGCAAATCGACTGGGCCATCGCCCTGGCCGCTGAGCTGCTCGATGGCGAACGCAGCTTCGCCGGCATGGAAGTGCTGAAGTTTCAGCAATTGGTGCGCCCGGGCGATGAACTGGCGCTGACCCTGCGCCTGGACACTGAGCGCGGCAAACTGTATTTCGCCTTCACCTGCGCCGGGCTGCCCTGCTCCAGCGGCCGTATCCTGCTGGAGGCCGCCTGTGCATAAGCCCTGTGCGGTGATCCCGGTGTACAACCACGAGCAGGCGCTGCCGGCGGTGGTGGCCGACCTGCTGCGCGCCGGCCTGCCCTGCGTGCTGGTCGACGACGCCAGCCATGCGCCCTGCGCCCGCGTGCTGGGGCAACTGGCCGAACAGCCCAACGTCTACCTGGTGACCCTGGCAGCCAACCAGGGCAAGGGCGGCGCGGTCATGGCCGGCCTGCGCGAGGCTGCCCGGCTGGGCTTCAGCCACGCCTTGCAGGTGGATGCCGACGGCCAGCACGACCTGGCCGACGTCAGCCAGTTCCTGGCCCAGTCGCAGGCTTATCCACAGGCGCTGGTGTGCGGTTATCCACAGTATGACGCCAGCGTGCCCAAGGGCCGCCTCTACGCCCGCTACCTCACCCACGTGTGGGTATGGATCAACAGCCTGTCGCTGCAGATTCCCGATTCCATGTGCGGTTTCCGGGTGTATCCGCTGCCTGCCACCCTGGCGATGATCGACAGCGTGCAACTGGGCAAGCGCATGGACTTCGACCCGGAAATCCTCGTGCGCCTGGCCTGGCGCAACCAGCCGATGCGCTGGCTGCCCACCCGCGTGCACTACCCGCAAGATGGCCTGTCGCACTTTCGCCTGTTCCACGACAACGCGCTGATCTCGAAGATGCACGCCAAGCTGTTCTTCGGCATGCTGCTGCGCGCACCGCTGATTCTCTGGCGCCGGTGGCGGGCATGAAGGGCCAGCCGCAGCACTGGGCCGAGCACCAGGAACGGGGCAGCTTCTGGCTGATGAAGCTGACCGCGGGCCTGGTGCGCCTGCTCGGCCGCCGGGTGCTCAGCCCACTGATCCACATCATCGTCGCCTACTTCTTCCTGTTCGGCCGCCGCGCCCGGCGCAGTGCCTGGCAGTACCAGCAGCGCCTGCGCCTGTGGAACGCCGGGCAAACCCCCGCCGCCAGCCAGTGGCAGGTGTTTCGCCAGTTCATGGCGTTTGCCGAGGCACTGCTGGACAAGCTCGACGTGTGGAACGGCAAGCTGCGCATCGAAGACATCGAAATCCACGACCCCGCCAACCTGCGCCAGCAGTTGCGCGGCGCCCGTGGCCAGATGCTGGTCGGTGCGCACCTGGGCAACCTGGAGGTCTGCCGCGCCCTGGCCGAAATCGGCGAGCAGGTGACCATGAACGTGCTGGTGCACACCCGCCACGCCGAGCGCTTCAACCGCCTGCTGGGCGAGGCCGGGGCCACCAACCTGCGGCTGATTCAGGTCAGCGAGCTGGACCCGGCGGTGATGCTGCAGCTGTCCGAGCGCCTGGAGCGCGGCGAATGGCTGGCGATTGCCGGCGACCGCGTGCCGCTGCACGGCGCACGCACCGTCGAGGTGGATTTCCTCGGCCACCGCGCAGCCTTCCCGCAAGGCCCGTGGCTGCTGGCCGGCATGCTCGAATGCCCGCTCAACCTGCTGTTCTGCCTCAAGCACCAGGGCCGCTACCGCGTCACCCTCGAACCCTTTGCCGAACGCCTGCAATGGCGGCGCGGCCAGCGCGATCAGGTAATCGCCGAGTGGGCCACGCGCTACGCCGAACGCCTGGGCCATTACTGCACCCAGGCACCGTTGCAGTGGTTCAATTTCTACCCTTTCTGGAAGACCGATGACGATGCATCCGCATGAGCCTGTCACCTTCGGCGAATCGCCGCTGGCAATCGAAGATGTCCTGGCCCTGGCCGAACGCCGCGCCCCGGTGCAGCTGCAGGACGACGCGGCCTACCGCGAGCGCATCGCCCGCGGCGCACGCTTTCTCGACACCCTGCTCGACAAGGAAGGGGTGATCTACGGCGTCACCACCGGCTACGGCGACTCCTGCGTGGTGGCCGTGCCGCTGGAGCATGTAGAAGCGCTGCCGCAGCACCTCTACACCTTCCACGGCTGCGGCCTGGGCAAGCTGCTCGACGCCCCCGCCACCCGCGCCGTGCTGGCTGCGCGCCTGCGCTCGCTGAGCCATGGTGTATCCGGCGTGCGCCTGGAGCTGCTGGAGCGCCTGCGCGATTTCCTCGCCCACGACATCCTGCCGTTGATCCCCGAGGAAGGCTCGGTGGGCGCCAGTGGCGACCTGACGCCGCTGTCCTACGTCGCCGCCACCCTGTCCGGCGAGCGTGAGGTGATGTACCAGGGCGTGCGCCGCAGCAGCGCCGAGGTGCACCGCGAACTGGGCTGGCAGCCGCTGGTGCTGCGCCCCAAGGAAGCCCTGGCGCTGATGAACGGCACCGCGGTGATGACCGGCCTGGCTTGCCTGGCCTACGCCCGCGCCGACTACCTGCTGCAACTGGCCACGCGCATCACCGCGCTGAACGTGATTGGCCTGCAGGGCAACCCCGAGCACTTCGACGAACGCCTGTTCGCCGCCAAGCCGCACCCTGGCCAAACCCAGGTCGCGGCCTGGCTGCGCCAGGACCTGGCCATCGATGCGCCGCTGCCACCGCTGCACCGCCTGCAGGACCGCTACTCGCTGCGCTGCGCGCCGCATGTGCTGGGGGTACTGGCCGATAGCCTGGGCTGGCTGCGTGGTTTTATCGAAACCGAGCTCAACAGCGCCAACGACAACCCGATCATCGACGGCGATGCCGAGCGCGTGCTGCATGGCGGGCATTTCTACGGTGGGCATATCGCCTTTGCCATGGACAGCCTGAAAACCCTGGTGGCCAACGTTGCCGACCTTCTCGACCGCCAGCTGGCGCTGCTGGTGGACGTGCGCTACAACCACGGCCTGCCGAGCAACCTGTCCGGTGCCAGCGCCGACCGGGCGATGATCAACCATGGTTTCAAGGCCGTGCAGATCGGCGCCAGCGCCTGGACCGCCGAAGCCCTGAAGCAGACCATGCCGGCCAGCGTGTTCTCGCGCTCCACCGAATGCCATAACCAGGACAAGGTCAGCATGGGCACCATCGCCGCCCGCGATGCCCTGCGCGTGCTGGAGCTGACCGAGCAGGTGGCCGCCGCCTCCTTGCTGGCGGCCAACCAGGGCGTCTGGCTGCGCGGCCGCGAAGGCGATGTGCGGGCCCTGCCGCCAGCACTGGCGAGCATGCATGAAGCCCTGCTGCAGGATTTCGCCCCGGTGATCGAGGACCGCGCCCTGGAAAGCGACCTGCGCCTGTGCCTGCAGCGCATCGGCCAACGCCACTGGAGGCTGCATGCGTAACCCTGGGGTGTTCCATGTCGACAGCGAAATCGTCGTGCCCTTTTTCGACGTCGACAGCATGCACATCGTCTGGCACGGCCATTACGTGAAGTACCTGGAGGTGGCCCGCTGCGCCCTGCTCGACCGCCTGGCGCACAACTACCAGCAGATGCAGGCCAGCGGCTATGCGTGGCCGGTGATCGACCTGCAGCTGCGCTATATCCGTGGCGCCACCTTCGGCCAGCGCCTGACGGTGCGTGCCAGCCTGGTGGAATGGGAAAACCGCCTGAAGATCCACTACCTGATCAGCGATGCCGAAACCGGCGAGCGCATGACCCGCGCCAGCAGCGTGCAGGTGGCCGTGCACATTGCAAGCGGCGAGATGCAACTGGCCTCGCCACAGGTGATGCTCGATGCCGTGCAGCAGGTGTTGGCATGAACCTGTTCAAGCGTGTACGCGCTGTGCTTTTGTGGGAGCGGCCTTGTGTCGCGAAAGGGCTCGCGGCAATGGCCTTGTTGTTGATTAGCCCGTTGACGATGGCCTTCAGCCTCGACGACCTGCAACAGCAGCTGAGCGCTCCGGCCGTGGTCAAAGGCCCGTTCATCCAGGAAAAACACCTGCGCGCCCTGCCCCAGCCGCTGCTGAGCAAGGGCCGCTTCGTGCTGGCCCGCGACCACGGCCTGCTGTGGCTGCTGCAAACACCGCTGCGCCAGGACTACCGCATCGACGCCCAAGGCATTGCCCGCCGCGACCCAAGCGGCTGGCAAACCCTGCCCAGCCGCAGTGCCGGGGCCGAACAGAACCGCCTGTTCTTCGCCGTGCTGCAAGGCGACAGCAGTGGCCTGCAGCGCGACTTCGAACTGAGCCTGAGCGGCGCCGCCGAGCACTGGCAGCTGCGCCTGACGCCCCGTTCGCTGCTGCTCAAGCAAGTGTTCACCCGCATCGACATCAGCGGCGGGCGCTACGTCGAACGCATCGAGCTGAGCGAAACCCAGGGCGACAGCACCGTGCTGCGCATGCCCGAAAGCAGCGGCGCCGCCGCCCTGAGCGACGCGGAGCGCAGTGATTTTGCCAACTGAACGCCTGCTGCCGCGCCTGTTCATCTGCCTGCTGCTGGCCATGCTGGCGGTGGCCGGCTGGCAGTGGCACCGCGGTGCGCCGCTGTCTGCCGACCTGATGACCCTGGTGCCCGGCGCCACCCAGGACCCACTGGTAAAGCGCGCCGAACAGCGCATGCAGGAACCGCTCAACCGTGAACTGCTGGTACTGGTTGGCCACGCCGAGCGCCAGCAGGCGCTGGCCCTGGCAGAGTCACTGGCCGGGCAATGGCAGGCCAGCGGCCTGTTCGAGAAGGTTCAGTGGAGCGTGCAGGCCGACCTGCAGGCGGTGCGCGAGCAACTGCTGCAAGGCCGCCTGGCGATGCTCGCAGGCACAGACCGGCAGCAACTGCTGGACCACCCCGACGCCTTCATCGAGCAGCGCGTGCAAAGCCTGTTCGACCCCTTTGCAGGCTTTAGCCTGGTGCCCAGCCAGGACGACTGGCTGGGCCTGACCGGGCGCATCCAGAACAGCCAGCCGAAACCGGCCAATGTCGAACTGGACACCGCCAGCGGCGCGCTCATCGCCCAGGCCGATGGCCAATACTGGGTGCTGCTGCGCGCGCGCACCCTGGGCAACGCCTTCGACATGCAGCTGCCGCTGCAGGTGGCCGAGCTGTTGGCCAAGGGCCGCGTCCAGGCGGCCCAGGCCGGCGCCCACCTGCTGGCCGCCAGCGGCCTGCTGCACGCCGCCGCTGGCCAGCAACAGGCCAGCCGGGAAATCACCTGGGTCGGGGGCGGCGCCACCCTGGGTATCCTGCTGCTGTTGCTGTTGGCCTTGCGCCATTGGCGCGCGCTGCTGGCCTTCGTTCCGGTACTGGTGGGCATGCTGTTCGGCTCGGTGGCGTGCGTGGCGCTGTTTGGCCAGATGCATGTGATGACCCTGGTGCTCGGTTCGAGCCTGATTGGCGTGGCCGTCGACTACCCCCTGCATTACCTGTCCAAGGGCTGGAGCCTGAAACCATGGCGCAGCTGGGCAGCAGTCCGCCTGACCCTGCCGGGCATGAGCCTGAGCCTGGCCACCAGTTGCATCGGTTACCTGGCCCTGGCCTTCACCCCGTTCCCCGCATTGACCCAGATTGCCGCCTTCTCGGCGGCCGGCCTGGTCGGCGCCTACCTGAGCGCGGTGTGCCTGCTGCCGGCGCTGCTGGCCAATATCGAGCTGCAACCGGCGCAATGGCCGCTGCGCATCGCCGAAACCCTCACGGCCTGGCGCGAGCGGTTGCTGCGCAAGGTGCCCAGCGGCGCCTTGCTGGCGCTGGTGCTGCTGTTCTGCGCGGCAGGCCTGTGGCACCTGCAAACCCGCAACGACATCCGCCAGTGGGTCGGCACCCCGCCGCAGCTGATGGAAGAGGCACAGGCCGTGGCCCGCATCACCGGCTACCAGCCCACCAGCCAGTTCTACCTGGTGCGCGGCGCCGATCAACAACAACTGCTGCAACGCCTGCAGGCATTGGCTGGCAAGCTCGACGAGCTGGTCGAACTGGGCAAGCTCAAAGGCTTCATGAGCCTCGGCCAGCTGGTCGCCAGCCCCGCCGAGCAAGCCCAGCTGCGCCAGGCCCTGGCCAGCCTCCCCGCGCACTGGCAGCCATTGCTGGCCTTGGGCGTGCCCGAAGCCGCGCTGGCCGCCGAGGCCGAACACCTGCGCCAGTTGCCGGACCAGTCCATCGAACAGGTGCTGGCGGGGCCATTGGGCGAGGCCTGGCGGCCCTTGTGGCTGGGCCAGGATGGCGCTGGCGTGGCGGCCATCGTCAGCTTGCAGGGCCTGAACGACACCGCCTTGCTGCGCCTGCAGAGTGACGGGCTGGACGGCGTGCAACTGGTCGACCGCCTGGGCGAGCTGAACCAGCTGTTCGCCGCCACCCAGGTGAGCGCAGCGGAGCTCAAGCTGCTGTCCTGCGCACTGATTCTGCTCCTGCTGGTGTTGCCGTTCGGCCTGCGTGGCGCCCTGCGCATCGTCGCCCTGCCCTTGCTGGCAGCGCTGTGCAGCTTGGCCAGCCTTGGCTGGCTAGGCCAGCCGCTGACCTTGTTCAGCCTGTTCGGCCTGCTGCTGGTGACGGCCATCAGCGTCGACTACGCCATCCTCATGCACGAACGCATCGGCGGCGCCGCCGTGAGCCTGCTGGGCACCCTGCTGGCGGCGCTCACCACCTGGCTGTCGTTCGGCCTGCTGGCGCTGTCGAGCACCCCGGCGGTGAGCAACTTTGGCCTGGCCGTCAGCCTTGGCCTGGCATTCAGTTTCCTCCTGGCCCCTTGGGCCGCCCCCCGCGATGGAGCGCAAAGCCACCCATGACTCCCTTGTTGTTCTGGGGCCTGGCCCTGAGCCTGTTCGCCCTGGCCTGCGTGCTGGGCAAACGCCTGGGGCTGATCCCCATCGTCAGCCAGTTGCTGCTGGCCACCTTGGTACTGCCACCGTTGATGCTGCTGTGGGTGGAACCGCGCTGGCAGCTCGATGGCGCCGCACTGGTTGCCCCCGGCTGGGTCAAGACCTTGTACGGCTGCAGCTTCGCCCTGTTGCTGGGGCATATCCTCACCGACGTGGTTGAACTGCGGCCCGACCGCCAGGCGCTGAAACTGGCGATTCCGAGCTTTCTGCTGCCGTTCGCCTGTGGCCTGGCCTGCGCGCTGTGGATGCTCGACCTGGACGGGGTGACCGCGCTGGCCCTGGGCCTGGTGTTCGCCATCACCGCCATCCCGGTGCTGTACCTGTACCTGCGCGCCATCGACTACCCCGCCGCTGCCAGCCGGCGCCTGCTGCAGGCGGCCATTCTCATCGACCTGGCCTGCTGGCTGCTGCTGGGCCTGGGCCAGGGCAGCTTGCAGCCAGGCAGCCTGGCCCTGCCGCTGCTGGCCGCACTGCTGCCGCTGCCCTTGCATGCCCTGGGGCTGCGGGCGCCGAAAGCCTACGGCGCACTGTTCCTGCTACTGCTGTTCGGCGCCGAGCACTACAAGCTCAATGCACTGATCTTCGGCATGGCTTACCTGGGCTGCCTGGCGTGGCTGAAGGTGCCGGTGCGCCTGCCGCTGCCCGAGGCCTGGAACCGCCGCCTGCAACAGGCCGTGGCGGTGCCGCTGATCCTCACCTACGGCGTGGTGCAAATCGACGTGCACCATGCCCTGAGCGGCTTCGACGCCTGGCAGCTGGCAGCGCTGCTGGCCTTGCCAATCGCCAGCAAGCTGTTGGGCAACTGGCTTGGCCTGAGCTGGGCCGCGCCGTCGTTCCCTGGCGCCAGCAAATGGCGTGAAAGCCTGCTGCTGAACATTCGCGGCCTGAGCGAAATCGTTTTTCTCAACCTGCTGCTGTCGCAGCAGTTGATCACCCCGGCGCTGTACTTCGCGCTGATGCTGATGAGCCTGGTCGCCACGCTGATGCCAGCGTTGGCCGGGCTGCACCGTCTTCCCCTGAATTCCGTTTCCATGGCAAGGAGCCCGCATGCCAAACACTGAACTGCAACAACGCCAGGTGCTGGTGATCGGTGCCGGGCCGTCCGGCGCCATTGCCGCCGCGCTGCTCAAGCGCCAGGGCCACGACGTACTGGTGATCGAGCGCCAACGCTTCCCGCGCTTTTCCATCGGCGAAAGCCTGCTGGCCCACTGCCTGGACTTCGTGGAAGAGGCCGGCATGCTCGACGCCGTGCAGCAAGCGGGCTTCCAGTACAAGAACGGCGCGGCGTTCGCCTGGGGCGAGGAATACACCGACTTCGACTTCGGCGAAACCTTCACCCAGGGCAAGCCCAGCACCTTCCAGGTGCAACGTGCCCGCTTCGACAAGCTGCTGGCCGACCAGGCCGAGGCCCAGGGTGTCGAGATCCGCTACGAACACGAGATCGTCAGCGCCGACATGGGCGGTGATCGGCCACAGGTGCAGGTCCGCCGCCCCGACGGCAGCGAGTACCGCGTGCAGGCGCAGTTCGTGCTCGACGCCAGCGGCTATGGCCGCGTGCTGCCGCGCCTGCTCGACCTGGAGGCGCCGTCGAACTTCCCGGTGCGCCAGGCGGTGTTCACCCACATCGAAGACCGCATCGACCACCCAGGCTTCGACCGCGACAAGATCCTCATCACCACCCACCCCGAGCACCGCGACATCTGGTTCTGGACCATTCCGTTCAGCGATGGCCGCACCTCGCTGGGCGTGGTCGCCGCTGCCGAGCGCTTCGCCGCCGCGCCAGCCGACCTGGATGCCTGCCTCAAGCACTTCGTGGCGCAAACCCCAAGCCTGGCCAAGGTTCTGGCCAATGCCGTGTGGGACACCCCGGCACGTACCATCGGTGGCTACGCGGCCAACGTCAAGGCACTGCACGGCAAGGGCTACGCCTTGCTGGGCAATGCCGCCGAATTCCTCGACCCGGTGTTCTCCTCGGGCGTCACCATCGCCATGCGCTCGGCAAGCATGGCTGCCGGCCTGCTGCACCGCCAACTGCAGGGCGAGGCCGTGGACTGGCAGGGCGAGTTCGCCGAACCGCTCAAGCGCGGCGTCGACACCTTCCGCGTGTACGTCGAAGGCTGGTATGACGGCGGCTTCCAGGATGTGATCTACCACCCCGGCAGCTCGCCCGAGATCCGCGCCATGATCAGCTCGATCCTTGCCGGCTACGCCTGGGATGCACGCAACCCGTTCGTCGCCGAACCCAAGCGGCGCCTGCGCACCCTGGCCGAACTGTGCGCGAGGGAGCCAGCATGAACGAGCGCCCGTACCTCAGCGACACCTACGTCGAGGAAACCCGCATCGGCTTTCGCTTCCTTGCCAGCCACGTGTGGCAGCACCATGTGCTGCGCGTGGCGATCAACGACCTGCGCCGCCTGTTCGACGCAGGGCTACCGAAGGCGCCAGTGCTGCTGGACGCCGGCTGCGGCCAGGGCAAGTCGTTCAAGCACCTGCAGCAGGTGTTCGCGCCTTCCAGGCTGCTGGGCACCGATGCCGACCCGCACAGCCTTGAACTGAGCGCCGCCGAAGCCCGGCGCCTGGGCCTGGACGTGGAACTGCGCGGCAGCGATTGCGCCCAGCTGCAGTACCCCGATGCCAGCGTGGATATCCTGTTCTGCCACCAGACCTTCCACCACCTGGTGGAGCAGGAGAAAGCCCTGGCCGAGTTCTACCGGGTGCTCAAGCCCGGCGGTTACCTGCTGTTCGCCGAATCCACCGAGGCCTACATCGACACCTGGGTCATCCGCTGGTTCTTCCGCCACCCCATGCACGTGCAGAAAAGCGCCGAGGGCTACCTGCAGATGCTGCGCGAGCAGGGCTTCGCCTTCACCGCGCAGAATGTCTCGTACCCCTACCTGTGGTGGAGCCGGGCCAAGGACTTCGGCCTGCTTGAGCGCCTGGGCCTGCGCCAGCCGCCACCGTTCGGCCAGCGCGAGGAAACCCTGGTCAACGTGGTGGCGCGCAAGCCCCTGGAGCAGCCATGAAACACCTGCTGGCAATTGCCCTGTGCCTGCTGCTCGGCGCCTGCGCGGCACGCCCGCCGTTGCCTGCGCAGTTGCCGGTGCTGCAACTGCCGCAGCAACTGCATGTCGAACGTGAACAGGCCGGGCAGCGCCAGGACTGGCTGCTGGTGATTCAGGGCGAGCACGGCCACCTGCGCTGGTCGTTGCTCGACCTGCTGGGCATTCCCCAGGCCAGGCAGTTGCTCGACGGCCAGCAATGGCAGGCCGACGGCCTGCTGCCGCCGAACCCGGCCGCGCGCGAGCTGTTTGCCGCCGTACTGTTCGCCCTGACCCCGCCCGAGCAGCTGTCGCAGCTTTATCCACAGGCGCGCCAGCAGAATGAACGGCGCTGGCTGGGCGAACGCTGGCAGGTCAGCTATCGGGCCGCCGACGCCTTCGACCTGGACCTCGGCCAGGGCCTGCGCTATGTCATCGACCCACTGCCCCGTGAGAACACGCCATGACCGCCTACCTCAATGCCCTGGGCCTGGTCTGCGCCCTGGGCCAGGGCCAGGCCCAGGTGGCCGCCCGGCTGTTTGCCGGCGACTGCAGCGCCATGCAGCCTGCCCCAGGCTGGATCCCCGAGCGCCAACCGCCGGTGGGTGCGGTCAGTGATGCGCTGCCCGCCGTGCCGCTGCCCGAACAGCACAGCCGCAACAACCAGCTGCTGTACGCCGCCGCCCTGCAGATCGAACCGGCGATCCGCCAGGCCATCGCCGAGCATGGCGGCCAGCGCATTGCGGTGATCCTCGGCACCAGCACCTCGGGCATCGCGGAAGCCAGCGAGGGCATTGCCGAGTACCTGCAACACGGGCAGTTCCCCGACGGCTACCGCTACGCCCAGCAGGAACTAAGCGCACCGGCCAACTTCCTCGCCGACTGGCTGCAACTGAGCGGCCCGGCCTATGTGATCTCCACCGCCTGTACCTCCAGCGGCCGCGC
The DNA here is from genome assembly GCF_011752565.1 of Pantoea sp. Ap-967. Taxonomy (GTDB): domain Bacteria; phylum Pseudomonadota; class Gammaproteobacteria; order Pseudomonadales; family Pseudomonadaceae; genus Aquipseudomonas. Next base: position 85,283 of record NZ_VWXK01000014.1, read on the forward strand.
CCTGCTCAGCGCCAAACGCCTGCTGGCCATGGGCCTGTGCGATGCGGTGCTGTGTGGCGGCGTAGACAGCCTGTGCGGCCTGACCCTCAACGGCTTCGGCGCCCTGGAGGCGATCAGCGACCAGCGCTGCAACCCGTTCTCGGTCAACCGCGACGGCATCAACATCGGTGAAGCCGCTGCGCTGTTCCTGATGACCCGCAAGGCCAACACCGGCGGCGCCAGCATCGCCCTGTTGGGCGCAGGCGCCAGTTCCGACGCCCACCACATCTCCGCACCCGACCCCACCGGCGCCGGCGCCTTGCAGTGCATGGGCAAAGCGCTGGACAATGCCGGCCTTGCGCCAGCGCAGATCGATTACCTGAACCTGCACGGCACCGCTACCGCACACAACGACGCCATGGAAAGCCTGGCCGTGCATACGCTGTTCGGCGCCACGCTGCCCTGCTCGTCGAGCAAGCCGATGACCGGCCATACCCTGGGCGCCGCTGGCGCGCTGGAAGCGGCGTTCTGCTGGCTGAGCCTGAGCGAGCACAACCCGCTGGGGCTGCTGCCACCGCACGTGTGGGACGGCCAGCAGGACCCGGCGCTGCCGGCCCTGGCCCTGGTCGACGGCAGCCAGCGCCTAGGCGTGCAGCGCCCACGCCGCTTGATGAGCAATTCGTTCGCCTTCGGCGGCAACAATGTCAGCCTGATTCTCGGAGACACCCCATGATTCCCTGGCCATTGGCCGAGCTGCTGCCCCACGCCGGCGACATGATCCTCATCGACCAGGTCGACAGCTGCGACGACGAGCAGATCCACACCCGCACCACCGTGCGCCCCGGTGGCCTGTTCAACCGCGCCGATGGCAGCCTGCCGGCCTGGCTCGGCATCGAACTGATGGCGCAGAGCGTGGCGGCCTATGCCGGCTGCCGGGCGCGGCGCAACGGCCAGCCGGTCGAGCTGGGTTTTCTCCTCGGTTCGCGCAAGTTCGAGTGCGATGTCGAGCATTTCCCGGCCGGTGCCGAGCTGCACATCCACGCCCTGCGCTCGCTTGAAGACGACAACGGCATGGGCGTGTTCGAATGCCACCTGCGCGGCCCCGGCATCCATGCCAGCGCCCGCCTGAATGTCTACCGCCCGCCGCAAGCCGCCAGCTACCTGGCCGAAGCGGGCCCAGAGGAGTCCCCCCATGACTGATACCATCCTGGTCACCGGTTCGAGCCGGGGTATCGGCCGCGCCATCGCCCTGCGCCTGGCCCGTGCCGGCTACGACCTGGTGCTGCACTGCCGCAGCGGCCGGGCCGAGGCCGACGCCGTGGCCGACGAAGTGCGGGCGCTGGGCCAGCAGGCGCGGGTGCTGCAATTCGACATCAGCGACCGCAGCGCCTGCCGGGCCACCCTGGAAGCAGACGTGGAGCAGTTCGGCGCTTACTACGGCGTGGTGTGCAACGCCGGGCTGACCCGCGATGGCGCCTTCCCGGCGCTCACCGACGAGGACTGGGACCAGGTACTGCGCACCAACCTCGACGGTTTCTACAACGTGCTGCAGCCGCTGACCATGCCGATGATCCGCCGCCGCGCACCGGGGCGCATCGTCTGCATCACCTCGGTGTCGGGGCTGATCGGCAACCGCGGCCAGGTCAACTACAGTGCCTCCAAGGCTGGCCTGATCGGCGCCGCCAAGGCCCTGGCCATCGAGCTGGGCAAGCGCCGCATCACCGTCAACTGCGTGGCCCCGGGGCTGATCGACACGGCCATGCTCGACGAGCACGTGCCCGTGGAGGAACTGATGAAAATGATTCCCGCCGGGCGTATGGGCACACCTGAAGAAGTGGCCGGTGCGGTGAACTTCCTGATGTCGCCCGAAGCCGGCTACATCACTCGCCAGGTGCTGGCGGTGAACGGAGGGCTGTGCTGATGCGCCGCGTCGTCGTTACCGGCATGGCCGGCATCACCGCCCTGGGCAGCGACTGGGCAACCATCGCCGGGCATTTCGCCAACCACCGCAGCGGCATCCGCCGCATGGATGAGTGGGACCGTTTCGAGGAGCTCAACACGCGCCTTGCCGGGCCCATCGATGACTTCCAGGTGCCCGCCCACTGGACTCGCAAGCAACTGCGCAGCATGGGCCGGGTGTCGCGCCTGGCCGTGGCGGCCGCCGAGCGCGCCCTGGCCGACGCCGGCCTGCTCGACGACCCAAGCATCCGCGACGGGCGCATGGGCGTGGCCTGCGGCTCGTCCACGGGCAGCACCGACGAGATCAAGGCGTTCGGCAACATGCTGCTGAACTCGGTGGCCGATGGCCTGAATGCCAATTCCTACGTGCGCATGATGCCGCACACCACCGCCGCCAACATCAGCATCTTCTTCGGCCTGACCGGGCGCCTGATTCCCACCTCCAGCGCCTGCACCAGCGGCAGCCAGGGCATCGGCTACGCCTACGAGGCGATCAAGTACGGGCGCCTGCCGATGATGCTCGCCGGTGGCGCCGAGGAGCTGTGCCCCACCGAGGCGATGGTATTCGACGCGCTGTACGCCACCAGCCTGAAGAACGACACCCCGCAGCTGAGCCCACGCCCCTACGACAGTGGCCGCGACGGCCTGGTGATCGGCGAGGGCGGCGGCATGCTGGTGCTTGAGGAGCTGGAGCATGCCCTGGCGCGCGGCGCCAGGATCCACGCCGAAATAGTCGGTTTCGGCAGCAATGCCGACGGCCAGCACACCACCCGCCCCGAGCAGGTGACCATGCGCCGGGCCATGGAACTGGCCTTGGAAGATGCAGGCCTTGCGCCCGAGGACATCGGCTACGTCAACGGCCATGGCACCGCCACCGAGCAGGGCGACATCGCCGAAACCCTGGCCACCAGCAGCCTGTTCGGCCCACGCATGCCAATCAGTTCGCAGAAGAGTTTCCTCGGCCACACCCTGGGCGCCTGTGGCGCGCTGGAGTCGTGGTTCAGCATCGAGATGATGAACAGCGACCGCTACGTGCACACGCTCAACCTCGACCAGGTGGACCCACGCTGCGGCGAGCTGGACTACCTGCGCGGCGAATTCCGCGCCATGAGCCACCAGCATGTGATGAACAACAACTTCGCCTTCGGCGGGGTCAACACCTCGTTGATCTTCCGCCGCTGGCCGTGAATACCCCCGACTGGCAACGCCACCCCTTACAACTGACCAAGGAAGAACCCCATGCGCCTGAAGACCCTTACCGCCGCCACCGCCCTGCTGCTGGCCGCCCTGCCTGGCATCAGCCAGGCCCGTGACACTGCGCTGTACCTGCCGTTCGACAAGGTGGTGCAGCAGATGCTGGCCGAGAAGAAGCTCGACGGCTCGGTGAAGTTCTACCTGGCCGGCGTGCAGCCGCGCGGCAAGGTCAAGGTAATCAGCCCTAACGCGGTGACCAACAAGAAGACCAATGCCTTCAACAAAAGTGACGAAGTGGCCTGCGAATGGGCCCTGCAATCGGCCTTGCTGACGATGCAGGACGCGGCGAAGAAGGTCAGTGCCAACGCCGTGACCAATATCGCCAGCTACTACAAGAAGAACGAGCGCAAGGATGCCGCGACCTACGAATGCCATGCGGGTGCGGTGATCGCAGGCGTTGCGATCAAGGGCGACCTGGCGCGCGTGGACTGATCGTCCTGCCGATTGGACAGATCCCCGTGTAGGAGCGAGCGCAGCTCGCGATCACCGGCACAGCCGGTGCCATGTGGCGAGGTGCCTGGCACCGGCGTTGCCGGTGATCGCGAGCTGCGCTCGCTCCTACAGGGGGTGATGGCCTCAGCCCTGAACCTGGCCGGTCACAAGCTCGGCGAACGCACGGGCCATTGCCGAGCCGCCGCGCTCACGCTGCACCAGCCACACCGCTGAGGTGGCCTGTTCATCCAGTAGCGTGCGGTACACCACCCCTTCGATCTGCATGCGCTTGAACGAAGCCGGCAGCACCGACACGCCCAACCCCGCCGACACCAGGCCGATGATGGTCATGGCCTCGCCAGCCTCCTGGGCAAAATGTGGGCTGAACCCTGCCTGCCGCGCCAGGCTCAGCAATTGCGCATGCAGCCCACTGCCGTAACTGCGCGGGAAGAACACGAACGGCTCATGGGCCAGCGCCGTCATGTGCACGCCGCCTTCGCTGCCTTCGGCCAGCGGGTGCGAGGCATTGATTACCGCCACCAGGGGCTCGCGAAACAGCTCCGTGGCCACCAGGCCTTCGGGCAACGGCATGGGCCGCATCAGCCCCACTTCGATGGACTCGTCGAACACCCCCTCGGCAACGTCGCGGCTGCTCATCTCCTTGAGGTTCAGGTGCACCGCCGGAAAGCGCTGGCGAAAGGCGTGGATCGCCTTGGGAATCTTCGAGGTGAACGGCGCCGAGGACGTGAAGCCAATCTTCATCTCGCCCAGTTCGCCCAACTGCGCCCGGCGCGCCACATCGGCGGCTTTTTCCACCTGGGCCAGCACCTGGCGCGCTTCTTCGAGAAACAGCCGGCCAGCCTCGCTCAGCTCGACCCGACGGTTGGTACGCTCGAACAGCCGGGCACCCAGTTCCTGTTCCAACGCCTGGATCTGCTGGCTCAGGGGAGGCTGGGAAATACCCAGTTGCTGGGCCGCGCGGCCAAAGTGCAGTTCTTCGGCGACCGCAATGAAATAACGCAGGTGACGCAGTTCCATGATCGGCTCCAAACAAGTCGCAAAACGTCTTAAATAGGTCGAACAATATATTGGATCTAATCATTAGCCAGCTATATGCTTTTTTCATTGCAACCGAGGTCACCCCCGTGAAAACTGCTGTAGCCCCCCTTCCCGCCGAGCCCGAACCTGCCCCCTCAAGCGATATGTGGATCGAAAAAGGCACTCCCGCCTTCCTCAAGACCGTGCTGGCGTTGTTCAGCGGCGGCTTCGCCACCTTCGCCCTGCTGTACTGCGTGCAGCCGATGATGCCGTTGCTGTCCAAGGATTTTTCCATCAACGCGGCCCAGAGCAGCCTGGTGCTGTCGGTGTCGACGGCGATGCTGGCGTTCGGCCTGTTGATTACCGGCCCCATTTCCGACCGCATCGGCCGCAAACCGGTGATGGTCTTTGCCCTGGTGTGCGCCGCCCTGTCGACCCTGGCCAGCGCGGTGATGCCCAGCTGGGAACTGGTACTGGCCACCCGCGCCCTGGTGGGCCTGTCGCTGAGCGGCCTGGCGGCGGTGGCGATGACTTACCTCAGCGAGGAAATCCACCCGCAGCACATCGGCCTGGCCATGGGCCTGTACATCGGTGGCAATGCCATCGGCGGCATGAGCGGGCGCTTGATCACCGGGGTACTGATCGACTTCGTCAGCTGGCACACGGCAATGCTGACCATCGGCGGCCTGGCCTTGGTGGCGGCGCTGGTGTTCTGGAAGGTGCTGCCTGAATCGCGTAATTTCCGCCCGCAGCTGCTGAACCCGCGCAGCCTGCTCGATGGTTTCGTCATGCACTTCAAGGACGCCGGCTTGCCGTGGCTGTTCCTCGAAGCCTTCCTGCTGATGGGCGCCTTCGTCACCCTGTTCAACTACATCGGCTACCGCCTGCTGGCAGAGCCCTACCACATGAACCAGGCGCTGGTCGGCTTGCTGTCGGTGGTGTACCTGTCGGGCATCTACAGTTCGGCGCAGGTGGGCGCACTGGCCGACAAGCTGGGCCGGCGCAAGGTGTTCTGGGCCAGCATCGTGGTGATGGCAGGCGGTATGCTGATGACCCTGGCCACCCCGTTGGCGCTGGTGGTCGTCGGCATGCTGGTGTTCACCTTCGGCTTCTTCGGCGCGCACTCGGTGGCCAGCAGCTGGATCGGACGGCGAGCGCTGAAGGCCAAGGGGCAGGCGTCGTCGTTGTACCTGTTCTGCTATTACGCAGGCTCCAGCGTGGCGGGTACGGCGGGCGGGGTGTTCTGGCACCAATGGGGCTGGAACGGCATCGGGCTGTTCATCGGCAGCTTGCTGGCGGTGGCACTGTTGGTGGCGCTGCACCTGAGCAAGCTGGCACCGAAAGCGGTGTGAGGCCTTCGCGGGGCACGCATGCTCTGTAGGAGCGGGCTTGCCCCGCGAAAGGGCCCTTGAATCAGCTACCGATGTGATACTGCGCCGACAGCTCGTGCACGGCGTTGATGAACACGCCAGCATGCTCTGGGTCGACTTCCGGGGTGATCCCGTGGCCCAGGTTGAACACATGGCCAGTGCCGTGGCCGTAGCTGGCCAGAATGCGCGCCACTTCCTGGCGGATGGCCTCAGGCTTGGCGTACAGCACGGTCGGGTCCATGTTGCCCTGCAGGGCCACCCTGTCACCCACACGGCGGCGGGCGTCGCCGATTTCGCAGGTCCAGTCCAGGCCCAGTGCGTCGGCGCCGGCCTCGGCAATGCTTTCCAGCCACAGGCCGCCGTTCTTGGTGAACAGGATCACCGGCACCTTGCGCCCTTCATGCTCGCGAATCAGGCCGCTGACGATCTTGCGCATGTAGGCCAGGGAGAACTCCTGGTAGGCCGCCGCCGACAGGTTGCCGCCCCAGGTGTCGAAGATCTGCACGGCCTGGGCGCCCGCGAGGATCTGCCCGTTGAGGTAGCTGGTGACCGACTGCGCCAGCTTGTCCAGCAGCAGGTGCAGGGCTTGTGGGTTGTCGTAGGCCATGGCCTTGGTCTTGCGGAAATCCTTCGACGAACCGCCTTCGACCATGTAGGTGGCCAAGGTCCACGGGCTGCCGGAGAAACCGATCAGCGGCACACGGCCATTGAGCTCACGGCGGATGGTGCTGACCGCATCCATCACGTAGCCCAGGTCTTTCTGCGGGTCGGGGATGGGCAGCGCCTCGATGTCGGCCGGGGTGCTGATGACTTTCTTGAAACGCGGGCCTTCGCCGGTTTCAAAGTACAGGCCCAGGCCCATGGCGTCGGGGATGGTGAGGATGTCCGAGAACAGGATCGCCGCATCCAGCGGGTAGCGGTCCAGCGGCTGCAGGGTGACCTCGCAGGCGAACTGCGGGTTCATGCACAGGCTCATGAAATCGCCGGCCTTGGCGCGGCTGGCGCGGTATTCCGGCAGGTAGCGGCCGGCCTGGCGCATCATCCAGACAGGGGTGACGTCCACGGGTTGCTTGAGCAGCGCACGCAGGAAACGATCGTTCTTCAGGGCAGTCATGTCGGCATCCGGAAAAATAGTGCGGGCATTTTCTCAGACGCCAGCGCAAAAGGCACGGTCAAGGCCATGCGTTTTGTCTATTGGGTGCCACAGATCAAACGATTTTGTATACAAAAAGCTTCGCGGGGCAAGCCCGCTCCTACAGGTTCGGCGTGAACCTTGTAGGAGCGGGCTTGCCCCGCGAATGCGCTGGATCAGACTTCGAGGTAGTCCAGGATGCCTTCGGCAGCGTTGCGGCCTTCGAAAATGGCCGTCACCACCAGGTCCGAACCGCGCACCATATCGCCGCCGGCGAAGATCTTCGGGTTGCTGGTCTGGTGCTTGAACTTGCCTTTCTCCGGTGCCACCACGCGGCCCTGGCTGTCCATCTGGATGCCATGCTGCTCGAACCACGGCGCCGGGCTTGGGCGGAAGCCGAAGGCGATCACCACGGCGTCGGCCGGCAGGATCTCCTCGGAACCCGGGATCGGCTCAGGGCTGCGACGGCCACGGGCATCCGGCTCGCCGAGACGGGTCTCGACCACCTTGACGCCTTCGACCTTGTCTTCGCCCACGATGGCGATCGGCTGGCGGTTGTAGAGGAACTTCACGCCCTCTTCCTTGGCGTTCTTCACCTCTTTGCGCGAACCCGGCATGTTGGCTTCGTCGCGGCGGTAGGCACAGGTCACCGACTTGGCGCCCTGGCGGATCGAGGTACGGTTGCAGTCCATCGCGGTGTCACCACCGCCCAGCACTACGACCTTCTTGCCCCGCATGTCGACGAAGTCTTCCGGCGACTTTTCAAAGCCCAGGTTGCGGTTGACGTTGGCGATCAGGAAGTCCAGCGCGTCGTGTACCCCCGGCAGGTCCTCGCCCGGGAAGCCGCCCTTCATGTAGGTGTAGGTGCCCATGCCCATGAACACCGCGTCGTACTCGGCGAGCAGCTGTTCCATGGTGATGTCCTTGCCCACCTCGGTGTTCAGGCGGAACTCGATGCCCATGCCGGTGAAGACTTCGCGGCGGTTGCTCAGCACAGTCTTTTCCAGCTTGAACTCAGGGATGCCGAAGGTCAGCAGGCCGCCGATTTCCGGGTTCTTGTCGAACACCACCGGGGTTACCCCGCCGCGCACCAGCACGTCGGCGCAGCCCAGGCCTGCCGGGCCGGCACCGATGATCGCAACGCGCTTGCCGGTCGGCTTGACCTTGGACATGTCCGGGCGCCAGCCCATGGCGAAGGCGGTGTCGGTGATGTACTTCTCCACCGAACCGATGGTGACCGCCCCGAAGCCGTCGTTCAGGGTGCAGGCACCCTCGCACAGGCGGTCTTGCGGGCACACGCGGCCGCACACTTCCGGCAGGGTGTTGGTCTGGTGCGACAGTTCCGCCGCGGCCAGGATGTTGCCTTCGGACACCAGCTTCAACCAGTTGGGGATGAAGTTGTGCACCGGGCACTTCCATTCGCAGTACGGGTTACCGCAGCCCAGGCAACGGTGCGCCTGTTCCACGGACTGCGCAGGCTTGAACGGTTCGTAGATTTCCACGAACTCCTTCTTGCGCTGGCGCAGCAGTTTTTTCTTCGGGTCCTTGCGGCCCACTTCGATGAACTGGAAGTCGTTGTTCAGACGTTCAGCCATTTTTCAAAACCTCTTTACCGCAGTTGTCGGCCTCAGGCCGCAAGCTGCAAGACGATCACTTGAGCACGACGGGCCCCGCGCACGGGGCCGTCACTTGCAGCTGTTCTTACTGCGGGTTGGCACGGGTGCTGGACAACAGTTGCTTGAGGTTGGCCGCCTTGGGCTTGACCAACCAGAAGCGCCGCACGTAGTCGTCCAGGTTCTCGAAGAGCTCACGCCCCCACTCGCTGCCGGTTTCTTCCACGTACTCGCCCAGGACACGCGCCAGGTGGCTGCGGTAGGCCTCCATCGCTTCACCACTGATACGCTGGATTTCCACCAGCTCGTGGTTGAGCTTGTCGACGAAGGTATTGTCCATGTCGAGCACGTAGGCGAAGCCGCCAGTCATGCCAGAACCGAAGTTGTAACCGGTCTTGCCCAGAACGCAGACAAAGCCGCCGGTCATGTATTCACAGCAGTGATCGCCAGTGCCCTCGACAACAGCGTGGGCGCCGGAGTTACGCACAGCGAAGCGCTCGCCCGCGGTGCCGGCGGCGAACAGCTTGCCGCCGGTGGCGCCGTACAGGCAGGTGTTGCCGACGATGGCGCTGTGCTGGGTAGCAAACGGGCTACCGGCCGGTGGCACGATGGTCAGCTTGCCGCCCGTCATGCCCTTGCCGACGTAGTCGTTGGCGTCGCCTTCCAGGTGCAGGTTCAGGCCGCCGGCGTTCCACACGCCGAAGCTCTGGCCCGCAGTGCCCTTGAAGCGGAAGGTGACCGGCTTGCTGGCCATGCCTTGGTTGCCGTACAGCTTGGCGATTTCGCCAGAGATACGGGCACCGATGGAACGGTCGCAGTTGCAGATGTCGAGGCTGAACTCGCCACCGGCCTGGTCGCGGATCGCCGGCAGGGCCATCTCGACCATCTTCTCGGCCAGCTCGCCCTTGTCGAACGGCGGGTTCTTGTCGACTTCGCAGAACTGCGGCTTGTCGGCCGGAATGTGCGAGCTGCCCAGCAGCGGGGTCAGGTCCAGGTACTGCTGGCGCTCGGTGTCGCCTGGCAGCACGTCGAGCAGGTCGGTACGGCCGATCAGCTCGCCGAGGCTGCGCACGCCCAGCTTGGCCAGCCACTCACGGGTTTCCTCGGCAACGAAGGTGAAGAAGTTGATCACCATGTCGACGGTGCCGATGTAGTGGTCCTTGCGCAGCTTGTCGTTCTGGGTGGCCACGCCGGTGGCGCAGTTGTTCAGGTGGCAGATGCGCAGGTACTTGCAGCCCAGGGCGATCATCGGCGCGGTGCCGAAGCCGAAGCTCTCGGCGCCGAGGATCGCGGCCTTGATAACGTCCAGGCCGGTTTTCAGGCCACCGTCGGTCTGTACCCGCACCTTGCCGCGCAGGTCGTTGCCGCGCAGGGTCTGGTGGGTTTCAGCCAGGCCCAGTTCCCACGGGGCGCCGGCGTACTTGATGGAGGTCAGCGGCGAAGCGCCGGTACCACCGTCGTAGCCGGAAATGGTGATCAGGTCGGCGTAGGCCTTGGCCACGCCAGCGGCGATGGTGCCAACGCCGGCTTCGGCCACCAGTTTCACCGACACCAGGGCCTGCGGGTTGACCTGCTTGAGGTCGTAGATCAGCTGGGCCAGGTCTTCGATGGAATAGATGTCGTGGTGCGGCGGCGGCGAGATCAGGGTCACGCCTGGCACCGCATAGCGCAGCTTGGCGATCAGGCCGTTGACCTTGCCGCCTGGCAGCTGGCCGCCTTCACCGGGCTTGGCGCCCTGGGCCACCTTGATCTGCAGCACCTCGGCGTTGACCAGGTATTCCGGGGTGACGCCAAAGCGGCCGGTGGCCACCTGCTTGATTTTCGAGCTGCGGATCGTGCCGTAGCGCGACGGGTCTTCACCGCCCTCACCGGAGTTGGAGCGCGCACCCAGGCGGTTCATCGCCTCGGCCAGGGCTTCGTGGGCTTCCGGCGACAGTGCGCCCAGCGAGATACCGGCGGAGTCGAAGCGCTTGAGGATGGCCTCCAGCGGCTCGACCTGGTCCAGCGGCAGGGCCTGGTCGGCCACTTTCACCTTCAGCAGGTCGCGGATCATCGACACCGGGCGCTGGTCGACCAGCGTGGTGTATTCCTTGAACTTGGCGTAGTCGCCCTGCTGCACGGCGGCCTGCAGGGTGTTGACCACGTCCGGGTTGTAGGCGTGGTACTCGCCGCCGTGGACGAACTTCAGCAGGCCACCTTGCTGGATCGGCTTGCGCGCGCTCCAGGCTTCGGCTGCCAGCAGCTTCTGGTCGCTTTCGAGGTCGACGAAACGCGCGCCCTTGATGCGGCTGGACACGCCCTTGAAGCTCAGGCCAACCACTTCCTCGGACAGGCCGATGGCTTCGAACAGCTGGGCGCCACGGTACGAGGCGATGGTGGAGATGCCCATCTTCGACAGGATCTTCAGCAGGCCTTTGGAAATGCCTTTGCGGTAGTACTTGAAGACTTCGTCCAAGTCGCCCAGCACTTCGCCGGTACGGATCAGGTCGGCCAGCACTTCATAGGCCAGGTACGGGTACACGGCCGAGGCGCCAAAGCCCAGCAGCACGGCGAAGTGGTGCGGGTCACGGGCGGTGGCGGTTTCCACCAGGATGTTGCTGTCGCAGCGCAGGCCCTGTTCGGTCAGGCGGTGGTGCACCGCGCCAACGGCCAGCGAAGCATGCACCGGCAGTTTGCCCGGGGCGATGTAGCGGTCGCTCAGCACCAGCTGGGTCTTGCCGCTGCGCACCGCTTCTTCGGCCTGGTCGGCGATGTTGCGGATGGCCGCTTCCAGGCCAACGCTCTCGTCGTAGTTCAGGTCGATCAGCTGGCGGTCGAAACCGTCGCGCTCCAGGCTCATCAGCGAACGCCACTTGGCCGGCGAGATCACTGGCGAGCTGAGAATCACCCGCGAGGCGTGCTCCGGGGACTCCTGGAAGATATTGCGCTCGGCGCCCAGGCAGATTTCCAGGGACATCACGATCGCTTCGCGCAGCGGGTCGATCGGTGGGTTGGTCACCTGGGCGAACTGCTGGCGGAAGAAGTCATACGGCGAGCGCACGCGCTGGGACAGCACGGCCATCGGCGTGTCGTCGCCCATCGAGCCGACCGCTTCCTGGCCTTGCTCACCGAGTGGGCGCAGCACCTGGTCACGCTCCTCGAAGGTGACCTGGAACATCTTCATGAATTGCTTGAGCTGGTCGGCGTCGTAGCTGGCTGCGCCCTGGTCGTCGGTCAGGGTGGCCTGGATGCGGGTGGCGTGCTGACGCAGCCAGCGCTTGTACGGGTGGCGCGACTTCAAGCGGTTGTCGATGGCATCGGTGTCGAGGATCTGGCCGGTTTCGGTGTCCACGGCCAGGATCTGGCCAGGGCCGACGCGGCCCTTGGCCAGCACTTCCTCAGGCTGGTAGCCCCATACGCCGATTTCCGAGGCGATGGTGATGTAGCCATTGGTGGTGGTTACCCAACGCGCCGGGCGCAGGCCGTTGCGGTCGAGCAGGCACACCGCGTGGCGGCCTTCGGTCATGACGATACCGGCCGGGCCATCCCACGGTTCCATGTGCATGGAGTTGTATTCGTAGAAGGCGCGCAGGTCGGCGTCCATGGTTTCGACGTTCTGCCAGGCTGGCGGTACCAGCATGCGCACGCCACGGAACAGGTCGATGCCGCCGGTGACCATCAGTTCCAGCATGTTGTCCATGCTGGAGGAGTCGGAACCGACGCGGTTGACCAGTGGGCCGAGCTCTTCGAGGTCGGGGATCAGGTCGTTGGCGAACTTGGTGCGACGGGCCATGGCCCAGTTGCGGTTGCCGGTGATGGTGTTGATCTCGCCGTTGTGGGCGAGGAAGCGGAACGGCTGCGCCAGCGGCCATTTCGGCAGGGTATTGGTGGAGAAGCGCTGGTGGAACACGCAGATCGCGGTTTGCAGGCGCTCGTCACCCAGGTCTGGGTAGAACGCCGCGAGATCGCGCGGCATCATCAGGCCTTTGTAGATGATGGTCTTGTGCGAGAAGCTGCAGATGTAGTGGTCGCTGTCGTGGGCATTGGCCACGGACGAGCGGCGACGGGCACTGAACAGCTTGATGGCGAATTCCTGATCGCTCAGGCCTTCACCGCCGATGAACACCTGTTCGATCTGCGGCAGGCGCTCCAGGGCCAGGCGGCCGAGCACGCTGGTGTCGATCGGGACCTTGCGCCAGCCAACCAGCTTCAGGCCGGCAGCGACGATTTCGCGGTCCATGTTGGCGCGGGCAGCTTCGGCTTTGACCGGGTCCTGGTTGAAGAACACCATGCCGACGGCGTACTGCTTGGGCAGCTCGACGGCGAAGTGTTCCTGGGCCACGGCCCGCAGGAATTGATCGGGCTTCTGCATGAGCAGGCCGCAACCGTCACCGGTCTTGCCGTCGGCGTTGATACCGCCGCGGTGGGTCATGCAAGTCAGCGCCTGCATGGCGGTTTGCAGAAGGTGGTGGCTCGGCTCGCCCGTCATATGGGCGATCAGGCCAAAACCACAGTTGTCCTTGAATTCTTCGGGATGGTACAGACCTGTTTTCATAGACACTTTCTCACCAGGTTCACCTCTCAACCGGAGGTAAATCTCTTTTATGTACAACCACTTACCATCCACGCCGATCAAATGCCAGCTTTTTTGCGGTGGTCATGGAAAACCATTGTTGCACAGCGACAGGGCTACCCACAAATTTTCATGTCTCACCATTGAAAATTTATGTCGCATTTTTGAATGTTTTTGCGCCATGCGCCGTGGTAGCGGCTTGGCTTGAGTCTGAAGCGTTTCAGCCATGACTGCAACAGGGGGCTTGTGGCCAACAGTCTGGGACAGAAAAGCCTGCCGCGCTTGGGGCGCAGCAGGCTAGACGAAAGTCAGTAATCGCTCAGCAACTGGGCGGCGGGGTGGTGCCGCCCGGCAGGTATCAGCGGGCCGAGGCCAGCTCTTGTTGGACGCTGGCGACGGTACGTGGCCAAGGTTTACCAGCCTGGACCTTCGCTGGCAAGTTCTTGATTGCCGCAACCGCTGCGTCGCGGTTGGCAAAGCTGCCGTAGGTCACCACGTACAGTGGCTTGCCCTGCAGGTTTTTCTTGAAGTAGCGATAGTCGCCACCCTGGGCCTTGACGAAGGCCTGGGCCGAGGCCTCGGAGCTGGTGCCGAGAATTTGCACCACATAGTTGCCCGGCTTCTGGCCGGCATACCAGCCGCCACCGGCGGTGGCCGCTGCAGCCGGTTTTTCCGCAGGCTTGGCAGCGGGCTTGGCCGTGGCGACCTGGGTGGGCGCCGCTACTGGCTTGGCAGGCGCAACCGGCTTGGCCGGGTGGGTCGCGACAGGTTTTGGCGCAGGTGCAACCGGCTGCGCAGGGGCCGTGGCCTGCGCCATGCTCGGCGCAGGGCCAGCCGGCACGCCCTGGGGCGGCGCCGTGGTGGTCACGGTCGGCGGAACGGAAGGCTGCAGCGCCGTGTTACCGGCCGGCCCAGCTTCGTCGCCATCACCCATGCCGGCGGCCTGGGCCAGCGGCTCGCGCATCACTGGCTGCGATTGGCCTACCAGCGGCAGCGGCATGGGCTGGGACTGGCCGGAGAACTCGATGGCGGGGTTGCCATTGTTCGACTGGGCGGCACCTGGCTTGCCATCGCCCAACGGCAGCTGGGCCTGGGCCACCGGGGCCTCGGCGGGCGCCTTGTCGCCTTTCTTGGGCATCAGCACCGCGGCACCTACGGCAACCACGACCACAGCAGACAGCGCGAGCACGTGTTTTTTAGGCATTTTGAACCCCATGGCAGGTCGCTTCACCGTGGAACGGCTAGCGATCATGGCTTCGATCAAAGTATCGCGGGCGACCTGGTTGATGTTGCCAGGCCATCCGTCGGAATTTTCGTGGATGTCGACAAGCTGCTCGCGGGTGAACACCTCGATGCCCCGGCCGGCGCCTTCCAGGCGCTGCTCCAGGTACTCGCGGGTTTCTTCCTCGCTGTACGGGGCGAGTTCGATGACGTGGAAGCGTTCTTCCTCGACATTGATCTCGTCCAACCCGGCGATCAGCGACGGCTCACCGAACAGGAACACGTGCGGGCGCCCTTCCGGGAGGCCTGCCGCCAGTTCCAGCAACGCTTGGAGTGCCGACTCGTCGAGTTGTTCCGCATCATCCACCAGCAAATAGACTTCCTGGCCGGTGAGTGCCAGTTGCACCACCTTCGACAGGATCGCCTGCACTTCAGGCTGGCTCACTTCCAGCGATTGCGCCACCTGGCCAAGCACGCTGGCCGCATCGCTGGCACCGCGGGCGGAAACCACCACGCTCAGCACCGACTGCTTGTTGGTGCTGGCCACCAGGGCCTGGCGCAGCAGGGTCTTGCCGCTGCCTACCGGGCCAGTCACCACCAGCATCAGCTGGCTGTAGCGGGCCAGGTGGTGCAGTTGGCCGAGTACCGGCTTGCGCTGGGCGGGGAAGAATTTGAAACCGGGCACACGGGGTGCGAACGGATCGTGGCTCAACTGGTAATGTTCGAGGAACGCCTCATCGGCATGCAAACTGGTCATTACGCTGTCACAACCTCAAAGCTGGGCCACGATCGCGCGGTAATCCGCCGACAGCGTGGCCTGTAGAATCTCTTTCGGATAGTCGTCGGTGATCACGGCTTCGCCCAGCTGGCGCAGCAGCACCAGGCGCAGACGCCCGTCGAGCACCTTTTTGTCGACCGCCATATGCTCCATGAAATGCGCCGGGGTCATTTCCTGTGGTGGCACCACCGGCAAGCCTGCATCCTGCAGCAGACGGATTGCTCGATCACGCTCGGCCTGGTCGATCCAGCCCAGGCGCATGGACATCTCCAACGCCATCACCGTGCCAGCAGCAACGGCTTCACCGTGCAGCCACACGCCGTAGCCCATGTGGGTTTCGATGGCATGGCCGAAGGTGTGCCCCAGGTTCAGCGTGGCACGCACGCCGGACTCGCGCTCATCGGCGCCGACCACGGCAGCCTTGGCCGCGCACGAACGGCGGATGGCTTCGGTCAGGGCCGCGGGCTCCAGGGCGCGCAGGGCTTGCATATTGTCTTCGAGCCAGGCGAGGAAAGGCTTGTCACAGATCAGGCCGTACTTGATTACTTCGGCCAGGCCCGCCGACAGCTCGCGCCCGGGCAGGGTCTTGAGGCTGGTGGTGTCGATCAACACTGCGTTGGGCTGGTAGAAGGCACCAACCATGTTCTTGCCCAGCGGGTGGTTGATGCCGGTTTTACCGCCCACCGAGGAATCGACCTGGGACAGCAGGGTGGTCGGCACCTGGATGAAGTCCACGCCACGCTGGTAGCAGGCGGCGGCAAACCCGGCCATGTCGCCGATAACCCCACCGCCCAGGGCAACCACCGTGGTACGGCGGTCGTGGCGGGCGGTCAGCAGGCCGTCGAAGATCAGCTGCAGGGTTTGCCAATTCTTGTGGGCTTCGCCGTCCGGCAGGATCACCGGCACCACCGAGTAGGCACCGAGGGTCTTGCTCAGGCGTTCGAGATACAGGGGCGCGACGGTTTCGTTGGAAACGATGGCAACCTGCCGCCCGCGGATGTGCGGCGCCAGCAGTTCGGCCTGGTCCAGCAGGCCTTCGCCAATGTAGATCGGGTAGCTGCGCTCGCCGAGGTCGACCTTTAGTGTCTGCATGTATCCCCACAATGTGCTTGGGCGCGGCGCCGGCTGTGCGACCCGCGCGATAACGTTTAACCTCGCCTCGGCGCTGGCCGAGAATAGTCCCGGGTTAGCGGGGCGGCAACTGCTGCAGGCGCTCGAGAATGTCGAGCACCACCATGCGCGGCGGCCGTTCGTCGGTTTCTACCACCAGGTCGGCGATCTCGCGGTAGAGCGGGTCGCGCGCCTCCAGCAAGGCACGCAGGGTGGCCTCGGGGTTGGCGGTGCGCAGCAGCGGCCGGTTGCGGTCGCGCGCGGTGCGCCCCACCTGCTGCTCCACCGAAGCGTGCAGGTAGATCACCCGGCCGCCCTGGTGCAGCGCCTGGCGGTTTTCCGGGCGCATCACCGCGCCGCCGCCGGTTGCCACAACCACGCCATCGAGCGCGCAGAGCTCGGCGATCATCGCCTGCTCACGGTCACGAAAGCCCGGTTCGCCTTCACGGTCGAAGATCCACGGGATGTTGGCGCCGGTTCGCAGTTCGATTTCCTTGTCGGAATCCTTGAACAGCAGGCGCAGCTCTTTGGCCAACAGGCGTCCGATGGTGCTCTTTCCAGCACCCATGGGCCCTACAAGTATCAAATTTCGCACAGAATCAACGACTCACAGCAATCGCCTGGTCACTCATGATACGCGGAGTCAGGAAGACCAGCAGCTCGGATTTTTTCTCTTGTAATGCATCGCGTCGAAACAGCCGCCCAACATACGGCAGATCGCCAAAAAATGGCACCTTGTCGACCACTTTGTTTTGCGTGGTCGAGTAAACGCCGCCAATGACGATGGTTTCGCCGTCGGCCACGCGCACCCTGGCGGTGACCTCGTTCTTGCGAATCGGCGGCACGTCATTGATGGCGTTGACGAAGTCAGGCTCGTCCTTGGTCACGCGCACTGCCATGATCACCTTGCCATCGGGGGTGATCTGCGGGGTAACCTCCAGCGACAGTGACGCCTCGCGAAATGCCACCGAGGTGGCGCCGCTCTTGCTGGTTTCCTGGTAGGGCACCTCGGTGCCCTTGAGAATCCGCGCCGTCTCCTTGTCGGCGGTCACCACCTTGGGCTGGGAGATGATTTCGCCATTGCCGCTTTTTTCCATGGCGCTGAGTTCCAGGTCCAGCAGTATGTCCCCGCGCAAAAGGCCCAGGCCGACCCCGGAGGTGGCACGCTCCACCCCCAGCTCGACGAATACGTCCTTGCCCAACTGGGCGCCCTCGGCATACAGGCCCCTGCCCCAACGCACACCCAGCACCTTTTCATAATCGACATTGGCCTCGACGATGCGCGCCTCGATCGCAACCTGGCGTACCGGCACATCCAGTTGCGCCACCAGTTCGCGCAGCTCGCCCAGGCGCACCGCCGGCAAGTGCGCCACCAGCGTATTGGTGCGGGCGTCCACGCCCAAGCTGCCCCGGCCACTGAGCGGGCCGTCATCGGCCAGGGTCGCCAGCAGCAGCTCGGCCAGTTCCGGAGCCTGGGCATGGTGAATGGGCAGCAGTTCACGCTGCAACGGCTCCAGCTGGGCATCGAGGGCCTGGCCAATGCGGGCGTCGCGGGACTGCTCGGCCATTTCCGCCGCCGGCGCCACCAGCAGCACATTGCCTTCTTCGCGCCGGGCCAGCCCTTTGCTGCGTAGCACCAACTCCAGCGCCTGGTCCCAGGGCACATCCTGCAAGCGCAAGGTGACGTGGCCCTGCACCGCATCACTGGCCACCAGGTTGATGCCGGCGTAGTCAGCCAATACCTGCAGCGCCGAGCGCACTTCTATCTCCTGAAAGTTCAAGGTGATGGGCTCACCCCGATAAGGGGCCGCCTGCACCCATGCCTGCAGCGTCAACGCCGCCAAGCCGATCAACAGCCGCATCATTGCCATCCGAGGCCTCCCTGAATGCGCTCTTCCTGAGCGTCAGCATCACCGTTCGCTCGCGCCAGACGCCGCCCACGAACAACCGTTCGCGCACATCCATCTGCCGCTCGCCCACTTGCTCGACAACGCCGCCATCGCGCCCTACCCGGTCACCGGCACGCACTCGGTACACGCGGCCCTTGGCACTCAGCAGCGCTTCACGCTCAAGCCCGCGCTGCAGGCTGCCGACCATTTCCAGCTGCGAAAGCGGCACGCCGGCGAGCCCAGACGGCGACAGGCGCGCCGCCCACGCAGCGAAGGGGTCGAGTGCCGGGGGCTGGGCTTCAGCTCGCGCGGGCACATCCGCCAAGGACGTCGGGGCGGGTAGCACGGTATCAGCCTGGTAGGCATTGACCCGCAGTTGCAGACGCAGCAGCCCAGGCTCGCCCTTAGCCGCCAACAGGTGCAAATCTTCGGCCTGCAATAGCCGAGCCTGGCCCAGCCAGTCATCCAGCCACATGCGCAGGGCCGGGTAACGTCCCACGACCTGAACAGTCAGTGGCGTCAGCTCATAACCTTCACGTGCCACCGGGTCCTGCACATCTACCTGCTCGAAGTGCAAGCCATAGGCAAGCCCGGAGGATGCCAACTGCTCCAGCAAGTCACTCATGCCGGCGCCGGCGGCAAGTCGCCAACGGGCCTCTTGTACCTGAAGCCGAGCCGCCTCAAGCGCCACCTGCTCCTGAGCTACCGCTGCCAGGCTGGCGGCCTTGGCCTGTTGCGCCTGTTGCAGGCCGGCCTGCCTTACCTGTTCATGCCCCTGAAGCCCCCACCAGTGGGGCAGGCGAACCAGGCAGCCAAGGGCAAGCAGTGCAAGCCCTGCGACCACCGGCAATGCCCTGCGAGCCCAGGCCGAACGTTCGATGAATGCCCTCCACCCCCACCCTTGCACGGGCTTCACGACCAGGATGCCGAAAGGTTGGCGACCAACAGGAACGTATCGCCCCCAGGCTGGCTCTTGAGGTACTTGAGTTCCAGCGCACGCATCACGCTGGCGCGCTCCAGGTCCCGCATCAGTTGCGCCACCAGGGCGCCGCTGGCAGCCACGCCGGAAATCTGCAGGTGGTTACCGTTCAGCTTGAGGCTCGACAACTGGATACCTTCTGGCAACGTGCGCTCAAGTTCGGCAAAAAACGCCATCAGGTGCCCCTGGCCTGCGCGCAATTGCGTCAACGCCTGGGCCTCCAGGTTGACGGCCTGTTGCGCCTTCCTGATCGGCTCAAGCAATGCCGCCCTGGCATCCAGTGCGTCGATTTCGGCTTGCCAAGCATTGTTCTGGCCCCACTGGCGCTCAAACCGCTGGCGCGCCAGTTGGTCCAGCAGCAACGTGCCACACAACGCCACAACCAGGCTGCCGAACACGGACAGGCGCAAGCGCCGCAAGGCGGCCTGGCGTTGCCGTTCACGCCAGGGCAAGAGATTAAGGCGCAGCATCAGTGCATTCCCCCCAGCGCCAGGGCGCTGGCCAGGGCCATGCGGCTGTCGCTGCAATCGAGCGCTGCCAACAGCGGCAAGGGTGTGCAGGACAGCCCCAGCGCTTCGCCCAAGCGGGCAAGCCCGCCCTGCCCGAGCGCCGGCGCACCGGTGACAAATACCTCAGTGGGGGCCACGCCATCAGCAAAGACATCACCCGACCGCTGCGGCGCCACGCCGGCCTGCAGCTCACACTGCCGAGGCAGGCTGCCCTGCTGCCAACCATGCACGATCAGGCTGCCGGGCTCGATGCGCAGCAACGCCGCCCTGCCGCCCGCCTGGGGCGGCATCAGGCGCTGCAGGGCAATGCTGTCGACCTCGACCACGGCCAGTTCCAGCCTGGCCTGGGCGAACAGCGACTCAAGCGGCTGCAACAGGCTCTGCCGGCAGGCCGCGACCATGACGTCCAGGTAGCCGGGCTGTAGTTGCGAAGCGCCCAGCACCTGGAAATCCAGTTGCAGTTCTTCAAGAGGGAAAGGAAACAGTTGGTCGGCGTCCGCCAGCAACTGCGTCTCGCGTTCACTGTCGGCCTGGCCAGCGGGCAGCTGCAACACCTTGCAAATCACCTGGGACGCCGGCAGTGCAACCGCCGCCCGCCGTTGCCGGCTGCCACATTGCCGGTAGGCACTGCGCAGCGCGCCAGCCACCCGCTCATCATCGTGCCGAGCATTACCCGGGGCGAAGGGTTCAAACCCCTGGAACGCCCAGGCAACCCGCTCAAGGCGCCCTGCGCGCCGACGCAGCTGCGCCACCCTTACAGAATCTGCGGCGATTTCCACCCCCAGCAGTGAACCGGCATCCTTGCCAAAACGTCCAAGCATCGCGACTTCCTTGTTACAACCATGAACCGCCCTTGTGCCGGGCCCTGGCGGCCAGACGGTACTGCTGGCTACCTGGCCGGTCACCCGGCACGGCGAAAAATGCTTATAATGCCCGGCGTTTTTTCGTCCGCCGGCCCCGTGCGCAACCCACCCCTCACTCTGGACACCGAAAAGCCTTGATACGCCTGCTGAAGTTCTTCTGGTGGTCTTTCGTCGCAGTCATCTGCGCGCTCGTACTCGGTGTGAGCGGTGCGTTTCTGTATCTTAGCCCCAACCTGCCGTCGGTCGATTCGCTCAGAAGCGTTCAGTTGCAAATCCCCCTGAGGGTGTACAGCAGCGACGGCAAGCTGATTGCCGAGTTTGGCGAAATGCGCCGCTCGCCCATCCGTTTCGCGGAAATTCCCCCACAGTTCATTCAGGCGCTTCTGTCTGCCGAGGACGACAATTTCCTCAATCACTATGGTGTGGACCCGAGCAGCCTGATGCGCGCCGCCACCCAGTTGGTGAAAACCGGCCACATCCAGACCGGCGGCAGCACCATCACCATGCAGGTGGCGAAGAACTTCTTCCTCACCAGCGAGCGCAGCTTCTCGCGCAAGACCAACGAAATTCTCCTGGCCCTGCAGATCGAGCGTGAGCTGACCAAGGACGAGATCCTTGAGCTGTACGTGAACAAGATCTACCTGGGCAACCGCGCCTACGGCATCGACGCCGCCGCGCAGGTGTACTACGGCAAGTCGATCCGCGACGTGAGCCTGGCCCAGATGGCGATGATCGCCGGCCTGCCCAAGGCGCCCTCGCGCTTCAACCCGCTGGCCAACCCGGTGCGCGCCAAGGAGCGCCGTGACTGGATCCTGGGCCGCATGTACAAGCTCGGCAAGATCGACCAAGCGAGCTACCAGACCGCCCTGGCCGAGCCGCTCAACGCCAGCTACCACGTGCCGACGCCTGAGGTGAATGCCCCGTACATCGCCGAGATGGCCCGCGCCGAAATGGTTGGCCGCTACGGCAGCGATGCCTACACCGAGGGCTTCCGCGTCACCACCACGGTGCCAAGCGACATGCAGGACATGGCCAACAAGGCCATCCTCAACGGCCTTACCGAATACGACGAGCGCCACGGCTACCGTGGCCCTGAAGCGCGCTTCCCGGGCAAGACCCAGGCCGCCTGGCTGCAGGAACTGGCCAAGCAGCGCAACCTGGGCGCCCTGGAACCGGCCATCGTCACCCAGGTGGATAAAACCGACATCAAGGTCCTGACCCGTGGCGGCAAAGAGGAAGTGGTTGCCTGGGACAGCATGAAATGGGCGCGCCCCTTCATCAACACCAACGCCCAGGGCCGCGCACCGGCTGCGCCTGCCGACGTTGCGCAGGTCGGCGACCTGGTGCGCCTGCAACGCCTGGACGATGGCAAGCTCAAGTTCAGCCAGGTGCCGGGGGCACAGAGCGCACTGGTAACCCTCGACCCTTACAACGGCGCCATCCGCGCCCTGGTCGGCGGTTTCTCGTTCGAGCAGAGCAACTACAACCGTGCCATGCAGGCCAAGCGCCAGCCGGGTTCGAGCTTCAAGCCGTTCATCTACAGCGCGGCGCTGGACAGCGGCTACACTGCCGCCAGCCTGGTCAACGATGCACCGATCGTGTTCGTCGACCAGTACCTGGACAAGGAATGGCGCCCGAAGAACGACACCAACACCTTCCTCGGCCCGATTCGCATGCGCGAGGCCTTGTACAAGTCGCGCAACCTGGTGTCGATCCGCCTGCTGCAGGCCATGGGCGTAGACCGCACCATCGACTACATCACCAAGTTCGGCTTCAACAAGCAGGACCTGCCGCGCAACCTGTCCCTGGCCCTGGGCACCGCGACGTTGACGCCAATGGAAATCGCCACCGGCTGGAGCACCTTTGCCAACGGCGGCTACAAGGTCAACCCGTACCTGATCGACCGTATCGAGAGCCGCAACGGCGAAACCCTGTTCACCGCCAACCCGGCCCACGTGCCAATGGGTGCCGAAGACCATGCTGGCCTTGCCGCCCCCGAGCAGCCGATCAGCACCGCTGCCCTGCCGGGCGAGGCCCCGTCGGCCCTGGGCCAGATTGCCCCACCGCCGCAAACGCCCGCCGTTGCCGAGCAGATCATCGATGGCCGCACCACCTACATCCTCACCAGCATGCTGCAGGACGTGATCAAGCGCGGCACCGGCCGCCGCGCGCTGGCCCTGGGCCGTGATGACCTGGCGGGCAAGACCGGTACCACCAACGACTCCAAGGATGCCTGGTTCTCTGGCTACAACGCCGATTACGTGACCACCGTGTGGGTCGGTTTCGACCAGCCGGAAAGCCTTGGCCGCCGTGAATACGGTGGCACCGCGGCGCTGCCGATCTGGATGAAGTTCATGGGTGCGGCGCTCAAGGACAAGCCAAGCCACGCACCGGCCGAGCCGGAAGGCATCCTCAGCCTGCGGGTTGACCCGGTCAGTGGCCGTGCGGCTTCGCCGAGCACGCCGAACGCCTACTTCGAGCTGTTCAAGGCCGAGGATT
Source organism: Pantoea sp. Ap-967 (assembly GCF_011752565.1). GTDB lineage: Bacteria > Pseudomonadota > Gammaproteobacteria > Pseudomonadales > Pseudomonadaceae > Aquipseudomonas. The sequence goes on from NZ_VWXK01000014.1 coordinate 108,460, forward strand.
CGCCGCCGTCGGTGGATGAGCTGGGCAACGGCACGGCACCGGGCAGCCCGCTGCCGGCCGATGAGGCGGCGCCGATGGACCTGTTCTGACCGTAGATCGCATCGCGAGCTACGCTCGCTCCTACCGGCTCTGTGCAGGCTCATTCGTCCTTGCACCGCCCCCTCTGTAGGAGCGAGCAAAGCTCGCGATGCGCCGCAAAGCGGCGCCCAATGCACAGGGCAAAAAAAAGCCCCGGCTCTCACGAGCCGGGGCTTTTTGGTGTTACGGCCGTAATCAGCCGTTGAACACTTCATCCACGCTGTTCAGCGGGTAGTGCTTCGGATACGGCAGGGTAGCCACGCCGGATTCGATGGCAGCCTTGGCCACGGCGTCGGAAACGACGGTGATCAGGCGAGCGTCCAGCGGCTTCGGAATGATGTACTCACGGCCGAACTCCAGGCCTTCCACGCCGTAGGCTTCGCATACTTCCTTCGGCACCGGCAGCTTGGCCAGGTCCTTCAGGGCGATGGCGGCGGCGATCTTCATCTCTTCGTTGATGCGCTTGGCGCGAACGTCCAGGGCACCACGGAAGATGAACGGGAAGCCCAGTACGTTGTTGACCTGGTTCGGGTAGTCGGAACGACCGGTGGCCATGATCACGTCGCTGCGGGTGGCGTGGGCCAGCTCCGGGGAAATTTCCGGGTCCGGGTTCGAGCAGGCGAACACGATCGGGTTGGCAGCCATCGACTTCAGGCCTTCCGGGCTCAGCAGGTTCGGGCCGGACAGGCCAACGAACACGTCTGCGCCGTCCAGGGCATCGGCCAGGGTGCGCTTGTCGGTAGCGTGGGCGAACTGGGCCTTGTACTGGTTCAGGTCGTCGCGGCCAGCGTGGATCACGCCGCTGCGGTCGATCATGAAGATGTTCTCGACCTTGGCACCCATGCTCACCAGCAGCTTCATGCAGGAGATGGCGGCAGCACCGGCACCCAGGCAGACGATCTTGGCGTCTTCGAGTTTCTTGCCGGCGATTTCCAGGGCGTTGATCATGCCGGCCGCGGTAACGATCGCGGTGCCGTGCTGGTCATCGTGGAACACTGGAATGTCGCACTGCTCGATCAGGGTGCGCTCGATTTCAAAGCACTCTGGCGCCTTGATGTCTTCCAGGTTGATGCCACCGAAGGTGATCGAAATGCGCTTGACGGTGTCGATGAACGCCTGTGGGCTTTCCGAGTCGACTTCGATGTCGAATACATCGATACCGGCGAAACGCTTGAACAGAACGCCCTTGCCTTCCATGACCGGCTTGGAAGCCAGTGGGCCGAGGTCACCCAGACCGAGGATGGCGGTGCCATCGGAGATTACCGCGACCAGGTTGCCCTTGCCGGTGTACTTGTAGGCCAGCTCAGGATCACGGCCAATTTCACGCACAGGTTCTGCAACGCCTGGGCTGTACGCCAGGGCGAGGTCACGGGCGGTGGCGGTGGGCTTGGAGAGCTCGACGCTCAGTTTCCCCGGACGAGGTTGAGCGTGGTATTCGAGAGCGGCGGTTTTCAGGTCTGACATGGTGGGCATTCCGCTATTTACTGTTCTGACGGACCGCCGAGGATACGCAAAGAGCCGGGGAGCCACAAGACTGGTCAGTCACTTGTGTCAAGGCCTTTGGCCTACGACTTTAAGCTATCGCACACGGGGGCATTCGACTCACAGTGTGTACAATCTGATAGCGAAATGTCTACATCTTTTCAGCCTGAAACACGCTCCAACATGCTTGGATCGGTCAATGGCAACACCCAGCGTCTTTGCCCAGGCTTCAGTGTGCCGTTGCGGGAACGGTCCCGCAGCCAGCCGCGCGCTTCGACCTGGCGCCCCTTGAGATTATCCAAGAAGCCGGCAGGCAAGGTGCGTAACAGACGAGTGGGGACATGCAGCACGACATTGCTGTCCAGCGCCAGCCAGATACCGCCGCGATTGCGCTCGATGCTGCCGATTCGGCCGCTGAGCACGGCGAACCCCGGCTGCCTGACCTGCGCCGGCCGGCGCACCGGTGCAGTACGCCATAGGCCCAGCCGGGCGTTGCGTGCCGTTCGCTCGGCCGCTTGCTGGCAGGTGACAAGGCGCACGTTGGGCGCCACCGCCACGCGGTAGCCGAGCCCTTCGCTGAGCAGCTGCGCTTCGAGATTGTCGCCATTACGGCCGTACAGGTGTGCCAGGGTGCGGCCGTACCTGTCCTTGCCCTCGGCCCCCGGCAGCAGCCCGAGCCGCCCGCCATTGGCATCTACCAAGGCCTGCAGCCGCTGCTTCGCGGCCTCGGCGAAGGGCTCGCTGGGGCGGCCCCTGCGGCCGATCTCCGGGGCATTGATGCCGATCAGGCGCACGCGCCGCCCGTCGGCCAGGCGCAGCGTGTCGCCATCGGTGACCTGGCGCACCAGCACCTGCTGCGTCTTGCCCGGCAGCGGGCAGAACGCCCAGGCGGGAAACTGCCAGAAAACGCCCATAAAAAAAGCGCCCACAAGGGGCGCCTTCTTCAGCAGCAATGCGAAACCCGAAGGGCTCGCCGTGCGCATGATTACTTCTTGGTACCGAACATGCCGAAGCGGTCGGCGAACTTCTGTACGCGACCACCGGTGTCCAGGACTTTCTGCTTACCGGTGTAGAACGGGTGGCACAGGTTGCAAACGTCGATCGCCAGGGTGTTGCCCAGGGTCGAACGCGTTTCGAACTTGTTACCGCAGCTGCAGGTGACTGCAACTACTTCGTAGTTCGGGTGGATACCTTCTTTCATGGTCACTTCCTCGAGCTGCGTGCCGCCACCCAACACCAATTGTTGAATACCGCACGTAATTAGGCGGCGAATAATACCAGAGCACCGCGCCAACGCAAGTTGTCGCTTGCACCGACCGTCGTCTGCTAGGCTCGCCAGTCATTGAAACGCCCTCCGAGACTTTCCGCGTGCCCGACGTCATCCTGCGCCTTGCCCTGCCTTCCCCCTTGCGTCGCCTGTTCGACTACCGGGCGCCAGCGAGCATGGCGCGCCAGACGCTGACGCCGGGCATGCGCATCCGGGTGCCGTTCGGCCGCCGCGAGATGATCGGGGTGCTGGTGGAAGTATGCGAGCACAGCGAGGTGCCGGCCGACAAACTCAAGCCGGCCAGCGCCCTGCTCGACCCGGTTTCGCCGGTGCCGGCGCCGCTGTTCAAGCTGTGCCTGTGGACCGCCCAGTATTACCAGCACAGCCTTGGCGACACTTTGAGCTGGGCCCTGCCAACCCTGCTGCGCCAGGGCGAGCCAGCCGAGATGCGCCAGGAGCGATTCTGGCACGTGGCCCCCGGCGCACGTTTGGAAGACCCACGCATCGCCCGCGCCCCGCGCCAGCGCGATGCCCTCAAGACCCTGGCCCAGCACCCCCATGGCGTGGCCCACAGCCTGCTGAGCAAGCTCAACCTGAACAAGGACAGCCTCGACCTGCTGCTGGCCAAGGAGCTGGTCACGCTGGAAGTACGCCGCCAGTTGCCGGCCCAGCGCCACGAACACTGGCTGGCGCAGCCGGAACTGCCGCTCAATGATGAGCAGCGCGAGGCGTTCGATACCGTGCGCGAGGGCTTTGGCGGGTTTGCCGCGTTCCTGCTGGCCGGGGTTACCGGCAGCGGCAAGACCGAGGTGTACCTGCAGCTGATCCGTGAAACCCTGGAAGCCGGCAAGCAGGCGCTGGTGCTGATTCCCGAGATCAACCTCGGCCCACAGACCCTGGCGCGCTTCGAGCAGCGCTTCAATGCGCGCATCGCCTTGCTGCACTCGGCGGTCAACGACCGCGAGCGCCTCGATGCCTGGCTGGCCGCCCGCGACGGCGAGGCCGACATCATCATCGGCACGCGCTCGGCGCTGTTCACACCGATGAAGAACCCCGGCCTGATCATCATCGACGAGGAGCATGACGGCTCCTATAAGCAGCAGGAAGGCTTGCGCTACCACGCCCGCGACCTGGCCTTGGTGCGTGCCCACCAGGAAAACGTGCCAATCCTGCTGGGTTCGGCCACGCCGTCACTGGAAACCCTGCACAACGCCCTGACCGGCCGCTACCGCCTGCTGCGCATGAACCAGCGCGCCGGTGGCGCCCGCCCACCGCGCATGCTGCGCCTGGACGTGAAAAGCCTGCCACTGGACAGCGGCATCAGCGGCCCGCTGCAACAAGCCATCCGCCAGACCCTGGAAGCCGGCCAACAGGTGCTGGTGTTCCTCAACCGCCGCGGTTTCGCCCCGACCCTGCTGTGCCACGACTGCGGCTGGCTGTCGGAATGCCCGCGCTGCGATGCGCGCATGACCGTGCACCAGCGCTCCGGCGTGCTGCGCTGCCACCACTGCGGCTATGACGAGCGCCTGCCGCACCAGTGCCCGCAATGCAACCACGTCGACCTGCGCCCGGTAGGTGCCGGCACCGAGCGCGCCGAGGAGCGCCTGAAGGTGCTGTTCCCGGACTACCCGATCCTGCGCGTGGACCGCGACAGCACGGCGCGCAAGGACGCCATGCAGCAGCTGTTCAGCACCATCCAGCGCGGCCAGCCGAGCATCCTGGTCGGCACCCAGATGCTGGCCAAGGGGCATCACTTCCCGCGGGTGACCTTGGTGGCGATCCTCGATGCCGACGGCGGCCTATTCTCCGGGGACTTCCGCGCCAGCGAGCGCATGGCCCAGCTGATCGTGCAGGTGGCCGGGCGCGCAGGGCGGGCCGAGGAGCCTGGCAAGGTCATCATCCAGACCCACCTGGCCGACCACCCGCTGTTGGTACAACTGACCGAGCAGGGTTACTTCGCCTTCGCCGAGCAGGCCCTGGACGAGCGCCGCAATGCCGGCCTGCCACCGTATTCGCACCTGGCCCTGCTGCGCGCCGAGGCGCACAAGCCCGGGCAGGCCGAAGGCTTCCTCGATGAAGCCTGCGCTGCCGCCGAGCGCCTGGTGGCCGAACAGCGGCTGCCGGGCATCGAGTTGCTGGGGCCGGTGCCGGCGCCCATGGAGCGCCGCGCCGGGCGCTTCCGGGCGCAATTGTTGATTCAGGCCAATACCCGGGCGCCCTTGCATCGACTGATCAGCGCCTGGTTGCTAGTGTTGGAGCAACTGCCGAGTGGGCGCCAGGTGCGTTGGTCGCTGGATGTCGACCCGGTCGACCTGTATTGACGCCAGGGGCCGCAGATACCTGTGTAGGAGCGGCCTTGCGCCGCGAAAGGTTGGCAACCCGCTCCCAGCCACGGATAATGCCCCGTTTTTCCACCTGCGCATCCAGGCGCTCCACCGCGCTTGCGGTCGAAAAGAGATCCCCATGAAAGACACCATTCGCCAGCTGATCCAGCAAGCCCTCACCCAACTCGTCACCGACGGTGTGCTGCCTGACGGGCTGTCGCCGGCGATTCAGGTGGAAAACGCCCGGGACAAGACCCACGGCGATTTCGCCAGCAACATCGCCATGATGCTGGCCAAGCCAGCCGGCATGAAGCCGCGTGACCTGGCCGACAAACTGATCGCCGCGCTGCCGGCCAGCGCCGACATCAGCAAGGTCGAGATCGCAGGCCCGGGCTTCCTGAACTTCTTCCAGAACACCGACGCCCTGGCCAACCGCCTGGACGCCGCCCTGGCCGACGCTCACCTGGGTGCGCGCAAGGCAGGCCCCGCGCAGAAGGTGGTGATCGACATGTCGGCGCCGAACCTGGCCAAGGAAATGCACGTCGGCCACCTGCGCTCGACCATCATCGGTGACAGCGTGGCGCGGGTGCTGGAGTTCCTCGGTGACGATGTGATCCGCCAGAACCACGTGGGCGACTGGGGCACCCAGTTCGGCATGCTGCTGGCCTACCTGGAAGAAAACCCGATCACCAGCGACGAGCTGTCGGACCTGGAAAACTTCTACCGCGCCGCCAAGAAGCGCTTCGACGAGTCCGAGGAATTCGCCACCCGCGCCCGTGGCCTGGTGGTCAAGCTGCAGGCCGGCGACCCGGAGTGCATGGCGCTGTGGACGCGCTTCAAGGACATCTCGCTGTCGCACTGCCAGAAAACCTACGAACTGCTCAACGTCAAGCTGACCATGGCCGACGTGATGGGCGAAAGCGCCTACAACGCCGACCTCGCCAACGTGGTCGCCGACCTCAAGGCCAAGGGCCTGCTGGTCGAGGACCAAGGTGCCCAGTGCGTGTTCCTGGAGGAGTTCAAGAACAGCGAAGGCGAGCCCCTGCCGGTGATCGTGCAGAAGGCCGACGGTGGCTACCTGTACGCCACCACTGACCTGGCTGCCGTGCGCTACCGCAGCAACGTGCTCAAGGCTGACCGCGCCCTGTACTTCGTCGACCAGCGCCAGGCGCTGCACTTCAACCAGGTGTTCGAAGTGGCCCGCCGCGCAGGCTTCGTCGGCCACCCGATGCAGATGGAGCACATGGGCTTCGGCACCATGAACGGCGCCGACGGCCGCCCGTTCAAGACCCGTGACGGCGGCACCGTGAAGCTGATCGACCTGCTCACCGAGGCCAAGGAGCGCGCCTACGCGCTGGTCAAGGAAAAGAACCCGAGCCTGGCCGAGGACGAGCTGCGCAAGATCGGTGAAGTGGTGGGCATCGGTGCGGTGAAATATGCCGACCTGTCCAAGCACCGCACCAGCGACTACAGCTTCAACTTCGAGCTGATGCTCAATTTCGAAGGCAACACCGCGCCTTACCTGCTGTACGCCTACACCCGCGTGGCCGGCGTGTTCCGCAAGCTGGGCAAGGGTTTCGACGAAGTTGACGGCAACATCGTGCTGCAGGCTGCCCATGAACAGGACCTGGCCGCACGCCTGGCCCAGTTTGGCGAAATCCTCAACAGCGTGGCCGACAAGGGCACGCCGCACGTGCTGTGCAGCTACCTGTACGACTTGGCTGGCCTGTTCTCAAGCTTCTACGAGAACTGCCCGATCCTCGCTGCCGAGACGCCAGAGCAGCAGCAGAGCCGCCTGCGCCTGGCCGCCCTGACCGGCCGCACCCTCAAGCAAGGTCTGGAACTGCTCGGCCTGGAAACCCTGGAGCGCATGTAAGTTGGCTGCCAAGAAGAAACCCGCTCCCAAGCGCGGCGCCAGCCGCCAGACGGCGCCGGCCAAGCAGCCGATTCCCGGCTGGGTATGGCTGGCGGTCGGCCTGACGGTCGGTGCCTTCATCGTCTTCCTGATGAAGCTCGAACCCGGTGGCGGTGATATCAAGCGCACCAAGCCCGAGCAGCAGAAGCCGGAAAAGGTGGCCGAGGCCAGCAAGTCGACCACCACGGCGGCAACCCCGCAGCAGCCGGTGAAGCCGAAGTACGACTTCTACACCCTGCTGCCGGAGTCGGAAGTGATCGTGCCGCCCGAGGCCGTGCCAGAGAAGACCCCGCCGGTGCCGGCGCAACCGGTGACGCCGGTAACGCCCGCCGAAGCCGCGAAAATCGACACCGCCCGCGCCCAGGCTGCACTGCTGGGGCAAACGCCACCACCGGCGCCGCCTGTGATCAAGCCAGCGGCGACCACGCAGTTCTTCCTGCAGGCCGGTTCGTTCCGCAAGGAAGCCGATGCCGACAAGGTGCGCGCACAGATCATCCTGCTGGGGCAAGCGGTGAAGGTGGAGTCGGGCACGGTCAAGGAAGAGACTTGGTACCGTGTGCTGGTTGGGCCGTTCAGCAACCGTGAACAGCTCACCGTGGCGCAGAAGCAGCTCGCCGGGGCCGGCTTCAGCAACCTGTTGCTGCAACAGCGACAGACTCGCCAGTGATCCAGCGATACGCCGCTTGCGCGGCGTATCGCAAGCACCTACCCGTCAGGCCACCCCCGCCCCCCGTAGGAGCGAGCAAAGCTCGCGAAGCGCCGCACCGCGGCGCACCTTTGCGCCCCCTACCGCCTAAGGCTGTTCCCCTCAGACACCTGGCTATTCAACGTCCAGAAGTCATACAACACCCCCACCACGAACAGCCCCCCGGTAAAGAAGTAGATAATCGCCGTGCCCCACTTGCCCTGGTACAACCGGTGCAGGCCAAGAAGCCCAAAAAAGGTCAGCAAAATCCAGGCGATGTTGTAGTCGATGCGCCCGGACTGAAAACGCAAGTCCGCCTCACGGTCCATCGACGGAATCAGGAACAGGTCGATCAGCCAGCCAATGCCGAGCAGGCCAAAGGTGAAGAACCAGATGGTCCCGGTAACCGGCTTGCCGTAATAGAACCGGTGCGATCCGGTGAAGCCGAAAATCCACAGCAGGTAGCCAATCACCTTGCTGTGGGTGTCATGGTACGGCTCACCCTGTTGATAACTGTTCATTCATAGCCCTCGTGGGTTATCCGAAAATTTTCTAAAAAAAAATGTGACTTTTCAGCCCCAGGCCGACGTACGGCTGCATGACAATCGACCAACGGCCCTGAAAAGGAGCAAAAAGCTGTTATAAAGTTGCGCGCCCAACACACATAAACATTCATAAGAGCTTCATCTATGCCGCCTTTATTCAAGACATGGCTGACCCTCTGCCTATTATTGCCCCTGGCCGCCCACGCCACCAATCGTGAGCAACGTCTTCCCAATGGCTTTACCGGCTACACCAGCAACGCCTCGGTCAAGCACGCCCCCGTCAAGCAAACCGCCCTGCACGCCCGCCATGGCAGCTCGGCCAAGGCCCACAACCTGCCAGCCGTGGCCGCCATGTCGCCCAAGCAGAGCAGCGATGTGCTCAGCCGTGCGGTGAATGTGCTCGGTACCCCTTATGTTTGGGGCGGCAGCAACCCGAAGAAAGGCTTCGACTGCAGCGGGCTGGTGAAGTATGCGTTCAACGACGTGGCAGACGTCGACTTGCCGCGTACCTCCAATGCCATGGCCCAGGGCCACGGGGTGAAAGTCGCCAAGGGCGACCTCAAGCCGGGTGACCTGATCTTCTTCAACATCAAGAGCCGCCGGGTCAACCATGTGGCCATCTACCTGGGGAACGACCGCTTCATCCATGCGCCACGTACTGGCAAGCGGGTGAGCATCGACAACCTGAGCAAGCCTTATTGGCAGCAGCATTATGTAGTGGCCAAGCGGGTATTGCCCAAAGGCCAGCAGCAGCTGAGCCTGGCCAAGCGCTAGATCGGCGTTGGCTTCTTCGCGGGGCAAGCCCGCTCCTACACGGCCTGTAGGAGCGGGCTTGCCCCGCGAAAGGGCCGGAACAGGCGCTACAAATCGCCGATCACCCCCCTCTCCCTCAACCTGCGCATCGCCCCCTCCATCGTCCGCATCCCCTCCGCCGCCCCGGCCTGCATGACCGAACAGAGCTGCGCCATCCGCCCCTCACGCACCAGGTTGCGCACCGCCGGTGTCGCTACCAGCACCTCCCGTGCCGCCACCCGCCCACCGCCAACGCGCTTCACCAACACCTGCGCCACCACCAGCCGCAACGACTCTGCCAGCATGGCCCGCACCAAGGGTTTTTCTTCTGCCGCGAACACTTCAACCAGCCGGTCGATGCTGCTGGCCGCCGAGCGCGTATGCACCGTGGCCAGCACCAGGTGCCCGGTTTCCGCCGCACGCAGCGCCAGACGGATGGTTTCCAGGTCGCGCAGCTCGCCAATCAGGATCACGTCCGGGTCCTGGCGCAGGGCGCTGCGCAACCCCTGGGGAAAATCGCGGCAATGCCGGCCCACTTCCCGCTGGTTGACCAGGCTGCTCTGGCTTCTGTGGATAACTTCGACGGGATCTTCCAGGGTGATGATATGCAGCGCCCGCTCACGGTTTAGGCGGTCGACCAGAGCCGCAAGGGTACTGGTTTTACCACTACCGGTCGGGCCGCCCACCAGCACCAGGCCATCGGCATACTGCGCAACAGCTCGAAACACTTCTTCAAGGTCGAGGTCATCGATGCTGGGCACACGATGAGGGATCAGGCGGAAGGTTGCGCCCAGGCCACGCAACTGGCGAAACAGGTTCAGACGAAAGCGCCCAAGCGCAGGCAGGTCCAGCGCCAGGTCCAGTTCGTCGCCCTGCAGCCATTGGCGGCATTGGCCTTCGTCGAGTAACGGCGCCAGGCTGTCGTTCAATGCAGCCGAGGTGATACTCGGCTGCGCCATGCGCCGCAATTCGCCGTCCACACGCAGCATCGGTACTTCGCCCGCAGCCAGGTGCAGGTCGCTCGCCCCTGCCTCCCCAGCCCGGGCCAACAGGTCGGTCACGTCCATGAGACTCCCCAATAGCCATCAAGCAGGTAGAATGCCGAAGACCTCCAGAGCCTACGGCATCGATCCATGTCCACCATAGCAGACAACCTTTCCGCCCTCGCCGCCCGCATTGGCGCGGCCGCCCAGGCTGCCGGCCGCGCCCCGGCCAGCGTTCAGTTGCTGGCGGTGAGCAAGACCAAACCGGCCAGCGCCATCCGCGAAATCCATGCTGCCGGCGTGCGCGACGTGGGCGAGAACTACCTGCAGGAAGCCCTGGCCAAGCAAGATGAACTTCGCGACCTGCCCTTGATCTGGCACTTCATCGGCCCCATTCAGTCGAACAAGACCAAAGCCATTGCCGAACATTTCGACTGGGTACACTCCGTGGACCGCCTGAAAATCGCCCAACGCCTGTCCGAGCAGCGCCCTGCCGGCCTGGCACCGCTGAACATCTGCCTGCAGGTGAATGTCAGTGGCGAGGACAGCAAATCCGGCTGTGCGCCGGCCGACCTGCCAGCACTGGCCAAGGCCGTGGCCGCGCTGCCCAACCTGCGCCTGCGCGGGCTGATGGCGATTCCCGAACCCACCGACGAGCGCGCCGAGCAGGAAGCCGCCTTCGCCACCCTGCGCCAGCTTCAGGAAAGCCTGGGCCTTGGCCTGGACACCTTGTCCATGGGCATGAGCCACGACCTGGAAGCTGCCATTGCACAGGGTGCGACCTGGGTACGCATTGGCACCGCCCTGTTCGGTGCGCGCAACTACGGCCCCGTCTGATTCCATGCTTTACTCACTCTTTCCCTCAAGGACCTGACATGAGCAAGACACGTATTGCCTTTATCGGCGCCGGCAACATGGCCGCCAGCCTGATCGGCGGCCTGCGTGCCCAGGGCCTGGATGCGGCGCAGATCCGCGCCAGCGATCCCGGCGCCGAGACCCGCACCCGCGTCCAGGCCGAGCACGGCATCGAGGCGTTCGCAGACAACGCCCAGGCCATCGCCGGTGCCGACGTGATCGTGCTGGCGGTCAAGCCGCAAGTGATGAAAGCGGTGTGCGAAGCCCTCAAGCCCAACCTTGAACCGGGCCAGCTGATCGTCTCCATCGCCGCCGGCATCACCTGCGCCAGCCTGCAGGCCTGGCTCGGCGCCCGCCCAGTGGTGCGCTGCATGCCCAACACCCCGGCACTGCTGCGCCAGGGCGTCAGCGGCCTGTACGCCACGGCAGAGGTGTCCGGCGAACAACGCCAGCAGGCCGAGCAACTGCTGTCGGCCGTGGGCACCGCCCTGTGGCTGGAGCAGGAACAGCAACTGGACGCCGTTACCGCCGTTTCCGGCAGCGGCCCGGCCTACTTCTTCCTGTTGATCGAAGCCATGACCGCTGCCGGCGAAAAACTCGGCCTGCCACGCGAAACGGCAACCCAGCTGACCCTGCAAACCGCACTGGGCGCCGCGCACATGGCCGTGGCCAGCGACGTCGACGCCGCCGAGCTGCGCCGCCGCGTCACCTCGCCGGCCGGCACCACGGAAGCTGCGATCAAGTCGTTCCAGGGCAACGGCTTCGAGGCCATCGTCGCGCAGGCCCTGGAAGCTGCAGCGAAGCGTTCTGCAGAGCTTGCCGAACAATTGGGCAAATAAGGAGCTGTTGATGAATGCATTGTCCGGCGCCGCGATCTTCGTGGTGCAAACCCTGGTCAGCCTGTACCTGGTGATCGTCCTGCTGCGTTTCGTGCTGCAGCTGGTGAAGGCCAACTTCTACAACCCGCTGAGCCAGTTCGCGGTGCGCGCCACCCAGCCGCTGCTCAAGCCGATTCGCCGTGTCATTCCCAGCATCGGCGGCCTGGACACCTCGTCGCTGCTGCTGTCGATCGTCATCCAGGCACTGCTGATGGGCTTCGTGCTGATGGTCACCTATGGCACTTTCGGCGACGTCCTGCACCTGCTGATGTGGGCGATCATCGGCGTCACCTCGCTGTTCCTGAAGATTTTCTGGGTCGCGATGATCGTCATGGTGATCGTCTCGTGGGTTGCGCCGAACAGCCACAACCCAGCGGCTGAGCTGGCCTGGCAAATCAGCGAACCGGTGCTGGCGCCGTTTCGCCGCATCGTGCCCAACCTGGGCGGCATGGACATCTCGCCGATTTTCGCCTTCCTCGCGATCCAGGTGATCCAGTCGTTCGTCATGCCACCGCTGGCCGCCTACGCTGGCATGCCACAGGAACTGTGGCGGATGATCTGACCCCCGCACCCCCAGCGGCAAGCCTTTGCTTGCCGCTGGGGGGTAGTGCTCTTTAGACTTACGCCTCCGTCAAGCGTGAGCAGGGTCGATGTCCACTGTCCTTCCCGAAGATTCCGTCGGTCTGGTTACACCGCAAACCGCCCGGTTCGATGAACCGCTGGCCCTGGCCTGCGGCCGCTCGCTGAACAGCTATGAGCTGGTCTACGAGACCTATGGCACCCTCAATGCCAGCGCGAGCAATGCCGTGCTGATCTGCCATGCCCTGTCCGGCCACCACCATGCCGCTGGCTACCATGCCGCCACCGACCGCAAGCCGGGCTGGTGGGACAGCTGCATCGGCCCTGGCAAGCCGATCGACACCAACCGCTTCTTCGTGGTCAGCCTGAACAACCTCGGCGGCTGCAATGGCAGCACCGGCCCCAGCAGCATCAACCCGGCCACCGGCAAGCCCTATGGCGCCGATTTCCCAGTACTGACCGTGGAAGACTGGGTGCACAGCCAGGCGCGCCTGGCCGACCGCCTGGGCATCGCGCAATGGGCCGCCATCGTCGGCGGCAGCCTGGGTGGCATGCAGGCGCTGCAATGGACCATGACCTACCCCGAGCGCGTGCGCCACTGCGTGGACATCGCCTCGGCGCCGAAGCTGTCGGCGCAGAACATCGCCTTCAACGAAGTGGCGCGCCAGGCCATCCTCACCGACCCCGAATTCCACGGCGGCTCGTTCCAGGACCAGGGCGTGATCCCCAAGCGCGGCTTGATGCTGGCGCGCATGGTCGGCCACATCACCTACCTGTCCGACGACTCGATGGGTGAGAAATTCGGCCGCGAACTCAAGAGCGACAAGCTCAACTACGACTTCCACAGCGTCGAATTCCAGGTCGAGAGCTACCTGCGTTACCAAGGCGAGGAATTCTCTGGCCGTTTCGACGCCAACACCTACCTGCTGATGACCAAGGCCCTGGACTACTTCGACCCGGCCGCGGCCAATGGCGGCGACCTGGCCGCCACCCTGGCGCACGTCAAGGCGGATTACTGCATCATGTCGTTCACCACCGACTGGCGCTTCTCGCCGGCCCGCTCGCGGGAGATCGTCGATGCCCTGATGGCCGCGCGCAAGAACGTCTGCTACCTGGAAATCGACTCGCCCTATGGGCACGATGCCTTCCTGATCCCCACGCCTCGCTACATGCAGGGTTTCGCGAACTACATGAACCGCATCGCCATCTGAGGACAGCATGAGAGCCGATCTGGAAATAATCCACGAGTGGATTCCCGCCGGTAGCCGGGTCCTGGACCTTGGCTGCGGCAATGGCGAGCTGCTGGCTTCGCTGCGCGACCGCAAGCAAGTCACCGGCTATGGCCTGGAAATCGACGCCGACAACATCGCCGCCTGCGTGGCCAAGGGCGTCAACGTGATCGAGCAGGACCTGGACAAAGGCCTGGGCAACTTCGCCAGCAACAGTTTCGATGTGGTGATCATGACCCAGGCCTTGCAGGCCGTGGAGTACCCTGACCGCATCCTCGACGAGATGCTGCGCGTGGGCCGCCAGTGCATCATCACCTTCCCCAATTTCGGCCACTGGCGCTGCCGCTGGTACCTGGCCACCAAGGGCCGCATGCCGGTGTCGGACTTCATGCCCTACACCTGGTACAACACGCCGAACATTCACTTCTGCACCTTCGCCGACTTCGAAGAGCTGTGCCATGAGCGCCGCGCCAAGGTGCTCGACCGCCTGGCCGTGGACCACTTGCACCGCAACGGGTGGGGTGGGCGGCTTTGGCCTAATCTTCTAGGGGAAATCGGCATTTATCGTGTCAGCAGCCCCGGCCTGCAGGAGCACCAGCTGGCGGCCTGACGCCCACCGGAGGATCCGCCACATGCGTCGCCTAGCCCTGTTCCTGTTCAGCCTATGCCTGGCCCTGCCGGTGCTGGCGGCCGATGCCGCCCGCCCCGAGCGCAAGGAAGTGTTCGGCGACGTGACGGTGCACTACAGCGCCTTCACCTCCAGCCTGTTGCAGCCAGACATCGCCGCCGCCACCGGGCTCACCCGCAGCAAGAACCAGGGCGTGCTCAACATCGCCGTGATCAAGGCCAACAAGCCGGCCATGGCGGTGGTCAGCGGCACCGTGAAGGACCTGACCGGGCGCGCCAGCCCGCTGTCGTTCAAGCAGATAACCGACCAGGGCGCGGTGTACTACATCACCCAGTTCAAGATCGAGCAGGCCGATACCCTGACCTTCGACCTCAACATCGAAACCGGTGGCATCAGCCACTCACTCAGTTTCAACCAGGACGTTTTCCCAGGCGAATGATGAATTTCCAGCAACTCGTATTGGCCAGCCACAACGCTGGCAAACTCAAGGAACTGCAGGCCATGCTCGGCCAGTCGGTGCAACTGCGCTCGATCGGTGAGTTCAGCCAGGTGGAGCCTGAAGAAACCGGCCTGTCGTTCGTCGAAAACGCCATTCTCAAGGCGCGCAATGCCGCACGCATCTCCGGCCTGCCGGCACTGGCCGACGACTCGGGCCTTGCCGTGGACTTCCTCGGCGGTGCGCCGGGCATCTATTCGGCGCGCTACGCCGACGGCAAGGGCGATGCAGCGAACAACGCCAAGCTGCTCGACGCCCTGAAGGACGTGCCTGAAGACCAGCGCGGCGCCCAGTTCGTCTGCGTGCTGGCCCTGGTACGCCACGCCGACGACCCGCTGCCGATCCTGTGCGAAGGCCTGTGGCACGGGCGCATCCTGCGCGAGGCCAGCGGCGAACATGGCTTTGGCTACGACCCGCTGTTCTGGGTGCCGGAGCGCAACTGCTCCAGCGCCGACCTCGCCCCTGTGGATAAAAATCAGCTCAGCCACCGCGCCCGCGCCATGGCCCTGCTGCGTCAACGTCTGGGCCTGGCATGATCGCAACGCTGTCCCAAGCGGGTGCGGCGGCCTTGTCCAGCCTGCCGCCACTGGCGCTGTATATCCACATACCGTGGTGCGTGCGCAAATGCCCGTACTGCGACTTCAATTCCCATGCCGCCGGGCCTGAGCTGCCGGAAGAGGCCTATGTCGACGCCCTGTTGACCGACCTCGACCTGGAACAGGCCGCCGTGCAGGGCCGCCCGCTGTCGTCGATTTTCTTCGGTGGCGGCACACCAAGCCTGTTCAGTGCCAACGCCCTGGGCCGCCTGCTGCGCGGCGTGGAGCAACGCATTCCCTTCGCCCCGGACATCGAGATCACCCTTGAGGCCAACCCGGGCACGTTCGAGCAGGACAAGTTCAAGGCCTACCGGCAAACCGGCATCAACCGCCTGTCGATCGGCGTGCAAAGCTTCCAGCCAGCCAAGCTGGAGGCGCTGGGGCGCATCCACAACGGCGATGAAGCCATTCGTGCCGCTGGCATGGCGCGTGCGGCAGGCTTCGACAACTTCAACATGGACCTGATGCACGGCCTGCCCGAGCAATCGCTGGACGATGCCCTGGGCGACCTGCGCCAGGCCATCGACCTGGGGCCGACGCACCTGTCGTGGTACCAGCTGACGGTAGAGCCGAACACGGTGTTCTGGAACCAGCCGCCGGAGCTGCCGGAGGACGACATCCTCTGGGACATCCAGGAAGCCGGCCAGGCGCTGATGGCCGCCCACGGCTTCAGGCAATACGAAGTGTCGGCCTACGCCCAACCCGAGCGCGCGGCCCGGCACAACCTCAACTACTGGCGCTTTGGTGATTTCATCGGCATTGGCGCGGGTGCCCACGGCAAGCTGACCTTCGCCGATGGCCGCATCCTGCGTACCTGGAAAACCCGCCTGCCCAAGGACTACCTGAACCTGGCCAAGCCGTTCAAGGCCGGCGAGAAGCTGCTGCCGGCCGACGAGCTGCCTTTCGAGTTCTTGATGAATGCCCTGCGCCTGACCGATGGCGTCGAGGCCGAGCTGTTCGCCCAACGCACCGGGCTGCCCCTGGCGCAGCTGGCCGAGGCCCGCCGCGCCGCCGAACAAAAGGGCCTTTTGCAGGTCGAACCGGATCGACTGGTGGCCACGCCACGCGGCCAACTGTTCCTCAATGACCTGCTGCAGTATTTCTTGACCTAAGGATGACCCATGGATCTGGTACTTGATCTGCTCGCCACGGTTTCCCGCTGGAGCCGCAGCAACCTGTCGGAGATTTCCCTGGCCCTGGTAGGCTGCCTGCTGGTGTTGTTCGGCACCGATATCAAGGGCTGGGTCGACCAGCGCCTGGGCGCCCTGGCGGGCGCGCTGCGGGTGCCGGTGATGGCTGCGCTGGTGATGATCGGCAGTGGTGCGGCGCTGATCTATGCCACGCCCTGGGTGGTGAAAGGGTTGGGGCAGTTCAACAACTACGCGCTGGCGCCGGTGTTGTTGGTGGTGCTAGTGCTGATCGGCGTGGTGGCTGATCGCCGGGGGTGAAGCGGCTAAAAGCTGCCCCAGCGAACCGGGGCAGCCCTACCACCTAACTAGCCCTTATTGGGCATCGTCGAAGTGATCGCGCATGAAATCTCGCGCGGCCTTGAGCACAGTCAAGATCCGAATGAGCTTCCAGACACGGCTCAGCGCATCAAGCAAACGCTTCATATGCCTTGGCCTCCGTGTTGGCGGGCCAATCTTCCAGCATCTAACCGGCGCTTCGATGCCTTCGAAAACGGTATGGAGTTTTCCGTGAAGTGGCCAGGTCAATGGCCCTTCGAACGAAGTCACCGGCACGGTTCTCAGGCCGTGTCGAAGGGGCCGGAAAGCAGAAATCTTCTCCCACCCGGCCCATCACCGATCAATCCATACAGGAGCTGCACAATGATACTTGGGATGATCGGTCAAAGCTGTTAACGACTCAGACATACGTAATGCTGGATATTTCTGGTCGTTGACGCATTTTCTCGAGCTGCCTATGATCAACGCACGGTATGGGGTTTTCCCGTGAAGCTCTGGAGCGAAGGATACTCAGTCCTAGCGCTCACAAAAAAAACCGCTCTTTTCAGAGCGGTTTTTTTTCGCCTGCATTTCTACAGGCTCAGCACATCGAAAGGCTCAAATTGCCAATCAATCCACCTTCTCGAACTTCAGATCCCACACCCCATGACCCAGCCGTTCGCCGCGGCGTTCGAACTTGGTGATCGGGCGCTCTTCCGGGCGCGGTACATAGGTGCCGTCTTCAGCGCGGTTGCGATAGCCCGGGGCGGCGCTCATCACTTCCAGCATGTACTCGGCATAGGGCTCCCAGTCGGTGGCCATGTGGAACACGCCACCGGGCTTGAGCTTGCGGCGCACCAGCTCGGCGAACTCCAGCTGGACGATGCGGCGCTTGTGGTGGCGCGCCTTGTGCCATGGGTCGGGGAAGAACAGCATCAGGCGGTCGAGGCTGTTGTCGGCCACGCAGCGGTTGAGCACTTCAATCGCATCGCAGTCATACACCCGCAGGTTCTTCAGGCCTTGGGTCAGCACGCCGTTGAGCAGCGCACCAACACCTGGACGGTGCACTTCGACACCGATGAAGTCCTGCTCCGGTGCGGCCGCGGCCATTTCCAGCAAGGAATGGCCCATGCCGAAGCCGATCTCCAGGGTGCGTGGCGCCGAGCGGCCGAACACCTGGTCGTAGTCCACCGGGCTGTCGGCCAGCGGCAGGATGAACAGCGGGCCGCCCTGGTCGAGGCCGCGTTGCTGGCCTTCGGTCATGCGCCCGGCGCGCATCACGAAACTCTTGATGCGGCGGTGGGGGCGCTGGTCGCCGTCGGCGGAGATCGGCGTATCTTGCGAGTCAGTCATCAGGGGCTCTTACTTGATCAGACCATCCAGCGGCGAAGAGGCGCTGGCGTAGAGTTTTTTCGGCATGCGGCCGGCGAGGTAGGCCATGCGACCTGCCAGAATGGCGTGCTTCATGGCCTCGGCCATGACCACCGGCTGCTGGGCGTGGGCAATGGCCGAGTTCATCAGCACGGCCTCGCAGCCCATTTCCATGGCAATGGTGGCGTCAGAGGCGGTGCCCACACCGGCATCGACCAGCACCGGCACCTTCGATTCTTCCAGGATGATCTGCAGGTTGTACGGGTTGCAGATGCCCAGGCCAGTGCCAATCAGGCCAGCCAGTGGCATCACCGCGATGCAGCCGGCCTCGGCCAGCTGGCGGGCGATGATCGGGTCGTCGCTGGTGTACACCATCACGTCGAAACCGTCCTTGACCAGCACTTCGGCGGCCTTGAGGGTTTCGATCACGTTGGGGAACAGGGTTTTCTGGTCGGCCAGCACTTCCAGCTTCACCAGGGTCCGCGACTCGTGGGACTTGTGGCCATCGAGCAGTTCACGGGCCAGGCGGCAGGTGCGCACCGCCTCGACAGCGTCATAGCAGCCTGCGGTGTTTGGCAGGATGGTGTACTTGTCGGGCGACAGCACATCGAGCAGGTTCGGCTCGCCTGCATTCTGGCCAAGGTTGGTCCGGCGCACGGCCACGGTGACGATCTCGGCACCCGAGGCTTCGGTCGCCAGGCGGGTTTCTTCCATGTCACGGTATTTGCCGGTGCCAACCAGCAGGCGCGACTGGAAAGTGCGCCCCGCCAGGATGAAAGGCTTGTCGCTGCGAACGTTGCTCATCGATGTTCCTCTGGAAAGGTTACGGGGCTATCGGGTGAAGCGCGGGCAGGTGAGGCGCCGAAAAGGGCTCAACCACCGCCGATGGCGTGGACCACTTCAACCTGGTCGCCGTCGTTCAGCAGCGTGCTGGCGTGCTGGCTACGCGGCACGATATCCAGGTTGAGTTCCACCGCCACCCGGCGCCCGGTCAGTTCCAGGCGGGCCAGTAGCGCCGCGACGCTCTCGCCGGCGGGCAATTCGTAAGGTTCACCGTTCAGTTGAATGCGCATGCGCACGGCCACCGTTGTGCTTTGGGGGCCCGCATTCTAGCGCCGATCAACGGCTTAACCCAAGGGCGGCGCGCACCATTAGTCGCGATTGTGGACCGCTTGGTCAGCCCAGGCGCCAGGCTGCCAGGCCCAGGCACAGCCATCCGGCGAGGAAACACAGGCCGCCAATCGGGGTGATGATGCCCAATTTCCCCAGGCCGCTGAGGGTCAGCAGGTACAGGCTACCGGAGAACAGCACGATGCCCAGGGCGAACAGACCACCGGCCCAACCGACCAGCCGGCCCGGCAGATGCGCCGAAAGCAAGGCCACGCCGAAGATCGCCAGGGTATGCACCAGCTGGTAGGTGACGCCGGTGTGGAAGATGGCCAGGTAGTCGGCGGTGAGGCGGTTTTTCAGCCCGTGTGCGGCGAAGGCACCCAGGGCGACACCGGTAAAGCCGAAAAAGGCGGCGAGCATCAGGAAGCTGCGAAGCATGGGACGACTCCTCGTATCGGGTCTGTATAATGGCCCGTTCCAACGGTCCGGCCAAGCCATCGCCATGCTGTCATCCCTTATCCGCCGCCTTGCCCGCGCCCTGTTCTGGTTCGCTGCCGGCAGCTTCGTGCTGGTGCTGGTGCTGCGCTGGGTGCCGCCGCCCGGCACCGCCCTGATGGCCGAGCGCAAGGTGCAGTCGTGGCTCAGCGGCGAGCCGATCGACCTGCAGCGCGACTGGGAGCCCTGGGACAACATTTCCGATGAGCTCAAGGTGGCGGTGATCGCCGGCGAGGACCAGAAGTTCGCCAGCCACTGGGGCTTCGACATCCCCGCGATTCAGGCGGCGCTGGCCTACAACGAGCGTGGCGGCAGCATTCGCGGCGCCAGCACCCTGACCCAGCAAGTGGCCAAGAACCTGTTCCTGTGGTCGGGCCGCAGTTGGTTGCGCAAGGGGCTGGAGGCCTGGTTCACGGCGCTGATGGAGCTGCTGTGGCCGAAGGAGCGTATTCTCGAGGTCTACCTGAACAGTGCGGAATGGGGCAAGGGCGTGTTCGGCGCCCAGGCAGCGGCGCGTTATCACTTCGGCATCGACGCCAGCAAACTGAGCCGCCAGCAGGCTGCGCAACTGGCTGCGGTACTGCCTAGCCCGATCAAGTGGAGCGCGAGCCGGCCAAGTGCCTACGTGGCAAGCCGGGCCGGGTGGATTCGCCGGCAGATGAGCCAGCTGGGCGGGCCGAGCTACCTGATGCAGCTGGACAGTTCGCGCAGGCTGTGAGGTGTTGGGGCTGCTGTGCAGCCCATCGCGAGCGTTGCTCGCTCCTACCAGTTCAGCGTACGCCCCCCTCTAATGAAATGGCATAAAAAAGCCGCAGGCCCTCATCGGACCTGCGGCTTTTCATTGCAGCCAGGCTTGATCACACCGTGATCAGCGCCTTGACCTTGTTCATCGCATTTTTCTCCAGCTGGCGAATGCGCTCAGCCGAAACGCTGTACTTGTCCGCCAACTCATGCAGCGTGGCCTTCTCTTCAGCCAACCAGCGCTGGTAGAGAATGTCACGGCTGCGCTCGTCCAACCCCTGCAAGGCCACGTGCAGGTTGTTGGTGGAGTTGTCGCTCCAATCGGCATCTTCCAGCTGCACCGCAGGGTCATAGCGGTGGTCTTCCAGGTAATGCGCTGGCGACTGGAAGGCGCTGTCGTCATCGGCCTCGGCGGCCGGGTCGAAGGCCATGTCCTGGCCGCTGAGGCGGCTTTCCATCTCGCGTACTTCACGCGGCTCCACGCCAAGGCTTTCCGCCACGCGGTGCACTTCGTCGTTGTTCAACCAGGCCAGGCGCTTCTTCTGGCTGCGCAGGTTGAAGAACAGCTTGCGCTGGGCCTTGGTGGTCGCGACCTTGACGATACGCCAGTTGCGCAGGATGAATTCGTGGATTTCAGCCTTGATCCAGTGCACGGCGAAGGACACCAGGCGCACACCCATTTCCGGGTTGAAGCGCTTCACGGCCTTCATCAGGCCGACGTTGCCTTCCTGGATCAGGTCGGCCTGGGCCAACCCATAGCCTGCGTAGCTACGGGCGATGTGTACGACGAAACGCAGGTGGGCCATCACCATTTGCCGAGCGGCCTCGAGATCCTGCTCGTAGTAGAGACGCTCGGCCAGATCACGCTCCTGCTCGACAGACAACAGCGGGATGCTGTTGACCGTGTGCACGTAGGCTTCCAGGTTCGCACCGGGTACCAGGGCATAGGCAGGTTGCAACGATGTGGTCATTCAAGAACCTCCGACTTACTAAACTCGCGCCTTGTGGGCGCTGCTAACATTGACCCGGAACGACGGTACAAGTTCCAAAGTGAAGAAAATGTCAATGCTGGCACGAAAAAACTATCGCGGCGCCAGCTCGTTGAGGTGGCGGGCGACGGCGATCCATGCACCGATATACCCCAACAACACCGCTCCGATCAAGAGCGACAGACCATCGGAGCCCGGCACCCCACCCAAGGCGAAGTCACTGCCATACAGCCCCGAGAGCCCTACCACGGCCTCGTTCAGCCAACTCAGGCCAAATGCCAGGATGGCCCAGGCCAGCACACCCGCGCCCAAGCCATACAAGGCCCCCATGTACAGGAAAGGCCGGCGCACGTAGCTGTCGGTACCGCCCACCAGCTTGATCACTTCGATCTCGATGCGGCGGTTCTCGATATGTAGACGAATTGTGTTACCAATTACTAACAGCAATGCAGAAATAAGCATCACGGCCAGGCCGAAGACGAATCGGTCACCCAGCTTGAGGATCGCCGCCAGGCGCTCGACCCACACCAGGTCCAGTTGCGCGTTTTCCACTTGTGGCAGTTCCGCCAGGCGCTGGCGCAAGGCCTCCAGGGCCGGTTTGTCCACTTCGGTCGGCGTCACCACCACCACACCCGGCAGCGGGTTGTCGGGCAGTTCGCGCAAGGCCTCGCCCAGCCCGGATTGCTGCTGGAACTCTTCCAGGGCCTGTGCCGAGCTTACGTACTGGGCATCGGCCACACCCGGCATATGCCGGATATCGTCGCGCAGCGCTTCGCCCTGGCGGCTACCGGCATCGAGCTTGAGGTACAGCGAAATCTGCGCTGCGCGCTGCCACGAACCGCCCAGCTTCTCAACGTTCTTCAGCAGCAGCGACAGGCCCATCGGCATGCTCAGGGCCACCGCCATCACCAGGCAGGTGAAGAAGCTGCCAATCGGCTGCTTACCCAGGCGCCGCAGGCTGTCGGCCAGGCTTGCGCGGTGGCTTTCCAGCCAGGCATTGAACAGGGTACGGAAATCCGGGCCATCATCGTCGTGATCGCCCCGCTTGCGTTTCTCCGGCTTTGGCTCGGCAGCCTTCGGCGCCACGCGCTCGGAAACCTTTGGTGTACGTGTGGTGCTCATTGCCCGGCCTCCCCATCGCCGATCAGACGGCCGCGCTGCAAGGTCAGCATGCGGTGGCGCATGCGCGCAATCAGTGCCAGGTCGTGGCTGGCGATCAAAACCGTGGTGCCCAGGCGGTTGATGTCCTCGAACACGCCCATGATCTCCGCGGCCAGGCGCGGGTCGAGGTTACCGGTGGGCTCGTCGGCCAGCAGCAGGGCTGGCTGGTGGACGATGGCGCGGGCAATGCCCACCCGCTGCTGCTGGCCGGTGGACAGGTCGGCGGGGAACAAGTCGCCCTTGTCGACCAGCGACACCCGTTCCAGCGCCGAATCCACACGCTTGGCGATCTCGGCCTTGGACAACCCGAGAATCTGCAGCGGCAAGGCGATGTTGTTGAACACGGTGCGGTCGAACAGCAACTGGTGGTTCTGGAACACCACGCCGATCTGCCGGCGCAGGAACGGAATTTGTGCATTGCTGATCTGGCCCAGGTCTTGCCCGGCCAGCATCAGCTTGCCGCTGGTCGGGCGCTCCATGGCCAGCAGCAGGCGCAGCAAGGTGCTTTTGCCAGCGCCCGAGTGCCCGGTGACGAACAGGAATTCGCCCCGGCGCGCCCGGAAACTCAGCTCATGCAAGCCGACATGGCCATTGGGGTAGCGCTTGGCAACCTGTTCGAATCGGATCATGGTCAGTCTCGCTCGGCGAACAGAGCCTTGACGAACGGCTCGGCTTCGAAGGTACGCAGGTCGTCGATGCCCTCACCCACCCCGATGAAGCGGATCGGCAGCTTGAATTGCTTGGCCAGGGCGAAGATCACCCCGCCCTTGGCAGTGCCGTCGAGCTTGGTCAGGGCCAGGCCAGTCAGTTCGACGCTCTGGTTAAAGTACTTGGCCTGGCTGATGGCGTTCTGCCCAGTACCGGCGTCGAGCACCAACAGCACCTCATGCGGCGCTTCGGCGTCGAGCTTGCCGATGACCCGGCGAACCTTCTTCAGCTCCTCCATCAGGTTGTCCTTGGTGTGCAGGCGGCCGGCGGTGTCGGCGATCAGCACATCCACGCCACGGGCCTTGGCGGCCTGCACGGCGTCGAAGATGACCGATGCGGAGTCGGCGCCGGTGTGCTGGGCGATCACCGGAATCTGGTTACGCTCGCCCCACACCTGCAACTGCTCGACGGCGGCGGCACGGAAGGTGTCGCCGGCAGCCAGCATGACTTTCTTGCCTTCGAGCTGCAGCTTCTTGGCCAACTTGCCGATGGTGGTGGTCTTGCCTGCGCCGTTAACGCCGACCACGAGAATGACGTAAGGCTTGTTCTGTGCCTCGACCTTCAGCGGCTGCTCGACCGGGCGCAGCAACGCGGCCAGTTCTTCCTGCAGCGACTTGTAGAGTGCGTCGGCATCGGCCAGTTGCTTGCGGGCGACCTTCTGGGTGAGGTTCTGAACGATGGCCGAGGTGGCCTCGACGCCGACGTCGGCGGTCAGCAGGCGGGTTTCGATTTCATCGAGCAGGTCGTCGTCGATGACCTTCTTGCCCAGGAACAGGCTGGCCATGCCTTCGCCGATGCTGGCGCTGGTCTTCGACAAGCCTTGCTTGAGGCGGGCGAAGAAGCCGGGCTTGGACGGCTCGGCGGCCACGGCGGCAGCTACCACAGGGGCTTGTTCAGGGGCGGCTTCTGGCACTGGCTCGGCAGGTGCTGCAACCACGGCCGGGGCTACGGCCACAGTCTCGGGGGCCGGGCGTTCAGGGATGGCCGGCGGTGCCTTGGGTTCCAGGTCAGGCACCAGGGCCACGGGCTCTTCGGCTACCGGCAACACCAGGTTGCTGACCGGCGCTGCGTGCTCGACGACCGGGGCAGCCTGCACAGGCGCGGCCGGCAACGGCGCGGCAACGACAGGCGCCGAAGCCTGCGAAACCACGGGCTGCGGGGCGACCGGCTGCGGCGCTACCGGTTCAGGCGCAGGGGCCTGCGGCGGTTGCGGCGCGACCGGTACGGGGGTAGGCGCCTCGGCGACCGGAGCCTGGGTGGGTTCGGCGGCCTGCGGCGGCTCAACCTGCGCGGGGGCCACGGGCGCCTGTACCGGTACAGGTTCGCCAGCCGAGGTCACCTGGGCGGGAGATTCCTCGACCGCAGCGGCTGCAGGTTGCTCGACGGCGTGGGTTTCCGGCGCGGGCGAGTCCGCTCCCACAGGTTGCTGCGGCTTCTTGCGAAACCAGCTGAACAGGCCTTTTTTCTCACCAGCCTCGGCCGGCGCTTTCTTGTCGTCGTTGGAACCAAACATGGAAGACGGCTATCTCAGGGTAGCGACGGGCCAGCACTGGCCCATCGGAAATTCTCTAAACGCAGAACAGACTATTTTGAATCCGGCTGGTTCATGCGCAATGTTTTGACTTATTGGCCTGCAGGCCAGAACGGCGACAGGCATGGTCGCCAGGCAACCGGATCAGTATCCTAGCACCTCCTGGCCCGCCGACGCTAAACCGAGCAGGCCGCCAAACAGGTTAACCACTGTATGAATGCTCTAGCCCGCCGCGCCGCTGGCCTGTTGCTCAGCACGCTCTGCCTGCCGCTGGCAGCCCAGGCCGCCGATGTGCAACCTACCCACGAATTCATCCTCGACAACGGCCTGAAGGTGGTCGTGCGCGAGGACCACCGCGCGCCGGTGGTGGTGTCGCAGATCTGGTACAAGGTCGGCTCCAGCTACGAGACCCCGGGCCAGACCGGCCTGTCCCACGCCCTGGAACACATGATGTTCAAGGGCAGTGCCAAGGTCGGCCCCGGCGAGGCCTCGCGCATCCTGCGCGACCTCGGCGCCGAGGAAAACGCCTTTACCAGTGACGACTACACCGCCTATTACCAGGTGCTGGCCCGCGACCGCCTGCCGGTGGCCCTGGAGCTCGAAGCCGACCGCCTGGCCAGCCTGCGCCTGCCGGCCGACGAGTTCACCCGCGAAATCGAAGTCATCAAGGAAGAGCGCCGCCTGCGCACCGACGACCAACCCAGCGCCAAGGCCTTCGAGCTGTTCCGTGCCATGGCCTACCCGGCCAGCGGCTACCACACCCCGACCATCGGCTGGATGGCCGACCTCGAACGCATGAAGGTCGAGGAACTGCGCCACTGGTACGAGTCCTGGTATGCGCCGAACAACGCCACCCTGGTGGTGGTTGGCGATGTCACCGTCGACGAAGTGAAGGGCCTGGCACAGAAGTATTTCGCCAGCATTCCCAAGCGCGCCGTGCCACCGGCCAAGCTGCCGCTGGAACTGGCCGAGCCCGGCGAGCGCCTGCTGACCGTGCATGTGCGCACCCAGCTGCCCAGCCTGATCTACGGCTTCAACGTGCCGAGCCTGGCCACCGCCAAGTCCCCCCGCACCGTGCACGCCCTGCGCCTGATCTCGGCCCTGCTCGACGGTGGCTACAGCGCACGCATGCCGGCCCGCCTGGAGCGCGGCCAGGAGCTGGTGGCCGGCGCTTCGTCCAGCTACAACGCCTTCACCCGCGGCGACAGCCTGTTCCTGGTTTCGGCCACGCCGAATGTGCAGAAGCAGAAAACCCTGGCCGATGTCGAGAAAGGCGTGTGGCAGCTGCTCGATGAACTCAAGACCACCCCGCCCAGCGCCGAAGAGCTGGAGCGCGTGCGCGCCCAGGTCATCGCCGGGCTGGTGTATGACCGCGACTCCATCAGCAGCCAGGCCACCACCATTGGCCAGCTGGAAACCGTTGGGCTGTCGTGGAAGCTGATCGACAGCGAGCTGGACGAACTCAAGCAAGTCACCCCCGAGGACATCCAGAACGCCGCGCGCACCTATTTCACCCGCGAACGCCTGAGCGTTGCCCACGTACTGCCCGAGGAGTCCGCTCATGAGTGATCGCGCCCCCCGCTACACCCTGATCGGCACCGGTATCATCGCCCTGGTGGTGGCCGTGGCCGCCGTGCTGGCGCGCCCGGCCCACTCCGAGGCCCAGGCCACCGCCGCACGCCCGGCCAACACCCTGCAGTCGCTGGCCGAACTGGACAGCAAGGCACCGAGCCGGCGCCAGCTGAACATCCAGCACTGGACCACCACCGAAGGCGCCCGGGTACTGTTCGTCGAAGCCCGCGAACTGCCGATGTTCGACCTGCGCGTCACCTTCGCTGCCGGCAGCAGCCAGGACGGCAATACCCCTGGCCTGGCCGCGCTGACCAACGCCATGCTCAACGAGGGCGTGGCCGGCAAGGACGTGACTGCCATCGCCCAAGGCTTCGAAGGCCTGGGCGCCGACTTCGGCAACGGCTCCTACCGCGACATGGCCGTCGCCTCGCTGCGCAGCCTCAGCACCCAGGACAAGCGCGAGCCAGCGCTCAAGCTGTTCGCCGAGGTGGCCGGCAAGCCAACGTTCCCGGAAGACGCCCTCAAGCGCATCAAGAACCAGCTGTTGGCCGGTTTCGAATACGAGAAGCAGAACCCCGGTAAAATCGCCGGCAAGGCCCTGTTCGGCAAGCTGTATGGCGACCACCCCTATGCCCACCCTGCCGACGGCAGCGCCCAGAGCATCCCGGGCATCACCCTGGAGCAACTGCGCGCCTTCCACGCCAAGGCCTACGCCGCGGGCAACGCGGTAATCGCGCTGGTCGGTGACCTCAGCCGCGAAGAGGCCGAAGCGGTGGCCAGCCAGGTTTCCGCTGCCCTGCCCAAGGGCCCGGCGCTGGCCAAACCGGCCGAGCCAGCCGAACCCAAGGCAGGCGCCACCCACATCGACTTCCCGAGCAAGCAAACCCACCTGATGCTCGCCGAGCTTGGCATCGACCGCCAGGACCCGGACTGGCCGGCCCTGTCGCTGGGCAACCAGATTCTCGGCGGCGGCGCCTTTGGCACCCGGCTGATGAGCGAAGTCCGTGAAAAACGCGGCCTGACCTACGGCGTGTACTCGGTGTTCAGCCCGATGCAGGTGCGCGGCCCGTTCATGATCAACCTGCAGACCCGCGCCGAGCTCAGCGAAGGCACGCTCAAGCTGGTGCAGGACATCCTCGCCGACTACCTCAAGAACGGCCCAACCCAGCAAGAGCTGGACGACGCCAAGCGCGAACTGGCGGGCAGCTTCCCGCTGTCCAACGCCAGCAACAGCAGCATCGTCGGCCAACTGGGCGCCATTGGCTTCTATAATCTGCCGCTGACCTGGCTTGAGGACTTCATGCAGCAGTCCCAGGCGCTGACCGTCGAGCAGGTCAAGGCAGCGATGAACAAGCACCTGTCCGCCGACAAACTGGTGATCGTCACCGTCGGCCCCAAGGTTGCGCAAAAGCCGCTGCCGGCCCCCACTGACAAACCCGCCGAGCAACCGCTCGGCGTACCGGAGCACTAATGCCTAGATCCACCCCTCCCGCCCGCCCGCAACAGGGCCAAAGCAAGGGCCAGGGTCACCTGCGCATCATCGCCGGCGAGTGGCGCAGCCGCCGCCTGGCGGTGCCCGAAGGCGATGGCCTGCGGCCAACGCCTGACCGCGTGCGCGAAACCGTGTTCAACTGGCTGGCGCCCTACATCGAAGGCGCCCGGGTGCTGGACGCCTTCACCGGCAGCGGCGCCCTGGTGCTCGAAGCGCTGTCCCGCGGCGCCGAGGATGCCGTGGCGCTGGACAGCAACCCGGCCGCCATCGCCAACCTGAAGAACAACCTCGAAATCCTGCGCTGCCCGCGCGGGCAGATCCTGCAGACCGACGCCCTGCGCTACCTGCAGAACCCGGCCAAGCAGCAGTTCGACGTGGTGTTCCTCGACCCGCCGTTTCACCAGAACCTGCTGGGCGAAACCTGCAACCTGCTGGAACAGAACCAGTGGCTGGGTGAGCAGGCCTGGGTCTACACCGAAAGCGAAGCGGCCCCTTCGACCCTGGCAATGCCTGGCAACTGGCGCCTGCACCGGGAGAAAAAGACGGGCCAGGTGCACTATGCGCTTTGGCAGCGCGGCTGATGCCCTGGGCCCAGCCGGCTACCGACCAATAGCGCAGGTACAGCGGCGCTGTTTCATGGCACTCTAGGCAGGCACATCACGAGTCGCCCAGCATGCCCAGCACTACCACCAGCTTTCGCCCGGCCATTGGCCTGTCCAACCCCCACCTGCAGACCTTGTGGGGGCCGCTGTGGCGCAAGCTGCCTGCCATCGAGCGCACGCGCGAACGCCTGTGGCTGGCCGACGGCGACTTCCTCGACCTGGACTGGCACGGCCCGCACCAGCCCGATGCACCGCTGGTGCTGGTGCTGCACGGGCTGACCGGCTCTTCCCACTCGCCCTATGTCAAAGGCTTGCAGCAATCGCTGCAGGCCCGCGGCTGGGCCAGTGTGGCGGTGAACTGGCGGGGCTGTTCGGGGGAACCGAACCTGCTGCCGCGCAGCTACCATTCCGGCGCCAGCGAAGACCTGGCCGAGGTGGTTACCCACTTGCGTGCCCAGCGGCCCCTGGCGCCGCTGTACGCGGTTGGCTATTCGCTGGGCGGCAACGTCTTGCTCAAGTACCTGGGGGAGAGCGGTTCAGCCAGCCAGCTGGAGGCTGCCGTGGCGGTTTCCGTGCCGTTTCGCCTGGACCAATGCGCCGACCGCATCGGCCAAGGTTTTTCCAAGGTGTACCAGGCGCACTTCATGCGCGAGATGCTGGCCTACCTGCAGCTCAAGCAACGGCACTTTCGCGACCGCGGGCACCACGAGGGCCTGGCCGCCCTCGACCGGTTGGGCCCACTGGGCCGGATGAAAACCTTCTGGGATTTCGACGGCAGGGTCACCGCACCGCTCAACGGTTTCAGCGATGCGCACGATTATTATCGGCGCGCCTCAAGCCGGTACTACCTGGGTGAAAACCGCACGCCGACGTTGATTATCCAAGCCAGCGATGACCCGTTCGTGTTCGGCCACAGCCTGCCCTTGGCCAATGAACTGGCGGCCAATACGCAGTTCGAGTTGCATGAGCGTGGCGGGCATGTGGGGTTTGTCGAGGGTAGCTTGCGCAACCCGGGCTATTACCTGGAGCGGCGGATTCCCCAGTGGCTGGCGGCCCAGCACCGCCGCGATGACACTGGGGGTACGCCGACCTGGTAGGAGCGAGCGTAGCTCGCGATGGGGCGCGCAGCGGCCCCAGGCCCGCAGCTTCACCGCACATGATGCCAGGGCTGCTTTGCAGCCCATCGCGAGCTGCGCTCGCTCCTACAGGGGGGTTCCCTGGGCGACAGCGCAGCCCGCAAAATGGCTGCTTTGCTTATTCGCCAGTGGCCACGCCGTGCTTGGGATCATTGATCCACTCGCTCCACGACCCCGCGTACAACCGGCCCAGCGGATAACCCGCCAGCGCCAGGGCGAACAGGTTGTGGCAGGCCGTTACGCCCGACCCGCAATAGGCCACCAAATGCTCTGCTGAGCGGCCAGCGAGCTTTTCCGCAAAGCGCTGTTTGAGCTGCTGCGCTGGCAGAAACCGCCCGTCGGCACCGATGTTCTCGTTGAACGCCGCGCACTGGGCGCCTGGAATATGCCCGGCCACCGGGTCGATGGGTTCCACTTCACCGCGAAACCGTGGCAGTGCGCGGGCGTCGATCAAGGTCAGGTCAGGGCTACCCAGGCGCTTGGCCAGGTGCTCGGCGTCAATCAGCAGCTTGACATCCGCCTCGCCCTTGAACGTGCCTTCGCGCCTGGCCGGTGCATCCAGGCTCAGCGGCAGGTGCGCCGCATGCCAGGCCTTCAGGCCACCATCGAGAATGGCCACACCGCTGCGCTTGCCCAGCCAGACGAGCAACCACCAGGCCCGCGCGGCAAAGGCCCCCGGGCCATCGTCGTACAGCACCACCTCGCTGTCATCGTCCAGCCCCCACTCGCGCAGGCGCTCGACCAGCCGCGCCGGCTCCGGCAATGGGTGGCGGCCAGTGCGGCCCTTGTGCACCGGCCCGCTCAGGTCCCGCTCAAGGTCAGCGAAGTGCGCGCCGGCGATATGCCCCTCGGCATAGCTGCGTTGGCCGTAATCCACATCCTCCAGGGCAAAACGACAATCCAGGATCACCAGCTTCGGCGAGTCCAGGCGCTCGGCCAGCTGTTGCGGGGTGATCAATTGCGCAAGGGGCATGACAATCTCCTGATCGATGGCACGAAAGCCCTGGGCTAGTGTTCCAGGGCCTGATTGAACGGTACGTGGAATTCCTGGCACAGGGTGTCCACAGCCGTGCGGGCATGGTCGGTGACGAAGCCAAGCTCCAGCACCAGCACCTGATAGACGCCGCGCTTGAAGGCT
Organism: Pantoea sp. Ap-967; assembly: GCF_011752565.1. Lineage (GTDB taxonomy): Bacteria > Pseudomonadota > Gammaproteobacteria > Pseudomonadales > Pseudomonadaceae > Aquipseudomonas. Next base: position 139,283 of record NZ_VWXK01000014.1, read on the forward strand.
TCTTCACCCAGGTGCGCAGAATGCTCACGCGTGGTGCTGAGAAAACGCACCCAAGAGGTCAGCACAATCCAGGCGTTGATGGTCAGCGATTCGATCTGCGCCGCTTCCATGGCAAGGATTCCCGCTTCGACGAAGCCCCGGTAAATCGCTTGGCCCTGGCGCAGGCAACGCTCGGAAAAACGCCGGTAGCGCGCCGCCAGTTCGGCATCGCTGTCCAGCAGGTGCTCAAGGTCCCGGTGCAGGAAGCGGTAGTTCCACATCGCCGCCAGCAGCGCCTTGAGGTAGAAGCGCTTGTCTTCGACCGTGGCTGCACGGCCCTGTGGCGGGCGCAGGAAGCTGTCCACCAATTCTTCGTACTGGCTGAACAGCACGGCGATGATCGCCTGCTTGTTGGGGAAGTGGTAATACAGGTTGCCAGGCGAGATTTCCATGTGCGCGGCAATGTGGTTGGTACTGACGCTGCGTTCGCCCTGCTGGTTGAACAGCTCCAGGCTGCTCTGCACGATGCGCTCTCGGGTTTTCATGCGCGGGGCCATGCTCAGCTCCCAGTCTGCAGGCTTTCGGTTAACCGCCATCTTACGGTGTAACCCGCCCGCAATGCACCGCTTGGCCGGGTGAAAAAAGTCGCACGATGGTGCCGGTTAGAGTATAGGCTCTATAAATTCTCAGCCCATCCGGGACGCCGCCGTGACTTCGCCTCTCGCCTTGCCTGCCGTGCACGTCCATACCGACCTGGCGGCCACCTTCGCCGCCCAGCGCCAAGCCTTTTCCAGCCACCCGATGCCCCCGGCCGCGCAGCGCCTGCAGTGGCTGAAAAGCCTGCGCCAGGCACTGTTGGCAGGCCAGCAGGCGTTGATCGAGGCGATCGATGCCGACTTCGGTGGCCGCAGCGCCGATGAAACCCTGCTGGCCGAGTTGCTGCCTTCGATACAGGGCATCCGCCATGCCGAGCGCCACCTGCAGCGCTGGATGCGCCCATCCAGGCGCCGCGTGGGCCTGGCGTTCCAGCCGGCCAGCGCGCGGGTGATCTACCAACCGCTGGGCGTGGTGGGCATCATCGTGCCGTGGAACTACCCGCTGTTTCTCGCCATCGGCCCACTGACCGGGGCCCTGGCCGCCGGTAACCGGGTGATGCTCAAACTCAGCGAGTCCACCCCAGCCAGCGCGCTGGCACTCAAAGCCCTGCTGCAGCGGGTGTTCCCCGAAGACCTGGTCAGCGTGGTGCTGGGCGAAGTCGAAGTGGGCCAGGCATTCGCCCACCTGCCCTTCGACCACCTGCTGTTCACCGGTGCCACCCACATCGGCCGCCAAGTGATGCAGGCTGCCGCCGGCAACCTGACCCCGGTAACCCTGGAGCTGGGCGGCAAGTCACCGGCGATCGTTTCCGCCAGCGTGCCGCTGGACACCGCCGCCGAGCGCATCGCCTTCGGCAAAACCCTCAATGCCGGCCAGACCTGCGTCGCGCCCGACTACGTGCTGGTGCCACGCGAACGCCTGCAGGCTTTCGCCGACGCCTACCGCAACGCCGTGCACAAGCTGTACCCGCAGGTCGCCAACAACCCCGACTACAGCGCCATCATCAACCCCCGGCAGTTGCAGCGCCTGCAACAGCTGCTGGACGATGCCCGCGCCAAGGGCGCCGAAGTCGTCGACCTGTACCCCGACGAAAACCGTCAGGGCCGGCGCTTGCCACCGCACCTGCTGACCCAGGTGAATGACGGCATGCGGGTGATGCAAGACGAAATCTTCGGCCCGTTGCTGCCGCTGGTGCCCTACGACTGCCTCGATGAGGCCTTGGCCTACATCAACCAGCGCCCACGCCCCCTGGCGCTTTACTACTTCGGCTACGACCGGGACGAGCAGGCCCACGTGCTGCAATACAGCCATTCGGGCGGGGTGTGCCTGAACGACACCCTGCTGCATGTGGCCCAGGACGACCTGCCGTTCGGTGGCATCGGCCCCTCCGGCATGGGGCATTACCATGGCCACGAGGGCTTCCTGACGTTCAGCAAGGCCAAGGCCGTGCTGACCAAGCAGCGCCTGAACGTCGCCCGGCTGATCTACCCACCCTATGGCAAGGCCTTGCAGCGCCTGGTCTACCGGTTGTTCATCCGCTGATGCAGCGCCGCGACCTGTTGCGTCTGAGCCTGGGCGCCAGCGTGTTCCTTGGCACCGTGAGCCTGGTTGGCTGCTCGGCGCAGTCGCCCGCTGACGGCTACCGGGTGCTGCGCGATGACGACCTGCCCGTACTGGGGGCCTTGATCCCGGTGGTGCTGGCCGGCACCTCGGCCACGGCAGCCGTGGTACTGCGAAGCGTCGACCACACCCTGGCGGCACTTTCACCGGAAATGCTCAAGCTCACCCGGCAACTGTTCGACGTGCTGAGCCTGCCGCTCACCCGCGGCCCGCTGACGGGCGTCTGGGGCGCCTGGGAACAGGCCAGCGCCGATCAGGTCACGGCTTTTCTCCAGCGCTGGCAGGACAGTTCGCTGAACCTGCTGCGCATGGGCCACGCCTCGCTCCTGCAGCTGTTGTTGATGGCCTGGTACGAATGCCCGCAAGCCTGGGCTGCCTGCGGCTACCCCGGCCCGCCGAACATCTGAAAACAACAAGAGCATCGCCCATGCCTGTTTCCGACCCGTTTCGCCAAGGCCTCGAACGCGGCTGGCTCACCCAGGATGGCTCACGCCTGGAACACGACCTGGCCCTGCAGGCCGACATCGCCGTGATTGGCAGCGGCGCTGGCGGTGCCACCAGCGCGCAGATGCTCAGTGCTGCCGGTTTCAAGGTGCTGTTGATCGAGGAGGGGCCGCTGAAAACCAGCAGCGACTTCCACCTGCTGGAGCACGAGGCCTACGCCAGCCTGTACCAGGAAGGCCTGGGCCGGATGAGCAAGGACGGCGCCATCACCATCCTTCAGGGCCGCGCCGTAGGGGGCACCACGCTGGTCAACTGGACGTCGAGCTTCCGCACGCCGCCGCCAACCCTGGAACACTGGGCCTCGGCCCACGCCGTGCATGGCCTGGGCGAAGCCGACCTGCGCCCCTGGTTCGAGCGGGTGGAGCAGGAACTGGGCATCAGCCCCTGGGCGCTGCCGCCGAACGCCAACAACGAGGTGCTGCGCCGCGGCTGCGAACAGCTGGGTTACCGCTGGGCGGTGATCCCGCGCAACGTGCGAGGCTGCTGGAACCTGGGCTATTGCGGCATGGGTTGCCCGGTCAATGCCAAGCAATCGATGCTGGTAACGCGCATTCCCGCCACCCTGGACCACGGTGGCGAGCTGCTGTACCTGGCCCGTGCCGAGCGCTTGGAACATGACGGCGAGCGCGTGCGCCAGCTGCACTGCCAGGCCCTCGACGCCCAAGGCATCCACCCCACGGGCCGGCGCATCACGGTGCAGGCACGCCACTACATCGTTGCCGCTGGCGGCATCAACAGCCCGGCCCTGCTGCTGCGCTCCAAAGCCCCCGACCCGCACGGCCGCCTGGGCAAGCGCACGTTCCTGCACCTGGTGAACTTCAGCGCGGCGCGCTTCAGTGAACGCATCGACCCGTACTACGGCGCCCCGCAATCGATCTACAGCGACCATTTCCAGTGGCAGGGCGGCAGCGACGGGCCTGTGGGCTACAAACTGGAAGTACCGCCCCTGCACCCGGCCCTGGCCAGCACCCTGCTCGGCAGCCACGGCGCAGAAAACGCCAGGCGCATGGCCGAGCTTCCCCACACCCACGTGATGTTGGCGCTGCTGCGCGACGGCTTTCACCCGCAAAGCCAGGGCGGCAATGTGGAGTTGCGCGGCGATGGCTCGCCGGTGCTGGATTACCCGGTCACCGACTACCTGCGCGATGGCCTGCGCCGGGCCTACCACAGCATGGCGCAGATCCAGTTCGCCGCCGGCGCCACCCAGGTCACGCCCGTGCACGCCGATGCGCGCCCGGCCAGCAACCTGGCCCAAGCGCAGCAAATGATCGATGCCCTGCAGCTGGAGCCGTTTCGCACCCGCCTGGGCAGTGCCCATGTGATGGGCGGCTGCGCCATGGGCGAACGCCCGCAGCAGGCGGTGTGCGACAGCTTGGGCCGGCACCACCAGCTGGCCAACCTGTCGGTGCATGATGGCTCGCTGTTCCCCACCAGTATCGGCGCCAACCCGCAATTGTCGGTGTACGCCATCAGCGCCCGGCTGACCGAGGCGCTGATCGGCCGCCTGGCACGCAGTGCATGACAACGAACTGGCCGCCTGTCTATAGTGCCATCAGCTGGCCGCATGACTTGGCCGGGGCGCCGCCGCTGCGCTACCATCGGACTCCCCAACGCACTCCAGCCAGGATGACGCGATGAACCGAGTGTTGTACCCGGGTACTTTCGACCCCATTACCAAAGGCCATGGCGACCTGGTCGAGCGCGCTTCGCGCCTGTTCGACCATGTGATCATCGCGGTGGCGGCCAGCCCGAAGAAAAACCCCCTGTTCCCGCTGGAACAACGGGTGGAGCTGGCGCGGGAGGTTACCAAGCACCTGCCCAACGTCGAAGTCCTCGGCTTCTCCTCGTTGCTGGCGCACTTTGCCAAGGAACAGGGCGCCAACGTGTTCCTGCGCGGCCTGCGCGCGGTGTCGGACTTCGAGTACGAGTTCCAGCTGGCGAACATGAACCGCCAGCTTGCACCCGACGTGGAGAGCCTGTTCCTCACGCCTTCTGAGCGTTACTCGTTCATTTCTTCCACGTTGGTGCGGGAAATTGCCGCGTTGGGCGGAGATATCAGCAAGTTCGTTCACCCAGCGGTGGCCGAGGCGCTGACCGAACGCTTCAAGAAGTAAGTAAAAGCGCTGGATGATCGCGCCCGCGTGCACTGCGGGCGCGAATGCGGCACAATTGTGCCCATTGCGAACATGCCCGGGCGAAGCGCCCCGGCCGGAGTCCCCATGTCCCTGATCATCACCGACGATTGCATCAACTGCGACGTCTGCGAACCCGAGTGCCCGAACGAGGCCATCTCCCAAGGCGAAGAGATCTACGTGATCGACCCGAGCCTGTGCACCCAGTGCGTGGGTCATTACGACGAGCCGCAGTGCCAGCAGGTCTGCCCGGTCGACTGCATCCCGCTGGATGAGGCGCACCCGGAAACCGAAGACGAGCTGATGGCCAAGTACCGCCGGATTACCGGCAAGGCCTGAGCACCGCCTGGCAAGGGCTTCGCCCTTGTTCGCGGGCAAGCCCGCTCCCACAGGATCGATGCAATCCCCGGGTAACACTCGACACCTGTAGGAGCGGGCTTGCCCCGCGAATGGGCCGCACAGCGGCCCCAGGCCTCAGCGCTGGCAGCGCGGGCAGAACACGCTCGCCCGCTGCCCCAGCTTCACCTCGCGCAACGTCGTGCCGCACAGCTTGCACGGCTGCCCGCCGCGCCCGTACACGAACAATTCCTGCTGGAAGTACCCCGGCTGCCCGTCGCCACCGATGAAGTCGCGCAGGGTGGTGCCGCCCTGCTCGATGGCCGCCGCCAGCACCCGCTTGATCTCGACTGCCAGCTTCAGGTAGCGCGCCCGGGAAATACCGCCGGCCTCGCGCCGCGGGTCGATTCCGGCGGCGAACAGCGCCTCGGTGGCGTAGATGTTGCCCACCCCCACCACTACCGCGTTGTCCATGATGAACGGCTTGACCGCCATCGAGCGCCCGCGCGACAGCTGGAACAGCCGCTCGCCATCGAACAGCTCGGTCAGCGGCTCCGGCCCCAGGCGCAGCAGCAACTCATGCTGCAGCGGCTCAAGGCTCCAGAGCATGGCGCCAAAGCGGCGTGGGTCGGTGTAGCGCAGCATCAGCCCCGACTCCAGCTCGATATCCACATGCTCATGCTTGGCTGCCGGCAACCCCCGTTCCACCAGGCGCAGGTTGCCCGACATGCCCAGGTGGCTGATCAAGGTGCCAACCTCGGCATTGATCAGCAGGTACTTGGCCCGGCGCTCGACGCTGACGATAGTTTGCCCGGACAGGCGCACGTCGAGGTCTTCGGGAATCGGCCAGCGCAGGCGCCGGTCACGCACCACCACGCGGCTGACCCGCTGGCCTTCCAGGTGCGGCGCAATCCCGCGCCGGGTGGTTTCCACTTCAGGTAGTTCTGGCATGTATCAGTGCCCGCCCAGCTCGCGAATATTCTGTTTGAGGGTTTCGAAGTCGTACTCGCTCAGGCCGATGTAGTCCAGCACCAGCGGGCCGACAGCTTCCCATTCGTGGTCGGCGCCCTGGTTTCCCAGCACGCGGTAGGAGGCGCAGATGTGCTCGGCCATCTTCAGCACGGCCAGCAGGTTCTTCAATTGGCTCTGAGTGTTGCGCGGCGACTCCTCGCGGAAAATCGCCAGGGCATTGTGGTGGTTGGCGATGGCCGCGCTGATGTGCTCGGGCAGGCGCCAGGACTTGGCGGTGAAGTAGCCGACCACCGAATGGTTGGTGTTGAACACGCGGTTCTCGGTGTCGACCACTCGGCACGCTTCGCTGGCCTTGGCGTAGGCGTCTTCCAGCACGTCCATGTAGTTGGGGAAGCGCTTGAGCATCAGCGGCACGCCACAATCGTGGAACAGGCCCAGGGTATAGGCCTCGTCGGCAGCCTGGATGCCCGTGCGCTTGGCCAGGGTCAGGCAGGTCATCGCCACATCCTGGGCGGTGTCCCAGAAACGGTTGAGGGTGACGATGGTTTCGTCGCTCATCTCGCCCTTGATCGATTGGGCGTTGATCAGGTTGATGATCGAGCGGCTGCCCAACAGGTTCACCGCGCGCTGGATCGAGCCGATCTTGTTGGACAGGCCGAAATGCGGTGAATTGACGAGCTTGAGCAAGGCCCCGGCCAGGCCTGGGTCCTGGGAAATCAGCTTGGCGATGGTTTCCAGGTCCGGGTCGGGCATGTACTGCTCGAACTGCAGGTCGACCATGATCTGCGGTTGCGGCGGAATGGTGATGCCTTGCAAGGCTTGCTGGATCTGTTCGGCGCTGAGTTCTTGGGACATGCGTACATACTCGTGAAGGACCAGCGATTTTAACCCTCTATTCAGATGCATCGCGAGCTGTGCTCGCTCCTACGGGATGTGTGCCGGCCCGGTCGGCGCTCGATTTGTCGGCCCTCGCTCCGATACCCGGCCATACACGTTATAATCCCGCTCTTTTTCCCGGAGCGACGTCATGTCCCTGCCCAGCCTTCGCCTCAAAGCCAATGCCGACCGCCGCCTGCGCGCCGGCCACCTGTGGGTCTACAGCAACGAAGTCGACGTTAGCGCGACCCCGCTGCAAGGCTTCCAGGCCGGCCAACAGGCCGTTCTAGAGGCGGCCAATGGCAAGCCCCTGGGCATCGTTGCACTGAGCCCGAACAACCTGATCTGCGCCCGCCTGCTGTCGCGCGACATCAAGCTGGCGCTGGACAAGTCGCTGCTGGTGCACCGCCTGAACGTCGCCCTGTCGCTGCGCGAGCGCCTGTTCGACAAGCCCTGCTACCGCCTGGTGTACGGCGATTCCGACCTGCTCCCGGGCCTGGTGGTCGACCGCTTCTTCGACATCCTCGTGGTTCAGCTGGCCTCGGCCACCATGGAAGCGCACAAGGATGAGGTGATCGCCGCCCTGGTGCAGGTGCTCAAGCCCAGCGGCATCCTGTTCAAGAACGATTCCGCCGCCCGTGATGCCGAAGGCCTGGCGCGCTATGTCGAAACCGTTTACGGCGAAGTGCCGGACTGGGTCGCCCTGGAAGAGAACGGCGTCAAGTTCGAAGCGCCGGTACGCGAGGGCCAGAAGACCGGCTGGTTCTACGACCACCGCATGAACCGCGCCCGCCTGGCGCCCTACGTCAAGGGCAAGCGCGTGCTCGACCTGTTCAGCTACATCGGTGGCTGGGGCGTGCAGGCCGGTGCGTTCGGTGCCAGCGAAGTGTTCTGCGTGGACGCCTCGGGCTTCGCCCTGGACGGCGTCGAGCGCAACGCCGCGCTGAACGGCATCAGCGAGAACGTCACCTGCATCGAAGGCGATGTGTTCGAGGCCCTGCGTGAACTGAAGGCTGCCGAAGAGCGCTTCGACGTGATCATTGCCGACCCACCCGCCTTCATCAAGCGCAAGAAAGACCTGAAAAACGGCGAAGCGGCCTACCGCCGCCTCAACGAACAGGCCATGCGCATGCTGAGCAAGGACGGCATCCTGGTCAGCGCCTCGTGCTCGATGCACCTGCCCGAGGACGACCTGCACAACATCCTGCTGACCAGCGCCCGCCACCTGGACCGCAACCTGCAGCTGCTCGAACGCGGCGGCCAGGGCCCGGACCACCCGGTGCACCCGGCAATCGCCGAGACGCGCTACATCAAGAGCATCACCTGCCGCTTGCTGCCAAACAGCTGATCCCTGCCAAAAAGGGCCGCCCAGCGGCCCTTTCCTGCCGCAATCTCCCCGCCAGCCATCCACATGCGCATTCCTTCGCCGCGCCAGCGGTGTAGAATCGGCCTATTCATCGCCAGTCATCCCCGGCGGGTTTATGAGCTCTGGCCAAGCACGCGGCGATCCCGCGGCGTCTTCGGCCCCATCCGTGCCAGTGGCAACCGGCCTGCGGCGCAAAGGACAAGAGAAGCTCACTCCCCATTCTGTGACCTGATTAAGCCGCCAGGAGTGTTTCATGCCTGATTATCGTTCCAAGACGTCCACCCAAGGCCGCAACATGGCCGGCGCCCGTGCCCTGTGGCGCGCCACCGGGATGAAGGACGAAGACTTCAAGAAACCGATCATCGCCATCGCCAACTCGTTCACCCAGTTCGTCCCAGGCCACGTGCACCTGAAGGACCTGGGCCAGCTGGTCGCCCGCGAGATCGAACGCGCCGGTGGCGTGGCCAAGGAATTCAACACCATCGCGGTCGATGACGGCATCGCCATGGGCCACGACGGCATGCTGTACTCGCTGCCAAGCCGCGAGATCATCGCCGACGCCGTGGAGTACATGGTCAACGCCCACTGCGCCGACGCCATCGTGTGCATTTCCAACTGCGACAAGATCACCCCCGGCATGCTGATGGCCGCCCTGCGCCTGAACATCCCGGTGATCTTCGTGTCCGGCGGCCCGATGGAAGCCGGCAAGACCAAGCTGGCCAGCCATGGCCTGGACCTGGTCGACGCCATGGTGATCGCCGCCGACTCCACCGCCAGCGACGAGAAAGTCGCCGAGTACGAGCGCAGCGCCTGCCCGACCTGTGGTTCGTGCTCCGGCATGTTCACCGCCAACTCGATGAACTGCCTGACCGAAGCCCTGGGCCTGGCCCTGCCGGGCAACGGTTCGACCCTGGCCACCCACGCCGACCGCGAGCAGCTGTTCCTCACTGCCGGGCGCACCATCGTCGAGCTGTGCAAGCGCTACTACCAGGACAACGACGAGTCCGTTCTGCCGCGCAGCATCGCCAACTTCAAGGCGTTCGAAAACGCCATGATGCTGGACATCGCCATGGGCGGTTCGACCAACACCATCCTGCACCTGCTGGCCGCGGCCCAGGAAGGCGAGGTGGCTTTCGACCTGCGTGACATCGACCGCCTGTCGCGCAAGGTGCCGCAGCTGTGCAAGGTGGCGCCGAACATCCAGAAGTACCACATGGAAGACGTGCACCGCGCCGGCGGCATCTTCAGCATTCTCGGCTCGCTGGCCCGCGGCGGCCTGCTGCACACCGACCTGCCCACCGTGCACAGCCGCAGCATGGAAGAAGCCATCGCCAAGTGGGACATTACCCAGACCGATGACGAAGCCGTGCACACCTTCTTCAAGGCAGGCCCGGCCGGCATCCCGACGCAAACCGCGTTCAGCCAGTCGACCCGCTGGGAAACCCTCGACGACGACCGTGAGAACGGCTGCATCCGCAGCTTCGAACACGCCTACTCGCAAGAGGGCGGCCTGGCCGTGCTGTACGGCAACATCGCCCTGGACGGCTGCGTGGTGAAGACCGCCGGCGTCGACGAGTCGATCCATGTGTTCGAAGGCACCGCGAAGATCTTCGAAAGCCAGGACAGCGCCGTGCGCGGCATCCTCGCCGACGAAGTGAAGGCCGGCGACATCGTGATCATCCGTTACGAAGGCCCGAAAGGCGGCCCTGGCATGCAGGAAATGCTGTACCCGACCTCCTACCTGAAGTCCAAGGGCCTGGGCAAGGCCTGCGCCCTGCTCACCGACGGCCGCTTCTCCGGTGGCACCTCGGGCCTGTCGATCGGCCACGCCTCGCCGGAAGCCGCTGCTGGCGGCGCCATCGGCCTGGTGCGCGACGGCGACAAGGTACTGATCGACATCCCGAACCGGTCGATCAACCTGCTGGTCAGCGATGAAGAGCTGGCCGAGCGCCGCGTGGAGCAGGACAAGAAAGGCTGGAAGCCGGCCGAAGTCCGCCCACGCAAGGTGACCACCGCGCTGAAGGCCTATGCCCTGCTGGCAACCAGTGCCGACAAGGGTGCTGTGCGTAACAAGGCGATGCTTGAAGGGCTGTAAGGCTCTGACCGCGTAAAAAAGAACCGGCGCCATGGCGCCGGTTTTTTTATGCCCGCCCTCCCTAAATCTGGTAGGAGCGAGCGCAGCTCGCGATGCGCCGCAACGCGGCGCTTATCCAACCGCGGTGAGATTTACCGCCGCATCGCGAGCTGCGCTCGCTCCTACCGGGCCTTTTTGGGTCGTATATTCCATTTAAAACTAAGCAAATTACTTTTAGGTATAAATTCGTTTCTTTTCGGGCTGTTAGCATTTCTGTTCGCAATCGCTCACCAGAGGCGATGCCTCTTCTGCTTTTTCCTGGAGCTTCAATGAACCTGCCGCTGTCCCTCAACCTGCTGGCGTTCCTGGCCCTGCTGCTAGGCCTGGCACAAACTGGCCGCACCGACTGGAGCCTGGCCAAGAAGGTGTTGCTTGGCCTGGCCATCGGCGTGCTGTTCGGCCTGGCGCTGCACACCCTCTACGGCGCCGGCCACCCGGTGCTCAAGGCCACCATCGGCTGGCTCGACCTGGTCGGCAACGGCTACGTCGGCCTGTTGCAGATGATCGTGATGCCGCTGATCTTCGCCTCGATCCTCAGCGCCGTGGCACGCCTGCACAATGCCTCGTCGCTAGGCCGCATCAGCGTGCTGAGCATCGGCACCCTGCTGCTGACCACCGCCATCGCGGCGCTGATCGGCATCGTGCTCACCAACCTGTTTGGCCTGAGCGCCGAGGGCCTGGTGGCCGGTGCCCAGGAAAACGCGCGCATGCAGGTTATCCACAGCGACTACGCGGGCAAGGTCGCCGACCTCAATATCCCGCAGTTGCTGCTGTCGTTCATCCCCAGCAACCCAGTAGGTGACCTGGCACGGGCCAAGCCCACCTCGATCATCAGCGTGGTGATCTTCGCCGTGTTCGTTGGCCTGGCCGCCCTGCAACTGATGAAGGACGATGCCGAGAAGGGCCAGCGCGCCCTGTCGGCCATCGACACCCTGCAGGCCTGGGTGATGCGCCTGGTGCGCGTGGTGATGAAGCTCACCCCGTATGGCGTGCTGGCGCTGATGACCAAGGTGGTGGCCAGCTCGAACCTGGAAGACATCCTCAAGCTGGGCAGCTTCGTGGTGGTGTCGTACCTGGGCCTGGCGTTGATGTTCGTGGTTCACGGCATCATCCTCGCCGCGACCGGCGTCAGCCCGCTGCGCTTCCTGCGCAAGGTGTGGCCGGTGCTGACCTTTGCCTTCACCAGCCGCTCCAGCGCGGCCAGCATTCCGCTGAACATCGAAGCGCAAACCCGCCGCCTGGGCGTGCCGCAGTCGATTGCCAGCTTCAGTGCCTCGTTCGGCACCACCATCGGCCAGAACGGCTGCGCCGGGCTCTACCCAGCCATGCTGGCGGTGATGGTGGCGCCAGCGGTGGGCATCGATACCTTCGACCCACTGTGGATCGCGACCCTGGTGGCCATCGTCACCTTGAGTTCGGCAGGGGTTGCCGGGGTGGGCGGTGGTGCGACGTTCGCTGCACTGATCGTGCTGCCGGCCATGGGCTTGCCGGTCGAACTGGTGGCGTTGCTGATTTCGGTGGAGCCGTTGATCGACATGGGCCGCACGGCGCTGAACGTGAATGGGTCGATGACCGCCGGTGTGGTGACCAGCCAGTTGTTGAAAGAGACTGACAAGGATGTGCTAGCCGGCGATGAGCATGCCGAGTTGAGCCATACCTGATAGAAATGGGGCCGCTTTGCGGCCCATCGCGACCTCTGGTCGCTCCTACCTGGGAATGAACCGCTTAGCCGTCGTAGGAGCGACCAAAGGTCGCGATGGGCTGCAAAGCAGCCCCTTCGATCTCAAACCCTATCCCAGACCTCGAAGTGATAAGCCGGCTTGCCTTCCTCAGCCTGCGCCTCACTCGACACCCGCTGCCACTGGCCCTCATCGAACTCGGGGAACCACGCATCCCCCTCTGGCGCCAGCTCCACCCGGGTCAGGTACATCCGGCTCACCAGCCCCTTTTCCAGCGCCTGCCCATAAAGCTGCGCCCCGCCAATCAGCATCAGCTCACCAACGCCCTGCTCCCGCGCCCATTGCTCGGCCCGGGCAAGCGCCGCTTCGAGCGAGGCGAACACCTCGGCCCCGGCCAGTTCCAGCCCGGCCTGCCGGCTGACCACGATGTTCAACCGCCCAGGCAATGGCCGGCCCAGCGAGTCCCAGGTCTTGCGCCCCATGATGATCGGCTTGCCCAGGGTGGTGGCCTTGAAATACTTGAAGTCCCCCGGCAGGTGCCAGGGCATGGTGTTGTCGATGCCGATTACGCGGTTCTCGGCGTGAGCCGCGATCAGGCTGAGGGGAAGTGATGTATTCATGCCAGCGAGGATAGCACCGGGCGTGTGGGTTATGCTTGGCCCTGAACCGTGCAATGGAAGACCTTGTGACTGCTCCCACCCCCCTGGACAAGCGCTGGCTCACCGAAGCGGTACGCCTGCGCGAGGAACATGCAGGCCTGCTGGACGACCAGGAGGCCAACCGCCACGCCCGCCAGCAGGGCGGCGACCTGGCTACACGCATTGAAACCCGCGCGCTGTTCCTGGCCGAGCGCGATGGCATCGCCGGCGCCCTGCGCCACTGGAAGCAAGGCGCCCGCCTGGCCCTGCTGGCCTTGATGCTGGTCGCCGTGTTCAGCGGCGCCGGCCTTGGGTTGGCGGCCCTCGGCGACGGCCAGCGCCCGGTCAATGTGTTCTGGGCCCTGGGCAGCCTGCTGGGGCTGAACCTGCTGATGCTGCTGGGCTGGGCCGTGGGCTTCACCCTGAGCGGCGAACACGGCGCCAGCCTGGGCCGGCTGTGGCTGTGGCTCAGCGAACGCTTCGCCCGTGATGCCAAGGCCGCGCACCTGGCCCCGGCGCTGCTGGTGCTGCTGCAGCGCCAGCGCCTCACCCGCTGGCTGCTCGGCGCGCTGGTGCATGGCCTGTGGCTGCTGGCGATGCTGGCGGCCCTGGCGATGCTGCTCACGCTGCTCGCCACCCGGCGCTACGGGTTCGTCTGGGAAACCACCCTGCTGGCCGCCGACCCGTTCATCCACCTGACCCAAGCGCTTGGCGCGCTGCCTTCGCTGCTCGGTTTCGCCGTGCCGGACGAGGCCATGATCCGCGCCAGCGGCGACACCCTTCCCGGCCTCGACATTGCCCGCCAGGCCTGGGCCAGTTGGCTGCTCGGTGTGGTGCTGATATACGGCCTGCTGCCGCGCCTGCTGCTGGCCGGGCTATGCCTGTGGCGCTGGCGCCGGGGGCGCGCCCACCTGGCGCTGGACCTCAGCCTGCCCGGGTTTGCCCCGTTGCGTGATGCGCTGATGCCCCGCAGCGAGCGCATCGGCGTACAGGATGCGGCCCCCGACGCCCTGCCGCAGTACCAGGCAGGCCAGCTGGAAAGCGGCAGCAGCGGCGCCTTGCTGGTAGGCCTGGAACTGGACGACCAACGCCCATGGCCGCCAGCCCTGCCAGCAACGGTGACAGACGCCGGCGTGCTCGACAGCCGCGAGTCACGCAACCGGCTGCTTGAACAGCTCAGCCGCTTCCCCCCGGCACGCCTGGCAATTGCCTGCGACCCACGGCGCTCGCCCGACCGCGGTAGCCTGGCGTTGCTGGCCGAGCTTGCACGCAATGCCGGGGCCACCCGTGTCTGGTTGCTACAGGCGGCCCCGGGCGAGGCCCTGGACAGCCATCGCCTGGGCGACTGGCACGACGCCCTCGACCGCCTCGGCCTGCCCCATGCCAGCACCTCACCCCTGACCTGGCTGGAGCATGGCCATGACTGAGCCACTGAAACTGGCCGTGGTCGGCCACACCAACGTTGGCAAAACCTCGCTGCTGCGCACGCTCACCCGGGACGTCGGCTTCGGTGAGGTGTCCCACCGCCCCAGCACCACCCGCCATGTCGAAGGTGCGCGCTTATCGGTGGACGGCGAGCCGCTGCTGGAGCTGTATGACACCCCCGGCCTGGAAGATGCCATCGCCCTGCTCGACTACCTCGAACGCCTGGAGCGCCCCGGCGAACGGCTGGACGGCCCCGCCCGGCTCGAACGCTTTCTACAGGGCAGCGAAGCGCGCCAGCGCTTCGAGCAGGAAGCCAAGGTGTTGCGCCAGCTGCTGGCCAGCAACGCCGGCTTGTACGTGATCGATGCCCGCGAACCGGTGCTGGCCAAATACCGTGACGAACTGCAAGTGCTGGCCAGTTGCGGCAAACCACTGCTGCCGGTGCTCAATTTCGTCGCCAGCAGCCAGCACCGCGAGCCGCAATGGCGTGAAGCCCTTGCCCGGCTTGGGCTTCACGCGCTGGTGCGGTTCGACAGCGTGGCGCCGCCGGAAGATGGCGAACGCCGGCTGTACGAGACGTTGGCCTTGTTGCTGGAGGACGCCCGCCCGGCCTTGCAGCGGCTGATCGACGACCAGCAGGCCCAACGCCTGGCCCGCCGGCACAGCGGCAAGCGGCTGATCGCCGAACTGCTGCTGGACTGCGCCGCCTGCCGGCGCAGTGTCGAAGCCGAGCCGGCCGCCGAAGCCAAGGCCATCGAGGCCTTGCGCCAGGACGTGCGCCAGCGTGAGCAACGCTGTGTGGAAGCGCTGCTCAAGCTGTACGGTTTTCGCCGCGAGGATGCCAATGCCGGGGACCTGCCGCTGCTGGACGGGCGCTGGGGGGATGACCTGTTCAACCCTGAGACGCTGAAATTACTCGGCGTGCGGCTGGGGAGCGGCGTGGCTGCGGGTGCGGCTGCCGGTGCCGGGGTCGATTTGCTGGTGGGCGGGCTCACGCTGGGCGCGGCCGCGTTGGCAGGCGCGATTGCCGGTGGTGCGCTGCAAACCGCGCGCAACTATGGGGCGCGCTTGATGGGCAAGCTCAAAGGCCAGCGCGAGCTGACCGTGGATGACACGGTGCTGCGGCTACTGGCGTTGCGTCAGCAGCAGTTGATGGTGGCGCTGGAGGCGCGCGGGCATGCGGCGCAGGACAGCATTCGGCTGGCGGCGGTGGATGAAAAAGCGTGGCGCGAGGGCAAGCTGCCCGAGGCCTTGGGCAAGGCCCGGGCGCACCCGCAGTGGTCCACGCTCAACCCTGGGGCGAAGGTGAACCAGGCCGAGCGGCAGGAGCAGCTTGAGGCGTTGGTTTTGCAGATTTGATTCAGCAGGTTCGGCCCTTTCGCGGGGCAAGCCCGCTCCTACAGATCCCTTGCCCCGCAAAAGGGCCGGCACAGGCAACCTCAAAGCAGGCCCAAGGCCTTCTTCCTCAGCACCCCCAAATCCACCAACGGCACCCCTACCTCCTTGGCCATCTCATCCCACTCACGCATCCGCAGGCTCACCGCAAACAGCGGATCCCCTTCGAATGCATCCGCTTCCGCCTCGCTCATCACCCCGCCCTGGTACCCCAGGGTCCGCCGGCTGGCCTCGCTCAGCCGGTCGTAGTACCCCGGCTGGCGCAAGGTCAGGTAGCGCTTGGCTTCCACGTGGTACTGCACCAGCCGCGCCATGCGCTCGCCGAAGCCACAACGGCGCAGGTACTCGGCACCGATGCGCTCGTGGCTGGCCACACCATAACCGCCCATGCTGGCGTCACCACCGCACAGGTGGCCGATGTCGTGGAAGAAAGCCGCCAGCACCACTTCGTCGTCGAAGCCCTCGGCCATGGCCAACTGCGCAGCCTGGGACATGTGTTCGAGCTGGGTGATGGCTTCGCCGATGTAGTCGTCAGTGCCGTGGCGCTCATACAGGGCGAAGGTGGTGTCGATGATTTGCGTTGGGGTGGGCATCGGAATCTTGTCCTGGCTTTAGAGCGTGGCGGCCCCTTCGCGGGGCAAGCCCGCTCCTACAGACTGCGCACGGTTGTAGGAGCGGGCTTGCCCCGCGAAGGGGCCAAACCTGCCCAATGCAATTCTACTGCTGGGCAACTTTCTCCGACTTGCCGTCATAGCGCTTGCGCCATTCCGTCAGGATCTGGTCGCGGTTCTTCGAGGCCCAGGCAAAGTCGTTCTTGATCAGGCGCTGCTCATAGTCCGCCGGCAGCTCGGTCTGTGGCTTGGCAATGCCCGGCGCGGCCAGCACGGCGAAGTTGTCCTTGTACAACTCCATGGCCGCCGGGCTTGCCGAGAAGTCAGCCAGGCGCTTGGCCGCATCGGCCTTGGGCGAGCCCTTGATCACTGCAGTAGCCTCGATCTCCCAGCCCAGGCCTTCCTTCGGCAGCACGATATCCAGCGGCGCACCCTGGCGCTTGAGCTGCACAGCCGGGTACTCGAAGGAAATACCGATCGGGAACTCACCCGCCGCCGCCAGCTTGCACGGTTTGGAACCGGAGTGAACGTACTGGCCGATGTTCTGGTGCAGCGCATCCATGTAGGCCCAGCCCTGCGGCTCGCCATAGGTCTGCAACCAGGCGCTCACGTCAAGGAAGCCGGTGCCCGAGGACGCCGGGTTGGGCATGACGATCTTGCCCTTGTACTCCGGCTTGGTCAGGTCCTGCCAGCTTACAGGCTTGCTCAGGCCCTGCTTCTCGGCTTCGACGGTGTTGAAGCAGATGGTCGCGGCCCACACGTCCATGCCCACCCAGGCAGGTGGGTTGGCGGCGTCACGGTAGTTGGCGGAGATCTTGCCCAGGTCTTTCGGCGCGTAGGCTTCAAGCATGCCGTTCTGGTCGAGGATGGCCAGGCTGGAAGCGGCCAGGCCCCACACCGCGTCGGCCTGTGGGCGGTCTTTCTCGGCCAGCAGCTTGGCGGTGATGATGCCGGTGGAATCACGCACCCACTTGATCTCGATGTCCGGGTTGGCCTTCTCGAAGGCCTGCTTGTAGCTCTTGAGCTGTTCGGCTTCCAGGGCGGTGTAGACGGTCAGCTGGGTAGCGGCGGCCGACGCCTGCAGGCTGAAGACGGCGGATACGGCAGCGGCAAGTGCAAGGGGCTTGAACATGATGCGGTTCCTATCAGTGTGGGCAGTCGGTCAATGGCTGGGCGCACGCTGGCGCCAGGCCTGGGAGCGGCGCAGCAGGCCGCGGGAAGCGCCAGCCAGCAGCAGGGAAGCCGCCGCGCTGGTCAACAGGATCAGGGTCGACATGGCGGCAGCGCCGCCGACGTTGCCGGCATCGTCCATGTTCAGCACGGCGACGGCGGCAAGGATGGTGTCGGGGCTGTAGAGGAAGATCGCCGCCGACACGGTGGTCATCGCGGACACGAACAGGTAGCGGATGATGTCCAGCAGCGCCGGCAGGCAGATCGGCACGGTCACCCGCACGAAATGCTTGTACAGCGGCGCCTTGAGCGACAGCGCGGCGGCCTCGAACTCGCCGTCGAGCTGGCGCAGGGCGGTGGCGGCGGTCATCTGCGCGGTGGTCAGGTAGTGGGCGATGGTGCACAGCACCAGCAGCGCCATGCTGCCGTAGAACACGTGCAGCGGGTTGTCGCTCAGGTTGAAGAAGAACACGTAGCCCAGGCCCAGCACCAAGCCTGGCACCGCCATGGGGATGAAGCTGAGCAGGCGCAAGGCTTGGTTGAGCAGGCGCTGACCCTGGGTTTTCTCCATCAGGTAGGCACCGGTGAAAATCACGAGGCTGCCGATCAAGGCGGTACACAGGGCCATGGTGACGCTGTTGCGGTAGGCCAGCCAGCCGCCACCGGCGGTGTCGTCGAACAGGTAGTGCTTGAACGACAGGGTCAGGTTGTAGGGCCAGAAGGTCACCAAGGATGAGTACACCGCCATGCCGATCACCGCCAGCAAGGCCGCGCACACCAGCAGCACGATGGCCAGGAAGCAGGCATCGCGGGCCCGCGACGGTTTGGGCTCGAACACTTGCGCACGGCCACTCATGGCCTCGCCCTGGCGCCGGCGCAGCCAGGCATCGACGCCGAAGCTGAGCAATGCCGGCACCAGCAACACCATGCCGATCAGTGCGCCACGGCCGAACTGCTGCTGGCCGACCACCGCCTTGTAGGCTTCCAGCGCCAGCACCTGGTAGTCGCCGCCCACCACCACGGGCACGCCGAAGTCGGTGATGGTCAGGGTGAACACCAGGCAGAACGCAGCGAACACCGCCTGGCGCGTGGCCGGCCAGGTGATGCTGCAGAACGCGCGCCAAGGGCCTGCGCCCATGCTCGATGCGGCATCGAACAGCCGTGCATCGGCCAGCGACAGGGCCGACAGCAGGATCATCAGCGCATGGGGGAAGGTGTAGATGGCTTCACCCAGCACAATGCCCCAGAAGCCGTAGATGTTGTCGTGGATCAGGCTGCGCAGCAGGCCTTGGTTGCCGAACAGGTACACCAGGGCGATGGCCGGCAGCATCGACGGCGCCAGCAGCGGTAGCAGCGAGATGCCCCGCCACAGGCCTTTGGCCGGAATCAGGGTGCGTTGCAAGGCGTAGGCAAACAGGTAGGCCAGCGGCACCACGATCGCCGCCACGCTGAAGGCCACCGCCAGGCTGTTGCCCAGCAACCAGCGGAAGTTGTCGCTGGCGAACAGTTCCCGGGCGGCCAGCACACCGCCCCCCTGGCCGGCTTCACCACTGAAGCCTTTCCAGAAAATCGCCAGCAGCGGCATCACCACCGCCAGCATCAGAAGGGCCAGCAGCAGGCTCTTGCCACCGACGACGAACAGGCGATCACCCAAGGCGACGTCGCTGCGTCGCGCGTGCCTGGCTTGGGGCAGCGGCAGGGACATTGGCGCGGCCATCTCAGGCAAACACCTGCAGGCTCTGCGGCGGCAGGGCCACCCAGATATCCTGCGAGCCCAGGCGCGGCATGGCTTCGGGCGCAAGCTCGGCGAGCAGTGCGTGGCCCGGCAGGGCCTTGAGCTCGAAGCTCATGCGGCAGCGGTTGCCGAGAAAGGTGATTTCGCGGACCTTGGCCGGAAACAGGTTTTCCTCATGCACCACCGGGTTGACGGTGATCGCCTCCGGGCGGCAGAACAGCCGGCCACTGTTGGCCGGGCCTGCATTGGCGGCCAGGCGCATGTTCATGCCCCCCACTTGGGCGTGGCTGTCGCCATTGCGCTGGAACGGCAGCCAGTTGCCCTGGCCGACGAATTCGGCAACGAAGGGCGTGGCCGGCTGGTCGTAGATTTCCTGCGGGGTCGCGTACTGCTCGACCTGGCCGTTGTTCATTACCGCGATGCGGTCGGCCATGAGCATGGCCTCGTCCTGGTTGTGGGTGACCATCAAGGTGGTGATGCCAAGCTGGCGCTGCAGCTGGCGCAACTCGGTGCACAGGTGCTCGCGCACGCGGGCGTCGAGCGCCGACATCGGTTCGTCCAGCAGCAGCAGCGAAGGCGCCGGGGCCAGCGCACGGGCCAGGGCCACCCGTTGCTGCTGGCCGCCGGAGAGCTGGCCGGGGTATTTCTTCTCGCTGCCGGCCAGGCCCACCAGTTCGAGCATGTCGGCCACGCGCTGGCGGCTTTCGTCGCGGCTGCTACCGGTCAGGCCGTAGGCGATGTTGGCCTCGACGGTGAGGTTGGGGAACAGCGCGTAGGATTGGAACAGGATGCCGTAGTCACGGGCCTGGGGCGGCAACTCGGAGATGTCGCGTTCGCCGATGTACAGCGCCCCGCGGTCCTGGCGTTCGAGGCCGGCGATGCAGCGCAGCAGGGTGGTCTTACCGCAGCCGGACGGGCCGAGCAGGCAGACCAGCTCGCCGGCGGCGATGTCCAGGGACACGTCGTTGAGCGCCGTGAAGGCACCGAAACGCTTGTGGATACCGCGCACTTTCATCTGTGCGCCCGGGGTGGCGTGGTTCATGGCAAGGCCTCATCGAACAAGTGAGGCCATGCTAGGAAGGCTGTGCGAAGGTTCTGTGGCGTTTGGGCAAAAGCCGGCGATAGTGGTATAGGCAGATTTTGTAGTGGCCCGCCGGGTGCATGCATTCCCCGGTAGGTCGCGCCTACCAGGGAAGTGTCATACCCCTATGACTTCCTGGGCCACACCCAGGAAGGCCGCTGGCAAGCGGGCCTGGCGCCGCTCTTTCAGGCAGTACAGGTACTCATGCATCACTGGCGCCTGCTCCAGCGCCAGCACCCGCAGCTCGGGATTGTGCGGCACCTCGTGGCGGGCAATCACGCTGATGCCGATATTGCGCAGCACCGCCTCGCGGATCGACTCACGGCTACCGATCTCCAGCAATGCGCCGGCCTTCACCCCGGCATCCTGCATCATCTGCTCGGTGAGCTTGCGGGTGGTCGACCCTTTCTCGCGCATCAGCAGGCAATGCCCCGCCACCACGTCGATGGCCACCTGCTGGCGATGGGCCAAGGGGTGATTACGGTGCACCGCCACCACCAGCGGGTCGCTGCCAAGCACCCGCCGCACCAGCCGTGCATCCTCCACCAACTGCGACGACGCAGCGATGTCCACCCGGTAATCTTCGAGCATTTCCAGCACCTGCTGCGAGTTGCCGATCTCCACCGCCACCTCTACCTGGGGCAGGCGTTCGCGGAAGATTTTCACCAGGTCGAGGATGTAGTACGGCGCGGTGGCAGCAATGCGCAGGCTGCCCTGGGCCTGGCCGCTGTTGCGCAGTTCGAACTCGATGTCGGCCTCTTGCTGCAGCAGCGCCTTGACCATCGGCAGCAGGCGCACGCCCTCCTCGCTCAGCACCAGGCGCCGGCCGCCGCGGTAGAACAGCTCCACCGCGTACTGGCTTTCCAGGTTGCGAATCTGCGTGGTGACGGTGGGCTGGCTGAGCCCGAGCTTCTTCGCCGCCAGGGTGATGCTGCCCAGGCGGGCCACCATGTAGAAGGCTTTGAGCTCGGCACTGAGCATGGAAATACCTCATTTGCGCAGCAGGCGCAGGCCATTGAACACCACCAGCAGGCTAACGCCCATGTCGGCGAACACCGCCATCCACAGGGTGGCCATGCCGGCAAAGGTGATCGCCAGGAACACGGCCTTGATACCCAGCGCCAGAACGATGTTCTGCACAAGGATGGCCGCACTTTGGCGCGACAGCCTGACGAACGCCGGGATTTTGCGCAAGTCGTCATCCATCAAGGCCACGTCGGCAGTCTCGATGGCGGTGTCGGTGCCGGCTGCGGCCATGGCAAAGCCGATCTCGGCGCGGGCCAGGGCCGGCGCATCGTTGATACCGTCACCCACCATCCCCACCCGATGCCCTTGGGCGTACAGCTGCTCGATGCTGCGCAGCTTGTCGGCCGGCAGCAGGTTGCCCTCGGCGCGGTCGATGCCCACCTGGGCGGCGATAGCCTGTGCGGTGTGCGGGTTGTCGCCGGTGAGCATGACGGTCTTGATACCCAGCGCGTGCAGTTCGGCGATGGCCTGGCGGCTGCTGTCCTTCAGCGTGTCGGCCACGGCGAACAGCGCCAGCGGGCCGGAGCGGTCGAGCAGCAGCACCACGGTCTTGCCCTGGCGCTCCAGGGTATCGAGCTGTGCTTCCAGCGCCGGCGAGCACAGGCCCAGCTCTTCGACCAGGCGGTGATTGCCCAGGTGGTAGGTTTCACCGTCGATATCGCCCCGCACACCACGGCCAGCCAGCGCGGCGAAATCGCTGACTTCGCTGAGCGGCAGGCCGCTCGCCTTGGCGAACTGGGCAATGGCGCCCGACACCGGGTGGTCGGAACGGTTGGCCAGGCTTGCCGCCAAGGCCTGGGCGCGCTGCTCGAACAGCGGGTCGAGCACTTTCGCGTCGGTTTGCACGGGTTTGCCGTGGGTAATGGTGCCGGTCTTGTCCAAGGCTAAGAAGTCCAGCTTGCGGCCGCCTTCCAGGTACACGCCACCCTTGATCAGGATACCCTTGCGCGCCGCCGCGGCCAGGCCGCTGACGATGGTCACCGGGGTGGAGATCACCAGGGCGCAGGGGCAGGCGACCACCAGCAGCACCAGCGCGCGGTACACCCAGTCGAACCAGGCACCGGCCATGAACAGCGGCGGGATGATCGCCACCACCAGGGCCAGGGCGAACACGGCCGGGGTGTAGATGCGCGAGAACTGGTCGACGAAACGCTGGGTCGGCGCCCGTGCGCCCTGGGCCTCTTCCACGGCCTTGATGATGCGCGCCAGGGTCGACTGCCCTGCCGCCGCGCTCACGCGGTACTCCAGGGCACCGGCCTGGTTGATGGTGCCGGCGAACACCTTGTCGCCAGTGGCTTTCTCCACGGGCAGGCTTTCGCCGGTGATCGCTGCCTGATCGACGCTGGATTGCCCACTGACCACCTCGCCGTCCAGGCCGATGCGCTCGCCTGGGCGCACCCGCACCCGGGCACCGATGGCCACTTCACGCACGCCGACTTCACGCCACTGGCCATCGGCCTGCTGCACCGTGGCCATGTCCGGCGCCAGCTGCATCAGCCCGCCAATGGCATTGCGCGCGCGGTCCAGCGAATGGGCCTCGATCAGTTCGGCCAGGGTGAACAGCACCATCACCATGGCCGCTTCCGGCCATTGGCCGATCAACACGGCGCCGGTCACGGCGATGCTCATCAGCGCGTTGATGTTGAGGTTGCGGTTTTTCAGGGCGATCCAGCCCTTCTTGTAGGTGCCCAGGCCACAGCCGAGGATCGCCGCCAGGGCCAACACCGCCACCAGCCACTCGGGCGCCCGCCCGCTGAAGTGCGCCACTTCGGCGCCAATCGCGGCAACACCGGCCAAGGCCAGCGGCCACCAGCGGGCCTTGTGCGGCTGCGCTGCGCGGGCAGCACCGTCCTCTTCGGCGGCCAGCGGCTCGGCCTTCATGCCCAGGCTGTCGATGGCCCGCTCGATCTCGGCGGTGCCGGCCAGGGTATGGCGCACGCCAAGGATGCGGTTGATCAGGTTGAACTCCAGCTGCTCGATACCTGCCAGCTTGCCCAGCTTGTCCTGGATCAGGGTTTGTTCGGTGGGGCAGTCCATGGCGTCGATGCGAAACCGGCTGAGCTGGGCGTGGCTGCTGGCCTTCTCGCTCAGTTGCACCTTGGCAGGCGCAGCGGCGGCGCCACAGCAACTGTGGGCGTGGTGGTCGTGCTTGTGGGGGTGGCTGACAGGCTGGTTCATGGGGTCATCCTTAAATTGAGCCTGTTGCCAAGTGAACACCCTGTAGCCACTATAGGGTCAAGCCACTTGCTGGAGATTTCGCCCATGAAGATCGGAGAACTGGCAAAAGCCACCGATTGCGCCGTGGAAACCATTCGCTACTACGAGCGTGAACAACTGCTGCCTGAACCGGCGCGCACCGAGGGTAACTATCGCCAATACACCCAGGCCCATGTGGAGCGCCTGACCTTCATCCGCAACTGCCGCACCCTGGACATGACCTTGGACGAGATCCGCAGCCTGCTGCGCCTGCGCGACAGCCCCGATGGCTCATGCGGCAGCGTCAATGCGCTGATCGATGAGCATATCGAGCATGTGCAGGCGAGGATCGATGGCTTGATGGCGTTGCAGGCGCAGCTGGTGGAGCTACGTCAGCGCTGCAATGCCCAGGGGAGTGAGTGCGCGATTTTGCAGCAATTGGAGGTGAATGGGGCGGTATCGGTGCCAGATACCGAGCATTCACATGTGGGGCGCAGTCATGGACATTGAACCGCCCCTGTAGGAGCGGGCTTGCCCCGCGAACACCGGCGAAGCCGGTGCCATCCACCGCGGTGCTTGCTTCGCGGGTCAAGCCCGCTCTCATCAAACAAAATGCAACCCACTGATTTTTAAGGCACTCAGGCAGCGACAAGTTGATACCCCAGTTTCCGGGCTTTGCGCAGCAAAGCCCGGAGCTGGCGGTCTTGGCTTTTGGCTTCAAACTCTTCCAAGCCTTGCTCAACATAGCTTTGCTTCTTCGTAAGCAGCGTGTAGACCAGTCGAGCGAGTTGATGCGCTGTGGCCTTGATCGCACAACTGGTATCCATGCGGGTCATCCTGGCGCGATGCGATGCCCCAATGAACCCTTTGTCATTGCGAGCATTCGAAGCTGCCTGCTTGAGCGCCTGAGCCGCTCTGTTGATTATCTTGGGGCCACCTCCTGATAGCTGTCGGCCCCCCGAAATTCGGGTTGGGGGCGCTAGACCCAGCCAGGAGCAAAAATGCTGTGAGGACGGAAATCGCGAAAGATCAGCACCTATCTCACCGGCCAGAACCAACGCGGTATCCACCCCAATCGTGGGTATGGCCGTTAAATCCACACCCAGGACCCGCCACAGCGCCTGATGCAAGGTTGCTTGATCAGCTGTGTTTCGATGGGGGCTTCGCAGTACTTTGCGAGGCTCTTTTGGCTTTTCTT
>NZ_VWXK01000015.1 GCF_011752565.1 Pantoea sp. Ap-967
CGTCCAGCACCATTTCAGCGGCTTGGACTTTGTATTCTCTTGAGTAAGATTTACGCACTGATTTTGCCTCCAATTGGGCGCCATCATAGCGCCCGATGAAGGTGTCCAAAATCATTAGGCCAGTTCACGCTCGCTCCTACAGGGGATTTGCGGTGCGGGTGCCGGCAATGGTCCCTGCGCGGAAGCGCAGCCATGGCCTGATGATCAGGCCCCCATCTCCAGGCCGCCGCCGCCTCGGTAGGAGCGAGCGTAGCTCGCGATGGGGCGCGCAGTGGCCCCAGGGTTTCAGCTTCACGACTCATCGTGCTGGGGCTGCTTTGCAGCCCATCGCGAGCTGCGCTCGCTCCTACAGGGGATTGAACTGCGGTGCGGGTGCCGGCAATGGTCCCTGCGCGGAAGCGCAGCCATGGCCTGCTGATCAGGCCCCCATCTCCAGGCGGCCGCCGCCTCGGTAGGAGCGAGCGTAGTTCGCGATGGGGCGCGCAGCGGCCCCAGGGTTTCAGCTTCACGGCATCATCGTGCTGGGGCTGCGTTGCAGCCCATCGCGAGCTGCTCTCGCTCCTACCGGGGATTGAACTGCGGGTGCATGACAGCCCAGCCCACCGGGTTGGGTGATCTCTCGCAGGGCCTTGGTCATATGCCTGCTTGACGTATACGTCAACCTGGCTTCAGGATACCCCCATCCACCACCCCGAGCCCACGCATGAGCAGCCAGACCTACAGCATCTCCGACCTCTCCCGCGAGCTGGACATCACCACCCGCGCCATCCGCTTCTACGAGGAACAAGGCCTGCTGAGCCCAGAGCGCCGTGGCCTGGAGCGCATCTATTCGGCCCGCGACAAGGTTAGCCTCAAGCTTATCCTGCGGGGCAAGCGCATCGGTTTCTCCCTGGCCGAGTGCCGCGAACTGATCGAGCTGTACGACCCCACCAGCGGCAACCTCAAGCAGCTCAACAGCATGCTGGCGAAAATCGCCGAGCGCCGCGCCCAGCTGGAACAGCAAATGCTCGACATTCACCAGATGCAACTGGAACTGGACACCGCCCAGGAACGCTGCGAACAGGCCCTGGCCGCCACCCTGAACAACAAAGACAACCGCTGACAGGATCCCCACCATGCCCATGCCCACCCACGTTCGCCTGGTCGAAGTCGGCCCCCGCGACGGCCTGCAGAACGAAGCCCAGCCCATCAGCGTTGCCGACAAAGTGCGCCTGGTCGACGACCTGACCGACGCCGGGCTTGGCTACATCGAAGTCGGCAGCTTCGTTTCGCCCAAATGGGTACCGCAAATGGCAGGCTCGGCCGAGGTGTTCGCCGGCATCCGTCAGCGCGAAGGTGTTACCTATGCCGCGCTGGCCCCCAACCTGCGCGGCTTCGAAGACGCCGTGGCCGCCGGGGTGAAGGAAGTGGCGGTGTTCGCGGCGGCCTCCGAGGCGTTCTCCCAGCGCAACATCAACTGCTCGATCAGCGAAAG
Source organism: Pantoea sp. Ap-967 (assembly GCF_011752565.1). Classification (GTDB taxonomy): domain Bacteria; phylum Pseudomonadota; class Gammaproteobacteria; order Pseudomonadales; family Pseudomonadaceae; genus Aquipseudomonas. Next base: position 1,475 of record NZ_VWXK01000015.1, read on the forward strand.
CCTGCAGCGCTTCGAGCCCATTCTGCAGGCCGCCCGTAGCCACGGCGTGCGTGTGCGCGGCTATGTGTCCTGCGTGCTGGGCTGCCCCTACGAGGGCGAGGTGCGCGCCGAGCAGGTAGCACCGGTGGCCAAGGCCCTGCATGAAATGGGCTGCTATGAGGTGTCGCTGGGCGACACCATCGGCACCGGCACCACCGGCAACACCCGCCGGCTGTTCGAGGTGGTAGCGGCCGTGGTGCCGCGCCAGCAGCTGGCCGGGCACTTCCACGACACCTATGGCCAGGCCCTGGCCAATGTGTATGCCAGCCTGCTTGAAGGCATCAGCGTGTTCGACAGCTCGGTGGCAGGGCTGGGCGGCTGCCCCTACGCCAAGGGCGCTACCGGCAACATTGCCACCGAGGACGTGCTGTACCTGCTGCAGGGGCTGGGTATCGAGACCGGTATCGACCTTGATCGGCTAATCGCCGCCGGGCAACGCATCAGCAGCGTGCTGGGGCGGGCCAATGGCTCGCGGGTGGCACGTGCGCGCAGCGCACACTGAATTTCATTCGGGTGTCACATGAGTGTGGGTGAGTGTTACCGCCCCCACACATCCCGAGAAAAAATCGGGTAACAGGGAAACAAATCGACAGAATTTCAGGCCCATGGGTTTTGTCGATTTCGCTCAAGCACTTGATTTTAAAGGATTTTCAAAAGTTGGCACGGCACCTGCTATATCTTTGGTACAACAACAAGAAAAACGTGACACCCAATAAAAACAACATGTAACGGCTCTGACATAACAAGAACAACACGGCAGAGGCGTAGCAAGCAGATTTTTTTGGAGTCGACAAGCTTTTCAGGGGTTCGCCCCGCGATCTGGCACAGAACAATAAAACTACCTCAAGGTAGCGGCAGTCAGGTTCGGACCCACAGGGTGAAAGCAGGTCAGCGCTCAAAAAAATACGTTTGCTCTTGACCCCGAATGGGGGTCGCACGTGACATCAAGGCAAGCCTACAAAAACAACAAAAGGCCGGCCTCAATAATAAAAAAAGAGCAGGCAACAACGCTTTGGGGGGAGCTTCGGCTCCCCTCAGTGCTTCCTGCCCTCCTCCTCCTTGCGCTTCTCCTCGCTCTGCCCCTCTACCCTGTCCACCAGCAGCGGCATCGTACCCAACACCAACAACGCCAGCACCGTGCTGATCAGCGCAGTGGCCTCACGCCCCATGCCTGCCGCCGTGCCGATGGCCGCGGTCATCCATAACCCCGCCGCCGTGGTCAGGCCTTTGACATGGCTGGTGTCCTGGCCATTGCCCTTGAGGATGGTGCCTGCACCGAGAAAACCGATACCGGCGACGATCCCTTGGATCACCCGGCTCAGCGCCTGCTCATCGGCGCCGGCCATGCTTGGGGCCAACACGAACAGCGCGGCGCCCAGCGACACCAGCATATGCGTGCGCACACCGGCGGATTTACCCTTGTGCTCGCGCTCGAAGCCGAGCACCGCCCCAAGCACGGCGGCCATCACCAGGCGCACGAGAATCTGCACGACCTCGCGGGTGTCGGTGATGTCGGCGAACTCGGCCTGGATGGCTTGCCAGATGACGTCCATCGCGTGGTTTCCTTGGAGGCGTGTTTTAGCCTGTGCCGGCCTCTTCGCGGGGCAAGCCCGCTCCTGCAGTTCATGCCCCTGCAGGAGCGGGCTTGCCCCGCGAAGAGGCCAGCACAGCCACCTAAACCATTGACCCCTGCACACCCCGCAGAGTGCCCCCGATGCAGCAACCTTCTCGCCCCCGTGGTCACAACCATTAACCCCACGGAGGACACCACCATGCCCATCGAAGTCGAAGAATCCACCGGCCACTGCACCCTTATCGGCGATACCTTGCGCATCGAGGGCAATGGCCGGGAAGTCGAGATCGTCACCGACGAACACCTGCGCATGTCCGTGGCCATTCTGGCCGGCGAGCGCTTCCCGATCACCGAAGCAGAGGCCGATGCCCTGACCGTGATCGGTGCGGTGGATAGCCGCAGGCACCTGAAGGCCAGCACGCCGGGCTCGGTGATCTGAGGCCTGCAGGGCTGTCGGCGGTAATCTGATACGGTTTTTATCAGCAAACCTGAGCCTGTGCTGAAAACAGCACGCAGGCCATAGTGCAGCTGCCTGATCGAGGCCAGCAGAGCACCGACACCATGACCGACAGAATCCATGCCCTTCAGATTGCCACCCCCGGCATTCACACCCGCAGCTTCACCGGCCTGTACCGTTCGCTGCGCATCACCTTCGCCGGCGCCTTGTTCGCACTGTTCTTCGGCACCGCCTGGCTCGACTGGAATGGCCGCCAGGCCGTGCTATGGGACCTGGCCAACAGCAAGTTCCACATCTTCGCCGCCACCTTCTGGCCGCAGGACTTCATCCTGCTGTCGGCGCTGCTGATCATCTGCGCCTTTGGCCTGTTCGCCATTACCGTCTACGCAGGCAGGGTGTGGTGCGGCTACAGCTGCCCGCAAAGCACCTGGACCTGGCTGTTCATGTGGTGCGAAAAGGTCACCGAAGGTGACCGCAACCAGCGCATCAAGCTCGCCAGCGGCCCCTGGAACCTGAACAAGCTGGCCCGGCGCACGCTCAAGCATGGCCTGTGGCTGCTGATCGGCCTGGCCACCGGGTTGACCTTCGTCGGTTACTTCACCCCCATCCGGCCCCTGGCGCAGGAACTGCTCAGCCTGCAACTCGGTGGCGTGGCGCTGTTCTGGGTGCTGTTCTTCACTGCTGCGACCTATATCAATGCAGGCCTGTTGCGCGAGGCGGTATGCCTGCACATGTGCCCCTATGCGCGCTTCCAGAGCGTGATGTTCGACCAGCACACCCTGGCCGTGGCCTACGACCCTCGCCGTGGCGAGGCGCGCGGTGCCCGCCGCAAAGGCAGCGACCCGCGCGCCCAGGGCCTGGGCGACTGCGTGGACTGCAGCCTGTGCGTGCAGGTGTGCCCGACCGGCATCGACATCCGCGATGGCCTGCAAATGGCCTGCATCGGCTGCGCCGCCTGCATCGACGCCTGCGACAACGTGATGGACAAGATGGGCTATGCCCGCGGCCTGATCGGCTACAAGTCCGAGCACAGCCTGCAGGGTGGCGCCCAGCACTGGCTGCGCCCGCGCCTGGTCGGCTATGCCATCGCGCTGCTGGTAATGGGCGTGGCACTGGCGCTGGCCCTGCAACTGCGCCCCATGGTGTCGCTGGACGTGCTCAAGGACCGGGGCCTGTTCCGCGAAAACGCCCAGGGCCAGATCGAGAACATCTACCTGCTCAAGGTCATCAACAAGACCAATGCCACCCAGCGCTACCGCCTGCGCCTGCTCGATGCCGAGGGCTTCGCCCTGCAGGGCGATACCGAGCGGGTAATCGCCGCCGGCGAAATGGCCGAGTGGCCGGTATCGGTGGCGATGCTCGCCGAACGTGCCAGCAACGCTTCGCGCGAACTGGCCTTCGAGATTCAGGACCGCGACCAGCCGGCGATCCACAGCGTGGCGCGCAGCCGCTTCGTGGCGCCGACCCAGCGCTGATCCCTTACACTGCCCGATCACCTTGCCTGCCGAGCCCCCATGAAACGCTACGAACGCTTTGCCGACGACATTGCCGAACTGATTCGCTCCGGGGTGCTCGGCCCTGGCCAGCGCGTGCCTTCGGTGCGCTATGCCAGCCAAACCCACGGGGTAAGCCCGTCCACGGTGTTCCAGGCGTATTACCTGCTGGAGCGCCGCGGCCTGATCCGCGCCCGGCCGCGCTCGGGCTACTTCGTCAATGCCCACGCGCCACGCCCGTTCAGCGAGCCGCAGACGCTGGCGCCCCTGAGCGAATCGACCGAGGTGGATGTCAGTGCCCTGGTGTTTTCCATCCTCGACTCGATGAAGGACCCGAACACCGTGCCGTTCGGCTCGGCCTTCCCCAGCCCCGAACTGTTCCCCCTGCAGCGCCTTTCGCGCTCGCTGGCCAGCGCCAGCCGGGCCATGGACCCGCGCATGGTGGTCACCGACCTGTCGCCGGGCAACCCCCAGCTGCGCCGGCAAATTGCCCTGCGCTACATGGTGGGCGGGCTGATGCTGCCGATGGAGGAGCTGCTGATCACCAATGGTGCGCTGGAAGCCCTGAACCTGTGCCTGCAGGCCGTGACCGAACCCGGCGACCTGGTGGCCATCGAGGCGCCGGCCTTCTATGCCTGCCTGCAGGTGCTGGAACGGCTCAAGCTCAAGGCGGTGGAAATCCCGGTACACCCACGTGAAGGCATGGACCTGGCGGTACTCGCGCAAACCCTGGACAAGCACCCGGTCAAGGCTGTGTGGTGCATGACCAACTTCCAGAACCCAGTGGGCGCAAGTATGCCCGAGGCGAAAAAGCAGGCACTGGTCGAGTTGCTGCGCCGCCACCAGGTGCCGCTGATCGAAGACGATGTCTACGCCGAGCTGTACTACGCACAGCAAGCGCCCAAGCCGGCCAAGGCCTTCGATACCCAGGGCCTGGTGATGCACTGCGGCTCCTTCGCCAAAAGCCTGGCCCCCGGCTACCGCATCGGCTGGGTGGCCGCCGGGCGCTTCGCGCAGAAAATAGAACGGCTCAAGCTGATGACTTCGCTGTGCGCCTCGATGCCCGCCCAGGCGGCCATCGCCGACTACCTGCAACACGGTGGCTATGACCGCCACCTGCGCAAGCTGCGCTATGCCCTGGAAGGCCAGCAGGCCAACATGCTCGCCGCCATCGCCCGGCATTTTCCCGCACAGACCCGGGTCAGCCAGCCCAGTGGTGGCTATTTCCTGTGGCTGGAGCTGCCCGAGCAGATGGATACCCTGAAACTGTTCCACATGGCCCTGGCCCAAGGCATCAGCATCGCCCCCGGGCCGATCTTCTCGCCCACCCGTCGCTTCGGCAACTGCCTACGCCTGAACTACGGCACGCCCTGGCATGCCGGCGCCGATAACGCCATGGAAATCCTCGGCAAAATTGTTCGCTCCTTCTGATGGCAGTTCCCCGGGTGGCTTTCTATAGTTATTTCGAGTTAGACCCGAGCCATCCTCATGCCATCAGATGCCCCATCCGCCCATGAGCTCAGCCTGCGCCAACGGATAGCCGAACTCCAGGAGCAGCTAGAGGAACAGCGCTTGAAGGCCACCTGCTTCGAGCTGCTGTCGGCGCGCATGGAGGAAGGCTTCTGCGTGGTCGAACTGATCAAGAATGCCCAGGGTCAATTTCACGATTACCGCTATCTGTTGACCAACGGCGCCTGCCTGCACCACACCGCCCACCCGAAGAAAATGGGCCAGACGGCACGCGAGGTGATTCCCGACGAAGTGGACGGCTGGCTGGCGTATTTCGCCGAGGTGGCGCGCACGGGGCGCTCGGTCAGCTTCGAGAAATGCCTGCAGGCGACCAACCGCCAGCTCAACCTGTCGGTACATCGGTTGGAGCCGGCGCAGCTCAACCGCATTGCCATCCACTTCACTGCCCTGCGGCAAGGGCAACCCGAACGCGACCGCCTGCTGGAGCGCAACGAGGAACTGAGCCAACGGGTTGACCAAGCCCAGGCCAACAGCAAGCTGCTGGGTGAGCTGGTCGACCATAGCCTGGCCAATGTATTCGCCGCCGACCGTAGCCTGCGCCTGCTGGCCATCAACCGCACGGCCCAGGAAACCTTCAAGCGCCTGCGTGGGTTCGCGCCCCAGGTGGGCGACTTCATTCCGCAATTCCTGGCCCGCTATCCCGACCTCATGAGCCGGCTGGAACCGGTGTGGCCACGCTTGCTGGCCGGCGAGGCCTTCACCGAAACCCTGGCCTTCGGCCCAGACAACGAAGTGCGCCACTACGAAATCCTCTACAACCCGTTGCGCGACGCCCAGCAGTGCATCCAGGGCGGTTACCTGTTCGCCTACGACATCACCGAACGGGTCAGGGAACAGGAGCGCCTGCGCGAAACCGAGCAAGCCCTGCGCCAGTCGCAAAAGATGGAAGCGGTCGGCCAGTTGACCGGCGGTATCGCCCACGACTTCAACAACCTGCTGGGCAGCATCATGGCGGCACTGGAGATGGCCGAACAACGCCAGGACCAGCAGCGCCACGAGGAAACCGCGCGCCTGATCGGTGTCGCCCGCCACAGCGCCCAGCGCGCAGCCTCGCTGGTGCAGCGGCTGCTGGCCTTCTCGCGCCAGCAAACCCTGAAGCCCCAGGCCGTCGATGTGCACCCGCTGGTGTCCGGCATGCGCGACCTGATCAACAGCTCGATCGACAGCAGCATCGAGTTCGTCAACGAAACCCTGCCGGGCCAGTGGCTGATCCTGGTCGACCCGCCGCAGCTGGAAAGCGCCTTGCTCAACCTCAGCCTCAATGCCCGTGACGCCATGCCCTCGGGCGGCCTGCTGCGCATCGCCAGCAGCAACCTCACCATCAACCCAGAGCTTGCGCGCAGCCTGGACATGGAGCCGGGCGACTACCTGCATATCCAGGTGCGCGACAACGGTGTCGGCATGACCCGCGAAATCGCCCAGCGCGCCGTGGACCCGTTCTTTTCCACCAAGGCACTGGGCCAGGGCTCTGGCCTGGGGCTTTCGATGGTGTACGGGTTCATGCGCCAGTCAGGCGGGCAGTTGCACATCAACAGTACCTGCGGCAAAGGCACCGAGGTCGACCTGTACCTGCCCAGGCACAGCGCTGACGCGCCTGCGCAGCTGCCATGCCCAGCCCAAGCCAGTGCCAAGCCAAGGCCCATGGCGAACCTGCGCACGGTGCTGGTGGAAGACCAGGACGTACTGCGCCAGATCATCTGCGACGTGCTGGAAGATTGCGGCCATGAAGTACACGACTTCGCCGATGGCCACCAGGCGCTCGCGGCGCTGCACACGGGGCTGCAGCCCGACCTGCTGATCACCGACATCGGCCTGCCTGGGCGCCTCGATGGCCACCAGGTGGCGGCCGAGTTCCGGCGGCTGTTCAGCGGTTTGCCAACGCTGTTCATCAGCGGCTACAGCCCTGCCTCAGCCATGGCCCGGGCCGCTTCGTCGAGCCTGGACGACATCCTGTTCAAGCCTTTCGAGCTGGCTACACTGAAACAGCGCATCGAACTGCTACTGGAGAAGAACCTGCCCTAGCCCCCGACCTTCGGTACATCACAAGCCCAGCGCCGGTTGCGCCTGGATCATTCGCCTAACCGTTGGACGTCAACATGCCTTCTTGCGAGCTGGTTGCCTTGCAGCAGCAGATCGATGACCTGCAGCACATCAATGCGCAATTGAAACTGCGCCTGGCGTGCAACCAGGAGCACGACCCCAGTGTTTACCAGTTTCTGTTCGACACCATGGACCAAGGCTGCTGCATCATCGAATTTCTCGACGGCCCGCAAGGCCCACTCAGCGACTATGTGCATGTGCTGGTCAACGCGGCCTGCAGCAAACACACCGGCATTGCCCGCTTGATAGGGCAGAAGGTGCGCGAGGTGGTGCCCGAGGAGGCCGATGCCTGGGTCAGCCGCTATGCCGAAGTGCTGCGCACCGGCCAGCCGCTGCAATTCGAGCAGGAGCTGGTCGCCACCGGCCACGTGCTGTCGGTGACCAGCTTTCGCATAGAGCCTGCACAGCGGCGCCAGGTGGCCGTGCTGTTCAAGGATGTCACCGCCCGGCGCGACAACGAGCGCGAACTGCAGCGCACCAACCTGGCCCTGGAACAGCGGGTCAGCCAGGCCATGACCGAGCGCCGCTGGTTTGCCGAACTGGTCGATCACAGCGCTGCCAACGTGCACATGATCGACAGCGGCTTCCATTGGCTGGCGATCAACCGCCAGGCCAAGCTGGACTTCTGCCACCTGTACGGCATCACCCCCGCCATTGGCGACTACATGCCCGCGCTGATGGTGTCCAACCCCCGCGACCGCGACTTGATCATGCCGTTGTGGGAACGCGCCCTGGCTGGCGAGCAATTCATCATCAGCGACGTGTTCGGTGAAGGCGCCGGCAAGCGTCATTACGAACTGCGCTTCAACAGTTTCCGCGCCAGCGATGGCAGCATGGCCGGTGCCTACCTGTTCGCCTACGACATCAGCGACCGGGTGGCCGCCGAGGAACGCCTGCACATTGCCGAGCAAGCCCTGCGCCAATCGCAGAAAATGGAAGCCGTGGGGCAGCTCAGCGGCGGCGTTGCCCACGACTTCAACAACCTGCTCGGGGGCATACTCGGCGCCCAGGAGCTCATGCAGCAACGCTTGCAACAGGGCCGGCTCGAGCAACTCCCACAGTTGCTGGAAGTGGCAAACGGCTCGGCCCTGCGCGCCTCTTCAGTGGTACAGCGCCTGCTGGCCTACTCACGCCAGCAAGCGTTGCAACCCTACCCCACCGAGGTCTGCTCGCTGCTGCGCAGCATGGAAGCGCTGGTGCGTGGCAGCATCGGCCCGGCGATTGCCTTGCACACCGAATTTACCGAATGGTTGTGGCCCACCTTCATCGACCCGCCGCAATTGGAAAGCGCCATACTCAACCTGTGCATCAATGCGCGCGATGCGATGCCCGACGGCGGCACGCTCACGGTGCATGGCAACAACGTCAACCTGGACACCGAACAGGCCCAGGCCCTGTGCCTGCCGCCGGGTGATTACATCCGCCTGGGCGTCAAGGACGATGGCCAGGGCATGCCCCCCGAGGTGCTGGCCCGTGCGCTGGACCCCTTCTTCACCACCAAGCCCATCGGCCAAGGCACCGGCCTTGGGCTGTCGATGGTCTACGGTTTTGTCTGCCAGTCCGGTGGCCAGCTGCGCATCACCTCCAGCCCCGGCGAGGGCACCCACGTCGAGCTGTTCCTGCCGCGCCACCTGGCGCCCGCCATGCCGCCTGCGCCACCCAAGCCTGCGACCAAGCCGGTCAGCACCCACACAGGCACGCGCCACATCGTGCTGGTCGAGGACCAGGCCTCGTTGCGCCTGGTGATGTGCGAAGCCCTCGAAGACCAGGGGCACCGGGTGGAGGCATTCGAGTCTGGCCCGGCGGCACTTGCCTTTCTCGCCAAAAACGCGCCCCCAGACCTGCTGATCAGCGATATCGGCCTGCCCGATGGGCTTACCGGCGTGCAGGTTGCCGAGCGCAGCCAGGCCCTGTTTCCAGGGCTGAAGGTGTTGTTCGTCACCGGCTACGACGAGCGCGCCGCCTTGAGCGGCGGCCAACCGCTGGGCAATGCCACCCTACTGACCAAGCCATTCGAACTGTCGGCACTGACCGACCGGGTGGCGCAGATGCTGCAACCCTGATGAACGCGGCCCAGGCCAGGCTATCGCGCTGGCCGTGGCCGGGACGCTCACGCTAAAGTTGCTCACTGCCTCAAGCCGGATAGCCCAATGCCTCACCGCGAACTGCCTCGTCTGCACCAACAGATCGCCGCGCTGCAACAGCGCGTGGGCGAACTCGAGACGACGCTGGCCCACCAGCACGCGCTGGGTAACGATGTGTACCGTTTTCTGTTCGATACCATGGACGAAGGGTTTTGCATCATCGAATTCTTCGATGGCCCCCACGGCCCGCTCAGCGACTACGTGCACGTGCTGGCCAATGCGGCCTACGCCAAGCACGCCGGGATTCCCGATGTGGTCGGCCAGAAGCTGCGCGAGATGGTGCCCGATGAGGCGGATGACTGGGTGGCGCGCTACGGCAGTGTGCTGCGCACCGGCGAGCCGTTGCAGTTCGAGCAGGAACTGGTCGCCACCGGCCATATCCTGGAGATCACCACCTTCCGCATCGAGCCGGCGCAGCGCCGCCAGGTGGCGGTGCTGTTCAAGGACGTGACCGAGCGGCGCAACGCCGAGCGAGCACTGCAGCAACTCAATACCGAACTTGAGCAGCGCGTGAGCACCGCCCTGGCCGAACGGCGCTTGTTCGCCGAAATGGTCGAGCACAGCGTGGTCAACGTGCATGCACTCGACCCGCAGATGCGCTGGCTGGCGATCAACCGCCAGGCCAAGGACGACTTCCACGCCCTGTACGGCAGAACACCGGAAGTAGGCGACAGCCTGCCCTTGCTGCTCGACGATTTCCCCAAGGACTGCCAACAGGTCCTGCCCCTGTGGCGGCGAGCCCTGGCTGGCGAGCACTTCACCGAGATCGGCGCCTTTGGCAATCGCCACTACGAACTGCGCTTCAATACCCTGCTCGACCACGACGGCACACCGCTGGGCGCCTACCTGTTCGCCTACGACATCAGCGAGCGGGTGCGCGAGCAAGAGCGCCTGGCCACCGCCGAGCAGGCGTTGCGCCAGGCGCAGAAAATGGAAGCGGTGGGCCTGCTCAGTGGCGGCATCGCCCATGATTTCAACAACCTGCTCGGCAGCATCCTCAACGCCCAGCAGCTGATGCGCCAGCGCCTGCTGCAACAGCGCTACGAGGGCCTCGAATCGCTGCTCGACCTGTCCAGCAGCTCGGCGCAGCGTGCCTCGTCGCTGGTGCACCGGTTGCTTTCATTCTCTCGCCAGCAAACCCTGCAACCCCAGCCCACCCAGGTGGCCGAGCTAGTGCAGGGCATGGAGGAGTTGCTGCGCAGCACCATCGGCCAGTCGATCACCCTGCACAGCCACTTCCCCACGCCGCTGTGGCCCACCTTCATCGACCCGCCGCAACTGGAAAGCGCGCTGCTCAACCTGTGCATCAATGCCCGTGATGCCCAGCCTGAGGGGGGCGTGATCGATATCCAGGGCTACAACGCGGTACTGGGCAGCGAACAGGCGCGAACGCTGCAACTGCCGGCCGGCGACTATGTGTGCCTGGTGGTCAAGGACAACGGCTGCGGCATGAGCGAAGAGGTGATGACGCGCGCCTTCGACCCGTTCTTCTCGACCAAGCCGATGGGCCAGGGTACGGGCCTGGGGCTGTCGATGACCTACGGGTTCGTGCGCCAGTCGGGCGGGCACGTGCGGCTGCTGTCAGCCCCCGGCCAAGGCACTCGGGTAGAGCTGTACCTGCCGCGCCATCACCAGCAGCCCGCTGCCCCGGCCGCTCCCGCCAGCTACCCGGCACTGGAACGCAGCGCCCGGGCCGGGCAACGCATCCTGCTGGTGGAGGACCAGGCCGGCTTGCGCCTGGTGGTGGGCGAGGTGCTGGAGGAACTGGGCTACCAGGTGGTGGCCTTCGCCAACGGGCCCGATGCACTGGCTTACCTTGAGCAGCATGCGCGCCCCGACCTGTTGCTAAGCGACATCGGCTTGCCCGGTGGCCTAAACGGCCGCCAGTTGGCCGAGCGCTGCCGGCTACGCTACCCAGCGCTGAAGGTGCTGTTCGTCACCGGCTACGATGCCAGCGCGGCGCTGAGCGACGGCCAGTTGCTGCAGGGCACCCGGGTGCTGACCAAGCCTTTCGAACTTGAGGCCTTGGCCGAGTGCGTGCGCCAGTTGCTGGAAGACGAACAGCCCTGAGCGCCCGCGCTCAGCGCCCGCCGCCGAGGTCGAGGAAACTGCCGGTGGAGTAGGAGGCCTTGTCCGACAGCAGCCACAGGATCGCCTCGGCCACCTCTTCTGCCCGCCCGCCGCGGCCCATGGGCAGGCCTGGCTCAAGCTTGGCCACCCGCTCGGGGTCGCCGGAGAGGGCGTGGAAACCGGTATGGATGTAGCCGGGCCGCACGCCGTTGACCCGCACGCCCTCGCCCGCCACTTCCTTGGCCAGGCCAAGGGTGAAGGTGTCGAGCGCGCCTTTTGAGGCGGCGTAGTCGACGTATTCGTTGGGTGAACCCAGGCGCGCAGCAACCGACGACACGTTAACGATGGCCCCACCCTGACCGCCATGGCGGCGGGCCATGCGCCGCAAGGCGTGCTTGGCGCACAGCATCGGGCCGACGACGTTGGTCTTCATCACCTTGAGCAGGCGGAACTCGGACATGTCCTCGACACGGCTCTGCTGGCCGATGGTCCCCGCGTTATTGACCAGCGCAGTGACCGGGCCGAGTTCCTGGTCGACGCGGTGAAACAGCTGCACGACTTCGTCTTCGACGCTGGCATCGGCACGCACGGCGATCGCTTCGGCGCCCAGGGCGCGAACCTGCTCAAGGATGTGCGCGGCGGCCTGGTCGTCGGCGTGGTAGTTGATGCAGATGCGGTAGCCTTCGCGGGCGGCCTGCAATGCGGTGGCGGCGCCGATGCCACGGCTGGCGCCGGTGATGACGATGACTTTGTGCATGAAACGGCCAATCGTTTGGGGAGGGAGCAGCGACGATAGGCGATTGCCATGGGGTGGGGCAAGGTGTTCTGGCGCCGCACAGTTCCCTGTAGGAGCGAGCGTAGCTCGCGATGGGCTGCAAAGCAGCCCCAGCACTATGAGCCGCGAGGCTGAAACCCTGGGGCCGCTGCGCGCCCCATCGCGAGCTGCGCTCGCTTCTACCGGGAATTGTGGCGGGAGGTGTCGTCAATGGCCGGACGACGCCGGGCCGGCCTTGGCCGTGAACGGCGGTTTGGCCAGCCACACGAGCAGGATCAACCCGGCGAACACCCAGGTCATCAGGGTGAAGTAATCCACCGTCGACATCATGTACGCCTGGGCGTTGACGATCTGCTCAAGCTGCGCATAGTTCTGCGCACTGGCCCCGCCCAGCTGTTCCAGGGTGTGCCGCGTGGCCGGGTCGAACTGGCTGATGTGCTCGCTCAGGTAAGCATGGTGCTGGTCCGCCCGGCGAATCCAGATCCAGGTCGTCAGGGAAGCAGCAAAACTGCCGCCCAAGGTGCGCAGGAACGTCGCCAGCCCCGAACCATCGGCGATCTGGTGCGGCGGCAGGTCCGACAGCAGGATGCTCAATGTCGGCATGAAGAACAGCGCCACGCCAATTCCCATGAACAACTGCACCAGGGCAATGTGCTGGAAGTCCACCTCGCTGGTGAACCCGGCGCGCATGAAGCAGCTGCTGCCAATGGCCAGAAACGCCAGCCCAGCCAGCACGCGCAGGTCGAAGCGGTGCGCGTACTTGCCCACGAACGGCGACATGATTACCGGCAGCAAGCCGATCGGCGCCACCGCCAGGCCCGCCCAGGTGGCGGTGTAGCCCATCTGCGTCTGCAGCCACTGTGGCAGGATCAGGTTGATGCCGAAGAAGCCCGCATAGCCGCCGACCAGCACGATGGTGCCGACGCGAAAGTTGCGGTGCACGAACAGGCGCAGATTGACCACCGGGTGGCGGTCGGTCAGTTCCCAGATGATGAAGATCGCCAGGAACACCACTGAAATCAGGCTGCCGACGATGATGAACGACGACTCGAACCAGTCCAGGTCATTGCCCTTGTCCAACACCACCTGCAATGCGCCCACGCCCACGATCAACGTCAGCAGGCCGATGTAGTCCATGGGCTGGCGGCTGGTCACCACCGGACGCGTGCGCATCTGCTGGCGCACCACGGCAGCGGCGAACAGGCCGATCGGCACGTTGATGAAGAAGATCCACGGCCAGCTGTAGCTGTCGGTGATCCAGCCTCCCAGGATCGGCCCTGCAATCGGCGCCACCACCGTGACCATCGCCAGCAGCGCCAGGGCCATCCCCCGTTTCGCCGGCGGGTACACGGCAATCAGCAAGGTCTGGGTCATTGGGTACAGCGGCCCGGCCACCACCCCCTGCAGCACGCGAAAGCCCACCAGTTCCGGCATCGACTGGGCGATACCGCACAGGAACGAGGCCAGCACGAACAGCAGCGTGGCCCAGATGAACAGCTTCACCTCGCCAAAGCGCCGGCTCAGCCAGCCGGTCAACGGCAAGGCAATGGCGTTGCTCACCGCGAACGAGGTAATCACCCAGGTGCCCTGCTCGTAACTCACCCCCAAGTTGCCGGAAATGGTCGGCAGCGCCACGTTGGCGATGGTGGTGTCGAGCACCTGCATGAAGGTTGCCAGCGACAGGCCGATGGTGGTCAGCAGCAGGCTCGGCGGCGTGAACTGGGCCGGGGCGTTGTTGCTCATCGCTCGGCCGTCTTGCCGGTGGCGCTGTTTTCGTGGATCAGCCGGGCGATCAGGTTATCGGCATCGCCCAGCTGGCGGTCGTACACCTGGGTGGTGTAGCTGGCCTGCTGCGGCGGTTGCTGGGCCAGGGTCGGGCCGCTCTGGTCGTGCAGGTCGACTTCGACCACGGTGGACAGGCCGATACGCAGCGGGTGGTCCTTGAGCTGGTCGGGGCTGAGGTGGATGCGCACCGGCACGCGCTGGACGATCTTGATCCAGTTGCCGGTGGCGTTCTGCGCCGGCAGCAGGGCGAAGGCACTGCCGGTTCCGGCGCCCAGGCTGTCGACCGTGCCGCTGTACTTCACTTCGCTGCCGTACAGGTCGGCGTTGATTTCCACCGGTTGGCCGATGCGCATGTTGCGCAGTTGGGTTTCCTTGAAGTTGGCGTCGATCCACACCTCGTCCAGCGGAATCACCGCCATGGTCGCGGTGCCCGGCTGCAGGCGCTGGCCGAGCTGCACGGTGCGCTTGGCCACGTAGCCGGTGACTGGCGCCACCAGGGTAGTACGGGCGTGATCAAGGTAGGCCTGGCGCAGGTCGGCAGCGGCCGCCATGACCTCAGGGTGCGAGGACACCACGGTGTCGTCGACCAGCGCGGTACTGGTGTTCAGTTGCTGGCGGGCACTGTTGACGGCGGCCTGGGCCACGGTCAGGTCATCGCGGGCGTGGGAGATTTCCTCGGCGGCAATCGCCCCGCTGTCGGCCAGCACCTTGCGCCGGTTGTAGTTCTGCTGGGCCTTCTGCAGCTCGGCCTGGCGGGTTTGCAACTGCGCCTTGAGCGAGTCGACGTTGCTGTACAGCCCGCGCACCTGGCGCACGGTGCGCGCCAGCTTGGCTTCGGCGGACTGCAGCGCCACCTGGCTGTCGGCCGGGTCGAACTGCAGCAGCACCTGGCCAGCATGCACCAGGTCGCCGTCGTCGGCGCCGATGCTGGTGACGGTCCCGGTCACCAGCGGGGTAATTTCCACCACGTTGCCATTGACGTAGGCGTCGTCGGTGCTTTCGTGCCAGCGCCCGATCAGGCTGTACCAGGCCCAGGCGCCAGCGCCGGCAAGCAGCACCAGCAGCAACAGGCCAAGCAGCAAGGCCTTGCGCTTGCCCGGCGCTGGCGCGTCGGCGGAGGGAGTTGAGGTGTCTGCGGGAGTGGCCATGGGAATACCTTGGAAAATGCGTAACAGGGTTCAGCGATCGCCGAAACGGCGCGTCGCCAGGGGGTCGCCGGCGCTGAGCAGCACCTTGGCCAGCAGGCTTTCGAGGGTTTTCAGCTCGTCAGCCTGAAGCACGCCGACCAGTTCGTTCATGGCCGCTGCGCCAATCTCCGGCAGGCGGTCGGCCAGCCGCTGGCCATCGGCACTCAATGCCAGGCGCACCTGGCGCCGGTCATCGGCGCAGCGGTTGCGCAGGATCAGGCCCTTTTGCTCAAGGCGGTCGAGCATGCGGGTCATCGAACCGCTGTCCAGGCCCAGGTAGCGGCACAGTTCAGCCGGTGTATCCACCTGGTACTGGGTGACGATGATCAGCACCTTGAACTGCGCGGCAGTGACACCTTCCGGCTCAAGGTGCCAATCGAGAATGCGGTCCTTGAGGATCGCCGCGCGGCCCAGCAGCATGCCGATGGCGCAGCTCGGGAAGTTTTCCGGGGTGAAATGGGACATCAAGGGTCTGCTCGGGCAATTGTATGAAAATATTACTGCCTAGGCAGTGAATGTCAAAGCCTTGATTAGCCAGCTATCAAAAATTTCATCCAGAACACCCGCTTCTACAGTGGGACACGGGTGGCCGCGAAGCGTTCTCAAACGCGGGAATTCCCTTGCGAAAGCGACGAAAATCACCGATAACTGATAGTCATTCGCCATTACCTCGGTTCTCGGGAGCCCCTTGCGGGGTTAGAATGCGCAAAACCCGGAGCCGCAATGAACCACGACCGCCTCAATCCCAGCCCAGACGATGCCATCACCGACGCCGCCGCGCATTGGTGCATGCGCCTGCACGCCGACGATTGCACCGCGCATGAACGTGAAGCATTCGCCCGCTGGCTGGCGGCCGACCCGCGGCATGCCGGGGAATACCAGGCCATGCTGGAAATCTGGCAAACCGCCGACCTGCTGCCGCGCACGGCCACGGTGATCGAGTTCAATGCCCCGTCCCGCCCGCGCCTGCGCAAACGCAACTGGCGCCCGCTGGCCTCGGCGGCGGCCTTGGCGCTGCTGGCCCTGCCGCTGGCCGGGTGGGTGGGCTGGGACCAAGGCTGGCTGCCCAACCACTACGAGCACTACGCCGCCAGCGACCGCACCCGCACCGTGCAACTGAGCGACGGCAGCACGGTCGAGCTCAACCTCAATACCGAGCTGAGCTATTTCAACTTCAAGGACCAACGCAAGGTCACCCTCAAGCAGGGTGAGGCGTTCTTCAAGGTCACCCACGACAGCAACCACCCGTTCATCGTGCATGCCGGCCATGGCCAGACGCGCGTCACCGGCACCCAGTTCAACGTGTGGAAGTACCAGGACCACGTCAAGGTCACCCTGGTGGAAGGCTCGGTGCTGGTCAGCAGCAACGGCAACAGCGGCGGCTATCGCCTGGGCCCTGGCATGCAGGCCAGCTACCAGGCCGGTGACTTCGAGCCGCAACTGGCGCAAAGCGATGACAGCGGCAACAGCCTGGCCTGGCGCAGCGGCAAGCTGGTGCTCGATAACCTGAGCCTTGAGCAGGCGCTGCCGGTAATCAACCGCTACCTGGCCGCCCCGCTGCTGCTGGCCGATGCCAATACCGGGCGCATCCGCATCAGTGGCATCTACAACACCCGCGAGGTCGCCCGCCTGGTGGACAACCTGCCCAAGGTGCTGCCGGTGTACCTGACCCGCAGCAAGGACGGCAGCACCGTGCTCAACCGCATCTCGCCACCGCCCGACAAGGGCTGAGCCCTACAGCGTCATCGCCGCCAGCCAGCCGAACGCCAGCAGCGGCAGGTTGTAGTGGATGAAGGTGGGCAGCACGGTGTCCCAGATATGGTGGTGCTGGCCGTCCACGTTAAGCCCCGAGGTCGGCCCCAGGGTCGAATCCGACGCTGGCGAACCGGCATCGCCCAAGGCACCTGCGGTGCCGACGATGCACACCGTGGCCAGCGGGTCGAAGCCCAGCTGCACGCACAGCGGCACGAAAATCGCTGCAAGAATCGGCACCGTCGAGAACGACGAACCGATGCCCATGGTCACCAACAAGCCCACCAGCAGCATCAGCAAGGCACCCACGCCCTTGCTGTGGTCGATCCACTGCGCCGCGGCCTCGACCAGGCTGCCGACTTCACCGGTGGCCTTCATCACCTCGGCAAAGCCTGAAGCGGCAATCATGATGAAGCCGATCATGGCCATCATCTTCATGCCTTCGGTGAACAGGTCGTCGGTGTCTCTCCAGCGCACGATGCCCGACAACGAAAAGATCAGGAAGCCCACCATGGCGCCGACGATCATCGAGTCCAGCCACAGCTGGACGAAGAACGCCGCGGCAACCGCCAGCCCTGCCACGGCCAGGGTCAACGGGTTGTACTGCACGCTCACCTGCTCCACTTGTTCGATGCGCGCTAGGTCGTAGTCGCGCTTCTTGCGGTAGCTGACGAACACTGCCAGCAGCAGGCCGGCGAACATGCCAGCGGCGGGAATGGCCATGGCCTGGGTGACATTCACCCCGCTCACGTCGACCCCGGCCCGCGCCACGTTGGCCAGGAGAATCTGGTTGAGGAAGATGTTGCCAAAGCCCACCGGCAGAAAGATGTACGGGGTAATCAGGCCGAAGGTGATCACGCAGGCAATCAGCCGGCGGTCGATGCGCAGGCGTGTCAGCACGTACAACAGCGGCGGCACCAGCAGCGGAATGAAGGCGATGTGGATCGGCAGCAGGTTCTGCGATGACACCGCCACCACCAGCATCAGGCCGATCAACAGCCATTTGACCTTGCCGCCCTCGGCGTGGCCCTGGCGGTCGATCATGCCCAGGGCGCGGTCGGCCAGGGCGTGGGCCATGCCGGACTTGGCAATGGCCACGGCGAACGCCCCGAGCAGGGCATAGGACAACGCCACCGTGGCCCCGCCGCCCAGCCCGCCATTGAATGCCTTGAGCGTCCCTTCGATGCCCAGCCCTCCGACCAGGCCACCGACCAGCGCACCGACGATCAGGGCGATGACCACGTGCACGCGGGACAGGCTGAGGATGAGCATGATGCCGACGGCGGCGATCACTGCATTCATGGTGTGGGGTTCCCCTGGTGGCAGACAAAAAAGCGCGCACTGTGACGGAGTGGGGACCGGATGTCAAAAACGCCATATTTCGGCGTGTTTCGCCGGTGAATTATTTTTAATTGAACGTTTGAATAAAGAAAAATGGATTGGGGCCGATAGGGGTGTGGGGTGATGGGGGTTCGGCTTGGGGGGTGTGTTGGTTGTGCGATCGAGCGCCGCTGACGCTACGCCTGCACATGGATGTAGGAGCGAGCGCAGCTCGCGATGCGCCGCGCGGGCGGCGCTCGATCGCACGGCCAACCCACCGCCAAAGCCAAACCTCCCAAAGCCCCCCCGAAAAACCCTGCCTACAACAAGGGATCCACCCCCATGCCTTTGCGACAACTTTCCATCCAGTGGAAAATCACCCTGCTCGCTGGTCTATGCCTGGCCAGCATCGTCACCCTGCTCGTCGGCCTTTCGCTGTACCGCATGGACCACAGCTCCGACCTGGTCAAGGCCAGCAGCATGCAGATGCTCAGCCAGGCCGCGCAGGCGCGTATCGAGTCGCAAGGTGAAGTGCAGGCCCTGAACATCCGCCGCCAGTTCATGGACGCCTATCAATACGGCGCCGGGTTCTCCCGCCAGGTGCTGTTCCTGCGCGAACAGGCGCAAAAACGCTTCCTCGACGCCTTCGACCTGCGCGAAGACCTCACCCGCCAGGTACGCGCCGCCCTGCAGGCCAACCCCGACTTGCTGGGCCTGTCGCTGGTGTTCGAAAACAACGCCCTGGACGGCAAGGACGCCCTGTTCGCCGGCAAGGCGGAACTGGGCAGCAACGAAACCGGGCGCTTCGCCCTGTACTGGTCGCAGCCCCGTGCAGGCCAGCTGACGGCCATGGCCCTGCCCGAGCACGACCTGGCCAACACCGAGATCGGCCCCAGCGGCCAGCCGGCCAACACCTGGTGGGTGTGCCCGCACCAAAGCGGCAAGGTGTGCGTGGTGGAGCCGTACTTCTATGACATCGACGGCCAGCGCGTGCTGATGACCAGCATCGTCTTCCCGCTGAAGGTCGACGGCAAAACCCTCGCCACCCTGTCCATCGACATCAACCTCAACAGCCTGCAGGCCCTGAGCCAGGACGCCAGCCGCAGCCTCTACGAAGGCCGCACCACGGTCGGCATCCTCAGCCCGGCGGGCCTGCTGGCCGGTTACAGCGCCGACGCCAGCAAGCTGGCCCAGCGCTTCGACCAGGTTGACCCGGCCAAGGGCGCCGAGCTGGTACGCAAGTTGGCCGATGGCAAACTGAGCATCCTCCACGACCAGGCGCGCCTGAAAGTGCTCGCGGCGTTCCAACCGACCCCGGATGCACAGCCCTGGGGCGTGCTGCTGGATGTGCCGGAAAGCGCCCTGACCGGGCCGGCCGAGGCGTTGAAAAAGGAACTGGACGCACTCAACACCAGCGGCACCCTGCTGGAACTGGGCCTGGGCTTGGCGGCGGCCATCGCCGGCCTGCTGCTGGTGTGGTTGATGGCCCGTGGCGTGACCCGGCCGATCCTTGGCGTGGCGGCGATGCTCAAGGACATCGCCAGCGGCGAAGGCGACCTGACCCGCCGCCTGACCTACCACAAGCGCGACGAACTGGGCGAGCTGGCCGGCTGGTTCAACCGTTTCCTCGACAAGCTGCAACCAACCATCGCCGAAGTGAAGCGCTCGGTGCAGGCCGCGCGCGGCACCGCCGACCAGTCCTCGGCCATCGCCAGCGAAACCAGCGCCGGCATGGAGCAGCAGTACCGCCAGGTCGACCAGGTAGCCACCGCATCCCACGAAATGAGCGCCACCGCCCAGGACGTCGCCCGCAGCGCCGCCCAGGCTGCGCAGGCCGCCCGCGATGCCGACCAGGCCACCCGCGAAGGCCTGGCGGTGATCGACCGCACCACCAGCAGCATCGATGCCCTGGCCGCCAACATGAGCCAGGCCATGGCCGAGGTCGAAGGCCTGGCGCAGAACAGCGAGAAGATCGGCTCGGTGCTGGAGGTGATCCGCTCGATCGCCGAGCAAACCAACCTGCTGGCACTCAACGCCGCCATCGAGGCGGCCCGTGCCGGGGAAGCCGGCCGTGGCTTTGCCGTGGTGGCCGATGAGGTACGCAACCTGGCCCAGCGCACCCAGGAGTCGGTGGAAGAAACCCGCCAGGTGATCGAAGCCCTGCAAACCGGCACCCGCGACGTGGTGGGCAGCATGGACCACAGCCACCGCCAGGCCCAGGGCGGCGTCGAGCAGGTAGGCCAGGCAGTGACGGCGCTGCAGCGCATCGGCCAGGCGGTGAGCGTGATCACCGACATGAACCTGCAAATCGCCTCGGCCGCCGAGGAGCAGAGCGCGGTGGCCGAGGAGATCAACAGCAATGTCGCGACCATTCGCGATGTCACCGAATCGCTGTCGGGCCAGGCCAACGAGTCGGCGCGGGTCAGCCAGTCGCTGAACAGCCTGGCCAACCAGCAGCAGGCGCTGATGGACCAGTTCCGCGTGTAGGCGCAGGCCCCGCAACCTGCTGAAAAATAGCCAAAGCCTCGTCGTCTACACTTGCCCGCAACCCTAAAGGCAAGGCAACCGACGAGGCCTCCCATGAAGAAAATCCCTGCGCTGCTGGCCGGCCTGATGCTCACCTTCGGCCTGGCCAGCACCGACAGCGCCGCATCGGCCGAACAACCCACCCCCATCCATTTCGGCGCCATCGGCTGGGAAAGCGGCGCCCTGACCACGGAAATCCTGCGCCTGATCGTCGAGCACGGTTACGGCTACCCCACCGACACCCTCCCCGGCAGCACCGTGAGCATGGAAGTGGCGCTGGCGCGCAACGACCTGCAGGTGATCGCCGAAGAATGGGCCGGGCGCAGCCCCGCCTGGGTCAAGGCCGAGCAGGCCGGCCAGGTGTTCGCCCTGGGCGACACGGTGAAAAATGCCGAGGAAGGCTGGTGGGTGCCCGCCTACGTGATAAAGGGCGACCCGGCCCGGGGCCTCAAGCCGCTGGCCCCTGACCTGCGCAGCGTCGACGACCTGAAACGCTACCCGCAAATATTCCGCGACCCCGAAGCGCCGGAAAAAGGCCGCTTCCTCAACAGCCCGAGCGGCTGGACCTCCGAAACCGTCAATAGCCAGAAGCTCAAGGCCTATGGCCTGGACGCCTTGTACAACAACTTTCGCAGCGGCTCCGGCGCAGCCCTGGACGCGGAAATCGGCTCGGCCATCCGCCGTGGCCAACCGGTGCTGTTCTACTACTGGAGTCCCACCCCGCTGATTGGCCGCTACGACCTGGTACGCCTGCAGGAACCGGCCTTCAATGCCGCCGCCTGGGCCACCCTGACCGATGCCAAGAACCCCGCCCCGCAGGGCAGCGCATCGCTGCCGGCAAAGCTGTCGATTGGCGTGTCCAAGGCGTTTCGCGACAGCCACCCGGAGCTGGTCGCGGTGTTCGAGAAAGTCGACCTGCCCATCGCCACCTTGAACAAGGCCTTGGCCGACATGAATGAAAAACGCCAGCCACCGGCCGATGCCGCCAAGGCGTTCCTGCGCGCCAACCCCGAGGTGTGGAAAGCCTGGCTGCCCACCGAAGTAGCGGCCAAGGTCGAGGCCAGCCTGTGAGCGCGGGCTTCCCCGATGCCCTGCAACTGTCTTTCGCCGACACCATCAACCGCCTGGTCGACTGGCTGGTCGTGCGCTACGGCGACCAGTTGCGAGCGGTTTCCGAGCAGTTGCTGCAATTGCTGGTGGGCCTGGAGAACCTGCTGCGCCTGATGCCCTGGTGGCTGTTGCTGGCATTGGTCGGCCTGCTGGCCTGGCACGCCAGCCGGCGCCTGCTGCGCAGCGCCGTGCTGGTGGCGCTGCTGGCCTTCATCGGCATGCTCGGGCTGTGGGACAAGCTGCTGCAGACCCTGGCCCTGGTGCTGGTCAGTACCGGCCTGTGCGTGTTGATTGGCGTGCCGCTGGGCATTCTCCTGGCCACCCGCCCGCTGGCCCGGCGCCTGCTGATGCCGGTGCTGGACGTGATGCAGACCCTGCCCGCCTTCGTTTACCTGATTCCGGTGCTGATGCTGTTCGGCCTGGGCAAGGTGCCGGCAGTGTTCGCCACCTTGATCTACGCCCTGCCGCCGCTGGTGCGCCTGACCGAACTGGGCCTGAGCCAGATCGACCCGTCGCTGCTCCAGGCCGCCCACGGCCTGGGCGCCAGCCGCTGGCAGCGGTTGCGGCGGGTCGCCTTGCCGCTGGCACTGCCCAGCATCATGGCCGGGCTCAACCAGTCGGTGATGATGGCCCTGTCGATGGTGGTGGTGGCCTCGATGATCGGCGTCCGCGGGCTGGGCGAGGATGTGCTGGCCGGTATCCAGACGCTCAACGTTGGCCAGGGGGTGGAGGCAGGGCTTGCCATCGTCGCGTTGGCCATGGTGATCGACCGCATCAGCCAGGCCTACGGCCGTACAAACAAATAGAGCATAACAATATGAATTCTTATTCTTTTTCCATGCTACCCAGGATCCGCTATAACGCTCCTCACTGTACAGCCGCCAACACCGGGCCAACTGTCTGCAGCGCAACAGCCGATCAACAACCGGCGCCTACAGGGCAACACCGGCCGCGCCAATGAATGGCGCAACCTGTTGATCCAATGGATATTTTCAATTCGGCACGACGATTGCTCAAGCAAAGTCCCCCGCTCACCCCGAACCGGAGACCTGCCCATGAGCACCCCTTTGAACGTTGTCGCCCTGTCTGGTGGCACCACCCGCCCTTCGCGCACCCTGACCCTGACCGAAGCGATTCTCGCCGAGCTGGGCGAGCACCTGAATATCAAACCGCACCTGATCGAACTGGGTGACATCGCCCGCCCACTGGGCGCGGCGCTGTGGCGCAGCGAGCTGCCCGATACGGTGGAGCAACAACTGCGCCTGGTGGAAAAGGCCGACCTGCTGGTGATCGCCACCCCCGTTTACCGCGGCAGTTTCCCTGGCCACTTCAAGCACCTGTTCGACCTGATCGGCCAGGACGCGCTGGTCGATACCCCGGTACTGTTGGCCGCCACCGGTGGCAGCGAACGCCATGCCCTGGTGCTGGACCACCAGCTGCGCCCGCTGTTCAGCTTCCTGCAGGCCCTGACCCTGCCGATCGGCGTTTACGCAAGCCAGGCGGAGCTGGCCGATTACCGGGTTTCCAGCGAGGCCCTGCACGCCCGTATTCGCCTGGCCGCCGAGCGCGCCGTGCCCCTGTTCGGCGCCCACCACGCCCTGCGTCAAAGCGCCTGAGGAGCGGCCATGAATGCACCTGTGAACGCGGCTCGCCCGGCCCTGGCGGTGGCCCGCGAGCTGGCCGCGCAGTTCGCCCAAACTGCCGTGGAGCGTGACGAACGCGGCGGCACGCCCAAGGCCGAGCGCGATGCGCTGCGTGACAGCGGCCTGCTGTCGCTGGTGATTCCCCAGGCATTTGGCGGCCAGGGGGCGAATTGGCACGACACCTTCGAGGTGGTGCGCGAGTTCGCCCGGGTCGACAGCGCCGTTGCCCACGTGTTCGGCTTCCACCACCTGATGCTGGCCACCGTGCGCCTGTTCGCCCGCCCCGACCAATGGCAGCCGTGGTTCGAACAGACCGCGCGCAAGCAGTGGTTCTGGGGCAACGCCCTCAACCCGCTGGACACCCGCACCCGGGTCAAGCATTTCGACGGCTGGTGCGAGTTTTCCGGCAAGAAAAGCTTCTGCTCCGGCGCCAGCGACTCGGAAATGCTCATCGCCTCGGCGCTGGACGAACGCGCCGGCGGCAAGTTGCTTATTGCCGCGATTCCCAGCGGGCGCACTGGCATCACCCTGCACAAGGACTGGAACAACATCGGCCAGCGCCAGACCGACAGTGGCAGCGCCACCTTCGAGCGGGTGCGGGTCGAGCACAGTGAGCTGCTGCTCGACCCCGGCCCCCTGAGCACGCCGTTCGCGGCCCTGCGCCCACTGATCGCCCAGCTGCACTTCGCCAACCTGTTCCTGGGGATCGCCGAAGGCGCCTTCGACGAAGCGCGCCAGTACACCCTCAAGGAAAGCCGGCCCTGGTTCCGCTCACCCGCCGCCAGCGCCGCCGAAGACCCTTACGTGCTGCGCCACTACGGTGAATTCTGGGTGGGCCTGGAGAGCGTGCGCCTGCTGATCGAACGCGCTGCACGCCAGCTCGACAGTGCCTGGGCCAAGGAACAGGCGCTGGGCGCCGAGGAACGCGGCGAGCTGGCCTTGGCCATCGGCACGGCCAAGGTTGCGGCGACCCGCCACGGCCTGGACATCTGCAACCGCCTGTTCGAGGTGACCGGCGCCCGCGCCACCCATGCCTCGCTGCGTTTCGACCGGCACTGGCGCAACTTGCGCACGCAAACCCTGCACGACCCGGTGGATTACCGTATTCACGAACTCGGCGAGTGGGCCCTTGGCGGCAAGCGCCCTGCCCCGTCTTTCTATTCCTGAGGATCGCCCATGCAACTGCTGACCCTCCCCCCGTCCCCCTCACTGGCGACCTCGATCCGGGCGACCGCACAGGTGTTCGAAGACCCCCGGTCCCAGGCACTGCTCGCCCACCTGCAACAGGTGGCCCCCAGCGAGGCCAGCGTGCTGATCATTGGCGAAACCGGCACGGGCAAGGAGCTGGTCGCACGCCATATCCACAACCTCAGCGGCCGGCGCAACGGCCCGTTCATTGCGGTGAACTGCGGCGCGTTCTCCGAGTCCCTGGTCGAGGCCGAGCTGTTCGGCCATGAAAAAGGCGCCTTCACCGGCGCCCTGGCGGCCAAGGCCGGCTGGTTCGAAGAAGCCCATGGCGGCACGCTGTTTCTTGACGAGATCGGCGACTTGCCGTTGCCGATCCAGGTCAAGCTGCTGCGTGTGCTGCAGGAGCGCGAGGTGGTGCGCCTGGGTTCGCGCAAGAGCATCCCGATCAATGTGCGGGTGCTGGCGGCCACCAACGTGCAACTGGAGAAAGCCATCAATGCCGGGCATTTTCGCGAAGACCTGTACTACCGGCTGAATGTGGTGACGTTGCAGCTGCACCCGTTGCGTGACCGGCCAGGGGACATCCTGCCGCTGGCCCGGCATTTCATTCGCAGCTACAGCGAGCGGCTGGGGTACGGGCCGGTGGAGCTCAGCACCAGCGCCCAGGCCAAGCTGGTGGAATACGGCTGGCCCGGCAACATCCGCGAACTGGAGAACGTGATTCACCACAGCCTGCTGACCTGCGGCGACGGGTGGGTGCAGGCGCAGGACTTGCGCTTGTCCAACCTGCGCCTGGAACGCCAGGAGCAAGCGCCGTTGGGGGGTGGGGTGGAGGATCTGCTGCAGCAGGCGTTCAACCGCTTGTACGAGGAACAGCCAGGGGACTTGTACGAGAAGGTCGAAAACGCCCTGTTGCGCTCGGCGTATCATTTTTGCCATTACAACCAGGTGCACACCGCGCAATTGCTGGGGTTGTCGCGCAATGTCACGCGCACGCGGCTGATTGCCATTGGCGAGCTGGTGGTGAACAAGCGCCGCGGCCAGGCGCATGAGCAGCCGCTGGATAGCCGGGTGATGCGCCTGTCCATTTGATGCTGCCTGTGCCGGCCCTTCGCGAGCTTTGCTCGCTCCTACGGGAATTGCACATCCCCCGTAGGAGCGAGCAAAGCTCGCGAAGGGCCGGTACAGACCGACTCAGGTTCGATCACCTCCGCGATCGTCCCCGACATCGTGATTCACCCCATCATCTGCGCCCTGCCCCACACCATGGGCCTCACCTGGCGCGTGATTGGCTTCGTGATTCGCTTCGTGGTTGGCCTCATGCCCGGCACCTTCACCGCCGTGGCCGCTACCGCTACCACCGTGGCCGCCACCACCGCCGCTACCACCGCCGCCACTACCGCCTCCACCGTGGCCACCTCCGCCTCCACCACCGCCTCCGTGACCACCACCACCACCACCACCATCCTTCGCATACGCGCTGGACAATCCGCCAATCGCATCAGGCACAAGCACCGTCGACACCGACAGCACCCCGCCAACCGCCAGCGCCAACAAGCATTTTCCAAGCATGATGAACCTCCGACTGCCGCGTGTTTCGCTTCGCTGAGCGTAGCCCGTCACCGGGCCTGCTCGCGCACCGGCCATCCGAATGACCCGTTGGCCACACACGGCATGTACCGTTAGAGGCTCAAGCAGACCGAGGCATCAGGTCATAAGGATGCTTCCACCCCGGCACCGCCTGCAGCCGCTGCTTCCACGCCTCGATATGGCTGAACTCGGTAAGCACGATCCCGGTGTCCTCCGGCATGAACACATACCCCGCCAACGACAGGTCAGCGATGGTCAGCCGCTCACCGACCATGAACGGCGTCTTGGCCAGGTGCGCGTCGACGATCCGATAGGCCGCGGTGGCGCGTTCGCGCAAGAAGCCCGTCACTTCCGTCTCCCCGGTTTTCTTCAGGCACAGCAAAAAGCGCAGCGCTGCGTAGTAGCTGGTGAACTTGTGGTTGTCGAACAGTATCCAGCGCCAGACTTCGCGCTTTTCCTCTTCGCTGCGGGGGCCGAACTGGCCGGTTCGCTGGGCCAGGTAGCCAAGGATCAAGGCCGACTGGGTAATGGTCTGCCCGGCGTGCTCCAATACCGGCACCTCGCCCTGCTCGTTGACCTCGTCGCGCCACTGCGGGTCGCGGGTTTGGCCGTTGAAGAAGTCGACGAACACCGGCTGCCAGTCCTGGCCAGTCAGTTCGAGCATCAGCGCCGCCTTGTAGGCGTTACCGGATTCTGCGAAGCAATGCAGCTTGTAGTCGGGCATGGTAGACCTTCAGTTTCCTTTGAATGATCGGGCACCCACGCAGGGGCTAACACAGACTACACAAAAGTATGCTTATATGCGTCGATCAACCCGCCAGGAAGGCCTGCAATGCCCTACCCCACACTGCCCCGCACCCTGTCTACTGCGCGTACCTTGCTGGTTCGCCCTGCGCCGGCGTTCGCCCAGCAACTGCAACAGGCCTTGCTCGACAGCTATGCCCTGCACCAACCGTTCCTGGCCTGGGCCAAGCCCGACTGGACCCTGGACGAGGTGCGCGAAACCCTGCAACTGAGCGCCGAGGAATTCCTCGACCCGGCCAAGGAAAAACGCTATTTCGTACTCGCCCCCAGCACTGGGGAGGTGGTCGGTTGCATCGGCCTGCGCCCAGGCAACGGCGAGTACGAAGTGGGCTATTGGGCAAACCAGGCCAGCAGCGGCCAGGGCCTGATGCGTGAAGCCCTGACCTGCCTGCTCGATGCCGTCGAGGCGCCGGTGTGGCTGACCACCGACATCGACAACCTGGCCAGCCAGCGCCTGGCCGAACGGGCGGGGTTCGTGGCAGCCGGCAGCCAGTTCACCGAGCAGGACCCCAGCACCCCGCGGCCGCTGTATCGGCGCGTGCCCGCCGAGCCTGGGCACGCGCACACCTGATATTTCTGCCAGTTGTCCGCGTTGCACGCGTACCGTTCAATGGCCCTGGAGCACAGGCCAGCAGGGGTACGTGGCAATGAAGCAGAATACCAACGACCAAGCGTGGTATCGGGTGCCGGTGGTAGCGGCGGCACTGCTGATACTCTTGATTGCAGGCCCGCTCAAGGCCAGCGCTGGTGATGAAACGTTCGCGCCCCTGCGCAACCTGGCTGCGACTGAGCAGGGTGATACAAACGCCTGCCTGCGCGCATCCCCCACCGACGACACCTTGCACCTTGGGCCTTGCCCATCAGACAAGGCTGACGACCCGCTTGCGCAATGGGCTGTACGTAGCAGCCCGCTGGGGCTGATGCTGGTCAATGCCTATGAAGCGCCGGGAAACCAGCAGCGCTGCCTGTTCAACGTTGGGTGGCAAGCGAAGGTGGCAGCTTGTGAAGCCGGTCGGTCCGAATCCCACTGGACAGGCAGAGACCTGGTACCCGGTTACGGCCGCCTGCAGAATGCATACCCAACCGAGCAACGTTGCCTGCTCAACGACCACGGCGCAATTTCACTCGCGCTTTGCCAAGCGCAAGCCCAAAGCGCTGAACAATGGTCCACCGACGGCATGCCCCGTGACCCCGAATACCGGCAAGCCAACCCCGATGCATTTCCTCAACCTCGCGCCTTGAGCATCACATCCTTGCCTTCGGCCACCCATGAGCGTGACCGCTTGAAGCAGTACTCGCTCTGGTCCGATTGGCAGCCCCTTGGCTTCTACCTCAATGCCTACACTGCCCTTGACGTGACAGTGACCGGGGACCCTCAGGGCGCAGTGCTGGAGATGGTGGTTGGCACGCCCTCGCTCGTGTTGCCATGGAAGCACGATGAAGTGGAACAGCCGTTCATCACGCAGAAGCTCCATCCAGGGAAGAACACCGTCATTTCAACTCGAAACGGCTTGCTTTCCGTGCGTTTCGTCAAGGATGCCTTGCCCGCGTCGACCGTCGAGTTGACCCTTGGGCCACAAGCTGAGCCTATCCCGTTCTATCAATTGGGCAGGACCAACAACGCGCAATGGCAGCACATGCTGCAAGCATCGAGCATTCCGCTGGCCCAGCTGTTAAGCGACAAGGTGGTACTGATCGGTACACTTGAAAGCGTGCGCCAGGCGAACGAAAGCTACCCCTGGGCATTGCTCGATGTTTATCAACAGGGCATCGATGCCCAGAACGGTATCGCCGGGCTCAACGCCTGCACGCCCCCCAACCAACCAAGTCGCCTACGCCCGTTCGTGGTCGAAACCAGACAAGGCACCCACCCGTTCGCATCAGACTACATCGCAGCGCTCCCGTACCCTGCCACCGCTGCCTTCGACGCCGAATTTGTGCGGGGAGACTGGGCGGTGTGGCACGAACTGGGCCACCAGCGCCAGTCGCCAATCTGGACCTGGAACCCTGGGGCCTTGAGGGAAGTGACGGTGAACGTCTACACAATGGCGGCGCTTCGCCATTGGTTCGGTGACGACTTCCCCGTCCCCATCGGCGGGCCAACCCCTGCGTACTGGGACAAGGTACTGGTCTACCTGGCGGCAGCGGACGAGGACCAAGATTTCGAGAACTTGGAGAAAGTCGGAAGCGACATCACCGGTTCGATGTTCGAGCAGATGCGCCGGGCATTCGGTGATGCGTTCTACCCGAAACTAGAGCAGGCCATTCGCCAGTACGCTGATCCGATCTCCCCTGGCCCACGCAAGCAGCTGTTCCAAGTGGAGGCAAGCAGGGCCGCGAACGCCGACCTCTCAGACTATTTCATCCGCTGGGGCCTGCGCCCCGATGAGCAGACACTGGCGGCGATCAAGGCGCTGGGCCTGAACAAACCTGAGGTCGACCCCACCACGGTGCCGGTGTACAAGGGCAGCAACAAAGACCGGCTGCTGGGCCTGTGGGCATTCAGGTTGCCCAACAAGAAGGTGCACGTCGACGGTTATGCAACACCTGTGGGCGCTCACATCCAGGTACACAGCCGAGACGGTCAGTGGCCCGAAATCGCCGAGGTCGACCCGCATCTGTATTTCAGCAACGATCACCTCGACGAGTACTACCTAGCAGATGGCCAGCAACAGCTTGAAGCGCGGGTGAAGGGCACAACCGATACACTCGAATTTACGGTCGTGGACCGCCCGGCAGTCATGGAGATTTCCGCAATTCGTACGCCTGAGAACCAGATATGGGTCAAAGGACGCGGCACGCCCCCTGCAGCCGTCATCGAAGCAAGCAACCAGGACGGCTCTTGGCCAGATGTCGCCACGGTCGCGCCCGACGGCAGTTTTGAAAGTGACCAGCTTTCCAACCGTCAGCTGGCCGATGGCAAGACCACCCTCACGGTGCGCATGGATTATAAAGACCGCAAGTTCACCGAACGCTACAGCGCCACGGTTTCGCAAATGCTTGAACTGCATGGGCAGTTGGTTGGAGAGGAGCGCCTGGTTGCCAGCGGTAAAGCGTCACCGCCAGGCGCAACGGTGGAGGCCCTTAACAGTGCAGGAAACTGGGTAGGCATTCAGTCGGTTGGGGCTGACGGTGGGTTCATCAATGAAAACCTCACAACGGCTTACCTGCGCGATGGCAAGGAAACCCTCGAAGTACGTTTGCGCCTCGCCGACTCGCGGGTGACTCAGTCGATGACGGTGATTGTTGCCAAACCTTGATCGACCTTGAAGGCACACAGCAGCCGCGCCGCCATGCCCTGTAGGAGCGGCGGTGCGGCGACCCGACTTGCCCCGCGAACACCGGCGCAGCCGGTGCCATACACCGCGTCGCCTGCTTCGCGGGACAAGCCCGCTCCTACAGAAATACCAGTTGAATCAGATAGTTACGATTTGCTCCATAGGAGCAGGCTCAGCCGAATACCGGGTAGGACGCCTGCTCGATCGCCGCCATCGCCTCGGCCTCGCTCATCACCCCGGACTCGGCCAGGATCGCCAGCAACGAGCGCCCTTCGTTCACCGACTGGCGCGCCAGCTTGCTGACCTTGGCATAGCCCAGGCTTGGCACCAGCGCCGTGGCCACCGCCATCGAGCCGGTCAGGTGCGCAAGGTTACGCCCGGCATCCGCTTCGATGCCCTGCACGCATTTCTCACGGAAACGCTGGATACCCTGGGTCAGCAAGGTGATGCTGTCGAATACCCGCGACGCCACCACCGGCTCGAAGTGGTTGATCTCAAGCTCGCCATACTGCACCGCCTGGGCCACCGCCGTGTCATTGCCGATCACCGCGAAGCTCAACTGGATCATCGCCATCGGCAACACCGGGTTGACCTTGCCGGGCATGATCGACGAACCGGCCTGGGCCTCCGGCAGCTGCAACTCGCCCAACCCGCCCACCGGCCCCGAGGACAGCTTGGTGAGGTCGGCGGCGACCTTCGCCAGGGCCGCCGCGCAGGTGCGCAGCTCACCCGAAACGCGGCCGAACACGTCCATGTTCTGCATCGCATCGAAGGGGTTGGCCGGGGCCAGGTAGTCCACGCCACTCACCTGCGCCAGGTGCTGGTACACCGCTGCGCGGTAGGCCGCCGGGGCACCGAAGCCGGTGCCGATCGCCGTACCGCCCAAGGGCAGCGTGCGCAGCTTGTCGCGCACGGCCACCAGTTCATCCGCCAGGCGCTGGCTGAGCGAGGCGTAGCCGGAGAACAGCTGGCCCAGACGCATGGGCTGGGCGTCCTGCAGGCAGGTGCGGCCCAGGTGCAGGATGTCGGCGAACTGTGCGGCCTTGGCGTCGAACGCCTGCGCCAGTTGGCGCACCTGCTCGATCAAACCGCCCAGCAGGCCATAGGTGGCGATTTTCAGCGCCGCCGGATACACATCGTTGGTCGACTGGGAAATGTTCACGTGGTCATTGGGGTGCACTACCTCATAACTGCCGGCGGCGTGGCCCAGCAGTTGCTGGGCACGGTTGGCGATCACCTCGTTGAAGTTCATGTTGGTCGAGGTGCCGCCGGAGCCTTCCAGCAGGTCGACGATCAACGAGTCGTCGCATTCACCGGCCATCACCGACTGGCAGGCCAGGGCGATGGCTTCGGCCTGGGCCCCGGCAATCACGCCACAGTCGCGGTTGGCCAGGGCGGCAGCCCACTTGCACAGGGCGAAGGCGTCGCGAAACGCCGGGTAGTGGGCCACGGTAAGCGGCGAAACACTCAGGTTGTCGAAGCCACGCACGCTGTTCACGCCGTACAGCTTGCCGGCCGCAATGCGCACCTCGCCTACATAATCCTGCTCAACGCGGTCAAAAGTACTCACGGGTATCTCCCTCATCCACATTCACTAGAGCCTCGACGCCTTTGCCCAGCGCCTTGAGCCGTGGCAGGAAGGAGTCGAGGATGACGGTACGCGCCGCTTCGCAGGCATCGGCGAAGAAGGCGCTGTATTCATTGCGCCGGGCCACCAGGTAGAGCGAGCGCTCAAGGCTCAGTTCGGGGGCCAGGTGAGCGGTGACGTTGTCCACCCAGGGCAAGGCCTGGAGGAAACACATCGGGCTGGTCACGGCCCAGCCGATACCCTCGGCGACCATCGCGGTCAGGGCGTCGGCGTTGTCCAGTTCCAGGCGGTTGGGCACCCGCACTCCCAGGCCGCGCAGGTGCCGTTCGATCTGCAGGCCGACTTGCGAGGTGCGGTTGAAGCGCACCACCGGCAGCACATTGGCCAGGGCACGGACGTCGTCCAGGCTGGCCAGGGGCTTGCCCAGGGCGTTTGGCGTGATCACGAAGTAGCGTTCGGAAAACAGCCGGTAGCGGATCACGTCGTTGGCATCGAGCAGCGGGTCGCTGGTGACGATCAGGTCCAGGTCACGGCGCAGCAGCGACTCGCCCTGCTGCGGGCTGAGCCCGGTGCGCACCGACAGCTGCGCCACCTGGCCAAGCAACTGGCGGGTGAGCATCGAGCCACAGGTGGCGGCGAACGAGTCCACCAGGCCCAGGCGCAGGTCGGGCTTGACCCCGCGCCCGGCATCCAGCACCTGGGCCTTGAGGTTGGCCAGTTCCTCGCTGAGCAAGGCGCCACGGTTGCGCAGCGCCAGGCCGAACGGGGTCAGCGTCAAAGGCCGGGTGGTGCGGTCGACCAGCACCACGCCCAGCTCGTCTTCCAGCTGGCGCACCAGTTGCGAAACCCCGGACTGGGAAATACCCATGCGGTTGGCCGCGCCCGACATGCTGCCGGTTTCGGCCACGGCAATGAACACCTGCACGGCGTGCATGTCGATGGGGCGGGGGGTGGCCATGGGCAGTCTCCTGGTTTCAATGGGCGTTGAGCGAGCGCTTGCCAGGCTCAGCCCCGGCGCTATCGTCGGGGCTGACGGCGGCCAGCTGTTCCTGGCTGGTTTCCGGGGCGAACAGGTGGCAGAACACCCCGCCGAACACCAGCACACCCACGCACACACCCAACGCGGCGTGCACGCCCAGGTGCTGCACCGCCAGTGGCAGCAGGAAGGTGGCGAACGCCGAGCCGAAGCGGCTGGCCGCCACCGCCAGGCCAATGCCCGAGGCGCGCAGGTGGGTTGGGAACAGTTCGCCGGGGTAGACGAACTCAAGGTTCACCGCCGCCGCCAACACGCAGGCGAAGAAGCCGAAGGCCAGGATGGTCCCCAGCGCGCCGAAGCTGCCCCAAGCCAGCACCGCGAGGCCCACGGCGCTGAGGTAGAAGGTGCCGACCAGGAAGGCGCGGCGGGAAATGCGGTCGATGATCATCAGGCCGAGCAAGGCGCCGAACATCAGCAGCACGTTGTACACCAGGCCTCCGACGAACTTGTCCTGCACGTTCAGCGCTTCCAGCACCCGCGGCGAGAAGGTGCCGAGGGCGAAGAACGGGATCACCTGGCAGGTGTAGAACACGCACCCCACCAAGGTATTGCGCCGCCAGCGCTTGCTCATCAGCTCGCCGAGGCTGCCGCGCTTGTGGGTCATCGGCAGGGTGGGTGGCAAGGTCACGTGGGGGCCGAACTTGCTGCGCACGATGGCCAGGGCTTCAGCCGTGCGACCACGGGCCATCAGCCAGATCGGCGATTCCGGCACGCCCAGGCGCAGCGGCAGGATCAGCAGCGCCGGCAAGCCGCTCAGGGCCAGCATGAGGCGCCAGGCATCGGGGCCGATGTCGCGAATGGCGAAGCCCACCAGGTAGGCCGCCACGTAGCCCGCTGCCCAGGCCGCTGCCAATACGCTGAGCAGCCGCCCGCGGTAGCGGCGCGGGGCGAATTCGGTGACCAGCGACTTGCTCACCACGTAGTCGAACCCCAGCACCAGGCCCAACAACAGGCGCAGGGCCAGCAGCTGTTCGGCAGAGTTTACGAAGAACTGCGAGGCTGAGATCACCGCGAACAGCAGCATGTCCCAGGCAAAGATGGTGCGCCGGCCGTAGCGGTCGGCCAATGGCCCTGCGAACAGGCTGCCAAGGAACAGGCCGGCCAATGACGCCGCGCCGAGCAAGCCCATCCACAGGGCATTCAATTGCAGCGGCCCTGCCGCCATGCTGACCGCAATGCCAATGATCCCTAGCACGAATCCGTCACTGAATTGACCGCCGGTGCCACTGAAAACCGTCCGGATATGGAAGCGGCTCAGGGGGAGGTCTTCGAACGAAACTGGGCTACTCATTCGTGTCTCCACTTGCTTCTTGTAGTAGTTGTGGGCCGGCCTGGGTGGCCGGTTACGAACGAGTCTACGGCGCAAGCATCAGCAAAACAGCAGGTGCCGATGGAGTATCAGAATGCTTGATACTAGCTGCCGGGAATGGTGATGCAGGGTGCGTTGGTCATCCTCGTGCTGGCGCCACCCCGGTAGGAGCGAGCGCAGCTCGCGATGGGGCGCGCAGCGGCCCCAGGGTTTCAGCTTCGCGGCTTGCAATGCCGGGGCTGCTGTGCAGCCCATCGCGAGCTGCGCTCGCTCCTACGGGGGGATTGCGTGCTGGGGCGACGGTTGTATCGCAGCGCAGCGTCTATGCTTTAAGGCAGCCGATGGAACTACCCGCACAGTGGCGCTTTCTTAAGCACTGAGTGGTTAATTTCCTTGTGCTTCACGCTACTGGAGAACACGACATGCGCCACCTATTGATCGCCCCTGCGCTGCTGCTTCTGCTGCCTGCCGGTGCTGCACTGGCCCGCGTCGATGCGGGCGACGTCGCCACCTCGGCCGGTGTATCCGCTTCGTTGTATTCGACCTTCAAAGACGATAAACGCATCATTCCCGCCCGTGACGAGCTGTCTGCCTTCGTCGCCAGCAACGGTGCGATTCGTGGCGCCTACGTCGAGTCGGCGCTGGAGCAGGTCCGCAAGGACCACCCTGGCCTGCAGGCCAGTGACGAAGAACTGGCTCAGGCCATCCTGTCCCAGGAAGACCCGCTGGCCCAGCATTGATTGGTTGACGGCAGGACCGGCCTCTTCGCGGGGCAAGCCCGCTCCTACACAAAGGTATTTGCCTGCCTGTGGGGGCGGGTGTGCCTGGCGAAAGGGCGGCGAATATAAGAACAATGCCGCCGAGTGAGCTAGATGAACATTCTTTACGACGAACGCATCGATGGAACGCTGCCCGACGTCGACCGCCCTGCCCTGCTGCAGGCGTTGCGCGAAACGCTGCCGGACCTTGAAATCCTCCACCGCCCAGAAGACCTCAAACCCTATGAGTGCGATGGGCTGTCCGCCTACCGCACGGTGCCGCTGCTGGTGGTGCTGCCCGAGCGCCTGGAACAGGTGCAGGCCTTGCTCAAGCTCTGCCACCAGCGCGGCGTGCCAGTGGTGGCCCGGGGCGCCGGCACCGGGCTGTCGGGCGGTGCACTGCCCCTGGCCAAGGGCATCCTGCTGGTAATGGCGCGCTTCAAACGCATTCTTGAAGTGAACCCGCAGGGCCGCTTCGCCCGGGTACAGCCGGGGGTGCGCAACCTGGCGATTTCCCAGGCCGCCGCGCCCTATGGCCTGTACTACGCCCCAGACCCTTCCTCGCAGATCGCCTGCTCGATCGGCGGCAACGTGGCCGAAAACGCAGGCGGCGTGCATTGCCTGAAGTACGGGCTGACCGTGCACAACCTGCTCAAGGTGGAAATCCTGACCATCGAAGGCGAGCGCATGACCCTGGGCAGCGACGCCCTGGACAGCCCTGGCTTCGACCTGTTGGCGCTGTTCACCGGCTCCGAAGGCATGCTCGGCATCGTCACCGAGGTGACCGTCAAGCTGCTGCCCAAGCCCCAGGTCGCGCGGGTGCTGCTGGCCAGTTTCGACAGCGTCGAGGACGCCGGCCGGGCG
Source organism: Pantoea sp. Ap-967 (assembly GCF_011752565.1). Lineage (GTDB taxonomy): Bacteria > Pseudomonadota > Gammaproteobacteria > Pseudomonadales > Pseudomonadaceae > Aquipseudomonas. The sequence goes on from NZ_VWXK01000015.1 coordinate 37,394, forward strand.
GTGGCCGAGATCATCGCCGCTGGCATCATTCCCGGTGGCCTGGAGATGATGGACAACCTGGCGATTCGCGCCGCCGAGGATTTCATCCACGCCGGCTACCCGGTGGACGCGGCGGCGATCCTGCTGTGCGAGCTCGATGGCGTGGAGGCCGATGTGCAGGATGACTGCCAACGGGTCGCCGCCGTGTTGGCGCAAGCCGGGGCGCGCGAGGTACGCCTGGCCTGCGACGAAGCCGAACGGGCGCGGTTCTGGGCCGGGCGCAAGAACGCCTTCCCGGCGGTGGGGCGCATTTCCCCCGACTATTACTGCATGGACGGCACCATTCCCCGCCGCGAGTTGCCCAGGGTGCTCAGGGGTATCAGCACGCTGTCCGAGGAATACGGCCTGCGCGTGGCCAATGTGTTCCATGCCGGTGACGGCAACATGCACCCGTTGATCCTGTTCGATGCCAACCTGCCCGGTGAGCTGGAGCGTGCCGAGGCCATCGGTGGGCGCATCCTGGAGCTGTGCGTGGCGGTGGGCGGCAGTATCACCGGCGAACACGGCGTGGGGCGCGAGAAGATCAACCAGATGTGCGCCCAGTTCAACAGCGATGAAATCAACCTGTTCCACGCGGTGAAGGCCGCGTTCGACCCAAAGGGCCTGCTCAACCCCGGCAAGAACATTCCCACCCTGCACCGCTGCGCCGAGTTCGGTGCCCTGCACGTGCACCACGGGCAACTGCCCTTTGCTGAGCTGGAGCGTTTCTGATGAGCATGGACCGCGACATGAGCCAGGCCCTGCTGGAGCAGGTGAACCAGGCACTGCAGCAGAACACGCCGCTGCGTATCCAGGGGGGCAACAGCAAGGCCCTGCTCGGCGGGCCGGTGGCCGGCGAGCTTCTCGACACCCGCAGCCATCGCGGCATCCTGAGCTACGACCCCACCGAGCTGGTGCTCACCGCCCGCGCCGGTACCCCGCTGCAAGACATCGAGGCGGCGCTGCACGAGGCCGGGCAGATGCTGCCCTGCGAACCACCGCACCTGGGCAGCGCAGCCACCGTCGGCGGCATGGTCGCCGCCGGGCTGTCCGGGCCGCGCCGGCCGTGGGCCGGGTCGGTGCGCGACTACGTGCTGGGCACCCGGGTCATCACCGGGCACGGCAAGCTGCTGCGCTTTGGCGGCGAGGTGATGAAGAACGTCGCCGGCTACGACCTGTCGCGGTTGATGGCCGGCAGCTTCGGCTGCCTGGGGCTGCTCACCGAGGTGTCGCTGAAAGTGCTGCCACGCCCACGCCAGTGCCTGAGCCTGTGCTTGCCGATGGCGCGCCATCAGGCGCTGCAAGCATTGACCGATTGGGGCCAGCAGCCGCTGCCGATCAGCGCCGCCTGCCACGACGGCGAAGCGCTTTACCTGCGCCTGGAAGGCGGCGAAGGCTCGGTGCAGTCGGCCCGCCAGCGCCTGGGCGGCGAAGTGCTCGACAACCGGTTCTGGAGCGACCTGCGTGAACAGCGCCTGCCCTTCTTCAGCGGGCCGGCAGCGTTGTGGCGGCTATCGGTGCCCAGCGCCAGCGGCGAGCTCGACCTGCCCGGGCAGCAATGGGTCGACTGGGGAGGCGCGCAGCGCTGGCTCAAGTCTGATGCGCCCGCCCAGGCCATTCATGCGCTGGCGGCCAGTGTCGGCGGCCACGCCAGCGGCTATGGCGCGGGGGCCGAAGGCAGCGCGCCGTTGCCGGCTACGCTGCTGCGCTACCACCGTGCGCTCAAGCAGCAACTCGACCCCCAGGGGGTGTTCAACCCTGGCCGCCTGTACCCGCAACTGTAGGGCCACGCCATGCAAACCACCCTGAGTGAAAGCGCCAAGCACCTGGCTCGCGGCGAAGAGGCCGAACGCATCCTGCGCAGCTGCGTGCACTGCGGTTTCTGCACCGCCACCTGCCCCACCTACCAGTTGCTCGGCGATGAGCTGGACGGGCCACGCGGGCGTATCTACCTGATCAAGCAGGTGCTCGAAGGCGCACCGGTCAGCGCCAGCACGCAGCTGCACCTGGACCGCTGCCTGACATGCCGCAACTGCGAAACCACCTGCCCGTCCGGGGTGAAGTACCACGACCTGCTGGACATCGGCCGCGCCGTGGTCGAACAGCAGGTGCCCCGCCCGCTCGGCCAGCGCCTGTTGCGCCAGGGCTTGCGCGCGGTGGTGCCGCACCCTGCGTTGTTCAAGGCGCTGACCCGCACCGGGCAAATGCTGCGCCCGCTGCTGCCGGCCAGCCTGCAAGGCAAGTTGCCGGCGCGTATCGCAGCGCCTGGGCAGCGCCCGGCGGTGCGCCATGCCCGGCGCATCCTGCTGCTCGAAGGCTGCGTGCAGGCGGCGCTGTCGCCCAACACCAACGCCGCCACTGCGCGCCTGCTCGACCGCCTGGGCATCAGCGTGGAGCCTGCACCTGAAGCCGGCTGTTGCGGCGCGGTGGACTACCACCTCAATGCCCAGGAACAGGGCCTGGAACGCGCCCGGCGCGCGATCGACGCCTGGTGGCCGACCATCGAGGCTGGCGCCGAAGCCATCGTGCAGACCGCCAGCGGTTGTGGCGCCTTTGTGCGTGACTATGGCCACCTGTTGGCGCGCGACCCGCTTTACGCCGCCAAGGCAGCCAGGGTCAGTGCGTTGTCGCGCGACCTGGTCGAGGTGCTGCGTGACGAACCGCTCGAACAGTTGGGCCTGTGCGCCGAACAGCGCCTGGCCTTCCACTGCCCGTGTACGCTGCAGCACGCGCTCAAGCTCGGCGGCCAGGTGGAAAGCCTGCTGGCCCGGCTGGGCTTCACCCTGACCCCGGTGCCCGACAGCCACCTGTGCTGCGGCTCGGCCGGCACCTATTCGCTGACCCAGCCTGAACTGTCGCAGCAATTGCGCGACAACCGCCTGAACGCGCTGGAAAGCGGCAAGCCCCAGCTCATCGCCACGGCCAATATCGGCTGCCAGATGCACCTGGACGGCGCCGGGCGCACACCGGTGCGGCACTGGGTCGAGATTGTCGAAGCGGCCCTCAATGCCTGATTTCGCGGTTCTTTTGTAGGAGCGGGCTTGCCCCGCGAAGCATGCACCGCGGTGCATGGCACGGGCTTCGCCCGTGTTCGCGGGGCAAGCCCGCTCCTACACAAGGGGTGCGGGGGTTTTATCAATCGCGCTGATGATTACTATCGAACGGCCCGCCTGTCGACTTCGCGGCAGCGACTTTTATAATCGCCTGCAATTTCTCCCCGCTCCCCTCGCCTGCTACAGGCGCCATCCCCTTTGGAACCCTTGACCATGCCAAGCGCCAGCCCGGCCCCTAGCGGCCTTCCCGCCCCCAATGAACGCAGCCTGCTCCAGCAATGGCTGGCGATCCTGTCCGTTGCCGTGGGCGCCTTCGCCCTGGTGACCAGCGAATTTCTGCCCGTCGGCGTGCTCAACGACGTCGCCAGCGACCTGGGCATCAGTGCCGGCCACGCCGGCTTGATGGTCACCCTGCCCGGCATCATGGCCGCCCTCGCCGCGCCGTTGCTGTCGGTGGGCATCGGCGCCATGGACCGCCGCTACCTGCTGGTGGGCCTGACGCTGATCATGATCCTCGCCAACGCCGTGGTGGCCTATGCCAGCGACTTCAACCTGCTGTTGCTCGGCCGCGTGCTGCTGGGCATCAGCATCGGCGGCTTCTGGGCCACCGCCATCGCCCTGAGTGGCCGTCTTGCGCCCAAGGGCGTGGGCGTGGCCCAGGCGACGTCGATCATCATGGTCGGCGTGACCCTGGCCACCGTGCTCGGCGTGCCGGTCGGCACCTGGTTGAGCAACCTGATGGGCTGGCGCATGACCTTCCTGGTCACCGCCCTGGTAGGCGTGCCGGTGCTGCTGGCACAACTGTTCCTGCTGCCGCGGCTGGACCCGGACAAAGCCATCCGCATGCGTGACCTGCCGGCGCTGTTCATCAACCCGCAAGCGCGGGTTGGCCTGATCGCCGTGCTGCTGATTGGCCTGGCGCACTTTGCCGCCTACACCTACGTTGCGCCGTTCTTCAAGGAACGCTCCGGCTTCGATGGGCCGACCATCGGTTCGTTGCTGCTGCTCTACGGCATCGCCGGTGTCGCCGGCAACCTGTTCGCTGGTTTCGCCGCCAACCGCAGCGTGCGCCACACCCTGATGCTGGTTGCCCTGCTGATCGCCACCAGCACCGCGCTGTTCCCCTACTTCGCCACTGGCATGACCGGCGCGGCCATGCTGATCGGTTTGTGGGGCTTCGCCTTCGGCGCCTTCCCGGCCTGCTCCAGCATCTGGATGTTCGTGGTGGCACCGAAGGAAGTGGAACGCGGCATGCCACTGTTCGTGGCGATGTTCCAGGTAATCATTGCCCTGGGCTCGTTCTTCGGCGGGCGCATCGTCGACCAGATGGGCAGCTCGGTGCTGCTGAGCCTGGCCACGGCGCTGGTGGGCTGTGGCTTCGTCACCGTGCTGGTGCTGGGGCGCAACGTCAGCAACCGCCTGGCGGTGCAGCCAGGCTGATGCCGGCCTAGGGCATGCGGCGGAAGAACAGGGTGATTTGCCCAACTTCCACGCCCAGCTTGCTCATGCGCGTGCGGTTGATCAGGGTGTCCTCGTCCATCAGGTACATCCAGTCGTCCATGTCCATGGCCCAGTGCCGGCCATCGACCGGCAAATCCAGCTGGTAGCGCCAGCGCAAGGCGTTACCGGCCACTTCCCCCTCGGCCTCGCCCAGTACATCGCCGGCGGTTCCGCGCCAGCGGCCCGGGCCGTTGGGGGTGAGTGTCCAGATGCGCTGTTGGCGGGTGCCGTCGCTGTACACGAAGCGCTCGTCGAGAATCAGCCGCTCACCTTCACGGCGGCTGTCGATGCGCACCGTAAAGCGCTTGACCACCTCCCCCGAACGTTTCTGGAACATGCCCCAGGCCTGCACCGGCTGGGAGAAGAACGCCACCAGGTCCAGGCGCGGCTGCTCCTGGGCGTAGTGCTCCACGCCAACCTTGCAACTGCCCAACAGCAGGCAGGCGATCAACAGCAGTGGCTTGTACATGGGTCAGCCTCCTCATTCGCGCCCGGCAGCGCCGAGCAACTGCTCGCGCAACTGGCCATCGCGGGCGCGGGCGTCCAGCCAGATGGCGAAGAACGCCCGGGCGAAGGCCGGGTCGTGCACTTCCAGGCGCAGCTGGTCATCGACATAGAAACGGCAGCCCTGGCCCGGTAGGTACAGGCCGGTGATGCGCATGCCCGGGCGTACATCGACGAAGGCTGCAGCCATGGCCGACGTCCAGCGCTCGCGGGTGTCGGCGGCAAGCGGGGCGTTGGCCAGGCGTTGTATTTCATCGATGCTGGCCTGCACCAGGGTGTTCCTCGACAGCGACCGGTGGTAGCTCAGCTCCAGGGCAAAGGGCGTATCCCAGTTCCACGTGGCCCCGCTACGCCACAGCCGGGCGGTATACAGGCGCAGGCCAAACCAGCTGAAATCACCGCTGCCCGCCAGCTGCGCGGCGGGCAGTGCCGAGCGCCAGCTCGCCGGTGCTGCCTGGGCCGGGGCCAGGAGCGTGGCCACCGCGAGCAGGCTGATGAACAGGGTTCTGATGGCCACAGGCGCGTTACCGGCAACGGAATAGTTGTACAAGAATAGTTTCACGTACAGGTTCCTGCAGGGTTTGCTTGGAACTTATCCAGACGTGCAGCTCCCTAACCTTGTGCGACAAGCCCATGGCTACCTAAAAGGAAGGTTCGATCAATCATGAAGCGTGAACAAATCGAAGGCGTTGCAGAGAAAGTGGCGGGCAAGGCGCAGAGCGCGGCCGGCCAATGGCTGGACGATCCGCAGCTGGAAGCTGAGGGTGATGCGCGGCAGGTGTCGGGGCAGATCACCAAAAGCTACGGTGATGCGCTGGATAACGTGTCGGCGTTCGTCAGGGAAAAACCGCTGACGTCGCTGGCGGTGGCCGCCGGGTTGACGCTGCTGGTCAGCCGCTTGCTGCGGCGCTGACCGCAAAAGCATCGCGAGCTGCGCTCGCTCCTACCAAGGCCTGCGGAAATCCCGTAGGAGCGAGCGCCAGCTCGCGATCAATCTCAGGCAAAAAAAAGGCCGCCGGGCAAAACCCGGCGGCCTTTTCATCTACAGCATGCTGGCTTACTTGTTGTAAGTCATCACGCCATCTTCACCGTCCACGAAGCCGTTGAACGGGGTAACCTGGCTCGCATTGAGCAGGCCCACGTCAAACAGGTTCTGTGGCCCGGTGGCCTGAACCACCGCTGGCTGCAGCAGCGCTTCCATGAAGCGACGGCTTTCGGCCAGGCTACCACCGATCACGCGGCTGCCGAGGTCGACTTGCGACGAGTCGTTCACGTCGCCCATCAGCGCCTTGATCAGCGTGGCGTTGCCGTTGTCGGCCTTCACCGACACCTGCCAGGCACGTACGTTGGCCACGCCCGGCATGTTGTCCAGCACCTGCGGCGCGACGAACACCACCTTGCCACCGCCGGCGGCGTTGGAGGTTTGCACCGAGGCCACCTGGATGGTCTTGCCACCCTGGTAGCTGACGGTACCGGTGTCGGTGCGGGTGGTGCTGGTTGGCGCCATCACCACGTCGCCCGTGCCGGTGACGCTGACATTGCCACGGCCGCTGGTGTTGATGTCGGCGTTCTGCTGGATGTTGGCAGCGCTCAGGGTGATGTTGCCCGCCCCGCCGTTGCTCACCGTGCCGTTGACGTTCAGGTCGCCAGCCGCCGCCAGGGTGATGTCACCCTGGGCGACGCTCAGCGACGACAGGTTCAGTGCCGAAGCCGAGGTACTGTTGAGGTTGACACCGCCGTTGCCGCCGTTGCCTGCCAGGTTCTGCACGTTGACGTCCAGGGCGTTGCCGCGCTGGCCAAGGCCGTTGGCCGCCACCAGGTTGGCGCTCTGCGCGTTGATGTTGCTCTGCGCATTGCCATTGGCGTCGACGATGGCGCCGGCGCTGGCGGTCAGGTTGACGGTGTGGCCGCTGGCATTGACCACGTCCACGCCGAGGTTGCCGCTGGTGCTGGTGACCGCAACGTCGCCGTTGCCGCTGTTCACGGTCAGGCGGTTGAGGCCGTCGGCTTCATCCACGGTGACGTTACCGGCGGTGGCCTGGGCGTTGATGCTGTTGGCCTGGGTTTGCACGGCCATGCCGTTGCTGGCGGTCAGGTTCACGGCGTCGCCCTTGATGCGGGTGTTGCCGTTGCCATCGTCCAGCAGTGCACCGTTCTCGGTGGTCAGGGCCACGCTGCCGGTAGCGCTTACTGCGCCCACGGTGGCGTTGCCGTCGGCCACGGTCACGGCGATGTTGCCGTTGCCAGTGCTGACGTTCTCCAGGGTCACCGCCTGGCTTTGGGCCAGGTTGATGTCGCCGCCCGTGGTGCTGGCCGACACGCTGTTGCCGTGCAGTTGCAGGGCACCTTGCGCGCCATTGCCCAGGCCGTTGGCCGCGTTCAACTCGATGCGCTCGGCACTGATGCCGGTGGCCTGGGCCACACGGGCCAGCAGGCGAGCGAGCAGGCTCGGTTGCTGGGTGACGATGGCGCCACCGGTGGAGCTCAGGGTGACGTTGCCGTTGTTGGCAGCGACGCTGTTCACGCCGATGTCGCCAGCGGCGGTGACGTTGACATTGCCATTGCTGGTGGTGATACGGCTCAGGGTGATGCCGTCATCTTCGGCCAGGGTGACGTCGCCGCTGGCGTTGCTTACCGTTGCGCTGTCCACTGCGGTGTGCAGGTTGACGCCGGTCTGCGCGGCCACGCTCAGGCTGGAGCCCTTGACCAGGCCGCCGTTGGCGGTGACCACCTTGCCGGTGGAGTCCAGGGCGATGCTGCTGCCCTGCAGTTGCTTGACGGTAATGTCCCCGGCGTTTACCGACACCAGGCCATTGGCCGCGGCGACGTTGTCGAGGGTGACGGCATCGGCCTCGTCGACCACGATCGAGCCGCTAGCGGCCGACGCGCTGAGGTTGTCGACAGCGGTGCGCAGTGCATCGTTGGTGCCGATGTTGCCGCCGGCGGTGGCGATCAGCTGCTGGGCGCTGACGTTGCGCGCGGCGTTGCCTTGAACCTGGATGTCACCGGCGGTGGCATTGAGGGTCACCTTGCCGTTGCCGGTGGCGATCTGGTCGATCACCAGGTTGTTGCCAGCGCTGTAGTTCACATCGCCTTGGCCGATGACGCTGGCCTGGGTGCCGGCGTCCATGGTCAGGTCGTTGCCTGCCTTGGCCACCAGGTTGCCAGCGCCAGCCTGCACCAGCGCGTGCTGGTTCAGGTTGTTGCCTGCGGTGAGGGTGATGGTGCCGGTACCGGTGCTCACCTGCTGCAGGTCGACGTTGCCGCCGGCGCTGTAGTCGATGTTGCCGGCATTGACCACGGTGCTGTCGGCCAGGGTGGTCAGGTTGCCGTTGGCGTGCGCAGTGAGGTTACCTGCTGCCGTCTGCACCAGGGCGTTCTGCACCAGGTTGCCGCCTGCGTTCAGGCTGATGTTGCCCGCTTCGGTGGTCACCTGCTGCAGGCTGACGTTGCCGCCGGCGCTGTAGTCGATGTTGCCGGTGCCATCGACGGTGGTCGCGGCCAGGGTGGTCAGGTCGCCGGAGGCCTTGGCCACGATGTCGCCAGCAGCGGTGCGCACCTGGTCGTTCTGCACCAGGTTGCCGCCTGCGTTCAGGCTGATGTTGCCGGCGCCGGTGGTCACCTGCTGCAGGTCGACGTTGCCGCCGGCGCTGTAGTCGATGTTGCCGGTGCCATCGACGGTAGTCGAGGCCAGGGTGGTCAGGTCGCCGGTGGCCTTGGCCACGATGTCGCCTGCAGCGGTGCGCACCTGAGCGTTCTGCACCAGGTCGCCGCCTGCGTTCAGGCTGATGTTGCCGGCGCCGGTGGTCACCTGCTGCAGGCTGACGTTGCCGCCTGCGCTGTAGTCGATGTTGCCGGTGCCATCGACGGTGGTCGCGGCCAGGGTGGTCAGGTCGCCGGTGGCCTTGGCCACGATGTCGCCTGCAGCGGTGCGCACCAGGTCGTTCTGCACCAGGTCGCCGCCTGCGTTCAGGCTGATGTTGCCCGCTTCGGTCTGAACAGCTTCGTTCAGGGTCAGGTCGCCCTGCTCTGCCGTCAGCTCGATGTTGCCGGTGTCGGTGACGACAGTGCGCAGGTTGGCGTTGCCGCCCGCGTTGTAGGCCACGTTACCGGTGCCGGAAGAGCGGGCAGCGGTGCCAGCCAACATGTCGATGTCGCCACCGGCCTTGACCGCGATATCACCGTTGTCGGTGCTGATGTCGGCGTTCTGCTGAACGTTGCCACCTGCGCTCAGGCGCGCTGCGCCGTCGCCGTAGTTGTGCACGCGCTCGTTGACGGTCAGGTTGCCGGCCGTGGTGACTTCGATGTCGCCATCGGCGTTGTCCAGGCCAGTGATGCTGCGGTTGCCCAGGTTCGGGGTAACGCCGCCGATGACCAGGTCACCGTCCAGGTCGTTGACCTTGATGCTGCCGGTGTCGGTGTAGGCTTCCAGCTTGGCGACCTTGACGTCCAGGGCCTTGTCGTTGCCGATACCGTTGCCGGCGTACAGCGACAGGTTGGCGGCATCGATGTTGCTGGTGCCGTCGGTCTTGGCGTTGGTGATCTGGTTGCCGGCCACCAGGCTGACGGTGTCGCTGGCGCTGGTGTCGGTGCTGATGCTGCCGACGTTCAGGGAACCACCGGTGGTCACGGTGACGTTACCGTGGTCGGTTTCCAGGGTGCCGACGTTGAGGTCGTCGACCTCGGCCAGGTTGACTTCACCGCTGGCGGTGACATTGACGGTGTTGACCTGGGTGTCCAGGTGGCGGTTGGCGTTGCTGCCGGTGGCACCGACGCTGCCCGCTGCGTGGATGTTCAGGGTATCGGCGACGATCAGGGTGCTGTTGTCCTGGTCATCGTCCACCGCGCCGTCGGCCTCCAGGCTGACGGTGCCAGTACCGGCATCGACGCTGCCGACCACGATGGCACCACCGGCCTTGAGGTCGATGTTGCCGCTGGCGGTCTTGAGGTTACGCGCAGTCACCGCGTTCGCTTCACGCACGGTGATGTTGCCGGCGTTGGTGACTTCGGCGTTCAGCGTGTCGACTTCGCTGTCGAGGTCGATGGCGCCTGCGGCCTTGGCCACCAGGGTGCCGCCCTGCACGTTGCGCTCGACGGTGTTGCCATCGATGATCGCGCCGTTGGTGGCGGTCAGGCTGACGGTGTGGGTGTGGGTGCTGTCTTTGACCAGCTGGTCGATTTTCAGCGAACCGTCGGTGGTGACGCTGATGTCACCGGCGCCGGTGATGCCTTTCACCGCACCTTCGGTGCCGATGGTCAGCAGTGCACCGCCGTTGGCGTTGACGATGGCCACGCCACCAGTGCCGGCGTCGGCTGCAACGCGGTCGGTCTGGGTGTTGACCGCCTGCAGGGCACCGATGCCGTTGCCAGCGACCATTTTCAGATCTGGGGTCACCAGCACGCCGCCCTGGCCCAGGATGGCCTGGCCAGCCTTGAGGCTGATGGCAGTGTCGCTGGAGACGGTGCCGACCACGCCGACGTTGCCAGTGGCTTCGGCGACGATCTGCTTGCCGGTGGCAACGGTGATGTCGCCCAGGCCCAGGCTGCCGGTGGAGTTCAGGTACAGGCTGGAGTCGATGGTGCCGCCGTTGTTGATGTCCAGGCGGTTGGCAGTGATGCCCAGCGGCTTCTCGGCAGAGCTGTCGATCTGCTGGTTCAGGTTGTAGGCGGCCACGGCCTGCTTGCGCACCTGCAGGGCGGCGTCGCGGGCGGTGTTGGCCTTGAACACGGCCAGCTCGGCAGCGGCCTTGGAGGTGGCCGTGGTGTCACGGATGGCGGTGGTGGTGGCCAGGTTGGTGGCAGCGGTGTAGATCGCCGCGTTGGCCACGTCCAGGGTGTTGTTCAGCTCCACCAGCAGGTCTTGCTGCGGCGCCAGGCTGTAGCGCTCGTAGCTGTCCAGGGCCAGGGAGGCTGCGGACATCACCAGGTCGACCACGGCGAAGGCGGCGTCGGCACCGGCGTCGCCGGAGAACGGCACGGCCTGGGCGGCACCGGCGATCACGGCAGCGGCGTTGCGCACCACGGTGGCGGCGTTCAGCGCGGTGTTCAGCGCATCGGCGGTGGCCGACATGCTGTCGACTTTTGCCGACTGGGCGTTGGCAGCCACTTCGGCCAGGCGCTGGCTGAGCTCGGCCAGGCTGTTCTGCAGGGTGGCCGAGGTCACCAGGGCCTCGTAGTCCTTCAGCTGCTGGATGAGGATGTTCAGCTGCAGCAACTTGGCGGCGGCCTCGGCATCGCGTGCCGAGTATTCGGCAATGGCGGTGTCGCGGGTCAGCTCGGCGTTGTACTTGCTTGGGGTGCTGGCGGTGAGGCTGACGTTGTTGCCACGGATGTTCTGCGCGGTGCCGTTGCCGTCGAGGATCACACCGCCGGCCGAGGCCACGGTGACGTCGCCGGTGGCGCCGGCATCGAGCATGCCGATGGTGATGTTCGACTGCGCCTGCAGGGTGATGTTGCCGCCGTCGGTTTTCAGGTTACCGGCGATGATCACGCCGTCGTAGCCCGGCACTTCGCTGCTGGATTTGGAGGTCGCGATCAGGGTGATGCTACCGCCACCTGGCAGGTAGATGGTGTCGTTCTGGTTGAGGAAGACGATGTTGCCCGAGGTGGCTTTGAGCACCAGCGAGCCGCCATCCATGGTGATGGTGCCGCCGTTGTTGTCGAGCACGGTGATGGCGGTGGCAACGATGTTGATCGCGCTGGCGCCCTTGCCGGTCAGCGAGCTGGCGTCCACGGCCACGGCGCCGGCGTTGGTGGCGGTGACGCCACCGGTGCCGCCTGCAGCGGACAGGAAGCTTACGTCCAGGGCCAGTTCGCCCTGTTGGCCGATGCCGTTCGGTGCGCTGATGTCCAGCGAGCGGGCGACGACGTTGGCGGCGCTGGTGCTGGTACGGCCGTCTTCGATGCTGCCACCGGCAGCGATCTTGACGTTGTTGCCACCGGCATCGACGTTGCCCAGCTTGATGCTGCCATCGGCTTCGATCTGGATATCGCTGCCGCTGCCGCCGCTGGTGATCTGCTTGAGCGAGATCAGGTTACCGCTGGCCTGGCGGGCGTAGATACCGCCGTTGGCGGCGTCGATCACCAGTTCGTCAACCTGGATTTCCAGGGCGTCGCCGCTGGTGCCGAACGACTTCACCGCTGCAGTCAGGCCGCTGGTGACGAAGTTGGCAGCGCTGCCGTTGCCGTCGGTGACGTTGCCGGACACCTTGAAGTCGATGGTACCGCTGGCCTTGAGCTGGCCAACCACGGTGTCACCGCTGTTCTGGAAGGCGATCTTGCCGTTGCTGGCGAGCACGTCCAGCAGGCTGATGGCACCGATGTTGGAGAAGTTCACGTCACCGCTGTTGGCGGTCAGGTTCACAGCGCCTGCCACCTTGCTCGACAGGGCCTTGCTGCTGGTGCCGATGGAGCCTGCGTTGACGTTCAGAGAGCCTGCGGAAATCACGGTGCCCGAAGCGTCGTCGGCAGCCGTCACGGCGCCGCCTGCGGTCAGTTTCACTGCGGTCTTGGCACTGACCGACTCAACCGACAGGTTGCCGCTCTGGTTCACCGTCACGGCGCCATTGGTGGCGTTGGCGGTGGCCGTCAGGGCCAGGTCGGCCGAGGTGTTGGCGACGTTGGCGATGCCGTTGCGGCTGGTCAGGGTGAGGTCGCTGGCCTGGGTTTGCAGGGCGGTGTCGGCGCTGCCGATGTTGCCCGTGGCGTCGATGACCACATCCTTGCCGACCACGCTGCCGCTGCCTTGGGTGATGTCACCGGCAGCGGTCAGCGACACGCTCTTGTCGGCGCCTGCGTTGATGCCGTTGAGCTTCAGGCCGGCGGCGGTGTTGCTGAACGAAACGTCCATGGCCTGCAGGCGGGTCAGCGCCAGCGCGTTGGTGTTGCGGCTGTAGGTCAGCGCGCCGCCGCTGAAGGTGACGTTGGTGTCACCGTTGGGCGTGGTCACCGACAGTGCGCTCAGCGCCTTGTCGTTGCTGGCGTAGACACCGGCCTGGGCGGCGGTGGTGGTGGCGCTCAGGGTGTCGACGCTGGTGCCCAGCTTCTTGGCCGAGGTGCCGACACCGGACTTGGCGCTGGCGGTCAGGCCCTTGGCGGTGACGTTGGTGGTCGAGCCAGTGGCGGCAATGATGCTGCCATTGCCGGCGGTGAGGCCGACGTTGCCGCCGTTGGCGGTGATGCTGCCGACGGTGATGTTGCCCTGGGTGGCGTTGAGCACGACGTTGTTGTCGGTGCCGGCCGCGGTCACGGTGCCGACGGTCAGGCCGTTGCTTTCGCTCAGGTACACGCCACCGTTGCCGGCAGCCGCGTTGACGGTGTTGCTCTGGGTGCTCAGGGACTGCGCGGCGTCACCGATCTCGCCACCGGCGCTGAGGTTGACGGTGCGGCCAACCAGAGCGGTGCCGGCTTGGGCGGCAAGGATGCTGCCGGTGTCGGAGGTGACGGTCAGGCCGTTGGTGGCCGACACGGTGCCGGTGAGGATCACCCCTTCGCTGGCCTGGACCTTGACGTTCTTGCTGCCGGTACTGCCGTTGCTCAGGGTGATCGAACCGCTGTTGTCCACGGCGGCGGAGCTGCTGCTCAGGCCGTTGACGGTGATCTGCTCGCGGGCAATGACGTCGCCGAGAATCAGCGCGCCGTCGTTCTTGACGTTGATGCCGCCGTTCTGGGTGGAGGCCGAGAGCACGCCCACTTTGGTGTTGACCGCGGTGCTGTCGCTGCCCACGGCGCCATCGGCGACCAGCTTGGCCGAGTAGCCGGTGACGTTGGCCTTGCTGCTGTCGGCCGAGGTGATGCTGCCGTTCTGCGCGGTGATCACCACGCTGCCGCCTGCGTCTGCAGTGCCGGCCTTGACTTCGCCCAGGGCGACGCCGCCGCTGACGTCGGTGACCAGCACGTTGCCGCTTTGCGAGCTGGCGTTGAGCACGTCGGCATCGACGGTCAGCGCACCTTCCTCGGAACCGATCGAAGCGCCTTCGTCGGTCACGGCCAGGTTCAGGGTGTTGGCGCGGGTCGAGCTGGTGCTGGTGGTGGTGATGGTCTTGCCGGCGGTGAGGCTGGCGGTGCTGGCCGCCGCGGTGGCCACGCCCTTGATGGTGCCGGCCTGGACGATATCGCCAGCGGCGATGGTCAGGTCGGTGGCTTCGATGATGCCGCTGTTGTTGACCACCGAGCTCATCAGGCCGCTGGCGGAGTTGCCCTGCAGCAAGACGGTCTGGGCCGTTACGGTGCCGCTGTTGCTGACGCCGGTGGCGGTGTTGCCGGTGGCAGTGGCCAGGGTGTCGGCGCTGACGCTGAAGTTGATCAGGTTGCTGCCTTGCAGGTTGACCGTGAAGCGGTCACCCGCGGCCATGGTCACCCGGCCGACGTTGGCGATGACGAAGCCGGTGTTGTCCACCTTGGGCGCGACCAGGTAGACGAACCCGCCGCTGCCAGTGGTGATCTGGCCCTGGTTGGCGATGCTGGCCAGGTCCTTGCCGGCGACCTGGGAGAATTCCAGCTGGCCGCCGTTGAGGAAGCTTGCATCGCTGACATCGAAGGTGGTGGCCAGCAGGCCGGCCACGTCGACGCTGGAGTTGGCGCCGAAGACGATGCCGTTGGGGTTGATCAGGAAGATGTTGCCGTTGGCCTGCAGGGCGCCCTGGATGTTCGACACCTGGCTGCCCAGCACCCGGTTCAGGGTGATCGAGTCGTTACCGGCCTGCTGGGCGAAGCGCACCAGCTCACCGGTGTCGATGCTGAAGTCGGTCCAGTTGATGATGCCCTTCTGCAGGGCCTGGGTGATCACCAGTTCGTTGTTGTTCATCGAACCGATGGTGATGCCGCCACTGACCACGGTACCGCCGGTTGGCGCCGCGAGGGCAACCGAGCTGGTAGCGCCGATGACGGAAACCGAAACCGCCTTGATGAATGTCTGCGTGCCTTTCTTCTTGCGGGACATGAGTACTTACCTGTGCAAATTGGGGGTCGTTTCCGCGACTCAGAAGTGGTAACGGGCCTGGGCGTAGACGTAGGAGTTGTCCTCGGTCTTGGTGCCGATCGGCACGCCGAAGTCCACCCGCAGGTCGACGCAGTCCAGTGGCCGCGCCAGCAGGCCGATGGCGGCGCCGGAGAGGTCCTGGTGTTTTTCCTGGCCAACCAGCGGGTCTTTCACCCAGACCTGGCCGTGGTCCAGGCGCGCGGTGGCCTGGTAGCGGTCGCTGTCCTTGAACAGCGCGTAGCGGCCTTCGAGGCTGGCGGTGAAGCCGTTGTCGCCGGAGTAGGTCGACGGCGCGTGGCCGGCCACCGAGTTGAAGCCACCCACACCCCACTGCTCGCTGGACACCAGCGAGTCGAACGAGTACTGGCCGGCGATGCGCGGGATCACCAGGAAGCGCGGGGTGATCTGTTGCAGGCGGGCCACGTCGAAGGTGACCTTGGTGAAGTTGTTGTCGGCCTTGGCGGCGGCGCGGCTGGACATGGTCGAGTTGTCGTCCATGCCGCCCAGCGCTTCGCCCAGGCCGTAGTGCAGGCCCATGGTGGCCAGGGTGCGGCCGTACAGGTCGGAGTTGTCCAGACTGACGGTGAAGCGCAGCTTGCGCACCTTGTCTTCGGCCGTGCGCACGCCAAGGATGCTCTGGTCCAGGTCCTGGGCTTCGAGCCAGGCTTCGGCGGTGACGATGCTGCGCGCCGAACGCACGAAGTCCTGGGCCATGCCCAGGCCCCAGCTCTGGTTCTCACCTTCGATTTCCAGCACGCGGTAGGTGTTGCCGACGTCGACGTTACCCTTGGAGAAGTAGGCGCGGGCCTTGGTGCCGGTGGCGTTCAGCGGCAGGCTGTAGTCGACGTAGCCGTACCACAGGTCGCCGGCGCCCAGGGAGGTCAGGGCGAGCACGTTGGCCTCGTCGCCGTGGCCGGTCAGGTTGGCGAACTTCAGGCTCGGCATCAGGCGGGTTTCGCCGGTGTCCTTGCTGCCGTAGTTGTTGATTTCCATCGCGCCCTGGATGCGAGGCGCTTCGGTCACATCGACCACCAGGTCGGTGGAACCGGTTTGCTGCCCTGGTTGCAGGGTGGAGGTGACCTCGATGCCGGACAGGCGGTTGAGGTGGGTCAGCGCGCGCTCGACCTGCTCCAGGGTGAACGGCTTGCCTTCGACTACGCCGCCGGCTGCCAGTGCGTCATGCACCTGCTCGGCGGAGAAGCGCTTGGCGCCGGTGACTTGCACGTTGCCCAGCCAGCCTTCGAGCACCACCAGCTTCAGGGCCGGTTCGTTGGCGAAGTCCTGGGCCGGCACCACGACCTTGACCAGGCGGTAGTTGGCGGCCTGGTAGTAGGCCTCGACCTTGGCGGCCAGGGCTTTCATCTCGACCAGGGTCATCGGACGACCCAAGTCGCCGGCGATCTGCGCGTTGAGCTGCTCGTTGCTGAAGGTGCGGTTACCGCTGAACTCGACGGCGTTGACCTGTACCCGGGCCTGGGCGGCCTGGGCCGGGGCGGCGGCGGCCGCGGTTTCGGCGGCCATGGCCGCGTTGGCTGTCATCACGGCAAAACCGAGGGCGCACAGCAGCGCCTTCGCCGGAACGTGGGAATTGAACATGGGAACCTTGCTGTCAGTGAGGGGCGAGGAAGATGTGTGGGGACGGTAATTCGAGGGTCGAGTTACATCCGGCATTTTTGGTTCTCTTGCGACTAGGCACACGCGAGCACGGCCTGCTCTGGGGAGGCCGAACAATCCTTGGTAAACCGTTTTTAAAACTTCGGGCGAAAGCGCGCCCCGGCCGAAAAGTCTCAGCCAGTCAATTTTTTTGTTGGGCACACACAAGCGGCCTCAACCAGGCTTGCACGCAAAGTTCTTTAGCACTCCCCCCGCGGGTCCATCGCAGCAGTGACCAATAGCATGGTCTAGGGTGAGCGCCGCATTAATAGCGTTGTTAGTAATAACGGTCAATCACTAGTTGTGAACTATTTTTTGACGCGGTTTATTTGACGCGCTTTAAGAGACGCATTTTTACAGCGCACTAACAATTAATGCACCGACTCGATAGGTAACTAAGCATTTTGCCGGGTAACGCCTTGAGCCCCTGCAGGGTGTGGGCTTAAGCGGCATGGTCGGCGCGCGGGAGCAGTTCGCTGCCGTCAAAAATCTGAAACATACGGGTGATTGGGAGGCGCGTCCGGCGTGGTGGTTAATTCATATGAGTATTTGTGTTTAATAGGTCGGCAGGCACAAGCAAACTTACACACTGCGATACAACAGCACATTTAAATCACCCACCCTATTGAACTTAATTTTCAACTCATTCATTCGCATCTTTACGGGCACGCGCAACACGGTAATTATTCGGCTTAATGAATCGCCTTTAGCGCATCGCGGTAGGTGACGCCCATCTTCCCCGCGTATAACTTGAAGCAACGCATAACGCATTCACTCATAAAAATGACCGCGAGAGAGTGATCTTGCGCAGTCATGTAATACCAAGGCAAGGCAGCACTTAGATACGCGGATGGAATGGCCTTGCCCAGCGCGGAGCAATGGCTGCGGCCCGGCGGGCCTGGGCGGGGTCGTCCGACCACCTGGAGGAGAGGTGGCGGCAATGTCAGGCATTCGATTGTCAGACAATACAGGACAGAGGAACGCAAATGGATTGCTTCAGTTCTGTGAATGCAGGGTTGCTATTACAGTAATTCCAAATCGTTATTAGTGATGAGGTTCACAGATTTTGATATTAGGCTGCCAGCAATTGTGAAGAAGTGTGTGAAGGCGGGAGGGGTGGGAATATGGCATACCACGGGAATGTACTCACTCGGACATTCTGTGATGATGGCAAAAGAATTGCACTTTTGCGGTGACCGAATATCGGGAAGATCAGAAGAAATTAAGTGTGACTGAAACTTTTCACCAGGCGGGTTGTCGCGGTTATTTGGTGGGCCTGGGGGGCATGGTTTGAGA
Organism: Pantoea sp. Ap-967; assembly: GCF_011752565.1. Taxonomy (GTDB): domain Bacteria; phylum Pseudomonadota; class Gammaproteobacteria; order Pseudomonadales; family Pseudomonadaceae; genus Aquipseudomonas. The sequence goes on from NZ_VWXK01000015.1 coordinate 55,397, forward strand.
TTTGGGTTGCGGTCGAGATCGAGCGCCGCCCGCGCGGCGCTTCGCGAGCTGCGCTCGCTCCTACGTTTGTTTCGGGCCAATGGGGCCTGGGGGATTTGCGCGCGAACGCCTTGGCGCATGGCACGATATCGCGCCGTACAAACCAGGCGGTCGCGCGCACCTGTCACAGGCATAACTGGCCCGAAACAAACGTAGGAGCGAGCGCAGCTCGCGAAGCGCCGCGCGGGCGGCGCTCGATCTCACAGGCGCCACAACCCTACAGGCATGCGCCTACAACCACAGGCATGCGCCACACCCCTGCAGGCATGCGCCTACAACCCTCACAGCACCGGCTTGCGCGGTGCTCCACTGCGCCGCTTGGCCATGGCCGCCAGGCGCACGGCAACGTTCGCCGCGCCATACCCGGCATACCCACCCTTGCGCTGGATGATCTCGAAGAAGAAACGCTCCTCGAACGGCTCGGTGTACACGTGGAACAGCTCACCGCCTTGGGCATCACGGTCGTACAGCACGTTGTAGTACGCCAACTCACTGAGAAACTCGTCGTTGAAGTCGAACCGCGCCGCCAAATCGTCGTAGTAGTTCAACGGAATTTCCAGCAACGGCACGCCCGATTCCTTGGCCCGCGCCACCTCGCTGAAAATGTCCTCGCAATCGAAGGCGATGTGGTGCACGCCCGAACCACGGTAGCTCGACAGGGCATGGGCAATGGCGGTGTTGCGGTTCTCGGAGATGTTGAGCGGCAAGCGCAGGCTGCCGCACTGGCTGCGCAGCGCCCGGCTTTTCACCAGGCCATAGGGGTCGGGCAGCACCACCTCGTCATCGGCGGCGAAGTCGAACAGGCTCTTGTAGAACAGCACCCAGCTGTCCAGCGACTCAGCCGGCAGCGCCAGGGCCATGTGGTCGATACGCTTGAGGCCACCACTGGCCGCAGCAGCCGGGTTCAGGCGGAAATCGGTGTCATACAGCGATTGCCCCTCCTTGCCCTGCTCCACCAGGTAGATCAGGCTGCCATCCGGTGCGCGTACGGCAGGCACTTCACACTCGTTGGGGCCAACCAGGCCGCGGAACGGCTGGCCACGAAAATCAGTGGCGCGCTGCAACGCGGCGTGCTCGTCCTTCACCCGCAGGGCGGTGGCGCACAGCGAAGGGCCATGGGCCTCGAAGAAGTTGTGGCCGAAGGAATAGGGCTCGGCGTTCAGCACGATATTGATGTCGTTCTGGCGCAGCAGACGCACATCCTTGCTGCGGTGCTTGCCGGCTTCGGCAAAACCCAGGCGCGTGAGCCAGCTACCCAGCCGGGCGCCAACCGCCTCGTCGACGGCAAACTCCAGGAACTCAACGCCGTCGTAGGCACTGGCGGCCGGTGGGGTGAACAGCACGCCCGGCTCCACGGTGGTGCCCTCTTCTGCCAGGCGCAGGCGAGTTTGTTCTTCAAGATACAGCAGCGAGCGCAGGCCATCGGCGGCGTTCTGCCGTGGCGGTGCTGCGCGGAAGCCATCGTTGAAGATTTCCAGCGACAGCGGGCCGCGGTAGCCGGTGGCGAGGATCGGCGCGAGGAAACCGGCCAGGTCCATTTCGCCCTGGCCCGGGAAGTTGCGGAAGTGGCGGCTCCACTCCAGCACGTCCATGTTCAGGATCGGCGCATCGGCCATCTGCACGAAGAAGATCTTGTCACCGGGAATATCGCGGATCGCGGCCGGGTCGCCCTTGAGCGACAAGGTGTGGAAGCTGTCGAGGATCACACCGAGGGCCGCATGGTCGGCCTGGCGCACCAGGTTCCACACTTGCTGGTAGGTATTGACGTGACGGCCCCAGGCCAGGGCTTCGTAGCCGATGCGCAAGCCACGCTTGCCGGCGTGCTCGGCGAGCAGGCGCAGGTCATCGACCAACAATTGTTCTTCGCCCAGGGCATCGGCCTGGACGTTGCTGCACACCAGCACCAGGTCGGTGCCCAGCTCTTGCATCAGGTCGAACTTGCGCTCGGCACGGTCGAGGTTTTTCTGCAGGCGGTCACGGCGGCAGCCTTCGAAATCACGGAACGGCTGGAACAGGGTGATGGCAATGCCCAGGTCGGCGCACATCTGCCGTACTTCGCGGGGGCTACCGGCGTAGTACAGCAAGTCGTTCTCGAAGATCTCGACGCCGTCGAAACCGGCGGCGGCGATGGCTTCGAGCTTTTCCGGCAGGGTGCCGCTCAAGGACACGGTGGCTATCGAACGCTGCATGGGGAAGTTCCTTGTTATTGGACGGACGACGGGCCGAAACCGCAATGGGTTTCTGGCACAGTCGATTATTCGCGGGTAAAGTCGACCCGGCAATCTGTTTGTACGGAATGGTTAGTTTTGCGTTCGATTACCGCACAAAACCGATTTCGACGAATTGATTCAGCGTCATCCCTAGGCAAACATGAACCCAGACGCAGGCACACCGACCGCCCCTTTCTGCCCTGATGGCGTTCGGCGGAACCTGCGCAGACTCGCCCAACGTCACAACATAATAAGTTCAATAAATTCGGGTACCGACCTATGCACACCTCCATCGCCTTGCGATCCGCACCTGCTCGTTCGTCCATCCATTGCAGACACCGCCTGCGATCGCCCGCGCTATAACGCACGCCTTACTCCCGACAAGCGATCGCACCCCACTGCCCGCCTCCACAGGCGAGGCCAGCCGTGCGGCGACCTACAAGAACAACGGAGACAACGATGGCTCACTCAAGCTCCCAAGCCAAGAAAGCGACCGCCAGCGGTTGGATTGGCTCGGCACTCGAATACTACGATTTCTTCATCTATGCCCAGGCTGCGGCACTGATTTTCCCGCAGATCTTCTTCCCCAACACCGACCCAAAAATGGCCATCATCGCCTCGCTGGCCACCTATGGCGTGGGCTACCTGGCACGCCCGGTCGGCGCCTTCGTGCTTGGCCACTGGGGCGATACCCGTGGGCGCAAGAACGTGTTGCTGCTGTGCATGTTCCTGATGGGCCTGTCGACCATGGCCGTCGGCCTGCTGCCTACCTACCACGACATCGGCCTGCTGGCCCCGGCCTTGCTGGTGGTGCTGCGCCTGGTCCAGGGCTTTGCCGTGGCCGGTGAAATTTCCGGTGCCAGTTCCATGATCATGGAGCATGCCCCGTTCGGGCGGCGTGGCTACTACGCCAGCTTCACCCTGCAGGGCGTGCAGGCCGGCCAGGTGCTGGCGGCGGCGGTGTTCCTGCCGCTGGCCTACTTCATGCCCAGTGAAGCCTTCAACGACTGGGGCTGGCGCATTCCGTTCCTGATGAGCGCCGTGGTGCTGATCGCAGGCTTCATCATCCGCAAGGAAGTGCATGAAACCCCGGCCTTCGTGAAGGAGGAAAAACAGGACAAGGTGGCCAAGTCGCCGATCAGCGAAGCTTTCCGCCACAGCTGGAAGCACATGGTGCTGGTGATGTTCATGGCCCTGATGAACGTGATTCCGGTGGTTGCCACCATCTTCGGCGCGGCCTACGCGGTACAGCCGGCCTATGGCATCGGCTTCGACAAGAGCGTGTACCTGTGGATTCCGGTGGTGGGCAACATCGTCGCGGTGCTGGTGATTCCGTTCGTGGGCAACCTGTCGGACAAGATCGGCCGTCGCCCGACCATGATCGCCGGCTGCCTGGGCTCGGGCCTGCTGGCCTTCGTCTACTTGTATGCGATCAGCATCCAGAACGTGCCGCTGGCCTTCGCCGCCTCGATCGTGATGTGGGGCATGGTGTACCAGGGCTACAACGCGGTATTCCCAAGCTTCTACCCAGAGCTGTTCCACACCCGCTACCGCGTTTCGGCCATGGCCATTGCCCAGAACATCGGCACCATGCTGACCGCAATGCTGCCAGCGCTGTTCGCCCTGGTGGCGCCACCGGGTTCGGAAAACATTCCGCTGGTGGTGGGTGGGCTGGCGTTCTTCATTACCTGCGTGTGTGCCCTGGCAGCTTACATTGCACCGGAAACCCACCGCTTGGCGATGGAAGACCTGGGCAATCCGGAGGCCAAGCCGATGGAGAAGGCCGCGTTCGAAGCCAGCCGTAAAGGCAGCTTTCAGGCGGTGAGCCACTGATAGTTCGTATGGGGCCGCTTTGCGGCCCTATCGCGACCTGCGGTCGCTCCTACCAGGGCGCGCATTCCCCCGCAGGTCGCGATGGGCTGCAACGCAGCCCCAGCGATGTCAGCCAGCAACCACTCGCTGCAGATTGACCCAAAGCTTCTGCACATGCTCCCGCTCGGTCGGCAACGCCCCCACCGACACCCGCACCATCCATTGCCCCTGCAGCGTCGCCGGCGTCACATACGCCACCCCGGATGCATTCAACCGCTCGGCCCACGCCCGGGTATGGGCATCCAGCGCCTCCCCTTGCAACCCCGCCGGCCGATGGCGAATGCACAAGGTCTGCAACTGCACCGGCGCCAGCACTTCCCAGCCCACCGTCGCCTCAACCTGCTGCGCCAGCCAACGGGCATTGTCCAGGTCCCGGCGCAAGCGCTGCTGCAAAGCCTCCACCCCTTCACTGCGCAACATGAACCACAGCTTCAACGCCCGGAACCTGCGCCCCAGCGGGATACCCCAGTCACGCAGGTTCTTCACCTCCCCGTCCACCGCCGATTGCAGGTAGCTGGGGTTGGTGCTCATCACCCGAATCAGGTGCTGCGGGTCGCGCACGTAGTAGATCGAACAGTCGAAGGCCACGCCCAACCATTTGTGGGCGTTGACCACCACCGAGTCGGCCAGCTCGATACCGTCCCACATCCAGCGGCATTCCGGCAGAATCATCGCCGAGCCGGCCATGGCCGAGTCCACGTGCAGCCACAGGCCGTTGGCCTGGGCAATTTCGCCAATCGGGCGCAGCGGGTCGAGGGCCGTAGTGGTGGTGGTGCCGGTGGTGGCGACCACCGCGCACGGCTGGTTGCCGGCGGCCAGGTCCTGCTCGATAGCGGCCTGCAGCGCTTGCGGGCACATGGCGAACTGCGCATCGGTGGCGATCAGGCGGATGTTGGCACGGCCGAACCCGGCCAGCAGCGCAGCTTTGTCGACGGAGCTGTGGGCGTGGGCGCTGACGTAGACGATCAGCGGCTTGCTTTCGGCTTGCAGGCCGCCGCGTACCAGCGCGTAGTCGGTGGCGCGCTCACGGGCGCTGATCAAGGCCACCAGGGTACTGGTGGACGCGGTGTCCTGGATCACCCCGCTCCACTGGCCCGACAGGCCGAGCAACTGGCGCAGCCAGTCGAGGGTGGTTTCCTCCAGCTCGCTCAGTGCCGGGCTGGACTGCCACGACAGGCCGAGCACGCCGAGGCCTGTGCTGAGGAAATCGCCAAGCACCGATGACAGGGTACCATTGGAGGGGAAGTAGCCGTAGAAGTCCGGGTGCTGCCAGTGCGACAGGCCCGGCATCAGCAACTGGTTGACGTCGGCGAGGATGGCGTCGAAGGGTTCGCCCTGCTGCGGCGCGCCTTTTGGCAGTTGCGCCTTGAGGTAACCGGGCTCGACCTGGGCCATGACCGGGCGCTCGCCCACGGACTGGCGATAGTCGGCGATCAGGTCGATCAGCTGGTGGCCGTACTGGCGGAATTGTTCTGGGGTCACGTGCGGGGCTCCTGGGGGTGGGTTGTTGCCAGTCTAGGCGCCTGGCGGCAGGCGAATAACCCCGCTTCGTGCATACCTCCTATGGCAAACCCGCAACCCCGCCCTGCACCCCGAACTGCGACTGGCGCCACAGCTCGAACACCCGGTTGCGCAACCAGCGGTGTTCGGCCGAGGCCTGCAGGCGCTGGTGCCACACCACCCAATAGCGCTGGGTATGCGCCACAAACCCCAGGGGCCGCCACGCCAGGCCATGCAGCCGGCACAATTGCCGGGCGATATGCTCAGGCACGGTGGCCAAAGCCTGGCTGTTGCCGATCACCTGCACGGTGGCCGAGAAGAACGGCACCTCCAGGCTGACCCGCCGCTGCAAGCCTTGGGCGCGCAGGTGGCGGTCGATGAAACTGTCCTTGTCGCCACCGCCAGAAATGCGCACATGCTTGCAGGACAGGTAATCGTCCTGCCCCAGCACCGCCAGGGCAGCCAGCTGGTGGTCCTGGCGCATCAGGCACACCGCCCGGTCTTCACCCAGCAGGCGGCCATGCAGGTTGGGCGGCGACTCATCGAACAGGGTGGTCGCCAGGTCGATCTCGCCACTGGCCAGCAAGGCATACTGCCCGGCCTGCCAGGTGCGGTAGTCGATGCACACGCCGGGCGCTTCCTGTTCCAGGGCCGCCACCAGCAACGGCAGCATGTGCTCGGCCACGTAGTCGGAAGCGGCCAGGCAGAAGCGGCGCTCGCAGCGGGCCGGGTCGAAGGTGGCGGGTTGGCGCAGGGCCTGGAGTTCTTCGAGCACCTGGCGCAGGGGTTCGACCAAGGCTTCGGCATGCTCGCTGAGCACGTAGCCCCGGCCCTGGCGCACCAGCAACGGGTCGTCGAAGGCTTGGCGCAGGTGGGCCAGCTGGCGGCTCAGGGCCGACTGGCTGACGCCCAGGCGGTCGGCGGCATGGCTGAGGTTCTTGAGCTGCAGGAGGCAGTCGAGGGTGCGCAGGTGGGCGAGGCTGAGGGAGGCGAAGGTGGGGTTCATCGGTGTTCGGCCCTGGGGTGCTGGCGAGGGTTTCACCCTCGCTTCGCGACCTGGCGGTCGCTCCTACGAGACGGGTAGGAGCGACCGCCAGGTCGCGATGGGCCGCAAAGCGGCCCCAACGATTAAGCGGTCAGCCCAACGTAGACGTTCTGCACGTCATCGTTCTCGTCAATCGCTTCCAGGAACGCTTCCACCTCAGCCAGCGCTTCAGCACTGAGGCTGGCCGCACTCACCGGGTTCTTCGGGGTATAGCCGATCTTCGCCGAAGTCACGCTGAAGCCATGCTCCGGCAGCGCCTTCTGTACCGCGTCCAGGTCGGTGGTGTCGGTGATGAACAGGGTCGAACCCTCTTCTTCACCCTCTTCGAAGTCCTGGGCACCGGCTTCGATGGCGGCCATTTCCGGGTCGGCATCGCCTTCGGCGGTGGCTTCGATCATGCCAACGTGGTTGAAGTCCCAGGCCACCGAGCCGCTGGCACCGAGCTGGCCCTTGCGGAACAGCACGCGGATCTGCGCCACGGTACGGTTGACGTTGTCGGTCAGGCACTCGACGATCAGCGGCACCTGGTGCGGGGCAAAGCCCTCGTAGCTCACCGCCGAGTACTGCACGGCGTCGCCGTCGAGGCCGGCACCCTTGCGGATGGCGCGCTCCAGCGTCTCGCGGGTCATCGAGGCCTTCTTGGCCTGGACGATGGCCAGGCGCAGGCGCGGGTTCATCTCCGGGTCGGCGCCCGAGCGGGCTGCGATCTGGATTTCCTTGGACAGCTTGCCCATGATCTTGCCCTTGGCATTGGCAGCTGTTTCTCTATGTTTGGCTTTCCACTGTGCGCCCATGTCGACTCTCTTTGTTTCAGCGGCCAGTTCAGGAAGCGACCGGCCAAAAGTGGGAGCAGTTTATACGCCCTCGGGCAGCGGATCGACAAGTAATCTCACGCTTTGTCGGCCTTGCCGGCGGCAGCGGCAAAACGCGCCAAGCCCACATCCAGCCGGCGCGGCCGCACACCGCGGTCCTCGGCGCGCTCCTTGCGGCGGATGGCATTGCGCACCATCAGCGAGCCCAGGTAGCGAATGGGTTCTGGCGGGAACAGCCCCAACGGCCCCTTGACCAGGGGTGAGCGGGTCCAGGGGTTGTCCATGCCCAGCGCCAGCGACGAGAGAATCTGCCCGCCCATGTGGCAGGGCCCTACCCCGCTGCCAGAGTAGCCGAAGCCATAGAATACGTTGCCCTGCCCGTCCAGCTTGCCGAAAAACGGCAGCCCGGTCACCGACCGGTCCGACGGGCCGTTCCAGCTGGCCGCCAGCGGCACCTGGGCCAAGGCCGGGAAGAACTCGCCCAGGCTTTCGCGCAACAGCGGCCGGTACGGCGACGGCTGGTCGAACACCGGCAACATGCGCCCGCCGTAGGCGAAGGTATTACCGCCCTTGCCCAGCATCAGCCGGCCGTCGGAGGTGTTGTGGTAGTAGTGCACGAAAATTCGTGAATCGAGCACGCTGACCCCGGTATCCAGGCCGATCTCGCGCAGTAACGCCGGGCACGGCTCGGTGATGACCATGTCGCTGGAGACAATCGCCACACTGCGCTCGAACTGTGGGAATGCCCGGGCCATCCAGGCGTTGAGGCCCAGCACCACCCGGTCGGCACGCACGCTGCCATGGGGGGTGCGCACCTGCACCGGCGCGCCGTGTTCAAGGCCGGTCATGGCCGTGCCTTCATGGATGCGCACCCCGCGCTGCAAGGCTACCCGGCGCAGGCCGCGCACCAGCTTGCCCGGTTGCACGGTAGCGGCGGCCGGCGAGAACCAGCCTTCCAGGTGGCGCGCCGAACCTGCCAGGCGCTGCACCTGGCCCAGCGGCAGGCGCTCGAACGAATTGATGCCCTTTTGCTGCAACGCGGCAATCACCGCATCGGTGCTGCCCACCTGGGCCTGGTTGGTGGCGGTGTACAGGGTGCCGTCCAGGCGGTAGTCGCAGTCGATGCCATTGGCCGCGCAGAACGCCCCGATGGCACCGATGCTGCGCTCGGACTCACGCACCAGGCGCACCGCTTCGGCCACCCCGAACAGGCGTTCGAGGGTGAAATACTTGGCCGACCAGGACAACGCACAGCCGCCATTGCGGCCACTGGCACCGGCACCGCAGATATCGGCCTCGATCAGCAGCACGTCCAGCGCCGGCACCGCCTCCTTGAGCATCAGCGCCGTCCACAGCCCGGTGTAGCCACCGCCGACGATGCACACGTCGCAGCGGGCATCGCCTTGCAGTGGCGGGCACAGTGCGTCCTGCTCCGAATCCAGGGCCTGTTGCAGCCAAAAGGGTCTCATTCGCTTGCTTTCCTTCAGGTACGCAGTGGCTTGATCGCCATGCTGGTGTTGGGGGCCACGTCATTGGCCTGGGGCGCGTGCGCCGGGCGGCTGTTCCAGTGCGGCAGCAGCACCAGGGCCGAGAACAGCGCGCAACCGGCGAACACCAGGAACACCGTGACGCTGTCGAAGTACCCCGGCAGCAGGCCGCCGAGCACCGCCCCCACCGAGCCGCAGCCGTTGACGAAGCCGGCTGCCGTGGCGCCGGCCTTGGCCGTGCCGAAGTCGATCGCCGCCGCGCCGCTGATCATCGAGTCTGGCCCGTACAGGGTCAGGCCCATGACGAACAACAGGGCCACCACCAGCACGATGCTGCCGCTGTGCATCGCCGCCATGAACGCCGCCAGGGTCACGGTCAGCAGCACCAGGCTGATCACACAGGCCGGCATGCGCCGGGCGCCGAACAGCTTGTCCGAGGCCAGGCCGATGATGATCGGGCCAAGCAGGCCGGCCAGCTCGAACGCGGTGGGGATGATGGCCGCGCCCACCTTGCCCACCGACGGCATCTGCTCGAACACAATCACCGGGCCCCACAGCAGGATGGCGTAGCGCGCAGGCTTGAGCAGGAAGTACGCCAGGCCCAGGGTGAGCACCGTGCGGTTGCGCAGGATCTCGCGCAGCGGCGCCCACACGCTGCACAGGTTGCCGGCCGGGGCCATGCTCTGGGGCTCCGGCTCCACTGCCGGCAGGCCGACATCCTCGGGCTTGTTGCGCTGCAGGAGGAAGAACAGCACGGCCACCGCGGCCACCACCGCGGCACTGGAGAAGAACGCCGCATGCCAGGTGCCAACCAGGGTATAGGCCCACCAGCCGGCGAACGGCGAGGCGACCAAGCCGCCAAAGGCGTAGCACGAACTCCACAGCCCCAGCACCCGCCCGCGCTGGGAGGCGGGGAAGAAGCTGCCGATGTTCTTGCACAACCCAGCCCAGCCGGTGGATTGCGCCAGGCCCTGGATCAGCATGCAGGTGGCGAAGATCGGGAAGGTGGCGTAGCTGCCCATCACCACGGCGGCAACAGCGGAAATCAACAGCCCGCCCAGCACCACCACACGCGGGCCGAAGCGGTCGGCGAGCATGCCCCAGGTGAACTGGCCCACGGCATAGGCGGCCAGGTAGATGCCGTCGAGGTTGGCCATGGCGGCTTTGTCGAGCATGAAGGTGGGGTCTTCGGCGATGCCGAGCTTGGCCACCGAGAAGGCCTTGCGGGTGAAGTAGAAGGCGGCGTAGGCCAGCCAGGTAATCGCGAAAATCTGGATGCGCCAGCGTTTGAACGCGGCTAGGGATTGGTTCATGTGACTCTGACCTCTTGCTCAAGTGTGCCGGCAGATTGTGAAAAAACGCCTGTCTTGTTGTTGTGTTGCGCACTGCATGACGGGGCTCGTCATCTGGTCAGATGGCGCCGGTGTGCGGGCCATGGCCCGGCCGCTGCTTGTGGCGGCGGCCGTGGGTTGAAAGGTATGGAAACAGTTGCTGACTGATAAATAAAATCGATTTATCGTATTTCACACATAAGCTCAGCTTGTTATCGGAGTGGTCATGTCGGTGTCCCACGCTCAACTCAAGGCCTTCCACGCGGTGGCCGTGCACGGCAGCTTCACCCGTGCTGCGCAAAAGCTGTTTCTTACCCAGCCTGCGGTGTCCGACCAGGTGCGCAAGCTGGAAGAGCGCTTCGGCGTGCTGCTGTTTCACCGCAACAAGCGTTCGGTGCAACTGACCGACTTGGGCGAACGCCTGCTGGGCATCAGCCAGCGCCTGTTCGCCTGTGAGGCCGAGGCCCACGACCTGCTGCAGGATTCCAGCGCCCTGCACACCGGCAGCCTGGTGCTGGCGGTGGATGCCCCGGTGCACGTGCTGCCGCAGATTGCCCGCTTCTGCCAGCGCTACCCGGGCATCCAGGTGAAGGTTGAAACCGGCAACACCGACGAATCACTGGCCCGGCTGTTCAGCTACCAGGCCGACCTGGCGCTGCTGGGGCGGGATGTGGATGACGAGCGGCTGCACTGCGTGCCACTGCGCCGCGACCCGATGGTGGCGTTTGTCTCGCACAACCACCCGTGGGCCAGCCGTGGCGCAATCAGCCTGGCCGACCTGGACGACACGCCGCTGGTGCTGCGCGAGCCGGGGTCGGTGACGCGCCAGACGCTGGAGGAAGAGATGCAGCGGGCCGGGCTGCGGATTCGCCCGGCGATTCAGGTGGAAGGCCGGGAGGCGGCGCGGGAAGCGGTGGTGGTGGGGATTGGCGTGGGGGTGGTGTCGGCCGCCGAGTTCGGCGCCGATGCGCGGGTGTGCGCGTTGCCCATCATCGACTGCCAGCGGCACCTGACCGAAACCCTGGTGTGCCTGAGCGAGCAGCGTTCGCGGCGGGTGGTGGCGACCTTTTTGCAGATGGTGCAGGAAACGTTGTAGCGCCTGTGCGGGCCCATTCGCGGGGCAAGCCCGCTAGCGCGCCCTTGTAGGAGCGGGCTTGCCCCGCGAATGGGCCCGCACAGGCAAACGACTCAACGCGTAGCAATCACGAACAACCGCGGAAACGGCAGCAACACCTTGCCATCGGTAGCCGCCGGGTAATCCTGCTGCATGGCCTGCAGGTACATCTGCAGGAAGCTTTGCTGATCCTCGGCATCCAACTGGGCCAGGTAAGGCCGCAACGCCGACCCCTTGAACCACTCCACCACCGCCTCTGCGCCACCGGCCAGCGGGTGGTGGTAGGTGGTGCGCCACACATCCACCCGCGCGCACAGTGGGCTGAGCAGGTCGTAGTAGAACGCCGCGTTATGCCGCGGCGGCAACTGGAACCCAGCGAATTTTTCCGCCCAGGGCCCACGGCTGGCAATGTCGCGCAACTGCCGGTGGGCTGGCTCGTCCAGGTTGTCCGGAGTCTGCACCGCCAGGCTGCCGCCCTCGCTGAGCTGGCGCACCAGGTGCGGGTACAGCGAGCCGTGGTCAGGCACCCACTGCAGCGAGGCGTTGGCCAGGATCAGGTCTTGCGGCTCGGGGGCCGACCAGTCGCTGATGTCGGCGATCTCGCAGCGCACCCGCGGAATGTGCAGGCGCTTGCGATCACGGGCCTTGTCGATCATGTCCTTGTCGCTGTCCAGCGCCGTTACCTGGGCGTCCGGGCAGCGCTGCAGCAGCACTTCGGTGGAATTGCCCGGGCCACAGCCCAGGTCGGTGGCGTGGCGCACCGGGCGTGGCGGCACGGCGGCGAGCAGGTCGCGCACGGCGCGGGTGCGTTCATCTTCAAACAGCGAATACTGGGTGGCGGACCAGGCCATGGGCGGCTCCTGTTGACGGACGATGGCTTGAGCATAAGCCACTTGGGCCTCTTCGCGGGCATGCCGCGAAGAATTCCTGCCCTGCCCTTAGAAGTCCCAGCGGGTGGTCACCATGACATTGCGCGGGTCGCCGTAGTATCCGCTGTAGAACGTGGTATCCAACGCGCTCAGGTACTTCTTGTCGAACAGGTTGTTGACGTTGAGCGTGGTCGACAGCTGCTCGTTGAACTGGTAGCGCGCCATCAGGTTGAACACCGCGAACTGGCCCTGGGTGGCCTTGACCGTCTTGCCCAGGTCCGCGGGGGTTGCGGTGAAGTGAATCCCGCTCTGCCAGTTCATGCCACCGCCTACGGTCAGCGGCTCCAGCGCCCCTGGCAGGCGGTACGTGGTCCACAGCTTGACCATGTTGGCTGGAAACACGCTGTTGACCCGCTCGCCGTCGGCGTCCTTGGTGATGCTGTGGTTGTAACTGGCGCTGAGGTTCCAGCCCGGTTGCAGCTCGCCCGAGGCTTCGACCTCGAAGCCGCGGGTGGTGGCACCGGAAATGGCACGGTAGGCAGAGGTGGTGGTGCCGGGCACGACCTTGCCGGGGTCGACTTCGGCAAGGTTGTCCTGCTTGATTTCAAAGGCGGCAATGCTGGTGTTCAGGCGCCCGCCAAAGTATTCGCTTTTCAGGCCAACCTCGTAGTTGTCGCCTTCGCGTGGGTCGAGGGTGCTGCCGCTGGCGTCGCGGACCGTCTGTGGCTTGAAGATGCTGGTATAGCTGGCGTACAGCGAATGCACGTCATCCAGGTCGTAGACGATGCCGGCGTAGGGGGTGATGACGCCACTGTCGCGGTTGGCAGTGACCTTGTTCAGGGCCGGGTTGACCACGTATTCCAGGTCGTACCGATAGCGATAGTTACTGACCCGAGTGCCGAGGATCAGCGACAGGTTGTCGGTGGGCCGCAGGCGCGTCGCCAGGTAGGCGCCGCTCTGGTAAATGCTGGTATCGCCGTCGTACAGCTTGCCGCCCCCGGTATTGGGTTCGCTGGTGTAGTTGTCCCAGGTGTAGAAGTTGACGCGGTTGCCTTCGATCGAGGTGCCGCGCAGCGGGTCATGGTGGTTCTGGTAGCGGGAGAAGTTATAGCCCAGCACCAGTTCATGCTCGCGGCCAAACGCCTGGAACGGCCCCTTGAGCTGGGCATCCACGCCCAGCTGCTTCTGCCAGGTGCTGCCAGCCCCGCCGTACAAGCGCACGCCCGCGCCGGTCTGCGGGTCGGGGAAGCCCCAACTGGCGGTGGCCAGCCGGTAGTCCTCGCGGTTGATGTAGAGCTGGTTGAACGCTACCCGCAAGCTCCAGTCATTGCCCAATTGTTGCTCGACGCTGGCGAAGGTATTGAGCACATCCTGGGGGTTGCTGCTCCAGCGTGCAGCGCTGTTGGTCGAGCGCGAGAAGTCGGTTTGCTCGCCGTTGCTGTAGAACAGCGGAAAGGCCACCGACGACGAACCCTGGGGCTCGTTCTTCTGGTAATCGGCGCCCACGGTGAGCAAGGTGGTTTCACTCAGGTCTGCTTCCAGGATGCCGTAGAACACCTGCTTTTCCTGGTGATAGTGATCGACGAAGCTGTCGCTTTGCTGGTAGGCAGCCACCATGCGCCCGCGCACATTGCCGGTCGGCGTCAATGGCCCAGACAGGTCGACCTCAGTGCGGTACTTGTTCCACGAGCCCAGCCCGGCACTGACATGCCCTTTGAACTGCGCCGTTGGCTTCTTGCGCACCAGGTTGATGGTGGCCGAAGGGTCGCCGGCACCGGTGAGCAAGCCGCTCGCCCCGCGCAACACCTCGACATGGTCATACACGGCCATGTCGGCCAGGCTCTGCGCCGACACCTGGCTGACGATATCGAGGGTGGTCGGAATGCCGTCGAACTGGTAGTTGTCGACCGAATACCCCCGCGAGTAGATATTGAAGCGCTCGCTGCCCAGGCTTTGCACCGACAGGCCCGGGGTTTGCTGCAGTACCTCGGTCAAACCGTTGAGGCCCTGGTCGTCCATGCGCTGGCGAGTGACCACGCTGATCGATTGCGGCGTTTCGCGCAGTGACAGGTTCATGCCCGTGCCGCTGCGGGTAACGCCCAGGGTGTAGGCGCCACTGCCATCGGTGCTGTTGCCATCGAGCTGGCCATTGACGTTGGTGGCCCCTAGTTCCAGCGCCCCACTGCTGGCGGCCGAGCCCACCAGGTAACCCTCGCCCGCGCGCTGGGCGCTCAGCCCGCTGCCGGCCAGCAGGTGCAGCAACGCCTGCTCGACCGTCATCTGGCCTTGCACCGCCCTGGCCTGCTGGCGTTCGGCGGTGTCGGTGGCGAACAGGATGCGGCTGCCGGTCTGGCGCGCCAGTTCGTTCAGTGAGCGGTCCAGGCGCTGCGCCGGAATGTCCACGGCGAATGTGGCTTCCTGCGCCTGCGCCGCCACGCTGGCCATCAGGCAGCTGACCAGCACGGCCAGCGGTGAAAACGAGTTACCCATACGATCCCCATCTCAACGATTCAAGTGACTTCATGGAGATGGCGGTTGGCCCGTTGGCAAAGTTGATGTCGCTTTGAAAATAATCTTCGGCGGCGCGTGCGGGCGGTCAATCCTTGCGCCCGATGGTCAGCCCGCCCTCGGCGCCACGCACCACGTTCACCGGCAGCACTGCCGGCAAGCGCTCCAGCAGCGCCGGCACCTGCCGGCTGTCGAACTCGCCCGACAAGCGCAGTTCGCCCGTGCGTGCGTCTGCCAAGTGCAAGGGCTGTTCGCTGTAGCGCTGCAGGTCGACGATGGCCTCACGCAGCGGTGTGCCGTCGAAGCGCAGCAGGGCGGCAGGCCAGGCTTCCAGCGCCTCGCGTGGCACCGACTGCACGGCGCCCAGGCCGCTGGCCGAGGCCAGCATCTGCTGGCCTGCGCGCAGTGGTTGCACAGGGCCGTGACCGTTGCCGACCTCGACCGCGCCTTCCAGCACGCCGACCTGCACACCGCGCACGTCACTGCGCACATCGAATACCGTGCCAATATCCCGCACCGCTACACCTTGGCTGCGGACGATGAATGGCTTGGCACCGTGCACCACGTTGAATCGCGCCTGGCCGTTCACCAGCTCGATCTGGCGGCTGCGCAGGCGCCACTCGACGTGCAACAGGGTGCCCGAGTCGAGCAGCGCCCGGCTTCCATCGGCCAGGGTGATGGCCTGAGGCCCGCCCACCGCCACCTGCACCGGCTCGGTATGCCAGGCCGGGTCCACCCCGTACAGCCCGCCTGCCAACAACAGCGCCAGCGCGGTGGCGCCCGCGCCCTTGCGTACCTTGCGCTGGCGCGCGGTCATGGCCTTGGCCTCGGCCAACAGGGCCTCACGCGAGGCTACCCGCTCGCGCAGGGCGTCGCTGAACGCTGCCAGTGGGTCAGCCTGGGGCTGCTCGCCCGGTTTGCGCGCGCTCATCCCCGGCCCTCCTCGCGCAGGCGGCGCGCCGGCTCCCAGCGGCTGACAATGGCGCGCATGGCGCGGTTGAAGTGCTGGGTCACCATGTTGCTGGAGATTTCGAGTTCGCTGGCGATTTCACGCTGGGCCATGCCGTGAATGCGGTGCAGCAGGAACACCTGGCGCTGGCGCGCCGGCAACGCTTCGATTATCGCCAGCAACGCCAGCAACTGCTGTTCGAAGTCCAGTGCCTGCGCGCCGTCCCAGCTGTCCAGGGCCGGTTCGTCGCTGCTGGCGGCGGCCAAATGGGCAGCGCGCAGCGATTCGGCACGCACCCGATCGATGGCGCGGTTGAAGGTCACCTTGCGCAGAAAGGCCAGGGGCAGCGACACCCGCTCACGCGGTGGCTTGTCGAGAATCTGCAGGTACACGTCGTGGACCAGGTCGCGGGCGAAGTGGCGGTCGCGAAAGCGCAGGCGGATGTAGCTGACCAGGTCGTCGTAGTGCAACGCCAGCGCGTCAAGCAGGGCCTTGTTGTGCGGTGGGTTGCTCATGACGTTCCAGGCTGTCAATTGATAATGCTTCGCATTGTAAAGTGAGCCGTCGGCATTTGGCCATACGCCACTGAACCACTGGCCTAAGCTACAGGTCATCCCCTGTATGCGCATACCGATGAAACTGTCCCTGGCCATTGCCATCGTGGCCCTGATCGCCGCCGCTGCCCTGCTCGGCTCGCCCTGGATGAACCAGCGCTTTCACATGCCCGTGGAACAATCCCAGGCCCAACAACGCGAAACGGCCGGGTCCCCAAGGGAGCCGGCCGCTTCCAACAGCAAGTAACGCTTAGTGCTGCTGCTTGCCCATGCGGATCTGGTGCACCACACCCATGGCCACCACGATGGCCGCGGCGATGCCGGTGGAAATCACCAGGATCTGGTAGTCAGGCATGAAGGCCATGGTTACCAGGGCGGCGATGATGAAGCCGATCACCAGGTAGGTCAGCCATGGGAACAGCCACATCTGCAGGCGCACTTCCTTGCCTTCGGCGATCAGCTTGCGGCGCATGCGCAGCTGCGAGAAGGCGATCACCAGGTACACCAGCAGGGCGATCATGCCGGTGGTGTTCATCAGGGTTTCCAGCACGTCTTTCGGGCGCAGGGTTTCGCTGAAGTTGATCAGCGCGCACACCACGGCCACGGCGCAGGAACCGATGATCGCGTACACCGGTACGCCGGTGCCGGCGCGGGTGATCTTGAAGAACGACGGCGCGTCGCCACGCTGGGCCAGGGAGAACAGCATGCGCGAAGCGGTGTAGTGGCCGGAGATCAGGCAGCTGCTCACCGAGGTCAGCACCACGAAGTTCATCAGCAGCTCGGCGTGCGGCACGCCCAGCAGTTCCAGGGTGCGGCGGTAGGCGCCGTAGCCGGATACGCCCAGTTGCGGGTCGTTCCACGGCACCAGGCAGACGATCAGGAAGATCGAGCCCACGTAGAACAGGCACACACGCCATACCACCGAGTTGGTGGCCTTGACGATCTGGGTGGCCGGGTCTTTCGCTTCGGAAGCGGCAATGGTGACGATTTCAGCGCCGAGGAAGGCGAACATCACCCCAAGCAGCGCACCGATCACCGTGGTGATGCCATTGGGCATGAAGCCCTCGGCGGTCAGGTGGGTAATGCCACGCACTTCACCGAACTGCCAGACGTTCATCACCGCGGCGGTACACACCACCAGGAAGCAGACGATCGCCACCACCTTGATCAGTGCGAACCAGAATTCGAACTCGCCGTAGTGCTTGACGTTGAAGAAGTTGACGGTGATCAGCAGCAAGGTCGTGGCCAGCACGAACACGTTGACGCTCACGTCGGGGAAGAAGCCGTGCAGAATCTTGCCGGCCACATAGGCTTCCCAGGCCATCAGGATGACCCAGTACCACCAGTACAGCCAACCGATGGTGAAACCGGCCCAGCGGCCGATGGCGCGGTCGGCGTAGGTGGAGAACGAGCCGGTGTCGGGCGAAGAGGTCGCCATTTCACCGAGCATGCGCATGATCAGGACCACCAGGATGCCGCCGGCCAGGTAGGCCAGGACCGCAGCCGGGCCGGCGCTGTGGATTACGCTGCCGGAGCCGACGAACAAGGCGCCGCCGATAACCCCGGCGATCGACATCATCGTCAGGTGGCGCGACTTGAGCGAGGCACTGAGCTTGCTCTCGTGCCCGCTTTTCGCGGTGGTGGTTGTGGATGTTGCGTCCATCAGTTGTGTACCCCGTGCTTCTTTTTATCCAAGGAAAACTGTGAAGCCGCGATGGTCCTCGGCCTCACCTGTACATCAGTGCTAATGCGGGCAGGATGGTGTGCAAAAAACACACGCAGGCCTTCCGTGGCGGCCTGCTGACGCGCCCCAGGGTTGGCACCTGGAACGAACTGAACATGCTTTATGTGGCGATATCTGACACCTAATGTAAAAATGTCCGACGTAGAGAGCCATGCACAGTGGCATGAATCTCGCACTGCACTGTACAGGCCGCCGATGCAATACACCCCGCTGGCGCTTGGCGTTACGCACTCCTGAAGGCCCCGAATGCTTGAATTACATCCAGACTCCTCAACGCCGTTGGTCAATCAGATCATCGACGGCCTGCGCGAGCTGATCGACAACCAGACCCTCAAGCCCGGCGCCAAGGTTCCGTCCATTCGCGCCTTCGCCGCGACCTATTCGGTGAGCACCTTCACCGTGGTCGAGGCCTACGACCGCCTGGTCGCCCAAGGCCTGCTGGTGAGCAAGGGAAATGCGGGATTCTTCGTCAATCGTGCAGCGAACGAGCTACTGGATAGCCAGAGCGGCGAAGCGGAGACGGGGCGCCCGACGTTCAATTCCGAGTGGTACCTGCAGCAGATTTTCGAAATTCGCCAGCTGCCGTTCAAACCCGGCTGCGGCTGGCTGCCCAACGACTGGATGTACGAGGACGGGCTGCGCCGCGGCCTGCGCCAGGTGGCCGGCAGCCCGCTGGAATTGTCCGGCTATGGCGACCCGATGGGCCTGCCGGAGCTGCGCGCGCTGACGGCGCAGAACCTGCAGCAGGAGCTGTCGATCGTGGCCAACCCGGCGCAGCTGATGCTGACCCACGGCGCCAGCCAGGCACTGGACCTGGCGGTACGCACCTTGGTGCGCCCAGGCGACGTGGTGCTGGTGGACGACCCGGGCTACCCGAACCTGATGAGCATTCTGCGCACCCAGGGCGCGACACTGATCGGCGTGCCGCGCACGCCAAATGGTTACGACCTCAACCACCTGGAGCAGCTGCTGGCGCACCACCGCCCCACGGCGTTCTTCACCCAGCCGCACCTGCACAGCCCAACCTGCTCGCGCACCCCGTTGCCACAGCTGCATCGCCTTTTGCAATTGGCCAGCCAGCACGGTTTCCGCCTGGTGGAGAACAACCTGTACGCCGACATGGTGGCCGAGCCGCAGCCGTGCCTGGCCAGCCTCGACCACTTGCAGCAGGTGGTGTACGTGGGCAGTTACTCGAAAAGCATTTCGCCCAATGTGCGGGTAGGTTACCTGCTGGCCAACCCGGAGCTGATGCAAAAGCTGCTGCACCTGAAGATGCGCTCGGGCCTGACCACCTCGCAGGTGATGGAGCGCGTGGTGTATGCGGCGATCATCGACGGGCGCTGGCGCAAGCACCTCAAGCGCCTGCGCCAGCGCCTGGCCGAGGCGCACCAGGAAGTGGGCCGGCATTTGCACCGGCTGGGCTTCGAGCTGTTCATCGAGTCGGATGAAGGCATGTACATCTGGACCCGCCACCCGGCCACTCCCGACAGCGCGGCGCTGCTGGACGACGCGCTGGAGAAAGGCATCATGCTCGGGCCTGGGCAATTGTTCATGGTGGATGCCAAGGCAACCGGGTGGATGCGCTTCAACGTGGCGTTCAGCACGGACCCGGCGATGTGGGAGTTGTTGGAGAAGGTGTTGGTCAAGCATGTGCGCCGGGGTGGGATTTAGGGGGTTCGCCATGGCATCTGCGGCGCCTGTGAAACCCAGCGCCGCCCGCGCGGCGCTTCGCGAGCTATGCTCGCTCCTACGTTTGTTTCGGGCCAGTGGATCCTGGGAAATTTGCGCGCGAACGCTTTGGCGCATGTCGCACTATCGCGTCGTACCAACAAGGCGGTCGCGCGCGTCTGCCACAGGCGTTACTGGCCCGAAACAAACGTAGGAGCGAGCGCAGCTCGCGAAGCGCCGCGCGGGCGGCGCTCGGTCTAGAAGGCGCTACACATCTACCGGCGAAAACCGCTCACTCAGCACGCGCCAACACGGCATTGAGCAGCACATCCACGCCCTGCCGGGCATCCTCAGGCAGCACGTCCTCAGCCTCGTTGTGGCTCAGCCCACCCACGCAAGGAATGAACACCATCGCCGTCGGGCAGTAACGCGCCAGCAAGATGGCGTCGTGACCAGCGCCGCTGACGACGGGCTGCTGGGCATAACCCAGCCCGTCCACCGCCTGCTGCACAGCCGCCACGCAGTCGGCATCGAACGGCGTGGCCGGGCTCACCCAGTGGCGCTCGATGCGTACCTGCAGGCCGCGCTGCTCAGCGATGGCTTGCAGGTTCGAGGCAAGGTCGCGTTCCATGGCTTCAATGGCTTCGTCGCGGTGATGGCGCAGGTCGACGGTAAAGCGCAGCACGCCGGGAATGGTGTTGCGCGACGACTTGGCAATCGACAGCTCGCCCACGGTGGTCAGGCCCTGTGGGGCAAAGTCCGCCGCCAGTTGCTCGACCGCCTGGATCATCTGCGCCGCGCCGTACAAGGCATCCTTGCGCAGCGGCATCGGCGTGGTACCAGCGTGGGCCGCCATGCCTTCGACCGTTACGTCCAGCCAGCGAATGGCCTGCCCGCCACTGACCACGCCAATGGCCTTGGCGTTGTCTTCAAGGATCGGGCCTTGCTCGATATGGGCCTCGAAATAGGCATCCACCGCACCGCCCAAGAGGCGCTGGCCAGCATAGCCCGTGCGCTGCAGTTCATCGGCCACGCTGATGCCGTCGGCATCGCGAATGGCCAGGGCCTGGTCCAGCGCCAGGGTGCCGGTGAACACCGCCGAGCCGAACATGGCCGGGGTGAAACGGGCCCCCTCCTCGTTGGTCCATACGGCGATTTCCAGCGGCTTGCGGGTCTGGATGTTCAGGTCGTTGAGGCAGCGCACTACCTCAAGGCCGGCCAGCACGCCGTAGACACCATCGAACCGGCCGCCTTCAGGCTGGGTGTCCAGGTGGCTGCCCATCATCACCGGGGCGGCGCCAGGGTCGCTGCCAGCTCGGCGGGCGAACAGGTTGCCAATGGCGTCCACGCTCAGGGTCAGGCCAGCTTCGCGGCACCAGTGGCTGAACAGCTCGCGGCCAGCCTTGTCCTCGTCGCTCAGGGCCAGGCGGCAGCTGCCGCCGCGGGCGGTGGCGCCGACTTCGGCCATGGCCATCAGGCTCGCCCACAGGCGCTCGCCATTGCTTTTCAACATATGCGGATACTCCAGAATCATGCGGATGGGTCAGGCCAGTTCCAGGTGCTGGCTACGGGCGTAATGGCGCGAAAGGGCAAGCACGCACACCAGCGAAACAGTGGCAATCAGGGTGTAGAACACCGCCATCGGCCACCACTGGCCGGTGAAGGTGTGGGCCAGCCACGTGCCGATCAGCGGGGTGAGCCCGCCGGCGATGGCGCCGCACACCTGGTAGGCCATGGAAATGGCGGTGTAGCGCACCCGGGTGTCGAACATGCCGCTGACGTAACCTGCGATCACTGCGTAGAACGAGGCCATGCAGGCGGCGGCCAGGGCGATGCCAAGCACGATCAGCGGGCCTTCGGCAGAGCTCACCAGCACGAACATCGGGTAAGGCGAGGCCATGGCCAGCAACGCGACCAAGGCCAGGAAGCGGGTGGCACCGAGTTTTTCCGACAGCCAGGCGGCCAGCGGCTGCACACAGAACTGAATGATCGCCACGAAGAACAGGCATTCAAGAATCAGCGAGCGCTCCAGGTGCAACTGCTGGGTGGTGTAGCTGATCATGAAGGTGTTGGTGAAATAGACCCCGGCAATGCCCAGGGTATTGGCGCCGATGCACAGCAGCAGCGGGCGCCAGGCGGTGCGCAGCACCTCCAGCACCGGCGCCTGCTCCTTGCGCTTGGCCTTGGCCGCCTGCTCGCGGCTGGCGATGAATTCCGGTGACTCATTCACCCCCAGGCGGATGGCCAGGCCTACCAGCAGCAACAGGGCGCTGGCCAGGAACGGTACGCGCCAGCCCCAGCTCATCAAGGCCTCCTCGGGCAGGCGGGTAACCGCGCCAAAGGCCAGCAGCGAGAGTATCAGCCCAGCAGGGCTGCCCAGCTGGGCGAACGAGGCGAAGAAGTTGCGCCGGCCCTTGGGCGCATGTTCGCCGGCCATCAGCACCGCCCCGCCCCACTCGCCCCCTACTGCAATGCCCTGGACCACGCGCAGGACGATCAGCAGCACCGGCGCCAGGGCGCCGATTTGCCCGTAGGTTGGCAGCAGGCCGATGCACACGGTGACAATGCCCATCATCAGCAAGGTGATCACCAGCGATTTCTTGCGGCCGATGCGGTCACCCACATGGCCGAACACGATGCCGCCCAAGGGCCGCGCGAAAAAACCCACGGCGAAGGTGGCAAATGCGGCCATGGTGCTGAACAGGCTGTTGTCGGATGGGAAGAACAAGGCGCCAAACACCAGGGCAGCGGCGGTGGCGTAGATGTAGAAGTCGTACCATTCGATCATGGTACCGATGAACGCGGCGGCGGCGGCACGGCGCGGCTGGGGCGAAGCGGAGGGCTGCATGGGGGCTCCTTTGCTTGTTTTTCTGGCAGGAGTTGAAGGTCACGGTGGCGCTCTGGCGGCGCGTGGCCTGTTGCCTGGGCGTTGGCTTGCCCTGCGAAGCAGCCAACACCACTGCAGCAGGCCTCAATGCCTGCGATTTATCGTCCCGGGGCTATGATTAGTCAATTTTCTATTTATTATTCAGACTATTAACCCTGCTTATCATCGAGCCTGCCCATGCCCGAACGCCTGCTCAACGACCGCCTGGACTGGAACCTGCTGCGCACCTTCCGGGTGATCGGCCAGGAATTGTCCATCAGCCGCGCCGCTGCCCGCTTGCACCTCACCCAGCCAGCCGTGAGCCAGGCACTCAAGCGCCTGGAAGAGCAGCTAGGGCGCCAGCTGATCGCCCGCCGCGGCCCACGCTTCGTACTCACCGACATGGGCGAGCAACTGTTCCTGCTGGCGGGCGAGGTGTACGGGCAGATGTCGCAGATCGGCGGCCTGCTGGAACAACCGGCCGACGAGCTGGTGGGCAAGGTGCGCCTGCTGATGATCAGCCGCATCGTCTGCGAGCGCTTCGACGACTTCCTGGCCAGCTTTCACCGCCTGCACCCCCGGGTGGATGTGGAAATCGACGTGATGCGCAGCTCCGACATCGTTGCAGCCTTGCAGGAAAAAACCGCCACGGCCGGGCTGAGCCTGAACCGCCGGCCCCAGCCCCGACTGGAACAGCGCCTGTTCCTGCGCCAGCGCTATGCGTTTTTCTGCGGCAAGCACCACGCCTTGTTTGGCCAGGCCCAGGGCGATCTGCAGCGGGAAAACTTCGTCAGTTTCGCCAGTGACCAGATTGGCGGCATGCTCTCGCCCCTGACCATTTTCCGCGATCAACAAGGATTTTCAGGAAGGATCGTCGCGTCTTCACCGAGCCTTGAAGAAGTGCGCCGGCTGGTGATCGCCGGGTTCGGCATCGGCTGCCTGCCCGAACACGTCGTGGCGCCAGATGTGGCAGCGGGGCTGCTGTGGAAGCTGCCGCCGGCGGAGGGGTTCGCCGATGTGGACATCCACCTGCTGTGGAACCGGGAGCAACGGCTGAGCCGGGCTGAAGAGGTGTTTATCGAGGCGTTGCAGGCCAGTTTGGACTGAGAAAGCACTGCACAAACCAGCGCCGGGAGTTCGTGACGCCTAGGTGAAAAGCTACCGCTGTATAGCCGAGCGATACGCCGCACTGCGCTCACGCTTGCCGACGGAAACTACCACGACCACGACCCGCTCATCCTCAACTCGATAAACAAGCCGATAACCCGATGCCTTGAGCTTGATCTTGTAGTGGTGGGGAAGCTCGCGCAACGCGTCTGCCTGTACCCTCGGCAACTGCAATCGCTCGCCCAGCTTTTTCTTGATCTGCTCACGCACCGTATGCCCAAGCTTCTCCCATTCCTTCAACGCAGATGGAAGAAATTCGAGCTTATAAGTCATCCAGATTCACCGGAACGCCTTGTTCACCCGCACGCGCCTTGGCCAATTCGCTCAATTCCAAATCATCAAGTCGCTCCATCATTGCCTCATACAACTCGGCAGGCACCATGTAGCCCATCACGCGATTGTGGTTCAACACCGCAACGGGCATGCCTGCCGCATCAGACATCACGGCTGTTGGGTTCTTCTTGAGCTCCGACACGCTCACAGTTACATCAGCGAAGATGTTCTGCATGATCACACCCCTCAATTAAGACCGATATTTTGGTCTTTTTTAAGACCGTTAACAACCGTCGATCTCTCAAAACTTGGATCGGACCTCCTAAAGGAGTATGCTCAGATGCATAGCCATGTGCCATCATTCGTGGCGCTATGATATCGCCTGTTGTACAAGGACGACGCCCGTGCCTAGCCATCCGACCCGCCATACCATCGCCCGCCAATGGCAATTGCTCAAGCTCCTGCCCGACCGTCACCCGGGGATGAGTTCGACGCAGCTGCAGGCCGCGTTGTCGCTGTCAGGGCACAAGACCAGCAAGCGCACGGTCGAGCGCGACCTCAATGAACTGGCGACCTTGTTCCCGCTGCATTGCAACAGCAAGGGCATGCCCTATGGCTGGTACTGGCAACCGGGCCTGAGCCTGGACCAGGCCCAGCAGTTGCAACCCGACGTGCTTTCGCCTTCGCAATGGATCGAGCTGCGTGCCTGGGTCGACGATGGCCTGGCCCGGCGCCTGGAAGACCAGCCCCTGTCCGAAGACATGCACCTGGCCCCCCACGACAACGGCGGCGCGATGCTGGCGGCCACGGTCGAGGACAGCCGCGCACTGATGGGCTGGCTGTTGTCCCAGGCGGGGTCCATTCGGGTGAAGGCGCCGGAAACCTTGCGCATGTCGATGGTCGAGCAACTGCGCCAGAGCCTGGCGCTGAACGACGACGGTTTCTGAGCCGGCACAGGGCACGATTGCTTAAGCCTGGCGCTTTACCTACGCTAGGGGCCTTTCCTCAGCCATGAGACAGGGCCATGTCAGAACACCAAACCGCAGGCGAAGGCCGCTTCAACAGCACTGAAATCCGCATTCTCGGTGCCCTGATTGAAAAGCAGGCCACCAGCCCGGAAAGCTACCCGCTGACCCTCAACGCCCTGGTGCTGGCCTGTAACCAGAAGACCAGCCGGGAGCCGGTGATGAATCTCACCCAGGGCCAGGTTGGCCAAGCGCTGCGTGCCCTGGAAAGCCAGGACATGACACGCCTGCAGATGGGCAGCCGGGCCGACCGCTGGGAGCAGCGGGTGGACAAGGCCCTGGAGCTGGTGCCGGCACAGCTGGTACTGATGGGCCTGATGTTCCTGCGCGGCCCGCAAACCCTCAACGAGCTGCTGACACGCAGCAACCGCCTGCACGAATTCGATGACACCGAGCAGATCCAGCACCAGCTGGAGCGGCTGATTTCGCGCGACCTGGCCTTGCACCTGCCGCGCCAGGCCGGGCAACGCGAGGACCGTTACACCCATGCACTGGGCGACCCGGCGGAAATCGAAGCGATTCTGGCAGCCCGCCAGCAGGAAGGCACAACCCGCAGCACAGGCGGCAGTGTTTCGGAGGAGCGGATCGAAGCGCTTGAAGCGCGGATTGCGGCACTGGAAGCCCGCCTGGCCGAACTGGAGGGCTGAGCCGCTTAGGGTTCAGGCTTGGGGAAGTTGCGGCAACTCTTGCGCTCGGCCAGTTCCCGGTCACTGGGGCGCTGGTCGACGAACACGGTGCGGCCGTCGGCGTAGATTTCCAGGTAGCCCCAGTGCAGGTCCTGCTCCTGCTGCCCGGGCTTGGGGGGGACTAGCCACCAGGGTTCGCGGCTGATCAGGGTCATGGTGAAATTCCTGAGGGTGTCTGCCGTAAGCATAGACACCCTCGGGATTTGCTTTGGCAGTGCCGGCCCTTTCGCGGGGCAAGCCCGCTCCTACAGGCGATCTGAGGATTACCTGTAGGAGCGGGCTTGCCCCGCGAAAGGGCCGGCCCAGACTTACGCCGGTGCCGAGGTGCGGATCAGGTGGTCGAATGCCGCCAGCGAAGCCTTGGCGCCCTCACCCACCGCAATCACGATCTGCTTGTACGGCACGGTGGTCACGTCACCCGCAGCGAACACGCCCGGTATGCTGGTCTGGCCCTTGGCATCGACGATGATTTCGCCACGTGGCGACAGCTCGACGGTACCCTTGAGCCAATCGGTGTTCGGCAGCAGGCCGATCTGCACGAAGATGCCTTCCAGCGCCAGGTCATGCACCTGCTCGGTGTTGCGGTCCTTGTAGCGCAGGCCGGTGACCTTCTCGCCGTCGCCCACCACCTCGGTGGTCAGCGCGCTGGTGATGACCTTGACGTTCGCCAGGCTGTGCAGCTTGCGCTGCAGCACCGCGTCGGCGCGCAGTTGGCTGTCGAACTCGATCAGCGTCACCTGGGCGACGATACCGGCCAGGTCGATGGCCGCTTCCACGCCGGAGTTGCCGCCACCAATCACCGCCACGCGCTTGCCCTTGAACAGCGGGCCGTCACAGTGCGGGCAGTAGGCCACGCCACGGGCGCGGTATTGTTGCTCGCCCGGCACGTTCATCTCGCGCCAGCGGGCACCGGTGGCCAGGATCACGGTCTTGGCCTTGAGCGAGGCGCCGCTGGCCAGGCGCACTTCGTGCAGGCCGCCATCGGTTGCCGGGATCAACGCTTCGCCGCGCTGCAGGTTCATGATGTCCACGTCGTACTGCTTGACGTGTTCTTCCAGCGCCGTGGCCAGTTTCGGCCCTTCGGTTTCCTGCACCGAGATGAAGTTCTCGATGGCCAGGGTGTCGAGCACCTGGCCGCCGAAACGCTCGGCGGCAACGCCAGTGCGGATGCCTTTACGGGCGGCGTAGATGGCCGCTGCAGCGCCGGCAGGGCCGCCGCCAACCACCAGCACGTCGAAGGCGTCCTTGGCGTTGATCTTCTCGGCCTGGCGGCTACCGGCGCTAGTGTCGATCTTGCCGAGGATTTCCTCCAGGCCCATGCGGCCCTGGCCGAACAGTTCACCGTTGAGGTAGATGCTCGGCACCGCCATGATCTTGCGCGATTCCACTTCGTCCTGGAACAGCGCGCCGTCAATGGCCACGTGGCGCACATTGGGGTTGAGCACGGCCATCAGGTTCAGCGCCTGAACCACGTCCGGGCAGTTCTGGCACGACAGCGAGAAGTAGGTTTCAAAGGTGAATTCACCTTCCAGGGCCTGGATCTGCTCGATCACCTCGGTGCTGGCCTTCGATGGGTGGCCGCCGACTTGCAACAGCGCCAGTACCAGCGAGGTGAATTCGTGGCCCATGGGGATGCCGGCGAAGCGCAGGCTAATGTCGGCACCCGGGCGGTTCAGCGAGAACGAAGGGCGACGGGCGTCGGTGCCGTCCGCGCTGAAGGTAATAAGGTTTGACAGGCCGGCGATTTCCACCAGCAGGTCGTGCAATTCGCGGGACTTCGCGCCGTCGTCGAGGGAGGCAACGATCTCGATCGGCTGGGTGACCCGCTCCAGGTAGGTTTTCAGTTGCGATTTAAGCGTGGCGTCCAACATACGGGCGATTCCTTTTTCAAAACTCGGATACAAAAACGCCCAGGCGAGGTCGCCCGGGCGCTTTTACGGGGCGGTAGGTACTTCAGCTTTGGCGGCTGTCCACCGCCCGCGGGGTGCGCATCGGCTTAGATCTTGCCGACCAGGTCCAGCGAAGGCGCGAGGGTCGCTTCGCCTTCTTTCCACTTGGCTGGGCACACTTCGCCTGGGTGAGCGGCAACGTACTGGGCAGCTTTCACTTTACGCAGCAGCTCGGCAGCATCGCGGCCTACACCACCGTCGTTCAGTTCAACGATTTTGATCTGGCCTTCCGGGTTGATCACGAAGGTACCGCGATCGGCCAGGCCGGCTTCTTCGATCAGCACGTCGAAGTTGCGCGAGATGACGTGGGTCGGGTCACCGATCAGTGGGTACTGGATCTTGCCGATGGTGTCCGAGGTGTCGTGCCAGGCTTTGTGGGTGAAGTGGGTGTCGGTGGACACGCCGTAGATTTCCACGCCCAGTTTCTGGAATTCGGCGTAGTTGTCGGCGAGGTCACCCAGTTCGGTCGGGCAGACGAAGGTGAAGTCGGCTGGGTAGAAGAACACGACGGACCACTTGCCTTTCAGGTCGGCTTCGCTGACCTGCACGAACTCGCCCTTGTGGTAGGCAGTGGCGTTGAACGGTTTGACCTGGCTGTTGATGATTGGCATGAGAGACGCTCCTTCATGGGGTTGGAATCAGTTGATGGAGAGAATCCTAACCGCTGCTCCCGACAAAGGCTCATTGGCAAAGCTCATGCTGGTGATTGGTTTTGGCTATAACCGGAGATAATTAATAGAAGGGAATGGGCTGAGCAAAGGATTGCGCACCGCGCCCCCTTTGCAGTGGAGCCTGCTGTGGGAGCGGCCTTGCGTCGCGAAAGGGCCGCACAGCGGCCCCAGGCGATATCGTCAGGGCACCTGGGGCTGCGTTGCAGCCCTTTCGCGACGCAAGGCCGCTCCCACATGGATCAGCGGGTGGCGGTGCGCATGGTGACGAATTCTTCGGCGGCCGTGGGGTGCACGCCGATGGTTTCGTCGAACTGCTGCTTGGTGGCACCAGCCTTCAAGGCCACGCCCAGGCCCTGGATGATCTCGCCGGCATCCGGCCCGACCATGTGGCAACCCAGCACCTTGTCGGTTTCGGCATCGACCACCAGCTTCATCAGGGTTTTTTCCTGAATGTCGGTGAGGGTCAGCTTCATGGCGCGGAAGCGGCTTTCGAAGACCTGCACCTTGTGCCCAGCTTCCAGCGCCTGCTCTTCGGTCAGGCCCACGGTGCCGATCGGCGGCTGGCTGAACACGGCGGTCGGGATGTTCTGGTAGTCCACCGGGCGGTACTGCTCGGGCTTGAACAGGCGCCGCGCCACGGCCATGCCCTCGGCCAGGGCCACGGGGGTGAGTTGGACACGGCCAATCACATCACCGATGGCCAGTACCGAAGGGGCAGTGGTCTGGTATTGGTCGTCGACGCGGATATAGCCACGCGCGTCCAGCTCCACGCCGGTGTTCTCCAGGCCCAGGTTGTCGAGCATCGGCCGCCGGCCAGTGGCGTAGAACACGCAATCGGCCAACAGTTCGCGGCCATCCTTGAGGGTAGCCTTCAAGGTGCCATCTTCGAGCTTGTCGATGCGCTGGATATCGGCGTTGAATTGCAGGTTCAGGCCGCGTTTTTCCAATTCTTCCTTGAGGTGGGTGCGCACCGAGCCGTCAAAGCCGCGCAGGAACAGGTCGCCGCGGTACAGCAAGGTGGTATCGGCGCCCAGGCCCTGGAAGATGCCCGCGAACTCGACGGCGATATAACCGCCCCCGACCACCAGCACCCGGCGTGGCAGTTCCTTGAGGTAGAAGGCCTCGTTGGAGGTGATCGCCAGTTCCTTGCCCGGGATGTCCGGAACCTGCGGCCAGCCGCCGGTGGCGATGAGGATATGCTCGGCGCTGTAGCGCTGGCCGTGCACTTCCACTTCGTTGGCGCCAGTGATGCGCGCATGGCCTTGCAGCAAGGTCACGCCGCTGTTCACCAGCAAGTTGCGGTAGATGCCGTTGAGGCGTTCGATCTCGCGGTTCTTGTTGGCAATCAGCGTGCCCCAGTCGAAGTGGCCTTCTTCCAGGGTCCAGCCGAAGCCGGCAGCTTGTTCCAGTTCGTCGGCAACGTGGGCGCCGTACACCAGCAGTTTTTTCGGCACGCAGCCAACGTTGACACAGGTGCCGCCCAGGTAGCGGCTTTCGGCCACTGCCACTTTCGCACCGAAGCCTGCAGCGAAGCGCGCCGCGCGCACGCCGCCGGAACCGGCGCCAATCACGAACAGATCAAAATCGTAGGCCATGTATTCAGTCTCCTTGGCAGGCGCCCAGCATAACGCACTGGGGCCGCTTTGCGCCCCTTCGCGGGGCAAGCCCGCTCCTACAGGTTGTGTGCAAATCTTGGGATTTGCACCGGCCGTGTAGGAGCGGGCTTGCCCCGCGAAGGGCCGCAAAGCGGCCCCAGCCATCAGCAACAGCGTGAATCAGTAAGCCTTGCCAGCCTTGTAGAAGTGCTCGAAGCAGAAGTTGGTCGCTTCGATGTAGCCTTCAGCGCCACCGCAGTCGAAACGCTTGCCCTTGAACTTGTAGGCAATCACGTTGCCTTCAGCGGCCTGCTTCATCAGCGCGTCGGTGATCTGGATCTCGCCACCCTTGCCCGGCTCGGTTTGTTCGATCTTCTCGAAGATGTCCGGGGTCAGGATGTAACGGCCGATGATCGCCAGGTTCGACGGTGCGTCTTCAGGCTTGGGCTTCTCGACCATGGCGTCGACACGGAAGATGCCGTCCTTGATCTCTTCACCGGCGATAACGCCGTACTTGTTGGTTTCCTGCGGGTCGACTTCCTGGATGGCGACGATCGAGCAGCGGTACTTCTTGTACAGCGCAACCATTTGCGCGAGCACGCCGTCGCCGTCGAGGTTGACGCACAGGTCATCGGCCAGCACCACGGCGAACGGTTCGTCACCGATCAGTGGGCGGCCGGTCAGGATGGCGTGGCCCAGGCCTTTCATTTCGGTCTGACGGGTGTAGGAGAACGAGCACTCGTCGAGCAGGCGGCGGATACCGACCAGGTATTTTTCCTTGTCGGTGCCTTTGATCTGGGTTTCCAGCTCGTAGCTGATGTCGAAGTGGTCTTCCAGCGCACGCTTGCCGCGGCCGGTAACGATGGAAATCTCGTTCAGGCCGGCATCCAGTGCCTCTTCAACGCCATACTGGATCAGCGGCTTGTTGACCACCGGCAGCATTTCCTTGGGCATGGCTTTGGTAGCAGGCAGGAAGCGCGTGCCGTAGCCGGCTGCGGGGAACAAGCATTTCTTGATCATAAACATCCTTAAACAAAGGCGAGGCCTGTGGAATTCGGCGCAGTCTAATCAGGCGGCATGCAGCTTACAATGCCCTGCCTGTGGCGACCGCTGCCATCATAGAGAAATCTCAGTGTAGATAGTTCCAAACCGTTCGTGAAAATCACGTCATCCGGCCCCTGCACGGGCACGCCGCGCAGGGGCCGGGCGCCATGCTCAATGGCCGCTGCCCTGCCCCAGCAACACCCCATCGACCTGCTGGCCATACAGGTTGACGCCATCATTGGCATGGAACTTCAGCCGCGTTTTCTCGATGGAACCTTCCACCAGGCGCGGGTCCTGCGGGCGCTCGTGGCGGTTGACCCAGGCGGCCACGTCCCAGGCCTGCTGGTCGCTCAAGGTGCCCGGCTTGCCCAGGGGCATGTTGTACTTGATGAACGAAGCCGCGGTGTTGATCCGGTGCATGCCGGCCCCCCAGTTGTAGGCGTCCTTGCCCCACAGCGGCGGCATCACGTACTCGCCCGCCACCTTTTGCCCCTGGCCATCGTCACCGTGGCAAATAGCGCATTGCGCGCGGTACACCTGCTGGCCACGGGCAAAGTCGTAGCCGCCCTTGGGCTGCGGCACGTCGGGGTAGCCGCGGCCGGCAATTTCCACGCCGGTGGGCGCGCGGGTAGACAACCAATAGGCATACACCGACAACGCCGTCATCTGCGGGCTGTCCGCCGCTGGCGGCTTGCCGTTCATGCTGAACTGGAAACAGCCCTGCACGCGCTCGGCATAGGTGTTCACCTTGTCGTTCTTCTTGCGATACGCCGGGTACATCGGGTAGGCACCCCACAGCGGCGCAGAATGCGCCAGGCGCCCCTGGTCGAGGTGGCAGTTGCTGCAGTTCATGCCGTTGCCCACGGCCTCGGGCATCAGGCGCCGGGTGTCGACGAACAGCGCGTGGCCTTCACGGACCATCTTGCCAAAGGCGTTGTCCGGCAGTTCGCCCTCGCCTGGGGGCATGAAGCGCGGCGTGGCATCGCCAGCCGGCACCTGCAGTTGGGACTGGTCTGGCATGGCAATGGGCACGGCCAAGGCATTGCCCATGGCCAGCAGTAACAGGGTTGGCATCAGGCGCTTCATGGCTGGGCCTCCTGGCGGGCGGGCTGGGCGAAGAACTCGGCAATCGCCTGGACTTCGGCATCGGTCATGGCCTTGGCCACGCCGACCATCAACTGATTGGGGTCGTTGCGCCGGCTGCCATCGCGCCAGCTATTGAGTTGCGCCACCAGGTAGGCCGCAGGCTGCCCGGCCAGGGGTGGGAAATGCTCGCCCACACCGCTGCCGCCAGGGCCATGGCATTGCACGCAACCGGGAATCTGCCGCAGCCAGTCGCCGTACAGGGCCAGGCGCTCGGTGGCATTGCCCGCGATCTGCTGGCGCCGCAGGGGCGGCGCTGGGTCGGCGGGCAGGCTGGCCAGGTAAGCGCTGACGGCATCTATTTCATCGTCCGTCAGGGCTTTGGCCAGGGGCGCCATCACCGGCTGCTGGCGGCTGCCGCTGCGCCAGTCATGCAATTGCTTGCTCAGGTAGCCGGCCGGCAAGCCGGCCAGGCGGGGAAAGCCTGCAGCCGGCATGCCCTTGCCGTCAGGCCCATGGCAGCCCAGGCAAGCCATGGCGGCGGGGCTGGCGCCACCCTGGGTGAATACGTTCTGGCCATCGGCGCCATGCGCCGCGGGCCAGGCCAAGATCAGCAAGCTGCCGATCACGACGCGACTCAACGGGGTCATCACGAATCTCCATTTCTTTTGTTATAAGCTTAGGCTTAAAAAACATAAGCAAATGGATACTAGCCCCGTAGGGAAAGCCGCAACAACGCCTGGGCCGACCAAGGGATGGCAAATGGCCTTTTAACCGCGCATCACTTGCGCCAGATCAACTACCGGAGATGCATTCGGTCACTTGCGTGCGCACATCCCCAGGGCGCAGTGGGAAATTGTTGAGCCGTTCGTGCAGCTTGATGCTGCTGCCACTGCCGCGCTTGCCGATGTCCACCAACGCTGCCGGCCCCGTGCCGGGGGTGAGCTTCTGCGGCACGATCAGGCGCAGGCCCTCGCCGTGTTTTTCCTCTTCCAGTGGGCCACGGGACTCGGCCAGGCGCTGCTTCACACAATCGGCGAATTCACGCGGCGTCTTGCCAGAGATCACTTCCAGGGTTTCCCGCGATTGCTCCAGTTCCGAGACGCTGGCACAACCGCCAAGCGCCAGGCACAACGCCGCCACCATCCACTTCATTTGCAGCACCTCTGCTATCAAGAATGTGTACGACAACGGCAAGGCGCATTTGCTCCGTGCTTTGGCAGATTTATCTACGGCGCGGCGGCCAAGCGCGGCAGGGCAGGCTCACATCGTGGTATCGTTCGCCTTTGCAGAACCAGACTTTGCGGAGCACCCCATGAAATTCGTACACCAGCGCGAGCACCTGAACGAGGACGACATCGTCGTCATCGAATGCTCCCAGCGCTGCAACATCCGCCTGATGAACGACGCCAACTTCCGCAGCTTCAAGAACGGCGGCCGGCACACCTACCACGGTGGCCACTTCGAACGCTTCCCGGCCAGAATCACCGTACCCAGCACCGGGTTCTGGAACATCACCATCGATACCGTAACCACGCGCCCGATCTCGGTGACCCGCAAGCCAACCCTCACCCACAAGATCAAGATCATCCGTCGCTCGTCGTCGAAACTCGGATAAGGCCCGCCATGACCCAGAACATCAAGTACGTCATCAAGTACAAGCTCGACGGCCAGCGCCGCTGGGACTTCGCCGTGATGGCCGATGCCTCCCACGAGCAGGCGCTGGAAGCCCTGCGCAAGATCCACGGCGATGACGCCGAGAAGATCAGCGACATCCAGGTGAGCAAGGCACTGTAAGGCCACCGCATTCAAGGAGTAGCGCATGAGCAACTGGCCCGACCGTCGTATCCTCGATCTGCTGGGCATCGAGTTGCCCATGCTGCAAGCGCCGATGGCCGGTGCCAGCGGTTCACCCCTGGCCATTGCCGTGGCCAAGGCCGGCGGGCTCGGCGCCCTGCCCTGCGCCATGCTCACCGGCGAGCAGGTACGTGCCGAGGCCGAAGCGTTCCGTGCCGCCTGCCCGGGGCGCCCGCTGAACCTCAATTTCTTCTGCCACCAGCCACCTGCGCCCGACCCAGAGCGCGATGCCCGCTGGAAGCAGGCGCTCAAGCCGTACTACACGGAAGTCGGCGCCGACCACGAGGCGCCCTCGCCCGTGTCCAACCGTGCGCCCTTCGACGAACAGAGCTGCCAGTGGGTGGAGCAGTTGCGCCCGGAGGTAGTGAGTTTTCACTTCGGCCTGCCCGAGGCGGGTTTGCTGGCGCGGGTCAAGGCCACCGGGGCCAAGGTGCTGTCCAGTGCCACCACGGTGCAGGAAGCGCTGTGGCTGCAGGCCCACGGCTGCGATGCAATCATCGCCATGGGCTATGAGGCCGGTGGCCATCGGGGCATGTTCCTGAGCAACGACATCACCAGCCAGATCGGCACCCTGGCCCTGGTGCCGCAGATTGCCGACGCCGTGCAACTGCCGGTGATCGCCGCCGGCGGCATCGCCGACCACCGCGGCCTGGTAGCGGCACTGGCACTGGGTGCCAGCGCCGTGCAGATCGGCACCGCCTACCTGTTCTGCCCCGAGGCCAAGGTGTCGCCAGCCCACCGCCATGCCCTGGACACCGCAGCGGCCAGCGACACGGCGCTGACCAACCTGTTCACCGGGCGCCCGGCGCGGGGCATCAACAACCGCATCATGCGTGAGCTGGGGCCGATGAGCGCACTGGCCCCGCGCTTTCCGCTGGCAGGGGGCGCGCTGATGCCCTTGCGGGCGATCACCGAGCCCCAGGGCAACAGCGATTTCAGCAACCTGTGGGCAGGCCAGGCCTTGCGCCTGGGCAGGCCTATGGGCGCCGAGGCGTTGACGCGGGAGATTGCCGAGAAAGCCTTGGCGCAGATAGCGCGCTAGCCATCGAACCGCTGCCGCCCCCTTCGCGGGCTTGCCCGCGAAGAGGCCAACGGCGTCAACATCATCCTCGGCCTTCATCCCCTTCTCTTCAGCCCCCTTCCCGACAAATGGCCTATCGCTATATAGTCACCACCATAACGATAACCACCCCAAGGAGCTGTCTTCATGCGTATTCGCCTGTCCCACCTGGCCGCCACCGCCCTGGCCAGCCTGATCTCCCTCAACAGCGCCTGGGCTGACGAGGTTCAGGTTGCCGTCGCCGCGAACTTCACCGCGCCGATCCAGGCGATCGCCAAGGACTTCGAGAAAGACACCGGCCACAAACTGGTCGCCGCCTATGGCGCCACCGGGCAGTTCTACGCACAGATCAAGAACGGCGCCCCGTTCGAAGTGTTCCTCGCCGCCGATGACAGCACCCCGGCCAAGCTTGAGCAGGAAAAGGAAATTGTCCCAGGTTCGCGTTTCACCTACGCCATCGGCACCCTGGCGCTGTGGTCGGCCAAGCCCGGCTATGTGGACAACAAGGGTGAAGTGCTGAAGAAGAACCAGTTCCAGCACCTGTCCATCGCCAACCCGAAAGCCGCGCCTTACGGCCTGGCCGCCACCCAGGTACTGGACAAACTCAAGCTGACCGAGGCCACCAAGGGCAAGATCGTCGAAGGCCAGAACATCACCCAGGCCTTCCAGTTCGTCTCCACCGGCAATGCCGAGCTGGGCTTCGTTGCCCTGTCGCAGATCTACAAGGACGGCAAGGTCGAAAACGGCTCGGCCTGGATCGTACCGTCCAACCTGCACGACCCGATCCGCCAGGACGCCGTGATCCTCAACAAGGGCAAGGACAACCCAGCGGCCAAGGCCCTGGTCGACTACCTCAAGGGCCCGAAAGCCGCTGCGGTGATCAAGTCCTACGGTTATGAAATCTGATGCCACTGGACGCCAGTGACCTGGGTGCGATCTGGCTGACCCTGAAGTTGGCCAGCCTGACCACCTTGATCCTGCTGCTGGTCGGTACGCCCATCGCCTGGTGGCTGGCGCGCACGCGCTCGTGGCTGCGCGGGCCGGTGGGCGCGGTGGTGGCCCTGCCGCTGGTGCTGCCGCCAACGGTGATCGGCTTTTACCTGCTGATCGCCCTTGGCCCGCACGGCTGGCTCGGCCAGGCAACCCAGGCCCTGGGCCTGGGCACCGTGGTGTTCAGCTTCACCGGCCTGGTCATCGGCTCTACCGTGTATTCGATGCCCTTCGTGGTACAGCCACTGCAGAACGCCTTTGCCGCCATTGGCCAGCGCCCGCTGGAAGTCGCCGCCACCCTGCGCGCCAGCCCCTGGGACACCTTCGTCCATGTGGTGCTGCCGCTGGCCCGGCCCGGCTTCGTCACCGCCAGCATCCTGGGCTTTGCCCACACCGTGGGCGAGTTCGGCGTGGTGCTGATGATTGGTGGCAACATTCCCGACAAGACCCGCGTGGTTTCGGTGCAGATCTTCGATCACGTCGAGGCCATGGCCTATTCACAAGCCCACTGGCTGGCCGGTGCCATGCTGGTGTTCTCGTTCCTGGTGCTGCTCCTGCTGTATGCCGGGCGCCGTAGCAAGGCTGGCTGGAGCTGAAATGAGCGGATCCATTGTGGCGCGCCTGAAACTGGCGCGTGACGACTTCACCCTGGACGTCGACCTGCAACTGCCCGGGCGCGGCATCAGCGCGCTGTTCGGCCATTCCGGTTCCGGCAAGACCTCGTGCCTGCGCTGCCTGGCCGGCCTGGAGCGCGCAGCCAGTGCCTACGTCGAGGTCAACGGCGAGGTGTGGGAAGACAGCACCCGCGGCTACTTCCAGGCACCCCAGCTGCGCCCAGTGGGTTATGTGTTCCAGGAGGCCAGCCTGTTCCCGCACCTGTCGGTGCGCGGCAACCTGGAGTTCGGTTGGCGGCGGATTGCGCCAACCGAGCGCAAGGTCAGCCTCGACCAGGCCAGTGAGCTACTGGGCATCAGCCACCTGCTGGCACGCAAGCCATCGACCTTGTCCGGTGGCGAGGCGCAGCGCGTGGGCATCGCTCGGGCATTGCTCAGCAGCCCACGGCTGCTGTTGATGGACGAGCCACTGGCGGCCCTGGATGGGCCGCGCAAGCGCGAAATCTTGCCCTACCTGGAACGCCTGCACGACGAACTGGACATTCCGCTGGTGTATGTCAGCCATGCCCAGGACGAGGTGGCGCGGCTGGCCGACCACCTGGTGCTGCTGGAGCAAGGCCGGGCCATGGCCAGCGGGCCGATCGGCGAAACCCTGGCCCGCCTGGACCTGTCGCTGGCCCAGGGCGAGGATGCCGGCGTGGTGTTCGAAGGCCTGGTGGTTGGCCACGACCCGCAGTACGACCTGCTCGACCTGCGCCTGCCCGGCAGCGACGGGCTGCAGCTGCGCATCGCCCACCCGGCGCACAGCATGGGCAGCACCTTGCGGGTCAAGGTGCAGGCCCGCGATGTCAGCCTGGCGCTCGACGCCGGCTGCGCATCGAGCATCCTCAACCGCCTGCCAGTGCGGGTGCGCGAAGTACGCCCGGCCGACAACCCGGCCCATGTGCTGGTAAGCCTGGAGGCCGGCGGCAATGCGCTGCTGGCGCGCATCACGCGCTATTCGGCCGACCAGCTCGCGCTGCAGCCGGGCCAGCCCCTGATCGCCCAGATCAAGTCGGTGGCGCTGCTCGGCTGAGCAAGATCACCGTGGCTGCGGTCCACTGATCAGTCACCTGATCGAGGCCCGCCGCCGATGCTCGACTGCCCGCTGCCCCCCAGCCTGCATTATGTGGACGACAACCAGCCAGGCCTGAGTCGCCGGCGCTGGCGCGACCGCTTCATCTACCTCGATGCCCAAGGCCAGCGGGTACGCGACCGCGACACGCTGGCGCGCATCGCCGCCCTGGTGATCCCGCCGGCCTACACCGATGTGTGGATCTGCGCAGACCCCCAGGGCCATTTGCAAGCCACTGGGCGTGACGCACGCGGGCGCAAGCAGTACCGCTACCACGTGCAATGGCGCGAATTGCGCGACCAGCACAAGTACGGGCGCATGCTGGCCTTCGCCCAGGCCTTGCCGAAATTGCGTGCGCAGCTGCAAACGCACTTGGCCCGCCCGGGGCTTGACCGGGAGAAGGTGATGGCGCTGGTGGTCAGCCTGCTCGACCACACCCTGATCCGGGTTGGCAACCAACGTTACCTGCGCGATAACAAGTCCTATGGCCTGACCACCTTGCGCAACCGCCACGTCACGGTCCAAGGCAGCACCATCCGCTTCCAGTTCCGTGGCAAACGCGGCGTCGAACACAATGTCACCTTGCGCGACCGACGCCTGGCCAACCTGCTCAAGCGCTGCATGGAGCTGCCCAGGCAGACGCTGTTCCAGTACCTGGATGCAGACGGCCAGCGCCACAGCATTGGCTCCAGCGAGGTGAACCAGTTCCTGCAGCAGCTCACCGGTGCCGACTTCACCGCCAAGGACTACCGCACCTGGGCCGGCAGCAGCCTGGCGTTGAGCCTGCTCAGGCCGTTGCAATGGGAACCGGAAAGCGAAGCCAAGCGCCAGGTCGCCGCCATCGTCAAGCAGGTTGCCACGCGCCTGGGCAACACCCCGGCGGTGTGCCGGCGCTGCTACATCCACCCAGCAGTACTGGAGCACTACGCCCTCGGGCGCCTGGCCGGACTGCCAGGGCGCCGGGTACGCAAAGGCCTGGACCAGGAGGAAGTGACACTGCTGTTGTTTCTCCAGGCCCTGGAGGAAAAGGACGATCATTGAGCCGCGCTATTTACCCCATCATGCAGAGAAATTTCCCATAAAGGCCGAACCCCCCTATTCTTGCCATCGAGCACCACCGCCAACACCCGGTTGGCGCTTTACCTCGGCACCTGCCACTTAAAGAGGCGCAACAGAATTTACCTTCAAGGGAATTACTAACCCGTGAAAGCGTCTTTAATGAGAAGGAAGAGGGACAAGCTCCCACCGCTGCGGCACTTGGCCAGGCGGATTTCTATATCACCAAGGAGAACTACATGCTGATACTCACCCGTAAGGTTGGCGAAAGCATCGTCATCAACGATGACATCAAAGTCACCATTCTGGGCGTAAAAGGGATGCAGGTGAGGATTGGCATCGATGCACCAAAGGATGTTCAGGTGCACCGTGAAGAGATCTTCAAGCGCATCCAGGCCGGCAGCCCGGCGCCGGAAAAGCACGACGATCAACACTGAGCTTCCTGCTTCAAGCCGCACGGACGCGCTTGATCCACTGGCCGGCGCACGCCGCAAGCTAAAGCTCAGGTGCCGACCAACTCGCGCACCTTGGCGATCATGCTGTCCATGTCGAATGGTTTGTCGAACACCGCGGCGAATAGCTCCGGGCGTCCTTGGCTGGCCTGTGCGCCGCTCATGAGGATTACCGGCAGGTCGTGCAGTTGCAATTCCTCACGAATCGCCATCACCAACTCTTCGCCATTGAGCATGGGCATCATGTAGTCAGTGATCACCAACTCCACGCGCTTTTCCCTGAGCGCTTCCAGCGCCCTGCGCCCGTTGCTGGCTTTTTCTACCAGAAAACCTTCATCCTCCAAGGCAAAACCGAGGATGTCGGCAATCAGGTATTCGTCATCGACGATCAGGATGGTGTTCATCGTTCGCCCCGTCACCCACCCCCTTGCGGCACCGGTGTTCCGGAAAGCACGCCGCAGGCGCCCTCGAATGCCTTGCGCAGGCTGATGCCTTGCGGCCCGATGTGCAATTCATGAAGGGCCGGGTCGTGGTGGCTGTCGCGCACCTTGAGAATCGACAGCATGCGCCGCAATTGCGAATCGAGCTCTACAAAGCGCATCAGCATGAGGTTGTCGACGATGCTCGACAGGTCCGGGGCCGGCGCGCTGATTTCCGAGCCGAAAATGTCCCGCATCTCCCAGGTGAGCATCACGCTGACGTCGCGCGCACGCAATTCGCCGGTCAAGGCGCGGAAGAACGCATTGAGCCGCGCCGGGTCCGCTGCCAGGCGGCTGAAAGCGCCGAGGCTGTCGATGAGTACGCGCTTGCTGCCGTGCTGTTCGACCTGGGCCAGCAAGCGCGCACCAACCTGGTCGAGCAACCCTTCGGTGGTGGGTTGCCATGCCAGCTGCAGGCTGCCTTCGCGCTCCAGGGCTGCAAAATCGTAACCCAGTGAGGCGGCCTTCATGCGCAGCCTGCCTGGGGTTTCATAGAAACCGAAATGCAGGGCCGGCGCCTGGGCACTGGCGGCGCCGAGAAAGGCCAGGCCCAGGGAGGTCTTGCCAATGCCGGAGGGCCCCATCAGCAGCGTGACCGAGCCTTGGGCCAAGCCGCCGTCGAGCATTTCATCCAGGGTTTCAACACCAGTGGTGACCCGGTTCAACGACTCGCCACCGAGCTGGCTGGGGTGACTGTACAGCGCCTCAAGGCGCGGAAACACGTGCATCCCGGCCTCGTCGATCAGGCACTCGTGGCGGCCGGACAACGCACCGCTGCCTCGGGTCTTGCGCAGCTGCACATGGCGCACGGCGCGGCTACCGATTAATTGCTCGCCCAGTTCGATCACGCCATCGACCATGGTGTGTTCGGGGCTGCCTTCGTCCAGCCGGGCGCTGGTCAGCAGCAACACGGTACAACCGGCAAAGGCCGCGTGGCCTTGCAGTTCGGAGACGAATTTCTTGGTGTCCAGCGCCGTTTCCGCCCGCACCCGGGCGTTGAGCACGCCGTCGACAATCAGCAGGCTGGCCTGCTGCCGGGCGATTTCCTGGCGGAGCAAGCGCACCACGGCCTCCAGGCCTTCCTGCTCCAGGGTGTCGAACGCGCTGACGAACTGGATCGGGTCACCCACCAGGGCCGGGTCGAAGAATTCGAGGGTGGCCAGGTACTGGAACAACCGCTCATGGGACTCGCTGAGCAAGGTCGCCACCAGCACCCTGCCGCCGCGGCGCACATGGCCGCAGGCCAGCTGGTTGGCCAGGATGGTCTTGCCGGCGCCCGGCGGCCCCTGAACGATGTAGGAAGCACCCGCCACCAGCCCGCCCTTGAGCAGCGCATCGAGCCCGTCAATTCCCGTGACCAGCCGCTTGAGTGTTTGCACCATGATGGCTACCTGTCGAGTTGCGCTCGCGCGCCAGGCTGGTGGGTCGGCAGGTACAGGCGCATGCAGGTGCCCTGGCCGGGCGCGCTGTCGACGCTGATCGAGCCATTGCTTTGCTTGGCGAAACCATACACCTGGCTCAGCCCAAGCCCTGTGCCCTTGCCAAAGGCCTTGGTGGTGAAGAACGGCTCGAAGATACGCGGCAGCACTTGCGGGTCGATGCCTTCACCGCTGTCGCGCACTTCGAAGCACACATAGGCGCCACAGAGCCCGTCCACCTCGCCTGCCAGCTCCACGGCCTCGGCCGCCAAACGGATGGTGCCGCGTTCACCAATGGCATCGCGGGCGTTGAACAACAGGTTCAGCAGGCCCATCTGCAACTGCCCGGCATCCACCTCGATTGGCGGCAGGTCGGGCTGGACCTCGTCAAGCAAGGCGATATCACGCGGCAGGGCGTGTTCGAGCAAGCTGCGCGTGGCTGCAACCAGCTCGGCGGGTGCAACCAGGGAAACATCGAACTGCCGGTGGCGAGCGAAACTGAGCAACTGCTGGGTCAGCTCGGTACCACGCTGGCTGGCATCGAGAATATGCTCGATCATGCGTCGCACGCGAGCAGGGTCTGGGCTGGCCAAGGCCAGGCGCGCCGAGCTGATGATGATGGTGAGCATGTTGTTGAAGTCGTGCGCCAGGCCACCGGTGAGCTGCCCCAGGGCTTCGAGCTTCTGCGCCTGGAACAGCTGGGCACGAACGGCATCGAGCTGCAGCGCCGATTCGCGCCGGTTGGTAATGTCACGGGTAACCTTGGCCAGGCCGATGATCTGGCCTTGTTCATCGCGAATCACATCCAGCGCGGCCAGTGCCCAGAACTGCGTGCCATCCTTGCGCACGCGCCAACCTTCGTCCTGCGCCACACCCTGCTCCAGGGCCTGGCGAACCAGGCGCTCGGGGCGCCCGTCGGCGCAATCCTGCGGGGTGAAGAACATGGAAAAGTGCTGGCCGATGATCTCCTCGGCGCGGTAGCCCTTGATCCGTTCGGCGCCTGGGTTCCACGACACCACTCGGCCGCTGGGGTCGAGCATGTAGATGGCGTAATCCACCACCGATTGCACCAGTTGCTCGTAGCGGCTGGCGGGCATGTCTGGGTGTTCGGTGCGGTCGGCTGAAACCATGCAAGCTCCACAGGCACAGCGGAAGGGACGAGTTGAGCTTAGCCGAGCCCACGCATGAAGGGGTGTGCACAACGCCGGATCATGTGTTTCCAGGCTCTACCAGCGCGGGGCTCAAGCGCCGGGGCATGGCCACCTTGAGCAGCCACAGGCACACCAGCATCACCCCCGCCCCTGCCCCCAGCGCTACCAAACGCTGGGGCTGCGGGCTCGCGGCATCGAGGCCGAGCATCAGCAGGTAGCCACCCAGGGCCATCAGCGTCAGATACAGAAACCCACCCAGCAGCAGTACCAGGGTCAACAGCAGACGCCAGCGCAGCCGCGGGCGAACGACGCGCCCGGTTTCGGCAGGGGGAGCGGCCTGGGGCATGGCATCACACTCATTGGATCCATTCAAGAAGAGCAACAGTGGCGTAATGACAGCAGCGTGTCAATTACTGGGGGTTGCTCTTCAGTGAGTAGAGGATAGGCGCCACAGCTCGCAGGGCTATACCAATGGATTATAAACAGCCCGCCATGGCCGGGTGCCTGCGCCTAGCATGGGGTTTCCCGGCAGCGCTGAACAGCGTCTAAACCGTTGAATTGTGCAAGCTTTTGGTGTCTAATGCGCGACTTGCCGTCGTGCCCCGATGGTGAAATTGGTAGACACATCGCACTTAAAATGCGCCGTCGCGAGACGTCCCGGTTCGAGTCCGGGTCGGGGCACCATGTCCACCCCGTGGGCACCTGACGACTCCCTCCTGCAAAAGCCCATCGCCCCTGGCGGGCGGCGCTTTCAAGCTGCTCCCTGCAAGCCCCAACGCAACTGCTAGAGTTGAGCATGTCACCGCTCATCTGGAACGCCGCCATGCGCTATTCCCTGCTCGATGGTCAACGCGACTTCATTCTGCTGATTGCTCGCGTGCTGCTGATGATCCTTTTCCTGATTTCCGGCTGGGCCAAGCTGACCGGGTTCGAGGGCACGGTGGGCTACATGACCTCGCTGGGCGCTCCGGCACCGATGCTGGCGGCGGCGGTGGCGGTGGTCATGGAGTTTTTCGTCGCCATTGCCTTGATCCTGGGCTTCTATACCCGCCCGCTGGCGCTGCTGTTCGCCTTGTTCGTGCTCGGCACGGCCCTGCTTGGCCACCCTTTCTGGAACATGGTCGAACCTGAGCGTGCCGCCAACATGACGCAGTTCCTGAAGAACATGAGCATCCTCGGCGGCCTGCTGGTGCTGGCGGTCAGCGGCCCGGGCCGCTACTCGATCGACGGGCGCTGAGTCAGTCGTCCGGGTCGTCGTGCCAGGCGGGGTGACCAGGCTCGTCGTCGTCCAGGTCATCGAACAGCGCCTCGTCCTCTTCGACGTCGTCTTCGGCACCCTGGGCGTCGGCCTCTGGCTCGAAGTCGTCATCGAGGAATTCGTGGTCGAGCAGGTGATCATGCTCGGGCTCGTGCAGGTCGTCTTCGTCGCGCATGGTGGCTCCTGGAATCGTGGCACGCCTGTATAGGCGGATCGGCGGGCGGGGTCAATGGGTGGCGTTAATGTTGGGTTAACCGGGCGGGCCCAGGCTGAAAGCTCTCCCTTCAAAACGCTTGTTGCCCGCCTTCATGGCGGGCTTTTTTTGCCTGGCTTACAAGCGCCGCATTCCCCCTGTAGGAGCGGGCTTGCCCCGCGAAGCAGGCGACGCAGTGCGTGGCACCGCCTTCGCCGGTGTTCGCGGGGCA
Source organism: Pantoea sp. Ap-967 (assembly GCF_011752565.1). Taxonomy (GTDB): domain Bacteria; phylum Pseudomonadota; class Gammaproteobacteria; order Pseudomonadales; family Pseudomonadaceae; genus Aquipseudomonas. The sequence continues at coordinate 99,332 of NZ_VWXK01000015.1, forward strand.
AGCCCGCTCCTACAAAAATATAAGTTGAATCAGATAGTTACGATTCGCTCTATAGGAGCGCAGTTCGCAATGTGCCCTTTCACGAAATGATGACAAGGGCCTTGGCACACTAACCCTGCTTCTCTCGTTCTTTTGAACCCGCCACTGGTTGGCGGGTTTTTCTTTTTCAGGGCCCGGACTGACCATTGGCGGCCAATTCGCAGGCATTAAAAAAGCCCCGCAACCTCAAGGGTTGCGGGGCTTTCGAATGGTGGAGGCCGAGGTCGGAATCGAACCGGCGTAGACGGATTTGCAATCCGGAGCATAACCACTTTGCTACTCGGCCTCAAAGGTCGGATCTAGCTGCTTGCGCTTTGCTATCTCCTTGAAACGCTGAACCTTTTTCAAAGTTTGCTGCGTTTCGATGGGCGCCATTATGTCCGCATTCGTTTCACCTTGCAACCCCCTGAACGAAAAAAAATTTCAACGGGCTCAAGGTGTTAGCGCCAGCGGCTGAGTTTACTCCACAAACCGACCACGGTGTTCTCCAGCGTACCGCTGGCCGCCATGCCGATGCGCTCCTGCAAACTCTTGCGCTCGGCATAGTGCAGGTGGAACAGGTTGGCCGTGCGGGCGCGGTCGCTGAGGTATTCGTCGCTGGTCTGCAGCGCATCCACCAGCTTGCGGTTCAGCGCAGCGACGCCGAGCCAGACTTCACCGGTGGCCACTTCATCAATGTGCAACTGCGGGCGGTAGCGGGAAACAAAATCCTTGAACAGCTGGTGGGTGATGTCCAGGTCTTCCTGGAATTTCTCCCGGCCCTTCTCGGTGTTCTCGCCGAACACGGTCAGGGTGCGCTTGTATTCTCCGGCCGTCAGCACCTCGAAATCGATGTCGTGCTTTTTCAACAGGCGGTTGACGTTGGGCAACTGGGCCACCACGCCAATCGAGCCGAGTACGGCGAACGGCGCACTGACGATCTTCTCGCCGATACAGGCCATCATGTAACCACCGCTGGCGGCAACCTTGTCGATGCACACCGTCAACGGAATACCGGCCTGGCGAATGCGCGCAAGCTGGGAAGCAGCCAGGCCATAGCTGTGCACCAGGCCACCCCCGCTCTCCAGGCGCAGCACCACTTCATCACGCGGCGTGGCAAGGGTGAGCAGCGCGGTGATTTCGTTGCGCAGGCTCTCGGTGGCCGATGCCTTGATATCGCCATCGAAGTCGAGCACGAACACCCGGCTCTTTTCGTCGGCCTTGGCCTTTTTCTGCTGTTTTTGCTCCTTGGCCTGCTGCTTGCGCAGGGCCTTGAGCTCGGCCTTGTCGAACAGGCCGCTTTCCAGGCGCTCGCGCAGCTCTTTATAGAACGTATTCAAGCGCGTGACCTGCAATTGGCCACCGGCCTTGCGTCGGCCCTTGCCGCGCAGCCCGGCAATGGCCGACAACACCACCAGAATGGCAATCACCAAGGTGGCGGTTTTAGCGAGAAAGCTTGCGTATTCGGCAAGAAACTCCACGTTGACTCCTTAATAACCTGCGCCCGTTCGGCGCGAAACTGAACCAAGCATACCGGTGCGCCCGTGCCCTCGCCAGCCGAGGTAAACGCTGGCAACACAGTTCAAACAACCTTTTCAAACGCTTGTATGTTTTTTCGTTGACAGCCTGTGTGGGGCATCCTAACCTCGCAGCAACCTCCAAAGCCGGATACCTTCGTGGGCAACCTCTACCTGATCCGCCATGGCCAAGCCTCTTTCGGCGCTGACGACTACGACGTCCTGTCGCCAGTGGGCGTGCGCCAGAGCCAGGCACTGGGCGAACACCTGGCCCGGCTTGGCCTGCAACTGGACCGCTGCGTGGCGGGTGACCTGCGTCGTCAGCAGGATACCGCGCGGCTGGCCCTGCAAGCCCTGCAGCACGAAGGCTGCGCGATTCCGCCCATTGAGACTGACGCAGCCTTCAACGAGTTCGATGCCGACGGCGTGATCCGCGCCCTGTTGCCGGCCTTGCTTGAGGATGAGCCCCAGGCCCGCGACATCCTGCGCAACGGCGCACAGAACCGTAGCGAGTTCCAGCGCCTGTTCGCCTTGATGGTGCAGCGCTGGCATGCCGGCGAGCACGCAGGCGATGGCCTGGAAACCTGGCAGGCATTCACCGCCCGGGTACAGGCCGGCTTGCAGCGGCTGCTGGACGCCGCCGGCAGTGGCGGCAACATCGCCGTCTTTACCTCCGGTGGCACCATTGCCGCCCTGCTCCACCTGGTCACCGGCATCACCCCCAGTCAGGCCTTTGCGCTGAACTGGCAAATCATCAACACGTCGCTCAGCCAGCTGAAGTTCCGCGGCCGCGACGTGGCCCTGGCTTCCTTCAACAGCCAAGCCCACGTGCAACTGTTGAGGGCGCCGGAGCTCATCACCTACCGTTGAGCCCGGCCTGTTTTGTCCCTGCGGGGATATGAATACCACTCTATAAGGAATGCACCATGACCTCCGTAGCTGATGCCGTGAAAAAGATGCAAGAGAAGTTCAACCCGTCCGCGGCCGCTGGCCTGGACCTGGTGTTCGGCTTCAACATCACCGACGAAAACAAGCACTACGCGCTGATCGTCAAGGACGGCACCTGCGACCTGCAGGAAGGCGAAAACCCGGATGCCAACTGCACCCTGGTAATGGACAGCGAAACCCTCAAGGGTATCGTCAGCGGTGAAACCGACGGCATGCAGGCCTTCATGGGCGGCAAGCTGCGTGTCGAAGGCGACATGATGCTGTCGATGAAACTCAGCGAGCTGTTCCCTTCCTGAGTGGCGGGCAGCACGCGAGCACGAAAAACCGAAGCCTGAGTGGCTTCGGTTTTTTTTTGCCCGGCATTCGGGGCAGTGATCGACCGGCAACACCCTTGCCTATATGGCCCTGGCACGCTTGTTCCAACCTGGCAAGGCCATTAGATTAGCCAATAGTCGTTGCGACAGAAAATAAGGAAAACGCATGACGCTCACCGACCAGTCCACCCAGGTACGCCCCGGCGAAGAACTCGACGCGGCCGTCATCGATCCTTACCTCAAGGCCACCATCGCCGGCCTGAGCGGCCAGCCGCGCATCAGCCAGTTTCCAGGTGGCGCCTCCAACCTCACGTATCTGGTGAGCTACCCGGAGCGCGAGTTCGTGCTGCGCCGGCCACCGTTCGGCCAGAAGGCCAAGTCGGCCCACGACATGGGCCGCGAATTTCGTATCCTCAACCAGCTCAACCATGGCTTCCCTTACTGCCCCAAGGCCTATGCCCATTGCACCGACACCTCGTTGATCGGCGGCGAGTTCTATGTGATGGAACGGGTGAATGGCATCATCCTGCGCTCGGACATTCCCACCGGGCTGGGCCTGGACCCTGCACGCACCGAGGCCCTGTGCAAAAGCTTCATCGACCGGCTGGTTGAACTGCACCAGGTTGACTACGAGGCCTGCGGCCTGGCCGACCTGGGCAAGCCAGAAGGCTATGTGCAGCGCCAGGTCGAAGGCTGGGCCAGCCGCTACGAAAAGGCCCTGACCCCCGATGCACCGCGCTGGGAGCAGGTAGTGGCCTGGCTCCACGCGAAAATGCCCGCCGACCACCCGCGCCCAGGCATCGTGCACAACGACTACCGCTTCGATAACGTGATTCTCGATGCCAACAACCCCATGCGCATCATCGGTGTACTGGACTGGGAGATGGCCACCCTTGGCGACCCGCTGATGGACCTGGGCAACAGCTTGGCGTACTGGATCGAGGCCAGCGACCCGGCCCCGGTGCAATTGATGCGGCGCCAACCGAGCAACGCCCCGGGCATGCTCACCCGTGCCGAGTTCGTCGCCTATTACGCCGAGCGCGCAGGTATCGAACTGGAAAACTTCAATTACTACTATTGCTATGGCCTGTTCCGCCTGGCCGGCATCGTGCAGCAGATCTACTACCGCTACTACCACGGCCAGACCCAGGACAAACGCTTCGCCCAGTTCATCCACATGAACCGCTTACTGGAGCAGATGAGCCTGCAGGTCATCGGCAGATCTCCCCTTTGATGCCAGACAACAAGGAAAACAGCATGTCCAAGACCCACCTGTTCGACCTCGACGGCAAGATCGCCTTCGTCTCCGGCGCCAGCCGCGGTATCGGTGAAGCCATCGCCCACCTGCTGGCCCAGCAGGGGGCCCATGTGATCGTCTCCAGCCGCAAGCTCGACGGCTGCCAGCACGTGGCCGAGGCAATCATCGCCGCCGGCGGCAAGGCAACCCCGGTTGCCTGCCACATCGGTGAGCTGGAACAGATCCAGCAGGTGTTCGCCGGCATCCGCGAACAGTTCGGGCGCCTGGACATCCTGGTCAACAACGCCGCCACCAACCCGCAGTTCTGCAACGTGCTGGACACCGACCCGGGGGCGTTCCAGAAGACCGTCGACGTCAACATCCGTGGTTACTTCTTCATGTCGGTGGAAGCCGGCAAGCTGATGCGCGAAGGGGGTGGCGGCAGCATCATCAACGTGGCTTCGATCAATGGCGTGTCGCCGGGGCACTTCCAGGGCATCTATTCGGTGACCAAGGCGGCGGTGATCAACATGACCAAGGTGTTCGCCAAGGAGTGCGCAGCGTTTGGCATTCGCTGCAACGCCCTACTGCCGGGCCTGACCGACACCAAGTTCGCCTCGGCGCTGGTGAAGAACGAAGCGATCCTCAAAACCGCGCTGCAGCAGATTCCACTCAAGCGCGTGGCAGACCCTTCGGAAATGGCCGGGGCGGTGCTGTACCTGGCCAGTGATGCGTCCAGCTATACCACCGGCACGGCGCTCAACGTGGACGGTGGCTACCTGTCCTGAGCGAGGTGGCGCAGGGAACATTGCCAGCCGCCGCGCCGCCCCCTGTAGGAGCGAGCAAAGCTCGCGATGCGCCGTACAAGCGGCGCCCGCTAGGCCGCCGTTACAGGCAGGTCGCCGCTGCAGCCCGGCGCTGCAAGGCCACGCCATCGTTCTTCTGCGCGTAGTAATCCACGTGGGTTCCGCCCGCCTGTGGGTACACGTCGACGAACGACTCGGCCTCGCGGGTATACACCGTCAACCCGCCCTGCTTGCGCGGTTCCAGGTAGCCACTGGCGTCATCGCCGAACACGTCCTCCTTCTGCCAGCTGAACTGAATGCATTGGGCAACCAGCTCCGGCGCCTTGCGCGAATCGAGCTGCGCGGTCGGTTTGCCAGCGCGCGCCGTGTCCATGGCCGCGCTCGCGCAACCAACCAACACCAGCGCCGCAGCCATCGGCAGAATTGCTCGCATGTTCCATCCTCGGGGCAAAAAAAGAACGCGACTCTAGCATTGGCCAGGCACAGCGCGCAGCTGCCAGAGCGCCATTCATCCTTGGCCCGACAAAATATTGCGCGGCAAGGAAACCAAATGGATCGTTTCCAGTCTCAGGATGTGTCCCGTAAACCTTTGCGGATCAAGGACCTATATTGTGAAGACTCGCTTTGCCGGCCTTGCGCTGACTGCCACCGTGCTGCTCCTGTCGGGCTGCTATCACCATCATTACCGTGATGACGGCGGCTGGCGCGATGACGACCGCGGCCATCGTCACCACCACCATGATCGCGACGATGACGATGATCGTCAGTGGCGCGGTGACCGTTACGGGCGCTGAGGCGTCTTTACCCCCCTGACCCGCCGCCCGACCGTGCGGCATTCAACCTGATGACTCCTTCGAGGTTTCTAACATGCGTCTGACTCTACCTTCCCTCGCCCTTGGCCTGCTGCTGTGCCAAGGCGCTTTCGCCGGTGACGGTACCGCCGCCATCGGTGGTGGCCTGGGTGGTGTTCTGGGCAACGTGGTCGGCCAGCAACTCGGTGGCCGCACCGGCGCCGCCATCGGTGCCGGTGTCGGCGGTGCAGCCGGCAGCGCCGTAGGCGCGCGCAAGGGCAACCGCACCGAAGCCGCCATCGGCGGTGGCCTGGGCTCGGCCGGCGGTTCGCTGCTGGGCGGCAGCGTCGGCGGCAAGGCCGGCTCGACCATCGGCGCCGGCCTCGGCGGTGCAGCAGGTGGCGCCATCGGCAACCACCTGGGTGACAGCAACAGCAGCAAGAAGCACCGCCGCCACCGTCACCGCTGACCGATTGCGTACTGCCAGGCCGGCCCCCGCGTGGGCCGGCCTGTTGCATTCGGGCAAAGAAATGTAACAGCTCAATCCTCGGCATCACAGGCAAACGGGGCTAGTCTCAGCCCATGTGATACCGGGCCCCTCTGACGGCTGCCACGCCGTGATGTCGGATCACTGCTGCCACATGCACGGGCAGCCACGTCGATCGATCAGGAGGGGCTCATGACAGCTCTGCAAGCATTTCTCACCACACCGTTTCTCGGCACCAGCACTTGGTTGTGGCTGGTTTTCATGGCGGTCGTCATCGGCTTGCTGGTACTGGACCTGGGCATACTGCACCGCCAGGACCGCGAGATCGAAATGCGCGAGAGCCTGCTGTTGTACTCGGGCTATTTCAGCGTTGGCGTGCTGTTCGGCGTATGGGTCTGGTATCAGCTGGGCGCGCAGTCGGCGCTGGAGTTCTATACCGGTTTCCTGGTCGAGCAGTCGTTGTCGATGGACAACGTGTTCGTGATGGCGATGATTTTCGGCTTCCTTGCCATTCCCCGCCGCTACCAGCACCGTGTGCTGTTCTGGGGCATCCTCGGCGTGGTGATCCTGCGGGCGATCATGATTGGCGTGGGCGCGGCGTTGGTGCAGAACTTTGAATGGGTACTGTATATCTTCGGCGCGTTCCTGCTGTTCACCGGGGTGAAAATGGCCCTGTCCAAGGAAGACAGCCAGCCGGACCTTGCCAACAACCCGATCCTCAAGTTCGTCCGCCGGCACCTGCGGGTCACCGACCAGCTCCATGGCTCGCACTTCTTCGTGCGCCTTACCCCGCCAGGGCAGAGCAAGGCCCTGCGCTATGCCACCCCGCTGTTCCTGGCCCTGGTACTGATCGAACTGGCCGACCTGGTGTTTGCCGTCGACAGCGTGCCGGCGATCTTCGCCATCACCCAGGACCCGTTCATCGTTTATACCTCGAATATCTTCGCCATCCTCGGCCTGCGCTCGCTGTACTTCGCCCTGTCGGCGCTGATGCACCGCTTCGTGTACCTGAAGTATGCGCTGGCGTTGGTGCTGATCTTCATTGGCTGCAAGATCTTCTACCACGGCATGGTCGGCAAGGTGCCGGCGTTGCTGTCGCTGGGGGTGACGTTCGGGTTGTTGCTGGGTGGGGTGGTGGTGTCGCTGATCAGGACGCGTGGGCAGAAAAAGGACGAGCCGCAGTTGAAGGTTTGAGGTTGCCTGTACCGGCCTCTTCGCGGGGCAAGCCCGCTCCTACACCAATCAGGGAACATTGCCAGCCGCCGCGCCGCAAAGCGTGAGTGCCCAAAAATACGATACGCGAACACCGGCGCTTGACCTACACCACAGCCCTGGGCTGCCGATCAAGCGCCCATCTCCAAGCCAGCGCCGCCCCGGTAGGAGCGAGCACAGCTCGCGATGGGGCGCGCAGCGGCCCCAGGGTTTCAGCCTCGCGGCTCATAGTGCTGGGGCTGCTTTGCACCCCATCGCGAGCTGCGCTCGCTCCTACCGGGTCCTGTGGGAGCGGGCTTGTCGAGGCGTCGAACCGCCGCGAAGAGGCCGGCACAGGGTTAATTAAATCACCGCCCGCTGCGCAACATTTCCGCCGGCACATACTTGCCAATCTCGTACTTGCCAATCGCCGCCCGGTGTACCTCGTCCGGCCCATCGGCCAGGCGCAGGGTTCGCTGCATGGCGTACATGTAGGCCAGCGGGAAATCGCCACTGACCCCTGCCCCACCATGAATCTGGATCGCCCGGTCGATCACCTTCAACGCCACGTTCGGTGCCACCACCTTGATCTGCGCAATCTCGCTGCGCGCCACCTTGTTACCCACCGTGTCCATCATGTAGGCCGCTTTCAAGGTCAGCAGGCGCGCCATGTCGATTTCCATGCGCGAGTCGGCAATCTTGTCGACGTTGCCGCCCAGCCGCGCCAGGGGCCGGCCAAAGGCGGTGCGCGCTACCGAGCGCCTGCACATCAATTCCAGCGCCCGCTCGGCCATGCCGACCGAGCGCATGCAATGGTGAATACGGCCAGGCCCCAGGCGCCCCTGGGCAATCTCGAAGCCACGGCCCTCGCCGAGCAACACATTCTCATAGGGCACCCGCACGTTCTCGAACAGCACTTCGGCATGGCCGTGGGGAGCATCGTCATAGCCGAACACGGGCAATGGGCGAACGATCTTCACACCGGGTGCATCGGTGGGCACCAGCACCATCGAATGCTGCTGGTGGCGCGGCGCATCAGGGTTGGACAGGCCCATGAAGATCATCACCTTGCAGCGCGGGTCGCAGGCGCCGGAGGTCCACCACTTGCGGCCGTTGATCACCCATTGGTCGCCGTCGCGCATGGCGGTGGCCGCCATGTTGGTGGCGTCCGAAGAGGCCACGTCCGGTTCGGTCATGGCGAACGCCGAACGGATTTCGCCACGCAGCAGCGGCTCCAGCCACTGGCGCTTCTGCGCCTCGCTACCGTAGCGCACCAGCACCTCCATGTTGCCGGTGTCCGGCGCCGAGCAGTTGAACGGTTCCGGCCCCAGCAGCGAACGGCCCATGATCTCGGCCAGCGGCGCGTACTCCATGTTGTTCAGGCCAGCGCCGTATTCCGACTCGGGCAGAAACAGGTTCCACAGGCCTTCGGCGCGGGCCTTGGCCTTGAGTTCTTCCATGATCGCGGTGGGCTGCCAGCGGTCGCCCTCGGCCACCTGGCGCTCGAACACCGGCTCGGCTGGGTAGACATGGGCGTCCATGAACGCGGTGACGCGCTCGCGCAGCGCCTGAACCTTGGGTGAATAGGCGAAATCCATTGGGGCTACCTTCATGGTTCGGAATAGATGGGCAGAGCCTAGAGCAGCCCACCCCGATCTACCTAGTCTATTTTCCGCGTGTATAAACATTCATAACCGATATATGATCGACCCATAACTCCAACAAAGAGCGGCGCCCATGAACCTCAGCAAGGTCGACCTCAACCTGTTCATCGTGTTTGACGCGATCTACACCGAAGCCAACCTGACCCGCGCCGGGCAGATCGTCGGCATCACCCAGCCGGCCGTCTCCAATGCCCTGTCGCGCCTGCGCGAAACCTTCAACGACCCGCTGTTCGTGCGCACCGCCCAGGGCATGGTGCCCACGCCCATGGCGCAGAACATCATCGGCCCGGTACGCAACGCCCTGGCCCTGCTGCGTACCTCGGTGCAGGAAAGCCGCATCTTCAACCCGCAACAGGCGAACAAAACCTTCCGCATCAGCATGACCGACCTTACCGAGGCGGTGATCCTGCCGCCCCTGTTCCAGCGCCTGCGCCGCCTGGCCCCGGCCGTGCTGATCGAGAGCTTTCTGTGCAAGCGCCGCGAAACCACCAAGGAACTCGCCGCCGGGCGCCTGGACTTCGCCGTCGACGCCCCGCTGAACACCGACCCGCAGGTTCGCCACGTCAAGCTGATGCAGGACCGCTACGTCTGCGCCCTGCGCCAGGGCCACCCCCTGGCCGATGCCAAGCTGACCCTCGACAACTACCTGGGCATGACCCACATCCATATTTCCAGCCGCCGCAATGGCCTGGGCTATGTCGACCTGGCGCTGGGCAAGATGGGCGTGCAGCGCAAGGTTGCCTTGCGCTCCCAGCACTACCTGATGGCTTCGCAGGTGCTGCAGCAGACCGACATGGCGATGACCGTGCCCGAGCGCTTTGCCCGCCGCCACCAATTGCGTTTCCAGCCCCTGCCGGTGGATGTGCCGCCATTGGAAACCCACCTTTACTGGCATGAGAGCACGGACCAAGACCCGGCCAACCGCTGGATGCGCGAGCAGATCATCGAGCTGTGCCAACGGGTGGTTGCCGAAGAGGAACGGGCACTGGAGCCCGCTTGACCCGTCCGGGCGAAGATTTCTATTCCCTGACAACCTAACCTTATAGAAAAATATTCTCGAAAAGGCCGCTGACTACAGCATAAAAGGAAAATCCATTTTCGCCTGAACGGGTAGGCTGGGTGCAACGATTGCCGATTCCAAGGCAACACTGCACGGACTTGCCGCATGCCTAGCGCCCCGCTCTACTTCGACTACGCCGCCACCACCCCGGTCGATGACCGGGTGATCGAAACAATGCTCACCTGCCTTGGCCGCCAGGTGAATTTCGGCAACCCCGCCTCCAGTGGCCATGCCTATGGCCAGGCCGCGCGCGAAGTGGTCGAACTGGCCCGCCAGCAAGTGGCCGACCGCGTGGGTGCAAGCGCCGATGACATCGTCTGGACCTCGGGCGCCACCGAATCCAACAACCTCGCCCTCAAGGGCATCGCCCAGGGCTTCGGCCAACCGGGCCACCTGATTACCAGCCAGCTGGAGCACAAGGCCGTGCTCGACACCGTCAACGAACTGGAGCGCCAAGGCTGGGCCATCACCCGGCTGGCGCCGGATGCCGCGGGCCTGATCCAGCCCTATGCCGTGCAAGCCGCCCTGCGCGCCGACACCCGCCTGGTATCACTGATGGCAGTCAACAACGAGCTGGGCACGGTCACCGATTTCGCCGCCATTGGCGAACGGGTGCGTGCCCATGGCGCCCTGCTGCACGTGGACGCCGCCCAGGCGGTGGGCAAGCTGGCCATTGACCTGCGCGCCCTGGCAGTGGACCTGATGTCGTTCTCGGCGCACAAGGTGTATGGCCCCAAGGGGATCGGCGCCTTGTACGTAGGCCCACGCGCCCGGGCACTGATGCGTGCGCAGATTCACGGTGGCGGCCATGAGCGCGGGCTGCGCTCGGGCACCTTGCCCAGCCACCAGATCGTCGGCATGGGCAGTGCCTTTGCCTTGGCCGGCGAACCCGGCGACCACGAACACCAGCGCCTGCAGCAGCTTGCCAAACGGCTGCGCAGCGGGTTGCTGGCACTGCCTGGGGTGAGCCTCAATGGTTGCGCCGAGCAACGCATTCCCCACACCTTGAACCTGCGGGTCGACACGCCCGGGTTCAACAGCGCGGCACTGGCCAGTGAGTTGGCGCTGTCCACCACCTCGGCGTGCAATTCGGCAAGCAATGCAGCCTCCCACGTGCTGCTGGCCCTGGGCCTGGATGATCAGCAAGCGCGCAAGAGCGTACGGGTGAGCATCGGGCGCTTCACCAACGAAGCGGAAATCGACCACGCCATCGAAGTGTTCCGCCGCACCCTGGCCTCTGCATCGCCGGCGTTGTGGTAAGCGCCCGACGATTCCCTGTAGGAGCGAGCGCAGCTCGCGATAGGCTGCAAAGCAGCCCGGGCGTTGTGAGCCGTGAAGCTGAAACGCTGGGGCCGCTACGCGCCCCATCGCGAGCTGCGCTCGCTCCTACCAGGGCGGCGCAGGCCAGGAGTTGGATGCCTGATCAGCAAGCCAGGGGCCCCGTCACATTTGAAGCTGCCTCGTAGCTCGGGACAGCTAGCTTGAACCCATCCATAATGTGCGTTAAATCTGAATTTTCTTTAGCTAAGTTATCGGATCACTCACGCATGATAAAAAAAATGCCCTTGCACCAAGTCAGTGATTTCGACCTGAGGCTGCTGCGCGTCTTCAAGACCGTGGCCGAATGCGGCAGTTTTTCTGGGGCCGAGAGTGTGCTTGGCATTACCCGCTCGGCCATCAGCCTGCACATGGGCGACCTGGAAAAGCGCTTGGGCATGCGCCTGTGCCAACGGGGCCGGGCCGGCTTTGCCCTGACCGATGAGGGCCGCGAAGTGCTGCGCGCCAGCGAAACCGTGCTGGTGGCCATCGAAGGCTTTCGCAGTGAAGTGAACCAGATGCACCAGCAACTGCGCGGCGACCTTAACGTGGCCATCGTCAACAACCTGGTCACCCAGCCGAAAATGCGCATCACCCACGCGCTCAAGGCGGTGCGCGCCGAGGGCAGCGGCGTGCGTATCAACCTCAGCATGAGCACCCCCGGCGAGATCGAGCGCGGCCTGCTCGACGGCCGCCTGCACGTCGGCGCCGTGCCGTTGATAACGCCCCTGTCAGGCCTGGACTACAGCCTGCTGTACGAGGAACGCTCCAACCTCTACTGCAGCCACGACCACCCGCTTTTCGCCAGCGCCGCGACGGTCACCGACGCGCAACTGGCCCAGGCGGATGCGGTCATCCCCGTGTACCGCATGACCGCCGAAGCGATTGGCCTGCACCAGTTGCTGAACTTCGCCGCCTCCGCCACCGACCGCGAAGGCATTGCGTTTCTGATTCTCACCGGCAGTTACATCGGCTTCTTGCCCGACCATTACGCCGCCACCTGGGTCGACAAGGGCTTGATGGCCCCCCTGGACCCCAGCCGCCTGTACTTCGACTCGAAGCTGGCTGTCGCCACCCGCAAGGGCCGCCGGCAGAACCTGATTCTCGAACGCTTCATCGAGGCGCTGCAGTTGACCGGCACCGCCGCGTAGCCCCACTTCCCCACCACACCCCCGCCAACGCCCTCGATCACCGGCAATGTGATCGAGGGCGTTTTTGCTTCAAAAAATTATTGAGGCCGTGTTGACAGCTGGCGGGAAATCGAAATAGCCTGAATGCATCGCTGCACACAATGCAGCACTCATAAAAACACAGCGTTCGTTTTTCGCTTGCTCTTCTGTCTACAAGAACAACTCACCGGAGAGATTTGGAAATGGCACGGCTTACTTCACGCAATATCGGCCGCCTCGCCGGCCTTGGCGCGGCGCTCTGGCTCATGCAGCCGCTCGCCCAAGCCGACACCGCCCATTGGCAGGCTGTGCAGCAGGCTGGCGTGCTGCGCTGCGGCGCAGCGGTCGCGGCGCCCTACGTTATGCGCGACCCCGCCACCGGCCAGTACAGCGGGTTCTTCGTCGACCTGTGCCGCGACTTCGCCGAGCAGGTGCTGAAGGTCAAGGCACAGTTCGTCGACACCAGTTGGGACAACCAGGTAGCCGGGCTGCAGAGCGGTAAATGGGACATGGCAATGGCGCTGAACAACACCCCGGAGCGGGCCAAGGCAGTGGCCTTCTCGGTCCCCGCCACCGACTACCAGATCTCGTTGCTGGTCAACCGCAAGAACCCCAAGTTCAGCGCTGCCGGCAACAACCTGGGTGACTACGACAAGCCCGGCGTGACCATCGCCGTGATCTCCGGCACGGCCGCCGACAAGGCGGTGACCGCAGCGGTGAAGAACGCCACCCTCATGCGCCTGCCAGGCTCGGATGAAACGCGCATGGCGCTGATGTCCAAACGCGCCGACATCCTCGCCGACGCCAACGACACCAACCACCTGTTCGCCATGGCCAATGCCTGGGCCAACGAGGTGCTGCCGGTGCCGGCCCTGGCCAAGCAAGGCGTGTCCTTCGCCCTGCCCCTGCAAACGCCCGCCGACGACATGGCCGAACTCGACGCCTACCTGACGCAGCAACGCGAAAGCGGTGAGATCGACAAGTTGGTGGACAAAGCCTCCGCCCAGATCCTTGCGGGCAACAAGGCCCCGTAATTCCTTGACGCGGCGAGGGCCCCGGCCAGGGCGCCCTCGCGGAGAGAACTGCTATGACGACTCCCCAACGGGTGGCTTCCCAGCCACAGGCTTCGCTCATCCCGAACATTGGCCAGGGCGGCGGCTTCATCCAGCTTCAAAACGTGCGCAAGGCTTACTCAGAACAGCTGGTGGTGATGGACGGCATGAGCCTGGACATGCGCGCCGACGACCGCCTGGTGATCATCGGCCCGTCCGGCAGCGGCAAGAGTTCACTGCTGCGCGTGCTGATGGGCCTTGAGGGCATCCAGGGCGGCAGCATCCAGTTCCAGGGCAAGGCGTACATCGACGGGGCGCGCAAGCAAGGCAAGCCCCTGGATGAACACCTGCACAAGCAGATCGGCATGGTGTTTCAGCACTACACCCTGTTTCCCCACCTGTCGGTGCTCGGCAACCTGATCCTGGCACCGGTCAAGGTGCACGGCCTGAGCAAGGCCCAGGCCACCGAAAAAGCCCGGGCCTACCTCGCCCGCCTGGGCCTGGAAAGCAAGCTCAACGCTTACCCCAGCCAACTCTCCGGTGGCCAGAAGCAGCGCGTGGCGATTGCCCGGGCGCTGATGCTGGAGCCACGCCTGATGCTGTTCGACGAAGTGACCTCGGCACTGGACCCGGAAATGGTCATCGAGGTGCAGAACGTGATGCTGCAGCTGGCCGAGCAGAAGATGGCCATGATCATCGTCACCCACGACATGCACTTCGCCCGCCATATCGCCACCCGTGTGGTGTTCTGCGCCAACGGCAAGGTGGTCGAGCAAGGCCCACCCGAACAGCTCTTCACCCAGCCTCGCGAAGCCCGCACCCGCGAGTTTCTCGAAAAGGTCGTGCAGTTCGATTGAGGGCTTGGCCATGACGTACCAATTCGACTTCCACTTTCTAAGCGGCACCCTGCCGGCGCTGCTCGACGGGCTGAAGGTCACCCTTGAGCTGGCGCTGGTCGCGAACCTGATCGGCCTGGCCTGTGGCTTTGTGCTGTGCCTGATGACCTTGAACCGCTGGTTCTTCGTGCGCTGGCCGGCGCAGCTGTTCATCGAGTTCTTCCGCTGCACCCCGGCGCTGCTGCAAATCATCTGGTTCTTCTATTGCGTGCCGATGCTGTTCGACGTGTTCATCGACCCCATCGCCATGGGCTTCCTGGCCTTGGGGCTGAACCTGACGGCGTTCAACGCCGAGGCCTACCGGGCCGGTGTTCAGGCGGTTCCGCGCGAGCACCTGGATGCCTCGATCGCCCTGGGCCTGAAAAGCTGGCAGCGCACGCTGTACGTGATTTTGCCGCAATCGCTGCGCAGTGCCCTGCCCGTGCTGATTACCAACGGCATCGGCACCCTGCAACAGAGCGCGCTGGTGGCCATCGTGGCGGTGGCCGACCTGATGTACGTCGGCAAAAGCCTGGCCACCGAAGCCTACCGCCCCCTTGAAACCTACACCCTGATCGCCCTGGTCTACTTCGCCCTGTCGCTGCCGGTTGCGCAGCTGGTGCAGTGGTTCGAGCGGCGCCAGGAACTGGCCGGCCAGCGCTGAGGAGCCCACCATGCCACTCGATTTCTCGGTTGTTCTGGCGTACTGGCCAGTGCTGCTCAAAGGCCTGCTGCTGACCTTGGCGTTCACCGGCGCCTGTGCCCTGCTGGGCAGCCTGCTGGGCTTCGCCGTCAGCATGCTGCGCCAAGTGAAGACCCCGCTGCTGCGCCTGCCGCTGACCCTCTACGTAGAGTTTTTCCGCGGCACACCGCTGCTGATTCAGCTTTTCTGGGTGTTCTTCTGCTTCCCGGTGGTGTTCGGGCTGGACATCCCACCTTATGTGTCGGTGTTGATCGCCCTGACCCTGTTCATGGGCGCGATCACCAGCGAAACCTTCCGCGGCGCGCTGAAATCGATTGCCAGTGAACAGCACGATGCGTGCACGGCGCTGGGCCTGACGTCGAAGGTCAAGGTGCTCTACGTGATCTTCCCCCAGGCCCTTCTGCGTGCTGTACCACCGCTGCTGTCGAACATAGTCAGTTTGTTCAAAGAGAGCGCGCTGATCTCTTCAGTCGGTGTCGCCGACCTGATGTTTGTCGGACAAAACATTTCCAACAGCACCGCGCGCCCGGTCGAGTTCCTCTCGGCAGTCGCGGTGATTTATTTCCTCGTGGCCTTCCCACTGACCCGCTTGGTCGGTGTGGTCGAAGGGCGCTTGCTGCGCCGCTACGCCTATTGAAACGACCTGACCGGTCTTAATCACTGAAAAAACCACTCGGAGAATCATCATGAAACTGAACGGCATCCTGCCTGCTCTGGTTACCCCATTCGACGCCGCTGGCAAGGTCGACCACGACACCCTGGCCGCGATCCTGGAGCATCAACTCAAAGCCGGTGTCAGCGGCTTCGTACCCCTGGGCTCCACCGGTGAGTACTACGCCCTGGCCAACGACGAACGCCGCCAGATCCTGGCCACCGTGAAAGAAGTGGTGGGCGATCGCGGCACTCTGATCGCCGGCGCCAACGGCTCGTGCACCCGCGAAGTGCTGGAGCAAATCAAGCAAACCGTCGATGCCGGCTACACCAACCTGCTGATCGCCCCGCCTTACTACGCCCTGCCGTCCCAGGAAGAGTTGCTGGCCCACTACAACACCATTCTCGAAACCTTCCCCGAAATCAACGTGGTGCTCTACAACTACCCTATCCGTACCAACGTCGAAGTGGGCATGGATGTGATCGCCGCTCTGCACCAGCACCCACGGGTGATCGGCATCAAGGAAAGCAGCGGCAACCTGTTGCGCGCCATCGAAATCGGTGAAAAATACAAAGGCATCCAGCTGTCCTGCGGTTCCGACGACCAGGCCCTGGACTTCTACCTGTGGGGCGCCGACAGCTGGATCTGCGGCCCGGCCAACATCTTCCCGGAGAAGGTCGTGGCCTTCCACAAGGCCTTCACCAGCGGCGACATCCGTGGCGCCCAGCAGATCATGCGCAGCCTGTTCCCGGCCATGGCCAACCTGGAAAGCGGCAAGTTCGTGCAAAAGGTCAAGTACGGCGCAGAGCTGGCCGGCTTCAAGGTCGGCAATGCCCGCGCCCCGCTGCTGCCACTGACCGATGAAGAAAAAACCGAGTTCCGCAAGGCGTTCGAAGCAACCCAGCAGTAATGCTCCACGGGGCCGCCAGGCGGCCCCCTCGCACCTTTATTGATACGAGATAGACCCATGAACACCCCACAATCGTCATCGCAGAACGCCGTAGTCATCGGCGGCGGTATCGTCGGTGTGTGCTGCGCGCTGTACCTGCAGCGCGAAGGCCACAAGGTCACGCTGGTCGACCCCGCCGCACCGGGCGACAGTACCGCCAAGTGGAGTTGCGGTCAGATGGCGGTCAGTGAGGTCATCCCGCTGTCCAAGCCTGGCATTCTGATGAAGATCCCAGGCTGGTTGCTGGACCAGAAAGGCCCCCTGGCCCTGCGCCCGAGCGCGCTGCCAGGCATCCTGCCCTGGTTCCTGCGCTTCTTGGCCTGCGCCCGCGCCTCGAAGATCCATGAGATTGCCCAGGACATGGCCCGCCTGACCGAGCACGTCTACGCCGACTACGCCCCCTTGCTCGATGCCTGCCCCGACAAGACCCTGCTGGGGGACCGGCCGATCCTCGAAGTGTTCGATTCGCCCACAGGCCTCGCCCATGAACGCCCGCACCTTGAGCTGCGCAAGCAACTGGGCTTCAAGGCAGAAGAACTCGACGGCGCCGCCATTGGCGACCTCGAACCCGCACTGGCCGGCAAATTCCAGCATGGCCTGATGTTCCCTGACTGGCGCGCCGTCAGCGACACCGAAGGCTTTATCGCGGCGCTCACCGAGAGCTTCGTCCACCTAGGCGGCACTCGCCTGCGCCAAAGCGCCGTGAAGATCGACGAGAACCATGACCGTGCCAGCGGTGTAACCCTGGCCGACGGCACCCGGCTGCCAGCCGACCACGTGGTGGTCGCTGCAGGCACCGGTGCACGTTCGTTCTTCGACAGCCTCGGGGTGAACATCCCGCTGGCGGGCATTGCCGGCTACCAGGCGGTATTGCCGCAGCCCGGCGTGGAAATCCGCCATTCGGTGATCTACGCCGACGGCGGCTTCTGCTTCGCCCCGATGACCCGCGGCCTGCAGATCGGCGGCACCATTGAGTTCGCCGCCCCAGGCGCCGAGCCGAATTTCAAGCGCGCCGAAATCATCATGGAAAAGGCCCGCCGCGTGCTGCCCCAACTCAACACCCAGGGGATGACGTTCGGTGTCGGTTACCGGCCGTTCCTGCCGGACACCAAGCCGGTCATCGACCGCTCGCCCCGCCTGAACAACGTCATCATGGCCTTCGGCCACGGCCAGCTCGGCCTGACCCTGGGCGCCACCACCGGCCGCCTGGTGGCCGACCTGGTCGCACAGCGCACACCCGCACAAAGCCTGACCGCATTCAGCGCCCGTCGCTTCGCCCTTATTGGAGGTACAGCATGAACCGCTACGACCAGTTCTACATCAACGGCCAATGGGTCAGCCCGATCAATGGCGGCAGCTTCGATTCCTTCGACCCCAGCGACGAGCGCCTGATTGCCACAGTGGCATCAGGTTGCGCCGAAGACGTCGACGTAGCAGTCAAAGCGGCCCGCGCCGCCTTCGACGAGGGCCCTTGGCCACGCCTGAGTGGCGCTGAACGTGGCGCCTACCTGCGCAAGATTGCCGACGGCATCCGTGCCCGCCAGGAAGAACTGGCCGAGATTGAAGTGCGCGACAACGGCAAGCCGTTCCCGGAAGCCATGTGGGACATCGGTGATACCGCTGGCTGCTTCGAATACTACGCCTACCTGGCCGAGGAACTGGACCGCAATCGCGAGAAGGATGTAACCCTGTCCGATGACCGTTTCAGCTCCATCGCCCGCAAGGAGCCGATTGGCGTTGCCGGGGCCATCGTGCCATGGAACTTCCCGATGCTGATGGCTTCGTGGAAGATCGCCCCGGCATTGGCGGCAGGTTGCAGCATCATCCTCAAGCCCGCCGAGCAAACCTCGCTGACCGCCCTGGAACTGGCACGCATTGCCGACGAAGCCGGCCTGCCTGCCGGGGTGCTGAACATCGTCACCGGCCCAGGCTCCAAGGTCGGCGCAGCGCTGACCGCGCACCCTGGCGTGGACAAGCTGGCCTTCACCGGCAGCGTGCCGGTGGGCAGCCGCATCATGCAAGCCGCCGCCCAGGACATCAAGAACGTCACGCTGGAGCTGGGCGGCAAGTCGCCCTTCGTGATCTTCGCCGACAGCGACATCGAGCAGGCCGTCGAGTGGATCATGTTCGGCATCTTCTGGAACAAAGGTGAAGTGTGCTCGGCCACCTCCCGCGTGCTGGTCGAGCGTTCGGCCTATGAGCCGCTGCTCAAGCGCCTGGCCGAGGAAACCCGTAAAATCAAGATCGGCAACGGCATGGAAGAAGGCGTGCTGCTCGGCCCGCTGGTCAACCGCAGCCAGTACGACGGCACCCTGCAGGCCATCTCCCGTGGCCTGGAAGCCGGCGCGCGGCTGGTGTGCGGCGGCGAGCGCCCGGCGCACCTGGACAAAGGCTTCTACCTGCAACCCACCGTGTTCGCCGACGTACCCGAAGACAGCTGGATCTGGAACGAGGAAATCTTCGGCCCAGTGGTGTGCATCCGCCCGTTCGATACAGAGGAAGAGGCCATCAAGTCCGCCAACAACTCGCGCTTCGGCCTGGGTGCAGCGGTCATGTCCAGGGACCTGGAACGCTGCGAGCGCGTTGCGCGCAAGTTCCGCGCGGGTATCGTCTGGATCAACTGCTCCCAGCCAACCTTCACCGAAGCGCCGTGGGGCGGCTACAAAACCAGCGGCATTGGCCGCGAGCTGGGCGAATGGGGCCTGAACAACTACCTGGAAACCAAGCAGATCACCCGCTACGACAGCGAACAGCCTTGGGGCTGGTACATCAAGTGAGGTAACACCCATGCGTTGGAAACAGACGCTTCAGCTGGCTGAAGTGCACTGCGAAGGCGAGATCGGCAAGGTCATCACCGGGGGCGTTCTTGGCGTTCCCGGTGCCACCATGCTCGACAAGATGAACTACATCAACGAGGTGGACGACAGCCTGCGTCGCCTGGTGACGCTGGAGCCTCGGGGCTGCCTGCAGATGTCGGTCAACCTGTTGCTGCCGCCAACCCGCCCTGAAGCCCATGCCGGTTTCATCGTACTGCAGGCCGACAAGGCCCACCCGATGTCCGGCAGCAACTGCATCTGCGTGGTCACCGCGCTGCTGGAGTTGGGCATGGTGCCGATGCAGGAGCCGGAAACCACGGTGGTGCTGGACACTCCGGCCGGCCTGGTCACCGCGCGCGCCCAGTGCGCCGACGGGCGCTGCCTGAGCGTTTCGCTGGACATGGTGCCCGCCTTCGTCGAGCACCTGGACCTGGCCATCGAAACCGAAGCGTTCGGCACGATCAACATCGATGTGGCCTTTGGCGGCGTCTACTATGCCTTGATTGACGTCGAACAGACGGGCCTGTCGATCGCCCCGGAAAATGCCCGCGCCCTGGCCGATGCCGGCGTTGCATTGAAGGATGTGATCAATTGCCAGTTGAACATCCAGCACCCGCTGCTGCCTTCGGTCAACGAAGTGGCGTATGTGATGTTCCGCAACCGTCTGGACGATCGCACCTACCAAACCTGCACCACCCTGCCACCGGGGCGGGTCGATCGCTCCCCCTGCGGCACTGGCAGCTCGGCCAACCTGGCCACCTTGGCCGCACGTGGCAAGGTGCAGGCCGGTGACCAGCTGGTGTCGCGCTCGACCATCGGCGGGCAGTTCCAAGTGGAATTGCTGGGCCACACCGAGGTCGCCGGCAAGCCGGCGGTACTGCCACGGGTGACCGGGCGCGCCTGGCTTTACGGCCTGCAGCAACTGGGCGTGGACCCGCACGACCCACTCGCGGCAGGCTTCATGCTCAGCGACACCTGGGGCGTGGGCTGAAGCGCTGACGCGCCCCCCGCTGCGCCCGGCGAATGCCGGGCGCAGTTGCCTGCTTTGCAACCAGAAGCTCCCGGTGCCTGGATGACGCCCGTTTGACCAGGCGCCACGCCTTCCCTCATGCTGGAGCCACACCCAATCAGCAAAGACTGAATGTTCACCAGGCCTGGCCTGTATGATACGGCCCAGACCAACCGAGACCTGATGATGGCAAAAGATAACGACACCGAAAGCGGCCCTCGTCGGCACAGCGGGCGCTACATCTATGAAGAGCTGCGCAAGCAGATCCTCACCCTGAAACTCAAGCCCGGGGTCCAGCTGGATGAGGTATCCCTGGCGGCCCAGTTCGGGCTTTCCCGCTCGCCTGTGCGCGATGCCCTGGCCCGGCTGATTACCGAAGGCCTGGTGGTCATCCTGCCGAACCGCACCACGCTGGTGACGCCTTTCGAGATCGAGGAATTTCCCAACTACGTGTCGGCGCTTGACCTGATCCAGCGCGCCGTAACGCGCCTGGCGGCTACCCAGCACCGGGCCGAAGACCTGCAGGCAATTCGCGATGCCGACACGGCCTACCTGAACGCCGTGACCACCGGCGACTTCCAGGCCATGTCCGAGCGCAACAAGGCCTTCCACATGGCCATTGCCCATGCCGGGCGCAACCCCTACTTCATCACCTACTACGAGCGTTTGCTGGGTGAGGGGCAACGGTTGCTGCACCTGCATTTCGATCACGTGGTCAGCTCTGCCAGCGCCCACCGCCTGGGCCGCGACCATGATGAAATCATCGAAGCGATCGCGGCGCGGGACCCGGATGCAGCGGAAGCAGCGGCCCATGAGCACACCATGCTGTTCCAGCGGCGTTTCCTGGACTACATGCAGCAAAACCTGACGGCGCGCATGTCGGTGGGTTGAAGGTATTACAGGGAATTGTGGCACGCCGCGGGTACGGCTACGCGGCCCCTCGTAGGAGCGAGCGTAGCTCGCGATGCGCCGCGCTAGCGGCGCTGTTTCCCGTTACGGCAGCGCGTAAGCGATCACGCTGTCACCACGTTTGTCAGAATGCGGCGATCCCCCCGCAAAAATTACCACGTACTGCTTGCCGGTTTTCTCCGAGCGATAGGTAATCGGCCCGCTCTGGCTGCCCACTGGCAGGCGCGACTTCCAGATCTCTTCCCCGGTACGGCTGTTGTAGGCACGCAGGTAGAAGTCCTGGGTGCCGGCAAAGAACAGCAACCCGGACTTGGTAGCCAGCGACGGCCCCAGGGTCGGCATGCCCAGCGGCAGTTGCAGGCCGGTGGCGATGCCCAGCGGGCCCGTGTCCTGTACGGTGCCCACCGGCACTTGCCAGACCAGCTTGTGGGTTTTCAGGTTCACCGCCGACAGCGTGCCGAACGGCGGCGCCTGGCAGGGTACGCCCAACGGCGACATGAAGCGTTCGCGCCAGGTGCCGAATGGCGTGCCCTTCTGCACGATGATGCCCATGCCCTCACTGCTGCCGGTGCCCGGCGGGATGTCCTTGGCTGGCACCATGTTGTAGTGCAGGCCCAGGCGCAGGTCATTGACGAACATCAGGTGAGTGGTCGGGTCGACCGAGGCACCGCCCCAGTTCATGCCGCCCAGCGAGCCTGGGTACTGGATCGCCCAGTCCTCACCCGGTGGCGTGAACACGCCCTCGTAGCGGCTGGACTTGAAGATGATCCGGCACATCAGCTGGTCGAACGGCGTGGCACCCCACATGTCCGATTCCTTGAGCACATCGTTGCCGATGTTCGGCATGCCCACGGAGTACGGCTGGGTGGGCGAATAGCGCTCGCCCGCCAGGTTGCCCTGAGGCACGGGGCGCTCTTCGATGTTGGCCAGCGGCTTGCCGTTGGTGCGGTCCAGCAGGTAGATCATGCCGGTTTTCGAGGTCACCGATACCGCCTTGGACACCGAACCGTCATCGTTGGGGATGTCGTAGATCAGCGGTTGACCGGTAACGTCGAAGTCCCAGATATCATGGTGCACGGTCTGGAACGACCACACAGGGCGGCCAGTGGCGACGTTGACGGCAACGATCGAAGAGCCGTATTTGTCGTCCGCTTCGGTACGGAAGCCCGCCCAGAAGTCAGGCGTGGCGTTGCCGGTTGGCAGGTAGACCATGCCCAGTTCGGCATCGTAGGACGCTGCCACCCACACGTTCGGGGTTCCACGGGTGTAGCCTTCTGGCGACAACGGCTCGCGCGTAACCTCAGGGTTGCCCGGGTCCCAGGCCCACACCAGCGTACCGGTAACGGCGTCGAAGGCGCGAACCACCCCTGGCGGTTCACCGGTTTCGAAGTTGTCGATCACGCGGCCACCCACGATCACCAGGTTACCGGCCAGCAGCGGCGTGGACGATTGCTGATAGTAGCCAGGCTTGACCTCGCCCATGCCGGCCTTGAGGTCGACGGCGCCGTTGTCGCCAAAGTTGGCCACCGGCTTGCCGGTGTGCGCATCGATGGCCATCAGGCGACCATCACCGGTCGGGAAGATCAGACGCTGCGGGCTCACCGAAGCGTCCAGCGTTGCATCGGCGGCAACGCCTGGCACGTCAGCCACTTTCTTTGCCGACGTGGCATCGAAGTAGGCCATGCCACGGCAGCGCTGGTAGGTGGAGTTACCTTTGCCCGCCGCGTAGCGCCAGTTTTCCTTGCCGGTGTCGATGTCGTAGGAAATCACCGTGCTGTAGGTGGTGCAGATATACAAGCTGTCACCGATCTGCAGCGGGGTGTTCTGGTCTTCGGCATCACCCACACCAGGCACCACTGCCTCACCGGTGTGCGCGGTCCAGGCCACTTTCAGGTCCTTGACGTTTGCCGGGGTGATGTCGCCAACCCGCGAGAAACGCGAGCCGTGGGTATCGCCCGCCCATGCCTTCCAGTCGCCGGGTTCTTTCTCGCCGGCTTGTACGGCCACGTCTTGCGCCGCCGCTACCGACTCGGCATCACGAATGATGTTCTTGGGCGTAAAGGCGCTGACCGCCGTGACCACGACACCGACCGAAGCCACCGCCCCCAAGGCCACGCCGGCCACGCGCGCATTGCGTGCACGGGTGAACAGGGGAATGGAGAAGGCAACCGCAGCACCAATGATGGCAAACGCGAACAACCGCGACAGCAGTGGCCAGAAGGTGAAGCCCACCTCCCACAACGCCCAGGCGCCGGTGTAGAGCACCACCAAGGCGATCAGCCCCACACCCAGCATCCGCCGGCGCATGATCAGGCCACCGGCGGCCACCAGCAGCAGGCCTGCGACCAGGAAGTACCAGCTGCCACCCAGCCAGGCCAACCAACCACCGCCGCCGATGAAGTACACACCGGCCAGCAGAATAATAGCGCCGAGGGTCGCGAGCCATGCTCGCCCCAACCGGCTTGGATTTACTTCATCTACCACGTTACAGCCCTTCCTAGGTTAACGAAGGGCAAATTGTCGCATGCGTACAGCACAACATACAAACTTGAAGCCAAACTTGTGCACATAACAAATGACACGCACACCCGCGCCCTGGTGGCATTGCAGGAATGCGTTAGCCCAGTTGCGAAAAATCACGCGGTGAAATACTGTACGCACATACAGCACAACAAGGAATCGCCTCCGTGGCCAACACCGCCGAAGCAACCCCAAGCAGCTACCAGCAACTGGGCCTGCGCATCCAGAAAATCATCAACAACCCGCTCGCCCAGCGCAGCCGCGCCGCGCTGATCTTCCGCCTGGAACACGAGTCGCCAGACGACTGGGAAACGTTGCTGGAAGAAATTGCCGAGAACGACAACGTCACCCTCGCCCACCGCGACGATGGCGGCGTGCAGATTTTCTGGACGGTGCCCAAGGAAGATTGACCAAGGCTCAGGGCAATGCCTGCAGGTAGGCGCTGGCCTCGCGGTAACGGGCCAGCCGTGCCAAGTCGGCAGGGCCTGGGCATGGGATGCGGGAAAGGTCGCTGTTGTCGGCAAGGTCGGCGAGCTTCACCGTGCGCGCCAACGGGTCTACCCCCAGGCGCACGACGAAGTCCTGGTAGCTTTCGCCCTTGTTCCGGCTCAGCGCCAGCAGGGCTGCAAGAATCTTCAGCGGAAAGCCCTCGCGGGCCAGGTCGGATAACGTCAGTGGTGTGTCTTCGATCACGTCGTGCAGCACCGCGACAATGCGCTGCTCCGGCGTACTGACCCGTAGCATCACCCGCAACGGGTGGAGGATGTAAGCCGCCCCACCCTTGTCGTACTGCCCTTCATGTGCCCTGGCGGCCACGGCAATGGCCCGCTCCAGCGTAGACATGAGGCCTCCCCGTCTGGCTTGTGTCAAGGCAAGCATAGACGGACAAGGCTACAGAAAACAGGTTGCCGGTCAGCGCTGGGCGCCGTGCTGGATAACGATCGAATCGGTGCCAAGCTTGGCCATCACCTCGGCTTTGCGCGCATCAGCCTCGGCCTTGCTGGGGAACGGCCCCATCAGCACCACCGGTTTACCGTCGCGGTATTCCACCGAAGAAGGGATGCCTTTCTCGATCAGCCGGGCGGTCATGTCGGACAGCGCACCCATGTTGGCGCCCTGAATCACCTCGACGTCCCAACCTTCGGGCGCCGGCTGGTCGGCCAGTGCCTCGGCACGGCGCTGCAGGTCGGCGCCGCCGCACTGTTCGCGGATGCGCAGGTCGTTGCCGTTATCGTCGACGATGATCTGGTACTGGCCATCGCTGCCCTTGATGGCCACGTAGCTACGGTAGGCTTCGTACTGCCCGGCGTCGTCCTTGCCACGCACCTGGCCGCAGATGGTGCCCTTGGTGTCGATTCGCACGTTGCCGAATTTGGCGGTCTTGGGGTTGTGCAGGTGCTCGGCGACCTGCTTGTGCACACCTTCCACCTCATTGTCACAGCCCGCCAGGGCCAGCACTGCCACTACCACTGCCAGTTTGCGCACGCGTGTACCTCCAAATTCGAAGGGGCGGATTCTAGCATGGCCGCCCTGGCCGCCGCCCGCGACTAAAGGTTACACGCTGCTTCGTGGAGCCGTAGAACGCAAAAAGGGCGACCCTTTCGGATCGCCCTTTTCGTTGCCCGGAAACCGGGGCTTTGTTTGGTAGGCACAATTGGACTCGAACCAACGACCCCCACCATGTCAAGGTGGTGCTCTAACCAACTGAGCTATGTGCCTGTCGTGTGGTGCGCATATTAGTGACCGAACGCACACCTGTAAAGCGTTTTTTTTCAAAAAAATCAAAAACTTTCGTTGTTGGGGCGGGATCGGGGGACGCCATCGCGAGCGCCTACCCGGCCGCGTGCGGATACCCTGGCAACGAGCACATGGCAACGAGCGCAGCTCGCGCCAGCATGTTCAGCGCAAACGAAAAAGGGCGACCCTTTCGGATCGCCCTTTTCGTCGCCCGGAAACCGGGACTTTGTTTGGTAGGCACAATTGGACTCGAACCAACGACCCCCACCATGTCAAGGTGGTGCTCTAACCAACTGAGCTATGTGCCTGTCGTGTGGTGCGCATTCTACCCAATCCAAAAACCCTGTCAACACTTTTTTTCGCGCTAACCCACTGAATCTTAACCTGTTTATAGAGAAGGAGCGGCCGGGCCCGAGTAAAGGATTTTCAACGGACGACTAGCGGGTGTTTATTATTATTGATAGCATCGGTACATTCGTTAAAAATATAAAACACGAGGTTCCTGCAGCATGGCTAACACCCCCTACCCCCAGTCCTACTACGCCGCCTCGGCTAACCCGGTGCCGCCACGTCCGGCGCTGCAGGGTGAGGTGGAAACCGATGTGTGCATCATCGGTGCCGGCTACACCGGCCTTTCCAGCGCCCTGTTCCTGCTGGAGAACGGCTTCAAGGTGAGCATCGTGGAAGCCGCCAAGGTCGGTTTCGGCGCATCGGGCCGTAACGGCGGCCAGATCGTCAACAGCTACAGCCGCGACATCGACGTGATCGAACGCACCGTCGGCCCAAAAGAAGCGCAACTGCTTGGCAAGATGGCCTTCGAAGGCGGGCGCATCATTCGTGAGCGCGTGGCCAAGTACAACATCCAGTGCGACCTGAAGGATGGCGGTGTATTCGCCGCGCTGACGTCCAAGCAAATGGGCCACCTGGAATCGCAAAAGCGCCTGTGGGAACGCTTCGGCCACACCCAACTGGAGCTGATGGACCAGAAGCGCATCCGTGAAGTGGTGGCCTGCGACAGCTATGTCGGCGGCATGCTGGACATGAGCGGCGGCCACATCCACCCGCTGAACCTGGCCCTGGGCGAAGCCGCCGCGGTCGAATCGCTG
Source organism: Pantoea sp. Ap-967 (assembly GCF_011752565.1). GTDB lineage: Bacteria > Pseudomonadota > Gammaproteobacteria > Pseudomonadales > Pseudomonadaceae > Aquipseudomonas. Next base: position 126,179 of record NZ_VWXK01000015.1, read on the forward strand.
GGAGGCATCATCTATGAGCAAACCCCAGCCGTGCGCATCGAGCGCGGCGCCAACCCGGTGGTGCACACGCCGCAGGGCAAGGTCCGCGCCAAGTTCATCATCGTTGCCGGCAACGCCTACCTGGGCAACCTGGTACCAGAGCTGGCCGCCAAGTCGATGCCGTGCGGCACCCAGGTGATCACCACCGAGCCGTTGGGCGAAGAGCTGGCGCGTACCCTGCTGCCGCAGGATTACTGCGTGGAAGACTGCAACTACCTGCTCGACTACTACCGCCTGACCGGCGACAAGCGCCTGATCTTCGGCGGTGGCGTGGTGTACGGCGCGCGTGACCCGGCCAACATCGAAGCGATCATCCGCCCGAAGATGCTCAAGGCCTTCCCGCAGCTGAAGAACGTGAAGATCGACTTTGCCTGGACCGGCAACTTCCTGCTGACCTTGTCGCGCCTGCCGCAGGTTGGCCGTATTGGCGACAACATCTACTACTCCCAGGGCTGCTCGGGCCACGGCGTGACCTACACCCACCTGGCGGGCAAGGTGCTGGCCGAGGCGCTGCGTGGCCAGGCCGAGCGTTTCGACGCCTTCGCCGGCCTGCCGCACTACCCGTTCCCGGGCGGGCAGATGCTGCGCGTACCGTTCAGCGCCATTGGTGCCTGGTACTACAGCCTGCGCGACCGCCTCGGCTTCTGATGGAGGGGGGGGTAGGAGCGAGCGCAGCTCGCGATGGGCTGCAACGCAGCCCCGCCGTTTAAGCTGCAAAGCTGAAAACCTGGGGCCGTTGCCCGGCCCATCGCGAGCTACGCTCGCTCCTAACCGATGCCAGTGCCGGTGCCAGTACCGGGCCGGTGCCAATGCCGGTGCCGGGCCGGGCCGGGCCGGGCCAGCAACATTACTTGTTCAGGCTATTGACCGCCTGCTTCGCCGCAATCTCCTGCCCCGCCCTGGCCAGCTCATCGGCCGCCTGCAACCAGCGCTGGCGATTCACCTCGGCCGGCAGCTGCCGCGGCGGCTGCACCAGCACCGCCCAGCTCCCCTCCTTCGCCCACGCCGAGGCAAAGTCGTCGATGGCCATCATCTGCCGACGGTGCATCCCAGCGCGCAACAGCACCCTCTTCTTGTAGCGGTCATAGCCGATCAGCACCGCGTAACGCGGCTCGCTCCACCACGCCGACCCTTCCTGGTATCGCAGCAACACCGGGTGCCCCGCCGCTACCTGGGTCAGCAAGGCCTCCAGTTGCTTATCCAGCGGGTAAACCACCATGCCGTACTCGCGCGCCACGCGCGGGATGCCGGTTTCCAGCGCCTCGGCACCCTGGGGCAGGTTCAGCGGCTTGTCCAGCAGCCCCGGGGTGATCGGTGCGCCCTGCTGCGACAGCAGCGCGGCCAGGGCCATGGCCCCGCTGTGGTTGGCATTGCCGCGGTAGAACGGCACGCTGCTGATCTCGACCCGCTGCGGCAAGCCCTTGAGGTTGGCCGGTGGCGCCCCGGCGCAGCCAGCGAGGCTGGCGGCCAGCAGGCAGGCGGCGAGCAGGCGGCGGCGGGCGGTGGTGAGGAAATGTTGCTCCATGGACACTCGCTGATTTCGGTGCCAGGCAGGCAGCGCCCGGCTCTGGCCACCGATCATAGGGCGCCACGCGGCGCGGGTATAGCCCGCAGCAGGCATGAAACCAAACGGCTTAAGCAATAGACCTTCGGTCAATGGAACGTCATGGGCGTGCAGCTAGACTAAAGCAGTGTCTGGCGGGCCAACCCAAGGCGGCCCAAGAGAAGGAGGCACACATGAGCCTGACTATGGCAATTCTCATGCTGGTGGGCATGTGGCTGAGCGTCGCGGCCGCCATGCTGTGGGGCGTTCTGCGTATCGTGCGGCGCCATTCGCCCCATCATCAAGCGCAAGCCCCGGCCAAGGCACCGCCCGTGCGGCGGCATGCCGGGGTGCATTGACACATCCGAATCTGCGCGAATGGGGCGCAAGGCGCCCCGCTTTTTTTACATCACCCCTCAGCCGCTTCACGCTTGAGCCGCGCCCGGCGGGCCAGGATGTTGAGGATCTCGATCACCGTCGAGAACGCCATTGCCGCATACACATAGCCTTTCGGCACATGGGCACCGAAGCCCTCGGCGATCAGCGTCATGCCAATCATGATCAGGAAGCCCAGGGCCAGCATCACCACCGTCGGGTTGTCATTGATGAAGTTGGCCAGCGGGTCGGCCGCTACCATCATCACGATCACCGCCGCAATCACGGCAATGATCATGATCGGCAGGTGCTCGGTCATGCCGACGGCGGTGATGATGCTGTCCACCGAAAATACGATGTCCAGCAGCAGAATCTGGAAGATCGCCGCAGCAAAGCCCAGGGTTACCGTGGACGACACCTTGGCCTCTTCCTTGGCGCCGTGCGGGTCGACGTTCTCGTGGATCTCCTTGGTCGCTTTCCACAGCAGGAACAGGCCACCGGCAATCAGGATCACATCCTTCCACGAGAAGGCATTGCCAAACACCTCGAACACCGGGTCGGTCAACTGGACGATCCAGGCGACCGTGCTCAGCAGCGCCAGGCGCATCACCAAGGCCATGCTGATACCGATGCGCCGGGCCTTGGAACGGTACTCCACCGGCAGCTTGTTGGTCAGAATGGAGATGAAGATCAGGTTGTCGATGCCCAGCACGATCTCCATGGCCACCAGGGTGGCCAGGGCAACCCAGGCAGTGGGGCTAGCGGCGAGTTCCAGCAAGTATTCCATCGGTCGATCCTGCAGCGGCGGTTAAGGGTCAGATTTCCTGGGTGTGGGCTTTCTTGTCGGCAGGCGGGTGGCCCTCGCCCTTCGGCGCGTGCTCCGGCTTGCCCATGGCATCGCTCAAGGCCTGTTGGGCAGCCTTGTTGGTGTCATCGATGGCCTGCTTGGCCGACTGGGCGGCCTGGTCGAGCATCTGCTGGGCAGATTTTTCGGCCTGGTCGCAACCGGCCAGGCCCAACAGGGCCAAGGCCAGCACCAGGGGGGTGCCGATGGATTTGAGATGCAGCATGGTGTCCTCGCTTGGAAAATCCCGGCGGCGCGCACTGCGCCTGATGGGTTCGCATTCTAAAGACGCTGAAACATCCGGAAAATTCGTATTTCCAAGCGGTATACTTCGGTTTTTTCGAATCGGAAATTTCCGACGTGCTCAACTACCGGCAGTTGCACTACTTCTGGGCCGTGGCCAAGACCGGCAGCGTAGCCCGCGCCAGCGAGCAACTTAACCTCACCCCGCAAACCATCAGCGGGCAGATCACCTTGCTCGAGGAAACCTATGGCCTGGCGCTGTTCCAGCGGGTGGGCCGGCAACTGGAACTGACCGAAACCGGCCGCCAGGCGCTGGTGTACGCCGAGCAGATGTTCCAGCTCGGCGGCGAGCTGGAGGCCATGCTGCGCGCAGGCCCGCAGGAGCAGATTCTGTTTCGCGTAGGGGTGGCCGACGTGGTGCCCAAGTCGATCGTCTATCGCCTGCTGGCACCGACCATGGAAATGGACGACACGCTGCGCATCAATTGCCGCGAAGACAAACTCGAACGCCTGCTCGCAGACCTTGCGATCCAACGCCTGGACCTGGTGATTTCGGACAGCCCGATGCCCAGCCACCTGGACATCAAGGGCTACAGCCAGAAGCTTGGCGAGTGCGGCTTGAGCTTCTTCGCCACCCCGGCCTTGGCCAAACGCCATGCCGCGCCCTTCCCCACCTGCCTGCAGGATGCGCCGCTGCTGATTCCGGGCGCCGAAACCGTGATGTGCAGCCGCTTGCTGCGCTGGCTGGGCGAGCAGCAGGTGCAGCCACGGATCGTGGGGGAATTCGATGACAGCGCCTTGATGCAGGCGTTCGGCCAGTCAGGCAGCGGCATTTTCGTCGCCCCCAGCGTGATCGCCGAAGAGGTCTGCCGCCAGTACGGGGTGATGCTGATCGGGCAAACCGACGCGGTGCTGGAGTCGTTCTATGCCATTTCAGTGGAGCGCAAGGTCAAGCACCCCGGGATCGTGGCCATCACCGAGGGCGCGCGGCGGCAGCTGTTTCACTGGTGAGCCCGGGGGCGCCGGGTCAGGCAGGCGTAGCCCATCGCCAGCACCGCAAGCAGCGCCAGCCCCAACAATGCAACCACCTCGTGGCTGTAGCGTGCCACCAGCGCCGGGAAGCCGGTGTATTCATGGTAGACACGCACCTGCGCCTCGCCGCCATCGAAACTGATGCCCAGGCCACCCTGGCGGATTTGCGAATAGTCGGCGTCGAAGTACACCCAGACCCTGCTCGACCCACCCGGCTCGATGGCGGGTATCTGCACCCCCGAGGTCGCTGATTCGAAGATGCTGTCGTTGCCTGCCGCATCGCGCACCTGCACCAGGCCCTTGACCGGCAGGCGCACCTTCACCTGACGCACTTCGCTGCTGCCAGTGTTGTGCAGGTCGATCAGCAGGCCGGTGCGGTGGTCCACCAGGCCTGCCTCGAAAGGCTTGGCGAACAGCTGCGCGTAGGGTTCCTGGGCCAGCTCGACCAGCTTGTCGACCTGGTACTGGCTCAATGCGCCCTCGCCGATGCTGTTGATGCGTGGCTGCAAGCGCTCGTACTTGAGTTGGTCGTTGGCACGGCTGATGCGCTCGCTGAACTGGCTGGGGTAGGTCAGGTAGGCATAGGTCAGGGTGGCCGTGAGCCGGGGTTGGTCCTTGAGCACCGCGTACCCCACCAGCAAGGCCACCACGCCGAGCAGCACAGCGGCCAGGAGTTTGCCGACTTTTTCCCAACTCAAGGGTAGCTTCCTTCTAAAGTGCCATTGACATCGATGCGGCCCAAAGGGTGCCAAGTTCATTGCCGCCAGGCAAGTGTTCAGCGGCTCAACAACGCCGGTAGCGAGGCGCTCAGCATGGCCACTCCAGAGGCGGTCAGCAAGCCCAGCACCACCCGGCGAAACGCCAGTTCGCTGATGCCCAGGTAAACCCGCGTGCCCAGTACCGCTGGCACGGTCATGGCCAGCAGCACCACGCCGAAGGCTGGCAGCATGTCCCAGGTGACCACGCCGGTGCCCAGGTAGGTGAGCATGGTCACCAGCAGCATCGACAGGTTGAAGTTCTGGATCACGGCGCGCTGGGTGTCACGTTCGAAGCCGCGCAAGGTGCACCACAGGGTCGGCACCGTGCCGGTGAAGCCGCCAATGCCGCCCAGGGCACCGCCGACCACACCTACCGCGCCGTCGGCCAGGCGGTTGCCCGGTAGCCGGGGCAGGCGCGGCGCCAGCAGCATCAATGGGCACCACAGCACCAGCAAGGTGCCGAACACGGCCTTGAACCACAGCATGTCCAGGTACGGCAGCACCCACACCCCCAGCGGAATGCCCGCCAAACCGCCCAGCACGAAGGGCCACAGCAGCGGCCAACTGAAGCCGCGGCGCACGCTGAACACGGCGATCAGCTGGCCGGTGAGGCTGCCGAACACAGTGAGCGAGGCAGCCAGCCGGGGCTCCAGGCCCCAGGCCCAGAACGACATGGCGACCATGCCGAAGGCAAAACCGGAAAGGCCCTGGACGAAACCGGCAACGACGGCGCCGAGGGCGATGAGGTAGAAGGCATCCATGACAGGGCTGTTTGGCTAACAGAGGCGGTTACCATGCCAGAGCCGGGGGCGAATGTCTGCCTTTGTCCTTTCACACAGCCCGGACCTACGCCAACCTGGTAGGAGCGAGCGTAGCTCGCGATGGGGCGCGCAGCGGCCCCGGGTTTCAAGCTTCGCTGCACAGAATGCCGGGGCTGCTTTGCAGCCCATCGCGAGCTGCGCTCGCTCCTACCAGGCCTAGGCGGGGGTATCAGGCGAAACGCTCGACCTGCGCCGGCGTGCGCTGCATCAGCACCTTGCCAGCACGAATCGACACCAGCGCATGCCCCTGGCTGCGGATCATCTCGTAGTCATCCGGGGCCGACAGCACCAGCAGGTTGGCCGGGCGGCCCACTTCGATGCCGTAGCGCTCGCCCAGGTTCAGGGTACGTGCGCTGTTGTCGGTGATCAGGTCCAACGAGCGCTGGATGTCCTCGTAACCCAGCATGTGGCAGATGTGCAGGCCCGCTTCCAGCACCCGCAGGATATTGCCATTGCCCAACGGATACCAAGGGTCGACGATCGAATCCTGGCCGAAGCAGACGTTGATGCCGGCACGGTCCAGCTCGCCCACGCGGGTCACGCCACGGCGCTTGGGCCAGGTGTCGAAACGGCCCTGCAGGTGGATGCTTTCGGTTGGGCAGGAAACAAAGTTGATGCCCGAACGCTTGAGCAGGCGGAACAGCTTGGAGCAATAGGCATTGTCGTAGGAGCCCATGGCCACGGTGTGGCTGGCCGTCACGCGCTCGCCCATGCCACGCACCCGCGCTTCTTCGGCCAGCACTTCCAGGAAGCGCGACTGCGGGTCGTCGGTTTCATCACAGTGCACATCCACCAGGCAACCGGTGCGCTCGGCCAGGTCCATGAGGAACTTGATCGACGACACGCCCTGGTCACGGGTGTTTTCAAAATGCGGGATGCCACCGACCACATCGGCGCCCAGGGCCACCGCCTCGGTCATCAAGGCGCGGCCGTTGTCGTAGCTCTCGATACCTTCCTGGGGGAAGGCGACGATTTGCAGGTCGACCAGGTGGCGCACTTCCTCGCGCACCTCGACCATGGCCTTGAGCGCGACCAGGGTCGGGTCGGTGACATCGACGTGGGTGCGCACGTGCTGGATGCCATGGTCCACCAGCATGCCGATGGTCTTGGTGGCGCGGGTCTTGATGTCCTCGTGGGTGGTCATGGCCTTGCGCTCGGCCCAGCGCTCGATACCCTCGAACAGCGTGCCGCTCATGTTCCAGGCCGGTTCGCCCGCGGTCAGGGTGGCGTCGAGGTGGATGTGCGGTTCCACGAACGGCGCGGTCACCAGGTTTTGCCGGGAGTCGATGTCACCGGGGTTGGCAGCCACCACGTCGTGCTGGGCGTGGATCGCGGCAATGCGCTCGCCTGCCAGTTCGATTCGGTGCAGGCCAGGTTTGCCGCGCAAGCGGGCGTTGACGATATTCATCAGGCGTTACTCCTTGTTATTGGCTTCGGACATGCGCCAGATCAGCAGTGCGACCGAGGCGTTCATGCGAAACAGGGGGTCGTCGAGCGACAGGCCGCTCAGTTGTTCGATACGTTGCATGCGCTGGTTGATGGTGTTGCGGTGCAGGCCCAGGCGCTGGGCGGCGCGTTGCCCGTTGCCGTTCTCGCCCAGCAGCGCATCGAGGGTGTGCAGCAAGGCATGGGGGTGCTTGCGCCCGGGTTCGATCAGCGGGCCAAGGGTCTGGGCGACAAAGGCGTCGATCACCGCACGGTCGCCAATGCCCTGCAGCAGGCGCAATACGCCCAGCTCGCTGAAATCGCAAAGGCCGGTGGCCGGGCGCAGGTTGTGCGCCACATCCAGGGCCTGGCGCGCTTCGTGAAGGGCCTGGCGGTAATGCGCACAGTCACGCACGGTGGTCGACAGGCCCATGAACAGCTCAAGCTCGCCTGCCGCTTGTAGCAGCTGCTTGTGCAGCCGCGCCAGTGCCTCGCGCAGGCCGGCCTGCTCGGGCAGCAGCAGGATGAACAGCTCACCCGGTAGCACGGCGTGCATCGCCCCCGGCAGGCGCCGGCACCAGGCGTCGAGCTGGTCTTCCAATGCCTGGCGGGTCTGTTGCCACAGGCGCTCGCCCTGCTCGGCCCCGTGGCGCTGGAACAGCGCCTCGACCGCCGACAGGCGCAAGGCGACCAGGCGCTGCGGCTGGTCCAGAGGCAGTTGCAGGTGCGCGGCACGCTGGCGGGCGATGGCCAGGCTCGGGTAGTCGCCGGTCAGCAATTGCCCCAGCAGGTCGTGGCGCGATCGCCGCACCTGGCCCATCTGCACCAGCGCGGTGCCGATCAGGTGGGTGACCAGTACCATCTTCAGCGCATAAGGCTGCTCGATCAGGGGCAGGCCCAGTTGTTCGGCGCGCTCGACCACCGCCTGTGGAATGGCCTGGATATAGCCACCACCGGTGAGGATCACCAGCCCGGCGATGCCCACGGCATCCCCATCCTCCACCAGGCGCAGCAGGTTGGCTTGGTCGCGAGGGTGGTTGATGCCGGTGACGAACACCAGCTCGCCCCCGATCACCCATTCGGCGATGCCTTCGTTCTCAGCCACGTATAGCCAGCGCACCGTGCGCTGCAGGTTGCGCGCGCCCGCACGCACGGCCATCACTTCCAGGCCCGGCAGGCGCAGCAGTTCTTCCAGGGCCAGGCTCACGGCTCGACCTGCTCCGTTACGACTGGCTTGCCCTTGCCGCCCAGCTCCAGCAGTGCGATGTAGCACAGTGCCGAAGCGCCAATCCCCACCAGCGGTGCAACCCACGGCGAGCTATAGGCCAGGACCGCGCCCACGGCATAGGCCACCAGGCCGGTCAGGTTGTAGCGCGGCAGGTTCACCGCCGCCAGCGCCGGGTACTTGCCACGGTGGCGGTACCAGAAGTCGGCCATGATCACCCCGCCCACCGGCGGAATGATCGAGCCCAGCAGCACCAGGAACGGAATCAGCATTTCATACATGCCACCCACCGCCAGCACGATCCCCACGCCGGCAGCGGCCAGGGTCATGGTGCGCCGGCGCTCGCTGCGCAGCAGGTGGCAGGCCGCGGCCGACACGTTGTAGATGGTCGGGCCCTGGATGGTCCACAGGTTCAGGCAGAGCATCACCACTGCAGCGAACGACAGGCCCTGCAGGATCATCACCTCGACGATATCGGCCTGCTGGTAAACCATTGCGCACCAGGCTCCGGCCACCACCATCAGGCCGTTGCCGAGCAGGAAGGCAACCACGCTGGCCGTTACCGCCACCCGCCCGCTGCGTGACAGGCGGGTCCAGTTGGTGGCCTGGGTGGCGCCACTGGCGAAGGTGCCGAAGACCATGGTCACCGCCGCCGAGAAGGTCATTGCCTCGTGGGGCACCAGCGCTGCCAGTTGCGCCAGGCCGCCCACATGGCGGGTGGCCAACACCATCGAGATCACCAGCAGCACGAACATCAGCGGCACCGACACCCGCGACAACAGGTCCAGGCCCTTGAAGCCAATGATCGCGGTCAAGCTGAAGCCCAAGCCGAACAGCACCATCAGCGGGGTGCTGAAGCCTTCGCCCAGGCCGAGCATCTTCACCAGCACGATGGCCACGGTGGCGGTGCCCCAGGCGTACCAGCCCAGTTCCGCGAAGCCCAGCAGGAAGTCCGACAGCCGGCTGCCCGCCTCGCCGAAGCAGAAGCGCCCCATCAGCACGGTATTCAGGCCGCTGCGCGAGGCGATGAACGCCAGCGCGGCGGCATACAGCGCCAGCAAGCTGTTGCCGATGGCGGCGATCCATAGCATGTCGGCGAAATTGAAGGCCATGCCGAGTTTGCCGCCGGCGAACATGGTGCCGGTGAAGAAGGTAAAGCTGAACAGCACCATGGCGATGGGCAACAGGCCTTTGCGCGCGGACGGCGGGGCTTCGGACAGCGGGAATTCGCTGGGGGCAGTCATGGGTGGGGCTCCGAGGGTGATAGATGGCGCTCAGACAGCAAGATGCGGGCCGCTTCGGGGTACCGGGGCATGCGCGGAAAATGCGGGCATGCGTCATAGCAAAACATGTGCTTAATGCACAGTTTTACCCGTGATAATCGACTGAGCTGTGCATTATGACTTAACTTGAGGCAGGCGCGCACCAAATCAGGACGCAGCGGCCCGCCGATTTCACCTGGGCATGGCCTTCTTCATTCAATCCGCTATCCTCTGCACTTGCGCGCTACGGACCCTCCCCATGGAACTGCACATCCGCCTCGAAGGGCGCAAAGGCCTGGCCGAGCAGCTGTACCAGCAGCTGCGTGCTGGCATCGACAGCGGCCACCTCGCCGCCGGCTCCCAGCTACCCCCTACCCGCCTGCTGGCCGAACAACTCGGGGTGTCGCGCAAGACCGTGGCCGAGGCTTACTCGCGCCTGACCTACGACAACCTGCTCAGCGGCGTGGTCGGCCGCGGCACGTTCATCACCCCACGCCAGCCCCTGCGCGCAGCCCAGGCCCAGGCCGTGCCGCTGGCAGCTGCGGCCTCGCTGGAGCGCTGGCAGCAACGCGCCACCGTGCTGGGCCGGCGCGCCCAGGAAACGCCGTCGCGCTACGACTTCGTTGGCGGGGCTTCGAGCAAGGCGCAGTTTCCCTTCGACCAGTGGCGCAGTTGCCTGAACTACGCCTTGCGCCGCAGCCAGCGGCACCCCGAGCGGCAATTTTCCGCCCAGGGCCTGCCCGAATTGCGCGAGGCCATTGCCCACCACATCGCCTACGCCCGCGGCGTGCATTGCAGCAGCGCCGATGTGCTGGTGTGCAACGGTGCCCAGCAGGCGCTGGACCTGATCGCCCGGGTACTGGTCGAACCGGGCTGCCCGGTGGCAATGGAAGACCCCGGCTACCCACCGGCACGCCAGCTGTTCCTGGCCTTGGGCGCCCGGCTGCAGTCGGTGCCGGTGGACGACGAGGGGCTGTGTGTCGAGCAAATCGCAGGCGGCACCCGGCTGATCTACGTCACGCCCTCGCACCAATTCCCGCTGGGCATGCCGATGAGCGAACGGCGCCGCCAAGCCTTGCTGGCCAAGGCTGCCGAGCTGGGTGCCTTGATCATCGAGGACGACTACGACTGCGAATTCCGCTACCAGGGCCGCGCCTGCGACGCCTTGCAGCGCCTCGACCGGCAGGGCCTGGTGGCGTATGTGGGCACCTTCTCCAAAACCTTGCTGCCGGAACTGCGCCTGGGCTACGCCGTGCTGCCGCCAGCGGTGCTGCAGGCCGCCTGCGTGGCCAAGCACCTGAGCGACTGGCACAGCCCAACGCTGCTGCAGTGGGCCCTGGCACGGTTCATTGGCGAAGGCCACCTGAACAAGCACATCCGCCGCTGCCACGACATCTACAGTGCCCGCCGCGAACGCATCCTGGCGCGCCTGGACGGCGACCTGGCCCCCTGGCTGAGCGCCGTGCCGGCCAATGCCGGGTTTCACCTCAGCGCCCTGGCGCGGCCGGGGGTGGATGTGGAGCTGCTGGCCAGCCTGGCGCGCCGGGTCGAGGTGGGCCTGTATTCGCTGGCGCCGTTCTTCAGCGAAGCACCGGTGCGCCCGGGCCTGTTGCTGGGCTTCGGCGCCATCGAACTGCTGGACATCGACCCGGCCCTGGACCGGGTGCGCGATACCCTGCAGCGCCTTAGCTGAGCGCAGCGCTGCGCGCCCCCTGCCCTGGCCGGGCAATGGCGGCGGCATAGCCACGCGGGGCGAAGCAGGCGGTGACCAGCAGCATGGCCAGCACGGTAACCGTCAGCAGCGTCCAAGATGCCTGGAAATCGCCGCTGACATCGCGCAACCAGCCGGTGATGTAGGGAATGATGCCGGTCACGATAAAGCCGATGCCCTGCACGAACGCCGCCAGGCTGCCGGCTTCACCCGGGGTTTTCAGATGTTCCAGGGTCAAGGTCAGGCTCAGGCTGAAGCACGCCCCGAGGCCAAAGCCAATCATCGCCACCCACACGCCCATCATCAGGCCCGGCGCCAGCAGCAGGCCGAGAAAGCCCAGCAGCTGGATCGACAGCGCCAGCCACAGGCCCGGGCGCCGGTCGCTGAAACGGCGCAGCAGCAGCGGCAGGCCCAGGGCGCCACACACCTGGAAGACGGTCATCAGCCCCACCAGGTCGCCGCCCCCCTGGGCCGTGCCGCCGTGCTCAAGATGGTAGGCCGGCAACCAGGCGACCATGCTGGTGTAGCCGCCATTGATCAGGCCGAAGTACAGCGCCAGCAACCATGCCCGGCGCGTGCCGAACCAGTGCCCCTCGGCGGCGCCGGCCAGTTTCGCCGCGCCCTGGCGCGGGCGCAGGGTGGCCCAGGCCAGCACCGCCAGCAGCGCCGGTATCGCCCACAGGCCAAGGCCGGCCTGCCAGTGCCCGAAATGCCCGCTGACATGCGGGCCAAGCACGGCTGCCAGGCCGCCGCCGCTCATCAACGCGGCCGAGTACAGGCCCATCGCCGCCGCCAGGCGCGTGGGGAACCAGCGGTTGACCAGGCCCGGCATCATCCCCTGCACCACCGCCACGCCCAGGCCGGCCAGCACGGCGCTGGCAATCAGCGCCCAGGCGCTGTCCAGTTGCAGCCGCCACAGGCAGGCCAGGCCAATGGCCGCAAGGCCGCCGAGCATGCCGCCATGCTCGCTGATCCAGCGCCGCAGCCAGGGCTGCAGCAGCGGCACCAGGCCCATGCACAGCACCGGCAGCGCGGTCAGCAGCGCCGCCTGCTGGTAACCCAGCCCGGTGCTGGCACGCATTGGCTCCAGCAACGGGCCAATGCTGGTCAGGATCGGCCGCAGGTTCAGTGCCAGCAACACCACCAGCAACAGGTTCAATGCCCCTCTCATCACGAATCGCCACTCCAGATACACAATCCGGGCATTATCCTGGCTGATCGGTCAAGGCAGAAATGAAGAGATTGGATGCAGGTCAGTGGCCTCCTGAATGCTCGCGATTGGCCTCCTGGCAAAGCGGCCAATTGGCTATCGGGCAGCGCGTCCGTGGCCGTTAAGGTAGCGCCTTGTCCACCCCACATGCTCTGGAGCACACCATGCACAACCGTATCGAATGGGCCAAGCACGCACCCGAGGCCTACAAGGCCATGGTCGGCCTGGAACAGGCCCTGGCCAAAACCGGCCTGGAAAACTCGCTGCTCGAACTGGTTCGCCTGCGCGCCTCGCAGATCAACGGCTGCGCCTACTGCGTGAACCTGCACGCCAACGATGCGCGCCAGGCCGGGGAAACCGAGGCCCGCCTGCAAACCCTGAGCGTCTGGCAGGAAACCCGCTACTTCACTCCCCGCGAGCGCGCTGCGCTGGCCTGGGTGGAATGCCTGACCCGCCTGCCCGAGCGCGGCGCGCCGCAGCCGGAGTACGAGGCACTGCAGGCGCAGTTCGAACCGGCCGAAGTGGTCAACCTGACCCTGGCCATCGCCACCATCAATGCCTGGAACCGGTTCGGCGTGGGCTTTGCCATGGTGCCCGCTTGACCCCCCTCAATCGGGTGTAGCAGCACCGCCCTTTCCTACGCTACAGGTAGAAGCCACCTACTGTGCGCAACCTACGGTCTTACTAGCATCGGCGCTTCCTTCATCAAGCGAGCGCCCTTCCATGCGAGCCACCCGCCACCGCCGTGCTGCATTGACCATCCTGTGTGCCACCGTGATCGTCAGCCCCACGCTGCTGGCCGCCCCCCTGACCCGCGACAACGGCGCGGCGGTGGGCGACAACCAGCATTCGCAAACTGCAGGCAGCGCAGGCCCGACCCTGCTGCAGGATGTGCAGCTGATCCAGAAGCTGCAACGCTTCGACCGCGAGCGCGTACCGGAGCGCGTGGTACACGCCCGTGGGACCGGTGCCCATGGTGAATTCACCGCCTTCGAAGACCTCTCTGCACTCACCCAGGCTGCGTTGTTCACCCCCGGTGAGAAAACCCCGGTGTTCGTGCGTTTCTCCTCGGTGGTGCACGGCCTGCATTCACCGGAAACCCTGCGCGACCCCCGCGGCTTCGCCACCCGGTTTTATACCAGCAGCGGCAACTGGGACTTGTTGGGCAACAACTTCCCGACCTTCTTCATCCGCGATGCCATCAAGTTCCCGGACATGGTCCACGCCTTCAAGCCAGACCCGCGCACCAACCTGGGCAACGATGCCCGGCGCTTCGACCTGTTCTCGCACATGCCCGAAGCCACGCGCACCCTGACGCTGCTGTACTCCAACCAAGGCACGCCGAAAAGCTACCGGCACATGGACGGCAACAGCGTGCATGCCTATAAATTCGTCAACGCCCAGGGGCAGGCCACCTACGTGAAGTTCCGCTGGAAAAGCCTGCAGGGGCAGGAAAACCTCGACCCCAGGGCGGTGGAAAAAATCCAGGCCAAGCACTTCAGCCACATGACCGAGGACTTGGTCCACGCCATTAACCGGGGCGACTTCCCCAAATGGGACCTGTACATCCAGACCCTGCGCCCCGAGCAACTGGCAAGCTTCGACTTCGACCCGCTCGACGCCACCAAGATCTGGCCCGACGTGCCTGAGCGCCGGGTCGGGCAAATGGTGCTCAACCGCAATGTCGGCAACCACTTCCAGGAAACCGAACAGGTCGCCCTGGCCCCTTCCAACCTGATCACCGGCATCGAGCCTTCCGAGGACCGCCTGCTGCAAGGCCGCCTGTTCTCCTACGCCGACACCCAGATGTACCGGGTGGGCGCCAATGCCGGCAGCCTGCCGATCAACCAGCCCCGGGCGGCGGTCAACAATGGCAACCAGGACGGCGCACTGAACCCCAACCGTAGCCGCAGCATGGTCAACTACGAGCCGAGCCGCCTGCAGCCGAGCACGGTCAGCCCGACGGCGCGTGCCAGCCAGCTGGCGTTAAATGGCAGCACTCAGCAACAGGGCATTGCCCGGGAGCAGAACTTCCGCCAGGCCGGTGAGCTGTACCGGTCGTATTCGGCCAGCGAGCAGCGCGACCTGGTGAACAGTTTCGGCCAGTCGCTGGCGGTGGCCGATGACGAGAGCAAGCACATCATGCTGTCGTTCCTGTACAAAGCCGATGCCGAGTATGGGGCGAAGGTGGCCAAAGTGGCCAAGGGCGAGCTGCAGCGGGTCAAGGCGCTGGCGGCGCAGCTGGAAGATTGACCGCCCAGGCGCGCGCCCATCCTCTGTTGTAGGAGCGGGCTTGCCCCGCGAAGCAGGCGACGCGGTGCGTGGCACCGGCTTCGCCGGTGTTCGCGGGGCAAGCCCGCTCCTACAGGGTTCTTTGTTAAATCAGATGTTTCCATAGGGCTGACATCCCCTACGGAATCGCCAACCTCGCGCGGTAACTGCCCGGGCTCTGCCCCGTCCACTTCTTGAACGCCCGGTGAAACGCACTGGGCTCCTGGAACCCGGCCTGTTCGGCAATTTCGGCAATGCTCAACACCCCCTCGCGCAAGCGCTCGAAGGCCATGGCCCGGCGCACCTCGTCCTTGATCTGCTGGTACGAACGCCCCTCACGCTCCAATTGCCGGCGAAAGGTGCTGGCACTGATGCCCTGGCGCTCGGCCAATGCCGCCAAGGTTGGCCACTGCCCATAATGGCGGGTGCGCAGGTGCCGGTACACCTGGGCCACCAAGCCGTTGTGGTTGCGAAAACGAATCACCAGCCCCTGGGGCGCACTGCGCAGAAAGGTTTTCAACCCCGCCAAGTCCTGCACCACCGGCAAGCGCAGCCAGGCGCTGTCGAACTCAACCTCGGTACGCCCGCTGCCCAGGCGCAAGTCTGGCCCCCACAGCAGCGGGTCATCATCCTGGGCCGGGCGGGCCACGGCCAACTCCGTGCGGTCGATGGCGATACGCCGCCCGGCCAGCCAGCACAACAGCCCGACTACCAGCACCAGGTAGGTTTCCTCGGCGTAAACCCGGGTCAGCGGGTCGGCGATGGCCGAACGCACAACAATCACCGCACGCCCGCCGCGCACCGTCAGGCTGCCCCGCAGGTCGCGCAGGAACAGGCCGAAATTGCCCAGGCACTGGCGCAAGGCCTTTTCCAGGTTCGGCTCCTGGATCAACCCCCGGCAGATCAAGGCGAAGCTGCCCAGCGGCATGCCATGGCTGTCGAGCTGGAAGAACTCATCGCCCAGCAGCGCGATCATTTCCAGCCATAGCTGGGCAAAGGCCTTGGCCGGCACCCGCGCCTGGGGCTGGCCGAGCAGCGCCGGGTCGATGCCTACCCCGCGCAGCCGCGCATCACGGGCCTCGGGCTGCTCGCGCAGGGCGTGGAGCATGGCGTTGAGAAAATACACCGCGACCGTATCGGTATCGCGCATGGGAATTCGCTGTCTATGCTGAGTGGCAAAAAGTGCCAGGTTGACTGAACAGATCCGGCATAGGCTGCGCTAAAGCCTTTGCCTAGACTCGGACCCCATCCGGGATCGCCGGCCATTCTCGCAGAGCCTGGCCCGCTCCCGCCATGCCCACGCAATGGAGCCGCCATGAGCAACGCAGAAATCTATGTCGTCAGTGCCGTCCGTACCGCCATCGGTGGCTTCGGAGGCGCCCTCAAGGACCTGCCCCTGGCAGACCTCGCCACCGCCGTGACCCGCGCCGCCATCGAGCGCTCAGGGGTGCCTGCCGAGCAGATCGGCCATGTGGTGATGGCCAACGTCATCCCGACCGAGCCGCGTGATGCCTACCTGTCGCGGGTGGCCGCCATGAACGCCGGCATCCCCAAGGAAACCCCGGCCTTCAACGTCAACCGCCTGTGCGGTTCGGGCCTGCAGGCCATCGTGTCGGCGGCCCAGTGCCTGGCCCTGGGCGATGCCGAGGTGGCCCTGGCCGCCGGCGCCGAGTCCATGAGCCGCGGCCCGTACCTGCTGCCGCAAGCCCGTTGGGGTGCACGCATGGGCGACCTGCAGGGCATCGACTACACCGTCGGCGTGCTGCAAGACCCCTTCGAACACTTCCACATGGGCATCACCGCCGAAAACGTCGCCGCCAAGCTGGGCATCAGCCGCGAAATGCAGGATGAGCTGGCCCTGACCAGCCAGCGCCGCGCCGCCCGCGCCCAGGCCGAGGGCCGTTTCGACAGCCAGATCGTGCCGCTGGAACTGAAAACCCGCAAAGGCAGCGTGCAATTCGCCATCGACGAGCACGTGCGTGCCGACGTCAGCGCCGAGCAACTGGCCGCCATGAAGACCGTGTTCAAGAAAGACGGCACCGTCACCGCCGGTAACGCCAGCGGCATCAACGACGGCGCCGCCGGCCTGGTGCTGGCCACCGCTGATGCCGTGCGCCGCCTTGGCCTCAAGCCCTTGGCGCGCCTGGTGGCCTACGCCCACGCTGGCGTGGAGCCGGAGCTGATGGGCCTGGGGCCGATCCCGGCCACGCGCAAGGTGCTGGAAAAAGCGGGCCTCACGGTGGCCGACCTGGACGTGATCGAGTCCAACGAAGCCTTCGCCGCCCAGGCCTGCGCAGTAACCCGCGAACTGGGCTTCGACCCGGAAAAGGTCAACCCCAACGGCTCGGGCATTTCCCTCGGCCACCCGGTCGGCGCCACCGGGGCAATCATCGCCACCAAGGCCATCCATGAGCTGCAGCGGATCCAGGGCCGCTACGCCCTGGCGACCATGTGCATCGGCGGTGGCCAGGGCATCGCCGTGGTCTTCGAGCGAGTTTGAGGGGGCACCAGCATGAGCATTGAACAGATTGCAGTGATCGGCGCGGGCACCATGGGCAACGGCATTGCCCAGGTGTGTGCGGTGGCCGGCTACCAGGTGCTGCTGGTGGACGTGTCGCAGGCGGCGCTGGAGCGCGGCGTGGCGACCCTGGGCAAGAACCTGGAGCGCCAGGTGAGCAAAGGCACCCTCGATGCCGAACGCGCGGCGGCGGCGAAAACCCGCATTCGCACCAGCACCGACTACGCCGAGCTGGCCACTGCGCAGTTGGTGATCGAGGCGGCCACCGAAAACCTGGCGCTTAAGCAGCGCATTCTGCAGCAGGTGGCGGCCAACGTAGGCGCAGACTGCCTGATCGCCACCAACACCTCGTCGCTGTCGGTGACCGAGCTTGCGGCCAGCATCGAACAGCCGCAGCGCTTTATCGGCGTGCACTTCTTCAACCCCGTGCCGATGATGGCCCTGGTGGAAATCATCCGTGGCCTGCAGACCTGCGACAGCACCTATGCCCAGGCCCTGCTGGTGACCGAAAAGCTCGGCAAGACGCCAATCACCGCCGGTAACCGCCCAGGCTTCGTGGTCAACCGCATCCTGGTGCCGATGATCAACGAAGCGATCTTCGTGCGCCAGGAAGGCCTGGCCAGCGCCGAGGACATCGACACCGGCATGCGCCTTGGCTGCAACCAGCCGATCGGCCCGCTGGCCCTGGCCGACCTGATCGGCCTGGATACCTTGCTGGCGATCATGGAGGCCTTCCACGAAGGCTTCAACGACAGCAAGTACCGCCCTGCCCCGCTGCTCAAGGAAATGGTCGCGGCCGGCTGGCTGGGGCGCAAGAGCGGCCGCGGTTTCTTCACCTACTAGGAGCGCAGGCCATGCCCCCGGTCAATGCCGCGATGCGCTGTGCCAACTTCGAGGAGCGACGCGACCGGGCCATGGCGCTGTTCGCCGAAAAGGGCTTCGGCCAGGTCAGCATGCGCGAGCTGGCGGCGCATGTGGGCTTGACCGCAGGCTCCCTGTATCACCATTTCCCCAGCAAGCAAGACCTGCTGTACGACCTGATCGAGGAGCTGTACGAGGAACTGCAAGCCACCCTGGAGCAAGGCCGCCGGGCCATGGCGCGCGGGGCCTCGGCCATGGGTTGCCTGATTGCCGCGCATTGGCAATTGCATGCCGAACGGCCGTTGCAGTTTCGCCTGGCCGAGCGGGACTTGTGCTGTTTGAGTGAGGCGCAGCAAGCGCGCTTGGCGGTGCTGAGGAAGGGCTATGAGGCAGGGTTGCTGCGGCTGATTGCGCCGCGTTCCATGCTGCAAAAAGAGGAGTGGGTGGCCACGGCGCATGTGCTGGCGACCTTGCTCAACCAGTTGCCTGGGATGCTCAAGGGGCTGCCTGAAGAGCAGGGGCTTGGGTTGATGGAGCGCCTGCTGGTTGGAGGGATTGAGCGGACCCTGCGGTAGGCAGGCGATGCAGTGGATGGCCAAGGCTCTGCCGATGTTCGCGGATCACATTTACAAGCGCGAGCTGCACCTGTAGGAGCGAGCGCAGCTCGCGATGGGCTGCAAAGCAGCCCCGGCATTCTATGTGACGAAGCCGAGACCCTGGGGCCGCTGCGCGCCCCATCGCGAGCTACGCTCGCTCCTACCGGCCGGCACAGCCTAACGCAACAGGGCCTGAATCTGCTCGTGCAGGGTATCGAGGTCGAACGGCTTGGCCAGGATCGGCGCCTTGCGCGCGATCGGGCTGCCGGACTCGAGGATTTCCGCCGGATAACCGCTGATGAAGATCACCTTCAGGTCCGGGCGCAGCTTCACCGCAGGCTCGGCAATCTCCACCCCGGAAATACCCCCTGGCAAGCGGAAGTCCGTCACCATCAGGTCCAGGTGCGGCTTGCTCGCCAGAATGGCGAATGCCTGCTCGCCATCCTCGGCCACCAGCACGTGGTAGCCCTCACCTGCCAGGTAATCGCGCAGGATCATCCGGATCGCCGGCTCATCCTCAACGACCAACACCACATCTTGTGCATCTTCGCTCATGATAACGCCTTGAAATTCATACAGTTGGCCATCAGACCCCAGGCCTAGGCAGAGGTTGCCCGCACCTGGTCATTTTGTTCTGTCGCCCCCGCCAGCGGCAGCAGCAGGCTGAACGTGGCGCCCTCGCCGACTTCGCTGTGCACCTGGATACGGCCGCCATGGGCATGCACGATCTGCTCCGAGATGTACAACCCCAGGCCCAACCCGCCGCTGGCATGCTGGGTGGCCACCCGCTCGAACTGCTGGAAAATCCGCTGCTGGTTGGCGGCGCTGATGCCGATGCCGTGGTCCTGCACCTGCACCCAGGCCATGCCCTCCTGCTCGAACACCCGCACCTCCACCGGTTGCCGCTCGCCGTAACGCAAGGCATTGGACAACAGGTTGGCCAGTACTTGTTCAATCCGAAATTCATCCCACTCGCCCACCAGCGCCTGGCAACGCTGCAACACGATCTGCGTGCCCTGGGCCGTGGCCTGGGCGGCGAAGTTCTCCACCAGGCCTTGCACCAGTTGCCCCAGGTCGAATGGGCGTGGGCGCAACGACAGTTTGCCGGTGCGGATACGCGACACGTCCAGCATGTCCTCGATCAGGCGGATCAGGCTGTTGATCTGCCGCTCGTCACGCTCGACCATCGCCTGCAGCTTGTCGGCGCTGAAGGCGCCAAGGTTGCCACGGGCCAGGTGCATCTTGCGCAGTTGGGTTTCCAGGATCAGGCCATTGAGCGGCGTGCGCACTTCGTGGGAGACGATCGACATGAAGTCGTCGCGCATGCGCACGGCGTGCTCCAGTTCGCAACGCGCCGTCTGCAACTGCCCCAGCAGTATCTCCTGCTCTTGGCGGCTGCGCTCCAGGGCCTGCAACTGGCGGTCGAGCACCTTGCGCTGGCGGTACAGGTCGACGAACACCGACACCTTGCTTTTCACCGCCAGGGTGTCCAGAGGCTTGTGCAGAAAGTCCACGGCGCCGCTTTCATAACCTTTGAAGGCGTAGTTCATCTCGCGCCCGGCCGCGGTAACGAAGACGATCGGGATATTGCGGGTCTTTTCCGTACCCCGCATCAGCTCGGCCAGCTCGAAGCCGTTCATGCCCGGCATCTGCACATCGAGGATAGCCAGGGCAAACTCGTGTTCGAGCAACAGCGACAAGGCCGCCTCTGCCGACTGTGCCTGGTGCACCTCGCGGTCCTCGCCCTGGATCAGGGCATCGAGGGCCAGCAGGTTTTCCGGCAGGTCGTCGACGATCAGCAGTTTGGCAGGGGTGAGGCTTAGCATGCGCTGGGTTCCAGGGTGGCGAGCAACTGCCCGATACCGCTCAGAGAAAGGATTAGGTCGGGCTGGTGCAAGGCCAGGGCGGCCTCGGGCATCAGCGCCACCTGTGCATCGCGGGGGTCCTGGACCACGGTCCGGCCGCCGCTGTTCTTGATGTAGGCAAGGCCTTCGGCGCCATCCTCGTTGGCCCCGGTGAGCAGGATGCCGAGCAGCCCGGCGCCATAGGTATCGGCTGCCGAGGTGAACAGGTAGTCGATGGCCGGGCGCGAGAAGTGCACCGGTTCCTCCTGGCTCAGTGACAGGCTGAAATCGGTTTCCACCGACAGGTGGTAGCCCGGCCCGGCCACGTAGACTTGCCCGGCGCTGATCATTTGCTTGTCCGCGGCCTGGCACACCGGCCGGTGCAGGCGCCGCTCCAGCACTTCGGCCAGCTGGCTGTGGCGGTCATCGGGCAGGTGCAACACGCACAGCACCGGGATGGCGAAGTGCTCCGGCAGGCTGCCCAGCACCGTGAACAGTGCCGTGACGCCGCCCGCCGAGGCGCCGATCACCACCGCGCGCACGCCCTTCATGATTTGCGGAAAATCCGTTCAGGCTTGACCAACGGCTCGAAGCGGTCGCTGTAGGCGGAAAAGTCCACCGACTCCTTGCTGCCCAGCACCAGGAAGCCACGGTGGCACAGGGACTCGTGGAACAGGCCCAGGGCGCGGTCCTGCAGGTCCTTGTTGAAATAAATGAGCACGTTGCGGCACGACACCAGCTGGGTTTCGGAAAACACACTGTCGGTGGCCAGGCTGTGGTCGGCGAAGGTCACGTTCTCGCGCAGGCTGCTGTCCATGATGGCGTTGCCATAGGCCGCTGTGTAGTACTCGGAGAAGTCCCGGCGGCCACCGGCCAGGCGGTAGTTCTCCTCGTATTCCTTCATGTTCTGCACCGAGTAGATACCCTGCTTGGCGCGGTCCAGCGAGTGCGGGTTGATGTCGGTGGCATAGATGATGGTGCGCTCCAGCAGCCCTTCCTCGCGCAGCAGGATAGCCATGGAGTACACCTCCTCACCCGTGCTGCAGCCGGCGATCCACACCTTGATCGACGGCCAGGTGCGCAGCAGCGGCACCACCTCCTGGCGCAAGGCCAGGAAGTGGCCGGGGTCGCGGAACATTTCGCTGACCGGAATCGTCAGGTACTGCAGCAACTGCATGAACATGCCCGGGTCGTGCAGCACCCGTTCCTGCAACGCCGACACCGTCAGGCAGCTGAACTGGCGCAGTGCGTGCAGGATCCGGCGCTTGATCGAGGCGCCGGAGTAATTGCGAAAGTCGTAGCTGTACTTGAGGTAGATCGCCTCGATCAGCAGCCGGATCTCGATATCGGTGTTACGTTCGCTAGTCAAATTCGCTCCAGTTGCGGCAGCCAAACGCGGATCAACGAGAACAAGCGGTCCAGGTCGATCGGTTTGGCGAGGTAATCATTGGCACCCGCCTGCAGGCAACGTTGCTGGTCGTCCTTCATCGCCTTGGCGGTGACGGCGATGATCGGCAGCTTGCGCCAGCGCGGCTGCTGGCGAATCAGGCGAGTGGCCTCGAAGCCGTCCATCTCCGGCATCATCACGTCCATCAGCACCAGGTCGATGTCGTCGTTGCGCTCCAGTTGCTCGATGGCCTCACGCCCGTTGCGGCCGATTTCGACGATGGCGCCCTTGTGCTCCAGCGCGCTGGTCAGGGCGAAGATGTTACGCACATCGTCGTCCACCAGCAGCACCTTGCGCCCCTCGAACACCTTGTCGCGGCTGCGCGCGGTCTTGAGCATGCGCTGACGTTCGTTGGACAGCTGCGATTCGACTTTGTGCAGGAACAACGTCACTTCGTCCAGCAGGCGCTCTGGCGAACGCGCGCCCTTGATGATGATCGAGCGCGAATACTTGAGCAGGTCGGCCTCCTCCTCGCGGGTGAGGTTGCGCCCGGTGTAGACGATCACCGGCGGGAAGGCGCGGATGTCCTCGGCGGTCATGCGCTTGAGCAGCTCGTTGCCGAGCATGTCGGGTAGCTTGAGGTCGATGATCATGCAGTCGTAGATGTTGTCGCGCAGCAGCTCCAGGGCGTCCTGGGCCATGGCCACGGCGGTGATCTCGACGTCATCGTCACCAATCAGGCGGGCGATGCTCTCACGCTGCAGGTCGTCGTCCTCCACCAGCAGGATGTGCTTGAGCTTCTGCGTGAGCTTGGCTTCCAGGCGGGCAAACACTTCCTTGAGTTCTTCGCGGCTGGTGGGCTTGACCGCATAGCCCACCGCCCCCATGTGCATGGCCGCCTCGACGCGGTCCTCCACGGAAATGATGTGCACCGGGATGTGCCGGGTGCTGGCCTGCTCCTTCAAGCGTTGCAGCACGGTGAGGCCGGAATGGTCGGGCAAGCGCATGTCCAGCAGGATGGCGTCGGGCACATACTGCGCGGCCAGCTCGTAGCCCTCGTCTGCGGCCTGGGCCACCAGGCAGCTGTAGCCCAGCTCGTGGGCCAGGTCGAACAGAATACGGGCGAAGTTCGGCTCGTCCTCGATCACCAGGATGCAGCGGTTGTTGAACGGTGCACGGTCGCGGTCGTCGGCGAACGCAGGCGCCTGGCGCTTGACCACTGCCGGTGCGGCGGCCTTGGGCGCCGGCGGCAGGCTATCGACCGCCGGGCGCAGGCTCAGCGCTTCGATGGGCTTGCCTTGCGCCTCGAAGTGCTCCGGCAGGGTCAGGTTGAACACGCTGCCCTTGCCGGGGCTGCTGTCGACGCTGATCTGCCCACCCAGCAGGTGCGCCAGGTCACGGGAAATCGACAGGCCCAGGCCCGTGCCGCCGTAGCGGCGGTTGCTGGTGCCATCGACCTGGTGGAAGGCGCCGAAAATCGCCTCCAGCTGGTCGGAAGCAATGCCGATGCCGCTGTCGCGCACCGAGAAGGTGATGCCAGCGCCCGGCTGGTGGCTGATGCTCAGGCTGACCTGGCCGCGTTCGGTGAACTTGAGGGCGTTGGACAGCAGGTTCTTGAGCACCTGCTCCAGGCGCTGGCGGTCGGTGAACAGGGTCGCCGGCACCTGCGGTTCGACGCTGACCTCGAAGGCCAGGCCCTTGTGCTCGGCCATGGGCAGGAACATGCCGCGCAGGCCCTCGACCAGGCGCTCAAGCTGGGTGTTTTCCGGGCGCACTTCCAGCTTGCCGGCCTCGACCTTGGCGATGTCGAGGATGTCGTTGATCAGGTTGAGCAGGTCGTTGCCCGCCGAATAGATGGACTCGGCGAACTTGATCTGCTCGGCGCTGAGGTTGCCCTCGCCGTTCTCGGCCAGCAACTTGGCCAGGATCAGCGAGCTGTTGAGCGGCGTGCGCAGCTCGTGGGACATGTTGGCGAGGAATTCAGACTTGTACTTGCTCGAACGCTGCAGGTCGTCGGCACGGGCCTGCAACTCTTCCTGGGCCAGGCTCAGCTCGTCGTTCTTGCGGTCCAGCGACTCGGTACGCTCGGACAGCTGTTCATTGGTTTGCTCAAGCTCGGCCTGCTGGGTTTCCAGGTGGGCCTGGGACTCCTTGAGCACCCGCGACTGCTCTTCAAGCTCTTCGTTGGCGGTTTTGAGTTCTTCCTGCTGCACTTGCAGCTCTTCGTTGAGCTGCTGGGTTTCAGCCAGCACTTCCTGCAGGCGCTGGCGGTAACGGGCGCTTTCGATGGAAATGCCCAGGTTGCCGCCCACCCGCTGCAGCAACTCTTCGTCACGCTCCACCAGCGGGCGCAGGAAACCCAGTTCGAGCACGCCATTGATCTGCCCGTCGTCGCTGGCCGGCATCAGCAGTGCGCTGCGCGGCAAACCGCTGCCAAGGCCAGAGCTCAGGTGGTAGTAATCTTGCGGCAGGTCGTCCAGGCGCAGCAGGCGCCCTTCGCGCACCGCCTGGGCCAGCAGCCCGGCATGGTCGCCCAGCACTTGCTCGCGGGCCTGCTCCTCGGCCGCCAGGCCATAGGTGGCCACACGCACCAGGCGGCCATGCTCGTCGCGTACGTACACGGCGCCGACCACGCTGCCCAGGTAACTGGCGAAAAAGCGCAGGATATTCTCGCCCAACATCGGCAGGGTCAGTTGGCCCAGCACTTGCTCGGCCAGTTGCGTCTGGCCGGCACGCAGCCAGGCCTGCTGTTCCAGGCGCTGGGCGGCACGCTCCTGGGCTAGCAGGTTATCGTTGTAGGTGCCGGACAAGGTCATCAGGTCGCGACGGCCGAAATAGGCCAGCAACCCGCTCAGGCCAACCAGCAGCACCACGAATACGGTAATGGATGTCACCGTCACCGAGCTGACCGACTCGGTGCGCGTCATGCGCAGCTGTTGCTCGGTGCCGACCAGGGCATCGAATTCCTTGCGAATTTCGTCGGTGATGCGCTTGCCGCGGCCATTGCCGATCGAAGCCCGGAAGTCACCGCCGCTGCGGCGCTGGGTGATCATTTCGCTGGCGAAGCTGTTCCAGGCATTTTGCAGGGCAATCAGCCGGTCGATCCGGTCGACCTGCTGGGGGTTGTCTTTGACCAGCTCCTTGAGGCTTTCCAGGCTGCCCAGGACGCGGGGCTTGGCGACCTCGTAGGGGTCGAGGAAACGCTCGTCGCCGGTCAGCAGGAAGCCGCGCATGCCGGTTTCCATGTCGATCGACAGCTTGACCGTCTCGTTGGCGTTGCCGATCACCCGGTCGGTGTGCTCGACCCACTGCATGGCGGTGAGCAGGTAGTTGATCACCGCAACAAAGGCCACTGCGCCGAGCAGGCCTACCCCCAGGGGCAAACCAATGTTGCGGCTCAACAGCTTGCGGAAACTTTGCTGGTCCATCGTGGCTGCTTGAATCATCTGGAAACGCCCGCGCGTAAGAGTCCATGAAAAAGTGTGGCGGCCGGCGCCTGTCATTTGCCTGCCGCTGCGCTCACCGGTACACAGCGAGTCTAACCAGCTTTCGCCGGTTCGGCAGGGCATTTAGCCAGTATTTGAAGGTGGCATGCGCGAATCGTTCCATCTATTTGCATAGGCCGGTATCCTCGGGAACTTCTGCCAGTGCCTGGCGCACAGAGTAGGACACGCCTTTTTTTCAACAGGAAGCCAACATGCACCTTTTGGTAGTCGAAGATGACGACATCGTCCGTATGCTGATGGTCGAAGTGCTCGACGAATTGGGCTACAGCACCCTTGAGGCGGAAAATGCGGCGGCGGCCCTGAAGGTCATTGAAGATGCCGACCAGCACCTGGCCCTGCTGATGACCGACGTTGGCCTGCCGGACATGCGCGGCGAAGCGCTGGCGGCCAGGGCGCGCGCCGTCAGGCCGTTGCTGCCGGTGCTGTTTGCCAGCGGCTACGCCGAGAGCTTCGAGGTGCCCGAAGGCATGCACCTGATTGGCAAGCCGTTCAGCATCGAGCAGTTGCGCAACAAGGTGTTGGAGATTCTGGGTACGCCTTGAGGTGGGGGGGCCTATCGCGAGCTGCGCTCGCTCCTACGAGGGTTGACGCAGGCCGGGTAGGAGCGAGCACCGCTCGCGATGGGCCGCGCAAGCGGCCCTTGCTCTACACTTCCCGGCGCAACAGGTAGGTGTCCATGATCCACCCCTTGCGCGCCCGCTCACGCTCGCGAACCTCCAGAATCTGCGCCTTCACCGCCTGCAGGGGCCCGGCAATCAGCACTTCATCCTCGGTGCCCAGGTAGGCCCCCCAGTAAATCATCAGCCCAGGGTCCTGCAGGGCGGCAAACACCCCCTGCCCGTCCAGCATCACCACCACGTTGTCCACCTGTTCCAACTCGGCCAAGCGCCGCCCAGGTAGCACCAGCAACGGTTCACCGATACGGTTCAGCGGTACCTGGTGCCGCGCCGCCAGGGCCTGCACGCTGCTGATGCCCGGTATCACCTGCAAGCGCAGCGCCACCCCACGTTCGCGGACCAGGTCGAGGATGCGCAAGGTGCTGTCGTACAGGCCAGGCTCCCCCCATAGCAAAAAGGCGCCAATATCCTCGGCGCCCATTTCCGTTTCGAGCAATTGCGCATACAGCGCCGCCCGCTGGCGGTGCCAGTCGTGCACCGCGCCCAGGTAGTCGGGCGCCTGGGCATCGCGCTTGGGGTCTGCCACTTGCACCAGGCGGTAGCCGCCCTCTGGCCGGTAACGTTCGAGAATGGCTTTGCGCAGGTGCACCAGCTCGTCCTTGCCAGCACCCTTGTCGAGCACGAAGAACAGCGTGGCACGGCGCAAGGCCTCGACCGCCTCGACCGTGACCTGCCGTGGGTCGCCCGGGCCAATGCCGATCAACAACAACGTTTTCATGGCTCCGCCCGCTACCTGGCCCCTTAGAAGATAGAGAAGTTATAGCTGACAATGACCCGCGTCTCGTCCATGTCACGCGCCCACTTCTCATAGTTGCTGCGGAACGTGGAATTGCGCAGGCGCACACTGACATCCTTGAAGGTGCCACTTTGCACCTGGTACTTCAGTTCGGTGTCGCGTTCCCATTCCTTGCCCTGGGCGTTACTGCCCGGCACCTTGACATGGTCACCGTTGATGTAGCGGGTGAGGAAGCTCAGGCCCGGCACGCCAAGGGCCTTGAAGTCGTAGTCGTAGCGCAGTTGCCAGGAACGCTCCTGGGCGGCGGCGAAGTCGTTCACCTGGGCATAGTTGACCAGGTACGGGTTGCTGCCGTCGAGGTACGGCATGGCGCTCTGGCCATACATGCGCTGCCAGCCGGCACTGACCTTGTGCCCGCCAAGGCTGTAGCCGAGCATGCCGCTGAACGCACGGTGGTCGATCTCGCCGGCACGTGCGTTGCCGATGTCATCGCTCTTGATCAGGCGCAGGTCGGCCGACAGGCTGCCCACCGCCAGCGGCTGGCTGGCGACCAGGCCGAGAAAGTGCTGGCGGTAGATGTTTTCCAGTTTCGCTACCTGGTACTGGGCGCTGACCTTGTCGTTGAAACGGTAGTCCACGCCGGCCAGGTCGAAATGGTCCGCCGTGATATCGCAGGCATAGCGCTTGTTCTTGCAATGCACGCGAATATCCTGGCGGTCGGTGGAATCGCGCGTGGTGTATTGGTTCAGGCGCGCCAGGGTGAACGTCAGGCCTTGCACCTGTTCGGACGTGAGCATCGCGCCATGGAACAAGGTGGGCAGCAGGCGGCCATCGTTGTACTTGATCAAGGGCAGGTCCGGCATCATCGAACCGTACTTGAGCACGGTGTTGGAAACCTTCACCTTGGCCGCCACGCCAAACTTGGCGTACTGGTCTGCCGAATGCCGCGGGTCATGCCCGGAAGACGGCAGCAAACCACTGTTACTGTCAGCGGCACTGGAATCGAGCTTGAGGCCGAACAAACCCAACGCATCTACGCCAATGCCGACCGGGCCCTGGGTATATCCAGATTGTACATTGAGAATAAAACCCTGCGCGGACTCTTCGCGCTTGGATGCGCCCTGGCTGGAACTGCTGTGGCCGTCACGAAAATCGCGGTTGAAATATACCGTGCGCGCTTCGAGCTTGGCACGGCTGTCTTCAAGAAAACCGCCCGCCTGGGCCTGGGCTCCGGCACACAACAGCAACAGGCCGGCAACACGGCGCCCGGGGGCGAGAGCAAGGGGGGCAAACATGCGAGGGAACGTCCACAAGAAAGGCAGAAAAACGAAGCACAGCGCGGTGGCGGCACAACAAGGGGCCCGGCGAAAGAACGCCCAGCCATCATCGGAAATCATCGCCCAAGGGCTCTGGCCTGCACCATAGGACCATGGTCTAGGGCGCTTGGAAAACGTGCCTTGGGTATCGAAATTACCGCACAACAAAGCGCTTAAGTTCCCCCGTTACTTATAAAAAGTTTGCGGTTTACCCAACTGCTGCAAGTGTCTACACTCGTTATCAGCGAACAGTAGCAACCCCCCACGTGGCCGGCGTTTATTGCCCCTCAATGTTCGTCACGCCCTGCCACGAAAGACGGATAGGAGTGATTACAGTGTCCAGACTTGCAGAGTTTCGTGCTGCCGAAAAAGCGCTCCAGGAACAAATGGCACAACTGGAGGCGCTGAAAAAGGATGACGGCCTCAAACGCGAAATCGAATTCGAGCAGAAACTAGTCGGCCTGATGAAAAGCTACGACAAGAGCCTGCGCGACATCATCGCCATTCTCGATCCCAAGGCAGTCACCCGAGGCGCAGCCCCGGCGCCGAAACAGCAACGCCGTCCGCGCGTGGTCAAAGTGTATGAAAACCCGCACACCGGCGAGCTGATCGAAACCAAGGGCGGCAACCACCGCGGCCTGAAGGCGTGGAAAGAACAGTACGGCGCCGGCACGGTGGAAAGTTGGGTGCGCTGATGAAACTTCAACGCCAACTTCACACTTTTTTCACAAGCGCGGGGTCAGTATCGAGACAGCTAAAGGACTAGCGACCCCATCACGCGCCCGCACATGCGGGCCTCTAATTCCAGCGCCCTGCCCTCGTGCAGGGCGCTTTCATTTGCGCAATCGCTTCACTGCCGTATCATGGCCGCCTGTTTGTTTCGCTGGCACGCAGGTGCCAGCCCCGCCTCTGGAGTACCCATGAGCCTGCACGATCTGCAAACCCTGCCGGGTGTCACCGCGCAACCGGACAACGCCACCGCCCAGTTCGTCTTCAACCACACCATGCTGCGGGTCAAGGACATCGAGAAATCGCTGGACTTCTACACCCGCGTGCTGGGTTTCCGCCTGGTCGACAAACGCGACTTCCCTGAGGCCGCCTTCAGCCTGTACTTCCTGGCCCTGGTCGACCCCGCGCAAATCCCGGCTGACGACGCCGAGCGCCACCAGTGGATGAAGTCGATTCCAGGCGTGCTGGAACTGACCCACAACCACGGCACCGAAAACGACGCGGACTTCGCCTACCACAACGGCAACACCGACCCGCGCGGCTTCGGCCACATCTGCATCTCGGTGCCGGACGTGCGCGAGGCCTGCGCCCGCTTCGAGGCCCTGGACGTGCCGTTCCAGAAGCGCCTGCAAGACGGCCGCATGAACCACCTGGCTTTCGTCAAGGACCCGGACGGTTACTGGGTGGAAGTGATCCAGCCGGGCGAACTCAAGGGCTGACCACCGGCTCGCGCTCGTCGGGCCGGGAACTCCCGGCCCCTTGCTGTGGTATATGAAGGTAACTGCTTCACATGCCACAGCGAGGTAAGGACGATGCAATCTCTTCACTGTGAATACCGCGAGCACACCATCACCGCCAGCGTGATGCCCCACCCCGACTCCCCCCTGCCCTATGCCGCCGGCTGCCTGATCACCGACCCGCACGGGCACACCAGCAGGCGCATTTCGATGCCGCTGAAGTTCTTCGCCGACCTGGACAATGCCCAGCATGTGTCGCTGGCCCATGGCCGGTCGCTGGTGGACGAACAGCTGGACAAGGGCCACAAGGCGTTCTGAGTTTCGAACCTACAGGGTTTGCGCGGATGCGGTAGGAGCGAGCGTAGCTCGCGATGGGGCGCGCAGCGGCCCGAGGTTTTCAGCTTCGCGGCTCAGAGTGCCGGGGCTGCTCTGCAGCCCATCGCGAGCTACGCTCGCTCCTACCAGGCCCTGCGCCAACAACGCGGGTTGGCCTATTGCTGCCTTGCAAAAGCCACGGCAGCCTTGACTTGTTCCAGCGTAGGCCGCACCCCGTTGCGCGGACGCGGTAGGAGCGAGCGTAGCTCGCGATGGGGCGCGCAGCGGCCCAGGTTTTCAGCTTCGCGGCTCAGAGTGCCGGGGCTGCTCTGCAGCCCATCGCGAGCTACGCTCGCTCCTACCGGGCCCTGCGCCAACAACGCGGGTTGGCTTATTGCTGCCGTGCAAAGGCCACGGCAGCCTTGACTTGTTCCAGCGTAGGCCGCACCCCGTTGCGCGGACGCGGTAGGAGCGAGCGTAGCTCGCGATGGGGCGCGCAGCGGCCCGAGGTTTTCAGCTTCGCGGCTCAGAGTGCCGGGGCTGCTCTGCAGCCCATCGCGAGCTACGCTCGCTCCTACCAGGCCCTGCGCCAACAACGCGGGTTGGC